>JBMOOY010000060.1:0-215857 GCA_049324395.1 Pseudomonadota bacterium
GCAAATCCAAATGCATGACCGGGCTGGACACGAGTCGTCTCCAGCGCAAACCTCGATTTCGTATCGACGATCCCCTTCGCCGACGCGGCGTACCGCAGATCCACGCTTCATCTTGTTGTTGAACAGGCGGCGATTCTAGAGCGGCCGGCGCCATTGTCAAGATTTCGTTAAAGCGTTACACCGTCACACTTCATGGAACCGCCCGTGCTAGGTTAAAAATCAGCGCCAGCGGTCGCTGAAATGAATCCAGTCCCAATTCCGTCTGACATGATGAGGCGTGACAAAACACTTCAAAATTCTTCCTTTCTCAGACTGGCACGGCTGAAGAATGGTGTTTTTCTCGTGCGCTGACCAGAGAAGGATCCCATGAAGAAGCCCAAGCGGAGCCACCTGAAACATCTGACAGGGTGATCTCCGGCGAAAGGCGATCATTAGTTACCAGAAGATGGCGTACTCCCCACTTGAGGGCGATGGTGTTTGGCGGGACATGCATTGGTGACTACCCAAGGCGCCTTGCACTGCATTAAGAAGAGCGGATACGCTCTTTGTAGTGAGCATCCACAGGGGGCGTGCCGCAGGGAGCGAGATGAAGATCGACAGTGCACGCGTGGTGAAACTCATCGTCCATCGGGTCGGTAACCGCATTCGGGAAGAAGGGATACGGTTGTCGACCCATGCTGTTGACGCTAGTACAGACGTTGACGCAATTCTCGTCGACAACTACCTCAGGGGCACCTTGGATGGGGGCGAACGCTATGCGTTCACGCATGAGTCCACTCTCGACCTCAACGACGTGAGGCGTTTTGCAATAGAGGCTCTCGCTGATGAAAACACATTCGCCGAAGCCTCTAGGGCAATCGCACGCCACCTTTACAGCAAGTCGACGCATCCCGGTGTAGCCGGCGGCGATCTCTTCATTGTCCTTTTCGAATTGCAAGGCGGCTCCCATGATGGCGTTCGCGTGCTTGGCTTGTTCAAGACCGAAGTAACCGAGCGATTCCTCGTGGTCGATGATGCGGCCCCGAATCTGTCCATTGCCGGCCTCTCCGGTATAGACCCAAGACACCTGCAGAAGGCTGCACTTGTTTTCGGCCACGATACTACCGTCCTCGCCGTAGAACGCGGCAAATCGCGAACCCGCTATTGGCTAGAAGACTTCTTGAAGCTCGCCCCTATCCAGAGCGACCAGGGCGTGACCAAGTTCGTGAGTGCGCTGACCAAGCGTGCGAATGCCGAGCTCAGTGATCCTTCAATCCAGACTGCCTTCAAGGCAAGCGTTTCTGCGCACCTTGCACCTGGCGTGACGCCCAGTGTCTCCGAACTCCTGAACGTGGGGGCGGAGTTCATCGGGAACGATGCTATCGAGGCTATTGCCGATGACATCGAGGCCGACCTTGGATACAGGCTCGACCGTGGCACCGTGGTGGATGTCCGTCAGATAAGACGTTCCTTGAACACGATGCTACGCATTACGCGGGTAACACCAGGCGTCGATCTTGTGTTCTCGAAAGGAGTTACTCCTTCTGCTGTTGAAGTCAGCAATCCGGATGACGCAAACGAAATCCATATCGTAATCAGACTTCAGGGGTCACGATGAGCGGCGAACAATCCAAAAAATCAGGCGAGCATGGGGAGAGGCTGGCCGAGGCGTTCCTGAAAGCCATCGGGTGGCACCAAGACCTCAATGCCCTGCCGATTCCGTGCACGAACAACAACCACGTTGGATCTGGCGGCAATCCAAGGAAGACCCACGGCGATGACCGTATTTTTATCTACAACAATCCGTTTTACGAGAGTCGCACGGACATCATCCACGTCTCCGTAAAGAACAATAGTGGCGGTTATCCCGAGAAAGGAAGCGAAATTAGAACCACCCTCAAGGGTTTTGTTCTCGAGGCCAACGAGATCATCGCCTGCGCCCGATACGACACCACCATCCACGAGCTCACTAAGACCTTCCATAGCCGCAAGCGCATTGAGCACAGTGGTCTGCTCATATGGACGAGTTCGCACAACGAATCCTTCAACCGAGATGTGCTTGGCGCATGCGTCGCCAGCCGAGGACTCGACAGCGCGTGCACGCACAACGTCCACCTCGTCGACGGGGCGCGTATCGACTTCATCCTGGCCGCTCTTGATCATGCAGATCGCGAACTGGATGCAACCTATAGTTTCTTTTTCCCTGATACGGGCCTAGTCAACAAGGGCGATGAACGGTATGGCAAGTTTCTGCCATTGGAACTCGTGGTCGCCGACATGCTGCCTTTAAAGATCGACACCATTGACAGTGAACGGCTTCACCTCTATGTCAGGCAGCCTTTCGACGAAGAAGCATACACCCGCGCAATCGCGCTCGCGTTGACGCTGACCGGTGGGTGGGGCCGCGCAGTTCGTATCGGATTCCCAGACTACAACGCATCACAGCACGCCCACATTGCTGCAAAGGCGAAACTGCCTTTTGACAAGCGAGCACCTGACATCTCGGCATTCTGTTACATCCGATCTAACCTCAACGCGCTGGAGACCTCCTGATGCTTGACGTCGCCGATAAGATCGATGTCTCGACTTGGCTCCCCTTTGGCGAGCAACTCCGTACTCTTCTATCTGGAGATCACATCTCCACGGGTGACCTCGTCGCTCTCGCCCGGAGCAAGGGCCTTTTTGTCGTAGACGTCGATCGAGCCCGACTCATCCAGTTCCTCTCGACGACGCTTCTCCAGCCATTCGAGATTGGAAAGCTACTCGATGACAGCGCCTCCCGAGAAGCTAAACCCAAAGCCCAGCCCCAGAAGGTCACCCTCACCACAAAGGACGCTGGTTGGCAGGCAGTTGTTGAGCACGCTGAAGCAGATCTGGCCACCGCCGTGGACATGGCGCGTATATCAGGAGTTTCCTTTACGCGGGAGCCATCCATCCAGCGACCAAGCCGCAACCGCCTTGTTATCTCCTACGAAATCAGTCGGGAAGACTACAGTCGAGACCTTCTTCACCGGGAACTGTCGTTTAAGGCTGACATTTCCATATGCCAGAATGAGGGCGCATTGGTGCTCGATGTCATTTCCACGCACACAGCCAAGGAAACTAATCGCATCAATGACCAGATCATTAACCATGTCATGCGCGAACTGAAAGCCGCAGGCATTTCTAAGGACGATACGCCTACGAAGATCCGTCTGGGATCCTTCGATGGAAACAATCACGTCACCTTTCTGCTGCGACTAGCCGGCCCCAACACAGTCGGTAATGAACCAGGAGAGATTGTGGACCTGACCATCAAGCCCACCAGCGCGCGTGCAGGTGCCGCCCTGCCTCCCGAACTCAAATTTCTCGAAGGACATATTCGCAACATGCGGATGGATGGCGACAAGCTCAATGAAATTAGCCTCCTTGCCAACGAGCAATACCACGGCTCATTCCTAATGACACGTGTACTAGTCGACCATCGATTCGACCTCGACGCTATCAGGGGAAAATGCTCGGTCGCATACTATTTTCAGATAGCCCGAGGAAGCGAGGACTTTGCCAACGCACCATTTTCGTTTGGCATTGAAAGCGTATCCGTAGCCGGTGCGCGCAAGTCGGAACAACAGTCGAAGGCTAGGAAAGCCATCAATGCTGCGATTCTTACAGCGGTCGACCGGCACGCCACCGCACTCCGTTCACTTTGAATGCGCCGCGACTGAGCAATACGTTCCACCACGCGCAATTACGTTGCACCACACCGCGCTTACCTCTTTCTCTGAAACCGTTCGTATCCCGTCGGACAGGCATTGACGCCATAAAACCGCTCTCCCGAGACCACACGTAAATCTTTGATCTACAAGGAAACACGAAAACCATCCTGTGGACTTGACAATCGGAAAGTCCACAGGGCCGGAGAAAGAGAGGGAGAATTTGGCCAATTTTTCGCCAAACAGGGGTGAAGGGCGCCGGACTGAAGTCCACAGCCAAAACGCGAAAACCCCGCAATTTGCGGGGTTTTCGGAATACGGCAGAGAGGGTTTGCCGTTATGTATTGGTCGGGGTAGCCGGATTCGAACCGACGACCACCAGTCCCCCAGACTGGTGCGCTACCAGGCTGCGCTATACCCCGGGTAGGTCGAACATTGTACCCGTTCGGATGCGGGCAGGGCCAGCGTCGTTCAACGCTTCAGGAGCTGCAGGACTTCTTCCAGCTCCATCCGCACCTGCCGGATCACCTGCGAGGTCATCGCGGACTCCTGCTTGGCGCCCTCGCCGTCGAGGCGCAGGCGCGCGCCGCCGATGGTGTAGCCCTGTTCGTACAGCAGGCTGCGGATCTGGCGCACCATCAGCACGTCGTGGCGCTGGTAGTAGCGGCGGTTGCCGCGGCGCTTGACCGGCTTGAGGCTGGGGAACTCGGTCTCCCAGTAGCGCAGCACGTGCGGCTTCACGTCGCACAGCTCGCTGACCTCGCCGATCGTGAAATAACGCTTGGCCGGGATCGGCGGGAGTTCGCGGTTGCTGCCGGGATCAAGCATCGCCGCCTCCGGCGAACGCCTCGACGCGCTCCTTCAGTTTCTGGCCGGGGCGGAAGGTGACCACGGTGCGGGCGGAGATCGGGATCTCCTCGCCGGTCTTGGGGTTGCGGCCCGGGCGCTGGTTCTTGCGCCGGAGGTCGAAATTGCCGAATCCGGACAGCTTGACCTGACGTCCCTGTTCCAGCGCTTCGCGAAGCACGTCGAAGAACGCGTCCACGAACTCCTTCGCCTCGCGCTTGTTCAGTCCGACTTCGTCGAACAGTCGCTCGGCCATTTCAGCCTTGGTCAATGCCATCCGTTTCCCCCAAAACGAGCCCGATTCTGTTCACGGCCCGGACGGCGAAAGCCGGCCGGACCCGGTATCACGAGCGGATTTCCGCGCCGTGTTCCCCCCGCAGGGCGGCGATGACCTGGGCCACCGCCGCGTCCACCTCGCGGTCGGTCAGAGTGCGCGATTCTTCTTGCAGAATCAAGCCCATAGCGAGGCTCTTGAATCCGGTTTCGACCCCTTTGCCCACGTACCGGTCGAACAGCCGGAGCGCCCGCAGGGACGGGCCTGCGGCCGCCTTCACGGTGGCCTCCAGAGCGGCCCAGGAGACCGTTTCCGGGACGACGAACGCGAGGTCCCGGCGGACGGACGGATAGCGGCTGAGCGCCTCGCTCCGGGGCAGCCCGCGGCGCTGGAGGGGCGCCAGGTCGAGCTCCGCGGCAAGGACCCGGTGATCCAGACCGAGGGTCTTCTGCAGGCGGGGATGCAGTTCGCCGATCCAGCCCAGGCGCTCGCCGTCGCGGAAGACGTCGGCCGAGCGGCCGGGGTGGCCCCAGGGCGCATCCGACGGACGGTAGTCCAGTGTCGCACCCGAGGCGGCGGCCAGGCTGTCCAGGTCGCCCTTGAGATCGTGGAAATCGACCGGACGGGCCGCAACGCCCCACTGCTCGGCGGGGGCATCGCCACAGGCGACCAGGGCGACCCGGCGGGTCTCGCGAGGCGCGGAACCGGCAGCCGTCGCCGCGAACACCTTGCCGACCTCGAACAGCCGCACCCGCGACTGCTGTCGCGCGGCATTGCGGCCGAGCGCGGCGACCAGCCCCGGCAACAGCATCGTGCGCATCGTGCTCAACTCCGCGCTCAGGGGATTGGCCAGCGGCACCGCGCCCGCGGTCGCCTGCCAGTTCGCGAGCCATTCCCCGTCGACGAAGGCGTAGTTGATCGCTTCCAGATAATCGCGGGCGACCAGTTGGCGACGGATCGTGTTCTCGTCGAGGACGGTCTCGCTGCCCGCGGCGATGCGGGTCGCACCGCCCGGCAGCGTCGTCGGCACGGCGTCGTAGCCGTGAATGCGCGCGATCTCCTCGATCAGGTCCTCCTCGATCGCGAGATCGAAGCGGCGGGTCGGCGCGGCGACGCTCCAACCCTCGGCATCGGGTTCGACGCCGAGGCCCAGCGCGCGCAGGATGCGTTCGACTTCGGCGTCGGCCACCTGCGCGCCGAGCACGCGCGCCAGGCGCGCGCGACGCAGACCGATCGTCTGCGGCTTCGGCATGTCGGCGTCGCGCACGACGTCGATCGTCGGACCCGGCGTGCCGCCGGCGACATCGAGGATGAGTCTCGTCGCGTATTCGATCGCGATGCGCGGCAGCTCGGGATCGACGCCGCGCTCGAAACGATGACCGGCGTCGGTGTGCATGCCGAGCTTGCGGCTGCGGCCGATGATCGCCGACGGAATCCAGTGCGCGGCCTCGAGGAAGACATTGCGGGTGGCGTCGGTCACGCGGGTGTCGTGCCCGCCCATGATCCCGCCCAGCGCAACCGCGCGCGCCCCGCGCCCGCCGCTGCTGTCGGAGACGACGAGAAAATCCTCGTCCAGCGCAACCGTGCGGCCGTCGAGCAGCTTCGTTTCCTCGCCGGCGCGCGCCGGGCGCACGACCACCGGCGCCTGCAGCGCGTCCTTGTCGAAGGCGTGCATCGGCTGGCCGAGTTCGAGCATCACGTACTGGGTCACGTCGACCAGGAAACTGATCGGGCGCACGCCGCTGCGGCGCAGGCGTTCCGCCATCCACACCGGGGTCTTCGCGGCGGCGTCGACGCCGTCGATGACGCGGCCGGCGAAACGCGGCACCTTGGCGCCGGCATCGAGCTCGACCGCAATCGTCGCATCGCTGGCGGCCGGCACCGGATCGGCGCGCAACGGTTCGACTGCGCTGCCGAGCGCGGCGGCCACGTCGAAGGCGATGCCGCGCACGCCGAAGCAGTCGGCACGGTTGGGCGTGAGTTTCAGTTCGAAGGTGGCGTCGGGCAGGCCGAGATAGTCGGCGAGCGGCGCGCCGACCGGCGCATCGGCCGGGAGTTCGAGCAGCCCCGACGCGTCGGCGTCGATGCCGAGTTCCTTCGCCGAGCACAGCATGCCGTTGGATTCGACGCCGCGCAGTTTCGCGGCCTTGATCGTGAGTTCGCCGACCTGCGTGCCGATGGTCGCGAGCGGCGCGATCAGGCCCGGCCGCGCGTTCGGCGCGCCGCAGACGATCTGCAGCAGGCTCCCCTGCCCCGCATCGACCTGGCAGACCTGCAGACGATCGGCTTCCGGATGCTTCGCGCATTCCACGATGCGCGCGACGACCACGCCGTCGAGCGAAGCGCCGAGCACGGTCATGTCTTCGACTTCCAGACCGATGGCGGTCAGCGTCGCCGAGAGCTTCTCGCGCGAAGCATCGGTCTTCACGTGTTGGCGCAGCCAGTTTTCGGAGAATTTCATGCCTTGGAACCCTTGTTTCGCCATAGGGCGGGCTCAAGCCCGCCGTTTGAATCTTTCGGATACGTCGACAGCGATCGGAACAGCTTCGTCTCGCGTTCGACGCAAACGGAGCCGCCGCAACGGCGGGCCGGGGGCCGCCCTACGCGAACTGCTTCAGGAACCGCACGTCGTTCTCGAAGAAGTCGCGAAGGTCGTCGACGCCGTAGCGCAGCATCGCGAAGCGTTCGACGCCCAACCCGAAGGCGAAGCCGGTGTAGCGCTCCGGGTCGATGCCCACGTTGCGCAGCACGTTCGGATGCACCATGCCGCAGCCCAGCACTTCCAGCCAGCGGGTCGAACCGTCCGGCTGCTGCCAGGCGATGTCGACTTCGGCCGAGGGCTCGGTGAACGGGAAGTAGCTCGGGCGGAAGCGCATCTCGAAATCGCGCTCGAAGAACGCGCGGACGAATTCGGCGAGCGTGCCCTTGAGATCCGCGAAACTGGCGCGGTCGTCGACCAGCAGGCCTTCGACCTGGTGGAACATCGGCGTGTGGGTCTGGTCGCTGTCGCTGCGATACACCTTGCCCGCGGCGATCATCCGCAGCGGCGGCCCGCTCTGATCGGCCACGACGTTCTTCATGTAGCGGACCTGCACGCCGGAGGTGTGCGTGCGCAACAGATGCGCATCGCCGTCGACCTTGTTCGTCAGGTAGAAGGTGTCGTGCATGGCGCGCGCCGGATGATGCGGCGGGAAGTTCAGGGCCTCGAAGTTGTGCCAGTCGTCCTCGACCTCGGGACCGTCGGCGAGTTCGTAGCCGAGCCGGCCGAAGATGTCGACGATGCGCTCCAGCGTGCGCGTGACCGGATGCAGTCCCCCGCGACCGGCATCGCGCCCGGGCAGGGTCACGTCGATGGTCTCGCCGGCGAGGCGCGCGGCGAGCGCGGCTTCGTCGAGCGCGGCCTTGCGCGCGTTCAGCGCTTCGCCGATGGCGTCGCGGGCGCGGTTGATCGCCTCGCCCGCGGCCTTGCGCTGGTCCGCCGGCAGCGCGCCGAGCGACTTCAGTTGCGCGGTGACGCTGCCGTTCTTGCCGAGCAGCGCGACGCGCAGGGCTTCGAGGGCGTCGGGCGCGTCGGCCGCGACGATGTCCGCCAGCGCCTGCGCCGAGAGTTGTTCGATATCGCTCATGTCCGACTCGTGTTGGCGTCTGAAGCAAGGGTCCAGAAACGAAAATGGGGAAGGACTCGCGCCCTTCCCCATGCATGATTCGATGTCTCTCGCACCGAAGCCCGCACCGGGAAGCGCGGGCTCGGGGAGGAATCTGCTTATGCCGCGAGCGCGCTCTTCGCCTTTTCGGCCAGCGCGGTAAAGCCCTTCGCGTCGTGCACGGCGATGTCGGCCAGCACCTTGCGGTCGAGGGTGATACCGGCCTTGAGCAGACCGTTCATGAAGCGGCTGTAGCTGATGCCGTTGCTGCGGGCGGCCGCGTTGATGCGGGCGATCCACAGGCTGCGGAAATTGCGCTTCTTCTGCTTGCGGCCGATGTAGGCGTACTGCAGCGCCTTGGTGACCGCCTGCTTGGCGACGCGGAAGACTTTGCGACGGGCGTTGTAGTAGCCCTTCGCCTGCTTCAGGATTTTCTTGTGGCGGCGACGCGCCGTGACACCACGTTTGACTCGAGCCATGGTTCAGTCCTCCTCAGAGATACGGCAGCATGCGGTCCAGACGGCCCGCGTCCTCGGCACGAACGTGGTTCGTCTGCCGCAGGTTGCGCTTCCGCTTGGTCGCTTTCTTGGTGAGGATGTGGCTCTTGTTGGCGTGGCCGCACTTGTACTTGCCGGAAGCGGTCTTCCGGAAGCGCTTGGCCGCCGCCCGATTGGTCTTGATCTTGGGCATGGGTCTGGAGTCCTGGGGTCTGAACGAGTACTGGCGTGGGCGACAGCCGAAGCTGCTCTTTCCGTCCTGCCCTGCCGGTGGTAGGCCATTGATCCGGATGAAGAATCTCTCCGGAGCGACGACGGGTCCGATGGTAAAACCGACAACATCCCGGCGAACCGGGCCGGCCATTATGCCCGGATCGGTTTTCCCATGCAAACCAAGGACATGCTGCCCGCCCACGGCCGGGATGCGGGTCGGCATGCCGACCGGATCGGCTACAGCCTGGAGCGGAGGGGGTTCGCCTGCTGCTCGGACGGGGCCTCGGGGCCCGCGATCTGCGGCGGCGCCTGTGCGGGCGAGGTCTGCTGCGGCTGGGCCGCCAACAGGCCGAGCGACTGCCGGCTGGACTCCTGCAGCGGAGTCTCCGTGGCGTTCATCCCGACCTGGGTGTAGCGCTGGGTCTCGGGCTGCTGCCCTTGCACCGCGAAGACCCGGTCGCCGTTGATCGCGACGCGGTCGGGCACGATGCCACTGCGCTGCGCCTCCACCGCCAGCGCGCCGGCGACGTTCTGGGCTTCGCGGATGCCGATCCCGCGCTCCTCGAACTGCGGCTGCAGCTGGTCGAAGATGCGCTGGTACTGCCGGTTGAACGGGTGGTCCGGGTGCGACATCAACCCGTTCTCGCCGATGCCGTGGCCGAAGGCGCGCTCCTGGGCCCGGATCACCGAGTCCATCATGTGCAGCTCGACGCTGTGCTTGACCGATTTCACCGGGTTGAAGCTCTGCCAGAAGCTGAGCGGGTCGGGGTCGGGCAATTCGACCTTGTTGCCGATCGCGTCTGGCATCAGGTAGCGGGTCGGGAAGCTCTTTTCCTGCAGGTGGGTCAGGATTTCGTTCTCGACCGCGTAGCGGCGGATCTGGCCGGATTCGGCCGCCTGCTTCACCGCCGCCGGATCCATGCCGGCGCGTTCGAGCGTCGCGTTCTTCACGCCGGCGGCGTTGAAGGTGACCGCCGGGGCGTCGATCGAGGCGGCGCCGACCGCGGCGAGGCCGCCGCCGAGCGAATGCCCGGTGACGACCAGCTCGTCACCGAACGCGACCTTGGCCTGTCTGGCCAGCTGCATCGCCTGGTTGTACTGCGAGGTTTCGAATCCCAGCCCCTGGCCGAGATTGGTGGCCCAGTCCTTGCCGGCGTCGGTGCCGCGATAGGCCAGCGCGTAACGGCCGTTGCCGTCGGTGTAGATGTCGGCGTCGAAGCCGCTGGACGCGTTCGTGCGCAGCGCCGGATCGATACCGACCTGGCGGAACTGGGCGTCGGTCAGCGGTCGCCAGCCGGGCGCCCCGGCGCGTTCGCGATCGTCGGACCGGTACACGTCCTGGGCCATGCGCGCCAGGGTGAGGTCGATGTCGCGCGGCGCCGGGCCGCGCACTTCATCGGCGAACGACGGGCGGCTGTGGACGTTGCCGGTCAGCGGATCGACCGACTGCCGCCCGCCCTGCCTGCTTTCGGGATCGAACTGTGCGCTCATCCTTGCTCCTCCTCAGCGGGCGCCTTCGAGCGCGATGTCGTGGGCCTTCAGCCAGGCTTCCACCGCGTCGCGGCGACGCCGGGTTTCGGCGTTGAGCAGCGCGGCGCGGGTCATGAACAGATAGCGCTGGAAGGTCGCGCCCTGGCGGTTGCGCGCCTGCGGGTCGGCGCCCGCCTCCAGCAGATCGAGCGCGCGCGCCGGTTCGTTGATCTGTCCGGCGACGTGCAGGGGGGTGTTGCCCATGCGGTCCGCGCGATCGGGGTCGGCGCCGGCCTTGAGCAGGGCGCGGAACTGCGGCTCGGCTTCGCCCATCAGCGCGGCGGCCAGCGGTCCCGCGCCGGTCTCGGCATTGGCGACGTTGGGATCGACGCCGCGGGCCAGCAACTCGGCGAGGTAGGCCGGGTCGTTGGCCTTGGCCGCGAAATGGACGACCGTATCGCCGTCCATGCCCGGCTGGGCGGGATCGGCGCCGGCATCGAGCAGGGCCTTGAGGCCGTCGAGACTGCGATTGAGCAGGGCCCATTGCAGCAGGGTGACGTGCTTGTCGCCGCGCGTGGACAGGTCGACGCCGGGCGCGAGCGCGCGGACCCGGGCGGCATCGCCGCGTGCGGCGGCTTCGGCCAGTTCGGCCACCTGCGGATCGGCGAAGACCTCGCGGGCGTCGACGGCACGGGCTTGGGCTGTTGCGGACATCGACTCCTCCATTGCGCATGCCGGAAGCCCCGCTCCCAGCACGACGATCAGCGTTGCGGCGAACACACTCCGGGCCGGGAAGCTGGACATGTTGCTCCTTGGGCTTGTGCGGAACGGCGCAGGGCCCGCTCCGCCGACGCCCCGATCCTAACACCGCCTGCCGCCCGGGTTCGACCGTCCCCGGTCACATGATCGCGCAGCCGCCGCGCTCCTGTTTCGGGGACTCGGGTTCGAGCACGGGATCCGGGCGCTGCGCGATGATGCTCGCCGCCTGGAGGCTGCTGTCCCGGAAGGACGTCTGCAGCGCCGTGTCGGTCGCCACGTCCACGCGTCGCCCGCCGAGATCCGGGTCGCCCTGGACGACGAACGCGGTCCTGCCTCGGTTGCCGAACACCACCTGGTCGGCGCTGTCGAAATCCGCCTGCAGGGCGGCCACCGTCAACGCGCCCGCCAGCTTCTTCGCGCCGCCCACGTCGGCGATGCCCGCATCGCGACGATCCTGTTCGGGGGCGTCGCGCACCCGATCCAGGATCCGGCTGTAGAGCTCGTGGGCGGGGTGCCGCTCGTCCGAGAGCAGCACGACCGGCGGCTCCCGCATCATCGCCAGCGACGAAGCGAAACCGCCGTACAGGGGGAAACGGAACGGGTCGACCAGATGCGAGGAACCGCTGCCCTGGGCGAAGATCGACGGCGTCAGACGCGGCAGGTCGGAACGCTCGGCTTGCGGCATCTCGACCTGGCGACCGGACAGTTGGTCGAGGTAGGGAATCACGCCCTTGCCCATGGTGTGCCTCGCGACCATGCCGAGGCTTTCGTCCGCCTCGATCTCGACACGCCGCCCGGTCGGCACCGGAGTCTTGATCCCGAGGATCTCGCGCCCCTGGATGGTGTCGACGGCCTCGCCGCGGGTGATCACGCTGGTCACCCGCTCGGGCGCGACCTCGCGCAGGCGCGCGGGATCGAGGCCGAAACGGGTCAGGGTGTCGTCGTGCACCGCGGCGGGGTTGAAGGTGATCGCCGGGCGACCGGTGACGGCGCTCGCCAGTTCCGCCTGGCCGCCGCCCTTGGAGTGCCCGGTCAGCACCAGCTTCTCGCCGAACGCGACCTCGCATTGCTTCGCGAGCGAAACGGTGTCGTTGTGTTGCTGCGTCTCGTAGCCGAGACCCTGCCGGAAATTGGTCATCCAGTCGCGACCGGACTGCGCGACGCCGGTCACCCGCAGCGCATCCTCGCGACCGCGCAGCGCGGCGAGCATGTCCATTTCCGGATCGAGCCCCGACGGCCCTTCGAACGGCGTGCTGACCACCTCGACCTTCGGGTTGTCGGTGCCGCGGAACGCCAGCACGGTGCGGCCGTCGCGCGAATCCTGATAGAGCTCCGCATGCATCCCGCTCGGGGTATGCAGCGCTTTCGGGTCGATCCCCTTGCTGCGCAGCGATTCCTCGCTCATCCGTTCGAGACCGTCGATCCGCGCGGGCCGGTCGCTGCCGCGATCGTAGACGTCGTCCGAGATCTTCGCGAGCGTCTCCGCGCGGACCGGTTCGACGCGCGGCGCCGGCGGCTGCGGCCGCATGAAGGACGAGAGGAACCCGAACATGCTCGGGCGGGCTTCGTCGGGATTCTTTTCCATGGCGGTATTGCTCCGATGCGAAGATGGATTGCGCGGGGACGCGGATCGCCGCGCCCGCCGCGGAAGGACGATCTCAGGCCGGCGCGACGTCCAGCGGCACCTTGTCCGCCGACAACCGACCCAGCACCGCTTCCCAGGCCGCGCTGGTCCGCTCGTCGAGCAGATCCGGGCGGATCGCGAACAGATAGCGCTGGAAGGTCGCGCCCTGCGCGTTGCGACGCGCGGGATCGGCGCCGGCTTCGAGCAGCGCCAGCGCGCGGCGCGGCTGGTCGATCAGGCCGGCGACGTGCAGCGGCGTATTGCCCTGGGCGTCCGCGAGATCGGGATTCGCGCCCGCGGACAGCAGCATCCGGAACTGCGTCTCGCGGTCCGCGTACATCGCGGCGCGCAGCGGAACGGCGCCGGTCTCGGCGTTGGCGACATCGGGATCGACCCCGCGCGCCAGGAGCGTCTGCAGGAAGGCGGGATCGTCGAACATCGCGGCGAAATGGACGGTGGTATCGCCGTCCATCCCCGGCTGCGCCGGATCCGCGCCGGCATCGAGCAGCGCTTCCATCGCGTCGAGTCTGCGATTGAGCAGCGCCCACTGCAGCAGCGTGATCCCCTGATCGCCGCGGGACCCGAGGTCCGCGTCGGGAGCGAGGCTGCGGACCCGGCCGATGTCGCCGGCCGCGATCGCGGCGGCCAGCGGCGAGAGCGTCGGGTCGGGAAAGACCTGTTCGGGTGCGACGGTGTCGGTCATGACGGTGCTCCTCCTGGGAATGTTTCTCCTGGGGGATGTTTCTTCTGCCCCCCGGGCGCGTTCGTGGCGTCGATCGTGCGTCGCCCGCGTCCTCGGCCGATTCTGGCCTCGCGGATGCGCGTCGGATAGCGTCCGCCGTGCACGAGGCGATCCGTTCCGACGAACGGTCGCGCCCGGGGATCGCCACCGGACCCTGCCCCGGACCGGGCCTCTCGAACGTCGCGCACGAAAAAGGCGCCTCGCGGCGCCTGTATTCCGGCATGGACGGGTCTCGCCCAAATCGCCGCACGCGCCCCGCCGTCTCGGACGGGAGGGCGCGCTGCGCGATCGCGCTTACTTCTTCTTCGGCGCGATCATCATCACCATCTGCCGCCCTTCGAGGCGCGGGCGCGATTCGATGACGATGTCCTCGCCCAGATCCGCCTCGATCCGTTCCGCCATCTGCCGACCGAGCTCCATGTGGCTCATCTCGCGACCGCGGAAGCGGATGTTGACCTTGATCTTGTCGCCCTCCGCCAGGAACTCGCGCATCTTCCGAAGCTTGATCTGGTAGTCGCCCTCGTCCGTGACCGGACGGAACTTGACTTCCTTGATCTCGACGATCTTCTGCTTCTTCTTGGCCGCCGCGGCCTTTTTCTGCATCTCGAACTTGAACTTGCCGAAGTCCATGATGCGGCAGACCGGCGGATCCGCGTTCGGCTGGATTTCGACCAGATCGAGCGCTTCTTCCTCGGCCTTGGCCAACGCTTCGTCGCGCGACATGACGCCGATCATCTCGCCGTCGCTGCCGATCACGCGCACGCGCGGCACGCGGATTTCGTGATTCTTGCGGTTCTGCTTGTCCTGGGGGGTACTGATATTCGGATCTCCGAAAAGGAAAGGACCGGTCGGCATGCGCGCCGACCGGAGTCTCGATCACGTCGCTGCGGATTCGCTCGCCACACGGGCGACGAAATCGGCGACGGACATGCTGCCGAGATCTTCCCCCGAACGCGTACGAACCGCCACCAGGCCATTGTCCCGCTCGCGGTCCCCGACCACCAGCAGATACGGCACCCGCTGCAGCGTGTGTTCGCGAATCTTATAGCCGATTTTCTCGTTCCGCAAATCGGCCGCCACCCGGAGACCTTGATTCATAAGGGTTTTCCGGACCTGTTCGACATATTCCGCCTGGGCGTCGGTGATATTCATCACCACGGCCTGGATCGGGGCCAGCCAGGCCGGGAACTGGCCGGCATGGTGCTCGATCAGGATGCCGATGAACCGCTCCATCGAACCGACGATGGCCCGATGCAGCATGACCGGGTGCCGGCGCTGGCTGTGTTCGTCGACGTATTCGGCCCCGAGGCGGCCCGGCATCATGAAATCGACCTGCATCGTGCCCAGCTGCCAGGTCCGGCCGATGGCGTCCTTGAGGTGGTATTCGATCTTCGGACCGTAGAAGGCGCCCTCGCCCGGCAGCTCCTCCCAGGCCACCCCGGCCGAGCGCAGGGCCGAGCGCAGGGCCTCTTCGGCCTTGTCCCAGGTGGCGTCGTCGCCGAGACGGGACTCCGGCCGCAGCGCGATCTTGATCTGGATGTCGGAGAAGCCGAAGTGACCGTAGACCTTCAGCGCCTGCTCGTGGAAGGCGCGGACCTCGGATTCGATCTGGCCCTCGGTGCAGAAGATGTGGCCGTCGTCCTGGGTGAAGCCGCGAACCCGCAGGATGCCGTGCAGCGCGCCGGACGGCTCGTTGCGGTGGCAGGCGCCGAACTCGCCGTAACGGATCGGCAAGTCGCGATAGCTGTGCAGGCCCTGGTTGAAGACCTGGATGTGGCCGGGGCAGTTCATCGGCTTCACCGCGTAGGTCCGCTTCTCGGACTCGGTGAAGAACATGTTGTCCTTGTAGTTGTCCCAGTGGCCCGAGGCCTTCCACAGCGAGACGTCGAGGATCTGCGGACAGCGCACTTCCTGGTAACCGCTGTCGCGGTAGACGCGGCGCATGTACTGCTCCACGACCTGCCAGATCGCCCAGCCCTTGGGATGCCAGAAGATCAGGCCCGGGCCCTCTTCCTGCAGGTGGAACAGGTCCTGCTGCTTCGCGATCTTGCGGTGATCGCGCTTCTCGGCCTCTTCCAGTTGCGTCAGGTAGGCCTTGAGGTCCTTGTCGTTCAACCAGGCCGTGCCGTAGATGCGGCTGAGCATCTGGTTGTTG
Source organism: Pseudomonadota bacterium (assembly GCA_049324395.1). Classification (GTDB taxonomy): domain Bacteria; phylum Pseudomonadota; class Gammaproteobacteria; order Xanthomonadales; family Xanthomonadaceae; genus Lysobacter_I. Next base: position 15,896 of record JBMOOY010000060.1, read on the forward strand.
GAATCGCCGCGCCAGTAGGCGCCGGCGACCTTCATCAGCTTGAACGCGCGCAGCTTGTCCGTGCCCGGCACGTGCGGACCGCGGCAGAGGTCGGTGAATTCGCCCTGCGAGTACAGCGACAGGTCCTCGTTCGCCGGGATGCTCTCGATGATCTCGGCCTTGTAGTGTTCGCCGAGGCCCTTGAAGAACGCGACCGCGTCGTCGCGGGATTTCACGCTGCGCGCGACCGGATGCGCTTCCTTCACGATCTTCAGCATCTCCGCCTCGATCGCCGGGAGGTCTTCCGGCGTGAACGGGCGCTCGTACGCGAAGTCGTAGTAGAAGCCGTTGTCGATCACCGGACCGATGGTGACCTGGGCGCCGGGGAACAGACGCTGCACGGCCTGGGCCAGCAGGTGGGCGGTGGAGTGGCGCAGGATCTCCAGCGCCTCGGGCGACTTGTCGGTGATGATGGCGAGTTCCGCATCGCCTTCGATGCGGTGCGAGGTGTCGACGAGCTTGCCGTCGACCTTGCCGGCGAGCGCGGCCTTGGCGAGGCCGGCGCCGATCGAGGCGGCGACGTCGCCGACCGTGGGAGCGGATTCGAATGTGCGGCGGCTGCCGTCGGGGAGCGTGATGGCGATCATGGGCGTGGGAGTCTTGCGAAGCGGAAATCGGGGGAGGACGCAGCGAAGGACGCGGCGGGGACGCGGCGAGGCATGGGTGGACGACGGACGCAAAAAAAGCGCCCGAGGGCGCTGCGCGGTATCGCGGGCCTCGGCGTGGGTCGTCAGGTGTCGGTGGTAGTGCTCATGTCGCACGCTCGACGGCGGTTTCCCGGCGTCACCCTGCTGTGGTCGCGGATCGTGGCACCTTAGCGCCGGCGATCGCGGCGTGTCAACGAACCCCGGGCATTTCCGTCCGGACCGCGGCGGCCCTACACTCGACCCTCCCCCGAGGTCGACCAGAGCCGACGATGTCCCGGAGCATCCACGAGTTCCACGACGACCCGCGCAACGCCGATATCCGGATCTGGATCAACGGCGCGCTCAAGCCCCGGGCGGAAGCCACGATATCGGTGTTCGACAGCGGCTTCGTGCTCGGGGACGGGGTCTGGGAGGGGCTGCGCGTGGTCGACGGGCACCCGGTCTTCCTCGACGCGCATCTGGATCGTCTGTTCGAGGGCGCCAAGGCCATCGCCCTGGACATCGGCATGGACCGGGCGGCGCTGACCCGCGCGCTCTACGACACCCTGGCCGCCAACGGCATGCGCGACGGCGTGCATGTGCGGCTGATGGTCAGTCGCGGCGTGAAGCGCACGCCGTATCAGGACCCGCGCGTCACCGTCGGTCCGGCGACCGTGGTGATCGTTCCCGAGTTCAAGGTCGCGAAACCCGAAACCTTGGCGCGCGGGCTGTCGCTCTTAACCGTGCACGTGCGCCGCGGCTATCCCGACGTGCAGGACCCGAAGCTCAACAGCCACAGCAAGCTCAACTGCATCACGGCCTGCATCCAGGCCACGCAGGCGGGCGCGGACGAGGCGCTGATGCTCGATCCGCACGGCTTCGTCGCGACCTGCAATTCGACGCATTTCTTCATCGTGCGCCGCGGCGAGGTCTGGACCTCCACCGGCGACTACTGCCTCGGCGGCATCACCCGCGCCAACGTGCTGCGCGCCTGTCGAGAAGCCGGGATCCCCTGCTTCGAGAAGAACTTCAGCCTGACCCAGGCCTATTCCGCCGACGAGGCCTTCACCACCGGCACTTTCGCGGGACTTGCGCCGGTGCGCGAGATCGACGGTCGCCGGATCGGCGGCGACGGGCCGGACGGCGGTGCCGCCCTGCCCGGCCCGATCACCGCGCGACTGCAGACGCTGTATCGCGACCTGATCGCACGCGACGTGGCCTTCCGCGCGGGAGTGCGCCTCGCATGACCCTGCGCATCGCGATGTGGAGCGGGCCGCGGAACATCTCGACCGCGATGATGCGCGCCTGGGAGAACCGCGGCGATTGCGCGGTGAGCGACGAGCCGCTGTACGCCGCGTACCTCGCACGGACCGGGCTCGACCATCCCGGGCGCGACGCGGTGATCGCGGCCGGCGAGACGGACTGGCGACGCGTGGTCGACGCCCTGCTCGGCCCGGCGCCGTGCGGCGCGGCGGTCTGGTACCAGAAGCACATGAGCCATCACCTGTTGCCGGAGATGGACCGCGACTGGGTGCTCGACCTGCGCAACGTCTTCCTGATCCGCGACCCAGCGGAGGTCGTGGCCTCGTACCTGCGTTCGCGGGCGACGGTGACGCCGGAGGACATCGGCCTGCCGCAACAGGGCGCGTTGTTCGATCTACTGCGCGAACGCCTGGGCGAGACGCCGCCGGTGATCGACGCCGGGGATTTCCTGCGCGCGCCCGAAGCGCACCTGCGGGCCTTGTGCGTGCGGCTCGGGGTTCCGTTCACGCCGCGGATGCTGTCGTGGCCGCCGGGACCGCGCGAGAGCGACGGCGTGTGGGCGCCCTACTGGTACGACGCCGTGTGGAAATCCACGGGGTTCGAGCCATGGCGCGCGCGCGAGACCGCGCTCGAAGGCGAAGCGGTGGCGGTCGCCGAGGCCTGCCGTCCGGTCTACGAGCGCCTGCGCGCCTTCCGCATCCGGGTCTGAAACGCCGTCCGTCGATGCGGAGCGCGACGCGGGTTCAGCGCCCGCGCGACAGCACGACCGCCGCGGCGATGTGGCCGTCCGCGATGCGGTAGCGGCCACGAACGCGTTCGAATCCGGGAGGCGTCGCGCCCGCGAGCAGCACGTCGGCCAGAAACGCGTCCTCGCCCTCGAACGCCACCTCGACCTGCGGGAAATCCAGGAACACGCGCTGGCGCGGATAGATCGCCTTGTAGACCGCTTCCTTGATCGAGAACACCAGACGCCCGCCGATCGGCTGCAGCGCCGGGGGCAGCGACTGCAGACGCAGGCGTTCGTCGTCGCGCAGGATCATCGGCAACAGCGCATCCTCGATCGGGGCCGCCGGCTCCACGTCCAGGCCGAGTCCGAAACAGTCCGCTTCGGAGGCGACGGCGGCCGCGCACAGGCTCGCGCAATGGGTGATCGAGCCCACAACGCCGGCCGGCCAGCGCGGCACGCGATCCGCATCGGGCAGCAGGCGCTCGATCGCGACTCCGGCCTCGGCCAGCACGGCATGCGCGAGCAGACGACCGGCGGCGAACTCGCGCCGGCGTTTCTCCACCGCATTCGCGATCTGCGCCTGCTCGTCGCGATGCAGGCGCGTTGGATCGGCCGCCGCCGGGGCCATCTCCGCCAACCGCACGCTCGACGGCAGCAGCGGCCGGAACAGCGCCGCATCGCGCGCCGGGATCAGCGATTCAGCATCCACCAGGCCCCGGTTCCGATCGCGAGCACCAGCGCGGCTGCGGCGCCGCCGAGGATGCGGTTCTGCCGGCGCGCCCGCGCCAACGCTTCGCCGTAGGGCATGGTGGTGTGCGAGACCATGGTGTAGATCGGCAGCCAGGTCTTCGGCATCAGACGATTGAGGGCGACATCGAGGCGCTTGCGCGCGACGAACCACGGCGAGCCGACCTTCTGCCGCAGCTCGACGAAATTCGCCTTGGACAGTTCCATCAGCACATCGGTATGCGGGCGACGCGCCTGCTCGTAGGCGGCGAACGCGGCGGCGCGATCGTCGGGACGGGCCCGCAGCGCGGAGAGCAGCGCGGAACAATCCTCGAACGCCGAATTCATGCCCTGGCCGTAGAACGGATAGACCGCGTGGGCGGCGTCGCCCACCAGCACCATCCAGTCCGCGTAGCGCCAGGGCGCGGTCTTCGTGGTCAGCAGCGCGCCGGTCGGACGACGGGTCCACTGCTCCACCAGCCCGGGCAGCATCGGCAGCAGATCCGGGAAGTATTTGCGGAACAGCGCCTGGATCTCTTCCGGCGTCTTCGTGGTCTCGAAACTGTCGGGACCTTCGTGCGGCAGGAACAGGGTCAGCGTGTGCGAACCGTCGCGATTCGGATGCGAGACGAACAGGCCATGCGAACGCGGCCAGACGTGCAGCGCGGTCTGGTCGATCAGCGACCGTCCGTCCGGGCCGGCCTCGAGGGTCAGTTCCTTGTAGCCCCATTCCAGGTATTCGCGATGGAAATCGGCGCGCATGCCGCGCTGCATCTCCGGGCGGGCGCGGGAGAACGCGCCGTCGGCGCAGATGACCCAGTCCGGGCGCACGCGCAGGGTTCCGCCGGCATGCTCGATCTGCAGTTCGCGCGTCTCCTTGTCCACCCCGATCATGCGATGTTCGAAATGCAGGCGTACCTGCGGATGGCTTTCGGCGCGATCGAGCAGCAGCCGGATCAGTTCGCTGCGGTCGATCGAGTACAGCACTTCGCCGCGATTCTTGCCGTAGGGCTGGAAGCGCGTGCCGCCGTCTGGCGCGTGGATCACGCGGCCGCGCATCACCACGGTCAGCGGCATCACCATCTCGATCAGGCCGACTTCGGTCAGCGCCTGGATGCCGCGCTTGGACAGGCCGAGATTGATCGAGCGTCCGCCCTCGGCGCCGTCGCGGCGCGGATCGTCGCGGCGTTCGTAGACGTCGACGCGATAGCCGCGCTCGGCCAAGGCCAGCGCCAGCAGCGAACCCGCGAGCCCGCCGCCGACGATCGCGACGCTCTGCGCGGCGCCCGCCGTGGTGTCGGGCTGCGCGCTCACCGGCGGGCTCCTTCGCCGCCGTGGCGCATTTCCATTTCGGCTTCGACCAGCGCATCCACCGCCTGGTCGAAGTAGTTGCGCCGGATCGAACCGCCGAGCCGGCGCAGATACGAGCGCAGATACGAACCGCGCACCTGCGGCGCGTCGATCTCGCGCTTCAGGAACGGCAGGTCCGATTCGACCATGTGCCGGATCACCAGCATCGGGATCGGGCTGCGCAGCGGCCGGAATTCGGCGTTGCGCAGGCCCGGCGTGTCGTTGCGGGCGTGGAACTCGCCGAGCATCAGGCCGACGTCGACGAACCCGGGCTTGAGCCGCGCCTGGATCGCGTCGATCAGCGGCGCCGCCGAGGCGTCGAGGCTGGAGAAGACGATCATGAACACCTTGTTGATCGCCATCGCGCCCTCGCGCGGCTCGGCATCGAGGAACATCTGCCGGCACTGCTCGACCACGTCCTGGATGCGCTGCGGATCGGGTTCCGCATCGACGATCTCGGTCATCCAGATCGTGTCGAGTTCGAGCGCCATCGGCGTGAACGGACACACCGGCCCGGCGCGACCGACATCCGGATGCGGGCGCGCGAGGAAACGCCGCACCCAGGAGACGATGGCGCCCAGCGGGGAATCGGGATCGTTGGCGGCCTCGACCTCGGAAGCGCGGCGGAGCAGGAAATCGGTTTTGGCGGGAATGGCGGTCGGCGCCCGGGTCCCGGGATCGGCGACGCCCCGTGTCGCCGTGGTGTGATCGCTAGCGTTCATCGTGTCTCGTCCTGTGTCTGTCCTGGAGTGCGCGCGCCTCGCGGAGACCGTGGCGACGCCGTCGCCCGGTTCCGCGCTCTCCCGCGCGCGCATGCGTCCCGCAACCCTGTCTTCCGCACCGTCCATGCCTCTCCTCCGTCGAGCGGCCTTCCGCTCAACCGGCGACCGCCGGCGCTTCCGCGTCCGGCAGTTCGCGTTCGATCTCCCTGATCGAACGGATTCCGTAACCCAAGACCGCCACCATCGCCATGCCCAGGCCGAGCACGACGAAGAGCAGGCCCAGACCGCGCCCCGGACCGGTGCCGATGACCGCGCCGACCGTGTCCGCCAGCGCGCCGCCGGGCATCAGCGCCGGCTCGAACACGTACTCCGCCAGCGGCCCCGCGAGCAGGTACCCCAGCGGCAGCGCGGCTTCGCCGGTCATGCGCAGGATCGCCATGCAGCGTCCCAGCAGATGCGACGGGACCTTGGTCTGCCAGAGGGCATAACTGGCCGACTGCGCCGGCGGAATCGTCAGGAACATCAGGAAACCGGCGACGGTGAGCAGGACGAGCGACGGCGCCAGCCCGTGCGCGGCGATGGTCAGGCCGCTGAGCAGGGTGAAGCCGAGCAGGCCGTCGATCTTGCGCCGCGGACCGCCCCAGAGCGCGATCAGCAGACCGCCGATCAGCAGGCCGCTGCAGGCCAACGACATCTGCAGGCCGAGCAGGCCTTCGTCGCCGTCGGCCACGATCAGCACCAGCGGCGTGATCGCGATGCTGGCGATGGCGAACAGGAAGCTGCCGGCCGCGCTCAGGCCGAGCAGGCCGAGCAGGCCCGGACGCGCGGCGACATGGCGCCAGCCGTCGCGGGCCTCGGCGAGCAGCCCGGCCGACGCCTCGTCGGGCCTCGACGGACGCGGGATGCGCGCCAGCGCGATGCACACCGCGCCGACCACGAACGTCAGCGCATCCACCGCCAGCGCGCCGGTGAGTCCGCCGAATTTCATCAGCACGCCTGCGAGCGCCGGGCCGCCGACCAGCGCGAACCCCTGTCCGGTCTGGATCAAACCGTTGAGGCGCACCAGCCGATCGCGATCCGCCAGCAGGGGGACGCTTGCGGCGTAGGCCGGTTGCAGAAAGGCGTTGGCGATCGCGGTGATTCCGACGCCGAGCCAGATCGCCCACATCGCGAGTTGACCGCCGATCGCCAGCGATGCCAGCGCCGCGATGGTCGCCGCAGACACCAGCTCGCAGACGATCATGATCCTGCGCCGATCCCAGCGATCCACCAGTGCGCCGGCGAAAGGCGAGATCAGCAGCGCGGGCACCGCCATCGCCACGAACACGGTCGCGAACAAGGTCGCCGAACCGGTGGTCTTGAACACCCAGACGCCGAGCGCGAAGCTGGTCACGCGCGAACCGACGCCCGAGACCAACTGGCCGAACCAGATCAGCAGGAAATCGCGCAGTCCGGCGGAGCGCACGGTTCCGGCGGCGGCGGCGGAAGCGTTCATGCCGTCGTCTCCGGCGTCGGCAACGCGCCGCAGCGCTGCAGGAAACGCAGATAGCGCACGAACAGCGCGCGATCGGCGGGCGGACAGCGCTCGTTCCAGGGCGCCAGCACGGCCTCGGTGGCGCTGCAGTCGAAGTCCGGCATTTCCGGGCCCTCGCCGCTTCCGGCATCTTCCGGGAACAGGCCGGCGAACGGCTTCAGCGGGTTGTCGCGACCGGCAGCCACCGCCTCGATCAGCGCGTGCCGCCATTGCGGGTAATCGACTTCCGCGATCGGCCCGACGGTATCGCGCATCGCCGCCACCGCCTCGGCGATCGGCAGGGTGCGCGGGTTGTAGTAGTGGTACTGGCCGTTGGCGTCGCCGGCGCCGAGCATGATCCGCACGATCGCGCGGGCCACATGATCGACCGGCGTCATGTCGAACGTCTCGCCCGGCAGTTTCGGCGCCAGACCGAGCGCCATGCAGCCGCGGATCCAGGCGCTGAAGTAGTCGTCGGCGTTGCCGGTGCCGGATGCGGCGTCGCCGGTGATCCGCGCCGGACGATGGATCGCCACCGGAACGCCACGCGCGCGTGCGAGCAGGCCGAGCTGTTCGCTGACCCATTTGCTCTGGTTGTAACCGCCGTGCTGGCCCGGGCCGTCGGGCGGGGCGTGCGCCTCGGCGACCCGCACCCCGGCGTGGCGCGGGGTGAGATACACGCCGAGCGTGGACACCAGTTGCACCGGCTTGAGCTGCGCGGTCGTGGCGAGGCGCAGCACTTCGCGGGTACCGCCGACGTTCGCCGCCTCCAGATGCGCGTAGGGCGCGATGAAATTCACCTGGCCGCCGTTGTGGACGATGGCGTCGACCCGGTGCGCGAGCGCATCGAAGGCGCCGGACGACAACCCGAGCGCCGGCGCCGCGAGATCGCCAAGCAACGGTACGATCCGCGCCGCGTCGTCATCGCGCCACAGGCCGTAGCGCTCGAGATTGGCGCGGATGCGGCGCATGCCCTGGGCGTCGTCGTCCGCGCGCACGAGGCACACCGCCTCGGCGACGGTCAGATCGAGCAGATCGCGCAGCACGTACGCGCCGAGGAATCCGGTGGCGCCGGTCAGCAGCACCGAACGCGGCGCCTCGCGCGGCGCGACCGCCGGTGCGGCGCGCGCGGCGTCGATCTCCGCGGGCAGCACGACCTGCGCCTCGATGTCGAATTCGTCGCCGGCGTCGCCGCTGCGCAGGCGGTCGATCGCTTCGGCCATGCCGGCGACCGTCGGCGCGGCGAATACCGCCGACAGCGGCAGTTCGACGCCGAGCGCCGCATGCAGCTTGAACACCAGCGGCAGGGCCGCGAGCGAATCGCCGCCGGACGCGAAGAAATCGTCGTCGATGCCGAGCGCATCGCGGCCCAACACCTCGCGCCAGACGCCGAGGACCGCATGCTCGGTCGGACTCCGCGGCGCGCGCACGGCGCGGGCGTCCGCGGCCTGCTCCGCCGGCGCGGGCAAGGCGCGGCGATCGACCTTGCCGTTGGCGGTCAGTGGCATGGCGGCGAGGAACACGAAGCCGGACGGCAGCATCGCCTCGGGCAGACGCCGCGCCAGCGCCGCGCGCAGCGACGCGGCATCGAGCGCGTCGTCGGCGACGACATAGGCGACGAGGCGGCGATCGCCCGGACGATCCTCGCGCAGCAGCACCGCCGCCGCGCGCACGCCGTCGAGCGCGGCCAGCGCGGCCTCGATCTCGCCGGGTTCGATGCGGAAGCCGCGCAGTTTGATCTGATGATCGCGACGACCGATGAACTGCAGGGTGCCATCGGCATTCCAGCGCGCGAGATCGCCGGTGCGGTACATCCGCGCGCCGGACACGAAGGGATCGTCGCGGAAACGTTCCGCGGTCTGCGCTTCGGCGCAGAGATAGCCGCGGGCGACGCCGATGCCGGCGATGCAAAGCTCGCCGACCGCGCCGCGCGGCACCAGTTGCGAATGACGGTCGAGCAGGTACACGCGCACGCCCGGCAGCGGCCGGCCGATCGGCAGATCGAGCCCCGCGATCTCGGACGCGTCCACCGTCGACAGCAGGGTCGCGCAGACCGAGGCCTCGGTCGGGCCGTAGTGATTGCACAGCGTCGCCCGGCCTCCGGTGATCGCGGCGAAACGTCGCACGAGCGCGACCGGCACGCTCTCGCCGCCGATCATCATCAGGTTCAGGGCCGGCAGCAGCGGCGTCTTCGCATCGCGTTGCGCCCAGCCTTCGGTCCATCGACGCCACAGCGCGGCCGGCGCGTCGATGGCGGTGACGGCGTGTTCCTCGCAGAAACGCTCCAGTTCGAACGGTCCGAGTTCGGTCGGCGCCGGATGCAGCACCAGCGCGGAGCCGCACGCCAGCGCCGGGAACACGTCGCCCACCGAGGCATCGAAGATCAGCGGGGGAATCATCAGCAGGCGCTGATCGAGGAAACGATGGCGGGCCAGAAAGCCCTGGACCAGGTTCACCGCACCGCGATGTTCGACCAGCACGCCCTTGGGCGTCCCGGTCGAACCGGACGTGTAGATGAGGTACGCGGCATCGCCGGCATCGACGAGGTCGTCGGGCGCATGCGTCGCCTCGGGAAGATCCGCCACCGCGAGCGCGGTCGCGGGCAGGCCCGCCGCACGCGCGGCCGCAGCGGGCGGCGCCAGCAGGATGCGCGCGCCGGCGTCCTCGAGCAGGAAAGCCAGACGTTCGTCCGGATGGCCCGGATCCAGCGGCACATAGGCCGCGCCCGCGAAGAGGATGCCGTACAGCGCGATCACCGCGTCCGCCGAGCGATCCGCGAGCAGCGCGACGCGATCGCCGCGCGCCACGCCGGAGGCGCGCAGTGCGTGGGCGATGCCGTGGGCGCGACGCGCCGTTTCGGCGTAGGTCAGCGTGCGGCCAGGCTCGATCAGGGCGATCGCATCCGGCGTGCGCGACGCCTGCGACGCGAACAGCCCATGCAGGGTCGGCGCTTCCGTCGCGGGCGCCGGACCGCCATCGCCGAGCGCCAGCAGTTCGGCGCGTTCGTCCGCATCGAGCAGCGGCAATCGCGACAGCGGGCGATCCGGCTCGGCCACCGCGCCGCGCAGCAGCGCGACGAAACGCGCGGCGAGACGCGCCATGGTCGCGGCGTCGAACAGTTCGGTGCTGTAGTCGAACAGCGCGGCCAGGGCGGACCGGGGATCCGGATCCTCGGTCATCGACAGGGTGATCTCGAAGCGCGCGGCATCGTTGTGCGGTTCGATCCATTCGCCGCGCGCGTCGCCCAGCCGCAGGCTCTCGGTCGCGCCGCTCTGCAGCACGAACAGCGTCTGGAACAGCGGCGTGCGTCCCGGAACGCGTTCCGGCGCGACACGTTCGATCACCCGATCGAGCGGCGCTTCGGCATTTTCCAGCGCGAGCAGCGTACCTGCCTTCGCACGCGCCAAGGCCTGGCGAAACGACGGGTCGTCGGCGAAGTTCGCGCGCAGGGCCACGGTGTTCACGAACAGGCCGACCAGCGAAGCGTCGCCGGGCGCGGCGCGATTGGTCACGGGCGTTCCGACGACGATGTCCTCGTCGCCCGACCAGCGCGCGAGCAGCGCCTGGAACGCGCACGACAGCGCCATGAACGCGGTCGCTCCTTCGGCGCGCGCGAGTTCGCCCAGCGCGGCACGCAGCTCCGCCGGCACGGACCAGTGGTATCGCGCGCCGGCCGCGGACAACTGCGCGCCGCGCGGCCGGTCCGTCGGCAGATCGAGCAGCGCGTTGGCGCCTGCGAGGGTGTCGGCCCAGTACGCCAACTGCCCCTCGATGCGCCGCGCGAACTCCGGCTGCGACCAGCGCAGCGCGACATCCGCGAACCCCCGCGGCGGCGACGGAACGTCGGGCGTGCGCCCTGCGGCGAACGCCCGATAGTGGGCGATCAGATCCTGTTCCAGGACGCCGAACGACCAGGCATCGGTGACGATGTGATGGGCGACGATCGACAGCACATGGGTCGTCGGACCGAGCTTCAACAGCGACGCGCGCAGCAGCGGCGGTGCCGACAGATCGAACGGTCGCAGCGAATCCTCGACGATCCGGCGCGAGACTTCGGCTTCGCGCTCGGCGTTCGACAGCGCGGAGAGATCGGTCGTCGACAGCGAAAAGAGAACGTCGTCGCGAACGGTCTGCGCCGGCTCGCCGGCGCGTTCGGAAAACGCCATGCGCAGGGCGTCGTGGCGTGCGACCAGCGCCGCCAGGGCACGCGCCAGCGCATCGGCATCGAGCGGACCTTCGATGCGATGCTGGTGCTGGATATGGTAGGAGGCGGTGCCCGGTTGCAGGCGCTCGAACACCCAGATCTGCTTCTGCGCAGGCGTCAGCGGCAGACGCTGCCCGGGCTCGGCGCGGAGTTCCGGCGCGACCGCGGCCGGCGCGGATTTCGCCGCGCGCTGCGCGAGATTGCGCAGCAGCAGTTCGCGCTGCTGCGGGCTCAACCGCGCAAGCCGCTCGTCGAGCGAACCGGTTTGCGTCGCGCCGGCCGGCGAGTCGGTGGACGAAGTCATGACCGTGACATCCTGGGCATCCCGACCCGGTTCAACCCGCGAGCAGCGAACGGATGTCCTCCTCGGACATCCCTTCGAGTTCCTGCAGCATGCCGGCGAGATCGTCTTCGCCGAGGTTCTGCATGCGCTGGCGCATCAGCAGATCGGCGAAACCCGCCACCGTCGGCGCTTCGAACACCATCCGCAGCGTGATGTCCGGGCCGAGTTCGGCCTGCATCCGGGTCACGAGCTGGGTCGCCAGCAGCGAATGGCCGCCGAGATCGAAGAAGTCGTCGTGGATGCCGACCCGCGGGCGACCCAGCACGTCGGCCCACAGCGCCGCCAGCCGCGCTTCCTCGGCGTTGCGCGGCGCGACGTACTCGCCTGCGGCATAGGCCTCGTCCTCGGGCGCCGGCAGGGCGCGACGATCGACCTTGCCGTTGGGGGTCAGCGGCAGCGCGTCGAGCGCGACGAAGGCCGCCGGCATCATGTAGTCCGGCAGGCGCTCGCGCAGTCGCGTGCGCAGATCGGCGATGTCGAGACCGTCACCGGCCGCCACCAGATACGCGACCAGACGCTTGTCGCCCGGACGATCCTCGCGGCAGATCACCACTGCCTGCGCGACCTGCGGGCTCAGCGCGAGCACCGATTCGATCTCGCCCAGTTCGATCCGGAATCCGCGCAGCTTGACCTGATGGTCGATGCGGCCGAGCGCTTCGAGACGACCGTCGCGACGCCAGCGCGCGAGGTCGCCGGTGCGATACAGCCGCGCGCCGGGGCGCGGACCGAACGGATCGTCGATGAATTTCTCCGCGGTGAGCTCGGGGCGGTCGAGATAGCCCAGCGCGACGCCGAGTCCGCCGATCAGCAGTTCGCCGGGCACGCCTGCGGGCAGCGGCTGCAGGTGCCGGTCGACGATGTAGACCTCGGTGTTCGCGATCGGACGGCCGATCGCGACCGGACCCTCGCCCGACACGATGCGATCGAGCGTCGACCAGACCGTGGTTTCGGTCGGCCCGTAGACGTTCCACAGTTCCGCGCCGCAACCGAGCAGACGCTCCGCGAGTTCGCGCGGCAGGGCCTCGCCGCCGCAGAGCATGCGCAGGCCCGCACGGCCGCGCCATCCGGAATCGAGCAGCATGCGCCAGGTGGCCGGCGTCGCCTGCAGTACGGTCGCCGCGGAAGCATCGAGCAGGGCCGCAAGCGCAGGACCGTCGGCTGCGGTGGCGCGGTCGGCGAGCACGACCCGCGCACCGACGGTGAGCGGCAGCAGCAATTCGAGCAGGGCGATGTCGAACGACAGCGTGGTGATCGCGCACAGCCGGTCGTCGGGGCGCAATCCCGGCTCGCGCGCCATCGACGCGAGGAAATTCACGGCGGCGCGATGCGGAATGCGCACGCCCTTCGGACGTCCGGTCGAACCGGAGGTGAAGATCACGTAGGCCGGATCCTCGCCGGCCGCTGCGTGCGCCGCAGCCGCAGCCGCATCGGCCTCGGGCAGGGTCGCGTCTTCGAGCAGCGCGTCCACCTCCAGGGCGCGATGCGCCCCCGGCGGCAACTGCGCGAGCAGCGCGCGTTCGGTCAGCACGACCGGCGCCGCGGCGTCTTCCAGCATGAAACCGATGCGTTCGGTCGGGAATCCCGGATCCAGCGGCACGTACGCCGCGCCGCATTCGAGCGCACCGAGCATCGCCGCGAGCATCCGCGGCGTGCGTTCGAGGTACAGCCCGACCATGCGACCCGGGCCGCATCCCTCCGCGCGCAGCCTGGCCGCGATCCGCAAGGCCTGCGCGCGCAATTCGGCGTAGCGCAGGACTTCGCCGCCCTGCTCCACCGCGATCGCGTCCGGCGTCCTCGCCGCCTGCGCCGCGAACATCCCATGGATCGTGGTTTCGGCGGGCAGCGGCGTCGCGGTCGCGTTCCAGTCGCGCAGCAATCGCGTGCGCTCCTGCGGCGCCAGCAACTCCAGCTCCCGGACGCGCCGATCCGGATCGGCGAGCGCCGATCGCAACAGTTGTTCGAGATGGCCGGCGAAAGCTTCGACGTAGGCCGCGTCGAAAACATCGGTGGCGTATTCGAACAGCATCTCCAGGCCATCGTCGCGCTCGGTCGCGAAGATCGACACGTCGGCGCGCGAGGTGCCGGAATGGGTGTCGACGATATCGACCGGCGTCAGCGTCAGTCCCGGCAGATCGACGTCGCCGGCCGGGAAATTCTGGTAGAACAGCATGGTCTGGAACAGCGGCGCATGACTCAGATCGCGTCCGATGTTGAGGGTCTCGAGCAGACGCTCGACCGGCAGATCCTGGTTCGCGTAACTGTCGAGCGTGAGCGTCTTCACCTGCGCCAGCAGTTCGCGGAACCGCGGATTCGCCGAAAGATCGGCGCGCAACGGCAGCACGTTGATGAAGAACCCGACCAGCGATTCCAGCTCGCGATGCGGCCGGTTGGCGTTGCCGACGCCGACGACGATGTCTTCCTGCCCGGAATAGCGCGACAGCAAGGTCTGGTACGCGGCGAGGAAGACCATGAACGGCGTCGCGCCTTCCTGGCGGGCGAAACCCCGCATCGCCTCCTGAAGATCCGGCGGCAATTTCCGTGCGAGCAGGGCGCCGCGCTGGCTGCGGACCGCCGGACGCGGACGATCTCCGGGCAACTCCAGCACCGGCGGGCGATCCGGAAAACGCGATTTCCAGTAATCGAGCTGGCGGGTCATGCCCTCGCCTTCCAGCGCTTCGCGTTGCCACAGCGTGTAATCGGCGTACTGGATCGGCAGTTCCGGCAGCGGCGAGGGCTGGCCGGCGACGAAAGCGCGATACAGGCGGGTCAGTTCGTCGTAGACCACGCCGAACGACCAGCCATCGACCGCGATGTGGTGCGCGCTGAGCAGCAGCAGATGATCGTCGTCGGCGATCCGCACCAGGGTCGCGCGCAGCACCGGACCGTCGACGAGGTCGAACGGCGCGCGGGCATCCTCGCGCGCCAGCGCGATGGCCGCGGCTTCGCGGGCCGCGGCGTCGCCGCGGTCGGTCACGTCGAGCCGCGCGAGCGGCAACGGCGTCGCCGGCAGGATGCGCTGCCAGGGGCCCTGCGCATCCTTCGGGAAGACCGTGCGCAGGCTTTCGTGCCGCGCCACGATCGCATCGAGCGCGCGACGCAGCGCGTCGACGTCGAGCGTCCCGCGGAACCGCATCATCGAGGTGACGTTGTAGACGCTGTTGCCGGGTTCGAACTGATCGAGGATCCACAGCCGCTGCTGCGCCGAGGACAGCGGCAGACGCTCCGGCCGCTGCCGGCGGCCGATCGCGGGGCCGGCCGGCGCCGCATCCGCCGCGCGACGCGCGAGCTGCTGCATCAGCAGCGCGCGCTTTTCCGGCGAAAGTACGGCCAGGCGTCGATCGAGTTCACTCATGGGACACTCCGGCGGCACCGGCGAGACGTTGCATCAGTTCGTCCTCGCTCAGGCCGTCGCCGAGCAGGGCTTCCAGCGCGGCGCGATCGGCAGCCTCGCATTCCATCGCGACGCGCGCCGCGATCTGTTCGAGGGTCGGCGCATCGAACAGTGCGCGGAGCGGCAGTTCGATGCCGAAGTCGTACTCGATGCGGGCCAGCATCTGGGTCGCCAACAGGGAGTGCCCGCCGAGGTCGAAGAAGCTGGCGCGCACGTCCACCTGCGGCAGACGCAACAGCTCCATCCACAGCGCGGCGAGCGCTTCCTCCTCGGACGTGCGCGGACCGACGAAATCGTCGCTCGCCGCCCCGCCCGTTTCCGGCGCCGGCAGCGCGCGCCGATCGACCTTGCCGTTCGGGGTCAGCGGGAACGCGTCCAGCGCGACGAACGCCGCCGGCACCATGTATTCCGGCAACGCGCGCTTCAGATGGGCGCGCAGTTCGGCGGCATCGGGCACGGCGCCCTCGCAGGTGTAATACGCGACCAGACGCGGATCGCCGGGCGCGTCCTCGCGGCAGTGGACCACGGTCTGGGTCATGCCGGGGAACTGGGAGAGCACGGTTTCGATCTCGCCGAGCTCGATCCGGAAGCCGCGCAGCTTGATCTGATGGTCGATGCGCCCGACCACCTGGATCGTCCCGTCGGGACGCCAGAACGCGAGGTCGCCGGTCCGATACAGCCGCGCGTCGGGCGCGTCGGAGAACGGATCGTCGATGAATTTTTCGGCGGTGAGATCCGGACGGCCGCGATAGCCGGCCGCGAGTCCGTCGCCGCCGATCAGCAATTCGCCGGGCACGCCGACCGGGAGAAGCTGCATGCGTCGATCGACGATCCGGATGCAGGTGTTGTCGACCGGCCGGCCCACCAGGATCGGGCCGGTGCCCGGCTCGACCCGGCACAGCGCCGAATACACCGTGGTTTCGGTCGGTCCGTACAGGTTCCACAACGCGCGCCCCATGGGCATGAGGCGATCGGCCAGTTCGCGCGGCAACGCCTCGCCGGTCGAGATGATGCGCATCGACGGTTTGCCCGCCCAGCCCACGTCCAGCAGCATGCGCCAGGTCGCGGGCGTGGCCTGCATGATCGTGATCGGTTCGGCGTCGACGAGCCTGCGCAATCGCAGACCGTCGCGCACGGTATCGCGGTCGACCAGCAGAATGCGCGCGCCGACCGTGAGCGGGATCACCAGCTCGGTCAGCGCGATGTCGAAGGAGAGCGTGCTGATCGCGCAGATCGTGTCTCCGGCGTCGAGACCGGGCTCGCGCGCGATCGAACGGATCAGGTTCACCGCGGATTTCTGCCGGATTTCGACGCCCTTGGGCTTGCCCGTCGAGCCCGAGGTGAAGATCACGTAGGCGGGATCCTCCGGACCGACGCCCGCACCGGACATCGGCTCGATGTCGTCCGCGAGCGGCGCCTCGGCATCGACCTCGACCACGGACGGCACCGCCGCCGGCAGCGCGTCGCGCAGCGCCGGCTGAACGACCAGCACGGGCGACTGCGAGGTTTCGATCATGTAGGCGAGCCGATCCGCCGGATAGGCCGGATCCAGCGGCACGTAGGCACCGCCGGCCTTGAGGATCGCGACCAGCCCGATCAGCATCTCCAGCGAACGCTCGACGTAAAGGCCGACGAGGACGCCGGGCTTCACGCCGCGATCGCGCAGCGCATGGGCGACCGCATCGGCGCGACGGTCGAGTTCGGCGTAGGTCATCGAACGCTCGCCGAACCGCACCGCGACCGCGTCGGGCGTGCGGGAGACCTGGCCCGCGATCAGCGCCGCGATCGTGGGATCGGCCGGCAGCGGGCGGGCGGTTTCGTTCCAGCGGTCGATTTGCGCGCGCTCTTCCGCGGTCAGCAGCGGCAGCGCCGACACCGGCGTTTCGGGCGCTTCGAGGGCCGCGGCGAGCAGGCGCAACAGATGACCGGCCATGCGCCGGATCGTCGCCTCGTCGTAGAGGTCGGTCGAATACTCGAACATCAGTTCCCGTTCGTGCTGCTGGTTCACGAACAGCAGCAGATCGCCCTGCGCGGTCGGCGGACGGACGTCGCGCAGCGACGCATCCTCCACGCGCAGTCCGTCGAGCTTCATGTCCCAAGTCGGGAAACTCTGGAAGAAGTACATGGTCTGCGCGAACGGCGTGTAGCCGGTCGAACGCGGAACGCGCAGGGTTTCGAGGATGCGATCGAGCGGCGCGTCGGCGTGCTCCATCGCGCGCAGCACCGTGCCGTGCGTGCGGGCGAGATGATCGGCGAAGGGGGGATCGTCGGAAAGGTCGACGCCGAGCGGCAGGGTGTTGACGAAGAAGCCGACCACGCCTTCGAGTTCGAGACGCGAACGCCCCGCGACGCCCATCGCCGTCACCACCCGGGCCTGCCCGCTGTAACGCGAGAGGAGCAGCTGGTATCCGGCGAGGATCAGCGTCGAGAGCGTGGTGCCGCGCTCCCGCGCCAGCGTCTGCAGGCCGGCGTAGAGCGCTTCGGGAATGTCGGTCGACCACACGTCGCCGCGGAACGTCTGCGCAGCGGGACGGGGACGATCGGTGGGCAGATCGAGGACCGCCGGCGCGCCGGCCAGATGCTCCGCCCAGAAATCGAGCTGGCCGCGGAGGCGGTCGCCCCCGAAGGCCTCCTGCTGCCACAGCGCGACGTCGGCGATCTGCAGCTCCGGCGCGGCGGTCGCCACCTCGGCGCCGGCGCCGAGTCGCGCGTAATCGTCGAAGATTTCGCGCAGCAGGGTGGTGATGGACCAACCGTCGATGGCGATGTGATGGAACACGATCGCCAGCAGGCGCAGGTCGGGGCCGGCCTCGATCAAGGCGGCCCGGATCGGCGGATCGGTTTCGAGATCGAACGGCTGCGATGCGTGTTCGCGCGCGATGCGCACGGCATCGGCGCGGCGCGCCTCGACGTCTCCGCCTTCCGCGACGAACGTGCGCCAGGGCAAGGTCGCGGCGGGAAGAATCTTCTGGTAGGGCTCGCCGCCCTGCGCCGGATAGACCGTGCGCAGGACTTCGTGCCGGTCGATCAGCGCCTGCAGCGCGCGACGCAATCGTTCGGCGTCCGCTTCGCCGTACAGCCACTGCCCCCAGGACGAGTTGTAGGCGAGCAGGCCAGGTTCGAGCCGTTGCAACAGCCAGAGGCGACGCTGGCCGAATGTCAGCGGGATGCGTTCGGGGCGAGGTCTGGGGCGGATACGGGAGCGGGCCGTACGCTCGCGGATGGTCGCTTGTCTCAGCATCTCGCGTTGTTCGGGCGAGAGCCGGGCGATCCGCTGATCGAGTTCGTTCATTCCTTCGACTTCCATGCAACAACGACGACAACTGACGACGCGACGACACGTGCGATTGCTTGCGGAGACTGCGCACGCCGAGAGCGGAACGGCCCGGCGGACGAACGCCGACGAAGGGCGCGCGTCCTGCCTGCAGCTGGCGTTCCCGGGACTCGCGCGCGCCCCCTTGGCAATCCCTGCGCGAATCCGAAACAGCTTCCCAAGCTACCACACTCGGCTTATTCTGCAAGACGAAACGCCCGGATGCGAGAATGCATCGCATCCGCAAATAGCTACGGAAAACCCCAAGGAATCGTCGCAGTACTGCAGCATGGCCGCTCTCCCCCGCCATTTGCGTTTTGATCCCCCCTCCGAATTGGTCGCGCTTTCCGCGCGACTCGGCGGCGACCCGCTTCTGGTGCAGGGCGGCGGCGGCAACACCTCGTTCAAGCGCGACGACGACTTCTGGATCAAGGCCTCGGGCACATGGCTCGCGCATGCGGGCGCGCAAGACATCTTCGTGCGTCTGTCCCTGCGAGAAGCCCGCGCGGCGATCGTCGGCGACGATGCGGAAAACGCGTTGACAGCGCTCGCACTGGCAGGCGGCCTCCGCCCCTCGATCGAAACCTCGCTGCATGCGCTCCTGCCGCATGCGGTAGTCGCGCATGTGCATTCCGTGAACGCGATCGCATGGGCCGCGCGCACCGATGCCGAATCCGCGCTGACGCGCGCGCTGCAAGGCGAGGCCTGGACGTGGGTGCCGTATCGACGCCCCGGCCTGCCGCTGACCGATGCGATCCGCGACGCCCTCGACGCCGCGACGACGACGCCCGATGCGCTGCTGCTCGGCAATCACGGACTAGTCGTCGGTGGCGCCGATTGCGCCGAAGCGGAAGCGCGACTGCGCGAAATCGAAGCGCGACTCGCGCTGCCCGCGCGTGCGCCCATCGCGCCCGATCGCGCGCGTCTCGCCGCGGCGAACGATCTCGGCTGGATCGCGCCCGACCACGCCCTGCCGCACGCCATCGGCACCGATCCGGTGGTCCGCGCGATCGCGCTGCGCGGCGCGCTGTATCCGGACCATGTCGTCTTTCTCGGCGAGCGCGCGATCCGCGTCGACGACCGGCAGTCGCTGTCTTCGGCGCTCTCCGCAACCGTGCGCGACGGCGGCGCGACGGCATCGTTCGCGGTGGTGCCGGGCGCGGGACTCCTGCACGCGCCGGAACTGGGCGAAGGCGCGCGCGCGATGCTCGATTGCCTCGCCGAGGTCGGCCTGCGCTGCGACTCCGCCGATGCGCTGCGCTATCTCGCGCTGGACGAGGTCGCCGCGCTGATCGGATGGGAAGCGGAGGCCTATCGCCGCGCCCGCGAACGCGCCGACGCCACCGCAGCGAGCTGACGCCCGGAAGCCTCATGGAAGACCGCATGCAGATCGTCGTACCGATGTCGGGATTCGGGGAGCGCTTCCGCCGCGCGGGCTACCGCGTTCCGAAACCGCTGATCGAAGTGGAAGGCAAACCGATCGTCGCCCATGTGGTCGACCTGTTCCCGGGCGAAACCGACTTCCTGTTCGTCTGCAATCGCGATCATCTCGATACGCCCGAATACGCGATGGAAGCGCAACTGCGCCGCTACTGCCCGACCGCACGGATCGTCGGCATCGCGCCGCACAAGCTCGGTCCGGTGAACGCGGTGCTGCAGGCGATCGACCACATCGATCCGCTGCGACCGGTCATCGTCAACTATTGCGATTTCGCCTGCGTCTGGGACTACGCCGCGTTCCGGCGCGAAGTCGCGGCCAGCGGTTGCGCCGGCGCGATTCCCTGCTACACCGGATTCCATCCGCACATGCTGGGCTCGACCAACTACGCCTACGTCCGCACCGAGGGCGACCGGGTGCTGGCGATCCAGGAAAAGCAGCCCTACACCGACGCGCCGATGCGCGAATACGCCTCCAGCGGCACCTATTACTTCGCGTCCGGCGCGCTGATGCGGGACGCGTTCGAGCGCTGCATGGCGCGACCCGACCTGAAACTCGGCGACGAGTACTACGTCAGCCTCGCCTATCGGCCGCTGCTGGAGGACGGACGCGGAGTGACCGTGCATCCGCTCGATCACTTCATGCAGTGGGGCACGCCGGAAGACCTCGCCGAATACCGCGCCTGGTCGGACGCCTTCCGCGCGCTCGCCGATCCGGCGCGTCGTCGCCGACCGGTGCCGCAGCGCGGCACGACGCTGGTGCCGATGGCCGGACTCGGTTCGCGCTTCGCGCAGGAAGGCTGGACGCAACCGAAGCCGCTGATCCCGGTCTCGGGCGAACCGATGGCGGTGCAGGCCGCGCTCGACCTGCCCGCGGCGCAGCGGCACGTCTTCGTGCTGCGTCGCGATCTCGCGGGCCTCGATGCGATCGCGGCGACCCTGCGCGAGCGGTTCCCCGGCTGCACCATCGTGGTACTGGACGGCGCGACCGACGGCCAGGCCCGCACCTGCCTGCTCGGCCTGGCCGCGGCGGGCGATGCGGTAGACCTCGACGCGCCGCTGACCATCGGCGCCTGCGACAACGGCGCCGTGTTCGATGCGGACGCCCTCCGCGCCGCGCTGGACGACGACAGCGTCGACGTCCTGGTCTGGGCGGCGCGCGGTTATCCCGGCGCGCGCAAACGACCGACCCACTACGGCTGGCTCGACGCGGTCGACGGCGCGGTGCGCGGCGTGTCGGTGAAAACGCCGCTGTCGGATCCGACGCGCGACCCGATCGTCGTCGGCACCTTCACCTTCCGTCGCGCCCGCGACTTCATCGCCGCGGCGGAGGCGACCATCGCCCGCGATGGCAGGATCAACGGCGAGTTCTACGTCGACAGCTGTCTGCAGGACGCGATCGCGCTCGGCCTCCACTGCCGGCTGTTCGAGATCGAGCATTACCTGTGCTGGGGCACGCCGGACGACCTGCGCACGTTCGAATACTGGCAGCGCTGCTTCGATCGCTGGCCGGCGCATCCCTATCGGATGGCGCTGGACAGCCGCGTCGCCGGCGCGGGCGCCGGGACGGCGTCCGCGCCGGAAAGCGTGCGCGACCCGGCCCCTTCCGATCCGCCGCAAGCGTCGCCGCCCGACGCCGTCCTCTCTCCCCGGACTCAGCCCGCCTGAGCCCACGCAGACGACCCGCATGTTCCTGCCCAGCACCTACTTCCCGACCCACGAGGAAAACCGCTTCGAGCACGAAGGCGACGTGGCGCGCGCGCGCGCGTTCTTCCTCGAGCACCGGCCGCGGAATCTCGAATACCTGCTGCGCAAGCGCTATGCCTGGATGAACGACTGGCTGCGTCCCGGCCAGCGCGTGGTCGAGTTCGGCGCCGGTTCCGGACTGAGTCGCGAATTCATCCGCCACGAGGGCTTCCGCATCACCGACGTCGAACCGCGGCCGTGGACCGACGATGTCGCCGACGCGATGGATCCGCCCTACCCGCCGGGCACGGTCGATGTCGCGATCTTCAGCCACATGATCCACCACCTGCCGAACCCGGCGAGCTTCTTCGCCAGCGTCCACCGCATGCTGGCGCCCGGCGGACTGGCGCTGATCCAGGAACTCAACACCTGCTTCCTGCTCAAGCTCGCGCTGCGGGCGATGCGCCACGAAGGCTGGTCCTACGACATCGACGTCTTCGACCCGGACATCGTCGCAAACGATCCTCGCGACCCGTGGTCGGCGAACTGCGCGATCCCGCAGTTGCTGTTCTCCGATCCGGCCGAATTCGAGCGCCGCATCCCCGGGTTCCGGATCGAGAAGAACGCGCTGAACGAATGTTTCGTGTTCCTCGCGTCCGGCGGCGTCGTGGTGCGGGCGAAGACGGTCGAACTGCCGCACGTCGCGCTGCGCGCGATCGACGCGCTCGACGCCGCGCTGGTGAAACTGATGCCCTCGATGTTCGCGATGGGCCGCTCGGTGGTCCTGCGCAAGGTCGGCGATTGAGGCCGGACATGCGACTCAGCCTGGTCATCCCCTGCTACAACGAAGCGCGCAATCTGCCGCTGCTCGTCGCGCGCCTGCGCGAGACCTTCGTCCGCGACGACATCGAAGCGATCCTGGTCGACAACGGCTCGACCGACAATTCGCCGGACGTGCTCGCCGCGCTGCTGCGCGAGCCGTCGCGCATCCGCAGCGTGCGCGTCGAGGTCAATCGCGGTTACGGCTTCGGCATCCTCTCCGGGCTGCGCGCCGCCGAAGGCGAGATCATCGGCTGGACCCACGCGGACATGCAGACCGACCCGGCCGATGCGCTGCGCGGGCTGGCGCTGTTCGAAGCCGCCGGAGCCGCATCCGATCCGCGGCCGCTGTTCGTGAAGGGCCGCCGCTACGGCCGGCCGCTGGCCGACGTGGCGTTCACCGCGGGCATGTCGGCGTTCGAGACCCTGCTGATGCGTCGGCGCATGGCCGACATCAATGCGCAGCCGACGCTGTTCCCGCGCGGGTTCTTCGCGGACTGGCGCGATCCGCCGCACGATTTCTCGCTGGATCTCTACGCCTACTACCAGGCGCTGCGCGCCGGACTGCGGGTCGAGCGTTTCCCCGTGCGCTTCGGCGAGCGCGCCCACGGCGTGTCGCACTGGAACGTGAACTGGCGGGCCAAGGCGCGCTTCATCCGCCGCACCGTCGACTACAGCCTGCGCCTGCGCAGGGAGCTTTCGCGCGCGCCAGGACCTTCGACCCCGGAATCTTCAACGCCATGATCGTCGTCCGTCACCGCCGAAATACGCTCGATGAACTGCGTGCGACCGACCCCGAGCTCGGCATCGAGGTCGACATCCGCAGTCGCGGCGAGCGCCTGATCGTGCATCACGACGCGTTCGTCGACGGCGAGGACTTCGAGCGCTGGCTCGACGGTTACCGGCATCGGCTGCTGATCCTCAACGTCAAGGAGGAAGGGCTCGAGGCGCGACTGATGGCGCTGATGCGCGAACGCGGCATCGAGGACTGGTTCTTTCTCGACCAGTCCTTCCCGTTCCTCGTCCGCACCGCGCGCGGCGGCGAATCGCGCTGCGCCGTGCGCGTATCGGAATACGAATCGCTCGACACCGCGCTGGCGCTCGCAGGCATGGTGCGCTGGGTGTGGGTGGACTGCTTCACCCGGTTCCCGCTCGACGGCGCGCAGGCCGCGCGACTGCACGCCGCCGGCTTCGCGCTGTGCCTGGTGTCGCCCGAACTGCAGGGTCGCGACGCCGCCGTCGCGATCCCCGCCCTGCGCGCGCAACTGGCCGCGGAGGGCATCGTCGCCGATGCGGTCTGCACGAAGGAGCCGGCGCTGTGGCGTTGACGCCCGGCCCGCTGTTGCGCGACCCGGTCTTCCGGATCGGGCTGTTGCTGCGCCTGGCGCTCGTGGTCTGCCTGACCCCGACGATCCAGGTCGAGTGGTTCGTGCCCTTCCTCGAACGCGCGATCGCGCAACCGTCGCTCGATCCGTGGTCGGGATTCCTCGCTGCGGGCGGTTCGTCGCTGGCCTATCCCTACGGTCCGATCATGCTGCTCGCGCATCTGCCGACCACGGTGCCGGGCTGGCTGCTCGATGCGGCGACCGGGCGGCAACTGTTCGCCGGCATCGGCTTCCGCCTGGGCCTGCTGCTTGCGGACATCGCCGCACTCTGGCTGCTCTACATGCTTTTTCCGAAGCATCCGCGACGGTTGTTGTGGCTGTACTGGTGGTCGCCGATCGCGCTGTTCGCGATCTACTGGACGGGCCAGACCGACATCGTGCCGGTGGCGCTGCTGCTGCTCGGCCTGGTGTTCGTTCGCGGGCATCGCGCCGGCGCCGCCGGCGTCGCGCTGGGATGCGCGCTCGCGGCGAAGTTCAGCATGCTGCTGGCCGTGCCGTTCGTGGCGATCTATCTGTGGCGCAACAAACGCCTACGCGCGCTACTCAAACCGTTCGCGCTCGGCCTGTCCGTCGGCTTCCTGCCGCAATTGCTCTGGCTGGCCTCGCCGGGCGTGCGGGCGATGGTGCTGGGCACGCACGAGTCGGGCCGCATCTTCGATTTCGCGCTGCCGCTGGGCGATGCGCTGCAGCTCTATCTCACGCCGACGCTGTACCTGCTGGCCGCCTACGGCGTGTGGCGACTGCGCAGGATCAGCTTCGACCTGCTGATCGCGGTGACGGGCCTGTCGTTCTTCCTGGTGGTGCTGACCACGCCGGCGCCGCCGGGCTGGTATCTGTGGCTGGTGCCGTTCCTCGTCGCGCACCAGTTGCAGGGCGACCGCAGCGCGATGCTGCTGACCGGCGCGCTGTCGGCGCTGGTGATCGCCCTGCACGCGCTGATTTCGCCCGGCGCCGCGTCTCCGCTGCTCGGCTGGGATCCGCAGCCCGCGATCGCCGATGCCGCGGCGCGGCTCACCCCGCACGCGCAGTCGCTGTGGATGACCGCCGTGGTCGCCACCGGTCTCGTGCTGATCGTGCAGATGCTGCGCGAACGGGTCGCGCGCAACGACTATTTCCGGATCGCGCAGAAGCCGGTGACGATCGGCATCGCCGGCGATTCCGGCGCCGGCAAGGACACCCTCAGCCGTGCGCTGACCGGGCTGTTCGGCGCGCAGACCGTGGTCCATCTCTCCGGCGACGACTATCACGTCTGGGACCGTTTCGCGCCGATGTGGAAGGGGCTCACCCATCTCAACCCGCGCGCCAACGACCTGCAGCGCTTCAACGACGACGCGCTGGCGTTGATCGACGGCCGGGCGATCGACAACCGCCACTACGATCACGCCGCCGGTCGCTTCCTCGCGCCGGCGAAGCTGGACCGCAACGACGTGGTCGTCGTCTCCGGTCTGCATGCGCTGCGCATGCAGCGACTGAGCCGCCGCTTCGACGTGTCGGTCTACCTGGACATCGACGAAGACCTGCGCCGCGCCTGGAAGATCCACCGCGATGTCCACGAGCGCGGGCACAGTCTGGAGAACGTGCTGCGCTCGATCGAACGCCGTGCGGTGGACGCGCAGCGCTACGTGCTGCCGCAGCGCGCCGGCGCGGATCTGGTGCTGAAACTGCGCCCGGTCAATCCGCGCCAGATCGACGCCGCGGCCACGCCCCACGGCGTGCCGCTGAAGCTCTCGGCGACGATCCGCAACGGCACCTACCACGAGCGGCTGGCGCGGATGCTGATCGGGATCTGCGGCCTGCACCTGGACATGGAACTCTCCGAGGACTCCGACGAGGTCGAGATGACCATCGAGGGGGACGTCACCGCTGAGGACGTCGCGCTGGCCGCCGGCCAGCTGGCGCCGAACCTGCAGGAAATGCTCGATATCCGTCCGAGGTGGGAGGACGGCATGACCGGAATCATGCAGCTGATCGTATTGCTGCAGATCGAAGAATCGCTCAAGAACAGGATCCGCTGACATGGTGGTCAAACATCCGACGAAGGCCCTGCGCGCGCCGCGCGCGATCATTTTCGACACCGACAATACGCTGTACGGCTACGACCGACCGCATGCGATGGCGACCGCCGCGACCGAGGCCAAGGCGGTGCGCCTGCTCGGCGCCGACCAGGACAGCGTGCGCGAAGCGTTCGCGCAGGCGCGCGAGGAAGTGAAGCGGCAGCTCGGCGCCACCGCCAGTTCGCACAGTCGCCTGCTCTACTTCCAGCGCGGCATCGAGATCCTCGGGCGCAAGACCCAGTTGCTGATCACGCTCGATCTCGAACAGACCTACTGGCGCACCTTCCTCGCGCATTGCGAGCTGTATCCAGGCGTGCGCGATCTGCTGCTGAATCTGCGCAACCGCGACATCGCGACCGCGATCATCACCGACCTGACTTCGCAGATCCAATTCCGCAAGATCGTCTACTTCGGCCTCGACGACTGCTTCGACTACGTGGTGACGTCGGAGGAAGCCGGCGCCGACAAGCCCGATCCGGCGCCGTTCCGCCTCGCGATCGCGAAGCTCGGCGTCGAACCGCAGGACATCTGGATGATCGGCGACAGCCCGCGCTGCGACGTCGAGGGCGCGCGCGAGTTCGGCATGACCGCCCTGCTGCGCGTCGACCGCGCCGCGAGCCATCGCGCGGAACCCGAAGCCGACGTGGTGTTCGACGATTTCCGCGAGCTGGAACGCTTCTTCTTCTCCGGGCAGGTCGAAGGCCTGCAGGCCGCCTGACGCCACACGCCACGAAAGGAACGCCATGATCGCCGCTTCTGCGCCATCCCTCGAACGCTGGACCGTCGCCGCGCTGCTGGCGGCGCTGTCGACGATGCTGATCGCGGCCGGCGTCTCCGCGCTGCGCCTGCCGGGCATGGCCGCGATCGCGATCGGGTTGATCGTCGCCGCGCCGCTCGCCCTGTGGCTCGCGAAACGCCTGCCCTCGGCCTGGGACGGCATCGCCCGGCGCCGACCGCTGCTCTCCGCACTGTGGTTGCTGCTCGCGCTGGCGACGCTCGCGCGTACCGCGGGCGTGGCGATGTTCATGGCCGATCCGGCCCACGCCGCGGTATCGGCGTACGGCTTCGACCCCTTCTACACCGGCCACAGTTGCTTCTCCGGCTACTGGCAGGCCGCGAACCTCGCGCAGCAGGGCGTGCCGAACCTGTACGACGTGCAGCACTACTACGGCAAGACCCACGGGATCTTCCGGTTCGACGAATTCCTCTACCTGCCGCAGTTCCTCCTGCTGCCGATGCTGGGCGTCTCGCTGGGCGGCGATTTCGATCAGCTGCGCGCGATCTGGTTCCTGATCGAGGGCGGCGCCCTGCTCGCGTGCATGATCGCGCTGTGCGCCTGGATCGGCGATCGCGCCGGTCGTCGCGCGGCCCTGCTGATTCCGGCGGTGTGGATCGCCACACCGGTGCTGCTGACACTGCAATTGGGCAACTTCCAGCTCACCGCGATCTCGTTGTCGGTGGTGGCGATGGCGCTGTTCCTGCGCGAACGCCCGGTGCTGGGCGGCGCGTTGTTCGGATTCGCCGTGTTCAAACTGTTCCCGGGCATCCTCGGCATCTGGCTGATCGCGACGCGGCGCTGGAAGGCGGTGGGCTGGACCCTCGGCTTCTCGCTGCTGTACACGATCGCGGCGTGGTTGTGGTTCGGCGATGCGCCGTTCCGCGCGCTGTTCGAATACAACCTGCCGCGAATGGCGAGCGGCGAATCCTGGGCCTTCCTCGAAATGAAGGAACTGGGCTTCGTGGCCGCGATCAACGATTCGGTCCCCGGCGTGGTCTACAAGCTGCGCGCATTGGACGTCCCGGGGATGAGCCGCGCGCTGGTGCAGCAGGTGTCCTGGGGCTGGACGCTGCTCGTGGTCGCGCTGACCCTGCTCTCGGCGCGCCGCGCATCGCGGATGTCGCGACTGGAACTGGCCGCGAACTGGCTCGCGCTGCTCGCATTGGCCTCGTTCCGCAGCCCGTTCCTGCCCGACCACTCCGGCCTGTTCGCGCCGCTGTGGATCTGGAGCCTCGTCGTCGCCGGCAGCGCGTTGAGCGGCGGCCGGGTCTTTCTGCTCGCGCTCTGCTGGGCCGCGCTGGCCGCGGTGCTGCCGTTCACGGGCACCGCGCTGGACGACGGCATGGACCGCTTCGTGGTCTCGACCGCGAGCCAGATCGTCGCGATCGGCCTGTGCCTCTGGATCGTGCTGCGCCGCCCGGCCGGCACCGTCGGCCGCTCGGCGGATACCCTGCCCGCCCCCTTCACGCCGCAGACCGCGGCGGCCTGAACCTTCCCATCGCCGACGCCGCGCGATCGTCGGAACGCGATCGCCGGAACGTGATCGCCGGAACGTGATCGCCGGAACGTGATCGCCGGAACGTGATCGTCGGAACGCGATCCTCGCAACGCGAATATGAGGACGCGAAAACACGAAGGCCACCGCGAGGGTGGCCTTCGTGCAATTCGATCGAATTGGTGGGCGGTACAGGGTTCGAACCTGTGACCCCTACCATGTCAAGGTAGTGCTCTACCGCTGAGCTAACCGCCCGTCGGGTCCGTGCCGGCCCCGAAAGGGCGCACATGGTAACACCAGTCGGCGCGGGACGGAATATCGAACCGCGCGATCACCCCGCCGACGGCGTCCGGATCGGGAAGGCCCGCCGCAGCAGCCAGTGGCTGGCCCCGTAGGCCACGAGCGAGAGCGCGCCCCAGCAGATCAGCAGATGCACCGCCGCGGGGCCCAGCTGGCGACCGAAGAACGGGTCGACCCAGGCGAAATTGATGTTCTCGGCGACCGGGCCCAGCCAGCGGCCTGCCAGCATCGCCAGCGCCGCGATCCCGGCCTGCAACGGCCAGCCGCGAGGGTCGTAGCCGGTCCTTTGGAGCACCCACCACAGCACCAGCGGCCACGCGAGGTGGTACAGCGACAGCAGGCGTGCGAACAGCGGGAACGCCGGGTCCCACATGTACGAGGTGCCGCCGAACAGGAATTCGCCGGTGGCGAGCTTCCAGCCCGCGTCGACGGCCCAGGCCAGCGCGATCACCGGCGCCGCCACCGCCTGGCTGGAGATCAGCAGGCGGCTGCGCAGGATCAGGCCCAGCGCGGTCAGGATCACCCCGATGTTGCACAGGAACAGGAAATTGAGCGTGCCGTAGGCCCACTGGTAGGTCGGCAGGTAGACCAGCAGCCAGGCCGCGCCCAGCCAGCCCAGGCCCGGAAAGCGCCCCCCGTCGGCGCCCGGAGCGGTCACCCGAGGCTGGCCTCGCGCAACCGGCGGATCTCGTCGCGCACGCGCGCCGCGTCCTCGAATTCCAGGTCGCGCGCGTGGCGGTACATGGCCTGCTCCAGCTCGGCGATCCGCGCCGCGACCTGCGCCGGCGGCAACGCGGCGTAATCCTGCGCCGGTTCCGCCACCCGGGCCGCGCCGCGTGCGCGACCCTTCCGCTCGCCCGGCGCCGCTTCGCTGCGCGCGCCCTCCATCACGTCCATGATTTCGCGCACGATCGAGGTCGGCACGATCCCGTGCGCGGCGTTGTACTCCAGCTGCTTCTCGCGACGACGCGCGGTCTCGTCCAGCGCCGCCCGCATCGAACGGGTGACGACATCGGCGTACAGGATCGCCTTGCCGCGCACGTTGCGCGCGGCGCGACCGATGGTCTGGATCAGCGAACCGCTCGAGCGCAGGAAGCCTTCCTTGTCGGCGTCGAGGATCGCGACCAGCGACACCTCGGGCATGTCCAGACCCTCGCGCAACAGGTTGATGCCGACCAGTACGTCGAACACGCCCAGGCGCAGGTCGCGGATGATCTCGACGCGCTCCACGGTCTCGATGTCCGAATGCAGGTAACGCACGCGGACGCCGTGCTCGCCGAGGTATTCGGTGAGGTTTTCGGCCATGCGCTTGGTGAGCGTGGTCACCAGGACGCGGTCGCCCATCGCCACCCGTTCGTGGATCTCGCCGAGCAGATCGTCGACCTGGGTGCCGACCGGGCGGATCTCGACCTCGGGGTCGACCAGGCCGGTCGGCCGCACCACCAGTTCGATCACCTGGTCTTCGGATTTCTCCAACTCGTACTTGCCGGGCGTCGCCGAGACGAAGATCGTGCGCGGCGAGCGCATTTCCCATTCCTCGAAGCGCAACGGCCGGTTGTCCAGCGCCGACGGCAGGCGGAACCCGAATTCCACCAGGGTTTCCTTGCGCGAACGGTCGCCCTTGTACATCGCGCCGATCTGCGGCACGGTCACGTGCGATTCGTCGACGACCAGCAGCGCGTCCGGCGGCAGATAGTCGAACAGGCATGGCGGCGCCTCGCCGGGCATGCGTCCGGTGAGATGGCGCGAGTAGTTCTCGATGCCGGTGCAGAACCCCACCTCGGCCATCATTTCCAGATCGAACTGGGTGCGCTGCGCCAGCCGCTGCGCTTCCACCAGCTTGTTCGCGGCGTACAGATGCTCCAGACGTTCCCGGAGTTCGATCTTCACCGCCTCGATCGCGTCCAGCACCGTGCGACGCGTGGTCACGTAATGCGACTTCGGATAGATCGTGTAACGCGGAATCCTGCGCTGGGTTTCGCCGGTGAGCGGATCGAACACCGTCAATTGCTCGATTTCGCCGTCGAACAGCTCGATCCGCAGCGCCTCGACGTCGGATTCCGCGGGATGCACGTCGACTACCTCGCCGCGCACGCGATAGGTACCGCGGCGCAATTCGGTGTCGTTGCGGGTGTACTGCATCTCGGTCAGGCGGCGGATCAGCTCGCGCTGGTCGATGCGCTCGCCGCGCACCATGTGCAGCACCATCTTGAAGTATTCGTTCGGGTCGCCCAGGCCGTAGATCGCGGAGACCGTGCAGACGATGATCGCGTCGCGCCGCTCCAGCAGCGCCTTGGTCGCCGACAGCCGCATCTGCTCGATGTGTTCGTTGACCGAACTGTCCTTCTCGATGTACGTGTCGCTCGAAGGCACATAGGCCTCGGGCTGGTAGTAGTCGTAGTAGCTGACGAAGTACTCGACCGCGTTGTGCGGGAAGAACGCCTTGAACTCGCCGTACAGCTGCGCCGCGAGGGTCTTGTTGTGCGCCATCACAAGCGTCGGCTTCTGCACCGCCCGAATGACGTTGGCGATGGTGTAGGTCTTGCCCGAACCGGTCACGCCGAGCAGGGTCTGCGCCGCCAGCCCGCTCTCGAATCCGTCGACCAGCCGCGCGATGGCCTGCGGCTGGTCGCCGGCCGGCGCGTACGGCGCCACCAGCTGGAATTCGGCGTCGGAAAGCCTGCGGTCGTTCATTTCGGGCATGCGTCGGGCCGCGCGCGGCCTTCTCTCGGGTCGACCGGCAAGTCTACCCAGTCGCGACGACCGACGCGGGGTTTTCCTACAGGCAGAGGCGTCTGCCTCCGATCCCGGTCCCCCGGTGCGGCGACGAAACTGAACGCCCATCCCGCCCAGACCGCCACCGAGCCCGCCATGTCCCCTCGCAGCGCCCGCCACGCCCGCCGCCCGACCCGTTCCCTGCCCTCGCGCCAGCAGGGCTTCACCCTGCTCGACCTGCTGATCGCGCTGACCATCCTCGGTATCGTCTTCGGTATCGCCCTGCCCGCCTTCGACCATGCCGTCGCCCGCGTGCGCGCCGGCGGCGCCCGAGCCGCGCTGACCACCACCCTGTTCGACGCCCAGCGCCACGCCACGGTGCTCGGACGCGAGGTCGTGGTCTGCCCGGCCGCGAACGACCAGTGCATCGGCGGCCGCGACTGGGGCCGCGGTTGGATCGCGTTCATCGACGACAACGGCGACCGTCTCCGCGGCCCCGGAGAGCAAATCGTCCGACGCGAGCCCGAACTCGCCCCCGGCGTTCGCCTGCTCGGCAGCGTCGGCCGTCCCCGCGTGGTCTACCAGCCCAACGGCGGCAACGCCGGCGCCAACAACACCTGGACTCTCTGCGACCGCCGCGGCGCCGACGACGCCCTCTCGCTGATCCTGTCCAACGGCGCCCGCCTCCGCAGCGATCGCCCCAGCCCCTCCGCCGCAGAGGCCTGCGCCGCCGGTCTGTGACGTTCGTCGCCGCGGCGGCTTGATCGCGCCCGGCGCTCCCATTACGATATGCAGCCCCGCCCGAATAGCTCAGCCGGTTAGAGCACTTGACTGTTAATCAGGGGGTCGTTGGTTCGAGTCCAACTTCGGGCGCCATCTTCCGGAACCCCGCGACGCGAGTCGCGGGGTTTCTTTTTGGTCGCGACGGAAGCATCCGCTCACGCAGGCATGCGCAAACGAAAGGCCCGCTCGTTGAGCGGGCCTTTCGCGTTCCGGAACATGCAAGCCGGGGTCACCAGCAGTAGTCGACGCTTTCCGACCCGCCCTCGGTCTTGGTGCCGATGTTGTCCAGCGACATCACGCCGCACTTGGTGTCCTTGACCGCCTGCAGGTTGATCGGCGTCGCGGTGAGCGTGTAGTTGCGCTGGCCGACCGCGGTCAGACGGACGTTGTAGTGGTTCGTCACGTCGGTGCCCGCGGCGCAGGGTGGCAAGACCACCGCCACGCCCGCGAGCGTCTGGTCGTAGCGCAGATTGGTCGTGTAGAAGCGCTCCATGAACTGGGCCGCATCCGACACGCAGGCCTTGGCCGCGTTGCGGCGGGCCTTCACCACCGAGTCCTGATACGCCGGATAGGCGATCGCGGCCAGCACCGAGATGATCAACACCACGATGATGACTTCCACCAGGGTGAAACCGGCGGCGTTGCGGCGGTCGACGGAAGCGTTCGGTCGAATGCGGGTCATGCTCATCTCCGGATGATTTCGCGCCACGAGATGCGGCCGCCGTAGAGGGTGGGATCGAGCGGTGCCGACGCCAGCGTCGCCAGCGAACCGCCCGCGATCAGCAGTTTATCCAACAGCGCGGGATCGGTGACCATGCCGACGCCGAGGTCGATCGACCCGACCGCGTCGCCGCCCATCTTGTCGCCGCTGTCGCCGAACTGGTTGTTGCGGTTGGCGTCGAACAGACCGGTCTGCAGGCTGGTGCCGGTGAAGGCGTCGACCGCGTTGATGAAACCGCGACCGGGCAGACACGGGTTGTTCGTGCTGGGCACGATGCTGGCCGCGATCAGGGCGTTCTTCACCACCTGCTGGTCGCCGACCATGCGCTCGCCTTCGAGCGTATTGGCCGGCGGCAGGTCGAGTTCGATGTACCAGCCCTTGCTGTTCGCCGGCAGCGCCGCGTATGGCTCGAACGCACGGTTCCGCGTACCGGCATCGAACTGGGCGATGTTGCGCGCGGTGAGGTCGACGCGCTGGACCGCGGTACTGGACGACTCGTCGTCGATCACGCCGTACCACGACTGGCGGGTCAGGTCGACGATATCGGCGGTCGTGAGCAGACGGCCGGTACCGAAGAACACCCAGCGCTTGTCGGTGGCCGGATCGACCGCGATGGTCACGCCGCCGGTGATCGGCTGGGCGCTGGAGACCGGGCGGTACAGGCGCTTGTCGACGTCCCACTGGTTTTCCTGGGCGTCGCGCAGATCGAACTTCCAGACGTTGCCCTGGAAGTCGCCCGCATAGACGATGTCGACGGTACCGTTGCCGTCTTCGTCCCATCCGCGCGGCGAGGACAGGCCGTTGTTGCCCCGCACGCCCGTGCTCAGTCGCGCGAGTTCGGCACCGGTTTCGAGGTTGTAGACGAACAGGACGGCTTCCGAGTCCTCGGTCGATGCGTTCTGGCCGGTGCTGTTGAGCCCGTTCGGCACGAGCACGGCGGTATCGCCGTTGTTGAGCTTGGCGATCAGCGGCTTGCCGATGACCTGGCCCATGTCGATGTCGAGCTCGCCGGTGCGATCCCACAGCACCTTGCTGGCGTTGAAAGCGGTCGGATCGGTGACGTCGAGGGCGAACACGCCCTTGCCGCCGCGGCCGAGCGCACCGACGAGGATCGTCTTGCCGGCCAGTTCGCGGCTCGTCGAGGTCACGAGCGCACCGTCGACGAAGAAGTCGTGGCCGAAATCAGGATCGCTGTATTTCTTGAGATCGGCGAAGTTGATGCCGCGTGGCACGTAGGAGAAGCGCAGCGCGCCGTTGTTGGCGTTGAACGCGTGCAGCATGCCGTCGTTGGCGCCGACCAGGACGCTGGCGGCGGCCGGCGCGGAATTGTTGTTCACGTAGACCGGCGAACTGTCGACGATGGTGCCGAGCAGCGAGGTGCGCTCGCGGAGCGGACCGTTAGGTTGCTCCTTGCTGCGATCGCCGCGAAGGTAGTTGGCGACATCGGCAGTGAGCGCGAGCGTCTGGGCCGCGGTCGGGAACGTGGTACCGGTCGAACCGTTGTGGGTGTAGATGTTCGAGCGGACGCCGGAGGGAATGGTCGCGGACCACAGCGGATTGGTGGTGTCGACGCCGTTCACGGTCACGGCGTAGGCCTGCAGCTCGCCGTACCACTTGGCCGAGTAGTACTTGGCCTGGAAGACCTTGGTGCCGGCCGCGGTCGACGTGCCGGTCACGGTCGCATTGGAGCCGGAGCCCTTGCGCGCGGCGATCGCGCGGAGCGCGTCGCCGAGGCCGTCGGCGAATTCCGTGGGGTTGCTCGCGGCCACGAACGAACCGCGGCCGTTCACGGCGGCATGGAACAGATCGTCGATGCGTTCGTCGTTTTCCGCATCCATCGGATTCGGCCAGGCCACCGACTGGTTGTTGCGGACGCGCGTGTTGGTCGCGGCGACATCGAGCGTGCCCTTCAGGCCGATCGAGATCCCGAAGGTGACCATGTGCTGCCAGAACGCCGGGTTCGACGTGGAGGCGGGCACGGTGTTGGTCATCTGCGCCTCGGGGCGGAGGTCGCGCTTCCAGTAGTACATCGCGACGTCGGCGAGCGTGTTGCTCCAGGCATCGCGGAAGGGATCGGCGGCGACGTAGGTGTAGGCCGGACCGTCCGGACGCGTGATGGCGGAACCGTCGGTGCCGTCGACGTTGCCATGGGCGACGGCGCCGTTGTTCCAGTAACCGTCGGTGGTCAGGATCGAGAAGTTCTGGCGGCATTCGTACTGCGAGCCGTTCGCCTGCGGACCCCATGGACCGGTGTTGCCGGTTTCCTCGAAATACTGGCCGGCGCGGTTCAACGCGGGAATCAGCGGGGTGGTGCTGCTGGCCCCGGAATCGAACAGGCGCGCGAACCACGTATCGCGATTGGTACCGGTGAACAGGCCGTTGTTCGTCCCTACCGGGATCCGGAAGGTCTGGTTGGTCAGGCCGTTGCCGCCGGCCCAGATGGTGGTGTAGCCGACGCGGTATTCGTTGTCGGCATTGAAGATGCTCGTATCGTTGAACGCGTAGCTGGCGCCGGCCTTCGCGACCTTGCTGCGGGTGCGATGGTAGGAATACCAGTTGGCGAAGTTCTGTTTTTCCTGCGCCACGTTCCGCACGATCCCGCCCGGCCAGGTGAAGGTGGTCACGGCCGCGCAAAGGTTGAAGGAATTGGCGATGGCGTTCCAGGTACAGGCCTGCGCGGTGCCGTCGGTGAGGAACCGGAAGCGCGTGTACTGTCGCGCGTCGGCGAAGTCGGTGATCGCGGGGAGCGGCACATAGAAGGTCTGGACCGAGGCGGAAAGATTGGTCGTACCGCCGCTGGCGTGCGTGTTGCTGCTGTACGCCCCGGTATAGGGCATATCGTCCATGTAGCTGCCGTCGGAACGCTGCCAACCGCGATACGCGCGGGTGGGGTTGTAGTAGATGGTGTTGCGGGTATAGGCCTGCGAAGAGATGTTGGTCGGCGTCGTGGCAGGCACCGAATCGGGCATGAAGTTGCTGCCCATCGAACCCGAGTCGTCGAGGATGAACCAGATGTTCGGCGGCACGCCGTTGTTGGTCTGCATCGGCGTATTGGGGAAATTCACGGCCGCGTTCACGGGCAGGCCGAGGACGGTGGCGATGCAGGCGATCAGCGGCGCGAGGCGCGAGGGACGCGCGGCGCGGACGTGGGCGGTGCGGGAGGAAGTGTTCACGGCGGCCTCGGTCTTATTTGCCGGCATAGATGGTCTGGAGCAGGACGGACGCGCGTCCGTCCTGCTGGCTGCGGACGGTGACGCGGTAACGCGGCGTCAGGCAGAGCGGATGGATCGGCGACAGGCGATCGCAATCGCGCCAGTTCGGGCCTTCGCCCATGTCTTCGACGATGTACTGCGGCGCGGCGGTGCTGGGATCGAACACCGAACCGGTGCGCCAGCTGTTGAATCCGGGATCCAGCCAACGCTCGACTGCGGCCGGATCGGGCCGGGCGCACAGGCCATTGGCGTTGCAGCCCGCGACCGGGAACGCGGGGTTCGGATTGAGCGAGGCCTCGGCCTCGCGCAACCCGGCTTCGGCGACCTGGAAGCCGAGGCTGCGGTCGAGCAGATTCGCGGTCATGCGCTCTTCGAGCACGGTGCTGCGCAGGCTGGCGAGCCCGAGCAGGGTCATCAGCAGCAGCAGGATGAGCACCACCACCAGGGTGGCGCCGCGTTGCCGGCGGGCCGGCGCGACGAGGGGGCGTAGGCGACGGTTCATTCCATGCGATTCCGGAGAGTGACGGTGTGGGCGATGCGACGCGCGAGCTGCGCGCCGCCGACGCCTGCGCGATCGGCGCTGAGCATGTCGAGCGTGATCCGGACCGCGGTGACGTCGGTCCAGCGGTTGGCCGGCACCGCGGTCGCGTCGACGTAGTTGACGCCGCCTTCGAGCAGGTACTGGATTTCCATGTCGGTCACGCCCTCGGCGATTTCCTGGTCGCGGGCCTGCAACCCGCCAGCGCCCTCGTTGATCAGCGTGCTGCGGAACAGCGAACGCCCGCCGCCCGGCGTGGTGCCCACGAACCAGCGGACCGCATGCAGGCGCACGATCTGCGAGTTCGGACCGTATTGGTACGGCGTGCCGTTGGTGGTGCACTTCGGCGGATTGGCGTAACCCAGCCCCTTGCTGCAGTTGCCGGGGGTATAGGTGCCGCCGGCATTGTGGACCACGTTGTCGTTGGTCCCCGGCTGCGCGCCGGTGATCTGGAACAGGGTCGCCTGGCGCCAGTCGCAAACGATCGCGATGTCGCCGTCGTTGAGGCCGTGGTTGACCGTGTTCACCTCGAATCGGGCCGACGTCGCCACATGGGTGACGACCGTCGTGCCGCTGGAGTTGTCGCCGGACATCAGGTTGAACGCATCGGCGGTCGCGACCCGGTTCGCGGGCGCGTTGGGCATCGCCGCCTCGAAACCGATGATCCCGTTGTTCCAGCTGCTCCACCAGTTGGAGGCGGGGCTGTTGAGCACGTTGACCAGCTTCATCGGCTCCTTGCGATCGGCATTGCCGCAGGGATTGCCGCCGGCTTCGCGGATGTCGCGGGCCATCAGTTCGAACGCCATGCGGGCGTTCTCCTGCACCCGCCCCAGACCTTCGGTGGCGCGGTAGGTCTGGCGATTGGAGATGAAGATCGCGCTGGCGCTGACCGCCACCAGCAGGCCGAGCATCATCGCGATCATCAGCTCGACGAGGGTCAGACCGCCGGCCGCGGCGCGACCGCGAGCGAAAACGCGTGCATTGACGTTGCTCATGCGGGTCAGATCCGGGTCGTGGTGCTGAAGGTCTGGGTGGTGGAACCGCTGCTGCCGCGCGAGTCGTCCCAGCGGACGGTGATCGAGCACAGCGCGCCGACGCATTGGACCTGGCCGCAGGCGGTGGGGCCGAGGTTGTTCTGCACGGCGGTCAT
The DNA here is from genome assembly GCA_049324395.1 of Pseudomonadota bacterium. Lineage (GTDB taxonomy): Bacteria > Pseudomonadota > Gammaproteobacteria > Xanthomonadales > Xanthomonadaceae > Lysobacter_I. Next base: position 53,186 of record JBMOOY010000060.1, read on the forward strand.
CCAGGCGCGCTTGTCCTCGTCGACCAGGCCGCCGCCGCCAGGGACGGTGCAGGTCATGCTCATGTTGTAGGCGCCGTTGCGCGCGGCCTGCGGATTGGCGCGCATCGCGTCCAGGATCGTGTAGACATGCACCACGCCCTGGCTGCGCTCGAGCGAGCTCTGGCTGTTGCGCAACGCCGTGGCCTGCATCGCCGCCACTCCGAGGAGGCCGATGGCCAACACCAGCACGGCGACCAGCACCTCGATCAGGCCGACGCCGCGAATCGCGGACGCCGTGCGCGGGGCATGCCGGCGCGCACCGGCGGATTGGGAACGATGTCCGGGATGGATACGCATCATGTGTCTGCCGGAGCGTTGCAGGCCCCGCTCTCGTCGGTGGGGGGGCGGACGGCGACGCGGCCGCCGATGGCGATGTTCACGTTGCGCGCGTTGAGCCTGGGATTGGTCGTCGGCAGGCAGACGCGGAGATTGGCCTGCAGCAGGGTGTTGCCGTTGCCGTAGGGCATGCCGTCGGCTCGGAACACGATGCGGTTGGCGTTGATCGCGCCGCTGGGAATGACCTGGACCGGGGCTTCGATGACGCCGGTGCGCACGATTTCGCCGGCATCCACGACGCCGTCGTTGTCGGCGTCCGCGAAGATGATCCAGCCGCGCCAGGGCGAAACGTTGCTGCAGGTCAGCTGGTCGGCGCTCTGGCAGATGGTGGTGCGGACGTTGCGGCGGATCGATTCCATCCGCGCGATCTGCAGGGCGGCCACCAGCTCGTTGGCGTTGCTGGTCAGACGGTTGCCGTTGATCATGCCGGTGAACAGCGGCGCCGACATGCCGATCATCACGGCCAGCACCAGCACGGTGATCGCCAGCTCGACCAGCGTGAAGCCGGACGCCCGGGCACGGCGGCCGGTCGATGGGGGTCTGCGTGGGGGGAACACTCGCATGGCACCTCCAGGGTCGTTGGCGGCCAGCATAGGCGGCCGCCCGGGAGGCGGCCAGCGTATGGCCGATGGGCGGCCGCCGCGGGCGCATGAGCGGTCCCCCTGCCCGTCCACCTCCGGGCCGGGCATGATGATGCGATGCCGCCGTCCCCATCCCCGCCCGTCTCCACCGATATGCGCCCCGCCGGCATGCGCCCTGCCGATGTCCGCGATGCCGCGCCCCTCGACAGTCTCTGGCAGGGCCGGGTGATCATCTGGGTCGTGCTCGCGGCGGAGGGACTGGCCGCGGTCCTGACCCTCGCCGGCGATGCGCCGCTCGGGCGCTGGGTCCGGTTCGGGCTGCTCTCGCTGATGGTGCAATGGGTCGCGCTGCTGACCCTGGGCGGGCTGTACCTGCTGCGCGAGCGCCTGCGCGATGTCCGGCCGCTGCGGATCGCCTGGCTGGCGCTGGGGCTGCTGCTGGTCAGCAGCTGGTCGGTGCTCGGGGTGAGCGACGCCCTGCTCGGCGAACTGTGGCGGATTCCGGCCGCGGAACGCGTCGACGTCTTCCTGCGCACGACCGCGATCGTGCTGATCGTCGGCTGGCTGGCGCTGGCCGCGTTCCAGAATCACTGGCGCGTCCGCCAGCTCGCGGTGCGCGCCAAGCAGGCGGAACTCGCCGCCCTGCAGGCCCGGGTCCGCCCGCATTTCCTGTTCAACACGCTCAACACCGGCGCGGCGCTGGTGCATCACCGCCCCGACGAGGCCGAGGAGCTGCTGCTCGACCTCGCCGACCTGTTCCGGGCCGCTCTCGGCGGGCAGCGCGAAATCCCGCTGCGCGAGGAATTCGCGCTGATCGAGCGCTATCTCGAAATCGAATCGCTGCGTTTCCGCGAACGCCTGCGCGTGCATTGGCGACTGCCCGAGCCGATGCCGGAAACGCTGGTGCCGACGCTGTCGCTGCAGCCTCTGGTGGAGAACGCGATCAAGCACGGCATCGAACGCATTCCCGCCGGCGGCGACATCGACATCGGCGTCGATGCCGACGACGACGGCGTGCGCATCGTGATTTCGAACCCGATGCCTGCCGAACCGGCTGCCGGCCCGGCCGGCCACAACGTCGGCCTGCCGGCGTCGCTGGCGCAGATCGAGGCCTACACCGAAGGCCGCGGCAGCGTGGAGGCGCGCGCCGCCGACGGCCGGTTCACGGTGACCGTGCGGCTGCCGGCATCGACCCGCGCCGCGCCGGCGGCCGGCTCACGTCACGCGACCACTTCGTAGCAGGGCCGGTAGGCGCCCGAGATCTTCATCCGGCGCTGTTCGACGAAGGCGCGCAGCAACCCGTCGAGCGACTGCATCATGTCCTTGTCGCCGTGGATGCGGAACGGCCCCTGCTCCTCGATCCGGCGCATGCCGTCTTCCTTCACGTTGCCGGCGACGATGCCGGAGAACGCGCGGCGGAGGTCGGCGGCCAGTTCGTGCGGCTTGCGACCGTGATGCAGATCGAGCGACGCCATCGCGTCGTGGCTGGGAACGAACGGCTGCTGGAACGCGAGCGGGATCTCCAGCGACCAGTTGAAGAAGAACGAATCCTTCTCCGCGATGCGGTATTCGCGCACCTTGCGGATGCCCGCGGTCATCTTCTTGGCGACCGCCGCCGGATCGCCGACGATGATCCGGTAGCGCGACGTCGCGGCCTCGCCGAGGGTCAGGCGCAGGAACTTGTCGATCTGCTCGAAGTACGGCGCGGACGCCGGCGGGCCGGTGAAGATCAGCGGGAACGGCAACGAGGCGTTCTCCTCGCGCAGCAGGATGCCGAGCAGATAGAGGATCTCCTCGGCGGTGCCGACGCCGCCCGGGAACACGATGATGCCGTGACCGACGCGCACGAAGGCCTCCAGGCGCTTCTCGATGTCCGGCATGATCACCAGATGGTTCACGATCGGGTTCGGCGACTCCGCCGCGATGATTCCCGGCTCGGTGATGCCGATGTAACGCATGCGGCGATGGCGCTGCTTGGCGTGGGCGATGGTCGCGCCCTTCATCGGTCCCTTCATCGCGCCCGGGCCGCAGCCCGTGCAGATGTCGAGCCCGCGCAGGCCGAGCTCGTAGCCGACCTGCTTGGTGTAGAGATATTCGTCGCGGTTGATCGAATGACCGCCCCAGCAGACCACCAGGTTCGGATCGATCGGATGCAGCGTGCGCGCATTGCGCAGCAGGCCGAACACCGCGTCGGTGATGCCCTCGGACGTGCTCAGGTCGCGGCCGCCGGCGCCGTTGCCGCGCAGTTCGATCGCGGTGTAGGCCAGATCGCGAACCACCGCGAACAGCAGTTCGGCCACGCCGCGGATGATCTCGCCGTCGACGAAGGCCATCGCCGGCGCCTTGACCAGGTCGATGCGGACGCCGCGATCCTGCTGCAGCACCTGGATGTCGAAATCGGGATACAGCTCGCGCGCCGCGCGCGGATCGTCGGAGGCGCTGCCGCTGGTCAGGACCGCCAGCGCGCAGCGGCGGAGGAGTTCGTGCATGCCGCCGGTGGACGCGTCGCGCAGACGCGCGACCTCGTCGCGGGACAGCACGTCGAGCGCACCGCGCGGGTAGATGTGCGCGTCGACGGTGGGTAGGACGGAATCGTGGGAATCGTTCATTTCTCTTTGCATGCTTCGTCGTATGTCCCGGCGACTGTAGCGCATGGGTTCGTCGATCGACAACCGCGGCGACAGCGCTTTCCGGGGCGGCTTCGTCGACGATCGCGACACGATCGCCGCCGGCATGGCTCGCCGCGACGCATTCGCCCGTGCCGGGCGACGGGATCGGAGGTCGCGGCCGGCGGGGTGATCCGGTTTCGTCGCTTTTCGCGTTAGCATCCACAGCCCTCACGACCCGACAAGGAGTCGCCGTGTCGCCGACCCTCTCCCGACGGCAATCCGTCCGATCTCGGTCCGCGAGACGGCCGAAGGGCACAATGCCCGCATGAGCACGACGATGGATGCCGGGACGCGCCCCGAGACCGGAGAAGGATTCGCAGGACGCGGGCACGCGCGACGCATGCTCGATCGTTATATCGACGCGCTGCGTGCGGACGCGGGCATCGCCCCCGAGTCGATCCACGATTTCGCGGTCGACGCGCATGCCGCGGATCACGCCTTCTACCTGCTGGTCGTGCCGATGCTTTCGCGTTGCTTTCCCGCCGTCCCGTCGTCGACGGTGGAGGAATTGGGGTGCGCGTTCTACGGCATCTTCAGGATGGTGTTGGCGATGGATCGCGTCGTCGACCGGCAGGAATCCGGATATCTCCATCACGGTCTCGTCCACTACACCGTCGCGGTGCGGCGACTGTCGGCGGTGTTCCCGACCGCATCGCCGGTCTGGGCGGCGCTGTCGGTTCGCCTGCATCATTCGGTGGATCAGATCCGGATCGAACGCGGGCTGTCCGACGACGACGACCGCGCGGCCTTCGCGGCGGTCGCGGCCGGGAAATCGAGCCTCATCCAGCTCACGGTGGATTGGCTCGATGCGCTCGAACCGGCTCCGGAAGGCCTCGCCGATCGACTGCGCGCATCGCTGATCGACAAGCATCTCGGCATGCAATGGCTGGACGACATCAACGATTTCGTCGTCGATACGGAGCAGGGGCAGCCCACGTGGGCGCGTACGCGCCTCGCCCGGCATGCGAAGACCGCGGGGATCGATCTGACCGCGATCCCCGCGCCCAGGCAAAAGCGACTGTTGTTCGCCAGCGGTCTGGGCGAGGACCTCCTGCGCGAAGCGAACGCGCATTTCGCCGCGGCGCTGGACGACATCGCCGGGCTCGAGCTGCCCGAATACGCGGCGACGATCCGGAGCTACATCGCGCGCAGCGAGCGGATCGTCGAGGCCATCGCCGAGGAACGCGCCGCCGCGCAGGCGCGGCTGGACAGCGCGCAGCGCACGGATGAGGAGCACGCATGAGTCTGCTGCCCGATGCCGCCGATCTCCGGTTCCAGGAGCGCGAGGACGGCCACTGGCTGATCGCCTCCGGCAATCGCCACGTGATCGCCGGCAGCGAGACCCTGCGCGTGGTGCGGGCCATCGCCGGCAGCGACGCCTACGAGACGGCCTACGAGCGCTATCGCGAGGACGGCGGTCGGCTGGCCTACGACGTCTTTCTCGCGCATGCCGAGAAGTGCCGCGCCGCGCTGGGCAGCGTCGACGCACGCCGCGACGCGGCGGTGAAATGGCGGATCGGCGTGTTCGGACCGACGCTGGCCAACCGTCTCGCGGGCGTGCTCGCGCCCCTCTTCCTCCGGCCCGGCGCGATGGTCGGGCTCGCCGCCACGCTCGTCTCCATCGGGTTCGTCGTCGCCGGCTTCCACTGGTCGGAAGCGGTGACGTGCTCCATCGCATCGATCGACATCCCGCGCATGCTCGGCGCGTTCGCCCTGGTGATGCTCGGCATCGTGTTCCACGAAGTCGGCCACGCGGCGGCGTTGGCCTCGCGGGGACAGCCGTCCGGCGCCATCGGATTCGGTCTCTACGCGGGTCTGCTGCCGGTGTTCTACACCGATCTCTCGCGATCCTGGCGGCTGCCCGTGCGCGAGCGCATCGTCGTCAGCCTGGGCGGCGTCTACGCGCAGTTGATCTACTCCGCCCTTCTGATCGGCGCGTCGATGCCCTGGAAGAGCGACTTCCTCATGGCCGCCGGACTCGGCTCGGCGGTGCTCGCCCTGTTCCAGCTGATCCCGATCGCGCGGAGCGACGGATTCTGGATCCTGTCGGATCTGCTCGACGAGCCCAGGCTCGGCCATTACGAGCGCGGGCTCTGGCGCGCGTGGAGGCGGAACGACCCGGCGATCCGCAACGCGGGACGACGTCTGGCCTACCTCGCCGCGAACACGCTGTTCGTCGCGGCACTGCTGCTCTACGCGTCGGAGCGCGCATGGAGCTTCGCGCTCGATCTCCTGCGCTTCGCGCGAACCGGGATCGCGTCCGACGCGCTGGATTCGCCCGCGATGTACCTGTCCTTCCTGATCTTCTGCCTGCTGCTGTTCCGGACGCTCGGCGCCCTGCTGAAACGCATTTTCGCGAGGATGCCCGCCCCTTCCCCGGAATCGCCCACCGCCTGAAACGGAGCAACGACGCATGGACGATCTGGTCTGTGTCGACGACGACGATGTCGCCCTCTACCCGCTCGCGAAAGTCGATTGCCACAAGGGCGACGGCATTCTGCATCGCGCCTTCTCGGTGTTCCTGCTCGACCCGTCGGGCAGGATCCTGCTGCAGCGACGCAGTGCGCTGAAGCCGCTCTGGCCCGGCTTCTGGTCGAACAGCTGCTGCTCGCATCCGCGCTGGATGGAACCGCTGGAGAAGGCCGTCGACCGGCGACTGGCCGAGGAGCTCGGCGTGCGCGCGAACGTCGAACTGCTGCACTCCTTCATCTATCACGCGCGCTTCGGGGATATCGGTTCAGAACGCGAGTTCTGCCATGTCTTTCTAGGCGCGCTCGACTCGGACGAAGTGCGTCCCGACGCCGCGGAAATCTCCGCGGTGCGCTGGGCCGCGCGAGGGGAGATCGACGCGGAGATCGCGAAGGCCGCGCACGCGTTCACGCCCTGGTTCCTGCAGGAGTGGGCGGCCATCCGCGGATCGCTGCCTGCGTCGTGACGCATCCGAGCATTCCGGGCCACCGTCGACCGGAATGCGTTTCGCTGTACCGACGGCCAACGATGTCAGGAGTCAACATGAACCGTGAGCTGGAACTTGCCGACGAGCTGAAGCTCGAAGTGCTCGAAGAGCGCCTGGAATTCCTCGGCTGCTGGTGGGAAGTCGCCCTGGGCGACCCGTCCTGCCTGGTGGAACCGAAGTAAGACCGCGCGACAACGAAAACCGGGCGCCGTCGGCGCCCGGTTTTTTTGCGCCTGCCGGCACCGCCGACATCGACGAGACGAGCGACCGCTGAACGAGCGCGAGCGCCGCAAAAGAAAACGGCCGGGTCGCCCCGGCCGTCTCCTCGAACGCTGCATCCGTCGCCGGATCAGAAGCTGTACTTCAGGGTCACCTGGGCGGCCCACTGCGATTCGGCGCGCTCCTGACGGGTCACGAAATCCTCGGTGTTGCCCATGATGTAGACGTAGCGGCCCGACGCGTCGACGCCGCCGTTGTTCACGAAGCTGCGGTTGAGCGGGAAGCCGATTTCGTCGGTGCGGCCCCACTTGCGGTTCAGCAGGTTGCCGACGTTGAGGACGTCCAGCGTGACCGTGAACTTGTTGCCGTCGAAGAAGCCCGGGAATTCCTGGCTCACGCGCAGATCGAAGGTGTTGACCCACGGCGAGAAGGCTTCGTTGCGCTCGACCACGCCGCCGATATGGCGGCGCAGTTCCGGATTGGCGTTGACCACCGCCCAGAACGCGGCCTGTTCGTCGCCCGAACCGTTGGCGTTGAGATCGCGGAACACGACGGTGTTGTCGCCCGGGTTCGGGATGTACATCAGGTCGTTGCCGCCGACGCCGTCGCCGTTGAAGTCGTTGATGTAGGTCCAGCTGTACGGCTTGCCCTTGCGGCCTTCGTAGAACAGACCGACCGAGGTCTTGTTCTCGCCGAAGAAGCGGTGCTGCCACTGGATGCTGGCGATGAAACGGTCGCGGTTCACGTAGTTCGAACGCGAGGCGACTTCTTCGTTCGGATCGAAGATCGAGCGGTTCAGCCAGTTCGAGTTCGAGACCGACGAGGTCAGCGGATTGACGTCAGTGGCTTCGGTGTAGCTGTACGCGACGCTCCACGCCCAGTCGTCCTTCATCGGACGCTGCAGGCCGACGGTCAGATTCTCGCCGCCGCCCTTGCCGGTGTTCTCGGCGAGCAGGACGTTGTTGAACGCCGCATTGCTGCCGGCGCGGGTGCGGAAGCCGGTGCAGGTGGCGCCGGTGGTGATGGTGCCGCCGGTCGAGGTCCAGCACGACGGGTTGTAACCCTGGGTGGTGTAGTACAGCGGACGACCGTCCGGACCGAAGCGGGTCGCATCGCCGAGGTTGAGGAAGCGGTAGTAGATGCCGTCCTGGACCACCGTCTTCACGTACTCGGCCGAGAACACCATATCCCACCACGGCAGTTCGTGTTCGAACGCCAGGTTGGCCTTCCACACCGACGGCTGGCGCAGGTCGGAGGAAATGAAGTCGACGTTGGCCGCCGGGGTCGAGCTGGCCGGGGTCGGCTGGGTGTCCGGGTTCGGGCTGAACAGACCGCCGGCCGACGGGCAGGCGCCGAACGAACCACCGCAACCGATGATGCGGGTGGCGACGCCGGTGTTCTGGTAGGGGTTGGTCAGCCACACGTTGGCCGCCGCGCCCTGGAACAGGCCGAAGCCGCCGCGCACCTGCGTGCGACGTTCGCTGTCGAAGGTGTAGTTGAAGCCGAAGCGCGGCTGGATCAGCTCCTTGCCGTCGATGGTGCGATCGTTGCGGTAGCCGAAGCCGCCGGTGCGACGACCGGCGACGATCGGACCGACCGGCGCCGAGGCGGCGGCGTTGAAGATCGGCTCTTCGTTGACCATCGGGGTGTCGACGCGCACGCCGTAGGACAGCGTGAGGTTGCTGTTGACGATCCAGGTGTCCTGCAGGAACAGACCGAGGTTCTTCAGGGTCCAGTCGGCGGCGCCGTCCTGGATCGTGAAGCCCGGCGCGGCGACCTGGACCTGGTAGTTGGTCGGGCGGCCGATGCGGTAGTTGTACAGCACCGCAGCGTCGATGACCGACTGCGCCGAGGTCGAGCAGTTCACGGTACCGCCCGGGATCGACGGATCGCCGACGTAGGTGATCGTGCCCGAGCTGTTGATGCAGCCGAAGGTGTAGTTGCCCTTGGTGTCCTGCAGGAACGCGTTGCCGATCTCGTTCTTGTCGTAGTCGAGACCGAACTTGACGGTGTGGTCGCCCTTGTACCAGTTGCCGGCGAAGTAGAGGTTGGTCGTCTTGGTCGCCAGATCGTTGAAGTGGCGGCTGCGCTCGGTGCCGGCCACGAGGCTGACGTTGCCGGTCAGCAGGCCCGGGGCGGCGGTCGGACGCGGGAAGCTGAGCGTGACCTGCGGCTGGTCGGAGTTGTTCTGCGGCGCGCTGTCGTAGCTGCGATAGGAGATCTTGGCTTCGGTCGAGAAGCTGTCGCTCCAGTCGGCGAACCACTCGCCCACCCAGGTCTCGAATTCCTTGCCCTGGTTGTACCAGTTCGACGACAGCGACAGGCTGCGGATGCCGAAATTCGGCAGGAACGGTTCGTCCTGCTTGGTCTTGTTGTAGCGCAGGCTCATGCGCTGGGTGTCGCTGATGTTCCAGTCGATCTTGAACAGCGCGTCCTTCACGCGGGTTTCGAAGCCGCTCGGGATCTGCGAGGAGCCGACGTCGAGGCCGTAGTTGGTGCCGGCCAGCGTGCGGTACTGGTCGATCAGGGTCTGGGTGATGTTGACGGTGCTGCCGGCGCCGGCGCCGATCGGGCCGAAGTCCGGGGCGGTCTTGGTCGCGGTGAAGTCTTCGTACGCGGCGAAGAAGAACAGGCGATCCTTGAGGATCGGGCCGCCCACGGTGACGCCCCAGGTCTTCTCTTCGAACGGACCGAAGTCGGCGTAGCTGTCGGTGGCGCGGTTGTAGCGCTTGCCGACGCCGTTCTCGTCGCGGAAGACGTAGGTCAGCGTGCCGTGGAAATCGTTGGTGCCGGACTTGGTGACGGCGTTGATGTTGGCGCCGGTGTAACCCTTCTGGGTCACGTCGTAGTTGGCGATGTTGAGGTTGACTTCCTGGATCGCGTCGATCGAGATCGGCTGCTTCGCGGTCGGCAGGTTGTTCGATTCGAGGCCGAAGGTGTCGCTGGTGTTGACGCCGTCGATGGTGACCGAGTTGTAGCGGGTGTTCTGGCCGCCGGCGGAGATTTCGCCGCGTTCCTTGTCAGTCTGCGAGATGCGCGGATCGAGGCGGGCGTAGTCCTGCAGGTCGCGGCGGATCGACGCGAACGAGTCGATCTGATCGCGGGTCACGTTGCTGCCGGCGCCCATCTTGTCGGCGCTGAAGATGGTCGGGCCGGCGGCGCCGACGACCGAAATGGTTTCGAGGTCCTGGCTGCCGAGCGAGATGTCGATCTGCGAGACCTGATCGAGCGCGAGGTAGACGTCGCTTTCGCTCTGGGTGCCGGTGCCTTCCTTGTTCGCGGTGATCTTGTACGGGCCGCCGACGCGCAGGCCGCGCGCGTTGTAGCGACCGTTCGCGTCGGTGACGACGCGGCTGACCGTGCCCGACTCGGTGTGCAGGATGGTCACTTCGGCGCCGGAGATCGGCTGGCCGTCGGCGCCGACGACCTGACCGCTCAGCGCGGCCGTGGTGTTCTGCGCAAACGCGGGCGCCGCCGCGAGGGCGACGACAAGACCGATCGACAGTTTCGAAAGTCGGAGACGGTTGTTGTGATTCATGCTCTGGGCCTCGATGGAGAAACGATGCGGGAAATGCGAACCAACGAAAAAGACCGCAGCGCATGGCGCAGCGATCTGTTGTGGGGGAATACCTGACCCATCGTCGGTTGCATCCGCCCCGGTATGGGTTAAGGTTAGGTTAACACGATAACGGTCGGAGATGACAGTGGGATGACGCCTTTGCCGGACGTAACCCCTTGATATCATTGGCTGAATGGACGTAACAAATCACTTGAAGGACCCCCTGCAACCGATTCTCGTCACAATCCTGCCCCAGGCGGTTCCGGAGGGGGATCAGCCCGTCCGGAGCTTCAGATAGGCGGCGATGCCGTCCATCAGCATCTGCACCGAAATCGCGACCAGCAGCATGCCCATCAGGCGTTCGACCGCAGTCAGGACACGCTGCCCCAGCCAGCGGTAGAGGTAGGTCGCCGAGAACAGGATCGCGGCGGTCGCCCCCCAGGCCAGACACAGAGCGAGACTCCAGTCGCCGAGGCGTGCCGGATCGTTGCTGCCCATCAGGATCACCGCGGCCATGCCAGACGGGCCGGCGACGAGCGGGATGGCCATCGGCACGATGAACGGCTCGCCGTCGGGAATCTCGCCCATCAGGCCTTCGGGCGGCGGGAAGATCATGCGGATACCGATCAGGAACAGCACGATGCCGCCCGCGATCGACACCGACTCCTGACGCAGGTGCATCAGTTCCAGCGCGTACTTGCCGGCCCACAGGAAGGCCATCAGCACCGCGAGCGCGATCAGCAGTTCGCGCAGCAGCACGATCCGCTGGCGCCGCGGCGGCAGGCCGCGGAGCAGGCTCAGGAAGACCGGGATGTTGCCCAGCGGATCGAGGATCAGGAACAGCAGCAGCGCGGCCGAAGCGACGGTCACGTCGGCGACCAGATCGTACCGCGACGGTCGACGCCCGCGGAGGACAGCAGATGCACGCAGGCCGCGACGAAGGCTTCGGGTTCGCGCGCCGAGATGTCCGCGTCCTCGACGAAGGCGCGCGCGCGCAGCGGGCTGCGCATCGCGCCCGGCGCGAGCCCGGACACGCGGACCGTCGAATTCGCGAGTTCGGCGTGCAGCATCGGCACGAGCGCCGTCTGCGCGGCCTGGGCGACGCCATAGCCGCCCCAGTAGGGCGCGCCCTGCGCGGACCCGGCGTCGATGGCGAAGACCACGGCGGCGTCGGGCGCCTCGCGCAGCAGCGGCAGGCAGGCCTGGGTCAGCCACCAGCGCGCGGTGAGATTGACGTGGACGGCCCGCGCGAACGCGCCCGGATCGGTGTTTTCGAGCGGCGTCAGGCCCGGGAAATCGGCGGCGCAATGGAGTACGCCGTCGAGGCGACCGAGGCCCGAACCGATGCGTTCGGCCATCTCCGCGTAGTCGTCGGGCGTCGCGCCCTCGAGATCCAGCGGATAGAGCAGCGCTTCTCCGCCGGCGCGCACGACGGCGTCGTGCACGCGATTCAACTTGGGCACCTTGCGCCCGAGCAGGACCACGGTCGCGCCTTCGGCAGCGGCGGCGATGGCCGCGGCGCGGCCGAGCGCGCCGTGGGCGCCGACGACCAGGAGCGTACGCCCCTGGAGCGCAGGCCCCTCGCGCGTACGGGCCGGCGACGCGCCGGTCTGGGCCGTCGCCGACATCAGGCCTTCTGCGCCTCGGCGATCATCCGCGCGAGTTCGCCGGATTCGTAGAGTTCGAGGGTGATGTCGCAACCGCCGATCAGTTCGCCGTTGATGAACAACTGCGGGAACGTCGGCCAGTTCGAATAGCGCGGCAGGTTCGCGCGGACCTCGGGGTCTTCCAGCACGTTGACGCTGTGGAAGCTGGCGGCGCCGGCGGCCTTGAGGGCCTGCGATGCGCGGCTGGAGAAGCCGCACATCGGGAATTGCGGCGTTCCCTTCATGAACAACACGATCGGATGGCTTTCGATCTCGGACTGGATGCGCTGCATCACCGGCATGGGGTGTCTCCTGGGAGCGGCCGCGGCATGGGCGGCGGCGGGTGTGGGGTTACAATCGCCCATTGTAAGCCCTCGGACGGGTCCGGACTTGTGTCCGCCCGCCGTCGTCCCCAAGAACCCGCGGCTGTTCCGTTCCGGAATCCCGCTCGGGATCCCAGCCCCTTCCGCCCCGCACGCTCCGCCCCGCAAGGAATCCCTCATGGCCATCGAACTGCCCGCCCTGCCCTACGACCGCACCGCCCTGCAGCCGCACATCTCGGCCGAGACCATCGACTTCCACTACGGCAAGCACCACCAGACCTACGTCACCAACCTCAACAACATGATCGCCGGCACCGAGTTCGAGACCCTCTCGCTGGAGGAGATCGTCCGCAAGTCGCAGGGCGGCATGTTCAACAACGCCGCGCAGGTGTGGAACCACACGTTCTACTGGAACTGCCTCAAGCCCAACGGCGGCGGCGCCCCGACCGGCAAGCTGGCCGACGCCATCAACGCCGCGTTCGGCAGCTTCGACAAGTTCAAGGAAGACTTCACCAAGACCGCGATCGGCACCTTCGGCTCCGGCTGGGCATGGCTCGTGCAGCGTCCGGACGGCTCGCTGGCCCTGGTCAGCACGTCCAACGCCGCCACCCCGCTGACCGGCGACGACACCCCGCTGCTGACCTGCGACGTGTGGGAACACGCCTATTACGTCGACTACCGCAACGCGCGCCCGAAGTACGTCGAAGCGTTCTGGAACCTGGTCAACTGGGATTTCGTCGCCGCGCAGATGAAGTAAGCCGCTCGAAGTCCGGTTGTCGAAGTCATGCGATCCCGGATCGCATGACCGGAAGGCGCCGCCCGGCACGGCGCCTTCCGCATCCCGAAACGCACCACGGGGAAGAACGCATGCGCGCATTCCTTTCCGCCTTCGTCGCGGTCGCGGCCATCGCCGCGGCATCGGCCGACGTGCATGCCGGCGGACGACCGCCGCCCCAGGTCTCCGTCCGCTGCGATGTCGCGCTCAACGTCGCCGATCCCGATCCGAGGGGGCTGAACGTGCGCGCCGCGCCGACCACCACCGCACCGGTGGTCGCCGTACTCAAGCCCGACGCCGAATGGATCACCGTGCATGCGATCGCCCAGCAGGGCGACTGGATGCGGATCGACCGCGCGGTCGGCATCGACGACGATGCCCCCGATGGCGAACGCCTCGTGTTCCGGGGCGACGGCTGGGTGCATCTGCGGCTGCTCGGCATCTCGGGTCTGTTCGTCGGTGGCGGCGCGACGCTGCGCCAACGCCCCGACGCCAACGCGCCGGCCGTGTTCACGCTGGACGGCGACGACACCCTGCCGACGCGCGTGCTCGGTTGCAGCGGCGGATACCTCCGGGTGCGATACGGCAAGCACGTCGGTTGGACCGACCGGTGGTGCAACAACGAGCGCACCACCTGCAGCTGATGCGGAAGCCTTGCGGTCGCGCGTCACGGACGACGATGTGCGGCGCGCGGCTTGCCGCAACGTGAACGGACGCGCATTGCCGTCAACGTTCTCGCCCCGATGCGCATTCACCGATGGCCTTCCCTCCACTGGAGTCCTCGATGAAACGCTTCTCCTTCTCCCGTCTCGCCCCGTCGATCGTCGGTCTGCTGCTCATGGCTGGCGTTGCGCAGGCCCACGATCGCGACCACAACCCGCCCGGACCCGCGGGCGGCCCCGGCACGAACTGGGAAAACCCGCCCGGCTGGCGCGGCGGCCCCGGTGCATCCCCGGATTACCGCTACTACAAGCACGACGGCAAGCGCTACAAATTCACCGTGCGCGACGGCGGCTACTATTTCCATCCGGCCTACGGCTACTGGCATCCGCGCCACGGTTTCTGGAATCAGGCGAAACGTTGCTGGAACGACAACGATCGCAACCCGCCGGGCCCGGTCGGCGGTCGCGGAACGAACTGGGAAAATCCGCCGGGCTGGCGCGGCGGCCCGGGCGCATCGCCCGATCGTTACGGGCGCTGTCGGTGATCCGCAGCTAGATCTGCGGGACGTATTTCCAGGACAGACCACGGGGCACCGGCGACCAGGCGTCGCCGCCGTCGACACTGTACTTGGTGATCGTGATCCCGAAAGCGCCGATGACGCGCAGACTGTTGAGCAGCATCACCGATCCGTCCCTCGAATACGCGGGCGTCCAGAAAGCGCGATCGATATCCGGATCGTTGGTCAGCGACCAGTTCCTGCCGCCATCCGTCGTTCTGACGATGCCGCTGTTCTTTTCCGAGAACACCGCACTGCGATAACCGAAGCCGCGCTGCTCGTCGAAGAACGCTGCCATGACCATGAGCCGGTCGCCCTCGGATTTCTCCCAGGTCCTGCCCAGATCGCGACTGACGTAGGGATGGACCAGCAGATTCTGCGCGCAGATGCACCAGAGCCCGCCGTCGGGATTGAGCGTGAAATTCGAGATCGCCCCCGGCGCATCCAGAAGTTCCGCGGCGCCGGTGGTCAGGTCGATCAGCGCCAACTTCCGGCTCGGGATCGAAACCACCAGTCGATCCCGATCCCGGAACATGCGCGGCGAATAATCGGGCGGCCCGTTCCAGATCGAGATGTCCAGCTCGAATGCCGCGAGCTGGACGAATGCGCCGGTATCGAGCGTCCCACGGTAGACGTAGACGCTTCCGTTCCAGAGCCGCGCGAAAGCGAACGCGTTCCCGTCGCCGAGATCGATCAGGTTCGAGATCCGGCCATAAGGCAACGTCGCGTTGAAATCGCTCCAGGTGCGGCCGTCGTCCGACGAACGACGCAGGGTTCCCGCTTCGCCTGCGGCCAACAGCCGTCCACCGGTCATCTCCAGCACCGATTCGAGCAGGAACGGGCTGCCCGTATACAGCATTTCGACGTCTCCGCCGGGGCGCCAGCGCTTGATCACGCCGTTCTGCGCGCTGAAGTAGAAGCCATCGGCGCCGTACAGACCGGCGAGCGCCATGCCCTGGGATCGCTCGATGATCGACCAGCGCCAGCGTTGGTCGTGTCCGGGCGCGCGCGACTCGGCCCAACCCACGCGCACCGGCATGTCCGCGAGCGTCGACTGCAGCCCCGCGAACACGCGCCTGCCGAGATCGAGATCGGGGGTTTCGTCCCACCCCCAGGTCACTTTGCGTTCTTCCGGCGGGGCGCCCCACGCCGAGGTGATCGACACCTGGATCGGCCCCAGATACGACACCTCGCCGGCGCGCACTTCGAAGTCCGGCATGGTCTGGATCGGCGGCATGATCGCGTACTTGCAGACCCAGGCCCAGCATTCCGGGTCCGCATCGAAGTCGTACAACTTGTATCGACCGGCGGGAAGCGCCGCGTAATAGGCGGACGACGTCTGCATGCCTCCCCTGGCCATGGTGAGGATGTGTTTCTTCGCCTCTCCATCGACGCGAAGGACCTGCACCGTCAAGCCGGAACCGCCCGTGTTCAGCGCCGGAAAATTCAGGGCGTCGTGGAAGAACACCACGCCCTCGCCTTCCTTCACGGGAATGGGTTCGGCGGCGACCGGCACGGAGAACTGCAGGGCGGCGAACGACAGCAGCGCCGCGAAAAAACGGAAAGGATTCAAGTCATCGCCTCTTCAATGTTTCCACCACCGGCGCGACCTGCGCATCGCGCCCGAGCGCAGCGCCGACGCGCGCCAGCGCTACGGCCAACTCGGCAGACGCATCCGCGCGCAGCGTGGCGTGGCCGACCTTGCGGCCCGCGCGGGGCTCCTTGCCGTAATCGTGCCAATGACCGCCGGCTTCGCGGAGCACGACGTCGGCGTCGGGCATCGCGCCGATCCAGTTGAGCATGCAGGCCAGGCCGACCATGCGCGTGTCGCCGAGCGGCAGTCCGAGCACCGCGCGCAGATGGTTCTGGAACTGCGAGGTTTCGCTGCCCTCGATGGTCCAGTGCCCGGAGTTGTGCACCCGCGGCGCGAGTTCGTTCGCCAGCAGCATGCCATCGCGGCAGAACAGCTCCAGCGCGAACACGCCGACGTAGTCGAGCGCTTCGGCCAGCGCGCGCGCATGCGCGACCGCGCGCGCGGCCATGTCCGCGTCGACGCGCGCGGGCGCGAGGCTGGCAGAAAGCACGCCGTCGACATGCCAGTTCTCGGTGAGCGGCCAGGCGCGGAATTCGCCGTCGCGGCCGCGGACCGCCACCACGCTCAATTCGCGTTCGAACGGCACGAATCCTTCGAGGATCAGCCCCACGGTCGACGCCTGCGCGCCGAGCGCGGCCCAGGCGCCGTCGACATCGGCCGGCGCCTTGATCCGGAACTGGCCCTTGCCGTCGTAACCGAGGCGACGGGTCTTGAGGATACAGGGCGCGCCGATCGCCGCGACCGCGGCGTCGAGCGCGGCGCGATCGGGCACGTCGGCGAATGCGGGCACCGGAATGCCGAGTTCGCGGAACAGCGTCTTCTCGGCGAGACGATCCTGCGCGACCGCGAGCGCGCGCGGATTCGGAAACACAGGGACGCGTTCGCTGAGCCACTGCGCGGATTCGGCCGGGACGTTCTCGAAATCGAAGGTGGCGACATCGACCTGCGAGGCGAATTCGGCCAGCGCGGCTTCGTCGCGGTAGTCGCCGACGATCAGCGGCGCGAACTGGCCGGCGCAGGCGTCGGCGACGGTGTCGAGCACGCGGAACCGCAGGCCGAGGGGCGCGCCGGACAGCGCGAGCATGCGGGCCAGCTGCCCGCCACCGAGAATGCCGACGGTGATCATGTCAGGAAGTCACGTCCTGGGGTCGTCGTTGTCGACGACGTCCTGCGTCTGTTGGGCGCGGAAGGCATCGA
The DNA here is from genome assembly GCA_049324395.1 of Pseudomonadota bacterium. Classification (GTDB taxonomy): domain Bacteria; phylum Pseudomonadota; class Gammaproteobacteria; order Xanthomonadales; family Xanthomonadaceae; genus Lysobacter_I. The sequence goes on from JBMOOY010000060.1 coordinate 70,299, forward strand.
GCGCGTCGCCGATGGCCGGGAATTCGCGGGCCAGCATCGCCGCGGCGAACAGCGCCGCGTTGGCGGCGCCGGCGTTGCCGATGGCGAAGGTCGCCACCGGAACGCCGGCCGGCATCTGCACGATCGACAGCAGCGAATCCATGCCGTTGAGGGCCTTGCTCTGCACCGGCACGCCGAGCACCGGCACCGCGGTCTTGGCCGCGAGCATGCCCGGCAGATGCGCCGCGCCGCCGGCGCCGGCGACGATGGCGCGAAGACCGCGCGCCTGCGCGCTCGCGGCGTAGTCGAAGAGCACATCGGGGGTGCGATGGGCCGAGACCACCCGGACCTCGTGCGGTACGCCCAGCGCTTCGAGCTTCGCGGCTGCGTGCTGCATCGTCTCCCAGTCGGAGCGCGATCCCATCACGATGCCGACCAGCGGCTGGCCGTTCGCCGCCGCGTTCGTCTCTGCCATGGCCCCACCCTGCGGCGTCACGCCTGCTGCAAAACGGTATTCTAGCGGGACTTCCGCCCCGGCTTCATCGAATGGACCGCAAGTTGCTCGATCTGCTCGTCTGCCCCGCCACCCGCCAGCCGCTGGCGTTGCTCGACAAACCCGGCCTGGAGGCGCTGAACGCGGCCATCGCGGCCGGTGGCGTGACCCGCGTCGACGGCGCGCCGCAGACCGAACCGGTGCGCGAGGCCCTGATCACCCGCGATCGCCGCACCCTGTACCGGGTCGACGACGGCATTCCGGTGCTGCTGATCGAGGAAGGCATCGCCGCCGCGTCGGTGATCGGGCTGTGAGCGTTTCCCCCTCGCCCGATGTCGTGGCCGCGAACGTCGCGGCGGCGCTGGCCGAGGATCTGGGCACCGGCGATGTGACCGCGGCGCTGTTGCCCGACGGGCCCGATGTCGCCTACCTGCTGTGCAAGGAAGACGCCGTGATCTGCGGACGCCTGTGGTTCGATGCCTGCCATCGCGCGCTCGACCCGGACGTCCGCATCGACTGGCGCATCGCCGAGGGCGATCGGGTCGCGAAGGGGACCGTCATCGCCACTCTCGCCGGCCGCAGCCGCACGCTGGTCAGCGCCGAGCGCGCTTCGCTGAATTTCCTGCAGACGCTCAGCGGCACCGCGACCGTCGTCGCGCAGTACGTCGACGCGGTACGCGGCACCGGTGCGCGCATTCTCGACACCCGCAAGACGATTCCCGGCCTGCGGATCGCGCAGAAGTACGCGGTCCGCGTCGGCGGCGGCGACAACCACCGCATCGGCCTCTACGACGCGGTCATGCTCAAGGAAAACCACATCCGGGCCTACGGCTCGCTGTCCGGTGCGGTCGCCGCGGCGCGTGCGATGTATCCTGCGCTGCCGCTAATCGTCGAGGTGGAAACGCTGGATCAACTGCGCGAGGCGCTCGACGCAGGCTGCACCCGCATCCTGATCGACGACTTCGACCCCGCGACCCGCCGCGGAGCGGTGCGGATCGCGAAGTCCGCGCCCTACGACGGCCGCATTCCGCTGGAAGTCTCCGGCGGCGTGGACATGGGCACGCTGCGCGCGATCGCCGAGGATGGCGTGGACTGCATTTCGATCGGCGGCCTGACCAAGCACGTCCGCGCGATCGACCTCTCGCTCAAGCTCGGGCCGCCGCCGGGCGGTTGAAGCCGCCGCGCGTGCGGATCGCACGCCATCGCGCTGCGGCGGACTGGTTCAGCCGGCGCCGCCGAACCAGCGCGCGCGCATCTGCGCGAGGAATTCGGCGGTGATCGGAAATCCCGATCGCGACCCGATCACCGCATCGACACCGCAACGCGGGCAGAGCGCGGTCTGCCCGGAGGCGACATGTCCGGAAGCATTCTGTCCCGGAGCCCCTCCGTCGGGCGCGTCCACCCATTCGCCGATCTCGTTGGGTTCGAATTCGCTGCAGCAGTAGAAACAGCCGCAGATCGCGCTCGCCTCGATTTCGGCGCGATGGTAGGTCGAGCGGTCGTGCGCCGCCTTGAGCGTGGGGTCGTGCATCGAGATCGTGCGATGGTCGGACGGAACGGAACGCGTCGGGTCAGAGCAGCACGAAGGCCACCACCGCCAGCGCCGCCAGCGCGACGACCGCCCACACCCAGCGCGGGACGCCACCGCCGGTGGCGGGCGCCGCGGCCAGCGCACCTTCCTGTCCGAGTTCGAACAGTCGGAATCGCAGCGTGTCGAAGCCGATCTCGTCGCCGGCCTGCGCCACCGAGCGCTGCACGCGCTTGCCGTTGTGGAAGCTGCCGTTGGTGGAACCGAGATCCTCGATCACCACGCCTTCGTTGGTCGGGATGAGCTTGGCGTGCTTGCGCGACAGGCTGGCGTCTTCGAGACGCAGCTGGCAATCCGGCGCACGACCGACGATGGTGGCGCCGGTGAGCGGGTAGGTCTTGCCGAGGATGCGCCCGCTCTGCGCGCGCAGCGCGTACTTCGGCAGCGCGGCGCGGACGGTCGTGGTGGCGACATCGTCGACGTCCGGCGCGGGCGCGCCGGATGCCGGTCGCGGCGCGTCCAGGGGCACCAGCGAGGCCTGGACGCTGCCGAATGCGATCTGGTCGCCGGCGCGCAGCGAGATCAGGCCGTCGACGGGACGTTGGTTGACGGTCACCGCCGCGCCGCGCGCGATCTTCAGCAGCACGCCCTGCGGCGTGACCTGCAGTTCGCAGTGCTGGGGGAGGATGTCGGGACCGCTCAGGCCGATGTCGGCGTCGACCGCCGAGCCGATGCGCTTGATGCCCTGCTGCAGCAGGGTGGGCGGGAATTCGCCGGCGGCGAACACGAGTTTCATGGGCGATCGGACTCCGGGTTGGGGATTGCATCCGCGGCCCGGCGGCCGCAGATTAGCTGAATGCCGACTTTACTCATATTGATGATTCTGGGTGCGATGGCGTTCGCATTCTGGAGCGCTTCGCGCGCCGCCGCGGAACGGGCGATCCGTCTCGGCGGCGACGCCTGCCGCGCCGCGGGCGTGCAGTTGATCGACCATACCGTCCACGCGACCGGACTGCGCCTGCGTCGCGGCGAGGACGGCCGGCTCGGGTTCGAACGCGCCTTCCGCTTCGAATATTCCGAGGACGGCACCGATCGCCACATCGCGCGGATCGTGCTGCACGGGGACCACGTCGTGTCGTTCAGCGGGCCGCTGATGCCGGCCGCCGGCATCGTCGCGCAGACACGCCATATCGACCGCAATGCGGATGGCCGGACGCTCGAGGGCACGCCGACCGAAGGCGGCGCATCCGACGACGGCAGGAACGAAAGCGGCGAACGCGCGCGCGCCGCGCTCGTGGACATGAGCGTCGGCGATCGAAAAATGCACGACTGATTGCATGGTCCCCCCGAACCCCTGCGCCTGAATTCGCGCGGACGCGTCCGCTGGATCGACGACTGCCGGTCTTGCGATGCCCGACGGCCGGTGCGGCTATTTCACGATCCGCAGATGGCCGCCGCGCTTCGGCGGCGGCGCATGGTCGTCGCCACCGTCGTCGTCGGACACGGCATCGAGCCCCTGCGACTCGTCCTCCGGGCCGCCGATCTCGTCCGGAAGCCCCATGCCCTGCCCGGTTTCGCGGGCGTAGATCGCCAGGACCGCGCCGATCGGCACCCGCACCGGGTGACTGACGCCGCCGAACCGCGCGGTGAAGGCGATCGCGTCGTTGCCCATGTCCAGGCCGACCACGGCCCGTTCGGCCACGTTGAGGACGATCTTGCCGTCCTTCACCGCCGATACCGGCACCTGCACGCCGGGTCGGCTCGCGTCGACCAGCAGATGCGGGGTCATGCCGTTGTCGGCGATCCACGCATACAGGGCCCGCAGCAGATACGGGCGATGGCTGGTCATCCTTTGCGGCGAACCGTCGGTCATGTCGGCAGTGTACTCCCCGGTCGGACGCGCCGACCACGCGGGTCGGCGCAGGCCTCAGGCCGGCAGGTCGCGCAGGCTCTTTTCCTGCTGCGTCAGGCTGCGCACGAACCCCGGATTGCGGAAGATCCGGTTGCCGTAGTCCTCGATCGCCTTGCCGTCGCTCGGCAGGGGCACGTCCAGCGCCTGCAGGCGCCAGACGATCGGCGCCATCGCGCAGTCGGCGAGGCTCATTTCATTGTTCAGGAAGAACTTGCTGGCCTTGAACAGCGGCACTGCGGCGGTCAGCAGTTCCTTCAGCCGCTTGCGGCCGGCCTCGGCCTGCTGGCGATTGCCCAGCTGCACCGCCTGCACCTGCGGCACCCAGTCGTGCTCGATCCGCAGCATCGCGAGACGCAGGCGCGCGCGCGACAGCGGGTCGATCGGCATCAGCGGCGGATGCGGGTAACGCTCATCCAGGTACTCGCTGACCACCGACGCCGCGTAGAGCACCAGGTCGCGTTCGACGAGGGTCGGCACCGAGTGGTACGGATTGAGGTCGATCAGGTCCTCGGGGGGATTCTGCGGATCGACCGGCACCAGATCGTAGGCCACGCCCTTCGCCGCGAGCACCAGGCGAACCCGGTGGCACAGCACGTCGTCGACGGAGGAAAACAGGGTCAGAGCATTACGCATACGCGGACTCGCCATCCATCTTCAGCAAGACGAAGGGCGGCCGGACGCGCCGGCCGCCCTGTGTACGATCGTGGAGCGGAGGGTACCGAACGCCATCAATGCACGTCGCGCCAGTATTCCTTCTTGAGCAGCCACGCCAGGAACGTGAAGAACGCCAGGAACAACACGACCCAGACGCCGGTCTGCTGCCGCTTCAGCGCACCCGGCTCGCCGGCGTATTCGAGAAACGCGGCGATGTCGCGGGCGGTGCGATCGAACTCCTCGGCGTTCTGGGTGCCGGCTTGGGCGATATCCAGACGCTCGACCGGCGCTTCGCCCGTCTTCTCGTCCTTCTTGCCGTAGACGGCGCGCTGCAGGCCCTGCATCTCCCACAACGGATTCGGCATCGAGGCGTTCGGGAACAGTTTGTTGTTCCAGCCGAGCGGACGCGATTCGTCGAGGTAGAACGACTTGAGATAGGTGAAGACCCAGTCGCTGCCGCGGACGCGCGAGATCAGGCTCAGGTCCGGCGGCGCCTTGCCGAAGGACTTCTCGGCGAACGCCGGCGGCATCGAGCTGATCACGTGCTCGCCGAACTTGGCGCCGGTGAAGTTCAGGTTGTTCATGACCTGTTCTTCGCTCAGGCCGAGGTCTTCGGCGATGCGCGAGTAGCGCATGTACTTCAGCGAATGGCAGCCGGCGCAGTAGTTCATGTACAGCTGCGCGCCGCGCTGCAGCGAGGCGCGGTCTTCCAGATCGACGCCGGCCTGCTCGGTATCGCCGCCGGAAGCGGCGAGCGCCGAGAACGAGACCAGCATGCCGGCGAGGACGACCGACGCGCGCTTGAGGATCGAAGTGTTCATCGTTGCGGTCCGGAGGGTCGTAGGCGACGAATTGGCTGGCTTAGTCATGCATCGTCACCCGTTCCGGAACCGGCTTGGTCTTGTCGATCTTCGTCCAGATCGGCATGGTGAGGAAGAACAGGAAGTAGTACGCGGTCAGGAACCGACCGACGATCGTTTCGACCGGATCGGTACCCGGGCCGGCGCCGATCTTGCCCAGCCACACGAAGCTCAGCGCGAACAGCAGCAACAGCGCCCACGAGAGCTTGCCGCGATAGCGGTAGGACTTCACCTTCGCGCGATCCAGCCACGGCAGCAGGAACAGGATGGCGATCGCGGCGAACATCACGATCACGCCGCCGAGCTTGTTCGGCACCACGCGCAACATCGCGTAGTAAGGGGTGTAGTACCACACCGGCTTGATGTGCGCCGGCGTCACCAGGCGGTTGGCCTCGGTGAAGTTGTCGTGCTCCAGGAACCAGCCGCCGAACGCCGGCGCGAAGAACACGATGAACGCCGCGATCAGCAGGAAGAAGCCGACGAAGAAGGTGTCCTTCACCGTGTAGTAGGGATGGAACGGCACGCCGTCGGCCGGCGCGCTCGGCGACCAGCGGTTGCCCTTCGGGCCCTTCTTGATCTCGACGCCGTCCGGATTGTTCGAGCCGACTTCGTGCAGCGCGCCGAGGTGGAGCACCACGAGCAGCAGCAGGACCAGCGGCAGCGCGATCACGTGCAGCGCGAAGAAGCGGTTCAGGGTCGCGTCGCCCGGCAGGTAGTCGCCCATGATCCATTCGGTCAGGCCGTTGCCGATGTACGGGATCGCGCCGAACAGCGAGATGATCACCTTGGCGCCCCAGAACGACATCTGGCCCCACGGCAGCACGTAGCCCATGAAGGCCTCGGCCATCAGCACGAGGTAGATCAGCATGCCGAGGATCCACACCAGCTCGCGGGGCTTCTGGTAGGAGCCGTACATCAGGCCGCGGAACATGTGCAGGTAGACGACGACGAAGAACATCGACGCGCCGGTGCTGTGCATGTAGCGGATGGTGTCGCCGCCGGCGACGTCGCGCATGATGTATTCGACCGAGGCGAAGGCTTCCGCAGCGCTCGGCTTGTAGTGCATCGTCAGGAAGATGCCGGTGACGATCTGATTGGCCAGCACCACGGTGGCCAGGATCCCGAAGATGTACCAGAGATTGAAGTTCTTCGGCGCGTAGTACTCGGTCATGTGCTTCCGGTAGAACGGCATGAATGCCGGCGCCCGGTAGTTGACCCAGTCCATCACGTTGTTGGCGGTGCGCATCAGGATGTTCGCCATGGCTTACGCGCTCCCTTCCGGATCGACGCCGATGACGATCGTGTTGTCGTCGACGAAATGGTGCGGCGGCACCGGCAGGTTGGTCGGCGCGGGGACGCCTTCGTAGACGCGACCGGCCATGTCGAACTTCGACTTGTGGCACGGGCAGAAGTAGCCGCCCTTCCATTCCGGATCGAACGGCTCGGGCCGGATTTCCGCCTTCATCTCGGGCGAGCAGCCGAGGTGGGTGCACAGACCGACCAGCACCGAGATCTCGGGCTTGATCGAACGGGTGGCGTTGGCGGCGTACTTCGGCTGCTGGTCGGCGTTCTCCGATTTCGGATCGCGCAGATTCGCGTCGTGGTCCGACAGCGCGGCCAGCACGGCCTTCGAACGCTTGACGATCCAGATCGGCTGGCCGCGCCATTCGAAAATCAGGCGCTGGCCTTCCTGGAGCCCGCTGATGTCCGCGATCACCGGAGCGCCTGCGAGCTTGGCGCGGGCGCTGGGGAACCAGGACTTGATGAAGGGAACCGCGGCTCCCGCGACGCCGACGGCACCCACCACGGCGGTGGAGGCGGTCAGGAAGCGGCGACGACCCGCGTCAACCGGTTGCGCGCCGTCACCATGCTGGTGATCCGACCCGCCTACGACTTTTGTTGCCATCCGGCACTCCGCAAAGCATTGGGATACTTGGACGCGGACCGGCCTCGTCCCCGAAGCCGGCCCGCAAAGACGACAAAGTGTAACGGAACGCTGAATCGGCCGACAATCTTTGCCCTCCCCGCGCGCCCGTCCGCCGTTCGCGGACGGCCCGAAAGGCGCGGGGAGTACGTTGCAGGGCCTACCGGCTCCGGCGGCCCGGGGCCGCCACGGGGTTCAGCCGCGACCGGCAAGGACGCCGCGATAGCGGTCGGCGAGGACGCGGACGCGTTCGACGTATCGCCGCGTCTCGCTGTAGGGCGGCACGCCCTTGTATTTGTCGACCGCGCCTTCGCCGGCGTTGTAACCGGCGGCGGCCAGGGTGAGGTCGCCGTTGTAGCGCTTGAGCAGCCAGGCCAGATATTGCACGCCGCCGCGGATGTTCTGTCCGGGGTCGAAGGAATTGCTGACCCCGAAGCGCCGGGCCGTGGCCGGCATGAGCTGCATCAGCCCCTGAGCCCCCACCCGCGAGATGGCGTTGGGGTTGAAGGAGGACTCGGCGTGGATGATCGCGCGCACCACCGCCTCGTCGACGCCGTGCTGGGCGGCCGCAGCGCGGATCTCGTCGGCGTAGGCGGCGGTGTTCAGGCGGAGGGTGCCGAAGTTGACGCCCGGCAGGGGCGCGCAGGCGTAGCACGTTTCGAGGAAGCTGTAGCGGATCGAGCGGATCGCGGTCGCCCCGGCCACGCCGCGGGGCGGCTTGCTGGTGTAGTGACGGACGCCGTCCTTGATATAGGAGTAGACCTGACCCTCGACGCGGCGGGTGACGCCCTGTCGCGGCGTGGCGACGACGGGCGCGGGGACGGGCGGGGTCTGCGCGGCGGCCGCCGGTTCGGTCGTGGCGGCGACCGGAACGACGGCCGGAGCCGGCGGTTCGCTCGCGCTGCGGGCGACGGCCGCGGGCGGTGGGTTGCTGCGTGCGGCCGAAGTCGATGGGGTATAGCTGGTGACGGCCGTGCATCGGGCGCCCTTCACCCGCTTGCTGGCGTAGGTGCGACTGCCGTCGGCGGCGTCGCAGCGATACACGGTTCCGGCGAACGCGACCGGTGCCGCCGGCAGGGCCGCCAGCAGCGCCAGGATCGAGAAGAGGATCGGGCCCCGGTTCATCGGCGGCAGTGTCTCCGGATTCATAAGGTTTGCCAAGTGCTTGATTGTCAAACGGGGAACCTCGTCTCTGCAGGCCCGGCGGACGGTTTGGCATACACTGGGCGGCTTCGACCCACCCATCCGGCCCGGAATCACCGCCGCGCCCCGGAGAACACCATGACCGACACCCTCGCCTCCGGCGCCGATGCGCCCGTCTCCGCTGCCGTGCCGCCGTCCGCGCCGCGCAAGCTCTACATCCAGACCCACGGTTGCCAGATGAACGAGTACGACTCGGCCAGGATGGCCGAAGTTCTGGCTGCCGAGGAAGGCATGGAGATGACGGAGAACGCCGAAGAAGCCGACGTGATCCTGCTCAATACCTGCTCGATCCGCGAAAAAGCCCAGGAAAAGGTCTTCAGCCAGCTGGGGCGGTGGCGCACCCTCAAGGGCCGGGAGCGTCCGGTGGTGATCGGCGTCGGCGGCTGCGTGGCCAGCCAGGAGGGCGAGGCGATCATCAAGCGCGCGCCCTTCGTCGACCTGGTCTTCGGCCCGCAGACCCTGCACCGCCTGCCCGAGCTGCTCCGCGCCAAGCGCGAGACCGGCAAGCCGCAGGTCGACATCAGCTTTCCCGAGATCGAGAAGTTCGACCGGCTGCCCGAACCCCGTGCCGAAGGCCCGACCGCCTTCGTCTCGATCATGGAAGGCTGCTCGAAGTACTGCTCGTTCTGCGTGGTGCCCTACACCCGCGGCGAAGAGGTCAGCCGGCCGTTCGAGGACGTGCTGGTCGAGGTGGCGCAGCTGGCCGCCCAGGGCGTGCGCGAGGTCACCCTGCTCGGCCAGAACGTCAACGCCTACCGCGGCCCCTACGGCGACGGGGAGATCGCGGACCTCGGCCTGCTGATCCGCGCCGTGGCCGAAATCGACGGCATTGCGCGCATCCGCTTCACCACATCGCATCCGCTCGAGTTCAGCGACTCGCTGATCGAGGCCTACCGCGATGTCCCCAAGCTCGCGAACTTCCTGCACCTGCCGGTGCAGTCCGGGAGCGACCGCATCCTCTCGGCGATGAAGCGCGGCTACACGGCGCTGGAATTCAAACAGAAGGTGCGCAAGCTGCGCGCGGTGCGCCCGGACATCTCGATCAGTTCGGATTTCATCGTCGGCTTCCCGGGCGAGACCGACGCCGACTTCGAGAAGACGATGAAGCTGATCGAGGACGTCGGTTTCGACCAGAGCTTCTCGTTCATCTATTCGCGGCGTCCGGGCACGCCGGCCGCCGATCTCGAGGACACCGTCGGCAGCGAAGAGAAGCACGCGCGACTCTCGCGCCTGCAGGCCGCGATCAACGAGAACGCGAAACGGATCTCGCAGGCGATGGTCGGCAGCACCCAGACGGTGCTGGTCGAAGGTCCGTCGAAGAAGAATCCGAACGAATGCACCGGCCGCACCGAGAACATGCGCTTCGTGAATTTCCCCGCGCCCGCCGGTACGAACCTGATCGGACGGTTCGTCGACGTGACGATCACCGACGCGATGAGCAACTCGTTGCGCGGACGCCTGTCCGGCTGAGCCCCGGCCGCTTTCCGTCCCGGCGGCATCCCGTCGCGGACCCGCGCGGCGTGTGAACTCCGACTTCACACAGCCGCCATCGAAGGTCCGCGGCGAGTGACGAGACTGCGCCCGTCCCCATCGACGGAGCGCGCATGGCCGCCCAACCCGAACGCGATTTCGACCTCGTCGTCGTCGGCGCCAGTTTCGCCGGCGCCGCCTGCGCCATCGCCGCCGCGCAGTACGGATTGCGCGTGTGCGTGCTCGAACGCAAGCGCGATCCCGGGCTGAAACTGCACACCACCGGGATCGTCGTGAAGGAAGCGGCGGAGCGGACCTGGCTGAACCGGGTCCCGACGGATCTCGTGCGGCGGGTGGAGCGGGTGCGGTTGTACGCCCCGAACCTGCGCAACATCGCGCTGCAGGTGCCCGACTACTATTTCCTCACCACCGATACGCCGAACCTGATGCGCTGGCTGGTCGAAGAGATGCGCACGCAGGGCGTCGACGTGCGCCTGGCGCAATCCTTCCGGCACGCCACGCGCGCGGACGATCCGCAGCGCGGGCGCTGGCATCTGCCCGACATCGGCCACTGTCGCTGGCTGGTCGGCGCGGACGGGGCGAAGTCGCGGGTCGCGCAACGCTTCGGTCTCGGGCATGTGCGCGATTTCCTCTATGGCGTCGAGTACGAATTCGCGGGCCTGGAACTCGGCGAACCCGACGCTCTGCACTGCTTCGTCAGCAGGGCGCTGGCGCCGGGCTACATCGGCTGGGCCACGCAGAACCCCACCGGCGTGCAGTTCGGCCTGGCGTTCCGGCATCGCGCTTCGCGCACCGGGATGCCGGACGTCGAAGCGTTGCGCGCGCGGGTCGGCGCGACGCTCGGCATCCCGGATGCGCGCCCGCCCGATGCCATCCGCGCCGGCCTGATCCCGTGCGGCGGCCCGGTGTCGGCGCTGGCGATGCCCGGCGTCGTCCTCACCGGCGACGCCGCCGGCATCGTCTCGCCGGTGACCGCCGGCGGCATCCACTCGGCGTGGCGCCACGGCTGGAGCACCGGCGAAGCCATCGCCCGCCATCTGCGCGACGGCGGCCCGTCGCCGGATCGCGTCGCCGAGCGCGCGGCGCCGCGCTACCGGCTCAAGCGCGCGCTGCGCTGGGCGTTCGACCGCGCGCAGATGGACTGGCCGTTCGATCTGCTGCTGGGCAGCGCGCCGATGCGCTGGGCGGCGGAGCGGGTGTATTTCGGGCGCAGGACCCCGGAATGAGTATGTCCTCGTCCGCCGCGCCCGACGAGCAACGAGGATGGCTGCGCCGTTGCGTAAAGGGTGCGCTGATGCTCGCCGTGCTGCACGCGACGGTCGCGACCGCGCTGATTCCGATCCTCGGCGCGTGGACGGTGCTGTATGCGGTGTTTCCGCCCTACCTGCTGTTCATCGCATGGGACTGCGTCGGGATCGCCCCCCTGTTCGCGACGCTGATCGTCGCGGCCGGCGGGTTGTCGGTGCTGGCGCTGCGAACGTCGTTCGCGACCGCCATGGGAAGGATGCCTCGACTGGCCGGACGCATGCTCATCGTGGCGCTGGCGCTCTGGATCCCGATCGGTTGCGGAGAAGTCCTGCGATGGGCGTTGATGCACAACCAGCTCACGCGATCCGATACGCGTTGTCACGATACCCGTTCGCTGATCGCCTCGTTGAAACAGCGCTATGCATCCGGATTCGGTGAGCACCGGCAACCGCACGCGTGGAAAGTCGAATACGGAACGGCGTGGCTGTGGAGCTACCGGTCGCTGCGCTTCGAGCCCGCCCCCGACTGGCTCGGGCACGGACAGGTACCCGCGGCATGTTTCTCCGCGCGGATCGTCCGCTGATGGGCGGACGATCCGGCGGACGGTCCCGCCTCAACGCAAGTCGAACGCATCGCCGTCCAGCATCGCCGGGAACCGCTCGCGGTGCGCCGCCAGTTCCGCGGCCTGCAGGGTCGTGGTGACGACCACTTCCTCGTCCATGCATTCGCTGACCGGTTGACCGAGAAAGTCGATCACCGCGCTGTCCCCGCTGTAGTGCAGCCCGTTGCCGTCGTTACCGACGCGGTTGAGCCCGGCGACGTAGCACAGGTTCTCGATCGCGCGGGCGCGCAGCAGGGTTTTCCAGGGGTAGGCGCGCGCCGAAGGCCAGTTCGCGACGTACAGCAGCAGGTCGTAATCGAGCGCGCCGGGGCGCTCCACGTCGTAGCGGTTGCGCGAGAACACCGGGAAACGCAGGTCGTAGCAGACCAGCGGGCAGATCCGCCAGCCGCGCCAGTCGACCGCGAGCCGGTCGCGGCCGGCGGCGTAGCGCTGGTGCTCGTTGGCGAAACGGAACAGATGACGCTTGTCGTAGGTACGCACGTCGCCGTCGGGCGTGGCGAACAGCAGGCGATTGAACACCCGGGCGCCGTCGGGGCCGACATCGCGCAATTGCACGCTGCCGCAGATCGCGGCATCGAGCGTGCGCGCCTGCGCGCGGATCCAGGCGACGGTCGGTCCGTCCATCGTTTCGGCACGATCGATGGCCTCGTTGGAGAAACCGCTGGTGAACGTCTCAGGCAGCAGCACCAGATCGGTCTGCCCGCGCATGCCGGAAATCAGATCGCCGTAGTACTCGCGGTTGCCGTCCGGATCGAGCCAGCGGGTGTCGCCTTGGACGAGGGTGACGCGCAGATCGTTCATGGTGCAATTCCGTTTTTCGAGTTGCGTTTTCGGATGTCCGTGTTCGTATCGCGGGTTCGGCGGAACGATCTTCGGACCACCGACGTTCTCTCGCGAGAGGTCGATCAGAGTTTCAGCAGTCGCTCGATCGCCGCGTCGAGCGTGGCCTCGTTCTTTGCGAAGCACAGTCGCGCCAGCCGCTGTCCCTGGGGGGGCGATGCGTAGAACGGCGACAGCGGGATCGCGGTGACCCCGTGCTCGATCGTCAGCCAGCGGCAGAATTCGAGGTCGTCGAGTCCGCTCACCTCCGAATAGTCGACCAGCTGGAAGTATCCGCCCGGCACCGGCAGCGGCCTGAGCTTCGTGGCGAGCAGTCGTTCGCGGAAACCGTCGCGCTTGGTCTGGTAGAACGCGCCGAGCTGTTCGTAGTGCTCCGGTTCGGCCTCGATCATCTCGGCAAAGGCGTGCTGGGCCGGATGGAAGGTGCAGAAGACGTTGTATTGATGGACCTTGCGGAATTCGGCGCTCAGGGCCGGCGGGGCGATGCAGTAGCCGACCTTCCAGCCGGTGCAGTGGTAGGTCTTGCCGAAGCTGGAGATCACGAAGGCGCGTTCGCGCAGTTCCGGGTAACGCAGCGCCGATTCGTGGCGGGCGCCGTCGAAGACGATGTGCTCGTAGACCTCGTCGGAAATCAGCCAGATCCCGGTGTCCCGGAGGATCTCTGAAATCGTATTCATATCGGCGTCGTTCAGCATCGCGCCGGACGGGTTGTGGGGGCTGTTGATCATCAGCATCCGGGTGTTCGGGCCGATCGCGTCGCGCACCCGCTGCCAGTCCGGGGCGAAGGTCGCCGGGTCCAGCGGGATGTGGACGGCGCGAGCCCCGGCCAGTTCGATCGCCGGCTCGTAGCAGTCGTAGCAGGGGTCGAGAACGATCACTTCCTCGCCCGCGCGGACCACCGCGTGGATGGCATTGAAGATCGCCTCGGTGGCGCCGCTGGTCACCGTGACTTCGCTGTCCGGATCCACGGAAACCCCGTAAACCCGGCGTGTTTTCTCGGCGATCGCGCGGCGCAGGGCCGGGATGCCGGTCATCATCGAGTACTGGTTGTGGCCGGCGCGCATCGCCCGGTCCAGGGCTTCGACCAGCCGCTGCGGGACCGGAAAGTCCGGAAAACCCTGACCCAGGTTGATCGCGCCGTGCTCGGCCGCCAGCTGCGACATCACGGTGAAGATGGTGGTGCCCACTCCGGGCAACTTGGTCTGCGGCATGTCCGGTTCCAACGAGGGGTGAAATACGGGAGAAAAGGCCTTCCGCGACGGGGGCTTAGCACAGGTCCTGCGGCGGGCGCCAGAGTTTACGGGGCTGCGCGTCTGGGTTAAACCTTATGCATCATGTTGCCGTCCCCCCTGTCCACCGGCGAAGCCCGGATCGCCGACCTGGTGCGCGCCTATCTGGCGGCCGAATACCGTTGGGAGCTGGACGGCCAGTGGCTGAATCTCAGGATCGGCGAAGACGCGCCCGATCCGCGTCGCCGCTACCCGCAGGCCCGTCACTTCGGCCTCCTCTCGGCCTGGGACCCCTACTCCATCCCCCGCGCCGAAACGATCAACCGCGCCGCCGACGACGCCCTCCAGAACGACCTGCTGGCCAGCGGCCGTGTCTTCCGGGCCGCGTTCTCCTCGGCCGCGAACCGTACTTGGCGCGAGCCGAGCTGGCTGGTGGTGGACATGCCGATGGCCGAGTTCGACGCCCTGTCGCGTCGTTACGGTCAGTTGGCCACGCTCTACTGGTCGTCGTCCGAACCGGTGCGGATGCGCGTCGATTTCGCGGCTCCGCACGGCTGCGAGGCCTTCCCGGCCATCGACTGGCTGCGGAGTTGAATCCCCGAGCGTACCCGGCCCCTTCATCGCCGACCCGCCCGTCGCGTTACTCAAGAGTCGATTCGTGACCGAAGCCTTCCCCGAGTCCCATATCGCATCGCTCTCGGCGATGTTCCTCGCTGCGGAATACAAGTGGGAACAGGGCGGCGTCTGGACGCGCGTGATGATCGGTGCGCCGGCGCCCGAACTCGACGCCGCGTTTCCCGAGGCCCGGCGTTTCGGCATCGTTTCCGCGGCCAATCCGGGTCAGATCATGCGGCCCGAACCCGAGAACCGCAGCGCCGACCGCGCGCTGCAGCGCCGACTGGACGCCCTCGGTCTCGTCTATCGACCCGCCTTCGTCGCTGCGCTCAGCCGCAGTTGGAAAGCCTTCAACTGGCTGGTGATCGACCCCGATCCGGCGGTATTCGACGCGCTGTGCGTGGAGTTCGGACAGATCGGCAGCCTGCTGTGGCCGCGCGGCGAAGCGGTACGACTGCGGATGCGCGCGCATCGCCCGGCCGCCGTGCCGTCGCACGCGCATGTCGACTGGCTCGGCGACCTCGCCGACGCTCCCCCGGGCACGGATCGGGCAAATCCCGCGGCCGACCCGTAAAATCGCGATCACGGCTGGATCGCAGCCGCTCTCGCCTCGACCGACCGGCCCAGCCCACGCGATGACCGCCCCCGATGTTTCCGCTCCGCCGCTGCTCGCCGCACGCGGCCTGCGCTTCGCGCGCAACGACGAACCGGTGTTCGGGCCGCTGGATCTCCATGTCGACGCCGGCGAGGCCCTGCTGATCCGCGGCGACAATGGCGCCGGCAAGACCACCCTGCTGCGGGTGCTGGCCGGACTGCTGCGGCCGGAAGCCGGATCCATCGAGGTCGACGGCCATGCCTCCACGACTCCGGAACGCACGCGCGCCCTCGCCTACCTGGGCCATCTGCCGGCGTTGAAGGCCGATCTCGGCGCGCTCGAGAACCTCGACTTCCTCTGCGGGCTGCACGGCCGCCGGCAGGGCCAGTCGACCGAAGCGGCGATGCGGATCGTGGGCCTGGACGGATACCAGGACGCCCTCGCCCGCCAGCTTTCGGCGGGGCAGAAGAAACGGCTCTCGCTCGCGCGGATGTGGCTGTCGCCGGCTCCTGTCTGGCTGCTGGACGAGCCCTACGCCAATCTCGACCTCGCCGGCATCGAACTGGTGAACCGGATGGTCCAGGCGCACCTGCGCGACGGCGGCGCCGCGCTGGTCACCACCCACGGCGCCTATGCCGCGCCACCGGTGCGCACCCGCGAACTGGTGCTCGCCCGGGCCGCCGCGGAGCGGTTCGCGTGAACGCGCCCGCCTCCCGCACGACGACGGCAGCGGTCGCCGGCAGCGCGCCTTCGCTGGCGAGCGCCGCCCGCGCCCTGCTCGTCCGCGACCTGCGTCTGCTCTGGCGCCGGCGGGGCGACGCCTTCCAGCCCGCCCTGTTCGCGCTGATCGTGGTGGTGCTGTTCGCGCTGGCGCTCGGCAGCGAACCGAAACTGCTGGCGCAGGTCGCCGCCGGCGTGCTCTGGGTCGCGGCCCTGCTCGCCGGTCTGCTGGCCCTGGACAGCCTGTTCCGGGGCGACGCCGAGGACGGCTCGCTGGAGCAGTGGATGCTGGCGCCGGTGCCGCTGGCCTGGCTGGTCGCGGTGCGCACCTTCATCCACTGGGCCACCACCGCCGGGCCGTTGCTGCTGGCCGCGCCGCTGCTGGCCGAACTGCTGCACCTGCCGCATGCGCAACTGCCGGTCCTGATGATCGGCCTCGCGGTCGGCACGCCCCTGCTCAGCCTGATCGGCGCGGTGATCGCCGCGCTGACCGTGGGCATGCGCCGCTCCGGTATCCTAGTGGGGTTGCTCGCCCTGCCGCTGTACGTGCCGGTGCTGGTCTTCGGCGCCGGCAGCGTGGCGGCCAGCGCGCAGGGGCTGGATCCGATCGGTCCGCTGCTGCTGCTCGGTGCGGGCCTGATCGTCGCGATGGTGCTGGCGCCGTTGACCGCGGCGGCGGCGATCCGGATCGCGACGCACTGATGCGCGCAGCGGCTTGAGACAGGTCAATGTCGATCGCCGTCCGCGCACCGACAATGCGCCCGCCGTTGCCGGATCCGATGTCCCTCCTCCGATGAACCGTGCCTCTCCCGCATGAATCCCGTCGTCCGCTGGTTCCATCAACTCGGTTCGCCGCCGTACTTCGACCGCTTCGCGGCGCGCTGGGCGCCGTGGTGCTACGGCATCGGCCTGGCGGTCATGGCCTGGGGCGTGTGGCAGGCGCTGTTCGTCGTCCCCGCCGATTACCAGCAGGGCGACAGTTTCCGCATCCTGTACATCCACGTGCCGTCGGCATGGATGAGCATGTTAGTGTTCGCGCTGATGGCGTTCTACTCGGCGATCGCGACGATCTGGCGGATCAAGCTCTGCGAGATCCTGGCGATGGCCTGCGCGCCGATCGGCGCCGCCTTCACCGTCATCACGCTCGCCACCGGTTCGATCTGGGGCAAACCGATGTGGGGCACCTGGTGGGAATGGGACCCGCGTCTGACCACGGAACTGATCCTGCTGTTCCTGTACCTGGGCGTGATCGGCCTGTACCAGGCGATCGACGACCGCCGCAACGCCGCGCGCGCCGCCGGTCTGCTGGCCATGGTGGGCGTGGCCCTGTTGCCGGTGATCCGCTACTCGGTGGAGTGGTGGAATTCGCTGCACCAGGGCCAGACCATCCGCGTGTTCGGCGAATCGAGCATGGACCCCAGCATGTTCCCGCCGCTGGTCGCGATGGTGATCGGCACCAAGCTGTGGTTCCTTGGCTCGCTGCTGCTGCGCGCCCGCGCCGACAATCTCGACCGCGAGTCCGCCAAGGACTGGGTGCGCGAACGCGCCGGCGCCCGGGAGGACGCGCCATGAGCTACGCCGGTTACGTCATCGCCGCCTACGCGGTGTTCGCGGTGGTGCTGCTGTGGGACATGGTCGTCCCGGCCCTGCGCATCCGCCGCATCCTGCGCGAGGCGCGCATGCGCGCGAAACGCGCCACCGCCAGGGCCGCGCCCATTCCCACGGAGCTGCAACGATGAATCCCTCCCGCAAACGCCGGCTGTGGCTGGTGCTGGCCGTGCTCGCCGCGGCGGCGACCGCGACCGGCCTGGTGACGCTGGCGCTGCAGCGCAACGTCGCCTACCTGTACACGCCGAGCGAAGTGCTGCGCGGCGACGCCGGCGCGAAGGTCGTGGCCGGCGACACCGTGTTCCGCCTCGGCGGCATGGTCTCGGCCGGCTCGTTCGAACGCACCGAAGGCACGCTGGAAGCGCGCTTCCGGGTGACCGACGGCGACGCCGAACTGCCCGTGCGCTACACCGGCATCCTGCCCGACCTGTTCCGCGAGAAGCAGGCCGTCGTCGCCACCGGACGCATGCACGGCGACGTGTTCGTCGCCGATCAGGTGTTGGCCAAACACGACGAAACCTACGTCCCGAAGGAAGTCGCCGACAAGATGGGGCTGGCGCACAAGAAGCACGGCGTGGAAGCGACGGCAGCGCCCGCAGCGACCGACGCCCCGGCCAAGGGATACTGACCGCGCATGCATCTGCTTCCGGAGTTCGGCCAGGTCGCGCTGATCCTCGCCCTGCTGATCGCGGCGCTGCAGACCGTGCTGCCGCTGATCGGCGCGCAGCGCAATCTCGCGCCGTGGATGGCGGTGGCGCGTCCGGCGGCATGGATGCAACTGGCGACGGTCGCGATCGCCTTCGCCCTGCTGACCTGCGGGTTCGTCGTCCAGGACTTTTCGCTGCGTTACGTCGCCGAGAACTCCAACTCGCTGTTGCCGATGATCTACCGCTACTCGGCGGTCTGGGGCGCGCACGAGGGTTCGCTGCTGCTGTGGACGCTGATCCTCGCGGTGTGGACCGCGGCGGTCGCGGCGTTCTCGCGCCGGCTGCCCGAGCCGGTGATGGCGCGGGTACTCGGCACGATGGGCGCGATCAGCGTCGGCTTCCTCGCCTTCCTGATCTTCACCAGCAATCCGTTCGAACGGATCCTGCCCGCCGCCGCGGAAGGCCGCGACCTCAACCCGCTGCTGCAGGACCCGGGGCTGATCATCCATCCGCCGATGCTCTACATGGGCTATGTCGGTTTCGCGGTCCCGTTCGCGTTCGCGATCGCGGCCCTGCTCGACCGCAACGCCTCCACGCCCGAGGCGGTGGCCGGCTGGCTGCGCTGGACGCGTCCGTGGACCAACGTCGCCTGGGGGTTCCTCACGCTCGGCATCGCGCTCGGCAGCTGGTGGGCGTACTACGAACTCGGCTGGGGCGGCTGGTGGTTCTGGGACCCGGTCGAGAACGCCAGCTTCATGCCCTGGCTCGCCGGCGCCGCGCTGCTGCATTCGCAGGCGATCACCGAGAAGCGCGGCAGTTTCCGCAGCTGGACGTTGCTGCTGGCGATCGCCGTCTTTTCGCTGTCGCTGCTCGGCACCTTCCTCGTGCGCTCGGGCGTGCTGACCAGCGTCCACGCCTTCGCCGCCGACCCGGGGCGCGGCCTGTTCATCCTGATCTTCCTGGGCATCGTCGTCGGCGCCTCGCTGCTGCTGTACGCGCTGCGCGCGGACGACATCGACGGCGGGAAACCCTTCACCGGCGCATCGCGCGAAGCGCTGCTGCTGATCAACAACGTCTTCCTCACCGCCGCCTGCGCGATGGTGCTGATCGGTACGCTGTGGCCGCTGCTGCTCGACGCGCTCGGCAGCGAGGACAAGATCTCGGTCGGGCCGCCGTATTTTTCGCTGCTGTTCATCGTGCTGATGACCCCGATCGTACTGCTGCTGCCGCTGGGTCCGCTGATCCGCTGGCAGCGCGACCAGTACGGGCGTCCGCTGCGCCTCCTGCTGCCATGGGCCGCTTTGGCGCTGGTCGCGGCCGCGATCGCGTGGTTCCAGGCGCCGCAGGGTCCGCTGAAGACCGCCGCGGGCGTCGCCGGCGCGCTCTGGGTGGGTTTCGGCACCGCGCGCTTCGTCTGGCAGCGCCTGCGCAGCCAGGGCGGCCGGCTCACCGCGGAAATGGCCGGCATGACGCTCGCGCACACCGGCATCGCGGTGTTCCTGGTCGGCGCCCTCCTGGTCGAGGCGCAGTTGCAGCAGCGCGAGATCGCGATGAAGCCGGGGCAGACCCTGACGCTCGGCCGGGATGCGTTCCGCTTCGACGGCGTGCAGGAACTGCAGGGGCCCAACTACATCGCGCAGCGCGGCAGCATCGAACTGTTGCGCGACGACAAGCGGGTGACGACCCTGCATCCGGAGAAACGCCGCTATGCCGGCGGCGGTCAGGTGATGACCGAAGCCGGCATCCGGCCCGGCGTCGCGCGCGACGTCTTCGTCGCCCTGGGCGAACCGCTGGGCGGCGGCGCCTGGGCGGTGCGCGTGCAGATCAAGCCTTTCATCCGCTGGGTCTGGGCGGGCGCGCTGCTGATGGCGCTCGGCGCGTTCGTGACCGCGGTGGATCGACGGTTCCGGAAGGTGCGCGACGCCAAGCCCGATCTTTCCGCCGGCGACGGGGGGCACGACTGATGTCGATGAAACGCTGGCTGCCTTTCGCCGCCTTCCTGCTGATCGGCGCGCTGATGGCCGCGGGGGTCTGGATGTCGCGCCGCGGCGATCGCGAAGCCTTGCCCTCGCCCCTGATCGGCAAACCCGCGCCGGAATTCGCGCTGCCGGTGCTGCACGAGCCCGGGCGCGTCGTCGCCTCGAAGGAACTGCGCGGGCAGCCCTACGTGCTGAACGTCTGGGGCAGCTGGTGTCCGGGCTGCCGCGACGAGCATCCGGTCGTCACGCGTTTCGCCGAGACCCGGCGCGTGCGCGTGATCGGCTACAACTGGAAGGACGAGCGCGCCGACGCGCTGGCATGGCTGGAGCGGTTCAACAATCCGTACTGGCTGGTGCTCGTGGACGAGGAAGGCCGCACCGCGATCGACTTCGGCATCTACGGCGCGCCGGAAACCTTCCTCGTCGATGCCGACGGCATCGTGCGCTGGAAGCACGTCGGCGTGCTGACCGACGAGATCGTCCGCGACGAACTGCTGCCGGCGCTGGACGCCGCGGAGCGCGGTCGATGAGCGCCTTCCGCCTGTTCGTCTGCGCATGCCTGCTGGCCTTGTCCGCGGGCGTCGCGTTCGCGCAGAAGGCGGTCGATGCGACGCCGCTCGAATTCCGCGACGCCGCCGAAGAGCGCCGCTTCCACGCGCTGGTCTCGGAACTGCGCTGCGTGATGTGCCAGAACCAGTCGCTGGCCGATTCCAACGCCCAGATCGCCGCCGATCTCCGCCGCGAAGTGCTCGACCTGATGCGCGAAGGCCGCAGCGATGCGGAAGTGCGCGGATTCCTGGTCGCGCGCTACGGCGAATTCGTCCTGTATCGCCCGCGGATGAGCGGACGGACCTGGCTGCTGTGGTCCGCGCCGCTGCTGTTCGCGCTCGCCGGCGGCGTCGTGGTCTGGCGCATCCTGCGCAGCCGTTCGCAGGGCGCGCGCGCGGCGCTTCCCGACGACCGCTCCGCAGACCGCACCGACGACGACGGGGAATGGTGATGCCGAGTTCGACGACCCTCGTGTTCGCCCTGATCGCGTGTGCAGCGGCCCTGCTCGCGCTGGGTCTGGTGCTGCGACCGATGTGGCGCGCGCGTCCGCGGTCTGCGACGGCCCTGCTCGCCGGACTGGTCGCGCTCGCGGGCGGCCTTTACCAATGGGTCGGCACGCCGGCGGCCCTGGACGCGACGATGGTGAAACGACCGGCGACGATCGAGGAGGCCATCGCCCAACTCGAACGCAACCGCGATCATTTCCCCGACCACGAAGGCTGGGTGATGCTCGCCACGGCCTACGCCCGCCTCGGCCGCAACGAAGAGGCCCGAGATGCCTGGGAACAGGTGCTGTCGCACGAACCGGACGACGCCAATTTCCTCGCGGCCGCCGCGGAAGCCCGCGCCCGCGCCGACGCGAACAACCGCTTCGACGACCGCGCTCTCGGCCATCTGCGGCATGCGCTGAAGACCGATCCGCGCCACCAGCGCGCGCGCTTCTTCCTCGGCATCGCGCTGCGTCAGCGCGGCGAAGCCGCCGAAGCCGCGCGGACCTGGGAGCCGCTGCTCAGCGAAGTCGACGCCGAGAACGGCGCCACCCTGCGCGCCGAGATCGACGCCGCACGCCGCGATGCCGGACTGCCGCCGCTGCCGGCGACGGCGCCCGCGACCGCCGCCGCGACGGCGGATGCGCTGACCGTGAAGGTCGCGCTGGATCCCGCGTTCGCCGCACGCGTGCGCCTGCGCGGCGACGCCACCGTGTTCGTGATCGCACGCGCCCCCGGCGGCCCGCCGATGCCGGTCGCCGTCGAGAAACGCCGCGCCTCCGAACTGCCGCTGACCGTGTCGCTCGACGACGGCGACAGCCCCATGCCCACGGCGAAACTGTCGTCGCTGCGCGAAGTCGAGGTCGTCGCCCGACTCTCCGGGAGCGGCAACGCGATGCGGCAGGAAGGCGACATCGAGTCGGCGCCGGTGCGCGTCGCGCTGCCGGCGAAGGCACCGGTCGAACTGGTGCTCGGCGCCGAGTGAGCGCGACGTGAAAGGGCTTCGGGCGATCGCCGGAGCGGCGCGCTGGTGCCTCCCGCCCTGCGGGTTCGCGCTGCTGCTGCCGCTCGCGACGCCGCTGTTCGACAGCCTGCCGACGACACTCGCCTGGGGTCTGGATCTCGCGACCCACTGGCAACTCGCCTACGCGACGACCTGGCTGGCGCTGTGCGCGCTCTGCGCGCTGCGCGGACGTCGATGGTTGTGGCTCGCGCCCGCGGCGCTGCTGCCGCTCTGGACCGCGAGTCCCGCGCTGCCGCGGGCGTCGGACGCGCGCCCCGCCCTGATCGTCGTCGCGGCGAACGTGCATGTGGGCAATCGCGATCCTGCGCCGCTGGCGGCCTGGCTGCGCGCGCGACCGGCGGATGTGGTCGCGATTTCCGAACTGACCCCGGCCTATGCGGATGCGCTGCTGCGTACGCTCGCCGACGACTATCCGTATCGCGCGTTCGCGCCGGACACGTCGGCCTTCGGCATCGGCCTGCTCGCGCGACATCCGCTGACCGATGTCGACCTGCGCCGCAGCCCCGACGGCATCCCGCACTTGCGGGCGACGATCGCCACCGCCGAAGGCCCGGTCCGGATCGTCGCCGTGCATCCGATGCCGCCGATGTCGACGCACTGGCACACGGAACGCGATCGGTTGTTGCGCGCGCTGGCCGACGAGACCGTACGCGACGGTACGCCGACGGTCGTCGCCGGCGATCTCAACGCCACGCCCTGGTCGAGCGCATCGACCGGCGCCGCGCGACGCGGGCTGTATCGCGCCAGCGGCTTCGCTCCGACCTGGCCGGCGGGCCTCTCGCTCATCCCGATCGACCATGTCCTGGCCAGCGCCCACTGGCGTCGCGGCGAAAGCGCACGCGGGCCCGAGATCGGCTCGGACCATCGGCCGATCCGGGCGACCCTGCATCGGGCGCCTGCGCGCCCCTGATTCGACCCGCGTCGACCCGCGTCGATGCGCGTCGACGCGCATCGACGGCCGATCCGGGCCATTCGCGAAAAACAGCGGTCCATGGCGTACGATCCGCGCTCACGCCACGGATCGTTAGACTGCACGGATGACCGAATTCATTCCCCCCGGTACCCGCTTCGTCCCGCTGCCCTCGCCGTTCCCGATGAAACGCGGCGGCGCGCTGCACGACGCGCGCATGGCCTACGAAACCTGGGGCACGCTGGACGCGGACGCCGGCAACGCGATCCTGATCCTCACCGGGCTGTCGCCCGACGCGCACGCCGCAAGCCATGCCGACAATCCCGAACCGGGCTGGTGGGAAGCGATGCTCGGACCGGGCAAGGCGATCGACACGGATCGCTGGTTCGTGGTCTGCGTCAACACGCTGGGCAGTTGCAAGGGCTCGACGGGCCCCGCCTCGATCGACCCGGCCACCGGCAGCTTGTATCGCCTGCGGTTCCCCGATCTTTCGGTCGAGGACTGCGCCGATGCCGCGGCGCACGTGGTCCGCAGTCTCGGCATCGAACGCCTGCGCTGCGTCATCGGCAACTCGATGGGCGGCATGGTCGCGCTGTCGCTGCTGCAGCGGTATCCCGGCATCGCCCACGGGCACATCAATATTTCCGGCGCCGCGCGCGCGCTGCCGTTCTCGATCGCGATCCGCTCGCTGCAACGCGAAGCGATCCGGCTCGATCCGAACTGGAACGACGGCGAATACACCAACGAGATCTATCCCGAAGCCGGCATGCGCATGGCGCGCAAACTCGGCGTCATCACCTATCGCTCCGCGCTGGAATGGGACGGCCGCTTCGGCCGCGTCCGTCTGGACGCCGACCGCCGCGTCGGCGACGATCCGTTCGGTCTGGAATTCGAGGTCGAAAGCTATCTCGAAGGCCACGCCCGACGCTTCGTGCGCCGCTACGATCCGAACTGCTACCTCTACCTCAGCCGTTCGATGGACTGGTTCGACCTCGGCGAATCCTGCCAGGGCACCTGCGAGGAAGGCCTGTCGAAACTGCGCGTGAACCGCGCCCTCGCCATCGGCGTGCACACCGACATCCTGTTCCCGATCCAGCAGCAGCAGGAAATCGCCGACGGCCTGCTCGCCGGCGGCGCCGACGCGCGTTGCCTGCCGCTGCCGTCGCCGCAGGGACACGACGCCTTCCTCGTCGACATCGGGCGCTTCGGTCCCGCGGTCCGCGGATTCCTCGACTCGCTGTAGCGCGTTCCGGCCGTCGGCGGGCCCGACGGCCTCGGCTTCCGCCCGAGATCCCCCCTCCACGGGTCCTTGAAGGCGCCTCCGCACGGCACCGCCCGCGGCGACGCGCCATGCGCCGCCCACGCCTGTTGACTTACTGTGCGTCATACAGTACTGTGCGGCCCATGGTCGATACGGACGCCTTCGGAAAACTCGAACTCGAGCTGCGGCGCGGGGTGCTGGTGCTGGCCACGCTGTCTCAGTTGCGGGCCCCGCGCTACGGCTACGAACTGCGCCAGGCGCTGGCCGACAGAGGCATGGTCATCGAGGAGGGCACGCTGTATCCCCTGCTGCGTCGACTGGAAACCCAGGGCTTCCTGACCAGCGAATGGAAGATCCAGGACGGGCCGCCGCGGCGTTACTACGCCGTCAACGCGGACGGTCTTGCGCTGCTGAAGAAACTCACCGAGTCGTGGCAGGGCCTGAACGCCACGATGCACCGACTCCTCCAGGAGGACTGACATGAAGGGCAACGACATGAACGGCCATCGCAACATGCCCCCCGGCACACCCGCCGGCACGCCGTCCGGCGCGAGCGATCTGATCGAAGCCTACGTCGCCGATGTCGCCGTGCGCTTGCCGCGGGCGCAGCGCAACGACGTCGCGTTCGAACTGCGCGCCCTGCTCCACGAAGAACTGCAGGCGAAGGCGGATGCCGCCGGCCGGCCGCTCGACGATGCGATGGCGCTGGCGTTCCTGCGCGGCTTCGGCAGGCCCGCGGACGTGGCCGCACGCTATCGTCCGACGCTGACGATCATCGACCCGTCGGATGGGCGCCGCTTCCTGTTCGCCACCGTCGTCGGTCTGGCGCTGATCTGGAGCCTGGGATTGGTCGCGCACTGGCACGATGCCGCGGAGCACGGCCTCGGGACGCTGAACATGATCGCGCGATGGTGGGTCGGATGGTGGGTCGGCACCGTGCTGCCCTCGCTGTGGTGGCCCGGTGTGCTGGTCACGTGGTTCGCCCTGTCGGCATGGGTCCATCGTCGCTGGCCGCGAACCTCGCGGTGGACGCCGCGCCCCGAGCATCACATCACCGGCGGCCGGACGGCGATGACGATGGGCGTCATCGGCATGCTCTGCGGCATGGCCATCCTGATCGAACCACGCCGTGTGCTGGACATCGTCTGGGGCGGCAACGCCGCACCAGCGGCCTACACGGCGCTGACCTACACCGAGAGCTTCCTGCAGGGCCCGGCCTTCGTCCTGCTCGCCTTGATCGCGCTGAACGTGCCGCTGTACATCGCGGTGATGGCGAACGGCCGCTGGTCGCCGAGGCTGCGGCGCATCGAAACGGCGCTGGGCCTGGTCTCGTGCGCGGCAATGCTGTGGGCGGTCGTGGACGGCCCGATCTTCCTCTCGGCGCACAGCGACGGCACCGCGAAGGTCCTGCTCGCGCTGATCGCCGCATTCAGCCTGATCTACTACGCCATCAGGACGTATCGCAGGGTCAGGCCGACGCCCGGCGGAAAGGCGCACGCCCTGCGATGATCGCTGCGGCCCCGGGCAACATGCCCGGGGCCGACATCGCATGGCGCATCGATGCAGCCGCTTCAATCGAATCGCTTCAATCGAATCGCTTCAATCGAATCGCTTCAATCCAGCCGCTTGCGGAATCGCGCGATCGACAGCGACATCATCACGACGGTGAAGCCGATCAAGGCCAGCGCGTCCGGCCACAATTGCCACAGGTCCGCGCCGCGCAGCATCACGCCGCGGATCAGGCGTACGAAATGGGTCAGCGGCAGGACCTCGGCGATCCACTGCGCCGCGATCGGCATGCCATCGAAGGGGAACATGAACCCCGACAGCAGGATCGACGGCAGGAACAGGAAGAACGCCATCTGCATCGCCTGGAACTGGGTCCGGGCCCTGGTCGAGATGAGCAGACCGAGCGTGAGATTGGCGACGATCAGCAACATCGCCGCGCCGTAGACGTCGATCAGGCTTCCGCGCACCGGGACATCGAACACGCCGATGCCCAGCAGCAGCACCACCGTCGTCTGCACCAGACCGACGCCGATGTACGGCAGGACCTTGCCGATCATCAGTTCCGCGCTGGACACCGGCGTGGTGATCAGCAGTTCGAGATTGCCGCGCTCGCGCTCGCGGACGATGGCCATCGCGGTGAACATCACCATGGTCATGGTCAGGATCACGCCGATCAGGCTGGGCACGATGTTGACCGCGGAACGACGCTCCGGGTTGTACAGCGGAAGCACCGAGATGGGCGTCTGACGCAACCCGCTGCCGCCGTCCAGCGGCATCGCCGCGAGCTGGCGCGCGGTGGCCTGCACCGACGTGTCGCTGCCGTCGACGATCACCTGCACCGCCTCGCGTCCGTCGAGCCTGCGTCGCTCGTAGTCGTGCGGAATCAGCACCCCGATCTTGATCCGGCCGCGGTCGAGCAGGACATCGAGCTCCTGCGGCGTGCGCGCCTCGGCGACCTGGCGGATCACGCCCGTCGCGAGCATGTCCTGCACCAGCGCGCGCGAACCGGCGGTGTCGGCGAGATCGGCCACCGCCGCCGGCAGGTTGCGCACATCGGGATTGATCGCGAACCCGAACAGGACCAACTGCAGGGTCGGAATCCCGATCATCATGCCCAGGGTCATGCGATCGCGGCGCATCTGCCGCAGCTCCTTCGACATCACCGCGAGGATGTGCGCGAGTTTCATCGTGGGATCCTCATGCGGCGCGCGCCTCGTCGCGGCGGGTGGCGGAGACGAACACGTCCTCCAGATTGGGCTCGATCCCCTTGACCTCGGCCTCGATGCCGGCCTCCGCGAGCGATGCGCGCAGACGATCGGGATCGAGACGGTCCGCGGTGAGCACGCGCAGGGCGTTGCCGATCTGGGCCACGCTGAGCACGCCCGGTGCGCGTTGCAGCAGCGACTGCGCGCGCCGTGGCTCCGTCGCGCGCACGCCCGCCGTGCGTCCGGCGAGCGCCCGGGTGAGTTCGGCCGGCGTGCCGTCGGCGACCAGTCGCCCGGTGTCCAGGATCGCGATGCGATGGCAGCGCTCGGCCTCGTCCATGTAGTGCGTGGACACGAGGATGGTGGTGCCGGCATCGGCGAGGTCGAAGAGTTTTTCCCAGAAGTCGCGGCGCGACTCCGGGTCCACGGCGCTGGTCGGTTCGTCGAGGAACAGCAGCTCCGGCGCGTGCACGATCGCGCCCGCCAACGCGAGGCGCTGCTTCTGCCCGCCGCTCATGGTGCCGGCCAACTGCTTCTGCCGGTCGACGAAATCGTAGGCCTCGATCAGGGCGTCGATGCGCGCCTTGCGCTGCGGCCGTTTCAGACCCTGCACCTCGGCGAGGAATTCGAGATTCTCGCGCACCGTGAGGTCTTCGTAGAGCGAGAATTTCTGGGTCATATAACCGATCCGCCGCCGCAGCGCCTCGGCTTCCTCCGGAATGCGGTATCCCAGGACCTCGATCTCGCCTGCGGTCGGCGTCAGCAGGCCGCAGAGCATGCGGATGGTGGTCGATTTCCCCGAGCCGTTCGGACCGAGAAACCCATAGACATTCGCGCGCGGCACGCGCAGATCGACGCCGTCGACGGCGAGCAGGTCGCCGAAGCGCTTGCCGAGGCCGCTCGCGCGGATGGCGTATGCGGCGTCCATCGGCTCAGCGCTCCGCGCGCGCGGCGCCGGGAGCGAATTCGACTTGCACGGGCAAGCCCGCGGGCAGATCGCGCGCGGCGGTGAGCGCTTCTCCGTCGAAGACGATCTCGGCGAGATAGCTCAATCGCGCCGCATCCTTTCCGGCGAGCGCGTAGTACGGCGTGAAACCCGGTTCGCTGCGGATCGCGCGTACGCGTCCGCGCAGCGGCGCCTCGACGCCGTCGACGCGCACCGTCGCGGGATCGCCGATCTTCACGCCGGCGCGCAGCGGTTCCGGCACGTAGATGCGGGCATAGGGCGCTTCGCCGATCAGCAGGATCGCGAGCGGCGCGCCGACCGGCGCCTGATCGCCGAGCTCATAGGGCAGGCTGTCGATCCGCCCGTCGCGCGGCGCGACGATCCGGAGTTTCTCCAGCGACACCGCCTGCGCCGTGGCCTG
Organism: Pseudomonadota bacterium; assembly: GCA_049324395.1. Lineage (GTDB taxonomy): Bacteria > Pseudomonadota > Gammaproteobacteria > Xanthomonadales > Xanthomonadaceae > Lysobacter_I. The sequence goes on from JBMOOY010000060.1 coordinate 98,759, forward strand.
GGCCTCGGCCGCGCGGGTCGCGGAACGCGCCTGCGCGATGCGCTCGTCGCGGGCGCCGCGTTTCAACTCGAACGCGAACGCCTGCGCGGCGCGCACCTGCGCCGCGGCGCTCTGCGCGGCGGCGCGGGCGCGATCGACGTCCGCTTTCGCCACCAGTTGCCTGCGTCCGAGCGGTTCGAGACGCTCGAAATAGGCCTGCGCGTCGCGCGCCTGCGCCTGCGCCGCGGCGAGCTGGGCGTCCGCCTGGGCGATCTGTTCCTCGCGGGTGCCGGCTTCCAGTTCGGACAATGCGTCGCGCTGCGCCTGCGCCTGCGCCCGCGCGGCCTCGGCCTGCGCGGCGATCCGCACCGGCTCCAGCGTCATCACCAGCGCGCCGGCTTTCACCCGGTCGCCTTCGCGCACGTCGACCGAGACGATCCGCTCCGCCGCGGGCGCCGGCAGCGAAATGCGATCGTATTCGAGGGTGCCCAACGTCTGCGGCGCGTCGTCGGCGCAACCGCCGAGCAACGCCACGCAGGACAACAGGACGAGAATTCGAGATTCACGCATCGTTCGACTCCTGGCGACGCAACTGCAGACCGTGTTCCAGCAGCGCCAGCACGTGCGCGGACAGGGCGTCCGCATCGACATCGTCGGCATCGAGCAATCCGCGCCAGATGGGCGCGCTCGCGGCCATGAACATCGTCTGCCCGATCAGGGAGGGCACCAGCAGGCGCGGGTCGAGGTGGGGATTGAGCCGCCCCGCGGCCTGCGCGCGCGCGAAGCGTTCGGCCAGCGTCCGCGGCAATCCGGCGAATTGTTCGCGCAGCAGTCCGCGCAGCGCGCCGCCCTCGTGCAGGATCTCGCGCACCCACAGCTGCGGAAGCCACGGCTGCGCCATCGCGACGGCCAGCACCGCGCGCACGAAGCCGCGCACCAGCGCGCGCGGGTCGTCGCCGGCCTCGGCGACGGCGCCGCGCAGGCGCTGCATCACCGGCACGATCCGCTCCTCGATCACCGCCGCCAACAGCGCGTCGCGATTGCCGAAGTAGTAATGGACCAGCGCCGGCGTCGCGCCGGCGTCCGCGGCGATCTCGCGCAGCGCGCTGCCGGCGATGCCCTGGTGGGCGAAGCGCGCGACGGCGGCATCGAGCAGGCGCCCGCGCAATGCCACCCCCTCGCCCGCCGGCCGCCCGGGCGACCGGGCATTGCCTGCGCCGCGCCGGCCGCGGCGGACCGCTGCGCTGGAATCCTGATGGGGTCGATCCGAGATCATCGACTTAAATTAATTATCTGATTAATTAATGTCCACGCCCGGCCGACGGACGGTCGTCCCGTGGCCTCCCCCGCCGCCACGCGCTACCCTTCCCGGCCTATGCAGACCCACGCGCAACGCCCCCACAGCCGCGACTTCGCGCTCGACCCCGCCGACCCCGAACGCCTCGCCAACCTCGCCGGCCCCTTCGACGCCCATCTGCGCCAGATCGAGCTGCGCCGCGGCGTGGAGATCGCCAACCGCGGCAACGTCTTCCGGGTCAGCGGCGACGACGAGGCCTCGGTCGACGCGACCGAGAAACTCCTGCGCCGGCTCTACGACGAAGCCGCCGAGACCACCTTCGACGCCCAGGCCATCCACCTGCGGCTCGGCGGCGACGAGCCGGCCGCGGACCGCGCCGATGCCGACGCCGGCTATCGCCCGCAGGACGTGGCGGTGAAGGTCAAGCGCGGCACCGTCCGCGGACGCGGCGCGAACCAGCAGAAATATCTGCACGCGATCGCCACCCACGACATCAACTTCGGCGTCGGCCCGGCCGGCACCGGCAAGACCTTCCTCGCCGTGGCCATGGCGGTCGAAGCGCTCAACACCGCGCGGATCCAGCGCATCGTGCTGGTGCGCCCGGCGGTGGAGGCCGGCGAGAAGCTCGGTTTCCTGCCCGGCGATCTCTCTCAGAAGGTCGACCCCTATCTGCGCCCGCTCTACGACGCCCTGTACGAGATGCTCGGCGTCGAAAAGGTGGCCAAGCTGCTCGAAAGGAACGTCATCGAGATCGCGCCGCTGGCCTACATGCGCGGACGCACGCTCAACGACGCGTTCGTGATTCTCGACGAAGCGCAGAACACGACCATCGAACAGATGAAGATGTTCCTCACCCGCCTGGGCTTCGGCAGCACCGCGGTGGTCACCGGCGATCTGACCCAGATCGACCTGCCCAAGAGCGTGAAATCCGGCCTGCGCGACGCGATCGACGTGCTGCGCGAGGTGGATGGCGTGAGTTTCACCTTCTTCGAGGCCCGCGACGTGGTGCGCCACCCGCTGGTGGCCAAGATCGTGCGGGCGTACGACAAGCATGCGGCGCAGACGCCGTCGGGAGACCGGACATGAAGCGAACGCTGTGCGCGACCATCGCGGGCGCGGCGCTCGCGCTTGCGGCCCTGCCCTACGGCGAAGCCGCGGCACGGGACAAGGCGAAGGCCGAACGCGCCTTCATCGAGGAAACCCGCATCGCCGCACCGCAACGCGTCGGGGAGTTCGTGCTCGAAGGCAGCCTGTACGAAGAGGCGCAGAAATACGCCGGCGCGCAGTTCCGCTACGCGCATCCCGACCATCCGGAACTGCGTTTCGACCTGTTCGTCTATCCGGCCGGCGACATGCCGCGGGACGAGGCGATCGAACGCGGCATGCGCGACTTCCGCGCCTCGTTCGACGCCGGCGTGAAGCTGAAGTACTACGACCGACTGCGCATCGGCGACACCACCGATTTCGAGATCGCGCCGACGCCGCAGACGGACGGAAGCGAACCGGCCGCCCCTGAGTCGGCCGCCCCTGAACCAGCCGCCCCCGAAAACGACGGCGGCGACCCGGAAGTCGACGCGGCCATCGCGACCGCCCTGGCGCCGAAACCGCTGATCGGCAAACGCATCGACCTGCGCTATCGCATGTCGATCGAGGAAACCGGCGACACCGTGGCGATGCGCTCGCGCGGTTATCTCTTCTACAAGCAGTTGTACTATTTCAAGGGCCGGATCACGGTCGCCGAATCGCGGATGGAGCCATCGGCGTTCGACGCCCTGTCCGATCGCGCGATCCGCGCGCTGGTGCCGGCGGTGGTCGCCTCGAACATCGGCGGCTGCGCGGAGACGACGATCACGATCGGCCGAGACGCCGCCGGCAAGGACGGTTCGATCGCCGATCTGCTGTCGCAGATGCTCGGACAGGCCGTGGACAAGGGGGATCGCAACTGCCACGCGTCGCGCGCCGATGCGCAGGCGGCCGAACCCGAGGACGCCGAGATCGTGACCATCGAGTACGACGCCAACGACTGGGGCTCGCCATGACCCGCGGCCCGATCCGCCTCGATGTCGCCGTCGGCTACGCCGTGCCGCGCGCCGGCATTCCGGCGGCGCCGAGCTTCCGGCGCTGGGTCGCGGCGGCCCTGGAAGGCCGCATCCGCGAGGCCGATCTTGCGGTGCGGATCGTCGGCGAGGACGAGGGTCGCGCGCTGAATCGGCACTATCGCGGCAAGGACTACGCGACCAACGTGCTCAGCTTCCCGGCCGATGTCGCCGGCGACGTGAAACTGCCCAAGGGCGTGACCCTGCCGCTGATGGGCGACATCGTGCTGTGCGCGCCGGTGGTGGCGCGCGAGGCCGCCGAGCAGGACAAACCGCTGGTTCACCATTACGCGCACCTGGTCGTCCACGGCGTGCTGCACCTGCTCGGCATGGACCATCAGGACGAGCGCGAAGCCGAGTGCATGGAGCAGCTCGAACGCGAGATCCTCGCCGAGCTGGACATCGCCGATCCGTATCGCATCCGGGATTGAGCCGCGCCCGACCGGCGCGACGCAGGCTCGAGCGCGCCGGTCGGTGCGGGCCGGAACCCGCACCGCCGGTCGCGAGGCCCTATTCGACCTGCGCGCGTTCCACCTGACCGAAGCCCAGTGCGCGCACGCCGGCCTCGATCTTCGACAGATCGCCGACGACGATCCAGACCAGTTCGTCCGGCTTCACGACGCGCCCCGCTTCGGCCAGCGCCGCGGGATCGAGCGCACGCAGATTGTCGGCGTAGTCGTAGTAATAGCGCGGATCGCGACCGGTGTTGACGTGGTCGATCGCCGCGGAAATCAGCGCGTCCAGGGTTTCGAAGCGTCCCGGCAGGCGCGCGACCTGGCTGCGCATGATGCTGTCGTATTCCTCGCCGACCAGCGGCCGCTCGCCGGCGACGCCGCGGATCTCCTTCATGACTTCGAGCATCGACTCGCGGGTCTTGTCGGTCTGCACCGGGGCCACGACCACGAAGCTGCGCGGGCCGCGCGCGCCCGACACGCCGCCGGAAGTGCCATAGGACCAGTGCTTTTCGAGACGCAGATTGCGGTTGAGTCGCGAGGTGGCCATGCCGCCGAAGTTGCGCATCACCGTTTCCAGCGCGAGATCGCCCGGCGTGGCGCCGGTCGGGCCGAGGTGCGCGGCGAGGATCACCGACTGCGGCGCGCCCGGCTTGTCGACGAGGTAGACCTTGCCGCGACCCGGCGACACCGGCGCGCCGAGCGCCTTGGCCGGCGCCGAACCACCCTGCCAACCGCCGAAACTGCGCTCCAGCTCGGGCATCAGCGCATCCAGAGTGACATCGCCGGCGACGATGAGCGTGGCGTTCGAAGGCACGAACCAGCGGCCGTGCCAATCGAGGAGCGCATCGCGCTGCAGCTTCGACACCACCGCTTCCGTACCGAGACTGCCGCCGGGTCGGCCATAGGCATGGCCTTCGCCGTACAGCAGCGGCGGCAGCATGCGCTGCACCGCGGCGGTCGGGCTGGCGCGCTGCTGTTCGATCGCGGCCAGTTGCTGCTTGCGCTGCAGTTCGACCATGTCCCCGGGGAACGCGGGATTGCGCGCGACATCGGCGAGCAGATCGAGCGAACCGCCGAGATTGGCGCGCAGCGCGTTCATGTAGACGAAGGACTGATCGAGCGAATTCCCGGTGCCGAGCGTGGCGCCCAGCGCATCGCGTTCGTCGGCGAGGCGGAAGGCATCGCGGGTTCTGGTGCCCTTGAGCAGCAGATCCAGCGCGAAGCGCGAAGTGCCGGCGCCGTCGGCGGGATCGGCGCCGACGCCGGCGTCGACCGCCAGCGCCATGCTCACCAGCGGCACCGAGCGGCGTTCGAGCAACACCACCTTCATGCCGTTCGAGAGCGTCGCGCGCTGCATCTGCGGGAACGCGACCTTCGGCGGCGCGTCGAGCGCAGGCAACTGCTTGCGGTCGAATTCGTCGCGTCCGGCGCGCAGTTTCGGGAACGGCGTCACCAGCAGCGTCGCATGATGCCGCCCCAGCCAGCGCTGCGCCGTCGCCTTCACCTGCGCCGGCGACAGCGTCGCGATGTCGCGCAGGCGACGGAGGTAGGCTTCGGAATCGCCGTGGTAGGTCCGGCTCTCGGCGAGCACGTCGGAACGTCCGCCGAAGCCGCCGAGACGTTCGGTGCCGCGCGCGAAGGACGCGAGATAGCGGGTGCGCGCGCGCTGCAGATCCGGGGCCGCCGGGCCGCGCTGCAGCAGCGACGCGAGCGTCGCGTCGAGTTCGCGTTCGGCCTCCGCCGGGTCGGCGTCGGGCTTGACGTCGACCACGACGAGGAAGGTGCTGGACAGTTCCTGATCGTTGACGAAGGCCGAGACCGAGGTCGCGAGCCCGGTTTCGAACACCAGCCGGCGATCCAGCGGCGAGCTTTCGCTGCCGGCGAGCGCGCTGGCGAACAGTTCCATCGCGTGGATGTCGCGCTGGCCGGACGGCGGCAGATGCCAGGCGCGGTAGATGCGGTGCTGCGGGACGCGATCCTGCATCGTGTCGCGGATATCGGCTTCCAGTTCGGGCACCCAGGCCTCCAGCCGCGGCAGCGGCGGACCCGGCGGAATCGCGCCGAAGTATTTCGTCGCCAGCGCCTTCGCGCGTTCGAGCGTGATGTCGCCGGCCAGCGCGAGCACCGCGTTGTTCGGGCCGTAGTACGTGGCGTACCACTCCTTCACGTCCTCGAGCTTCGCCGCCTGCAGATCCTCCATGCTGCCGATGGTCGACCAGCTGTAGGGGTGCGAATACGGATAGAGGATCTGCAGCAGGCGGTCGAAACTGCGGCCGTAGGGCTGGTTCTCGCCCTGACGCTTCTCGTTCTGGACCACGCCGCGCTCGCGCTCGAGCATCTCCTGGTTGATGTTCGCGGCGAGGAAGCCCATGCGGTCGGCTTCGAGATACAGCGTGCGCTCCAGCGCCGACACCGGCACGTCCTCGAAGAAGTTGGTGCGATCGTTGTTCGTGGTGCCGTTGCGGTTGTTCGCGCCGAGATCGTCCATCGCCTCGCGGAAACCGTGCGGATAGTTCTGGCTGCCGTTGAAGAAGAAATGCTCGAAGAGATGGGCGAAGCCGGTGCGGCCGCGACGCTCGTCGCGCGAACCGACGTGGTACCAGAGGTTCACCGCAACCAGCGGGACGCTGTGGTCCTCGTGCACGATGACGGTCAGGCCGTTGGGCAACACGAAGGTCTCGTGGCGGATCCGCAGCTGCTCGACGTCGGGGACGACGGGCGCGGCGGCCCGCGTCGGCGCGACGCCGGCGGTCGTGGCGGCGATCAGGGAGACGAGCAGGAGGACGGCGGCTCTGCGCATGGACGATCTCTTGGACGATGCGTGGACGGGGTGCCGGGCGGACCGGGTCGGTTCGAAGGCGTGCCGCGGCGCCGGAAGCGCCGTCGGCCGGGGCCGAACCTAGCATCGACGTCCGCCGCCGCGACAGGGCCGAACGGCAGGGGGGCGGGCCTCCGGCATGCAGGCCCTCCCCCGCTCGGCTACACTGATCGCCCTGCCCATTGGGCGAGTCCGACACCGCAATGCCCGAGGACGACAGTAGTCAGAGCAGCCCCCGAACGCCGGACGGCGCGCCCGCGCCCGTCGAGAAGGCGTCCGCCGCGAAGAAACCCGATCGCCACCGTTCCTGGCTGTCCCGCCTGAGCGCCGCGATCTCCGGCGAACCCGACAATCAGGAAGATCTGGTCGAGTTGCTCCGCGACGTGCAGGCGGACGGCGTCATCGACGCCGACACCCTGCGGATCATGGAAGGCGCCGTCACCATTTCCGACCTGACCGTCGGCGACATCATGGTGCCGCGCGCGCAGATGGTGGTCCTGCCGGTCGACGGCAAGTTCCTCGCGCTGATGAAAGAGGTGGTCGAATCCGGCCATTCGCGTTTCCCCGTGCACGGCGAGGACAAGGACGAGATCCTCGGCATCCTGCTCGCGAAGGATCTGCTGCGCGGCGTGGTCGCCGACAACGGCCCGGGCACGATCCGCGAACTGCTGCGTCCCGCGGTGCTGGTGCCCGAATCCAAGCGTCTGGACATCCTGCTGCGCGAGTTCCGCCAATCGCGCAATCACATGGCGATCGTGATCGACGAGTACGGCGGCGTCGCCGGGCTGGTCACGATCGAGGACGTGCTCGAACAGATCGTCGGCGAGATCGACGACGAGCACGACGACGCCGAGGATCCGAACGCGCTGATCGCGGCCCAGGCCGACGGCCAGTACCTCGTCGACGCGCTCACCCCGATCGCGGACTTCAACGCCCGCTTCGGCGCCGATTTCGCCGACGACGAATACGACACCGTCGGCGGGCTGATCACCGCCGCCATCGGCCACCTGCCCGAGGCCGGCGAGGAATTGACCCTGGGCCGCTTCGGTTTCCGGGTCGCGCGCGCCGACGCCCGCCGCCTGCACACCCTGCACGTGAGCGTGCATGCCGCGTAGCCGGGCGATTCCGGGCCGGCTGGCGCGATGGGCGCTGTTCGCGCTGCTGGCGCTGTGCTGGCCGCTGTCGACGCTCGCGAACGCGCCGCGCGTCGGCGTGGCGACGATGCAACCGGGCGAGATCTTCTTCGAGCGCTTCGGCCACAACGCGATCGTCGTCGTCGACCCGTCCCGCGGCGAACCGCTGTCCTACAACTTCGGCTTCTTCGACATGGGCGAGGACGGCTTCGTCGCCCGTTTCGTCCGCGGCGAGATGGTCTATCGCCTCGTCGAACTGCCGTGGTCCCAGGATCTGCGCTACTACCAGGACACCGGGCGCGGCGTGCGCATCCAGTGGCTGGATCTCGACGACACCCAGGCCGTGGCGCTGGCCGCCGCGCTGGCCGAGAACGCGCGCCCCGAGAACGCGCGCTACCGCTACGACTATTTCACCGACAACTGCGCGACCCGGGTCCGCGACGCGCTCGACCGCGCGCTCGGCGGGACGCTCAAACCGCAGCTGGTCGGACGTTCGCGCGGCGACACCTACCGCAGCGAAGCGGTGCGACTGGCGCGACCGGCGCCGTGGATGTGGCTGGGCTTCGATCTCGGCCTCGGTCCGGCCGCCGACCAGCCGCTGTCGCGCTGGGAGGACGCCTACGTCCCGATGCGGTTGGCCGACAGTCTGCGCGAGGCCCAGCGCGCCGACGGCCGGCCACTGGTGCTCGCGGAAGAAGACGTCGTCGCCCACCGGATCGCGCCGGAACCCGCGGAACTCCCGCGGCCGTGGTGGCCCTGGCTGCTGACCGGGCTGGCCATCGCGGCGCTGTGGCTCGGCGTGCGCGCCCGCGCGCCGCGCGCCGCCGCCGCCGTCGCGTTGCTGTTCTGGAGCGTGGCCGGCCTGCTCGGTCTGGTCATGCTGTTGCTGTGGATCGGCACCGAACACCGCTTCGCCTGGGCCAACCGCAATCTGTTGCTGCTCAGCCCGCTGTCCTGGCTGCTGCTGCCGGGCGCCTGGCGACTGCTGCGCGGCCGCGCGCCGGGCCGCGTCTTCCGGATCGCGCTCGGCGCGATCGTCGTCGGCGTCGTGCTCGCGCCGTTCGCGCTGTGGCTGCCGCTGACGCCGCAGGCCAATGCGCACTGGGTCGCCCTGCTCCTGCCGATCCACGCGGCGCTGGCCTTCGCGTGGTTGCGGCCGACCGGGACGCCGTAGCGGGGTCATCGGGGCGCCGGGTCGCCCTGCGCGGCACGGCTGCAAGCCGCGTCGGGGGCGCTTTCCCGACGCGTATCCGCGGTACGATGCCGCGATGAGTACGACCGCCACCGCTCCGACGCTGCCGCAATGCGTCGTCAACTGCGCCGTCTACCGCGAAGGCGCGCGCACCGACATCGGCCTGGATCAGATCAGCGACGTGCTCGCGGTCGACGACGGCAGCTTCGTCTGGGTCGGTCTGTACGAACCCGAAGAAGCGCTGCTCGACAAACTGCAGGAGGAGTTCTGCCTGCACGACCTCGCGATCGAGGACGCCCACCACGCGCACCAGCGCCCGAAGATCGAGGCCTACGGCAATTCCCTGTTCCTCGCCGTGCACACCTCGCAACTGGTCGAAGGCCATGTGCGCTTCGGCGAGACCCACGTCTTCATCGGCCCGCGCTTCCTGGTCACCGTGCGCCACGGCGCCTCGCCCTCGTACCGCCATGTCCGCGCCCGTTTCGAACGCGAACCCGAACTGCTGTCGCAGGGCCCCGCGTTCGCGCTCTACGGCATCCTCGATTTCATCGTCGACAACTACCAGCCGATCGTCAACGAATTCCGCGACGAGTTGAACGCGCTGGAACACGAGATCCTCTCCGCCAACTGGCGCAAGGACACCATCGTCCGGCTCTACGAACTGAAGAAGGAACTCACCCAGATGCGGCTGGCCGTCGCCCCGCTGCAGGACATCCTGGCCCAGCTCACCCGGACCCAGATGACCCAGGTCACCGACGAAGCCAAACTCTACTTCCGCGACGTGCTCGACCACGTCGTCCGCCTCAACGACGCCATCGACACCCTGCGCGAAATGCTCAGCGCCGCGATGAGCGTCAACCTCTCGCTGGTCACCATCCAGCAGGGCGAAACGGTGAAGAAACTCGCCGGCTGGGCCGCCCTGCTCGCCGCCCCGACCCTGATCGCCAGCTGGTACGGCATGAACTTCGAACACATGCCCGAACTGCACGGCAAACACAGCTACGCCATCCTCATCGGCAGCGTCGCGGTCGTCTGCATCCTGCTGTACCGGTATCTGAAGAAGGTGAAGTGGCTGTAGGGCGGGCTCAAGCCCGCCATTGGACGCCCCAGGCCACTCCCTTCTTCCTGTGGGAGCGACGGAAGTCGCGATGCCTCTTCCCTGTGGGAGCGACGGAAGTCGCGATGTCTCTTCCCTGTGGGAGCGACGGAAGTCGCAATGTCTCTTCCCTGTGGGAGCGACGGAAGTCGCAATGTCTCTTCCCTGTGGGAGCGACGGAAGTCGCGATGCGCCTGGCCTCCCCCTGTGGGAGCGACGGAAGTCGCGATGTCTCTTCCCTGTGGGAGCGACGGAAGTCGCGATGCCTCTTCCCTGCGGGAGCGACGGAAGTCGCGATGCCTCTTCCCTGCGGGAGCTACGGAAGTCGCGATGTCTCTTCCCTGTGGGAGCGACGGAAGTCGCGATGTCTCTTCCCTGTGGGAGCGACGGAAGTCGCGATCACCGCAACAGACCGCCGCGACGCCCATCGCCCCGCCCCTACCGCCCCATGTCGACCTGCCGCACCAGCGCATGCACCTCATCGGCCGGCAAGGTCGTGCGCAGCAGGGTACGGTCGTCGATGCCGCCGGCGGGCGCGATCACGTAATCCGCGCCGATCCGGGTCAGCACATCCACGCCGCGCAGACGATACACCCGCGCATCGGGATCGCCGGACGCCGGCGCGGGCACGCAGACCTGCCCCGGCAGGGCCTCGCGCACGATGGCGCAGCCGCGCGCGCTCAACAGCAGATCGACCTTGCGCAGCATGCCGAAGCCGTAGGCCGACGCCGCGCCGTCGATCAACGGCGTCGCCAATCCGGCGTACAGCAGGATCGCGACGCTGGTGACGACGCGGACCTCGATCACGATGAGGCCGCGTCCGCGCATCGTCGCGTACCACATCCAGTGCAACCACGGCACCGCCGCCAGCGCGAACATGGCCGAGAGGGCCCAGGCCGTCGGCGATTCGGGAAAGGCATCGAACCATGCCAGCAACACCATCCACGCCGGCCACAGGAACAGATAGAGGCTCAGCAACAGCAGAAATTGCGGCAGTGTCCGGCGCATGCGACGCAATGCGCGCGGCGAGACGCCGATCTGCATCCACACCTCGACGACGAGCGGAAGGATCAGGCCCACGCCGAACAGGGCGCCGATCGGCAAGCCACGCCAGCTCGAGGACAGCAGCGGGGGGATCAACAGCAACGCCGCCATCGACAGCGCGACCGCCGTCGCCGACGCCATCAGGAACAGTCCGAGACCGCCGGGCGCGATGCGCATCGAGAACGTCCTGCGCTTGGCGGGGCCTGCATCGGCTTCGACCACCGGCAGCGCGCGTCGCGACAGCGAACGCCGCTGGCGTGTCTGCGCGGAACGCCGCCGCTTCGGGGGCGCGGGCAGCAGCGAATACCCGGTCCACGAGAACAGCATCCAGACCGGACACAGGACCAACAGCAGCGCCGCTGCGAGCCCCAGGGCCACGAACAGCCCGAACGCGGCCAGCACCACGCCCAGTTCGGAAAACGACAGCGCCGGCAGATGGCCCACCCGCCAGAAATGCACCAGCAACATCAGCGCCGCCAGCGAAGGCGCCAGCCACAGCGCGGATTTCGCGAATGCGACGAGGCGCCGGCCGATGGGCAAGAGGATGCCGTCGCTCGGATCGGTAGCCGCGTCGTAGCTCCTCTCGTCGGCGGTCATGCGGCCCTCCCATGCAGGGCGAAGCCTGTCCCGACCGCATCGTGCGCGGCGCCGACATCCGCGTGGAGAAACCGGGTTCGAGCACGATCCGTGTGCGGGCCGCTCATTCCATGACCTCCCAATGCCCACCCTTCTGCGGGCCGACATAGCGAAGACGGCCGCGTTCGCGCAATCGCCGCGCGGCACGTTCGATGGCGCTCACCGACTTGCCCAGATGCGCCGCCGCGTCGCCGAGCGTGGCCTCAGGGTGCGACGCGAGCAGAGCGAGCAATCGCTCCTCGGTGTTCGCCCGGGTGCTGGACGGCGCTTTCACCAGCGTTTTAACCGGCGTTTTGACCGGCGTTTCCGTTGACGCCTTCGATCCGCTCCCGGCGTCCAGCGCCTGCACCAGCGCATCGTCGATGGCCTCCAGCATGAAGCGGATGAAACCGCTGCAATCGCTGGCGCGGTCGGCCTCGCCGAGGGCTCGGTAGTAGTCGTCCTGCCGCCGCCGGATCACGGTTTCGACCGGCAGATAGGCCAGCATCGGCTGCCAGCGACTGAGGATCAGGGTCTGCCACAAACGGCCGATGCGGCCGTTGCCGTCGCTGAAGGGATGGATGAATTCCAGTTCGTAATGCACTGCGGACGAGGCGATCAGCGGATGCGCCTCGGTCCGCGCCAGCCAGCCCAGGAGATCCTTCAACAAACGCGGCAACTGGTTGGCCGGCGGCGCCATATGCACCAAGCGCTCGCCGCGGTAGATGCCCACGCCACCGCTGCGCAGGTGGCCCGCATCGTCGGCCAACCCGCACATGAGCAACGCGTGCGCCGCGCACAGGTCCACGCGACGAGCCGGGTCCCAGTTCGGCAACATGTCGTAGGCCGCGAAGGCGTTCTTCACTTCCTGGATCTCGCGCGGCAAGCCCAGCACCGGCTTGCCGTCCAGCACCGCCGTCACCTGTTCCAGCGTCAACGTGTTCTGTTCGATCGCCAGCGACGCCTGCACGCTGCGGATGCGATGGTCGCGCCGCAACTGCGGCAGCAGCGCATCGCGACTGGCCTGCCGCCACCGCCCGAGGCGCTCGGCGATCTCCGCCACCTTGCCCAGCATGGCGTAGTCGAGCGCGAACGGCGGCGCGTAGCGCGTCATCCCAGGCGCTTCCTCAATTGCTCAGTCACGGACAGGCCTGCCGTGTCCTGGTCCGTCGCCATCAGAAAGAGGCAGCGGCCGCCGCTGGCGGCGGCCCAGACCTCGCCGATGGTGCGTTTCTCGCGCGAATCGGCGTTGTCGTAGAGGTGTCCGCCCTTGTACTCGACGACGAACAGGCGGCCGTCGTCCAGCTCGGCGACGAAATCGGGATAGAAACGATCCGTCGATGTCGGCAGCCAGAATGCGTGCCCCGGCTGTCGCTCCAGATTGCGCACCCAATACCGTACTTGCGGCATCCGATCCAGTTCGATCGCGCAAGCGGTTTCCTCGGCAGTGAGTTCCGGCTTCAGTTCGCCGGGCTTGGGGTAGTAATGCTTGAGGAAGCGATAGCGGCCGGCATATTCCCAACGCGCAGGATAGGCCTGCGGATCGAAGCGGAACGCGAAATGATCGTCGAGACGCGGCGACGCGGCCGGCACCACAAGACTTTGCTGGAAGGCCGCGCGTCGCTGGTCGCCGAGCAGCGCATCGAGACGCGCAGAGGCCGCATCGGCCACCGCATTGAGATGCCGCAGCAGATAGGCCAGATCGAAACCGCCGGCTTCGAGACCGTCCAGCAAACGTCCCAGCCACGCGATCATGTCCGGCTGCAGGATCGCATCGCGACGCAGGCGGCGGTCCAACGCGCGGATCACCGTTTCCCGGCTCACACCGGCATCGCCCTCGTCCAGATCCAGTCGATACTGCGCCTTGTCCTCGGCGATGCGCAGCTTGCCGCGCTCGATGTCGATCAGATACGGCCGTACCGTTTCTTCGCGCTGCAGATCCGGCAGATCCGCAGGCAGCCCGGCCAGAGAATAATCCGCCAATTCCGATAGCAGTTCGGGCTCGTACAGCATCAATTCGCCCTGCAGCGGGATCGCCAGCATCGGTACCGCCGCGAACGCGACGCCGCGCTGGCTCGGCGCTTCCGCGGATTCCACCCGCGCCTGATGGCGCTGCAACACCTGCGTGGCGACTTCGCGCACGGCCTTGTTGCGCGGCAGGCGTTCGACCGCCGCTTCGATGGCTTCGATGGTCAGCGTGCCGGCGACGGTCAGCGTCGCGGGCATCCCGCCATCGCCGGCCGGCGCCATGCGCACCTGCCCGGGCAGGGCCTCGACCAGCGCCTGCATCGCCGCCGCGTGCTTGTCGTCGACTTCGAACACGGTTTCGACCGCCAACGGCGTCGGTGCCGGCGCTGCGAACAGGTCGCCGCCGCCGATCGCGGGCTGCACGAATTGCGCGGCAGCCAGTTCCTCGAAGCCCATCGACACCAGACGATCGGTCAGCTGATTGGCCGCCAGGGTCGTGCTCGGGCTGCACACATGCGCATACGCACGATTGAGCGTTTCCGCAGCGCGCCTGCGCGCATACGGCATGCGCAGCACGCGGCCCAGCAACTGCTCCATCTTGGTGTTGGAGCGGATGTTCTGCGCGGTACAGAACACATAGGCGAAGGAGCAGTCCCAGCCTTCCTTCAGCGCCTCGACGGTGATGATGAAACGGATCGGGCAGTCGCGCCTAAACAGGTCCACGCCGTCCAGGTCGCGCTGTTTGCCGGTATGTACGGCGATCTGCGCCGGCGGGATGCCGTGCGCATCCTGCAGATGCGTCTGCAGCATCTCGAAGGTCACGTCGCCGCCCTTGTCCTCGGCCTGGAACAGCGCGATCGGGCGCACGTAGTCGCTTTCGCCGGCTGCGGCGTCTTCCAGGCGTGCGCGGGTCAGCACGGCATCGCGTACCGCCTCCTGCCAGTTGGGATGCGGCGCCAGCACGATCGGCAGCTTGATCATGTCCTCGGCCTTCAACGCCTGCGCCGAGACGTGATACAGCACGTTCTGACCGGACGCGGGCGTGGCGGTCCATTCGATCACGCAGGCCGGTCGGATGCGTTCCAACACGGTGAGCGACAGGTCGCTCTGCGCGTTGTGCGCCTCGTCCATGATCACGATCGGTCGATGCCAGGCCAGCAGGTTCGCGAAGCTGCGCTTGATCTTGCCGATGTCCGCCTGCGACAGATAGGGCTGTGCGTCCAGATCGGCCTGACTCACGCGCTCGAAGATGGGCGCGTCCGGCGCATCGGCGAAATGCGGCTCGAAGTCCTCGCGATAGGCGTAGGCGGTGCGGCCCTGGGTCTTGTCCACGCGCAGGGTCTGGATGGTGCCCACCAGCACGATGGCGCGGGCGCCGATATCGTGCGCGCGCAGTTGCGCGGCGTCGCCGATGTCCAGCACGCTCAGACGTTCGGCCGGCCAGTAGCGCAGCAGCGCATCGCGATACGGATGATCGGGCGTTTTCAGCGCTTCCAGCGTCTGGGTGCGAATGGCGTCGCTGGGGACCAGCCACAGCACCAGCGGCGCGGGGCTGCCGGTGTAGAGGCGCGCCGCGCGCTCCACCGCATGCGCGGCCATCAGGGTCTTGCCGCCGCCGGTGGGAATGCGCAGGCAGGCGACCGGAATCTCCGGCTGTTCGTTGGAGAACACGCGATACGGCAGCAGCGGCACGTGTTCGCCCAGCGCCTCGCGGCGCGCGGCGGTGAACGCGGCCTGCATCTGCTCGGCCGTGCGGCAGCCGCGCGCGGCGACGAGAAAGGCATCCAGCGCCGCCAGCGCGTCCTGTTGATACGGTTTGAGGGTCAGGTCCATGTCAGCCCCGGCGGATGTCGTAGGGAATCTGCTTGAAGGCGATGCCGAACCGTTTGAGCGTGGCGGGGCCGAGGCGGCAGGCCTCGCCGTAGACCAGCCACGGGCCCTCATGCTGCGGGAGGCGCGCGCGCAGGTCTTCGAACACCGCGTGGGTCAGCACGTTGCCGGCCTGCGGGCGACGGTCGCCGAGCACGCCGTTGTAGAGCAGCACCACCGCGGTGTCGCCGTGCAGACCGAGCACCGGCGACGGCACCTTGCGCGCGCCCGGCGCAGGCGCGTCCGGCCACGGCGTGCGCGTGTGCAGGAACCACAGATACGCGGCCAGCGGCGCGAAGCGCACGTCCTCGCGGATGCGGCCATCGGCATCGAACACCGGTTCGCCAAGGCGCATGAAGCGGAAGCCGCCGCCGCCCTGCCAGCCGACGGCTTCGGATACACCGCCTTGCTCACCCTCGACCACCTTGGTCAGCCGCGGCAGGCAATGGGTTTCGGCGTGATCGCCCATTTCGATACCGATCCAGCGCCGGCCCATCTTGTGCGCGACGGCCGCGGTGGTGCCGGAGCCGAGGAAGCTGTCGAGGATGATGTCGTTCGGATTCGATGCAATATGCACAACAAGTTGCAAGAGCTTTTCTGGCTTTGGTGTCCCGAATGGCTCGGAACCCGGAAAGAGTTGGAGAAGCTCCTTCTTTGAATCCTGATTGCTACCTGCAAGGTCATGACTCCACCACGTATCAGGCACCACACCATCCTGAACTTCACTCAGAAACACTTTGAGCCGGGGAGGACTATCCCCATCCGCACCGAACCATAGCCTGTTTTCAGCACGCAAATTCGCAGTTCTATCTGGAAGGCCATTCCAGTGCCTTCCTTGAGGAGGATCCACGCTTCTGCCAGATGGAAGTTGAATCTTGTATCGATAGTCCTTTCTCTTGTCTCCATCTTCAGATTGCACAGAGTAAGAAACGCTCTGCCATCGCCCCCTTGGGTCGTTATCTTGATTTCTGAATGCCGCAAGCTGATCTGCAGCCCTTGGCATCAGATTTCTCTTCCATGAACCAATAGACTTTGCAAAAAGAAAGATGTGATCGTGACTTCCTGAAATCAAAGCCTTATTTTTCTTCGCGAAGACTTTCTGCCAAGCAAATGAAGAAACAAAATTCCCCCGCCCAAACACCTCATCCATCACCACCTTGAGGTAATGCGCTTCGTTGTCGTCGATGGTCACCCAGATGCTGCCGTCTTCGCTCAGCAGCTCGCGCAGCAGCACGAGACGCGGGTACATCATCGACAGCCACTGACTGTGTTCCAGATTGTCGTCGTAGTGCTCGAACGCGCTGCGCGTGTTGTACGGCGGGTCGATGAACACGCATTTCACCCGGCCGGCATACAGCGGCAGCAGGCTCTTGAGCGCATCGAGGCTGTCGCCCTGGATCAGCAGATTCTCGCTGTCGGGCTGGCCGACCTCCGCCACCGGCTGCAGCAGGCGGTATTGCACGTGACGCGCGGCCTGACGGGCCTTGCGGTCGCCCAGCCAATGTAATTCGGGCATTGCGATGTCTCGTGGTGAAGCGAAGTCCACAGTCTAGCCGGGCGCGCCGAGACGGGCGACCGCTCTGCGGCCGCATGGGCCGTGCGTCGCGGGGTGTGTCGGCGGGGCATCGCGACTTCCGTCGCTCCCACAGGGGCCGGAGCCTTGCGGCGCTCCCGCAGCCATCCGTCCGGGTCCGGGCGGACCTGCGGCGGCGTACGAGACCGCAGCGGTCCGCGTGTCGATCCGGGCCGGCATCGGGCCGGCGGGGCTCCGTACGGACACGACGCGCCATGCCGGCCGCCGGGACGGCCCGATCTCGATTGACCCGCCCGCCCTTCCGCGCCACCCTTCGGCCTTCGGCCGGAGGGGCCGCGCATTCCGGGAGCGGGGCATGACGGTGGTGAAGACGGTCGGCTGGGGGTTGTTGGCGCTGTTCGCGGCGTTCTGTCTGGGCACGGTCGCGCTGTCGCGCGGGGAGACGATCAGCGCGTTCTGGATCGTCGCCGCGGCGCTGTCGATCTTCTCCATCGGCTATCGCTTCTATTCGCGCTACATCGCCGAGCATGCGCTGCGGCTGGATCCGACCCGGGCGACGCCGGCGTGGCGGCGCAACGACGGGCTGGATTACGTGCCCACCGACAAGCGCGTGCTGTACGGCCACCACTTCGCCGCGATCGCCGGTGCGGGCCCGCTGGTGGGACCGGTGCTGGCGGCGCAGATGGGCTATCTGCCGGGGATGCTGTGGATCCTGTTCGGCGTGGTCCTGGCCGGCGCGGTCCAGGATTTCATGGTGCTGTTCCTGTCGACGCGGCGAGACGGGCGTTCGCTGGGCGAGATGATCCGCAGCGAGCTCGGCAACGCCGCCGGCATCGTCGCGATGATCGGCATCCTCGCGATCATGGTGATCCTGCTCGCGGTGCTCGGGCTGGTGGTGGTCAAGGCGCTGGCGATCAGTCCCTGGGGCACGTTCACGGTAGCGATGACCATCCCGATCGCGCTGCTGATGGGCGTCTATCTGCGCTGGCTTCGGCCCGGCCGGATCATGGAGGTGTCGATCCTCGGTCTGGTGCTGTTGCTGCTGTCGATCTGGCTGGGCGAATCGGTGGCGGCGTCGCCGACCTGGGGACCGATGTTCACCTTCGACGGCAAGGCGCTGGCGTGGATGCTGATCGTCTACGGCTTCGTCGCGGCGGTGTTGCCGGTGTGGCTGCTGCTGGCGCCGCGCGATTACCTCAGCACGTTCCTCAAGATCGGCACCGTGTTCGTGCTCGCGATCGCGATCTGTTTCGCCCTGCCCGATCTGAAGATGCCGGCGGTGACGCAGTTCGTCGACGGCACCGGCCCGGTGTTCTCCGGCAAGCTCTTCCCGTTCCTGTTCATCACCATCGCCTGCGGCGCGATCTCCGGTTTCCACGCGCTGATCAGCTCCGGCACCACGCCGAAGATGCTCGACAACGAGCGCGACGCGCGGCTGATCGGTTACGGCGGCATGCTGATGGAGGCGTTCGTCGCGATCATGGCGCTGATCGCGGCCTGCGTGCTCGATCCGGGCCTGTATTTCGCGATGAATTCGCCGCCGGCGCTGATCGGCACCACGGTCGAATCCGCGGCGCAGACGATCTCCGGCTGGGGCTTCACGATCACGCCGGAGATGCTGACCGCGACCGCGGCGGAAATCGGCGAATCCACGGTGCTCTCGCGCACCGGCGGCGCGCCGACGCTGGCGGTGGGCATGGCCCAGATCCTGCACGGCATGATCGGCGGCAGCGGGATGATGGCGTTCTGGTACCACTACGCGATCCTGTTCGAGGCGCTGTTCATCCTCACCACCATCGACGCCGGCACGCGGGTCGCGCGCTTCATGATCCAGGAGGTGATCGGCGTCGCCTACGCGCCGTTCCGCCGCACCGAAAGCTGGAGCGCGAACGTGATCTGCACCGGGCTCGCGGTGGCCGGCTGGGGCTGGTTCCTGTATCAGGGCGTGGTCGATCCGCTGGGCGGCATCAACACGCTTTGGCCGCTGTTCGGCATCGCCAACCAGATGCTCGCCGGCATGGCGATGATCTTCGTGTGCGTGGCGATCGTGAAGATGAAACGCGAGAAATACCTCTGGATTCCGCTGATCCCGACGGTTTGGCTGCTGACCTGCACGATGACCGCCGGCTGGCAGAAGCTCTTCCACGAGGACCCGAAGATCGGCTTCCTCGCGAACGCCCGGAAATTCGGCGATGCGTTGGCCTCGGGCGAAGTGCTGGCGCCGGCGAAATCGCTGAAGGACATGGAGCGGATCGTGTTCAACAACCAGCTCGACGCCGCGCTGTGCGTGCTGTTCATGAGCGTGGTCGTGCTGATGGCGCTGTTCGGCCTGCGCGCCGCGCTGGCCGCGCGTCGGCAGTCGCAACCGACGGCGCAGGAGACGCCCCATGTCGCGTTCGACGCCGTTCGTTGAGCGCCTGCGCGCGCTGTGGCGGTTCCTGGCGCAGACCGGGCGCCTGATCGTGGGCGTCCCGGACTACGACCTGTACCTCGCGCACATGCGCCGCACCCACCCGGATCGCGCGCCGATGACGCGCGAAGCGTTCTTCGCCGAGCGCATGCAGGCCCGCTACGGCCGCGGCGCCTCGCGCTGCTGCTGAGGCCGGCGCGCGCCCCCGGTTTTTGCGCTAGCATCCCGACGGGCGCCGCGACCGCAGCGCGCGGCCCAGGGATCTTCATTCCGTTTCGAATCCGGGGAAACATCATGCTTCGCACTCTCGCCGCACTCGCGCTCGCCTGCGTCTCGGGCACCGCCCTCGCCGCCGATCCGGCGACGATCCCGATCAGGGACTTCGTCCGCAATCCGACCTACAGCGCGGTCAAGATCTCGCCCACCGGCGAGTACCTGGCGATGACCGTCGACCGCGGCGACATCGACGTCCTCACCGTGCTGCGCACCCGCGACCTGAGCATCGTCAAGGTCACGCAGTTGCCGAACGAGAAGAGCGTCGCCGCGTTCCATTGGGTCAGCCCGGAACGCCTGATGTTCAACTCGGTGCGCAAGATCGGCCGTTTCGCGGCGCCGCTGGGCACCGGCGAATGGTATTCGGTCAACGCCGACGGCTCGATGCCGCGCGTCCTGGAAATGTGGAACAAGGGGCCGCGGGAGTTGCCGGAATTCACGAATTTCAGCCTGCTCGACAACCCGCAGAACGACGACGGCAAGATCATCATGGTGCTGGCCTACGGCCGCGGCTCCGAAAGCGCGAACACCGAAGCCGTCGAAGTCGACACCCTCAACGGCCGCTGGAAGAGCATCGGCCGCGCGCCGCGCGGCAACTGCGGATTCGCCCTCGACGGCGCGCGCAAGGTGCGCTTCGCGCTGTGCAGCGATTTCAAGAACGCCGCGGGCGAATTCGACGAAGTCACCGAACTGTATCGCCGCGACGACGCCGGCGAATGGACGCTGATCAACAGCAGCAACGCCAGCGGCAAGTCGATCGAGGTGTACGGCAGTTCGCGCGACGGCCGGATCTACGCCTCCGAGAGCGACGGCAAGGCGCCCGCCGCCTTCGGCACGATCGACCCGAAGACCGGCGCGTTCGACGCGCTGTTCGAGGACCCGGTGTCCGATCCGTCGAATTTCATCACGTCGGTCGACGGCAGCGACGTCGTGCTGGGCGTCGTCACCGAGGCCGGCGCGCCGGAGGTGACGATGGTCGAGAAGGACCATCCGGACGCGAAACTGTACGCTTCGCTGTCCGCTTCGTTCCCCGGCCAGTTCGTGAACTTCGCCAGCGCGACCCGCGACGGCAAGCAGATCGTGGTCCAGGTCTACAGCGATACCAATCCGGGCGAGCTGTACCTGTTCGATCGCGACACCAACAAGGCCCGCTTCCTGATGCAGCAGCGGAAGTGGATCGACGGCAAGCGCATGGGCACGGTCAAGCCGATCGCGCTGACCACCCGCGACGGCCTGAAGATCCACGGCTATCTCACCCTGCCCAACGGCAGCGACGGCAAGCGCCTGCCGATGATCGTCAACGTCCACGGCGGCCCGATGGGCCCGCGCGACAACTGGGGCTTCAACTGGGAAAGCCAGCTGTTCGCCAGCCGCGGCTATGCGGTGCTGCAGATCAACTACCGCGGCTCCGGCGGCTTCGGCAAGGCCTTCCAGGACATGGCCTACGGCAACTGGCACACCGGGATCATGAACGACATCGTCGACGCCACGAAATGGACGATCGAGCAGGGCTACGCCGACAAGGAGCGTATCTGCATCTACGGCGGCAGTTTTGGCGGCTATGCGTCGATGATGGCGCCGGCCCGCGAACCCGGCCTGTTCAAGTGCGCGTTCGGCTACGTGGGCGCCTACGACGCCGAAATCCAGATGACCAAGAGCGATACCCGCGAACGCGAGAGCGGACGCATGTACCTGCTGCGCGCCCTGGGCAAGACCAAGGCCGAGCGCGACGCGATGTCGCCGGTCAATCACGCGGACAAGATCCGGATTCCGGTGTATCTCGCCGCCGGCGCGCGCGACCCGCGCTGCCCGCCGGAGAACACCGAGGCGATGGACAAGGCGTTGCGGCAGGCCGGCAACGTGCCCGAGGGCGTGATGATCACCAGCGGCGAGATGCACGGCTTCTACAAGGACGAAAACAAGCTCACGCTGTACACCGCGATGCTGGATTTCTTCGCGAAACACATCGGCGGCAAGCCGGCGGGCGCGGCGACCGCGGCGCGCTGAGCGATTACGCTCGGATCCGCAACGAAACGGGCCGCATCGCGGCCCGTTTCGTTTCATGCGATCGGCGAACTCGTCGTTCGGATCGGCGAATCGCGCATCTCCGGTCACACCATCCGCATCAGCACCTGTCCGACGATGTAGGCGCAATAGGTGCCGAGCGCGTAGCCCAGCACCGCGAGCAGCACGCCCACCGGCGCGAGCGAAGGATGGAACGCGCTGGCCACCACCGGCGCCGAGGCCGCGCCGCCGATGTTGGCCTGCGAGCCGACCGCCATGAAGAACAGCGGCGCGCGGATGAGTTTGGCGACCAGCAGCATCAGGCCGCCGTGGAACGCGATCCAGATCAGGCCGAGCACGAACAGCCACGGACGCTCCAGCAGGGCGGCGAGATCCATCTGCATGCCGATGGTCGCGACCAGCACGTAGAGCATCACCGAACCGATCTTCGACGCGCCCGCGCCCTCGAGCCGACGGGCGGGCGTGAAGCTCAGCAGCAGACCGATGGTGGTCGCGCCCAGGGTGATCCAGAAGAACGGTTTGTCGAGGCTGTAGTCCTGCAACCGCCATTCCGCCGGCATGCTCTTGATCCACGGCACGATGGCATCGGTGACGAAATGCGCGAGACCGGTGGCGGCGAGGCCGACGCCGACGATGATCATCAGGTCGGTCAGGCCGGGATTGCGGCTGTGTTCGGCCTGATACCGCTCGATCCGGCGCTTCAGGTCCTCGATCGCGGAGGTGTCCGCGCCGGTCCAGCGGT
The DNA here is from genome assembly GCA_049324395.1 of Pseudomonadota bacterium. GTDB lineage: Bacteria > Pseudomonadota > Gammaproteobacteria > Xanthomonadales > Xanthomonadaceae > Lysobacter_I. The sequence goes on from JBMOOY010000060.1 coordinate 121,305, forward strand.
CGAAGGCCGCGCTGCGCGCGGCCAGATACAGCAGCACCGCCATCCAGACGTTCGCCACGATCACGTCGACCGCGACGAACTGGCCGAACAGGGTGGCGTCGACTTCGTAGACTTCCTTCATCGCGGCCTGATTGGCGCCGCCGCCGATCCAGGAACCGGCGACCGTGGTCATGCCGCGCCAGGTGTCGCCGGCCACGGTCTCGGGATGCAGCACGGACATCGCGAGGAACGACACCAGCGCGCCGAGCATCACGCCGGTCGTGCCGACGAGAAACATGATCACGGCCTTGGGACCGAGCCGCACGATCGCCTTGAAGTCGATGGCCACGCACAGCAGCACCAGCGCGGTCGGCAGCAGGTAATCGCGCGCCATCGGATACAGACCGGAGGCGGCGCCGTCGATCACGCCGAAGGAGTTGAGCAACGCCGGCAGGAAGTAGCACAGCAGCAACGCCGGGACGATGCCGTAGAACCGCTTCCAGAAGCCGGATTCGCGCGAGGAACTCCAGAACACGAAGGCGAGGATGGCGGCGAGCAGGCCGAGCACGACGGCGTCGTTCTCGATCATGGGCGGAGGACCGGCGGGGGCGTCTTCGGCTGCGAGCATGGGAGTCCTGTCGATGACGATGGCGGGCCGCCGATCATGCCCGAGCGCCACTGCGGATGCATCCGACGAAAGGCGCCCGACGACAAGTCTTTCATGATCAATGAGATAACTTTCGATCCACCCTTTCGACGACGATCCGATGGCTATCCCCGGGTTGTGGCCCCCTTGTCCTTTTTGCGACGATAGTCACGTATTCAGGGTCGCATGGATCGCACGCAGTCGCGCAGGGAGGCGACTCCGTCACGCCACAGGGGAACTCCATGCCGAAACATGCGCTCGCGGTCGCTGCCGCGACCTTTCTGCTCGCCGCCGCCAGCGGCGAGGCCGCCGCCACCGGTTATCCGATCGGAACGCCGACGCCGGTCCCGCAAGGGTTCAGCTGTCGCGATTTCGATACCGCCAACATCCTGCGCGAGCTGACCGTGGCCCCGCTGCCGGACGGCCCGGTCGGACATACCGACGGGACCCTCGGTCTGGCGACGGTGTATTACCAGAGCACCGACGGCTGGGTGCTGGACTGGTACCAGAGCAGCGTCGGCCAGTCGATCCACCACGTCATCATCCAGGGACAGAACGGCGGCTACGCCTACAGCTACGACCCGGTGGTCGATACCGATCGCAATCTGCACGGCGCCGTGGTCCAGCCCGATCCGTTGGCCAAGCCGCAGTACGAAACCCTGAACAGCGCCACGTTCTGCTACTCGGTGCCGCAGGTGAACTACAACGGCTGCACGCTGGGCTACTGGAAGCAGAGCCAGCACTTCGACGCGTGGCCGGCCGGCATCGCCGCCTCGCAGAACCTGCAGAGCTATTTCGGCCCCAACGCCTACAACGACAGCCTGATCAACGCCCTGAGCTACAAGGGCGGCGCCGGACTCGACGGCGCCAAGCGCCTGCTGCTGAAACAGGCGGTCGCGGCCCTGCTCAACGCAAGCTCCGGCGCGGTCGACTACCGCCTGACCCGCGCGGAGACGATCCAGTACGTCGCCTTCGCGCTCGACAGCAACGATCGCGACGTGATCCTGGCGCTGGCCAGCACCCTGGACGCTTACAACAACCAGGGCTGCCCGCTGAACTGATCCGCAGCGCGCGCCGCAAGGAAAAAGCCCCGGGAAACCGGGGCTTTTTCGTGGGTCGGCATCGCGATGGTGAAACCGCTGACTTCAATAAAAAGAATCGGTCAAAAGCCACTCTTTTTTGCCAAAAAATCCGCGCATGATGTCGTGCACTGCTTCAGGAATTCGACATCAACATGACCTCCGAGCCTGCTTGCGACAGCCGCGCCAACATCGGCCACACTGAAGCGTTCTCGTTTCTTCAAGTCACGCAGAAGCAGAGGTTGACGTGAATTGTGCCCGAGCGAAGGCGACTGGCGACAGGCCAGCCAGCGATCGATGCGGACGGTGGTGGTTGTAGCGATGGCGCCAGTCTTCGGTCATCCGCCGGACTTCGGGCAGACTGGCGAACACATAGCCGTCGAGCACCTCGGTACGGAACGTGCGGTCGAAGCGTTCGATCAGTGCGTTCTGGATCGGTTTTCCGGGCTGGATGTACACGAGCTCGACGCGATGATGCTCGGTCCAGCCGCGCAAGGTGGCACTGATGAACTCCGGGCCATTGTCCAGGCGAAGCCGTCGCGGCACGCCGCGCAATTCGACCAGTTCATCGAGCGCGCGGATCACGCTCGCCGACGGCAGGCTGGTGTCGATCTCGATCTTCAGGCATTCGCGATTGAAGTCGTCGGTGACGTTGAAGGTGCGGAAGCGACGGCCCGACCACAACGCGTCGGCCATGAAGTCGGCCGACCGAGTATCGTTCGCGACTGCGGGGATCTCCAGCGGGTCCCGGATGCGGTCAGGCAGCCGCTTCCTGCCACGACGCGGCAGGTTGAGATTGAGCCCGGTGTAGACGCGCCGGCAGCGGGCCTTGCCCCAGCCGCGCGGCTTCAACGCCTCGTCGAAGAGCAACCCGAAGCCGTAGCCGGGGTTGTCCTTCAGATGCGCCTGCATTGCATCGATCAACGGACCGTCGTCACGCGCCCGAGGCCGGTATTGCCGCGCCAAACGCGACAGTCCCGGCACACGATCCGCACACCGGGCGCTGAGCCCGAAATCTGTTTGCATCGCCAGACTCAACTCAAGCCGTCGAGCCTGGCTCAGCCTTTGACCAACTGCGTTGTTGAAAACCGCGACAGCACGTCCTTGAGCGGGTGGCGCTCCAGCGCCAGGTCGGCGCACATCCGCTTCAGACGGGCCAACTCGCCTTCGACGTCCTTCAGATGCCGCAATTGCGACACCTCCAGGCCGGCGTACTTGCTCTTCCACTGGTAGTAAGTGGCTTCGCTGATGCCGTGCTTGCGGTAGGTCTCGACGACCTTCGCCCCGGCTTCGACCTCCTTGAGGATCCGGACGATCTGTTCTTCCGTGAATCGCGACTTCTTCATGGGGAGCTCCTTGGGTGGGAACTCTACTTCCAAGTGGATTGAATTGACGAGGACGCTTCAAGGCGGCTTAGATATTGATCCGCCAGCAGGGCGATCTCAGAGCGAATTCGGCCATTCATTCTTTGGGGGACAGGGGTTGTAAATGCCTTACGAGATCAAGGACATCATTGCGAAAAGGCGCTGGGCAGGCTGGCAGTGGCCGTCTATCATGGTGTTCCGTCGGAGGTGAGGGTGTGCCATGAAAAGCGTCGCGTTCGTGCTGTACGCGCTGGTGATGTGCGCCTCATGCCGGGCGGAGGTGCAGCCTGAGAATCGGACCAATGGGCGTAGCGGTGCAGAGCCGATCGCGACAGTCGACCAGGATATTGCGCCCGATCCTTCACCCTCCGCTGCGGCGCACGACCGGGGTCTTCAGGCGAGACACCAAGGTGTCAGAGAGTCCTACTGGCAGTGCGTCCACTCCGACGACAGGGCATTACTGGACAAATCCTTTTGTACCGCAGAGGAGACGGAGTTCCAGGACCGTCGGCTCAATGCGGTGTACCAGCGGTTGTCCAGAAAAGTCGACGGCGAGCAGCGCGCACTTTTGCTCGCCTCGCAACGGTCGTGGCTGGACTTTCGTGCGAAGGATCAGGAATTGGAAGTGTCTCTGTTCGGGTCGGAGCAGATCGAAAACCTGCAGATCTCGGAGCGAGAGATGTTGAGGATCAGCGACCGGGCGGATGCGCTGGAGTTTTTCGAGTCGATTTCGCAGGAGTAGGAGCCTCGGTGGTGATATGACGGAGCATATCGACGAGCGGGACAAGACATCACTTTATGGCGCCGTGTATTTTGTCGTGGGGCGAGGCACGGAAGGCGGCAGTTCGTCGTTCCGCTTGTCGGTGGCGGGCATCACGGTCGGACAAAGCGACCCGGCCTGGGGCAAAGCCAATCGGGTCGTCGCGAACAGCGGTTACAGCATCGGCTCCATCCAGGTCGACCTGGGTCAGCGCGGCACATGGGCGCTGGGCGAAACCAGCGGCAGGACATTGCGCGCAGGCGAGCGGACCTATGTGGATGCCATCATCCAGGAATCTCGCGCTTATGCTCGCTCGCACGGACTTCCCTACACGCGGGATGTCGACGACCTGCGATCCGATCTGCTGAGTCACGGCAATGGTCAGGGCAAGCGATCGACGATCAGGTTCATCGACACCGACACGCGGGACAGTATCAATGCGTGGGCCTCATCGGCACAGGGAAAGCAGTGGATTCACCAGAATATCGACTACCCACAAGTCAAGAACGCCACCAATACCGCGCTGGCGATCATGTCGCAGCATGGCAGCCATATCCCGCAGGATCGCAGGTTCGAGACAATCTGCCTTCTGGCGAAGACGGCGAATCAATTTCCGTCAAAACTTGAAAATTTCACGGCGGTGCTCAAGCGCGGCGGCGACTACGACGATCTCCTGACCGAGGCGTCGTCGATCAAATCCCGCTACGGCTACTTCGACGGCGGGAAGGCGGCCGCCTTTGCGGAACGGTACGAGGCGGTGTTCCAGAATCCGGAGCGACAGGAAGCGTTGTTGCGCGCACATCGGAAGGTCGCAGGACAGGATTTCAACCCTGCGACCGAGGCTGGCGATGCGGATATCCAGTCGGCGTTGGGTGCGGTCGGTCGACGCGGGGATGGCACTCGCTCGCCGATGGACGATGGTGTGCTGCGACAGGGTGAGCGTGGCTCGGAAGTCCGGGCATTGCAGCAGAAACTCGTGGCGCTCGGCATGGAGGACGCTTCGGGAAACCCGCTTGTGCCGGATGATAGTTTCGGTGCCCGGACCAAACAGGCCGTCGAAAGATTTCAGCGAGAGTCCGGTTTGCCGCCGACGGGCGTTGCGGACGATGCGACCCTCCGGGCGTTGAATGCACGCATCGACCCCGTGCAGGGTTTCCGGGAGACGAGCGAGCGGATTTCCCGATATGCCCAGCTCGTCGCAGGCGAGGATCGACCTACAACTCGCATCGTCGACGGCATGCCGGACTACCTGCGCGTGGATCGCCCTGCTGTTGCCGCCAAGCTCAAATCCGACGTCGACCAACCAGCCGCGTTCGACGATTTCCGATTCAATCTGGGAGATCAGGGCGTTGGGGTGGAGGTTCTGCAGCGCCGGCTTGGGACGCTTGAGTATCCGGGACGCGATCAGAAACCGCTTGTCGCAGACTCCGATTTCGGCCAGAACACGCAGCATGCGGTGCGGCTGTTTCAACAGGCGCACGGCTTGGCGCCGACAGGAGACGCCGACCTGAACACGCTACGCGCGATCGAGACGGCTTTCGCGCGCAGAGAAATGTATGCGCCCGCCACTGCTCTTCCGACGTTTGCCGTTGAAGGGGCGGTACCGGATGGCCCCGTACGTAATCCTCGGGCATCCGCTTCCGAGTCTGCGGACGAGATCCAAGCGCCCATCGAGCAAGCAGTACATGTCCTGCCCGGCGCAAAGCGAAATGGCCGGGCAGAGGATGGACTGCCGCAGGACGGTGAGGCAGAGGTCACGCGCCCCCAGACTCCGGTGATGACCGAGTCCGGCCACCCGGCGCATCTGCTTTTCCTGCAGGCGAGCAGCGCGATGTCGAAGGTCGAGACGGCGCCCGGAATGGGGCTGACGCAACACGAGCAGGCGACGCTGAGTGCTTCCGTTGTCGCCGAGGCCTTGTCCGCCAAGGGCTGGAACTTCTCTGGCGTCGATCATGTGGTGCCGAGCAACCGGATCGACCCCCAGACCGGGCGCCCGGAATCCCTGTTCATCGTTCAAGGCGACCTAGACAACCCGGCGCACCGCCGGATTTCGATCAATGTAGAGCAAGCCCTGTCCCAATCCATCGAGCAATCCTCAGCTGTCGCTCAAGGCGTCCAGCTTGCTCGCCGGGACGCCTTGACGCAGGAGCAGGCACGCGCCGAAACGATGGATACGGACGGTCCACGAGGACCGTTCATGCGCATTGGCGCTCGCACGATGGCCGCGCCTTCGCCTGCTGGCGATGGAGGAGGCGATGATGGCGATTGACGCTCCCTGAGCGCCATCGCCGCTCAGGGGCCGATGTGCTTCTTCAGCCAGCCGTGGACGGTATCGTGCCACTGCACGCTGTTCTGCGGCTTGAGCACCCAGTGGTTCTCGTCCGGGAAGTACAGCAACTGCGAGTCGATGCCTTTGCGCTGCAGCGCGGTGAAGGTGGACAGGCTCTGGTCGATCGGCACGCGGAAATCGTTCTGCCCGGCGACCACCATCATCGGCGTCTTCCACTTGCGGATATGGCGCGAGGGGTTGAAGCGCTCGTAGCCCTCCGGCTTGTCGTGCACGGTGCCGCCGAATTCCCATTCGGTGAACCACAGTTCCTCGGTGACCAGGCCCATCGAGCGGGTGTCGAACACGCCGTTGTGGTTGACGAGGCACTTGAACGGCGCGTTGCCCTTCTTGTCGAACCAGTTGCCGGCGATCCAGTTGATCATGTAGCCGCCGTAGCTGGCGCCGAGCGCGCAGGCGCGATCGCCGTCGAGGAACGGATATTTCTTCAGCGCCGCGGCCCAGCCCTTCTGCAGATCCTCCAGCGGACGGTCGCCCCAGTGTCCGCTGATCGAATCGGTGAACGCCTGGCCGTAGCCGGTGGAACCGTGGAAGTCGATCATCACCGAGGCGTAGCCCTGGCCGGCATAGGTCTGCGGGTTCCAGCGATAGCTCCAGCCGTTGCCGAAACTGCCCTGCGGGCCGCCGTGGATCAGGAACGCCACCGGATAGGTCTTGCCGGGCTCGTAGTTCCACGGCTTGACGACGTAGGCGTACACGGTTTCGTTGTTCCAGCCCTTGAAGCTGAACTGCTCGAAGTCGCCGAAACGCACGTCCTTCAGCATGTCGCCGGCGCTCGGCGTGATCGCGCGGACGGCGCTGCCGTCGACGGCCGCAGCGAACAACTGGTCGCCGGAGACCATGGAGTTCCGCGCGAACGCCAGCGTATCGCCCGCGATCTCGAACGCGGACACGGAACCGTCGCCGACGACGCGCTTCGCGTTGCCGCTGGCGATGTCGACCGCGAACAGCGGATGCTCGCCGAGTTCGCCGGCGGTGGTGTAGATCGTGTCGCCGTCGGCGGACAGCACGATGCCGTCGGCCGAGCGATCCCATTTCGGCGCGATTTCGCGGGTCGCGCCGCTGCCGAGATCCATCGCCATCAGCGCGAAACGATCGGCCTCGAAACCGGGGCGCTTCATCGCGCGGTAGTAGAGCGTGCGGCCGTCGACGCTGAACACCGGACCGGTATCCCAGGCCTTGTTGGCCTCGGTGAGATTGCGCGACCGGTCGCTGCCGTTGGCGGCGACGAGGTACAGATCGAAATTGGTGCTGGTGGGTTCGGTGCGATCGGACCTGCGCGCGGACACCACCAGCGAGGCGCCACCGGGCGACCAGGTGAATTCGCCGGTGTCGCCGAACGGCTTCGACGGCACGTCGCCGCGCACGTCGCCGCCGACGAGGATCGCGCTCTTCAGCGGCTTGTCCTTGGCCGGATCCTTGCCCAGGACCGGCAGCGTGGCCACGAACAGGCGATTGAGGCGGCCATCGGCCCAGGTGTCCCAATGGCGGACGAAAATGCGGTCGTAGAGCACGCCGCTGCTCTTGCGCGCGCCGGTCTCGTCGAGGCGCTTCTTCGTGCAGGCGAGATCGCCGCCGCAATCGGGGAAGGCTTCCATGCCGAGCGCGACGCGCTTGCCGTCCGGAGAGAGCTTGAACACGCCGACGTCCAGCGGCAGATCGGTCAGCTGACGCGGTTCGCCGCCGGCGGCGGGGATCGCGTAGAGCTGCTGGCTGCCGGACTTGGCGCTGAGGAAGTAGACGGTTTTCCCGTCGGGCGAGAACGCCGGCGAATTGACGTTCCAGCCTTCCGGCGTCAGACGCTTCGGCGGCGCGGCATCGCGGGCCACCAGATTCTCGATCCACAGCCCGCTGCTGCCCTTGTTGGCGGCGAAATCGACGCTGCGCTTCGCGAACACCAGCAGACGACCGTCGGCCGACAGGGTCGGCGAGGAATAGCGATCGAGGGTGGCGAGATCGCGGGGCTGCAGCCCGCGGGCGGCGTCGGCGGTGAACGGCAGGGCCAGCGCGAGGGCCAGCCACAGGGTGGAGCGCATCGAGGACATGAGGCTTCCTGTCGAACGGGAGGACGATGGCCCGATGGTAGGCCGCCGACCGGGGTCCGGCATAGTGCGGGACGGCCGGACGTCGGCGGGAGCCGGCGAGGCGCCAGCGTCCGCAAGGCCCGCTTCCGGTCCCGCGCTGGCATACTCCGCCGGTCGTCTCACCGGAATCCGCCGTGTCCACCAACGCTCCCGCCTTGTCCGCCCAGGACGAATTCCTCGGCCATCCCAAAGGCCTCTACGTCTGTTTCCTCACCGAGATGTGGGAGCGCTTCGCCTTCTACGGCATGAAGGCGCTGCTGTTGCTGTACCTCACCAAGCACCACCTCTTCGCGCAGGCCGACGGCACGCTGCTGCTGGGGACTTACGCGGGGCTGGCCTACGCGCTGCCGTTGCTCGGCGGCCTGCTCGCGGACCGCTACCTGGGCATGCGCAAGGCGGTGCTGTTCGGCGGCGCGCTGCTGGTGCTCGGCCAGTTGGGCATGGCGTACACCGGCGCCGCGGCCACCGGCACCACGCCGGACAACGCGGTGCGCGACGGCTTCGCGATCCAGGTCATGTACTTCTCGCTCGCCCTGATCGGCGTCGGCGTGGGCTTCCTCAAGCCCAACATCTCGACGATCGTCGGCCGGCTGTACAGCGACGAAGATCCGCGTCGCGATTCCGGCTTCACCATCTTCTACATGGGCATCAACGTCGGCGCCTTCCTGTCGTCGCTGATCGTGGCCTGGATCGGCGAAAAGATCGGCTGGGGCTACGGCTTCGCGCTCGCCGGCATCATGATGGGCCTGGGCCTCGTGCAGTTCGTGATCGGGCAGAAACACCTCCACGGACACGCCGAACCGGCGGATCCCGTCAAGCTCAAGGCCGCCGCGTTCGCCGGACTCTCGCGCGAAGCGCTGATCTATCTGGGCGGGCTCATCCTCACCGTCGTCGTCTGGCAGGTGCTGCAGACCCGCATCGACTTCGGCCCGCTCACCCGGCTGATGGGCGGCCACGAGGTCACCCTCACCGAGGTCGTCGCGGTGGTGATGGGCGCAGGCCTGTACGTGTGGTTCGTGATCCTGATGTTCTCGGGACTGTCGCGGGCCGAGAAGGGACGCATGATCATGCTGATGGCGCTGATCACGGTCAGCGCGCTGTTCTGGGGCCTGTACGAACAGACCTACGGTCCGTGGGTGCTGATGGCCGACATCGGCATGGATCGCACGACCTTCGGCGTCGAATGGACCGCGGGCCAGACCACCGCGATCGGCGCGCTGTTCGTGATCCTCTTCAGCTTCCCGTTCGCATGGCTGTGGCCGAAGCTCGACAAGGCCAATCTCAATCCGAGCTACCCGGCGAAATTCGCCTGGGGCCTCGTGTTCTGCGGCCTGTCGTTCGGCGTGCTGGCCTACGCGGCGGCGAATCCCGGCGAGACCGGCAAGGCCAGCCTGTGGTGGATGGTGCTGGCGTACGCAATCCTCGTCATGGGCGAAATGGTGCTGTCGCCGGTCGGTCTGTCGGCCGTCACCCGGCTGTCGATCCCGCGTGCGGTCGGCCTGATGATGGGCGCCTGGTTCCTGTTTTCGGCCTTCGGCGAAATCATCGCCGGCCGCCTCGGCACCTGGGCGGCGATCGAACCCGACGCCACCGGCAAATACGATGTCGGCGCGGCGATGGCGCTGTACGCCGATGTCTTCACCCAGATGATGTGGATCGGCCTGATCGCCGGCGCGCTGTTGTTCCTGGCGACGCCGCTGCTGAAACGCCTCACGCGCGAGTAAGGCCGCACCGTCGGCCGGCGACCCCGCGACGCCGCCAGGCCCGCGGGCGCTCGCCGCGGATAGTGTCCACCGGTCCGGCCATGGCACCATCCGGCCATGACCCGCCCACCGCACGATCGCGACCATCCGCACGCACACGGAGACGAACACGGACACGCCCATGAGCATTCTCATGGGCATGCGCAAGCCCATGGAAAGGGCCATGACCATGACCACGCCCATGGCCACTCCCACGGCTTCTCCACCGGCACGCGTGCGTTCGCGGTCGCGACGCTGATCAATCTGGCGTACACCGCGCTGGAAGCCGCCTACGGCTTCTGGACCGATTCGCTGGCGCTGTTGTCCGACGCGCTGCACAACTTCGGCGACGTGCTGGGCCTCGCCCTGGCCTGGGCCGCGGCGGTCATGGCCCGACGGCCGCCCACCGGACGCCACACCTACGGCTGGCGCCGCGCTACCCTGCTCTCGCCGCTCGGCAATGCGCTGCTGCTGGTCGGTTTCAGCGGCGCGCTGGGCTGGGAGGCGATGCGCCGGTTCGCCGATCCGCCGCAGATTCCGGCGCTGCCGGTGGTGATCATCGCCGCCATCGGCATCGCGGTGAACCTGGGCGCGGCCTGGTTCCTGCGCGATGGCCACGGACACGGCCACGGGCACGACCTCAATCGTCGCGGCGCGTTCCTGCACCTGATCGCCGACGCCGCGGTGTCGCTGGCGGCGGTCCTGGCCGGTCTGGGCATGCTCTGGTTCGACTGGCGCTGGCTGGATCCGGCCACAGCCGTGCTCGTGGCCGCAGTGGTCGCGGTGGGCGCCTTCCGCCTGCTGCGCGACGCCTTCGACGCCGCGATGGACGCGGTCCCGCGCGGGATCGACCAGGCCGAGGTCGAAGCCTTCCTCGCGGCCCGTCCCGGGGTGCGGGCGGTGCATCATCTGCACATCTGGTCGCTGGGCGCGGGGGAAATCGCGATGACCGCACACCTGGTCCGGCCCGCCGATCAGGATCACGACGGCTTCCTCGACGCATTGATCCACGAGCTCGACGCCCGTTTCGGCATCAACCATCCGACCCTGCAGATCGAGCACGGGGGCGCCTGCGGCCACGATCGCCACGACCGGGCCCCGCACGGCAGCGGCCCGCACCGCCCCGGCTGAGCCGGCCGCACCGGCAGCGGCGCCGCCTTCGCATATAATCGGCGATCTTGGCGCCGGCGCCGCCCGCGGCCCGCCCCACCGGACAGAGACAGAACGGATAGAACCAGGAACCGGCATGCTCAACGACATCAAGAAAGACGCGCAGACCCGCATGGCCAAGAGCGTGGAATCGCTGCGCCACAACCTGACCAAGGTGCGCACCGGTCGTGCCTCCGCCTCGCTGGTCGACCATCTCAAGGTCAACTACTACGGCTCCGACATGCCGCTGTCCCAGGTCGCCAGCATCGCCGTCTCGGACGCGCGCACGCTGACCATCACCCCCTGGGAGAAGAACATGGTCGCCGCCGTCGAGAAGGCGATCTTCGCCTCCGACCTCGGCCTGACCCCGAACACCGCCGGCACCACGATCCGCATCAACCTGCCGCCGCTCACCGAGGAACGCCGCAAGGAGCTGTCCAAGCACGTGCACGCCGAGGGCGAGGACGCCAAGGTGGCGATCCGCAACATCCGCCGCGACGCCAACCAGCACGTCAAGGAACTGTTGAAGGACAAGAAGATCACCGAGGACGAGGAGCGCCGCAGCGAGGAGGAGATCCAGAAGCTGACGGACAAGGCGATCAAGGATGTCGACGAGGTCGTCAAGGCGAAGGAACAGGAGCTGATGGCCGTCTGAGGTCGTCGCCCGATGAGTGCTCCGCCCGCATCGCAACGCGTTCCGCGCCATCTCGCTGTCATCATGGACGGCAACGGCCGCTGGGCCGAACGCCGCCATCGTCCCCGCGCCCTCGGCCACCGCGCCGGTGCGCGTACGGTCAATCTGTGCATCGACTGGTGCCTGCAGCGCGGGGTCGAAGCACTGACCCTGTTCGCCTTCTCCAGCGAGAACTGGGGCCGGCCGGAGGACGAGGTCGGCGCGCTGATGAAGCTGTTCCTCAACGCGCTCGAACGCGAAGTCGACGAACTGCACCGGCGCGGCGTGCGCCTGCGTTTCATCGGCGAGCGCGAGCGTTTCGCGCCGGAGATCCTGGCCCGCATGCGCGACGCCGAAGCGCGTACCGCCGGCAACCGCGCGCTGCACCTCAACATCGCCGCCAGCTACGGCGGCCGCCAGGACATCGCCCACGCCGCGCGCGCGCTGGCCGAGGACGTGCTCGCCGGCCGCCTGCGCCCGGAACAGATCGACGAGGCCACGGTCGGACGCTACATGGCCTTGGCCGACCTGCCGCCGCCCGATCTTTTCATCCGCACCGGCGGCGATCACCGGATCAGCAATTTCCTGCTGTGGCAGCTCGCATACACCGAGCTGTGGTTCACCGAAACCCTGTGGCCGGAACTCGACGCCGCGATCCTCGACCGGGCGCTCGAGGACTTCGCCGGGCGCGAGCGCCGCTTCGGCCTCACCAGCGCCCAGATCGGCTCCGATGCCGTCCCGCCCTCCCTCCCCGCCGACAGGATCGACCCATGACCCGGACGCGTTTGCTGGCCGCCCTGGTCATGGCCCCGTTGGCGATCTGCGCCGTGCTGTTCCTGCCGACGCCGTGGATGGCCGCGCTCAGCGCCGCCGCCTTCCTGGTCGGTCTCTGGGAATGGCTCAAGTTGACCGACATCGAGGACCCGATCGCCCGCGGCGTGCTGCTGGTGGTCAACCTGATGCTGATGGTCGCCCTGGTCTGGGCCTCGCGCTCGAACAGCGGCGGCTCCTTCGTCCTGTTCAAGATCATGGTCCTGATCGGGGTGATCTGGTGGCTGCTGGCGGCGCTGTGGCTGCGTCACTACGACTTCGCCTCCGACCACAACACCCATGCCCGGGTATTCAAGCTCGCGGCGGCCACGCTGAGCGTGATCCCGGCCTGGTGCGCGCTGGTCCTGATCCATGCCGGACAGATCGGGCTCGGCGTCGGTCAGGCGGCCGCCAGCCAACCCAACGGCCAGCGCTGGCTGCTGCTGGCGCTGGCGATCGTCTGGGCCGCCGACAGCGGCGCCTATTTCGCCGGACGCCGGTTCGGCAAAACCAAGCTCAGCCCCCGGATCAGCCCGAACAAGACCGTCGAAGGCCTGATCGGCGGCGCGATCGCCGGCATGGTCCTGGCCCTGGTCGCGGCGCCGTTCGCCGGCGCCACCTTCAAGCAGTTGCCTTACGTCGCCATCGTCGCGATCTGGACGATCCTGTTCTCGGTGGTCGGCGATCTGTTCGAAAGCCTGCTCAAGCGCCATGTCGGGGTCAAGGATTCCAGCCATCTGATCCCCGGCCACGGCGGCGTCCTCGACCGCATCGACAGCATCCTCGCCGCGCTCCCGGTGTTCGCCCTGGGCAAGCTGCTGTTCGGATTCTGAAACTCGATGCCCGCCTTCCGGTCCATGACCGCCATGTCCCCGCCATTGTCCAGCTCGCCCGCCGCAACCCTCGGAGCCTCCCGATGAGGCGCGTGGCCGTGCTCGGCGCGACCGGGTCGATCGGCGCGTCGGCACTCGACGTGATCGCCCGCCATCCGGACCGGCTGCGCGCGGAGGTCCTCGTGGCCGGCAGCAACGTCGACGCACTCGTCGCGCTGTGTCGGACCCATCGGCCGGCCCATGCCGCGATCGCGGACCCCGCCGCCCATGCCGCGCTGCGCGACGGGCTGCGCGCCGCCGGCCTCGCGACCGAGGCCCACGCCGGCGCCGAAGCCATCGACGCGCTCGCGGCCGACGGCGGCCACGACACCGTGGTCGCCGCGATCGTCGGCGCGGCCGGGCTGTCGTCCACCCTGGCCGCGGCCCGCGCCGGCAAGCGCCTGCTGCTCGCGAACAAGGAATCGCTGGTGCTGGCCGGCGAGCTGCTCACCGCCGCGGCCCGCGCGGCCGGCGCCGACATCGTGCCGATCGACAGCGAGCACAACGCGATCTTCCAGTGCCTGCCCAACGCGGAGGCCCATGCCGGTCTGACCCGGATCCAGCTGACCGCATCCGGCGGGCCGTTCCGAGGCCGTTCAAGGGCGTCGTTGGCGGACGTCACCCCGGCACAGGCGGTGGCGCATCCGAAGTGGTCGATGGGCCCGAAGATCTCGGTCGACTCCGCCACGCTGATGAACAAGGGCCTCGAAGTCATCGAGGCGCACCATCTCTTCGGCCTGCCCGGCGCGCGCATCGACGTGCTGGTGCATCCGCAGAGTCTGGTGCACTCGCTGGTGGAATTCGTCGACGGCTCGACGCTCGCGCAGCTCGGCCTGCCGGACATGCGCACCGCGCTCGCGGTCGGATTCGCCTGGCCGGAGCGCATCGTTTCCGGCGTCGCCGGACTCGATCTGCTCACCCATGGACGGCTCGATTTCGAACCGCCGGATCTCGACGCCTTCCCCTGCCTGCGCCTGGCCTACGCCGCGCTCGACGCCGGCGGCGCCGCGCCCGCTGCGCTGAACGCCGCGAACGAGGAAGCGGTTTCAGCCTTTCTTCAGGGCCGCATCGGTTTCCTGTCGATCCCCGCCCTCGTCGAAGACGCTCTGCAACGCATGCCGCACGCCGACGCCGGATCGCTCGACGCCCTGCTCGCCGCCGACGCCGCGGCGCGTGCGCATGCCCGCACCGCGATCGCACGAGGCGACATCACCCGCACAGGCATCGTCCGCGAGGAGCGCGCATGATCGACATCCTCCGCTCCGCCTGGTGGCTCATCGTCGCTCTCGGCGTGCTGGTCACCTTCCACGAACTGGGCCACTACTGGGCGGCGCGCTGGTGCGGCGTGAAGGTGCTGCGATTCTCGGTCGGGTTCGGCAAACCGCTGTGGATGCGCCGCGATCGCAACGGCACCGAATGGGCGGTGGCGATGATCCCGCTGGGCGGTTTCGTGCGGATGCTGGGCGAACACGACCTGGTGGATCGCAAGACCCCGGTGTCCGACGAGGAGCGTCATCAGTCGCACGACGAGAAATCGGTCGGCCAGCGCATGCTGATCAGCTTCGCCGGTCCGTTCGCGAATTTCGTGCTGTGCATCGTCCTGCTGTGGACGATGTTCGTGATCGGTCGCCCGGACTACCTGCCGACGGTCGGCCAGGTCGGCGGCATCGCCGCCGAATCCGGCATGCGTCGCGGCGACACCCTCCTCGCGATCGGCGATCGCGAGACCCCGACCTGGACCGAAGCCAGCATGGCCTTGCTGACCGCGGCCATCGACCGCGGCGAGACCCCCGTCCGGGTACGGACCGCCGAAGGCGCGGAACTCACCCGGCGGATCGATTTCTCGCGCCTGCCCGAAGACGAGCAGGACCTGCCCCGGGTGCTGGGCCTGGTCGGAATCGTGCCCCGGCACATGCTCACTCCCGCGCTGGTCGGCGGCATCACCCCGGGATCGGCCGGCGAAGGCGTGCTTCGGCCCGGTGATCGCATCGTCGCCATCGGCGGAAGCCCCGTCGCCTACTGGGACGACATTCCCCCGCTGGTCGACCGGATCGGTCGGGCCGGCGGCGGCGAGGTCGCGTTCGTGCGCGACGGCGTGCGCAGGACCGCCCACCTGGTGCCCCGCCAGGACCGCCAGCCCGGCGCTGGCGCCGACGCCAAACCGGTCTGGATGATCGGCGTCGCCCGTCCGAGCGGGTCGGACAAGGCGCCCAAGGACGCGGTCCTCCGCTATGGCCCGCTGGAGGCCGTTCCGGCGGCCCTGCGCGAAACCCGATTCCAGGTCGTCGAACTGTTCGCCATGCTCGAGCGCGCCTTCAGCGGCCGGCTGGCGGTCCAGAACACGGTCGCGGGCCCCATCGGCATCGCCCGGGCGGCCGACGCCTACGCGAAAAACGGCCTGGCCTGGTACATCAGCCTGCTCGCCCTGCTCAGCCTCAGCCTCGGCATCCTCAACCTGCTCCCGATCCCGGTCTTGGATGGGGGGCACCTGCTGTATTACCTTATCGAGTTGCTCAAGGGCAGTCCGTTAAGCGACCGTGCGATGGCCGCCGGGCAATATGTGGGGCTCGCCCTGCTGTTGGGGCTCATGGGCCTCGCGTTCTTCAACGACCTGCAGGGGCTGATCCGATGACGCCACCCACCGCTTCCCGTTTCCGGCCGTCCACGGACGACGGACCGGCCGGCTGACGCGTCCCGGACCCGCACCCGCAACCCGCCCGACCGCTTCGCCCCTTCGTTACGCTACCGCCCCATTACCGGATGTCCTGATGACGCGCACGCCCAACCGCCGCCTGCTCGCCCTTGCTCTCGCCACGAGCCTGGCCTCGCTCCACGCCGCGCCGACCCTGGCGCAAAACGCGTCTTCCGCCTCCGTTTCCCGGTTCACGGTCTCCGACATCCGCGTCGACGGCCTGCAGCGCATCGGCGCCGGCACCGTCTTCACCTACCTGCCGATCGAGCGCGGCGACACCGTCGACTCGGCGCGCATCGCGGAAGCCATGCGCGCGTTGTACAAGACCGGCTTCTTCGAGGACATCCGCCTCGACCGCGAAGGCGCGGATCCGAACAACGCGATCCTGGTGGTCTCGGTCACCGAACGTCCGGCGATCAACACCCTGACGCTGTCCGGCAACAAGGACATCAAGACCGAAGACCTGATGCAGAATCTCAAGGAGATCGGCATCGCCGAGGGCGAGACCTACGACCGCCTCGCCATCGATCGCGTGACCCTCGAACTCAACCGCGCCTACAACAACCGCGGCAAGTACAACGTCGAGATCACCCCGACCATCACCCGCCTCGACCGCAACCGCGTCGACGTCACCATCAACGTCAACGAAGGCAAGGCCGCGCGCATCCGCCACATCAACCTCATCGGCAACGAGAAGTTCGAAGAGGAAGAGCTGCGCGAAGGCTGGGAATCCGGCACCAGCAACTGGTTGAGCTGGTACCGCCGCGACGACCAGTACTCGCGCGAGAAGCTCACCGGCGATCTCGAAAAGCTCAACGAGTTCTATCTCGACCGCGGCTACATCGACTTCAGCGTCGACGGCACGCAGGTGTCGATCAGCCCCGACAAGCGCGACATGTACGTCACCGCCAACCTGACCGAAGGCGAGGTCTACACCGTCTCCGAGGTCAAGGTCACCGGCGACACCGTGCTGACCAAGGAGCAGATCGACCGCTATCTGCTGATCCGCTCGGGTCAGACCTTCTCGCGCACCATCCTCGAACTCAGCTCCGATTCGATCATCGCGGCCCTCGGCAACATCGGCTACGCCTTCGCCGAAGTGAACCCGATCCCCGAGATCGACCGCGAGAAGCGCACCGTCGCGATCAACCTGCAGGTGCTGCCGGGTCCGCGCGTGACCGTGCGCCAGATCCGCTTCAAGGGCAACACCCGCACCACCGACGAGGTGCTGCGCCGCGAGATGCGCCAGTTCGAAGGCGCCTGGTACTCGCAGGCCGCGATCGACCGTTCCAAGGTGCGCCTGCAGCGCCTGGGCTTTTTCGAAAGCGGCTCGGTCGAGGTCGAGACCGTGCCGGTGGCCGGCACCAACGATCAGGTCGACGTGGTCTTCGACGTCAAGGAAACCACCTCCGGCAGCTTCACCTTCGGCTTCGGCTATTCGCAGCTGTCCGGCCTGACCACCAGCCTGCAGCTGTCGCAGAACAACTTCCTCGGCACCGGCAACCAGATCGGCATCGAGGTGCAGCGCAACGCCTATCTGCAGCGCTACTCGTTCTCGTTCGTGAACCCCTACTTCACCGACGAGGGCGTGTCGCTCGGCTACAACCTGTGGTGGCGCGAGCTGGACAACTCCGACTTCAATACCGCGCAGTACTCCAACACCAGCGCCGCGCTGCAAACCGTGTTCGGCGTGCCGCTGACCGAGAACGATACGGTGTCGCTGGTGTTCGGCATCGACCGCAACCAGATTCTGGCTTCGCCGTTCGCCGGCTCACCGGTCTCGATCGTCGATTACATCGACGCCTACGGCAAGAGCACCTTCCACGCCTGGCGTGCGGAACTGGGCTGGGCGCGCGACACCCGCAACGACTTCTTCACGCCGACCGCGGGCACCTATCAGCGCCTGTCGGCGGAAATCACGCTGCCCGGCTCGACCGCCGAGTACTACAAGCTCAACTACGAGTTCTCGAAGTACTGGCCGCTCAGCCGCACCATGGTGCTCAACACCCGCTTCCAGCTGGGCTACGGCGACAGCTACGGCAGCGACACCACGCGTCTGATCTGCACCCTGCGCGGCAGTCCGCCGCCCATCCCCAAGCAGTTCAGCGATGCCGACTGCGGTCCGAACAGCACGCTCGAACGCGCCCTGGTCGCCACCGGCCTGCCGTTCTTCGAGAATTTCTACGCCGGCGGCGTGCGCTCGGTGCGCGGCTTCCGCGACAACACGCTGGGTCCGACCGACTTCGCGGCCAACAGCCTGTTCCGCCAGCCGATCGGCGGCGCGGTCAAGACCGTGGGCTCGCTCGAAATGTATTTCCCGCGCCTGCTGGACACGCCTTCGGCGCGCGTCTCGGCATTCGTCGACGTCGGCAACGTGTTCAAGGACCTGGACAGCTTCGACGCGGGCGAACTGCGCGCCTCCACCGGCGTCGCCCTGCTGTGGCGCGCGCCGGTCGGCCCGATCTCGATCAGCTACGCGTTCCCCTTCCGCAAGGAAGACGACGACCAGCTGGAGCGTCTGCAGTTCACCTTCGGCGGCGCGTTCTGATCGCGGCGCTCTGATCCGCGGACGGAGCGTCCCATGACGAACGACAGTCTCACTGCCGGAGCGCTGGCCGAGCGCTTCGGCCTCGTCCTGCGCGGCGACGCCGCGCGGGTGGTCGACGGCGTCGGCACCCTCGCCCGCGCCGGCGCGACCCAGCTCGCCTTCCTCGCCAACCCGCGCTACCGCAGCCAGCTCGCCGACAGCGGCGCCGGCGTCGTCGTGATGCGCGAGGACGACGCCGAGGGCCACGCCGGGACCGCACTGATCGCGAAGGACCCCTACGCCGCGTTCGCGAAGATCGCGGCGCTGTTCGATGGCCGACCGTCGTTCGCACCGGGGATCCATCCCTCCGCCGCCATCGATCCGAGCGCCGAGATCTCGCCCGAAGCGAACATCGGTCCGTTCGTCAGCGTCGGTCCGCGCAGCCGCGTCGAGGCCGGCGCCTCGATCGGGCCGGGCTGCGTCGTCGGCGAAGACTGCGTGGTCGGCGCGGGCAGCGAACTGGCCGCGCGCGTCGTCCTGGTGCGCCGCGTCCGTCTCGGCCGGCGCGTGCTCATCCACCCCGGCGCGGTGCTCGGCGCAGACGGCTTCGGCCTCGCGATGGAGCACGGCCGCTGGCTGAAGGTCCCGCAGCTCGGCGGCGTGGTCGTCGGCGACGACTGCGAGATCGGCGCGAACACCACCATCGACCGCGGCGCGATCGACGACACCGTGCTCGAAGAGGACGTGCGGCTCGACAACCAGATCCAGATCGGCCACAACGTCCGCATCGGCGCGCACACCGCGATGGCCGGGTGTTCGGCGGTCGCCGGCAGCGCCACGATCGGCCGCTACTGCCTGATCGGCGGCGGCGCCGGTATCCTTGGCCATCTGGAAGTGTGCGATCGGGTGGTGATCACGGCGATGAGTCTGGTCACCGGTTCGATCCGCGAGCCCGGCGAATATTCATCGGGTACGCCGTTGATGGACAATCGCACCTGGCGCAGGAATGCCGTCCGCTTCAAACAGCTCGACAAACAGCTCGACGCCCTGGCCCGCCAGGTCGGCGGGCGCAACAAGGAACCGCAATGACATCGACCGACTCCAGCACGCAGATGTCCCTTCCGATCGGAACGGTCGAAATCCGGAAGCTGCTCCCGCACCGCTTCCCGTTCCTGCTCGTCGACCGGGTGGTCGCGTTCGAGCCGGGCACCAGCATCCGCGCCTACAAGAACGTCACCGTCAACGAGGAGTTCTTCCAGGGCCATTTCCCCACGCAGCCGGTGATGCCGGGCGTGCTGGTGATCGAGGCGTTGGCGCAGGCCGGCGGGCTGCTCTACCAGCTCACCAGCCGCACCGGCGGGGGCGCGCCCTGCGACGACAAGCTGTTCTATCTGGTGAAGGTCGACAACGCGCGGTTCAGCCGAATGATCGTGCCCGGCGATCGCCTCGACCTGGACGTCTCCCTCAAGCGTCGGATCCGCAACATGGCTCTGTACGAGGGGGTGGCCAGCGTCGACGGCCAGGAAGCCGCCCGCGCAGAGATCCTGTGCGCGGAGGCGCAGAACTGAAATGAGCGCGGCCTCCGTCCATCCGCTGGCGTCGGTCGATCCTTCGGCCCGGTTGGGCGACGGGGTCGAGGTGGGACCGTTCACCGTCATCGGGCCGGAGGTCGAGATCGGCGACGGCACCCGGATCGGCCCGCACTGCAGCATCCAGGGACCGACCCGCATCGGGCGCGACAACCGCATCCACGGCCACGCCGCGATCGGCGGCGATCCGCAGGACAAGAAATTCGCCGGCGAACGCACCGAGCTGATCGTCGGCGACGGCAACGTGGTGCGCGAATTCGTCACCATCCACCGCGGCACCGGCAACGGCGGCGGCGTCACCCGCGTCGGGGACCGCAACTGGTTCCTGGCCTACGTGCACATCGCCCACGATTGCCGCGTCGGCAACGATTGCGTGTTCTCGAACAACGCGACCCTCGCCGGCCACGTCGAGGTCGGCGACCAGGTCATCCTCAGCGGCTTCGCCGGCGTGCACCAGTTCTGCCGCATCGGCGATCACGCCTTCGTGGGCATGGGCGCGTTCGTCAACGGCGACGTGCCGCCGTTCCTGATGGTGGCGCAGGAAGACTACGGCCGCCCGCGCGGCATCAACAGCGAAGGGCTCAAGCGTCGCGGATTCGACCCGGAACGGGTCGCCGCGATCAAGCGCGCCTATCGCGCCCTGTACATGTCGAAGTCCGATCTGGCCGAAGCCAAGCAGCAGCTGGCCGCGCTGGCCGAGACCAGCGACGACGTCCGCGCCTTCCTCGAATTCATCGAACGCGGCGAACGGCCGCTGTTGCGCTGAGCGGGCCGCCGTGCGCATCGCGCTCGTCGCGGGCGAAGCCTCCGGCGATCTGCTCGGTGCCGGTCTGATCGCCGAACTGCGCGCCCGGTTCCCGGAAGCGGAATTCGCCGGTGTCGGCGGACCGGCGATGCGCGCCGCAGGATTCGACGCCTGGCACGACTGCCAGGAGCTCGCGGTGATGGGGCTCGCCGAAGTGCTCTCGCATCTCCCTCGGTTGCTGCGCCTGCGCAGCGGGCTGCGGAAACGCCTGCTGGCCTGGAAGCCCGACGTCTTCGTCGGCATCGACGCGCCCGACTTCAATCTCGGCGTCGAACGCTGGCTCAAGCGCCGCGGCGTCCGTACCGTGCACTACGTCAGCCCCTCGGTCTGGGCCTGGCGCGAAGGTCGCGCGGCGAAGATCGGTCGCAGCGCCGATCGCGTCCTCTGCCTGTTCCCGATGGAACCGCCGATCTTCGCGAAGCATGGCGTGGACGCGCGCTTCGTCGGCCATCCGCTGGCCGACGCGATTCCGCTGTCGCCGGATCGCGCCATCGCCCGTCACGCGCTGGCGATCGACGAAAACGCGCCGGTGCTGGCGTTGCTGCCGGGCAGCCGTCTCGGCGAGATCGAGAAGATGCTGCCGGTGTTCCTCGAGGCCGCGGCGCTGATCGCCGGACAGATGCCGGCGTTGCAGATCCTGCTGCCCGCGGCCAACGCGCAATGCGACGAGGCGATCCGGGAACGGCTGCGTCCGCAGCCTGTCCTGGCGGCGCGCGTGCGCGTGCTCGACGGCGACGCCCAGCGGGCGATGATCGCCAGCGACGTGGTCCTGTTGGCCTCGGGCACCGCGGCGCTGGAGGGCATGCTGTGCAAGCGGCCGATGGTCGTCGGCCATCGCATCTCGCCGACGACCTATCGCATCGTGACCCGCCTGGGGCTGCTGAAATCGCGTTACGTCAGCCTGCCGAACGTGCTCGCCGACGCGCCGCTGATCCCGGAACTGCTGCAGGACGACTGCATCCCGGAGAAACTCGCCGCCGCCTGCCTGCGCTGGTTCGGACAACCGCAGCGGGTCGAGGACCTGCTGCCGCGCTTCGCCGAGATCCACGCGCAGCTGCGTCGCGACGCTTCAGCGCGCGCCGCGGATGCGGTGGCCGAACTGATCGCGGCGCCGATGCCGATCGCGATCGCGCCGTGAGTCGGCGCAGGGCTCCGCGCGACGCCGGCCCGGGCGCGCTGTTCGAAGACCCGCTCGCGGCCCTGGCCCGTACGCGTCCGCTGCGCATCGCCGGAGTCGACGAAGCCGGTCGCGGCCCACTCGCCGGCCCGGTGACGGTCGCCGCCGTCATTCTCGACCCGGCGCGCCCGATCGAAGGTCTCGACGATTCCAAGAAACTCACCGAAGCCGCGCGCGAAGCGCTTTTCCCGCGCATCGTCGAATGCGCGCTCGCCTGGCGGATCGAATTCGTCGAGCGCGAGGAGATCGACGCGCTCAACATCCTGCAGGCCACCCTGACCGGCATGCGCCGCGCGCTCGACGCGCTGTCGCCGGCACCGGATCTGGCGCGGATCGACGGCAATCGCCTCCCCGAAGGCCTGCGGGTCGCCGCCGAAGCGCTGGTCGGCGGCGACGCCATCGAACCGGCGATCATGGCCGCCTCGATTCTCGCGAAGGTCGCGCGCGACCGGCGCATGCTCGAACTGCATACGCTCCACCCGCAGTACGGTTTCGATCGCCACAAGGGATACCCTAGTCCCGCACACCTCGCCGCGCTGCGCGAACACGGCCCGTGCGACGAGCACCGGCGGAGTTACGCGCCGGTGCGCGCCGCCTGCGGGCATCACGGCCTGCCCTGACCTCATCGCCGACAGCACCGCCGACCGTCGCTTGCGGTGCGCGACACCATGCCGCGCACAGTCGTGCGGTGCTGTCGGTGCTCAGGGGATCGCCGCTGCCGGACGACGACACGGGCTGAATCGGCGGGAAACCCGCGAGGGCCCCTGCATCGGGGCTGCGTCTCGCGGCGTGCATGCGCGGGCGCCGGCGCATGAAGCCGATTCGGTTCGCGGCCGACGTGTCGAGCATGTCGCATCTCCTGACACCGGGTCAGCCCATGATCGCCACGCTGCCCTTTCGCAGCGCGACGCATCAGGGAGATTCACCCATGTACAGACAGGAACACGCGTCCGGCCCTCGCTTCTCCATCGCGCGCGCGGTGCTGGCGACGCTTGCGATGATGGCCCCGTGGACGCTGCCCGCAGCCGCGCCCACGGACGCGACACCCATCTCCGGAGACGATCTGTCGGCGGCGTTGCGCCGCGACCTGTCGGTGGACGCAAGACAGTTGGCGCAATATCTCGACGTCGAGCGCGCCGTCATGACCCGCACCTCCGCACTGAAACGCAGCCTCGGCGTTGCGTACGGCGGCACCTGGATCGAGCGTACCGCCGACGGTCGTTTCCGGATGATCGTCGCCGCCACCGACGAACACGGCGCCGCACGAGCGCGGGCGATGGGCTTCGAAAGCCGGATCGTTCCGCGGAGTCTCGCGCGCCTCGAAAACGCCAAGGCACGGCTCGACGGCATCGGACGACAGCGCAGGGCGGCCAGCGGCATCCACGCATGGTACGTCGACGTCGCGACGAACCAGGTGGTGATCGAAGTCGCGCCGGGCGCGGCCTCGCTCGCACGGACTTTCGCGGCATCCAGCGGGGTGGATGCCGATGTCGTTCGCTTCGAGCCTTCGACGGGAGCGCCGCAGACGACGCAGATCGTGGGCGGCCAACGCTACAACCTGCCGGGCAACGGCGGGTGCTCGCTCGGCTTCGCGGTGATGCAGGGCGCAGATACCGGCTTCGTGACCGCAGGCCACTGCGGCAGCGCAGGCACGCCGACCACGGGGACGAATGGTCTGCCGCAGGGTGTGTTCGCGGGCGCGATCTTTCCCGGCAACGACATGGCCTGGGTGCGCATCACCCATCCGTCGTCGTGGCCGCTCAGCCACTCGGTCACGAATTACGCATCGACAGCGATTCCGGTGATCGGCAGTACCCCCGCACCGGTAGGCGGAATGATCTGCCGCTCCGGTGCGAAGACCGGTTATCGCTGCGGCAACGTCCGCGCCAACAATGTCACCGTGAACTACCCGCAGGGGGCGGTCTACGGACTGACCAGCACTTCGGCGTGCATCGGCGGCGGCGATTCCGGCGGCGCCTACATCACGCCTTCGGGCCATGCGCAGGGCGTCGCCTCCGGCGGCAAGAACGCATCTCCCGACAATTGCGGCGCTTCCTCGCCGGTTTCGTATCATCAGCCGATCCAGCCAATCCTCGCGCAGTTCGGGCTGACGCTGTTCGTCGGCCAATCCCCGGCTCCCCCGATCATCACGCGGTTCGCCTGCCCGGAACGCCGCGACAGCGGTCTCGGCGAGTACGTCTGCAGGCTGGAGTATGTCTCGAATCTTCCGGCAACGACCGTCTGGACCGGCATGAATGCGGGTCAGAGCGAAAGTCCCGGCGCAAGCGAGGCCTATGGCACCTGCGGGGAAGGCCAGTGGCTGTGGATCTCGGCCACGGTGACCAATGCCATGGGCGCATCGACGTCGCAGTCGGACTTCACCTGCATCATGGACGGTTTGCCCTGATCGACGCACGGCGCAATGCGCGGGAGCGCGGCGACGCTCCTGCGCTTCGCCTTCAATCCATCGGCAGTCGCTTGCGGTTGCCGATGGTCAGATGCAGCGGGTATTTCGGTTCGCGGGGCAAGCCGAGCCGTTCGCGGTAGTCCAATGCCGCGTCGCAACGCACCGGAAAGAAGACGTACTCGTCGATCTCCTGCGGCGGATACGCCAACTCGAACGTCATCGGTTCTCCCTCGCCTTCCTTCCACGCGGCGGGATCGGCCGGGACTTCGCCCTGCACGATCGACACATGCGGCCCCCACAGCGGATCGGCGATCTGCCGGATGCGCCGCGCATCGAGGTGGAACAGATGGCGCAGATAGCGCCCCAGGTCGGGATCGCATTGCAGGATCAGCCACCAGTCGGTGGTCAGCCCATCGCGCCGCACCCGCCCACCACGGGCGTCCAGCGGCGGCGAGAAACGGCGGATGCCGCTGAGGAAAATCGGAGGGGCGGACATCGGGCGAGGCGGCGAGCCGGCCGGGGGAGCGAAGGCGGCCGATTATCGCAGGCGGCGGAAAATCCCGCCCCGTCAAGCCTTGCCCGGACCCTCTCCCAGCCCTAACCTGCCGGTCTGCGCCCGCCGGTCCGCCGATGTCCTCCCGCTTCGTCCATCTCCACCTGCACAGCGAGTATTCGCTGGCCGATTCGACCATCCGCATTCCGGAGCTGGTCCAGCGCTGCGTGGCCCAGGGACAGCCTGCGGTGGCGATGACCGACCGCAACAACCTCTTCGCGCTGGTCAAGTTCTACAAGGCCTGCGAGGGCGCAGGCGTCAAGCCGATCGCCGGCGCCGACATCTGCATCGCCGAAGCCGACGAGGCGCCCTGGAAGCTGACCCTGCTGTGCCGCGATCGGGACGGGTATCTCTCGCTGTCGCGCCTGCTCAGCCGGGCATGGATGGAAGGCCACCGCCACGATGGCGTCGTGGTCCGGCCGCAGTGGCTGGCCGAGGCGAACGCGGGCCTGTTCGCGCTCGCCGGGCGGCACAGTCAGGCCGGCCTGCTGGCCGCCGGCAATCGCCACGATCTCGCCCTGCAGTGGCTGGCCGACTGGCAGCGCCATTTCGACGACCGCTTCCACCTCGAACTCACCCGCTGCGGGTTCGAGGGCGAAGAGGCGTTCAACGGCTTCGCCCTGCACGCGTCGGGCCAGCGCGGCATTCCGGTCGTCGCCAGCAACGACGTGCGCTTCCTCGACGCCGACGGCTTCGAGGCCCACGAGGCCCGCGTGTGCATCGCCACCGGCCGCGTCCTCGACGATCCCAAGCGTCCGCGCGAATACACCGCGCAGCAATACCTGAAATCGACCGAGGACATGGTCGCGCTGTTCGCGGCCGATGCGCCGGACGCGATCGACAATGCGGTCGAACTGGCGAAGCGCTGCAATCTCGAACTCTCGCTCGGCAAGTACTATCTGCCGGCGTTCCCGGTGCCGGACGATCACACGCTCGACAGCTGGATCCGCAAGGAAGCCCACGACGGCCTGAAGGCGCGTCTGGAGAAATATCCGCTGGCGCCCGGCCACGACCGCGCCAGCTACGAATCGCGCCTCGACATCGAGCTCGACGTGATCGTGAAGATGGGTTTCCCAGGCTACTTCCTGATCGTCGCGGACTTCATCAACTGGGGCAAACAGAACGGCATTCCCGTCGGCCCCGGACGCGGTTCCGGCGCCGGCTCGCTGGTGGCCTGGGCGCTGGGCATCACCGATCTCGACCCGCTGCCCTACGATCTGCTCTTCGAGCGCTTCCTCAACCCGGAGCGCGTGTCGATGCCGGACTTCGACATCGACTTCTGCATGGATCGCCGCGACGAGGTGATCGACTACGTCGCGCGCAAGTACGGCCGCGACCGGGTCAGTCAGATCATCACCTACGGCACGATGTCGGCGAAGGCGGTGGTGCGCGACGCGGGCCGCGTGCTGGGGCTGCCCTACGGTTTCGTCGACAGCATCTCCAAACTGATTCCGCTGCAACCGGCCGACCCGCTGTCGCTCGAGGACGTGCTCGGCCGGAGCAAGCGCGCGCAGCAGGATCCCGAGCGCGCGATCGGCGAGATCATCGAACGCTACAACGGCGAGGACGAGGTCCGCGACCTGATCGACCTCGCGCTGCAGCTCGAAGACCTGACCCGCAACGCCGGCAAACACGCCGGCGGCGTGGTGATCGCCCCCCAGCCGCTGGCCGAATTCTGCCCGCTGTTCGCCGAACACGACGGCACCGGCAAGGGCCGCAATCCGGTGACCCAGTTCGACAAGGACGACGTCGAGGCGGTCGGTCTGGTGAAGTTCGACTTCCTCGGCCTGCGCACGCTGACGATCATCGACTGGGCGGTCAAGGCGATCAACGTCCGTCGCGAACGCACGGGCGAGGCGCCGCTGGACATCGGCGCGCTGCCGCTCGACGACAAACCGAGCTACGAACTCTTCGCACGCGGCGACACGGTCGCGGTGTTCCAGTTCGAATCCCGCGGCATGCGCGAGCTGCTGAAGCGCGCGAAACCGGATACGTTCGAAGACATCATCGCGCTCGCCGCGCTGTTCCGTCCCGGCCCGCTGGGTTCGGGAATGGATCGCGAGTGGGTCGACCGCAAGCACGGCCGCACCGAAGTGACCTATCCGCACCCGGCGCTGGAGCCGGTGCTGAAGCCGACCTACGGCGTCATCGTGTACCAGGAACAGGTGATGCAGATCGCCCAGGTCCTGGCCGGCTATTCGCTCGGCGGCGCCGACCTGCTGCGCCGCGCGATGGGCAAGAAGAAGCCCGAGGAAATGGCGAAGGAACGCGCCAAGTTCGAGGCCGGCTCGGCCGAACGCGGCGTCGATCCGAGGACCGCGACCCAGATCTTCGACCTGATGGAGAAGTTCGCGGAGTACGGCTTCAACAAGTCGCACTCCGCGGCCTACGCGCTGGTCGCCTACCAGACGGCATGGCTGAAGGTGCATTATCCGGCCGAGTTCATGGCCGCGGTGCTGTCCTCGGACATGGACAACACCGACAAGGTGGTGATGTTCCTCGACGAAGTGCGCGCGCTCGGCATCGACGTGCTGCCGCCGGACGTCAACGGTTCGAACTACATGTTCGAGGCGATCGACGAACGTACCGTGCGCTACGGGCTCGGCGCGGTG
Organism: Pseudomonadota bacterium; assembly: GCA_049324395.1. Lineage (GTDB taxonomy): Bacteria > Pseudomonadota > Gammaproteobacteria > Xanthomonadales > Xanthomonadaceae > Lysobacter_I. Next base: position 149,172 of record JBMOOY010000060.1, read on the forward strand.
AAGGGCGTCGGCCGCGGCGCCTGCGAAGCCATCGCCGACGAACGCCGCGCCGGCGGGCGGTTCGCCGACCTGCTGGATTTCTGCAAGCGCGTCGACGGCGCGAAGCTCAACCGCCGCACCCTGGAGGCGCTGATCTCCGCCGGTGCGCTGGACGGCCTCGCGGCGAACCGCGCTTCGCTGATGCTGCAGTTGCCCGAGGTGCTGAAGGCCACCGACCAGATCGCGAAGAACCGCGACGCGGGCATCGTCGACATGTTCGGCAACAGCGCCGGCGCGCCCGACATCGCCATCGACCTCGCGACCTGCGACGACTGGCCGCTGTCGCAAAAGCTGCAGGGCGAGCGGGAAACGCTCGGTCATTACCTCAGCGGCCACCCGCTCGATCCGTATCGCGAGGAGCTGCAGGCGCTCGTGGGCACCGATCTGGGCAAGCTCGAACAACTCTACGAGAGCGCCTCGTCTTCGCGAGGGCGCGGCAACGGCGGCGGCGAGGACGGCGGCGGCCGATCCTGGCGCGCCGAGGCCACGGTCGTCCTGGCCGGCCAGGTGATCGGCATGCGCAAGCGCGGCGACTCCCAGGCTTTCGTCCAGCTCGAGGACGGCCGCGGCCGGATCGAGTGCGCCTTCTTCGCCGAAGCGTTCTTCGAGTACCAGGCGCTGCTCACCCGCGACCGCGTCCTGGTGGTCGAAGGCGGTCTGCGCGAAGACGAGTTCAGCGGCGGATTCTCCCTGCGCGCGCGGCGCTGCTGGGACTTCCACCAGATCTGTCCGCAGCACGCGCAGCGCCTGTCGCTGCGCCTGGACCTGCGCGAACCCGGGCTGATGACGCGGGTCGAACAACTGCTGGCCCGGCATCGCCCCGGTCACACCCCGCTGCGCATGGACCTGCTGCTGCCGAAGGGCACCGCGGGTACGCTCGATCTCAATGGCGGACAGTCGGTGCGGGTCGAAGCCGATCTGCCCGGCGCGCTCCGCGCCCTGCCGGGCGTGCGCACGGTGAAACTCGCATTGGGCAAGCCCTGGGCGTCCTGACGCCGCCCTGCGGCCCGGAACCGCATACCCCGGCGTACAGCGGTTCCGGGCGCGGTCCGTTAGACTGGGCGTCCGACCGACAGCATCAGGCCATGGACAGCCGACCGCGCGCATGAATCCGAATTACCTCGATTTCGAACAGCCCATCGCCGACCTCGAAGCCAAGATCCGCGAGCTGCGGCAGGCCAGCGCCGGTCCCGCGGTGAACATCGACGCCGAAGTGCGCGCGCTGGAGGACAAGCTGCGCCTGCGCACGGCGCAGATCTTCCGCGATCTCAGCGCCTGGCAGGTGTCGCAGCTGGCGCGGCACCCGGCCCGCCCCTACACGCTCGATTACCTGCGGGTGATGTGCGACCAGTTCCAGGAGCTCGCCGGCGACCGCGCCTTCGCCAACGACAACGCCATCGTCGGCGGCCTCGCCCGCATCGACGGCCGCAGCGTGATGGTGATCGGCCACGAAAAGGGCCGGGACACCAAGGCCAAGGTCCGCCGCAATTTCGGCATGCCAAAACCCGAGGGGTATCGCAAGGCGCTGCGCCTGATGAAGATGGCCGAACGCTTCCGCATTCCGGTGCTGACCTTCATCGACACCGCCGGCGCCTGGCCGGGGATCGACGCCGAGGAACGCGGCCAGTCCGAAGCCATCGCCCGCAACCTGATGGAGATGGCCGAACTCAAGGTTCCGGTGGTCTGCACCGTCATCGGCGAAGGCGGCTCCGGCGGCGCGCTGGCGATCGGCGTCGGCGACCGCACGATCATGCTCGAATACAGCACCTATTCGGTGATTTCGCCGGAAGGCTGCGCCTCGATCCTGTGGAAGACCGCCGACAAGAAGCAGGACGCGGCCGACGCGATGGCGATCACCGCCAAGCGCCTGAAGGACCTCGGGCTCATCGACAAGATCGTCCGCGAACCGATCGGCGGCGCGCACCGCAATCCGGTGCAGATGGCCAAACGCCTGAAAGCCGTGCTGCTCAACGAACTGGACGCGCTGGACGCGATTGCGGTCGACGAACTGCTCGATCGCCGCTACCGCCGCCTGCGCGGCTACGGCGCCTACGAAGCCGCCTGAACGGCGCCGCGCCGGCGTCTGCGGGCGGCCGGCGCGCGAGAACGCCCGAAACTTGACCGGACTCAAGCGCGCCGACGGCGTGCGCGTGAGGATGGAACGGTCGCCCGCAACGACGCGGGCCCGACGCCATCGTCCGGAGGTATTCATGGCCGTCTCGCGCCCGCGTTCCGCAAGATCCACCCAACCCGCCAAACCCTCGCGCGCGCCCGCATCGACCCGGCCGCCGGCCGAACGCAGGGCCGCGACCGGCGACGAAGCGGCCGCGATACCGCCCGCCGCGACGCCTGTCATCGAAGTCTCGCCGCCGGCCGCACCGCAACCCGACGCGCACAACGACGTCGAACCGCCCGTGTCGGCGCTGGAACCGGGATTGTCGTTGGACGCCGCGCGTCGGATGGACGCGGTCCCGCTGACCGACGAGGACAGCGCCAGCGCGCCGCTGCCGGCGGACTATCCCTATCGCAACCGGATGCGTCGGCGCGAATACGAAACCGAGAAGAAAAAGCTGCAGATCGAACTGCTGAAGGTGCAGAGCTGGGTGAAGGAGACCGGCCAACGCATCGTGATCCTGTTCGAAGGCCGCGACGCCGCCGGCAAGGGCGGCACGATCAAGCGCTTCACCGAACACCTCAACCCGCGCGGCGCGCGCGTGGTGGCCCTGGAAAAGCCCAACGACCAGGAACGCGGCCAGTGGTATTTCCAACGCTACATCGAACATCTACCGACCGTCGGCGAGATCGTGTTCTTCGACCGCAGCTGGTACAACCGCGCCGGCGTCGAACGGGTGATGGGCTTCTGTTCGCCCGCCGAATACCTCGAATTCCTGCGCGAAGCGCCCGAATTCGAGCGCATGCTCGTGCGCAGCGGGATCCGCCTCTACAAATTCTGGTTCTCGGTCAGTCGCGAAGAACAGTTGCGGCGCTTCAAGTCCCGGCGCAACGATCCGCTCAAGCACTGGAAGCTGTCGCCGATCGACCTGCAGTCGCTCGACAAATGGCCCGAATACACCGACGCCAAGACCGCGATGTTCTTCCACACCGACACCGCCGACGCGCCGTGGGTGGTGATCAAGTCCGACGACAAGAAGCGCGCGCGGCTGAACTGCATGCGCCACTTCCTCAGCACCCTGCCCTATCCCGGCAAGGACCCGCACATCGCCCGACCCGCCGACCCGCTGATCGTCGGCGCGGCCGCGAACGTCCTCGCCAACGGGCAGTGAACGCCGCGGCGCCCGGCGACGACGGTGACGCCCGCGGCGGCTTGCCGCGGGCCCGACACGGAGGATAACGTCGACGCCGATCCGGGCACGGGAGCGGACGATGAAGACGAGTCGCGCGTGGCTGCCCTGGGCGCTGGGCACGGCGATCGGGGTGCCGCTGTTGTTCGCGGCGCTGTGCTGGGCCATCTACGCCTGGGGCGCGCGATCCGTTCCGCGCGTCCTTCCGGCGACCGCCTCGCGCGCGCCGGCGACGATACGGACCCAATATCTCGCGATCGAAACCGGCGGCGCCACGCGCATGCCGCGGTTGAATCCGGTGACGTTCTGGCTGGAACACTTCAGATCCGCGAAGGGCGGCGGCGTCGCGCCGGACATGCGACTCCTGCACTCGGCGACACGGCTCGTCCAGAGCCGCGACACCGCCGCGAGAACCCAGGGGCAACGACATGCCGCCGGCATCGCCTACAGCATCCACATCGGTCGCCAGTGGTCCTTCGACCAGGCGGTGGACACCGTGCTCGCCGAATCGCATTTCGGTCGCGGCAGCGTCGGCATCGAGACCGCCGCGCAGGCGTATTTCGGCGTTGCCGCCTCGGAACTGCGCCCGCAGGAAAGCCTGGCCCTGATCGTGCTGCTGCGGGGGCCGACGTGGTACGACCCGGACTGCCGCCGGGAACGCTTCGTAACCCGCTACGCATGGGCGGTCGAGAGGCTCGGAAACGCAGGTCCGCAATGGACGCCGGAGGCGGCGTTGTCGCGGATGTCGGCGCGGACGTGCGTGCGCTGAAGACCGTCGCGAGCGCTTCCGCGGCGCTCCGGACCGGCGCATTCGCGATTGTCCGATTCGAGCGCCGAAGGCCGTTTTTTCGGGTCCGATGCGCGTTTCTCCTCCCGATCGCCCCCGCAACCCCGTCGCGCGCGCATCATGCGACGAAAAAACCCGAAAAAACCCCGAAAAAAACGCTCCGGGGGCTTGGCGACGACCGAACCTTGGCCTACAGTTCGCATGCCGGCCAGTCCCGGCCATGTACAGATCAACCATCCGACGAGGAAATAGAATTCTCATGGCAACCAAAAAGAAAGCCGCGAAGAAAGGCGCCGCCAAGCCCGCCGCCGCGAAGCCGATCAAAGACGTGATGAGCAAGTCCGCGCTGGTCGCGCACATCGCCGGCGCCACCGAAGTCGCCGCCAAGGACGTCCGTGCCGTGCTGGCCGCGCTCGAAGGCGCCGTCCATGCCTCGATCGGCAAGAAGGGCGCCGGCCAGTTCGTGCTGCCGGGCCTGCTGAAGATCTCCGCCGTCAGCGTCGCCGCCAAGCCGCGCCGCAAGGGCATCAACCCGTTCACGAAGGAAGAGCAGTGGTTCGCCGCCAAGCCGGCCACCGTGAAGGTCAAGGTCCGCGCGATGAAGAAGCTGAAGGACGCCGCTGCGTCCTGATCCGCATCGCAGTCTTCCCGTCGCGGCCTCGCCGCGACGGCGACCGCGGAGGCCCGGCGACGGGCCCGACGCCAGGCCGGATTTCCGCGAGGAATCCGGCCTGCATCGTTTCGGGACCCTGCCCGACGACTCGCTTCAAGGCTTGTTCCAGGGACTGTTTCAACACTGGTTGCAGCACGTCCTTCCATCCAGGTTCGCCTCGGAACCCGCCTCTCCACCAACCGCTTCACCGACACCAACGCCTCGATGCCCAAAGCGCAGCACGCCTCCGAAGTCCATCGTTTCACCGACATCCCCAATGTCGGTGCGGCGACCGCAGGCGATTTCGCGACGCTCGGACTGCGTTCGCCGGCCGAACTGGCCAACTGCGACGCCTGGACGCTCTATCGCCGGCTGTGCCGCATCACCGGCGTGCGCCACGATCCCTGCGTCATCGACGTTTTCCTGGCCGCGATCGACTTCATGCGCGGCGCGCCGGCACGGCCCTGGTGGCACTACACGCCGGAACGCAAGACCGTCTTCGATGCCGAACGCTCCGCATCCGACGACGCGCGGCCATGACCGGCGCCCATTGATCCCGCGAGCGCCGGTCGCCACATCGACTTCGACCCCCTCCATCGCCCCATCGGAAGCCACGCCATGACCGATCCGCGCCGCCGCGCTTTCCTGCGCACCGCCGCCCTGCTCGCCGTCGCCGCAGGCCTGTCCGCCTGCGCAGCGCTCGACACCGCCAACGCCCTGCTCGGCAACCAGGTCTCGTTCACGGCCACGCAGCTCCAGGCCTATCTCGATCGGCACTACCCGCGGCAGTACGACCAGCTCGGCGGACTGGTGAAGCTCAGCGTCCTCAATCCGCAGCTGGCCATCCCCGAGAACAGCACGCGACTGCATCTGGATTTCGATGTCGGCCTCGACGGCCTCGGGCTGCGCGGCGATCGCCCGGCCGGGCATTTCGCGATCACCAGCGGCCTGCGCTACGACCCGCGCAGCAATGCGCTCTATCTGGAGGAGCCGGAACTGGAATCGGCGGATCTTCCCGTGCTCGGCGGCCGGATGAACGCGACCGGCCGCGATCTCATCAACGGCTGGCTGCGCGATTACGCGCGCAAGGAACCGGTCTATCGCCTCGACGCCGATCTGCTCGACAAACTCGGCGAGCGCCGCGTCGCCGGCACCCTGATCCAGAACGGCCGCGTGGTGATCAAGCTCGATCGTTGAGCCGCGGCGCGGGCCCGGCTACAGCTCGAACCGGTAGGACAGCTTGACCAGCAATTGCTCGCTGTCGCGCAGGTCGAAGGCGCCGCGGAATTCGTCGCCGACCGCGTACGACGCCCTGCCGGCGTCGAACAGCGAACCGCCGCGGACGTAGGCGATGTAGAGGTACGACAGCGGCGCGAACTCGTAGCGGTAACGCACCTGGAACCCCAGGTTGCGCAGCGCGAAATCGTCGAGCGGGTCGGCGCTGCGCACCGCGCGGCCGTCGGCGCCGACCCGCCAGGCGCGCTTGGCTTCGGCGTCGAGTCCGAGCGCTTCCAGACGCACGCGCAGCTCCTGTTTCGAACCGATCAACCAGACCGTACCGGCGTTGAGGAAGGCCTGGTCCATGCCATAGGTGCCGAGCAGATTGTCTTCCTGCCAAAGCAGCCAGTCGGGATTGCGCTGCAATTCGAGGCCGGCGAAGAAACTGAGATCGTCGTTGACCGCATAGTTCGGTTCCAGATACAGCGTCCAGCCGCCGCGGTCGAGTCCGCCGAGGCCTTCGGCGCCGTAGCGCAGGTTGCCGTAGAACGACCAGTGCTTCTTCTTCGGCACGAAACGCTCGGCGAAGCCGAACAGCCGACCCGGATGCCGGACGACCCCGTTGCCGCGGGTGATGAGATCGTCGCGGCCGGGCGACCAGCCGGCGATTTCCAGGAACTGGTTGCCGCCGTCTCGGCGCTCGCTGTAGCGGTTGATCGCGAACGCATCCGCGATCTTCACGCCGTCGTCGTTGACCCGGCGCGATACCGCGTAGCGCCACTGGTGCGAGGAATACGGGGAATCCTCGGGCAGCGCGGTGATCCGGCGAGTCAGCTCGTAGCGCGCGTAGTTGAAGTTGTTGCGGTCGAGGAAGCCGAAGTCGTTGAGTTGCAGATCGCCGCCGGTGTGCAGCAGGTACAGCTGCTGGCGCCAGGCGTCGTCGATCTGATGGTCGATGCGCATCTGCGCACCGGTGTCGCGCACGGTGTCGCCGGCCTGGTCGATGCTCGATCCGACGACGGCGGTACGCACGCTCCAGCGCTCGTTCGGCGACCAGCGATGGTCCAGCGAGAGCACGGTCGCCTCGCGATCGAAATACGGCCGGTCGACCCGGGTGAGCATCGCGCCCAGCCCCTGCTCCTCGAAATCGCGGGTCGCGCGCAGCGCGTAGAAGTCGCGACCGACGTCGTCGCCTTCGGTCGCGGCGAACACGCCGTAACCGAATCCGGCGGCGCTGCCGTTGATCTTCACTGCGGCGAGCACGTCGCCTGCGCCGCGGCGATCGTCGCGCGGTCCGCCGACGCGGCGGGTATAGATCAATTGCTGGGCGTTGCCGAGCGAGCCGAACGGCACCTCGAAGTAGCCCTGGTTCTCGGTGAAGAACGGGCGTTTGTCGCCGAAGAAGGTTTCGATCGCGCTGAAGTTGACGACGATGCCGTCGCTTTCGACCTGGCCGAAATCCGGGTTGAGCGCGGCGCTCAACTGGAACTGGCCGTTGGGCTTCCAGAACAGATCGAGGCCCGCGTCGAAATCGGCTTTGCCCTCGACGTTGTCGTACAGCCCGACGACGTAGGGCGTCACCGCCAGCAGCGACTGGCTGTACTGGGGCACTTCCACTTTCTCCAGCACGCTGAGGTAGCGCTGTTCGGTGAAGCTGATCGCCGGCCAGGTCATGCGCTCGTTGCTGTCGCCCACCACCCGGTCGAAGGCGAGGCCGATCGTGCGTTTCCCGCCCGCATCGGCGCGCATCGGCGCGATGTGCCAGGGGATCAGCATTTCCGCGGACCAGCCGTGTTCGTCCTCGGCCACGGCGTGCGACCAGCGGCCGTCCCAGTCGCCGTTGAACTGGTTTTCGTTGCTGATCGTGCTGTCGGCGATTCCGTTCGACAGCGCGACCATGAAGTTGTAGCCGCTGCGGCCGTCGCCGTCGAAATCGACGTAGACGTTGACCCGATCGACATTGCCGTTGCGGTCGCGCTGGAAGCGTTGGCGGGTGCGCGGCACGTCGGCCGGCTGCAGATTGCGGAACGCGACCGCCAGCCCGTCCGCGGTGGCCATGAACAGCGCCTCGGTGCGGTGTCTGCTCGGCTCGCGCGTGAGCGGCTGGGTCATGCGGAAGTCGTCGATGCGCCGTGCGTCCGACCATTCCGTGTCGTCGATCCTTCCGTCGATTTCCAGCGCGAACGCCGGCAGCGGCATCGAGAGCACCGCCGCGAACAACAAAGCGCGCATGGCCGTGTCCCGTCTTGGAGATGCGGCGCATCGTGCGCCGCGCCCGTCGGGGGCGGCGACTGTCTTAAGTCATGGGAACTTTCGCCGCCGTCGTCACTCGCGTCACCGCGACTGTGCGAAGTTTGGCGGCAGCGCGCCGTCCTGCGGACGGTTGGGGTCCGATCAATCGTCCTTGGCGCGCCTGGACTTCGGCTGCAGCATCGTGCCGGTGCACTTCTTCGCGCCGCACTTGCAGGCCCACAGCTTCTTGAGTTTGGCGGTGTGGGGTTCGGCCAGGACGATGCCGTAGTTGTAGGTCAGCTCCTCGCCCGGCTGGATGTCGCGGATCGCCTCGATGAACACCTTGTCCTTCTTCGGCTTGCCGTCGTCGTTCTCCTCGAGCACGGCTTCGCAGTTCGGCGCGCAGCTGTGGTTGATCCAGCGCGCGATGTTGCCGTCCTCGTTGGCGTCGATCACGTAGTCGTCGTTGAGCGTGAACAGGAAGGTATGCCCGTTTTCCTGCTGTTCGCCGTAGAGCCGGTCGACCTGCTTGTGACTGCGCACCTTGCCCTTGTAGCGGACGACGCGTTCGCCCTTGCGGATCGCTTCGTCGGCGAACACGCCGTTGCCGTGGATGGGCGACAAACGGGCGACGATCTTCTTCTTCGGCATGCGCGGACGGGTCCTGCGGAGTGGGAGCGGCCTGCGATTATGGCCGATTTTCCGCGCGGCCGCGGCGGCGGGACGAACCGCCGCCGCGGAACGTGCCGGCGACTCAGAACACCCGGTGCCACAAGCCCGTCCAGTAGAAGGCCATGCCGAGTCCGAACAGGGTCCAGAAGAGCGATTTGAAGCCGCGCCAGGCCTTCCAGATCACGAACACGGCGGCGATGGCGAGCAGCCAGCGCAACCAGCGCGGACGATCGGTCGCGGCGGGTTCGGCGGTCGCGCGTTCGACCAGTCGACCGATCGCGCCGTTCACGGCGGTCTCGATCGTGTTGCCGATGGGGGAGTCGGTACGGGCGTTCATGGCGGGCTCCAATGTCCGGGAGTGGACGCAGCGCATTCTCCGGATCCTCCGATGCCGGACCATTGGCGCCCGTCAGCCATCGGGGGTGACAGTCGTCATTCGAGCCCTCCGGCGCTTCCCGGGCATGGACGCAGACGGGGCCGCAGCGACCGCATTGAGCCACCCGCATGGAAAGCGTACAATTTCGGTCCTCTTTCTTCCGCCGTCCCAGCCGCCGCCAGGACCGAATGCTGCGCGTCACCAAACTCACCGACTACGCCACCGTGGTGCTGACCGTCCTGGCCGGCGCGCCCGAGGCCGTGCTCAGCGCCAGCGGGCTGGCCGAACGCGCGGGACTCGAACCGCCGACCGTCGCCAAGGTCCTGAAACCGCTCGCGCAGGCCGGGCTGGTCCAGGCCTTCCGCGGCGTCGCCGGCGGCTACCGGCTGGCCCGCCCGGCCGGCGAGATCTCGCTGGTCGACATCGTCGAAGCGATGGAAGGCCCGCTCGCGATGACCGAATGCAGCGTGCACGCGGGCCAGTGCGGGATCGAACAGTCCTGCGGGGCGCGCGCCAACTGGCGTCGGATCAACGACGTCGTCGCCGACGCCCTGCGCGGCGTGTCACTGGCCGACATGACCGCGCCGCAGCCGCGCAGAACCATCCCCGTCGCGCTCGCCGCGGAATGAGGTCGCCATGAACGCTCCCGGACAGCAGACCAGCGAAGCCCCCGTGCAGAACGCCGAGATCCTCGAACAGCTCGGACGTCGTTACGACGCCGGCTTCGTCACCGACATCGAAACCGACACCTTGCCGCCGGGGTTGAACGAGGACGTGATCCGCTTCCTCTCGGCGAAGAAGGAAGAGCCCGAGTGGATGACCGAGTGGCGACTCGCCGCCTACCGGCATTGGCTGACGATGACGCCGCCGGTCTGGGCCAAGCTCGAGATCGACCCGATCGACTTCCAGGCGATCAGCTATTACGCCGCGCCGAAGGGGCCGAAATACAAGTCCCTGGACGAAGTGCCGCAGGAACTGCTGGATACCTACGACAAGCTCGGCGTGCCGCTGCACGAGCGCGCGAAGCTGGCCGGCGTGGCGGTGGACGCGGTGTTCGATTCGGTGTCCGTCGGCACCACGTATCGCAAGGAACTGGCCGAGAAAGGGATCGTGTTCTGTTCGATGTCCGAGGCCATCAAGGAACATCCCGAACTGGTCCGGCAGTACCTCGGCAGCGTGGTGCCGGTCGGCGACAACTATTTCGCCGCGCTCAATTCCGCGGTGTTTTCCGACGGCAGCTTCGTGTTCATCCCGAAGGGCGTGCGTTGCCCGATGGAGCTGAGCACCTACTTCCGCATCAACGCGATGAACACCGGGCAGTTCGAGCGCACCCTGATCGTGTGCGAGGACAAGGCCTACGTCAGCTACCTCGAAGGCTGCACCGCGCCGCAGCGCGACGAGAATCAGCTGCATGCGGCGGTGGTCGAACTGGTCGCGCTGGAAGACGCCGAGATCAAGTATTCGACGGTGCAGAACTGGTACCCCGGCGACGAGAACGGCGTCGGCGGCATCTACAACTTCGTCACCAAGCGCGGCGAATGCCGCGGCGCGCGCAGCAAGATCAGCTGGACCCAGGTCGAAACCGGTTCGGCGATCACCTGGAAATATCCGTCCTGCGTACTGCTGGGCGACGATTCGGTCGGCGAATTCCACTCGGTCGCGCTGACCCACCACCGCCAGCAGGCCGATACCGGCACCAAGATGATCCACATCGGCAAGCGCACCAAGTCGAAGATCGTCAGCAAGGGCATCAGCGCCGGCCGCGGCCAGAACAGCTATCGCGGCCTGGTGAAGGTCGAACGCGGCGCCGACGGCGCGCGCAACCATACCCAGTGCGACAGCCTGCTGATCGGCAAGCAGTGCGGCGCGCACACCTTCCCGTACGTGGAAGTGAAGAATCCGGGCGCCACCGTCGAACACGAGGCCACCACCTCGAAGATCAGCGACGATCAGCTGTTCTACTGCCGCAGCCGCGGGATTTCCGAAGAGGACGCGGTGTCGATGATCGTCGACGGCTTCTGCAAGTCGGTGTTCCGCGAACTGCCGATGGAATTCGCGGTGGAAGCCAAGAAGCTGCTGGAAGTCTCGCTGGAGGGATCGGTCGGATGAGCCTGCGCGCCGATCAGCGACGCGCCTGGCGCGACGAGATGTCGGCCGCGCGCAGCGCCGAAGCCGCCGGCGATCTCGCGACGGCGTTCGGCCATCTCGAACGCGCGCACATCATCGGCCAGCGCGACATCGCGGCGCACGCGCTGGCGCACGTCGGCATGCTCCGGATCGGCCTGCGCCGCGCGGACGCGCGCGAGATCCTCGGCCAGCTGCTGCGCATTCCGGCCGCACTGACCAAGACCCCGTTCTGGGTGCCGCCCGGCAATACCGGCGGCGCGAACGTGAGCGCGTTCCGTCCGATGCCGGTTCCGGACGACCTGAAACGGTACGTCGCATGAGTGCCGTCGGCGAAACCGATCTGCGCCGCCTGCTCGCCGGCCTCGCGCCCGCGCTGGCGACGCGTCCGCGCGCGATCCGCACCCAGGCGCACGACGCACCGGTGCCGGCCGGCGCGATCCTGCTGTTCCGCGAGGACGAAGGCACGACCGTCGTGGTCGAGGCGGAGGATGTCGGGACGACGTGGGCGCAGATCACCCTGCGGATCCACTCGAGCCTGGAGGCCGTGGGCATGATGGCCGCGATCTCGGCCGCGCTCGCCGCGCGCGACATCCCCTGCAATGTCGTTTCGGCCTACTACCACGATCATCTGTTCGTGCCGTGGGAACGCCGCGAAGACGCGATGGCCGCGCTGCGCGCCCTGACCGGAGAGACGCACGCATGACCGCCAGCGATCTGATCGGCACCCTCGGCGTGAGCATCCTGCTGATCGCCTTCGTGCTCAACCAGCGCCGCATGCTGTCCGAGCATTCCCGGACCTTCCTCGGCATGAACCTGGGCGGCGCGGTGCTCTGCGCCTGTTCGGCGTGGCTCGTGCGGTTCATGCCGTTCGTGGTGCTGGAAAGCGTCTGGGCGGCCGTCGCCGGCTGGGGCCTGCTGCGCTGGCGCCCGGACGCGCAGGACTGATCCTTCCACGACCACGCGATGCAGAAGGCCACCATGACCCGGATCGACACCCGCAAGACCCGTCTCGCCGCGCTGCTCGTGGCGGCATGGTGGCTGGCGGCCTGCGATCGCGGGGACGCGCCTGCCGCGACGACGGTCGCCGCACCGGAGACGCCCGCGAACGCGATCGCATCGCAGGCGCCTGCGCCCGACGCCGCGCCTGCGACGCCCGCGTCGACACCGGTACCGGCGGCGACGCCGACGGCGCCCGCGCCCACCTTCGAATTCGTCTTCAGCAGCCAATCGACCGACGAAGCGAAGGATCCGCGCATCCTCGGCTGGGAAGACAGCCCGTGCGGCATGGGCCCGCGCGCGCGGATTGATCGCATGCCGATCGACGATCGCGTGCTGTTGCCGGACTGGGTCGTCGAATTCGACGACGCCGGCGAACGCAAGCGCTGGGGCATCCCCTATGAAGCCGAGGTGCTCGGGCTCGAAGGCAACATGCTCAAGTTCCGCGTCCACGGTCATGCGCATGCCTACTGGACCGACCCGCAGGGCCGCATCGGCACGCTGGCGGGCGATCCGGACGGTCTGCCCGAACTGCAGGCGCCGACCGTCGACTGCCCGACGCTGCCGACGTTCGGAGCGTCGGCCTACGTGTATTGCTCGGCGGTCGTCGACGATGCGCGCCGGACGCGCAGACTCGCCTGGGAAGGCCCCTGCACATGATCGCCGACGACCGCGAGAGACCGACCATGCCGACCAGGTCGACCACGCCGATGGCCGACAGCGGGGCCGCCTCCCTGCTTCGATCGCTGCGCATCGCGGCGCTCGTCGCGTGGCTGGCCTCTGCGCCGATCGGCGCGATGGCGCAGACGCCCGCGGCGGAATCGCCGCTTCCCGAAGGCGTGGTCCTTCGACCCGCGAACGACGCGGCGAAGGCGCAGGGCAAGACCCGACTCGAAGCGCTGCTGGCGGATCGCAGGCCCGCGACCTGGTCGGCGGCCATGTCCGATGCGCCGGTCGAGGGTCGCGCCAGCTTCATGCTGGGCACCTTCGCGGGGATGGACCTGACCGATCGCGCGGATTTCGAATTGTCGCGGACGCACCACGGCAACGGCGTCGTGCCGCTGACGCCGGACACGCCGCTGCACTACCGCATGATCGGTGCGACCACCCGCGCGCAGCGCGATTACCTCGCGCCGCACCTGCTCGAGAGCCTGCCCGACGGCGCGCCCGACGCCATCCGTCCCGCGGACTTCGACGAACTCGCGCTGATCTGGTACTTCATCGGCTGGGATCTCGACGAACCGCTGTACGTCGCACGATGGGGCGAGCGCCGGTACGCCTTCGACTTCGACCCCGGCACCGGACGACTGACCTGGGTCGAGCGGTTGAGCTCGCCCTGCTTTTCCCTCGGCACCGACGAAAACGAAGTGCTGTTGAAGTGCCACTGCATGTCCATCGCCCGCGACGGCGCGCGATGGGCATCGCGATTCCAACCCGCCGACGCCTCCTCTTCCTGCCCGAAATGACCGCCATGCTGACCATCTCCAACCTCCACGCCCGCGTCGCCGGCAAAGAGATCCTCAAGGGCCTCGCCCTCGACGTGAAAGCGGGCGAAGTCCACGCGATCATGGGCCCGAACGGCGCCGGCAAATCCACGCTCGGCAACGTCCTCGCCGGTCGCGAGGGCTACGAGATCGCCGAAGGCACGGTGTCGTTCGAAGGCCGCGACCTGCTCGCGCTGGAGCCCGAGGAACGCGCGGCCGCCGGCGTGTTCCTGGCGTTCCAGTATCCGGTCGAGATTCCGGGCGTGAACAACACCTACTTCCTGCGCAGCGCGCTCAACGCGCAGCGCAAGGCGCGCGGCGAGAGCGAACTGGATTCGATGCAGTTCCTCAAGCTCGTGCGCGAGAAGCTGGCCGTGCTGCATCTCAAGGACGAGCTGCTGCATCGCGGCGTCAACGAAGGGTTCAGCGGCGGCGAGAAGAAGCGCAACGAGATCTTCCAGCTCGCCGTGCTCGAACCGAAGCTCGCGATCCTCGACGAAACCGACTCGGGCCTGGACATCGACGCCCTGAAGGCGGTGGCCGACGGCGTCAACGCGCTGCGCAGCCCGGATCGCGCGTTCGTGGTCATCACCCACTACCAGCGCCTGCTCGACTACATCAAGCCGGACGTCGTGCACGTACTGGCCGACGGCCGCATCGTCGAGACCGGCGGCCCGGAGCTGGCGCTGGAACTGGAGCAGCACGGCTACGCCTGGTTGAAGGACCGCGTGGCCCCGGAGAGCGCCGCCCGATGAGCGCCCTGCTCGACTCCTTCGCGAGCGCGTTCGAAACGCTCGTCCAGCGCGAAGCCGCCGGGCTCGGCGACAGCCGGCGCGCGGCGCTCGCCGACGCCCTGCGCGACGGCCTGCCGGGTCCGCGCAGCGAAGCCTGGAAATACACGCCGCTGCGCGCGCTGGAGCGGCGCGCGTTCGCGCCCGCGCCGGAGACGACCGTCGTCGACGGGGCCGCGCTCGACGCCCTGCTGGCGACGATTCCGGCGCCGCGGATGGTCTTCGTCGACGGCCGCCACGACCCCGCACGCAGCGCCGTCGACGCGCTGCCCGCAGGCGTCGAGGCGATGCCGCTGTCGCGCGTGCTGCGCGAGCTGGAACCGCGCGACGCCAACTTCCTGCAACGCCGCTATGCCGGTGCCGACGAGGTGTTCGCGACGCTCAACGCCACGCTGGCCGAGGAAGGCGCGGCGATCCGGGTCGACCATGGCGTCGACGCGGGCGCGCCGCTCCATCTGGCGTTCGTGTCCACCGGCCTCGCCCCCGAGTCGGCGACGCACCTGCGGCACTTCGTCGATCTGCGCAACGATGCGGCGCTGACCCTCGTCGAACACCACCTCGCGCTCGGC
Organism: Pseudomonadota bacterium; assembly: GCA_049324395.1. Classification (GTDB taxonomy): domain Bacteria; phylum Pseudomonadota; class Gammaproteobacteria; order Xanthomonadales; family Xanthomonadaceae; genus Lysobacter_I. The sequence continues at coordinate 164,417 of JBMOOY010000060.1, forward strand.
GCGCACCGCGGCCTCGCCAACCACGTGGCCCACGTGCACCTCGGACAGCGCGCACGGTTGACGCACGCCCGCGTGCAGGGCGAGAGCGACGGCGCCAGCGCGTTCGCCCGCTGCGACGCGGTGCTGGCCCGCGACGCCGACTACCGGCGCCTGGACCTCGAACTCGGCGCCGCGCTGTCGCGGCACGAGCTCAACGTCCGCCTCGAGGGCGACGGCGCGAAGCTCGCCGCCAACGGCGTGCTGCTCGCCGACGGCAAGCGCCATCTCGACACCCGCCTCGGCATCGAGCACATCGCCCGCGACACCGCCTGCGACCTGCGCTGGCGCGGACTCGGCGCCGGGCGCGGCCGCGCGGTCTTCCACGGCGGCATCACGATCCGCGAAGGCGCGGACGGCAGCGACGCCAGCCTGTCGAACAAGAATCTGCTGCTGTCGGCGAACGCCGAGATCGACACCCAGCCGGTGCTGGTCATCCATGCCGACGAGGTCCAGGCCGCGCACGGCGCCACCGTGGGCCAGCTCGACCCGACCGCGCTGTTCTATCTGCGTTCGCGCGGCCTGCCCGAGGCCGAAGCCCGCGCCCTGCTCACCGCGGCGTTCTGCCGCGAAGTGCTGGCGAACGTCGACGACGCCGTTCTGCGCGAAGCCCTGACCGCGGCGCTCGACGCCGCGCTCGTCCGCGCCGGAGCCGCAGCATGACCGTGCCGGTGTCCCGCGAAAGCGCGCGTCACTACGTCTGGGGCGCCGGCTGCGACGGCTGGCATCTGCTCGAAGGCGACGACCTCAGCGTGATCGAGGAGCGCGTCCCGCCCGGCGCGATGGAGACGCCGCACCGGCACGCGCACGCGCGTCAGTTCTTCTACGTGCTGTCGGGCGATGCGACGCTGGTCGTCGAAGGCGTGGCGCATCGACTGACCGTCGGCGAAGGCCTGCATGTCGCGCCCGGTCTGGCGCATCAACTCCGCAACGAATCCGATGCCGATCTGCGCTTTCTGGTGATGTCTTCGCCGAAGAGCCACGGCGACCGCGAGAATCTGTCCGAATGAACGCCGCCGTTTCCGCCCCGATGGACTGGACCGCGATCCGCGCCGACTTCCCGCTGCTGACGCGCACGGTCCACGGCAAGCCGCTGGTCTACCTCGACTCCGCCAACACCGGGCAGAAACCGGCGTCGGTCATCGACGCGGTCGACGATTTCTACCGCCGCCACAACGCCAACGTCAGCCGCGCGGTGCATGCGCTGGGCACCGAGGCGACCGAGGCCTACGAGGCGGCGCGGACGAAACTGGCGGGCTTCCTCAAGGTGCATCGCGACGAACTGGTGCTCTGCAGCGGCACCACCTTCGCGATCAATCTCGTCGCCTACGCCTGGGCGCTGCCGCGGCTGAAGCCCGGCGATGCGATCCTGCTGACGCGGATGGAACATCACGCCAACATCGTGCCCTGGCAGCTGATCGCCGAACGCACCGGCGCGACCATCAAGGTCGCCGAGATCCACCAGGACGGCCGCCTCGACCTCGACGCGCTGCATGCGGCGATGACGTCCGAGGTGAAACTGCTCGGACTGACCCACGTCAGCAACGTGCTGGGCACGATCAACCCGGTGCGGGAGATCTGCCGCGAAGCCCGCAGGCGCGGCATCGTCAGCGTGATCGACGGCTCGCAGGCGGCCCCGCATCGCGCGCTCGACATTCCGTCGCTGGGTTGCGATTTCTACGCGATCACCGGACACAAAATGTGCGGCCCGACCGGCACCGGCGCGCTGTGGGCGCGACGCGAGCATCTGGCCGCGATGCCGCCGTTCCTCGGTGGCGGCGAGATGATCAAGGAAGTCCGATTCGAGGGCACGATCTTCAACGACCCGCCCCACCGTTTCGAGGCCGGCACGCCGAACATCGCCGGACACATCGGTCTCGGCGCGGCGGTCGATTATCTGACCGCGATCGGCATGGACGCGATCGAGGCGCGCGAAGCCGAGTTGCTGGCGCATGCGACCGAAGCGCTGCGCCGGATCGACGGTCTGCGCATCATCGGCGAAGCGCCCGAGAAGGCCGCAGTGATCAGCTTCCTGGTCGAAGGCGCGCACGCGCACGATCTCGCCACCCTGCTCGATCTCGAAGGCGTGGCGGTGCGCTCCGGCCACCACTGCGCGCACCCGCTGATGAAGTTCTACGGCGTCCCCGCCACCTGCCGCGCCTCGTTCGCGTTCTACAACACGCACGAGGAGATCGAAACCTTCGCCGCGGCCGTGCGCAAGGTGCGCGGGCTGCTGGGCTGAACCGAACGCCGACATGACCGCACTCGCCTTCCGCACCGCGACCCACGACGACATCCCGGCCCTGATCGCCCTGGTCACGTCCGCCTACCGCGGCGAGGTCAGCAAACAGGGCTGGACCACCGAAGCCGACATCCTCGACGGACAGCGCATCGACGCCGACATGCTGCGCGCGGACCTGGCGCTGCCGCGCAGCGCGATCCTGCTGGCCGAGGCCGACGACCGGCTGATGGCCTGCGCGCACGTCGCGGTGGAGGATGGCGCCGGCTATTTCGGGATGTTCTCGGTCTCCCCCGAGGCCCAGGGCGGCGGCATCGGCAAGGCGGTGCTCGCCGAAGCCGAACGCATGGCCCGCGAGACGTTCGGCTGCGACCGCATGCGCATGACCGTCATCGACTGCCGCGAGGAACTGATCGCCTACTACGAACGCCGCGGCTACGTGCGCACCGGCATCAAGAAACCCTTTCCGTACGGCGACCCGCGCTACGGCCTGCCGAAACGCGACGACCTGCGCTTCGAAATCCTGGAGAAACCCCTGTGAGCGACTGGGTCTTCGTCTGCGCCACCGGGCAACTGCTGCCCGGCGAAAAAGCCGTCGTCTGGGCCGACGACACGCCGATCCTCGTGGTCAATCTCGACGGCGACCTCTACGCGGTCGAGGACAAATGCACCCACGACGAATTCGAACTGTCCTCGGGCGACGTGGACGTCGTCGAAGGCAGCATCGCCTGCGTCCTGCACGGCGCCCGCTTCGACCTCCGCGACGGCCGCGCCCTGTGCGCGCCGGCCTACGAACCGGTCGCGAAATTCCCGGTGAAGATCGAACACGGCGGGGTGTGGGTGCGCGACGACCGGGACGGATGAGGGTTGGGCGGCTGATTTCGGCCAGGAGCGAACGGCGAGTGTTGATTCCCGGTAGCCCGGGCAAGGCCGCAGGCCGCACCCGGGGATCTTTCGTCGTTCATCCCGGGTGCGCTTCGCTGACCCGGGCTACCCGCTTGCTCGAAATGTTCCGAGAGCATCGCTGAAGCGACCGCATCAGTTAGCGAAGCCCCTGTGGGAGCGCCGGAAGGCGCGATGAGCATGCGGAAAGGATCCCTGCAATCCGTCGCTGCCACATCGGCGTTTCCCGGTTCGATGCAGGCTCGTCGTCGCCTGCCTGCACCTGTGCCAGAGACGAAGAGTCTTGCAGGCTGGATGCACGGCATCCAACTTCAATCATGATCAAGCTGGGTCAATGACCCAGCCTACTGCCCTCCTGCCCGGCGAAAAGCCGTCGTCTGGGCCGACGATGTCCCGATCCTCGCGGTCAATCTCGACGGCGACCTCTACGCGGTCGAGGACAAATGCAGGCACGACGAATTCGAACTGTCCTCGGGCGACGTGGACGTCGTCGAAGGCAGCATCGCCTGCGTCCTGCACGGCACCCGCTTCGACCTCCGCGACGGCCGCGCCCTGTGCGCGCCGGCCTACGAACCGGTCGCGAAATTCCCGGTGAAGATCGAACACGGCGGCATCTGGGTGCGCGACGATCGGGAGGGGTGAGGTTTGGGCGGCTGGTTTCGGCCATAAGCGGTCGTTGTATGTGATTTCTTAGCACAGGCGAGGCTGTAGGCCGCACCCGGAGATCTATTTTCGCTAAACCCGGATGCACTCCGCCCACCTAGGCCACGTGCTGGGCCAAACTCGAGGAAAGCACGCCCTCCAACATCTAAAGGGACCGTATTCCGGGCGGGATATGGCATTTGCACTCGTGTGATCTGTAGGCTGAGCGTTTTGCACTCAGCATTTGAGCCCGAATAGTGCTGCCGGGTCGAAGCCCGGCCATCAATCTTGTCCGTGGGCTGCGCTCAAGGCCGTTACTGACAGTTGAACCATCTGGTTTCATCTCAGTCACGGGAATCTGCCATGAAGAACGCTCATATTTTGCAAACTGCCTATCTACTCGTTGGCTTGGCGTTTGGCCCGAGCACATGGGCATCCGAGGCGTACAACGTTTCGGCGGTTGTCCAAGATATACGCGCAGCGAAAGCCCCCGGCAGTCTTGAAGATGTGGTTGCCGTGGACTTTCTGGTAACGGTCACCGATCACACTGGGGCGGACGTATCCACGTTCTACGGCCAATCAGACACTGGCCGGTTTGGCAAGAAATACAAATTTGAAGTCTCTACTTCTGACAAAGATATGAGGCTTGATTTCGTTGCTCCGGCCAATCCATCAGGAACCTACTTTCTCCGGATGATGTTGCCATTGGCTGATGGCATTGCGCTGACTCGCTGCAGTGAACGCGCGATCTTCTTTGTAACCGCAACGGAAACCCAACTCGTCGCATCGGGGAGACCTCCTTCGAAGTCAGACGTGAAGATACTGGCCCGAGGTCGTACGGTCGTGGAGACTCGTGGAGGCGCAAACGGCTCTAATCCGACTGCATGCTGAGTCTACGAGATAATCTCACGACATTCAGGGCATCTACCACAACGAATTCGAACAACAGGGACAGATTCAATTCAAGTGTCCGCTTCGGGTCGAAAGCAGCCCCCCGATCACCCCCTCAAAACCCCCACCCCCATCTCCGCCAGCACGCAGGGTGGGGTGAGCGCAGCGAACCCCACCATCGAACGTCCAGTCTCGTTCAAAGCCGATGTCTTTGGAAATCACTCCATTCGATAGGCAGCGTGAATGGACACGGCCAAAGGGTGGGGTTCGCTGCGCTCACCCCACCCTACAACGTCCGCTGTTGGTCGCGGGCTCAACCGTTCAACACCCCCACCCCCATCTCCGCCAGCATCCCCACCATCCGCCCCGCCTGCACGGCCTGTTCGCTCGACGCATTGCCCTGCTCCGCGCGTTTGGCGACGCCCTGCGCGATGGCGGCGAGGCGGAAGAAGCTGAAGGCGAGGACGAACGGCCAGTCCACGGGAATCGGGCGGGCGGTGGCCTGCGCGTAGCGTGCGAGCAGCGCGGCTTCGTCGGGAATCCCGAGCGCGTCGCGGTCGAGGCCCGCCAATCCCGGCAGCGCCGGATTGCGCGGCAACCGCAGCGCCATGGAGAAATAGCCGAGATCCGCGAGCGGATGGCCCAGCGTCGAGAGTTCCCAGTCGACGATCGCGATCACCCGCGATTCCACGGGATGGAACATCAGGTTGTCGATGCGAAAGTCGCCGTGCACCAGCGCGACGGTGCCGTCGTCGGCAGGACAGCGCGCCGGCAGCGCGGCGATCAGCGCATCCATCGCCGGAATCGCGCGGGTTTCGCTGGCGCGGTACTGCTCGCTCCAGCGCGCGAGTTGACGCGCGAAGTAATTGCCGGGCTTGCCGTAGTCGGCGAGACCGACCGTCGCGGGATCGACCGCATGCAGCGCGGCCAGCGTGTCGACGATCGCGGCGTAGATCGCGCCGCGGTCCGCCGGCATGGCCTCCGGCAGCGAGGGGTCCCAGAAAATCCGGCCGTCGACGTATTCCATCAGATAGAACATCGAGCCGATGACCGTGTCGTCCACGCACAGATGCAGCGGCTGCGCCACCGGCGCCGGGCCGCCGTGCAGGGCCTGCAGCACGCGGAATTCGCGATCGACCGCATGCGCCGACGGCAGCAGCGGTCCCGGCGGCTTGCGACGCAGGACGTAGCGACCGCTGGCGGCGTCGATGCGATAGGTCGGATTGGATTGGCCGCCCTTGAACTTGGTCGCGGTCAGCGGACCGCGAAAGCCGTCGACATGGCGTTCGAGGTAGGCAGCCAGCGTCTCGGCCGGCAGATCGAGGGGATGGGTCATCGCACCAAGGTCTCCCTGCATTTGTCTTCACCGGGCCGATGGCTGAAACAGACTCGGCAATGCTGTGTCATCCCGCGCCAACGGCGAGGGATCTGCTGTTGAAAGATTCGACCGATGCGGTCGTCGAGGCTTCCCTCTCGGTTCTGGGTTTCGCTCGCTGCCGCGAGCGAGTGACTTTTCTTTGCCTGTGCCACTGCACCGCGCAGCGGTGCGAACGGCGGAGCCGGCCCGAAGGGCGAGCGCGCAGCGCGAGTCAAGAAAAGATCACCAAAAGAAAGCACACCCCGTCGGTTGCGCCCGGCGCTGCGCGCCGGGTCCGCGGGTTTCGCGGGGTTTTTCGACAAGACATCCCTGTCTTGTCGAAAAACGCGCGGCGTCCTGCCGCGCGCCCTGCGGGCCTGATCCGCGCAACCCGCCGCAACCAGGGGCCCCGGCAGACCAAGATCAAAACCCACGCGGGCTGACGGACTGCATGACGAGCACATCGTTCCCACGTTTTCAGGGAAACCCATGGGACGACCTGATGTCATCGCCTCACCCCTTCAGCATCGAGCGCGCCAGCGCGGCCAGATGCACTTCGTCGGGGCCGTCGGCCAGACGCAGCGAACGCGCGCCGGCCCAGGCCTGAGCGAGGAAATGATCCTGCGACAGACCGCCGGCGCCATGGAGTTGCATCGCGCGGTCGATCACCGCGCAGGCCATGCGCGGCGCGACGATCTTGATCATGCCGATCAGATCCTTGGCGCCCTTGTTTCCATGGGCGTCGAGCGCCGCCGCGGCCTGCAGCGTGAGCAGGCGCGCCTGTTCGATCTCGCAGCGCGACAGTGCGATGGCTTCCTGGGCCATGCCGTGGCCGCCGAGCGGGCGACCGAAGGCCTCGCGCGTCCGCGCGCGCTCGACCATCGTCTCCAGCGCGCGCTGGGCGAGGCCGATCAGGCGCATGCAGTGGTGGATGCGGCCGGGGCCCAACCGCGCCTGCGCGATCTCGAAACCGCTGCCCGACGCGCCGAGCAGATTCGCGACCGGCACGCGAACGTCGCGGAATTCGATCTCGACGTGCCCGTGCGGCGCGTCGTCGTAGCCGAACACGGTGAGCGGACGCACGACGCGCACCCCGGGCGTCTCCATCGGCACCAGCACCATCGACTGGCGGCGGTGCGGCGGCGCGTCGGGATCGGTCACGCCCATCACGATCAACAGCGCGCAGCGCGGATCGCCGGCGCCGGTGGTCCACCACTTGCGGCCGTTCAATACCAGCGCATCGCCGTCGCGCACGATCGGCAGCGCGATGTTGGTGGCGTCGGAGCTGGCGACCTCCGGTTCGGTCATCGCGAACGCGGAGCGGATCTCGCCGGCCAGCAGGCGCGGCAGCCACGGCTCGCGCTGTTCCTGCGTGGCGAAGTGCAGCAGCACTTCCATGTTGCCGGTGTCGGGCGCGCTGCAATTGAAGACCTCGGGCGCATGCAGGCTGCGCCCGGTGAGTTCGGCGATCGGCGCGTAGTCGAGGTTGCTCAGGCCGGCGCCGAGTGCCGCATCGGGGAGAAACAGATTCCACAGCCCCTGCGCCCGCGCCTCCGCCTTCAGCGATTCCAGCAGCGGCGGAATCGTCCAGCGCGCGGCGGGATCGGCGCCATGTGCCGCGAACGCGGCTTCGGCCGGCACGATCCTTTCGGCGACGAAGCGCGCGACCTCGGCCTGCAGCCGGCGCGAGCGTTCGGAAAACGGGAACAGCGTGGCGACGGGTTCGGCGGTCATCGGGGTCAGCATCAGGATAGGCATCGCGGTCGTGGCGATGCGTTCAATAGTACGTCCACAGCGCGCGCTCGCCATGCAGATGCGGCAGGGCGTTCCACGAGCCCATCCGCAGCCGGCCGCGATGCGGATGGAATTCCGACAGCGCGCTGTTGCGCAGGGACAGATTCAGTTCCACCGCGCGTTCGGGCGGAACGTCCAGCGCGATCTGCGCCAGGCGCGAGATCACCCCGCCCGAGCTGAGCACCAGCGCCTCGCCGTCGCCGGCCAGCGCCTGCAGACGTTCGCCGGCCGCGTGCACGCGCGCGCCGAAGGCGTCCCAGGTTTCCGGCAGGCCGGGCAGTTCGTCGCGCGCCCAGGCCAGCAGCGCCGCCTGCAGCATCGCGCCGACATCGCGCGGATCGCCGCTGCGGCTCGCGATGGCGATCGGATCGTCGGCGTTGCGTTCGAGCCAGGCGCTGAAGACGGCGTGATGATCGAATTCCGCGAACCCCTCGTCGGCCACCGGCTCGGGCAGCGGAATTCCCTGCGCCGCGAACGCTTCGGCCACGCCTTCCGCGGTCTGCCGGTGGCGACGCATGCCGCCCACGATCACGACCCCGAAACGGTGGCCGCCGCGCGCGAGCCATTCGCCGAGCCGGCGCGACTGCAGGCGTCCGCGCTCGGAGAGGTTGTCGTAGTCGGCGGCGCCGTAGCTCGCCTGTCCGTGGCGAACCAGCAGCAGACTCACGAGGCGCGCTCCAGGAAGGCGCGCGCCGTCGCGCGGCGAACGTGCAGGAAAGCGGTCATGCGGCGCTCCGGGGCGGGGTCCCGCATCCTACGACGCGCGGACCGCGGCCTCCAACGCGATCGCCGGAAGACGTCTGTCGACGCGGGGCTTCCATTCGATAACGATTCTCATTAACATGCACGGGTCGCGGTAGCCGATTCCAGCCATCCGCAGCCCCCACTGCATCTTCCCGGCTGATGACCACCACCGCTCCGCATGCCCGGCTGACCCCGCTCGCCGTCGCCTTCTCCCTGACCGTCTGCGGTCCCGCCTTCGCGAACTCCCCTGCCGATGCCGCCGCCGACGCGGCCGAGATCGACACCGTCGAGGTCGTCGGCGCGCACGCGCACAAGGCCGATTCGCCCAAGTACACCGAACCGCTGCGCGACACCCCGCAGACCATCACCGTGGTCGACCGCGAGGTCATCGAGCAGCAGAACCTGCTCGGCCTGCGCGACGTGCTGAGCACCCTGCCCGGCATCACCTTCGGCGCCGGCGAAGGCGGCGGCGGCTATGGCGACAGCATCACCCTGCGCGGCTACACCGCCACCAGCGACATCACCAGCGACGGCGTGCGCGACAGCGCGCTGTACAGCCGCACCGACACCTTCAACCTCGAATCCGTCGAACTGATCAACGGCGCGAATTCCGCGGTGTCGGGCGCAGGCTCGGTCGGCGGCAACATCAACCTCGTGAGCAAGGCCGCGCGCGAGGGCGATGCGCATGCGTTCGCGGTCGGGATCGGCACCGACGGCTACGGCCGCGCCACCGCCGACAGCAATTTCGATGTCGGCGGCGGCGTCGCCCTCCGTCTCAATGCCATGGCGCACGCCAACGACGCGCCCGGGCGCGACGTGGAGCGTTTCCGGCGCTGGGGATTCGCGCCCTCGCTCGCGTTCGGACTCGGCTCCGACACCCGGATCACCGTGTCTTACGTCCACCAGAGCGACGACAACATCCCGCAATACGGCGTGCCGTACGCGCTCAACACCTACAACGACGGACCCCTGCCCGGCATCGACCCGGAGACCTACTTCGGCTATCGGAACGTCTCGGCGCAGACGATCGACGTCGACATGCTGACCGCGGTGTTCGAACGCGACTTCGGCGACAGCGCCACCCTGCGCAGCCTCGCGCGACTGCAGCGCGTGGACCAGGTCTCGAACGTCACCGCGCCCGGCGGCAGTTGGTGCCTCGACGACGGCACCAACCCCTACAGCGGCCAGGCCTGCCCCGCGGGACAGCCGGCCGGCACCTGGCTGCCGAACAGCGGCCCGCGCGGCTTCGTCCGAGACACCCGCAATACGATCGCGATCTCGCAGACCGATCTCACCGCCCGTTTCGCGACCGGTCGCATCGGCCACGCGCTGGTCGCGGGCGTCGCGTTCGCCACCGAATCCTTCGACGGCGAGAACGGCGGCGTATTCTTCAACGCCGACGGCAGTCCGCTGCCGAATACCGCCGCCGGCTATCCCTACCAGACCTTCCGGAACCCGGACAACGTCTGGCGCGGTCCGCGCAATTTTTTCCGCAGCGCGAAGACCGAGGGCGACCTGGACAGCGCATCGGTCTACCTGTTCGACACGCTGAAGTTCGGCGAGCGCTGGATGCTCAATCTCGGCGCGCGCTACGACCGCAACCGCGGCGCGACCAGGACCTGGATCGTCTCCACCGACAACGCGACCCGCGGCGACCTCATCGGCGTCAACCCGATCGCACGCAACGACGAGAATCTCTTGTCCTACCGCGCCGGGCTGGTGTTCAAGCCGGTCGAACACGGCACGGTCTATCTCTCCTGGGCCAACAGCAAGACGCCGTCGAAGGCCTCGGTCAACGGCAGTTGCACGCTCGTCGGCACCGCCGGCGCGGCGAACTGCGCGGTCGACCCCGAAACCGCGGTGAATCTGGAACTCGGGACGAAATGGGAACTGCTCGATCGTCGGCTCGCGATCACCGCCGCCGCGTTCCGCAACGAGCGCCGCCGCTACCGCGTCGCCGACCCGGGCAATCCGCTCAATCCCGCCGGCGAACAGCAGCTCGACGGCCGCGCGCGGGTGGACGGGGTGGCGCTCGGCGTCGCCGGAACGCTGACCCCTGGCTGGCGGATCTTCGCGAACTACACCTGGCTGGACAGCGAGGTGATACGTGGCGTGTCGTCGTACTGCCGCGACAACCCGAGCGCGGCCTGCGGCAATTCCGCGACCGATCGCGATCCGTTCGCCGGCAATCCGCTGACCAACACGCCGGAGCATTCCGGCAGCCTCTGGACCACGTACGAACTCGGCGACTGGAGCTTCGGCTACGGCGCGACCTGGCAGGGCGAATTCGTGGTCCAGAACAACACCCTCGACGGCCGCGCGCTGTTCTATACGGACGATTACGTGGTGCATCGCGCGATGGTCGCGTACGCGGTGAACGAACGACTCTCGCTCCAGTTGAACGTCGACAATCTGCTCGACGAGACCTACTACACCCGCATCCGCAACAGCATCGCGTTCACCGGCGCCACGGTGACCGGCGGCAGCGGCTGGGCCACGCCCGGCGACGGCCGCGCCGCGATGCTCACCGCCACCTGGCGCTTCTGATCGCCGTCCGCGCACGCACGCCGCAGGGGACACCGCCATGCTGATCGCCATTCCCGATGTGTTGACCGCCGCCGAGGTCGCCGATGTCCGCGCGCGCCTGGATGCGGCCGACTGGGCCGACGGCAAGGTCACCGCCGGCCATCAGTCGGCGAAGGCCAAGGACAACGCGCAGTTGCCCGAAACCTCGCCGGTCGCGCGCGAACTCGGCGCGCGCGTGCTCGATGCGCTGTCGCGCAATGCGACCTTCTTCGCCGCCGCGCTGCCCCGACGCATCTATCCGCCCCTGTTCAACCGCTACGCCGGCGGGCAGTCGTTCGGCTATCACGTCGACAACGCCGTGCGCTACGACCGCAGTCGGGGCGACGCCGAACCGGTGCGCACCGATCTGTCGGCGACGCTTTTCCTGGCCGCGCCGGAGAGCTACGACGGCGGCGAGCTGGAAATCGAGGACACCTACGGTACGCAGCAGGTGAAGCTGCCCGCCGGCCACATGGTGCTGTATCCGGGCACCAGCCTGCATCGCGTGCTGCCGGTGACCCGCGGCGCGCGAGTGGCCTCGTTCTTCTGGATGCAGAGCCTGGTCCGCGACGACGGCCAGCGGCGATTGCTCTACGAACTGGATCTGTCGATCCGTCATCTGACCGCGGACGCGCCCGATCACGCCGCGCTGGTGCAGTTGACCGGCGTCTATCACAACCTCCTCCGCCGCTGGGCGGAGGCATGAACGTCCCTTTCCCTCCGCACACCACCGCCGCCAGCCGCCCCATGAACGCCACGACGATCCGCAACGCCTCCCCCGCCGCACGCCGACCCCGCGCATCCCTGCATCGCTGGATCCGGCAGTTGCATCTGTGGATCGGCGCATGGGGCGCGCTGGCGGCGGTGCTCTACGGCAGTACCGGCCTGATCATGAGCCATCGTTTCGGCGACGGCGCATGGCCGCAGGGCGAGAACGCGCCGCTGGGCAAGACCGCGCTGCGCGTGCCCGCATCCGCCGGCGCGAGCGCGGAAGCGCTGTCGACGTGGTTGCGCGAGACCCACGGCCTGGACGCGCAGGTCATCCGCAAGCCCAAACCGGGCGACCGCGGCGAACGTCGCGAACCGCCGCGCTGGTCGCTCAACGGCGGCACCGCGAGCGAAAGCTGGTCGCTGGAGTACGCGCCGGGCGAAACGACCGCGGAATTGAAGCGCACGCGCCACACCACGCTCGCCGCGCTGAACCGCCTGCACAAGGCGGTGGGCGGCGGCCTCGGCTGGCGCATCCTCGGCGACAGCTTCGCGATCGGCATGATCCTGCTGGGCCTGTCGGGCCTGTGGCTGTGGGCGCGCGGACGCACGCCGAAGCAGATGCTGCTCAGCGTGCTGACCGTGTCGACCGTGGCGACGGCGGTGGTGCTGATTCCCAACCTGTTGTAGGGCGCGGACGGGTTCGCCCGAGTTTGCCGACCGAACGTCGCGACGCAGACCGCGTCGTTCCCTCGGCGCGCAACCCCGCACGCGTCAGACGCAGGCGAGTTTCGGACGGCTGCGGATCGAAGCGACCGAACGGTTCGGCCGGATCAGGTCCATGCCGCATTGCAGATCGCGGAGCCAATCGAGCATGGCCTCCTGCGCCTTGCCGCGGAAGGGCATGCCGTGCTGCGGCACGATCATCGCCGGGTCGAGTTCGCGCACCATGTCGACCCACTGCCGCACCGCGCGGTTGCCGGCCATGTAGCGGCGATGGAACCCTTCCATGCACGGGCGGTAGCTGTCGAAGTCCTCGACGAAGCCGTAGGGGGCGCCGCTGGAGACCAGCCCCGAGCAGATGTCGCCCGGGAACAGGATCCGGCTGATCGGGTCGTAGAACGACAGATTGCCCACGGAATGCAGGAAGTGCGCGGGGAGCGCGTGGATCTCGGTGTCGCCGAGCTGGATGCATCCGCCCTCGTCCTCGATCAGCAGGTAGCGGTCGCTGCCGGCGTTCTCCATGTAATGCGGCACGAGGTGCGGCACGAAGCGACCCCAGAGCTTCGAGCAGGCGACCGTGGCCCTGGTGTAGAGCAGCCACTTGTCGACCGAGCCGATGATGTCCGGATCCTGGTGCGAGCACAGCACGAGGTCGATCTGATGCGGTCGTACGTGCCGGCCCAGCGCCAGCACCAGCGGGGTGTAGAGCAACGACCCGCCCGGGTCGATCAACGCGGAATGCGTGCCGTGGGCGACGAGGAACTGGTTGGCCTGGACGCCGTCTTCGCCGCGGACCAGATCGTTGAATGCGATGCAACGATGCCCATCGGCATCGTGGAGAACGAATTCCATGGGGGAGTTCCGTCCGTGTGGTCGAGAATGCCGCGCAGGGTACGGACCCGCGACGGGCGGATTTCTGATCATGCTCAAAATCCGCGGCGATCTCCGATGTCGCGACGACGGACGGAACGCGTATCCACGGAAAAATGAGCGAGCGCGACGGAATGCGAATCGAAACCCGTCACGGTTCCGCGCGACGCTCCCGCAGCCGGGCGATCAACACCTCGCCGCCGCCATCGAGCGCGAAACGGGCGCGCGCGCCGTTCGCCGATGGAAGCGGATTCGATAGAAGCAGACTATCGCCGAGCGTCGCCGTGCGCTGGACGTCGCCATCGTCGCAACGCGCGTGCCCCGACAGCACGTGCACCATCCAACGCTCGTCGGGTTCGACGAACAGCACCATCGAGCCCACCAGCGGGCGATGCCACAACTCCGCGTCGATGCGATCGCGGCGCCACATCAGATTGAAATCGTGGGTGGGGCCGTCGATCAGTTCGCCGAACGCCGCGCGTTCGCCCGCGAAACGCACGCGCCCGTGCGGCGGCAGCACCTCGCGCACCTCGCCGTCGTCGAAGCGCAGGCGCACGCCCGCGCCGTGCAGCAGGACCAGTTCGCGCTCGATGCCGGGGAACGACGAAAACGGCGCATCGCGTTCGATCTCGGCGATCGACAGGCGCCAATCCCATTCGTCTCCGTGCTCGGGCCAGCGCAGGATCTCGCGGGTCCAGCCGAACCCGTTGCGCCAGCGTTCGCGGCGATAGTCGTGGGCGGGAACGAGGCGCAGACGGGGCTGCGGGAGGGACATGCCGATCTCCGGTCGGGGGCGCGGCGAGTGTAGCGGAGACGATCCGCCGACGACGCCGGGCGGCCGCGATCGCTCGCGGCCGCCCGATACGGTGGCGATGGACCGGCGCGAAGGCCGGCGTCGCTCAGCGCTTCTTCGGCGCGGGGGCCGGCGCCTTGGCCGCCGCGGGACGGGTCGGGGCCGCGCCGCCGCCGAGCACGATCATCTCGCGGTTCTTCTCGACGGTCTTCAGGCCGATGCCCTGCACCTGGGCGAGCTGCTCGGCGCTGCGGAACGGGCCGTTCGCCTTGCGCCAGGCGACGATCGCCTGGGCCTTCGAGGGGCCGACGTTGACCAGCACGCGATCGAGGGTGGCGGCGTCGGCGGTGTTGATGTTGACCTTCTCCGCGGCGAAGGCGCTGCCCATGAGGGCGAGCGACAGGGCGGCGGCGGCGATGGTGCGGTTCAGGAACTTCGGGGCGGTGGCGAACAGGTTCATGGTGTGGCTCCTTGAGAGATGATGGATTTGACGGTGCGGACCGGTTCCGGTCCTCGCTGTCGGCGACCTTGCGTCGACAGGGACAGTCTCCGGATCCGGGCGGTCCCGACCCATCGCCGAACCGCCCGCCGCGCTGCAGGGGAACGACGCGGCCCGGGGTCGGAAAAGTCCTACCCCCTGCGCCGACGCCCGATGCGCCCCGGGGCGCGCCGGCGACGGGGGGCGTACAATGTCCGCCACTTTCCGGCAACGAATCCGCAGCATGAACATCAGCCAGGTCGAGCGTTTCGTGAGCGAAAAATGGGACGACGAGATCGTCCCGCAACTCGTCGATTACATCCGCATTCCCAACAAGTCGCCGATGTTCGACAGCGACTGGGTCGCCCACGGTTACATGGACGATGCGGTGAAGCTGATGGAGCGCTGGGCGCGCGCGCAGAACGTGCCGGGCATGCAGGTGGACGTGGTGCGCCTGGAAGGACGCACGCCGCTGATCTTCATCGAGATCCCCGCCAGCGCGGACGCGGACACCGGCGAGGACTGCGTGCTGCTCTACGGCCATCTCGACAAGCAGCCGGAGATGACCGGCTGGGACGACGATCTCGGCCCGTGGACACCGGTCATCAAGGGCGACCGCCTGTACGGTCGCGGCGGCGCCGACGACGGCTACGCGATCTTCGGCTCGATCGCCGCGATCCAGGCGCTGCAGGCGCAGGGCGTGCCGCACGCGCGCTGCGTGGTGATGATCGAGGCCTGCGAAGAATCCGGCAGCTACGATCTGCCGGCCTACGTCGACCATCTCGCCGCGCGCATCGGCCGTCCGTCGCTCGTGGTCTGCCTCGATTCCGGCTGCGGCAACTACGACCAGTTGTGGTGCACCACTTCGCTGCGCGGCCTCGCCGGCGGCAATCTCACCGTGAAGGTGCTGAACGAAGGCGTGCACTCCGGCGACGCGTCCGGGATCGTGCCCTCGAGCTTCCGCATCCTGCGTCAGCTGCTGTCGCGGATCGAGGACCAGGACACCGGCCGCATCCTGCTCGATGGCCTGCATGTCGAGATCCCGGCCGACCGTCTCGCCCAGGCGCAAACCTGCTCGCAGGTGCTCGGCACCGCGGTCTACGACAAGTTCCCGTTCCTGCCCGGCATGTCGCCGATGCATGCGGACCTGACCGAACTGGTGCTCAACCGCACCTGGCGTCCGGCGCTGTCGGTGACCGGCGTCGACGGCATGCCGCCGCTGTCTTCGGCCGGCAACGTGCTGCGTCCGTTCACCTCGGTGAAACTGAGCCTGCGCCTGCCGCCGACCCTCGACGGCAAGCGCGCCGGCGAACTGCTCACCGAAGCGCTGCTGCGCGACCCGCCGTACGGCGCCGAAGTCAGCCTGCATCTGGAAAAGGATTCGACCGGCTGGAACGCGCCGACGATGACGCCTTGGCTCGACCGCGCCATCGACAGCGCGAGCCGCGAGTTCTTCGGCCAGCCCGCGATGTACATGGGCGAAGGCGGCACGATCCCGTTCATGGGCATGCTCGGCGAGAAATTCCCCGGTGCGCAGTTCATGATCACCGGCGTGCTCGGCCCGCATTCCAATGCGCATGGCCCCAACGAATTCCTGCACATTCCGATGGGCAAGCGGGTCACCGCCTGCGTGGCGCGGGTGATCGCGGAGCACCGCAACGCCAGCGTCCGCGGCGAGACCACCGGCGTGGCTGCGGTGGCCGGCGGACATCACCACGGCGAACACGGCTGCTGCTGAACGACAGCGCCCGGCACCGCCCTCGACGCCCCGGCTCCGCCGGGGCGTCGCCGTTCGGAGGCCGGCGTCGTCCGGGCGGGTCCGCCCGATGCCAGAATGCGTTCGCGTCGCTACGACGCGTCTCGCGGGAGATCCGCATGTTCGACGGCATCCTGGGCTACATCATCGGCGGCGCGGTCATCGGCCTGCTGGCGCGCCTGATCAAACCGGGGGCGAACCCGATGGGCTGGATCCTCACCATCCTGCTCGGCATCGGCGGCGCCGCGATCGGCGGTTACGTCTACCCGGGCCATGGCTGGATGACCTGGGTGGTCGCGATCCTGGCCGCGGTCGTGCTGCTGTTCGTGTTCGAGGCGCTGCGCAAGAAGAAGTGAAGACGACCGAAGGCGCCGTACGCAACGCCCGCCTTCCGGCGGGCGTTTTCTTGCGGCGCGTGGTGCCGAAGCCGCCCCGCCCGAAAGCGCAGCGCCTCAACCGCCGAGCAGTCGCGCCACCACACGCTCCGCCAGCGCTTCGGACGTCTCGGCGACGGTGTCGAGGCGCAGTTCCGGGGCTTCCGGAATTTCGTAGGGCGAATCGATGCCGGTGAAGTTCGGGATCCTGCCGGCGCGCGCCTTGGCGTAGAGGCCCTTCACGTCGCGCGCTTCGGCGACCGCCAGCGGCGTATCGACGAAGACTTCGACGAACTCGCCGTCGTCGAACAGATCGCGCGCCATCCGCCGTTCGGCGCGGAACGGCGAGATGAAACTGACCAGCACGATCAGGCCGGCGTCGACCATCAACTTCGACACTTCGGCGACGCGACGGATGTTCTCGACCCGGTCCTCGTCGCTGAAGCCGAGATCCTTGTTGAGGCCGTGGCGGACGTTGTCGCCATCGAGCAGGTAGGTGTGCAGACCCATCGCCATCAGCCGCTTCTCGACCAGATTCGCGATCGTGGACTTGCCCGACCCGGACAGGCCGGTGAACCAGACGCAGCGCGGCGCCTGGCCCATGCTGCGCGCGCGCGCCGCCTTGTCGACCTCCAGATGCTGCCAGTGGATGTTCGCGGCGCGGCGAAGCGCGAAATCGAGCGTGCCGGCGGCGACGGTACCGTTGGTCTGGCGGTCGATCAGGATGAACGCGCCGAGTTCGCGGCTGTCGGCGTACGGCTCGAACGCGACCGGCTGGTCGAGGTGCAGGTTGCAATAGCCGACCTCGTTGAGTTCGAGGTGCTTCGCGGCCAGCGGTTCCTGGGTGTTCACGTCGACCCGGTGCTTGATCTCGGTGATCGACGCGCCGACCGTGCGCGCGCCGATCTTCAGCCAGTACGGGCGCCCCGGCAGCAGCGGGCGTTCGCCCATCCACAGCACGTGGGCGGCGAACTGATCGGCCGCCTGCGGCGGCGCGGACGCCGAGGCGATCACATCGCCGCGGCTGATGTCGATTTCGTCCTCCAGCGTGAGCGTCACCGCCTGTCCGCGAACCGCGCGGGCGAGATCGCGACCGTGGCCTGCGCCTCCGCCGGCGACCACGCGCGCGACGCGCGAGCGCCGGCCCGAGGGCAGCGCGACGATCTCGTCGCCCGGCGCGACCGCGCCGGACACCAGCGTTCCGGCGAATCCGCGGAAATGCTGGTCGGGCCGGCAGACCCACTGCACCGGCATGCGCAGACCGGGATCGACGCGTCCGTCGGCAACTTCGTCGGCGATCTCGACGGTTTCGAGATGCTCCAGCAGCGTCGTTCCGGTGTACCAGGGCATCCGCGGCGAGGGTTCCAGCATGTTGTCGCCGTTGAGCGCCGACAGCGGAATGCAGACGACGTGCGCGATGCCGAGCTGCGCGGCCAGCGCACGGTAGTCGTCGACGATCCGCGCGAACACCGCTTCGTCGTGGCCGACGAGATCCATCTTGTTGACCGCGAGCACCACGTGGCGGATGCCCAGCAGCGAGACGATATAGCTGTGGCGCCGGGTCTGGGTCAGCAGGCCCTTGCGCGCGTCGACCAGCACGATCGCGAGATCGGCCGTCGAGGCGCCCGTGGCCATGTTGCGGGTGTACTGCTCGTGCCCCGGGCAATCGGCGACGATGAACTTGCGCCGGTCGGTGTCGAAGAAGCGGTAGGCGACGTCGATGGTGATGCCCTGCTCGCGCTCGGCCTGCAGGCCGTCGACGAGCAGTGCGAAGTCGATCTGCCCGTTCTGGGTGCCGTGGCGCAGGCTGTCGGCCTCCAGGGTCGCGAGCTGGTCGTCCAGCAGGAGCTTGGTGTCGTGCAGCAGGCGCCCGATCAGCGTGCTCTTGCCGTCGTCGACGCTGCCGCAGGTGATGAACCGCAGCAATTGCTTGCGCTCGTGCTGCGACAGATACGATGCGACCGCGGCTTCGGCGTCGGCGTGGGCGGCGATGGCGTTCATCAGAAATAGCCCTCCTGCTTCTTCTTCTCCATCGACGCGGAGGGATCGTGGTCGATCACCCGCCCCTGCCGCTCGGACGTGGTCGCGACCAGCATCTCGACGATGATCTTCTCCAGCGTGTCGGCCTCGGACTCGATCGCGCCGGTCAGCGGATAGCAGCCGAGCGTGCGGAAGCGCACGCGGCGCATGGCCGGCGTCTCGCCGTCGCGCAGCGGCAGGCGGTCGTCGTCGACCATGATCAATGCGCCGTCGCGCTCGACCACGGGTCGTTCCTGCGCGAAGTACAGCGACGGTACCGGGATCTTCTCGCGGTAGATGTAGAGCCACACGTCGAGCTCGGTCCAGTTCGAGATCGGGAACACGCGCACCGATTCGCCCTTGTGGATCCGGGTGTTGTAGAGGTTCCACAGCTCCGGCCGCTGGTTCTTGGGATCCCAGCGGTGCTGCTCGGTGCGGAACGAGAAAATGCGTTCCTTGGCGCGCGATTTCTCTTCGTCGCGCCGCGCGCCGCCGATCGCCGCGTCGAAACCGTGCAGATCCAGCGCCTGCTTCAGCGCCTGCGTCTTCATCACGTCGGTATGCACGGTGGCGCCATGGTCGATGGGATTGATGCCCTGCGCCAGCCCGTCGGGATTGGTGTGGACCCTGAGCGGAATTCCGGTGTCCTGCGCGCGTCGGTCGCGGAAGGCGATCATCTCGCGGAACTTCCAGCCGGTATCGACGTGCAGCAACGGGATCGGGGAACGCGCGGGCGCGAACGCCTTCTGCAGCAGATGCAGCAGCACCGAACTGTCCTTGCCGATCGAATAGAGCATCACCGGGTTGCGGAACTCGGCGGCGACTTCGCGCAGGATGTGGATGCTTTCGGCTTCGAGCCGATCGAGATGACTCAGGGCTGGGTACGACATGGAATCCCTGTGGGTGGGGGACGACGACGCCGGCATCCCTGCCGGGTCGCGCGGTCGAAGGGCGACAGGTTCAAGGATAGCGGTCCGCCGCGGCGATTTCCGGGAAAGTCCGCGAACTCCCGCGAATTCCGGACCCTCGGCGACCGCTCCGGAGCCGAGCGGCCGCATCGCACGACGGGCGACCAGTATCGACACGGGTCCCGCGTACCGGAAGTGCGCACACCGGCATAAGCGCATAACGACCGCTCCTTTCCGCCCGGAAATGGGCGGTCCTAGGCTGGATTCCCGATCCAGCCGCAGATGCGCCTCCAGGCCTTCATGTCCCCCGCCCAGCTCGCCCTGTCGCCGACCTCCCCTCCGCAGTCGCCGCTGCCGGCGGAAGCCCATGCCCAGATCGTCCGTCTGACCGAGGGTCTGGACAGCGCCGGCCTGTGGTGGCTCTCCGGCTACGCGGCCGGGCTCGCCCGCGCCCAGGGGCTCGCCCCGGCGCTGGCCGCGGTACCGCCGGTCGACGTCGCCGCCGACCGCGAGCGCCTGACCCTGATCTACGGCAGCCAGACCGGCAACGCCCGTCGGGTCGCCGAGGCGCTGGCGGCGAAACTCGAGGGCGAAGGCCTGCCGGTGCGTCTGCTCCGCGCCGACGCCTATCCCACCCGCGAACTGAAGGACGAGCGCTTCCTCGCCATCGTCATCAGCACCCAGGGCGACGGCGACCCGCCGGACGACGCCCGCGGACTGGTCGAATTCCTCGACGGCAAGCGCGCACCGAAGCTCCCGCAGTTGCGCTACGCCGTGCTCGGCCTCGGCGATTCCAGCTACCCGCAGTTCTGCGCGATCGGCCAGCGCATCGACGCCCGCCTCGAAGCCCTCGGCGCGCAGCGCTGGATCGCACGCGGCGACGCCGATCTGGATGTCGATACCGTGGCCGCGCCGTGGTCGGGGAAGTTGTTCGCGGAAGCGCGCGAAGCCCTCAAGCCCAGGCCGCAGGCGCCCGCGCTGGCCAGCGTGACGCCCCTGCGTCCGCAGGCCCAGACGCCGTCGGCCTGGTCGCGCGAACGGCCGTTCGCCGCGGAGCTGCTCGCCAATCTGCCGATCGTCGGCCGCGGTTCCGACCGCGACATCCGCCACCTCGAACTGTCGCTCGCCGACAGCGGTCTGGACTACGAGCCGGGCGATGCGCTCGGCGTGTGGATCGAAAACCCGCCTGCGCTGGTCGCCGCGATCGCCGACACGCTCGGTCTCGATCCCGAAGCGCCGGTCAGCCATGGCGGCGACACCCTGCCGCTGCGCGAATGGCTGGGACGTCGCCGCGAGATCACCCGACTCAGCCGCCCGTTCGTCGCCACCCACGCCGCGAACGCCGGCAGCGAATCCCTGAATCGTCTGCTCGCGCCCGACCAGCGCGAAGCGCTCGCGGCGCTCATGGCGCAGTCCCAGATCGTCGATCTGCTCGCCGAACATCCGGGCGCCTGGACCGCGGAAGCGCTGATCGAGGCGCTGCGTCCGCTGCAGCCCCGGCTGTACTCGATCGCATCCAGCCGGAAGGTCGTCGGCGACGAAGCGCACCTGACCGTGGCCCATGTCGAATACCGGCACGGCAGCGGGCTGCGCTGGGGCGCCGGCTCGCACCATCTCGCCACCCGCGAGGAAGGCGCGGCGCTGCCGGTGTTCGTCGAACGCAACGAACGCTTCCGGCTGCCGTCCGATCCGGGCCGCGACACGATCATGATCGGCCCCGGCACCGGCGTCGCGCCGTTCCGCGGCTTCGTGCAGGAACGCGAGGCGATCGCAGCGACCGGCCGCAACTGGCTGCTGTTCGGCAATCCGCACGCGCGCAGCGATTTCCTCTACCAGCTCGAATGGCAGGAGGCGCTCAAGCGCGGCGCCCTGCATCGGCTGGACCTGGCGTTCTCGCGCGATCAGGCGCACAAGGTCTACGTGCAGCACAAGCTGCGCGAACGCGGTCGCGATCTGTTCGCGTGGCTGGAGAACGGCGCGCACCTGTACGTCTGCGGCGATGCGACGCGGATGGCGAAGGACGTGCACGCGGCCCTGCTCGATGTCGTCGCGACCCACGGCGGCAAATCCGCCGAGGACGCCGCCGACTACCTCAACGCCCTGCAGGCGCAGGGACGCTACGCCCGGGACGTGTACTGATGTCCGCCGCGCACTCCGTCGAGGACATCAAACGGCAGAGCGGCCGCCTGCGCGGCACGCTGCTGGAATCGCTCGCCGATCCGCTCACCGGCGCGCTGGCCGAGGACGATCAGACCCTGATCAAGTACCACGGCAGCTACCAGCAGGACGATCGCGACGTGCGCGACGAGCGCCGCCGGCAGAAGCTGGAGCCGGACTATGCCTTCATGATCCGGACCCGGACGCCGGGCGGCGTGGTGTCGCCCGCGCAGTGGCTGAAGCTCGACGACATCGCGACGACCTGGGCCGAACGCGGCCTGCGCGTGACCACCCGTCAGGCCTTCCAGTTCCACGGCGTCATCAAGCGCGATCTCAAGAAGACGATGCAGGCGATCAACGCCGCGCTGATCGACACGCTCGCGGCCTGCGGCGACGTCAACCGCAACATCGCGGTCGCCGCCAACCCCTACCTGTCGCGGATCCACGCCGAGGTGCAGGCCCAGGCCGAGGCGCTGTCGAAACATCTGCTGCCCAACAGCCGCGCCTACTACGAGATCTGGCTGGACGAGGAGAAGGTCGCCGGCAGCGGCGAGGAGGAGGAGCCGATCTACGGCGCGGTCTATCTGCCGCGCAAGTTCAAGATCGGCTTCGCGGTGCCGCCGTCGAACGACGTCGACGTGTTCGCGCAGGATCTCGGCTACATCGCGATCGTCGAGGACGGCGAACTGGTCGGCTACAACGTCACCGTCGGCGGCGGCATGGGCGCGACCCACGGCGATCCGGAGACGTATCCGCGGCTGGCCGACGTCATCGGCTTCATCGCGCCCGAACACGTCATCCCGGTGGGCGAAGCGGTGGTCACCACCCAGCGCGACTGGGGCAACCGCGCGGTGCGCAAGCGTGCGCGCCTGAAGTACACCATCGACGATCGCGGACTCGACGCCTTCAGGGAAGAAGTCGAACGTCGCGCGGGCGTCTCCCTCGGCCCCGCGCGCGCGTTCGATTTCGATCGCAACGCCGACGCGTTCGGCTGGTCGCAGGGCGACGACGGCCTGTGGCATCTCAATCTGCGCGTGATCTCCGGCCGCATCTGGGACCGGGACGGTCTGCGCCATCTCAGCGGCCTGCGCGAGATCGCCCGCATGCTGGATGCCGGGGAAGGTCGCGACGGCGGCTCGAAGGCGGAATTCCGGCTGACCGCCAACCAGAACCTGCTGATCGCCAATCTCGATGCCGATCAGCGCGATACCGTCGATGCGCTGGTGCGCGAATACGGCCTCGACACGCATATCGCCGCATCGCCGGTGCGCAAGGCGGCGCTCGCCTGCGTGGCGCTGCCGACCTGCGGCCTGGCGATGGCCGAAGCCGAGCGTTACCTGCCCGCATTCGTCGACCGCATCGACGCCCTGCTGGCGAAACACGGCCTCGACGGCGCCGACCTGCACGTCCGCATCAGCGGCTGCCCGAACGGTTGCTCGCGGCCGTACCTGGGCGAGATCGCGCTGGTCGGCAAGGCCCCCGGCCGCTACAACCTGATGATCGGCGCCGACCATCGCGGACAGCGTCTGAACACCCTGTACCGCGAGAACATCGACGAGGCCGCGATCCTGCAGGCCCTCGATCCGTTGTTCGCGCGCTATGCCGCGGAACGCACACCGGGCGAACGGTTCGGCGACTTCCTCGTCCGCGGCGGCATCGTTTCCATCGACAGCACCGGCAGCCGGACGCTGCCATTGGAGTTGGTCGCATGACGCTCCCCGACCCCGTCACGGCCGCGGAATCGCCGCAGGCGCTCGCCGAACTCAATCGCTGGCTGGCCTCGCGCAGCGCGGAAGAACGCGTCGCCTGGGCCGTCGAACACCTCGCCGGCCATCACGCGCTGTCGTCGAGTTTCGGCGCGCAGGCCGCGGTCGCGCTGCACATGACCACGCGGGCGAAGGCCGACATCCCGGTGATCCTGATCGACACCGGCTACCTGTTCCCGGAAACCTACCGGTTCGTCGACGAATTGACCGAGCGGCTGTCGCTGAACCTCAAGGTCTACCGCCCGCAGGTCGGCATCGCCTGGATGGAAGCGCGCCACGGGAAGCTGTGGGAAAACGGCATCGAGGGCATCCAGCGCTACAACCAGCTGCGCAAGGTCGAACCGATGCAGCGCGCGCTGCGCGAACTCGGCGTGCGCACGTGGATCGCCGGCCTGCGTCGCACGCAGTCGGACAGTCGTACGAACATCGACATCCTCGAACTGCGCGACGGCCGCTGGAAACTGCATCCCATCGCCGACTGGACCGATCGCGACGTATGGCAATACCTGCAGCGCCACGACCTGCCCTACCATCCGCTGTGGCACGAGGGCTACGTCTCGATCGGCGACATCCACACCACCCGCCGTCTCGAAGACGGCATGAACCCCGAAGAGACGCGCTTCTTCGGCCTCAAGCGCGAATGCGGCCTGCACGAAGACTGGAGCGAGTTGGCGAAGAGCGCGTGAGCGCGATCAGAACTCTCCCCGGGCGCTCATGACCGCGATCGCGACCAGCGTCATCGCCGCCACGAACGCGATCATGACGCCGAGCGCGATCAGGATCGGCACCGCCCAGCCGCGGCGCGGATAGGTCCTGCCGAAACGCGCCTTCACATGCCCGATCTGCTCGCGCCCGTTCGCGTAATACCAGATCAGCAGGACCACGACCCCGGACAGATTGATCGCACGGTCGATCGCCCGGGACTCCGGCAGAAACATGGCGGAAGTTCCGATCAGCACGGTATAGATCGCGCATCCGATCGCCCAGCGTCGCGAACCCGCGGCCTTCGTCGGCTCGCCCAACGCCTGCCAGTTCTTCATCTGCAGGATCGCGCCGAAGACCGGGCTGAACAGCAGACTCCAGGCGGTGGCCGCTCCCGGATTCCAGAGCGTGGGCAGCGGTTCGCCGCTGCCGGCAATATCCGATACCGCAGCTTCCGGCGGCGCATAGGGATTGTTGTCGTACATGCGAAGATTCTCGGGCAGGACTTCGTGTTCTCGGCGTCAACTCGATCCATCGGTCGAACCGGAGGAGCGGCCTTCAGGCCGCTCCGCCGATGGCCCGATCCGGTTCCGGCGACCCGAAGGCCACGGCAAGCCGGCTGGATACGCATTGCGTGGCATTTTCGCCCCACGCACAAGGGGATTTCGAACAGATCGTCAGATCTCTTCGGTATCGAAGATCAACAGTTCGACGCCGGCTTCGGCGAAGTTGCCCAGATCCGCCGCCGTCGCGCGCCCTTCCGGCGACGCCAGCGCCGCCTGCATCTCGGCCATCGAATCGAAACTCAGGATGGCGGCCAGGTGATACGGCGCCTCGCCCTGCAGGGCACCGACGCCACCGCGGCTGATTTCGTAACGGCGCAGACCGGCGATGGTCTTCGCCAGCGGCACATGCTTCGAGAAATAGTAGTCGTCGAACGCCGCGACATCGGCGGGATGGCGGTACAGCGCGATCAGCTTGGTCATGGCGGAACTCCGGTCGGCGCGATGCGGCGACTGTAGCAGGTCGCCGCGCCGCCCCGTCACAGCACCCGCGAAATCCGCCAGCCCGGCGAAAAGTCGATCAGGCGCACGACGCCGTTCTGTTCGGCGTAGCGCACGAAACCCACCGACTTGCGGATCCGCGCCGCGGCCTCGCGCTCGTGGAACGGCGAGACCTTCGCGAGATAGTCGTCGCGCGACATGTGCCGGACCTCGATCGCGTGCGGTCGCAGCGCCGCCAGCGCATCGGCCTGCGACGTGCCCGGCTCGACGCCGATCACCAGCTCGCCGGCGATGGCCGGATAGATCAACCCGTTGTCGTCGAGGTCGTGAATGGATCGCAGGCCGGCGTTCGAGAAATCCGGGAACCCCGGATCGCCCAATCCCACCGTATTCCAGATGCACGACACCCCGCAGTGCGCGGGATAACCCAGGTCGAACACGTAGAGGAACTCGGGCGCATAGATCACCACGTCCTTGTCCTCGCCGCCGAACACCGCATCGTTCTTGACGCCGCGGATGTAATACAGCGCCGACGACCTGGGCGCCGGCAACGCCGCACCGCCCACCTTCGCCTGCAGCGCCTCGAACGCCCCGTCGGCGCCCGCCATCGCCCCCATCCCCGCCGGGCGACTCAACAACCTCGCAAGATCGAACATGCCCCCTCCTTCCCTGTTTTCGCTCGCGTCCCGCCGGCGTTCCCGCGCCTTCCGGGCTCCCGGCGCCCACGGCCAGTCTCCCGCCTCGATTCGGAATGCGTCAAGCCGCCGCGGGCCCGATCACCGCGCCGGCATCGGAAGGACCGGCGCGTCGAGGACGGAAAACAACGCAAACGCGACGCCCGAACATACCAGCAGCACGGCCACCGCACTGCGCAGGGTGATCAAGGTCGAAGCGACGACCTCGACCCGCCGCTCCGGCCACGGACGTGCGCCGCCCTTCCTCGCGATCGCCGCATCCGCGTAGTACAACAACGTCGTGGTCAGCACGATCTCGATCCCGACCGCGACGATCCACCCACTCCAGAACCCGTGATGGATGATCTGCTCCAGCCACGGGAGGAGGAATTTCAGCCAAGAGTCCTCGGCGAGCTTCTCGACCGCAGACTTCAGGCCATCGCCCCACCATTTCACCATCAGAACGGCGATCACGACCGGCAGCATGGCCCAAGACAGGCCGCGCCGATGCTCTTCCATCTTTCCGTCGCAGATGCGGGACAGACGCTCGTAGACAGGCCTGCCATCGTTCAACCCTGCGCTCGAGACCCAGACAAGTGGAAAATAGAAAACGGAAGTCGCCTTAAAGCCAATGCGATAGAACAACGAAAAACCGTACGCAAAAATGATCGGAGGACCAGCGACCATAGCTTCGAAAGCAATTTCACTAGAAGACCCGGAACTCTTTCTTGTCGCGATCCTTTCAATCAAATAAATAAGCCACTGAAAATCCAAAGAAGGATTCTGCTTGCCTCGAAAATTCTCCCCGGGAATCAACTCAGGGAGATAAAAAGTGTCCACGCACAAACTCTGTTGCATCCAATTGCCCGGAATCGCTCTGACCGCATCCAATGGCCGGAGAACGAACCAATACCCAGTCGAGAAAAATCGCAATAAAAGTGCGACGACAAGAAGACACGAAATCATGAACACAGAGAAAAAAGAAAGAAATATTTTCCTGTAGAAAGCAGTGGCATTCCCGGATCCGGCAGGCTTGTCCACGACCTTGTCAATCAGAGCCCCTCCTCTCTCTATGGCTCTCAAATACTTGTTCTGCAACCACTCGGTAGACTCCTTTGTCCTGAGCAGAAACAAGGGAGCGAATACACCTGCGACCACGAAATGCACGTAAGTCTCAAACCGCCACGCGATGAATGCGTAGATCGCGATGGACAGCAGCGTCTCGAAGATCGCGAGCCATGTCGGCTGCCTGGCCTCGACCGATTCGACCGTGGAATGAATCCGCATGCCCGATCCCTGCTGCGCGCCCGGCTGTCGCAGGTCGCCGATGGCGACCGCCCCTGATGTGCCAGAGCATGCCGAACTCACGCATCCAGCGTCAACGCGAGCGATTCACCCCGTCGATCGCGGCTGGCCAACGCCTCGCCGCATGCGGTCGGATCGGACGACCGGGCCGCAGATCGACCGAAGCCGTCGCACGTTAAGGGGGCTCGCCGGCATCGGACGGGCATCCCGACGAGCGCCGTTGTGGCATACCATGCAGGCACGGCCCGGGCATCGCGAAGGACATGCGTCGCGCCCGGCCGGCTGCGAAGACGCCCGCGCGATCCGACCGTCGTCGTTCGGATCGCGCGCTCGCCACATCCTCCCCGCGACGGGAGGACCTGCCAAGGAGAAGGTTGTGTACGGCAAGCCCACGCGAGATATCCGAACCGCGCTGATTCGCGCGTCGTTCGTCCTGCTGTTGCCTCTGGGCGGCTGCGCGCACGATCCCTCGCGCGCTGCGGCGATGCCGGCCGACGGGTCTTCGTCCTCGAGCGACGCGGATGCCGATCGGCAAGCGAACGCTCCCGCGAACACGCCCGCCTTCACCTACCCCGAAAGCGTCGCCAACGGCTGGACCGGCGAATGCCCGGATTCCGCGCCTGCGAGCAGGCCACGTCCGGCACCCCCGACCATGCAACAGTCGCCGATCGACTTCACCTCGCCCGAGATCGTGCCGGTCGACGTGTCGGCCGCGGTGAGCCTGTTCCGGCCGGGCGGCTTCGACGGGCACGACAACAACATCGTTTTCGCGTCGCCCCTGAAACTCGGCTGGGACGTCAATCCGACCTACAACCCGCTTGGATTCCATTTCCATTCGCCGGTCGAACACGTGCTGCCCGCGGCCACCGGCGCCGGGATCGCGCCGCCGCAACTGGAAATCCACATCAAGGCTGCGGACGCGTCCGGACGCGTCGTCGTGTTCGCCGTGCAGTACCAGGCCGACCGCGCGGCGACGATGGCATCGCCGACGCTGGATGCGCTGTACGACAGCATCGCCCGCGACACGTTGGGCTATCAGGGCACGGGCCTGTACGACACGCTTCGCCTGTTCCGCGACGCCCCGTTCTACACCTACGCCGGCTCGCTGACGACGCCGCCCTGCACCACCGGCGTGCGGTTCTACGTCGCGAAGACGCCGCAGCGGATTCCTCCGGCGCAGATGACGAAGGTCTTGGGCATCCTGCACCGCACCGGCATGCCGCATGCCAACCATCGCACGCCGCGCCAATTGACCCGACCCGCTCCGGTGGTCACGCTCATCGCACCACGATAGGATTGAGGACCGACCGAACGTCCATCGTCCGCAAGGCTCGGTGGGAGCGCCTCACATCCCCGCCGCATGCCGCCACAACGCGCGGTTGAGCGGAGCGAGTTTTCCGACGAGTCCCAGCGCATGCCCGCGCAGCAGGGTCGGCGCGAGGGCGTCGTTGGAGAACACGCGATTGATGAGGCTGAAGGCGTGGGCGGAGGCGGTGGCGTCGCTGCGGCGGGCGCGGGCCCAGCGTTGCAGGCGGTGCGGTGCGGCCCAGTCGACCTTGCGCGCCTGCGCGTCGACGACCGCATCGCGCAGCGCGCTCACGTCGCGCAGGCCGAGATTGACGCCCTGCCCCGCGAGCGGATGTACGACATGCGCGGCATCACCCATCGCGAGCACGCGGCCGGCGACGTAGGCCTCGGCGAGCTGGCGACGCAGCGGAAACCCGATGCGCGACGTCAGCGGGCGGCATGCGCCGAGACGCCCGGCGAACGCGCGGGTCAGTTCCTCGGCGAACATCGCGTCGTCGAGCGCGAGCACGCGCGCCGCTTCGTCCTCGGGCAACGTCCAGACGATCGAACTGACGTTCGCCGCCTCCGGCCACGCCGCGCAGGGCAGGAACGCCAGCGGGCCGGTCGGCAGGAAGCGCTGCCAGGCGGTGTCCTCGTGCGGACGCTCGGTGGCGATGTAGGCGACCACGCCGCGCTGGGCGTAGTCCTCGGTCTTCGTCGGGATGCCCGCGAGATCGCGCAGGGTGGAACGACCGCCGTCGGCGGCGATGGCGATCCGCGCCTCGACGCGCAGGCCGTCGTCGAGTTCGAGCCGGACGCCGCCGTCGGCATCCTCCGACGCGTCCTGCTCCAGCGCGACCACGCGCGCAGGGCAGTGCAGGGTCACGGTGGACGCGCGCAGCGCGGCCCACAGACGATCCTGCAACAGCGCGTGTTCGACGATCCAGCCCAATTGCGCGACCGCGAAGGCGTCGGCATCGAAGCGCAGTTCGTCGCCGCCGGCCGCATCCCACACGCGCATGCGCCGATAGGGGTGCGCGCGCGCCGCGGTCACCGCGTCCCACACGTCCAGCGACCCGAGCAGCGCGGCGTTGTCGGGCGCGAAGGCGTAGACCCGAAGATCCGGCGTCGCCGCGGACCACGCCGGCGGTTCGGCGGATTCGATCAGCGCGACCTGCAATCCCCGCTGCGCCAGCGCGAGGGCGCAGGCGGCGCCGACGATGCCGCCGCCGACGATGGCGGCATCGGCGCGACGATCGTTGCGCGAACGGCGATTCATGCGGCTTCTCCACGACACAGGCGCGGCACGTCGCCGCGATAGCCCATCGCGCCGCCGACCAGCATCGCGCGCAGGGCGTCGTCGTGTTCGATGGCGACGAGGCCGAGACTCCGCAGCGACGAGGCCAGCGGCGATGGGTTCGCGGTCCAGCGCGCCAGACCGTCGGAGAACGCCAGCGTGCGTTCGCGGTCGTCGCGACGGCGGCGCGAATATTCGGCGAGCACGGCCGCATCGCCCGGGTCCTCGCCGCGGAGGCGGCCGGCCTCGATGCATTCGACGAGGGTCAGGGCATCGCGCAGGCCGAGGTTGAAGCCCTGGGCGCCGATCGGATGCAGGGTCTGCGCGGCATTGCCGATGACGGCCGCGCGCGGCGCAGTGAGACGCTCGGCCAGCACGCGCGCCATCGGATACGCGCTGCGCGGCCCGGTCCCGAGCAGTCGGCCGGCGCGCCAGCCGAAGGCGCGCTGCAGACGTTCGAGCCAGGCGGCATCGTCGAGCGCGGCGACCGCTTCGGCCTCCTCGGCCGAGACGCCGTGGACCACGCCGTGAAAACCGTCGCCGCGCGGCAGGAGCGCAGTGGGCCCGTGCTCGGTGAAGCGCTCCCATGCGGTGCCATCGGGCGCGCGGGCGGCGCGGAGGCGGGCGACGAACAGGGTCTGGCGGTAATCGTGGCGTTCGGTGGCGATCCCGAGCGCATCCCGGACCGCACTGGCGGTGCCGTCGGCGGCGACCACCAGCCGTGCGCCGAGCACGCGCTCGCCGTCGTCCGTCGCGACCCGGACACGTCGCATGCCGTCGTCGCCGGCGCCCTCGAATCCCAGGAAGCGCGCGGGACGATAACGGCGCAGTCGCCGCAGATCGGCGAGTTTCGACTCCAGCGCCTCGCCGAAATCGCGCGCGACCACGACCTGCCCGAAGGCCTCGCGGCCGTAGTCGGCCGCGTTCAGCTCGACCCGCCCGAAGTCGCCGCTGCGGCTGATGTGGATGCGGGCGATGGCGCCGGTCGGGGCGCGCAGACGCGGCAGCACGTCGAGCGCGCGCAGCGCATGGACGCTGGCCTCGGCGAGGCTGAGGTTGCGCTGGTCGAACACCGCCGGCAACGCGCCGGCAGGGGCGGCTTCGAGCAGGCCCGCATCGAGCCCGAGGCGATCGAGCGCGATGGCAAGACTGGCACCGACCAGGCCGCCGCCGACGATCAGAACGTCGTGGGACGCCGCGACGGGCGGGGATGGGGGCGACGACGCGGGGTCCGGAGGAGACATTGCGTTATGCTAACGCCTCCGTGTTCCCTTTCGCCTGCGACCGCCGATGACCGCCCCCGCTTCCCCGTCCTCCTCCCGCCCCGACACCGACACCCGCGGAGCGATGGCGCCCGGCCCGCTGATGCTGGCGGCGATGATCGCGCTCGCCGCGCTCAGCCGGCTGCTGCCGCACCCGCCGAACTTCTCGCCGGTCGAAGCGATGGCCCTGTTCGGCGGCGCGTACTTCGCCAGCCGCGGGCTGGCGATCGCGGTGCCGCTGGCGGCGATGGTGCTCTCGGACATCGCGCTGGGCCTGATCCTCGGCGGCGATTACCTGAGCTACGTCGCGAGCCTGAGTTTCTGGTCGGTCTACGTCTGCATCGCGCTGTCGAGCGTGCTCGGCTTCGGCCTGCGCGGCCGTGTCGGCGGCGGCCGCGTGCTGGGCTATTCGCTGGCCGGCTCGCTGCTGTTCTTCCTGGTCACCAACTTCTTCACTTGGCTCGGCAGCACGCTGTATCCGCAGACCGGCGCCGGCCTCGTCGCCGCCTACGTCGCCGGCATCCCGTTCTTCCAGTGGACCGTGCTGGGCACCCTGTTCTACTCGGCGGCGCTGTTCGGCGGCTTCGCCCTGCTCCGCCGGCGCATGCCGGCGCTGCGCGCGCAGACGGTCTGAAGGATCGTCTCTCCGAAAGCGCGAACGTCGCCGTCCCTGCGAACGCCGAGGAATCGCGCGCGATCATCCGCTTCGCACCGGGCTTCGCTCTCGCGAAGACGACCGTCGCTCCGCACAGCCGACTACAAGTTCACGCCATGGGCAACCGACTCTCCAAGATCTACACCAAGACCGGCGACGACGGCACGACGGGCCTCGGCGATGGTAGCCGGGTGGCGAAGGATTCGGCGCGGGTCACCGCCTACGGCACGGTCGACGAGGCGAATTCGGCGATCGGCCTGCTGTTGGCGACGGACGTTCCGGACGACATCCGCGAGCTGCTGACCACCGTGCAGCATCAGATGTTCGACCTCGGCGGCGAGCTGTGCATACCCGGCCACGCCGCGATCGCCGACGCCGACATCGAGCGTCTCGAAGAACGGCTCGACCACTACAACGATCCGCTGCCGCCGCTGAAGGATTTCATCCTGCCCGGCGGCGGCGAAGCCGCGGCGCGCTGCCATCTGGCGCGCACCATCGTCCGGCGCGCCGAACGCGAGTGCGTCACCCTTTCGCATCACGATGCCGTGCGGCCGCAGGCGATCCGCTATCTCAATCGCCTCTCCGACCTCCTGTTCGTCCTCGCCCGGGTGCTGGCGCGACACGCCGGTGCGGGCGAGGTGCTCTGGCAGCACGAACGCCGCAAAGCCTAGTCGGCCATGGGCTTCCCGGTCTTCACGCATTCCGCCTGTCTCGCCCACGACACCGGGCCGATGCATGCGGAATGCCCGGCGCGGCTGGAGGCGGTGACCTCGGGACTGCGCGCCTCCTGGCCCGATCTCGAATGGATCGAGGCCCCGCGCGCGACCCGCGGCCAACTGCTGCGCGTGCACACCGAACCGCTGCTGCATGCGGTGCTCGAAACGAAACCGCATCAGCGCGTCTGGCTCGATCCCGACACCGTGCTGTCGCCGGCCTCGGCGGAAGCCGGCCTGCGCGCCGCCGGGGCGGTGGTCGCGGCCGTGGAGATGGTGATGAACGGCGAGGCCCGGCGCGCGTTCTGCGCGGTGCGGCCGCCCGGACACCACGCCACGACCTGCGCGCCAATGGGGTTCTGCCTGTTCAACTCGATCGCCGTCGGCGCCGCGCACGCGTTGGAGAAATACGGCCTGTCGCGCGTGGCCATCGCCGATTTCGACGTCCATCACGGCAACGGCACCCAGGCGATCTTCGATCTCGACGCGCGCGTGGTGTTCGCCAGCTCGCACCAGATGCCGCTCTACCCCGACAGCGGCCACGCCAGCGATCGCGGCGTCAACAACATCTTCAACGCCCCGCTGCCGCCCGGCGCCGGCAGCGCGCAGTTCCGCGAGGCCTGGTCGACGCGGCTGCTGCCGCAACTCGAGGCCTTCCGCCCGCAACTGGTGATGATCTCGGCCGGCTTCGACGCCCACCGCCTCGACCCGCTGGCGCAACTGGAGCTGGAGGCCGCGGATTTCGCGTGGATCACCGGCGAACTGATCGCCATCGCCGACCGTCACGCCGAAGGCCGGGTGGTCTCCAGCCTCGAAGGCGGCTACGACCTGCAGGGCCTGCGCGAAGCCAGCATCGCCCACGTCGGCGCGCTGCGCGGCTGAGCCCGCCACGTCGCCCGCGTTGCCGCTCCGGGGCGGATGCGTCAAGCTAGCCGGATCGGTCACGATCCCGGTCCATCGCGTGCGCAAACACCTCCGACTGCTGCCCCTGCCCTTCTTCATCGCCCTGTCGCTGTCCGCGCATGCGGCCGACGACCAGCCCGAGGACTGGAGCCTGTGCCCGATCGAGGACGCGGTCCCCGCGTTCGCCGAGGCGCCGGCCGAGCCCGCCGACGGCCCGAAGGTCGACCCGACCACGCAGGACACCCAGGTCGACGGCGATACGCTCGAAGGCACCGACGGTCAGGTCATGAACCTCAGCGGCAACGTGGTGCTGCGCCGGGGCGATCAGACCTTGGCCACCGATCGCCTGAGCTACGACCAGGAGAAGGAGACCTACACCGCCGAGGGCACCGTGCGCTATCAGGACCGCGGCATGCGCCTGATCGCCGCGCGCGGCCATGGCGATCAGGCCAAGGACACGCACGAGCTCGAAGACATCCAGTACCAGTTGATCCGCCGACGCGGGAACGGCGGCGCCAAGCGCATCGTGATGCGCGGCGACGAGGGTTCGCTGTTCGGCTCGACCTACTCGACCTGCCCGCCGAACGACCGCCGCTGGGAACTGCGTGCCCAGCGCATCGACGTCGACACCGCGGAAGGCATGGGCACCGCGCGCAACGCGACTCTGCGGGTGGGCAAGATCCCCGTGCTGTACCTGCCGTGGTTCCGCTTCCCGATCGACGACCGCCGCCGCACCGGCCTGCTCTATCCGGCGATTTCGCAGTCGGGCCGCAACGGTTTCGACTGGCGCCAGCCGATCTACCTGAATCTCGCGCCGAATTACGACGCCACCCTCAATCCGCGGCTGATGACCAAGCGCGGCCTGCAGTTGGGCGGCGAGTTCCGCTATCTGACCGAAACCGGTCGCGGCGTCTTCGACGTCGCGTTCCTGCCCTCGGACGATCTGACCGATCGCGAGCGCGAACAGGAAATCCTCGAAGGCGTGCCGACCGGGAATCGTCGTCGCGACAACCGCGGCTTCGCCCGCTTCGTCGGCAGCCAGAATTTCGGCCCGCACTGGCAGGCGCGCGCCAACATGGCCTGGATCAGCGATCCGCGCTACCTCGACGACGCCAGCAGCAACCTCAGCAGCGGCGCCAACTCCTTCGTCACCAGCGATATCGGCCTGTACGGCCGGGGTCGCGAGTGGGAAGCCGCGTTCATGGCCGACCACTGGCAGCTCGCCGACTACACCCTGCGCGACACCGACCTGCCCTACAACCGCCTGCCGCGCGGCCAGGTGCGCTGGGAGCGTCGCTTCGGCCGCATGTTCGCGGCCGGCATCGAGGCCGAAGCCGTCCGCTTCGACCACGAGGAATTCGCCGCCGGCAGCCGCCTCGACCTGCGACCCTTCGTCAGCCTGCCGCTGGAAGGGGCGAGCTGGTTCCTGAAGCCGACCCTGGCCTGGCGCTACACCGGCTACAACCTCGAAGACGACCCGGCCCTGCCCGGCCGCGACGATCGGCCGAGTCGCAGCCTGCCGCTGGCGACGCTGGACGCCGGGCTGTACTTCGACCGCCACACCCGGTTCTCGGACGGCGATTATCTGCACACGCTCGAACCGCGGATCTTCTACTTCCACGCGCCGTACCGCGACCAGACCGGCATTCCGCTGTTCGACACCCGCCCGCTCACCTTCGGCTGGGGCCAGTTGTTCCGCGACAACCGCTACTCCGGCGCCGACCGCCAGGCCGACGGCAACCAGCTGACCCTCGCCGTGTCGACTCGCCTGATCCGCGAGGCCGACGGCCGCGAGAAGCTGTCCGCAAGCTTCGGTCAGATCCGCTACTTCGAGGACGCCCGGGTCACGGTGCCGGGCGAGAGCCCGATCGAGCAAGGCAAGTCGGCCTGGGTGGTCGACGCCAACTACGCCCCGAGCGACCGCTGGACCATCGGCGCCTCGTACCAGTGGGATCCGAAGGCCGGCCGCCGCGATCTGGCCAGCCTGCGCACGCGCTATCTGATCGGCGACAAGGGCATCGTGAATTTCAGCTATCGCTACCGCCGCGACCTGCTGGAACAGGCCGACCTGTCGTTCCTGTACCCGATCAACCCGAACTGGAGCGTCGTCGGCCGCTACTACTACTCGCTGCGCGACGACCAGCTGCTCGAAGGCATCGCCGGCGTGCAGTGGGAAAGCTGCTGCATCGCGGTCCGGCTGGTCGGCCGCCGCTACCTGCGCAACCGCGGCGGCGATCTCAACAACGCCATTCAGCTGGAGATCGAACTCAAGGGGCTAGGCTCCGCAGGACCGGACACGGAAGGCCGGCTGCGCCGTGCTATCCTCGGCTATTACCGCGAGGACCTGTCCCTCGTTCCGCCGCCCCAGTCCCGCGGCGGCGATCTCCCCTCTTCAGACTCCGTCCCATGATCCGATCGCTTCGCGTTCTCTTCGCCGCCATTCTCCTGGCCGGCAGCTTCTCCGCCATCGCCCAGCAGCCCCTGGACCGCATCGTCGCGGTGGTCGACGAAGACATCATCCTGCAGAGCGAACTGGATCGCGCCATCGCCAACATCCGCAGCCAGTACGCCGGCCGCGAGGCGCAGTTGCCGCCGGGCGACGTCCTGCAGCGTCAGGTGCTCGAGCGTCTGATCCTGATCCGTCTGCAGACCGCGCGCGCCGAATCCACCGGCATGCGCGTCAGCGACGAGGAAATCGACAGCGCCGCCGCCAACATCGCCCGCCAGAACAACATGAGCCTCGACCAGTTGCGCCAGCAGCTGGCCAACGAGGGCATGAGCTTCGGTGACTTCCGCAACTCGCTGCGCGACGAAATCGTGATCCAGCGCCTGCGCCAGCGTTTCGCGCAGAGCCGGATCAGCGTCAGCGATGCCGAGGTCGACGCCGCCCTGGCCGCCCAGGCCGGCGGCAACACCCAGTACCGTCTCGCGCACATCCTCGTGGCCCTGCCCGAAGGCGCGACCGCAGAGCAGATCGCCACCGGCCAGCGCAAGATCGAAGGCATCAAGGGCCTGCTCGACCGCGGCGAGATGGAATTCAGCGCCGCCGCCGTCCGCTATTCCGACAGCCCGAACGCGCTGGAGGGCGGCGACCTCGGCTGGCGCGCGCTCGATCAGATCCCGACCAGCTTCGCCGGCACCATCCGCAGCATGCAGCCCGGCCAGATCATCGGCCCGATCCGTGGTCCCAGCGGCTTCCAGCTGATCAAGCTGGAAGAAACCCGCAACGCCCAGGCCGGCGACGGCCGCTCCGTCACCCAGTTCCAGGCGCGGCACATCCTGATCCGCACCCAGGACGCCAGCGAGGACAGCGCGGCCAAGGCCAAGCTCGAAACCCTGCGCGCCCGGGTCGCCGGCGGCGCCGATTTCGCCGAACTGGCCGGCAAGGAATCGCAGGACA
The DNA here is from genome assembly GCA_049324395.1 of Pseudomonadota bacterium. GTDB lineage: Bacteria > Pseudomonadota > Gammaproteobacteria > Xanthomonadales > Xanthomonadaceae > Lysobacter_I. Next base: position 201,342 of record JBMOOY010000060.1, read on the forward strand.
ACGCGAGCAAGGCCCGCGGCGGCGACCTCGGCTGGTTCTCCCAGGACGACTTCGGCCCGGATTTCGGCGCCCAGGTGGCCGCGCTCGGCGACGGCCAGGTGTCGGCGCCGTTCAAGACCCAGGCGGGCTGGCACATCGTCCAGCGCGTGGGCACCCGCCAGGCCGACGTCGGCGACCAGAACCGCCGCTCCCAGATTCGCGAGAGCATCGGCCAGCGCAAGCTCGAAGACGAGTGGAACCGCTTCCTGCGCGAAATGCGCGGCGAGGCCTTCATCGACATCCGCGTCGGCACCACGGCCGGTGACGCCGGCTGAGGCGATGCCCCGCCGGCCCCGTCTCGCGCTGGTCCCGGGCGAGCCGGCCGGCATCGGCCCCGAGCTCGTCGTCCGCGCCGCCCAGCGCGACTGGGAAGCGCAGCTCGTCTGTTACGGCGACCGCGACACGCTGCTGCGCGCGTCCGAGGCCATCGGCCTGCCCCTGCGGTTGATCTCGCCGAACGATCCGTCGGCGGCAGGCCCGGGTCGCCTCGCTCACGTCGAAATTCCCAATCGCCGCCCTGCGGGGTTCGGCGTTCCCGAGCCGGCCAACGCGCGCAGCGTGATCGCCGCGCTGGAAACCGCGGCCGGCGCCTGCCTGCAGGGCCTGTGCGACGGCCTCGTCACCGGCCCGGTGCACAAGGCCACGATCAACGACGGCGGCATTCCCTACACCGGCACCACCGAACTGCTGGCCGCGCAGGCCGGGCGCCCGGTGGTGATGATGCTGGCCAACGACATCGTCCGGGTCGCGCTCGCCACCACCCATCTCCCGCTGCGCGCGGTGCCCGACGCGATCGACGCCGCGAGTCTGGAACGCACGTTGCGCATTGTGCATGCCGCGCTCCGCGACGACTTCGGCATCGCCGCGCCGCGCATCGCGGTGCTCGGCCTCAATCCGCACGCCGGCGAGGACGGTCACCTCGGCCGCGAGGAACTCGACATCGTGATCCCGCTGCTCGAACGCCTGCGCGGCGAAGGCTGGACGTTGATCGGTCCGCTGCCCGCGGACACCGCCTTCCTGCCCTCGAAGCTGGAGGGCTTCGACGCGGTGCTGGCCATGTATCACGACCAGGGGCTGCCGGTGCTGAAATACAGCGGCTTCGAGCGCGCGGTGAACCTCACCCTCGGCCTGCCCTATCCGCGGGTCGCGGTCGACCACGGCACCGCGCTCGAACTGGCCGGTCGCGGCCTGGCCGATCCTTCCAGCCTGTTCGCCGCGATCGAGACCTGCACGCGCCTCGCGCGCACCCGCACGACGCGCACGGAGACCGCATGAGCCGCGACAGCGACCGCAACGACCGGCATCGCGACGACGACGAGCCCGGCTTCGTCAAACCCGCGAAAAAGGCGCTCGGTCAGCATTTCCTGCACGAACGCGGGATCATCGACAAGATGCTGCTCGCGATCGACCCGAAGCCGGGCGACCGCTTCGTCGAGATCGGCCCCGGCCAGGGCGCGTTGACGTTCCCGCTGCTCGATCGCCACGGCGCACTGACCGCGATCGAGTTCGATCGCGACCTCCTCGAACCGCTCACCGCCGCGGCGAAAACGCACGGCGAATTGACCTTGATCCACTCCGACGTGATGGCTGTCGACTTTACGGAACTGGCGGCCGGTACGCCGTTCCGGCTGGTCGGCAACCTGCCCTACAACCTGTCCTCGCCGATCCTCTTCCACGCGCTCGATCATGCCGCCGCCGTGCGCGACATGCATTTCATGCTGCAGAAGGAAGTGGTCGACCGCATGGCCGCGGCGCCGGGCAGCAAGGTCTACGGCCGGCTCAGCGTGATGCTGCAGGCCTACTGCGCGGTGACCGCGCTGTTCAAGGTCCCGCCGGGCGCGTTCCGCCCGCCGCCGAAGGTGGACTCGGCGGTGGTGCGACTGGTGCCGAAGCCGCCGGAGCGGGTGGGCATCGCCGATCGGCGCCGCTTCGCGGAGATCGTGCGCGCCGCGTTCGGCCAGCGTCGCAAGACCCTGCGCAACGCCCTCGGCGGCGTCTGCACGGCGGAGGACATCGCCGCCGCCGGCATCGACCCGCAGCGTCGCGCCGAGCAGCTCGACGTCGCCGATTTCGTGCGCCTGGCGAACCTGCCGACCGATTGATGCGCCGCGGGAAATGAACCCGCCGGCGTTCGCGGCTACACTGTCGGGATGCACGACGCCGCCCCGCCGCCCCAGGACTACGCGATCGCGATCGACATCGCGACCCGCTATCTCGACGAGCAGTCCAAGCCCGCCGAGGACCTCTACTACTTCGCCTATACCATCGGCATCCGCAACACAGGGCAGCGGCCGGCGCAGCTGATCTCGCGGCGCTGGCTGATCGTGGACGCGATCGGTTTTCCGCGCGAGGTCGTCGGCGACGGCGTGGTCGGCGAACAGCCGCGACTGCGTCCGGGCGAGCGATTCGAGTACACGTCCAGCACCTTCTTCAAGACGCCGTACGGCACGATGGAAGGCGCCTACACGATGCGCGGCGACGACGGCAGCGAATTCCAGGCGCCGATCCCGCAGTTCGTGCTCTGCGTCCCGCGGATGCTGCACTGATGGCCGTCTGGGCGATCGGCGACCTGCAGGGCTGCTACGGCCCCACCCAGCGGCTGCTGGAGAAGATCCGCTTCGACCCGGCGCAGGACCGGCTGTGGTTCTGCGGCGATCTGGTCAACCGCGGCGGCGAATCCCTGGAGACGCTGCGTCTGGTGCACGCGCTGCGCGAACACTGCACGGTGGTGTTGGGCAATCACGACCTGTCGTTGCTGGCGATCTCCGAACGCAGTCCGGACGATCAGCGCAAGGTCAATCCCGACCTGCAGCGGATCCTGTTCGCCGAGGACCGCGACACCCTGATCGACTGGCTGCGCGAACGACCGCTGCTGCACAGCGACCGCGCGCTCGGCTGGATGATGGTGCATGCCGGCATGGCGCCGAAATGGACCAGCGCGCACGCCGAGAAGCATGCGCGCGAAGTCGAGCGCCGATTGCAGGGCGACGGCCGCCGCAAGCTGCTGCGCAACATGTACGGCGACTATCCCGCCTGGTCGCCCGCGCTGCGCGGCGTCGAGCGCGAGCGCGCGATCATCAACATCTTCACCCGACTGCGCTACTGCTCGCCGCGCGGGCGCATCGCGTTCAACGAAAAGGGCGCGCCGGGCACCCAGGCGCCGGGGCTGTATCCGTGGTACGAAGTGCCGGGGCGCGCCGAGCGCGATCTCCGGATCGTGTGCGGCCATTGGTCCACGCTGGGCCTGTTCATCGGCCACGGCGTGCATGCGATCGACACCGGCGCGGTCTGGGGCGGCAAGCTGACCGCGCTGCAGCTCGACACCGAGGATCTGCGGATCGTGCAGGTGCCCGGGCGCGAGGTCGCCACGCCGGGGGAACAGGACTGATGCTCCGCTCGGCGCGGGCGTCGGCGACGCGCTGCGCGCTGACGCTCGCGGGTCTGCTCGCGGTCGGCTGTTCCGAATCGAACGCCGGTCGCAACGACACGGCCGTCGCGCCCGCACCTGCGGCCGCCGCATCCGCGCCATCGACCGCGCCCGCGCCGACATCGCCGCCGCTGGTCGCGGCCGCGCGCAGCCAGATCGGCGTCACCGTCGTCTACGATCCCGCCTACGTCGTCCTGCCCTATCCCGGCGGCGACGTACCGAAGGATCGCGGCGTCTGCACCGACGTGGTGATCCGCGCGCTGCGCACGCAGGGCTTGGACCTGCAACACGTCGTGCACGAGGACATGCGCGGGAATTTCGCGAAGTACCCGCAGAAGTGGGGGCTGCGCGGCCCCGACCGCAATATCGACCATCGCCGCGTGCCGAACCTGCAGACGTACTTCGCGCGCAACGGCTGGTCGCTGACGCCATCCCGGGAAGCGGCCGACTATCGCGCCGGCGATCTCGTCACCTGGATGCTGCCCGGCAATCTGCCGCACATCGGCATCGTCAGCGACCGTCGTTCGTACAGCGGCACGCCGTTGATCCTGCACAACATCGGCAACGGCACGCGCGAGGACGACATCCTGTTCGCGTACGCGATCACGGGGCACTATCGGCCGAAGCTCCCGTAAGGACGTAATCCACGAACTCGAATGCGAAGGCGTGTTTCTCGTCGGCCGCATGCGCTTCGCGCGCAGTCGCGCACCACTGAGCGGCATCGAACACGGGAAAGAACGCGTCGCAACCGTCGATCACGGCATCGACATGCGTGAGATGCATCCGCCCCGCCAGCGGCAACGCAAGCGCATACAGTTCGCCGCCGCCGATCACGCACAACTCCGGCGCGCCATCGGCGCTCGCCAGCGCGATCGCCGCGTCGATCGAGGCCACCGGCTCCATCCCTTCGAACGGCACCCGGCCGCTGCGGGTGAGCACCAGATTTCGTCGCTTCGGCAACGCGCGGCCGAGCGATTCCGCGGTCTTGCGCCCCATGAGCACCGGCTTGCCGAGCGTGAGCGCCTTGAAGCGCTTCAGGTCGTCGGGCAGATGCCATGGCAATGCGTTGCCGCGACCGATGCCGCGGCGACGATCCAGCGCGACGATGAGCACGACAGGCATGCTCACGTCACGGCGCTTCCGGCTTGACCGGCAGGGATTTGCCCGGGGCGACGACGGCGTCGGCGTTCGGCGGCGGTTCCGCGCCGAATGTCAGGTCCAGACGGCAGGTCGGCGCCAGCGAGGCGAGCTGTCGGGAGAAGACCTCATCGACCTTCTCCGTCCCCTCGTAACGGCGCAGTTCGGCCTGCAGGGAGAGGGTGTCGGTTTGTGCCGCCGCCCAGCGGACCACGGGATATTGGCGCGGCAGCGAACCGGAAGGCCGCCACAGTCCCGAGGACCGCCGGCCATCGAGACCGGAGAACCGGGCGCGGACGGGGCCGGATCGCAACGCATATCCCGGGTCCTCGCTGTCGCCGACCTTGCGCGCGGAGGCGTCGTCGTCGCCGTTGTCCATGGCGAGGAAGGCTTCCGTTTCGGCGATTCGCTCCGAGCCGCAGCCGGTCAGGAATTCCAGGGTATGCGCCGCCGCGAAGCCCGCCTTGTGGATCGAGAATGCGCGACTGCGGAAGATCGGAGCGCCCTCGCCGTCGCGAACGAGCCGGGACGAGAACATCCGCGCTTCGGTGCCGCGCGAGAGCGAAATCGGCCCGATCGACGTCTCCATGACGCCGTTGCGGACGGCGCGCGCGCGCTCGTCGCGCAACGCGTACGCCTGGCGCAATCCGGCCTGATGGTCGATCCGCGTCGCGGCGAACGCATCGACCGTGGCGGAGGTCAGCACGGCGCGATCCTCCACCGCCAGCACGATCCGATGGATCGCTCCGTTGACCGTGCCGTAGAGTTGCACCGCATCGCGATACCCGGGGTTATCGCCCCAACGGCCATCGATCAGATAGAACCCGAACCCGTCGATCTGCACGGGTCTGACGGTGCGCGTTCCGATCGCCGACGACATCTCCTCGGCGTACTTGCGTACGGCTGCCTGGACGGTTCCCTGATCGGCCGCATCCGGCGAGTAATGCTGGGCGCTCACCCGCACCTTGCGACCGGCGGCAGGGCCGGAAAGCGCCTCCAGTTCGACCCATTCGGCGATCCGCGCGCCGCGGATGGCGGTCAGCGATTCCGTCCGTTCCAGCACCCGGTATTCGAACGGCAGCGCGACCTTCGTCCCGAGAACGACGACCGGCCCGCTCGCGAACGCCTCGGACGACAACGCGGCGAACAATCCGAACGCGCACGCGAGTCGAAGCAGCGCAGCCCCCCGGGAAATCACTCCTGACGGCTCCCCGGGATCGGCTGGCACTGGCCCTGGGTCTGGCCGACGCTCTTTTCCAGCTGGGTGCGGAAGCTGTCGTTGTAGAAGCCGAGCATCATCACACCGAGGGTCTGCTGTTTGCCCTGCACCATCCAGCTGGTGACGTCCATCGCCACGCCCTTCGACGACTGACGGTAGTCGTAGCGGCGCATCGGGAAGCTGCCGGTGGTGATCGGCGGCGAGACCTTGAGCTGACTGATGGATTCGTTCTTGCGCAGCTCCTCGGCGAATTCGTCCTTCTCCGCGTCCATGCCGATCGGCATGCACATGAAGGTGGCGACGGCGCGCTGGCTCGACCAGAACCCGTCGCGGGCGACGAGGAAGGTGGTGCTGATGTTCATGCCGGAGAAGCGATCGCGCTTGGCCTCCACCGACAGCAGGCTGGGTCGGCTGCCGCTCTGGAACTGGAAGCTGCCGATGCTGGTGTTGACGGTGGTGCCGGACACCGCGGCCTTCTTGATCGCCGCCGCTTCGTCGAGCATGGCCTTGATGCGGACGCGGTCGAGCTTCACGGTGTCGAAGATCGCCAGCAGTTTCGCCTGTTCGAAGCTGCCTTCCGGCGCGGACAGGCGCAGGCGCAGCGAGAATTCGGGGAATACGATGCCCAATACGGCCGACTGGCCGAGGACCTTGCCGTCCTTGTCCAGTGCGAACGCATAGCGGTAGGCGTGGGCGCCGTCGATCTCGAACAGTTCGATGTTGCGGCTCGAGTTTTCCTTGCGGATCGACGCCACGAGATCGTCGCGCATGCGCTGGGTCTCCTCCGGGGACTTCGGCTTGCGCAACTCGTCCTGGAAGCCCAGCACCATCGCCGAGACGACCAGTCGGCTGCCGTCCTCGCGCGGCAGGGTGTAGCCCTGCACTTCCTCGACATCGAGCAGGAACGCGCTCTTGGTGTCGATCTCGCGCTCCCACAGCGCGGCTTCCTCGGTCGGGACCGGCAGGGTGAGTTTCGCGCCGAAAAGATCGACATCGCCGGCGGACGCCAGGCCCGGAAGGGCGAGCGCGGCGGCGAGGCAGGCGGTGCGGAAGAGGCGGTGCGTGGTCATCGTATCGGTTCCCCTGTCGGATCGTGCAAGCGTTCGGGCGCGGCCGCGGATCGGCCGCGCGGAAGTGTCGTGGCGCCGCGATTCCCGGCTCATACCGCCACCGGCGCCTTGATCGCCGGATGCGGATCGTAGCCCTCGATCGCGATATCGTCGTAAGCGTAGCCGAAGATGTCCTTCGCTTCGGGGTTGAGCCGCAAACGCGGCAACGGCCTCGGCGCGCGCGCGAGCTGCTCGCGCGCCTGCTCGAAATGGTTCGAGTACAGATGCGCGTCGCCCAGCGTATGCACGAAATCGCCGACGTCGAGATCACAGGCCTGCGCGACCATGTGGGTCAGCAGCGCGTAGCTGGCGATGTTGAACGGCACGCCGAGGAAGATGTCGCCGCTGCGCTGGTAGAGCTGGCAGCTGAGCCTGCCGTCGGCGACGTAGAACTGGAACATCGTGTGGCATGGCATCAGCGCCATCTTCGGCAGATCCGCCACGTTCCAAGCGCTGACGATCAGCCGGCGCGAATCGGGATTGCGCTTGATCTCGTCGACGACCCAGCGGATCTGATCGATCTCGATGCCGTCGGCGCCGGCCCAACGCCGCCACTGCTTGCCGTAGACCGGGCCGAGTTCGCCGTCGGCGTCGGCCCATTCATCCCAGATCGAGACCTTGTGATCCTTGAGGTAGGCGATGTTGGTCTCGCCCTTCAGGAACCACAGCAGTTCGTGCACGATCGAACGCAGGTGCAGTTTCTTGGTGGTGACCAGCGGGAAGCCTTCGCGCAGATCGAAGCGCATCTGCCACCCGAACACGCTGCGCGTGCCGGTGCCGGTGCGGTCGGATTTGTCGGCCCCGTGTTCGAGCACGTGGCGGAGCAGATCGAGATACTGGCGCATGCGGGAATTTCAGCCCTCGGCGGGCTGCGGCTGCAGGGTCGGCGAACGATGCGAGCGCCACAGCAGGAACAGGCCCAGCGCGATCAGCGGCAGGCTCAGGACCTGCCCCATCGTCAGCCAGTCGAAGGCGAGATAGCCGATCTGTTCGTCGGGCAGCCGCACGAACTCGACCAGGAAACGGAAGCAGCCGTAGAGCAGCGCGAACATGCCGGCGACGGCGTAGCGCGGCCGCGGGCGGCGCGAGAACCACCACAGCACGCAGAACATCGCCACGCCTTCGAGCGCGAACTGATAGAGCTGCGAGGGATGGCGCGCGAGCACGTCGAGCGCGCCGCCCTCGTGCATGACCTGCAGCGTGGCCGCGTCGATGCCGGCGAGATCGCGCTCGGCGTGCGGGAAGATCACGCCCCAGCCGGCCTGGGTGTACTTGCCCCAGAGTTCGCCGTTGATGAAATTGCCGAGACGGCCGAAGCCGAGGCCCGGCGGCACCAGCGGCGCGACGAAATCGACGATGTCGAAGAAGTGCATGCGGTGCTTGCGCGCCCACCACAACGAGGCGGCCAGCACACCGACGAGGCCGCCGTGGAAGCTCATGCCGCCTTCCCAGATCTTGAAGATCTGCATCGGTTCGGCGATGTACGACGACAGGTCGTAGATCAGGATGTAGCCGATGCGCGCGCCGAAGATCACGCCGAGCATGGCGTAGAACAGCAGGTCGCTGAAGGCCTGTTCGTCGACCCCGGGCAGGCGCCCGGCACGGACCCGGCTGCGGCCGAGCAGCCAGGCCACGCCGAAGCCGAGCAGGTACATCACGCCGTACCAGTGCACCGCAGGGGAAAAGGTGTGCCCGAAGAGACTGAACTCCGGGGATTGGACCATGATCGGGTCGATCTGGTGCAGATACGTCATCGGCGCTGCGGCGAGGCGAAGAGAACGCCTATTGTGCCGGAACCGGAGGCCGCTTCGCCCGTTCGCGATGCCTTTCGGCGCCGGAAATCGCGTTCAGCTTCGGCCCCTCGATGGAGGTCCTTCGGGCGCCGCGCTGCAATCGGCGCGCTGCAACCGGCGCTCTTCAATCCAGAACCTGCGGGGCGTCGGGCAATTCGTTCGGATTGGGATCGTCCGCGCCGCGCGGGACGTGCGCCGCGAGCAGATCGCCGGCGGCCGCAACGCCCGCCAGCGCGGCCGCCTCGGGCTCTCCGGCGCGCATCCGCTCCTCCATCAGCAGGCAGACGCCCCGCCACTGCTCGGGACTGATGCGTCCGTCCAGACCGCGATCGGCGAGGATCTCGATCCGCCGGTCGGCAAGCAGCAGATAGATCAGGACGCCGGTGTTCGCGTCTGTATCCCACACCCGCAACCGGGAAAAGACTTCGGCGGCCCGGCTGCGGGCGCTCTGCCCGGCGCGCAGCGCGGTCCAGGGCAAGGCGGCCTCGACCGCGAAACACAGCTCGCCGGCATGACGGGACTCGTCCCGGGCGACGGCCTCGGCGATCCGCTGCAGACTGTCCGCGGGAAACGTCCGTCGCACGTGCGGCGCGAAGAGATGGGCGAAGAGACGCATGTCACCAGCCTCCCGAGGCGCCGCCGCCGCGGCTGCTTCCGCCGCCGCCGGACCAACCCCCACCGGACCAGCCTCCTCCCGACCTGGGCTGATGGCCGCGACCGCTGCTCAACCAGCCGGCCACGGCGCCGAGTGCGGCGGCGGACCCGCTGTTCGCCCCGGAACTGCCGCTTCCCGTGGCTTCCGGGCCACCACTCGCCGGTCCAGTCCCCCGCACCACCAGCGTCGTCGCGGACGACAGCATCCACAAGAGGAGCCCGATCGGCACCAGGATGGCCGCCATCACGCCGATCACCAGCAACACGACGGCACCGCCACCGAGACGACCGGTGTCCTGCGCCGCCATCGGCGGCGGCAGCGGCCGACCGTTCATCAGCGACGCGATCACCAGGGTGGCGTCGTCGAGTCCGCCGGCATAGTCCCCGCGCCGGAACTTGGGGACCAGATACTCCTGGATCAGGCGCGCGGCGGTGGCATCGGTGACTTTCGATTCCAGGCCGGTCCCGGTCTGGATCCGCACCTTGCGATCGTCCTTGGCGACGACGACGAGCAGCCCGTCGTCGACGCCCTGTCGGCCCAGCTTCCAGGCATCGAACGCCCGCTGCGCATAGTCCTCGATCGACTGCGGCGCGGTGCTCGACAGCATCAGGATCTGCAGCTGGGCGCCGCTGCTGCGCTGCAGGGCGAGCGCCTGGCGCTCCAGGCGCGCGATCTCTTCGGCGGCGAGCGTGCCGGTAGTGTCGACCACCGGCGACGTCAGCGGCGGGACCGGCACCGCGGCCGCGGATGCGAACGACAGCAGGCCGAGCAGGATGCCGAGGGCGACGCGGACGGTCGCCGCGAGGGCACGGGTCATGGCCGCGAACTCCGTGAAGGCCGGGGCCCGCATTGCAGCATCCCGGGGGACGCGGCGCAATGCGCCGCGCCGGTTCATTCCGGCAGCAGTCGCTGCTGCGCCCGTTTCTTCGCCCAGAGGTTGAGGCTCTCGACCGCCGCCGAGAAGCCCATCGCGAAGTAGATGTAGCCCTTGGGCACGTGCGCCTCGAAGCCTTCGGCGACCAGGAAGCCGCCGACCAGCACGATGAACGCCAGCGCCAGCATCTTGATCGTCGGATTGGTGTCGATGAACTTGCCGATGGGCGTCGCCGCCAGCAGCATCACCGCGACCGCGAGCAGGATCGCGCCCACCATCACCGGCGTCTGGTTGGCCATGCCGACCGCCGCGATCACCGAGTCGAGCGAGAACACGATGTCGATCACTGCGATCTGCGCGATCACCGCCCAGAACACGGTCTTGGGCTTGGCGTCGATGTCTTCGGATTCGCCCTCGCCCTGGATGATGTCGCGGATCTCGCCGACGCCCTTGTACAGCAGGAACAGACCGCCGACGATCAGCACGAGGTCGCGGACCGAAATGCCCTGGCCGAACAACGAGAACAGATCGACGGTCAGGCCGGCGAGCCAGGCCAGCGTCAACAGCAGGCAGATGCGGGAGATGCAGGCGACGGCGATGCCGAACTTGCGCGCCTTTTCGCGCTGCGCGAAGGGCAGCTTGGACACGGCGATCGAGATGAACACCAGATTGTCGATGCCGAGCACGATCTCGATGGCGCTCAGCGTGATGAGGGTGATCCACGTCTGCGGATCGGAAATCAGTTCCAGCATCGGTTCATTCCCGGAAATTCGGCGCGAGGCTCGGCCCGCGCGTCAAAGATAGCGGTCGGCAAGGATCAGACCCCAGACCAGCAATACGTTCATCATGAGCACGAACACCGCTGCCGAGCCCATGTCCTTGGCGCGGCCGGCCAACTCGTGGAATTCGGCGCCGTAGCGCTCGATCACCGCCTCGATCGCGGAGTTCAGCAGTTCGGCCGACATCACCAGCAGGCAGCTGCCGATCATCAACGCGCGCTCGACCGGCGTTTCGCCCAGCCACCAGGCCAACGGCGCCAGCACGACGAACAGATAGACCTCGAGGCGGAACGAGGATTCGTGCAGCCAGGCCGCGCGCAGTCCCTGCAGCGACCATTTCGCGGCCTTCAGGATGCGCCCGGGGTGCCGGGGCAAATGTCCGGTGTTGTCGGCCATGTCAGCGGGGACCGCCGGAGAGGCGGGAACGGACAGAGACGGAAGCGGACGGGGCGGAAGCCGGCATCGGGCGCGATTCGGGCGATACGAAGGCGGGGATTCTGCCACAAGGCCCCGACCGACGCCCGGCCGGCGCCCGCTTCAGGCGACCGAACGGCCGAGGGTCAGCACCGCCGCCAGCCCTCCGCCCTCGCGGTTGCGCAGATGCAAGGCGCCGTCGTGGAGGGCCGCGACCCGGGCCACGCTCGCCAACCCCAGCCCGCTGCCGGGCCCGCCGCGGGCGCGGTCGACCCGATGAAAGGGCCTGCCGAGCACGGCAAGCTCGGATTCGGGTACGCCAGGCCCGCGGTCGGCCACCCGCAATCGCCATGCGCGGCCTTCGTCGGTGTCGACGGCTTCCAGCGCGGCCTCGAACGGTGCCGCGCCATGGCGCGCGGCGTTGTCGAGCAGATTGGACAGCGCCCGCCGCAGCGCCAGCGGCCGGCCGGGCAACCTGGCGGATGCGGGCAGGGCCAGCGACCAGTCGCGGCCGTGCCGGGCTTCGTCCTCCGCCAGTTCGCGCAACATCGCGGCCAGATCCACGGTCTCGACCGGCTCGTCGCGACCGTCGCGGACGTAATCGATGAACTGACCGACGATCGCGTCCAGCTCGTCGATGTCGCGCTCCATGCCGGCGCGGGTGGCGGCGTCTCCGCCTTCGTCCAGGGCCAGGGCGTAGCGCAATCGCGCCAGCGGCGTGCGCATGTCGTGCGAAATCCCCGCCAGCATCAATTCGCGATCGCGCGCGGCGGCGCGGGTACGCTCGGCGGCATCCACCAGCGCGCGCTGCAGTTCGACGATCTCGGCGCTGGCGAAGCGCGGCGCGGACGGCGGCGGTTCGCCGGCGACGATGCCCGGCGCGGCATCGGCCAGGCGTCGCAACGGGCGAGCCAGACTGCGCGCGAACAGCGCCGACGCGGCGAGCACGAGCGCGCCGATCGCGATCAGGGCGACGACCAGTCCGCGACGCAGCGGTTCCGGGCCGCCCAGCACCGGAATCCCGATCCAGCCGCGGGTCGGCGGCAGCGCCTGCACCCACAGCCGCACCGGGGCTCCGGAGAGTCGAAGCGCGCGTCCGGGCAGGCGCGCGGCGAGCCTGGCCTCGGTGCGCTTGAGCACCGGCAGCGTCGGTGGCTCGCCCGGCGGCGATTCCGCCCGCCATTCCATCTCGAGGGCACGCAACCCCTCGCGTGCGGCGGCGGGGTCGCGCGCCGCCATCAGCGCATCCGCGGCGAGTACCTGCGCATGCAGCGCGCGCGCGACGCGGGTCGCGCTGCTCTCGCGCGTGGACAACCCGAACGCGGTCGCGGCTGCGAGCAGCGCGGCGATCACCACCGCGGTCAGCAGCAGCACCAGCCGCGCCTGCAGCCGCCGCGGCATCACGTCGCGTCCTCGGGCACGAACACGTAGCCGGTACCCCACACCGTCTGCAGCCAGCGCGGATGTTTCGGATCGTCCTCGACGAGTTTCCGCAGCCGACTGATCATCACGTCCATGCTGCGATCGAACGCGTCGTGCTCGCGACCGCGCGCGGCGCTCATCAACTGATCGCGGGTCAGCGCTTGTCGCGGACGCTGCACCAGCGCGGCGAGCACCGCGAATTCGCCGGTGGTCATGCGCAGCTCGCGGCCGTCGCGCTGCAGCGTGCGCGCGCCGAGATCGAGCACGCACGGCCCGAACGTCACCTTGCCGCCCGCTTCTTTCGGCGCGCCCGGCGCGGGACGGCCGCGGCGCAGCACCGCACGGATGCGCGCCACCAGTTCGCGTGGATTGCCCGGCTTCGGCAGGTAGTCGTCGGCGCCGATCTCCAGACCGACGATGCGGTCGATCTCGTCGCCCTTGGCGGTCAGCATCACGATCGGCGTCTCGACTCCCTGCCCGCGCAGTCGGCGGCAGATCGACAGCCCATCCTCGCCGGGCAGCATCAGATCGAGCACGATGAGATCGACGTGATGGCGCGACAACTGGCGATCGAGTTCGCGGGCGTCGCCCGCGGCCAGGGTCTCGAAACCCTGCTGGGTCAGATAACGCACGAGCAGATCGCGCATGCGCGCGTCGTCGTCCACCACCAGCAGGCGGTGGGCCGGGGTCGAACCGTTGGCGGAGGCATCCGGGGGCGTGGACATGCGCCATTGTCGCCGTCGGCGCGGCGACGGCAAGGGCGTTCGCGGCGGCGCGGGCGGCGCCGGACGCCGCAAGTTGTGAACGGATGTGTCGGCGCGGGTGGCGGGACATCTCCGTTCGCATCCGGACGCGAAAGCGACACGCCCTGCTCGGCGACAGGGCGCAGGCTGTGCACCACCGCCCACCGCACCGGAGATCGTGATGAACGCCAGACTCACCCGCAAACGCAGCCTCTTCCTGGCCGCCGGCCTGACCGCCGCGCTCGCCGCCACGACCGCGCTCTCGGCACCGCGCATGCTCGGCGCCGATGCGATGCAGCCGCCGACCGCGGCCGAACTCGGTCTTTCCCCCGCCCACGCGAAACGATGGGACGCGCTGCGCGCCGAGGCCGTGGCGCTGCGCCAGATCGGTCGCGAGGACCTGCGCGACGGCGTCGGCGAACTGCGCACCCTGCTCGACCAACCGTCGCCCGATCTGCGCGCGTTCAGCCGCGAATCGCAGCGCAAGGTCGACGCGCACATGGCCGAGGCGCGCGCGCTGCGCGAACGCCAGCTGGATCTCTACGAATCGCTGACGCCGGACGAACAGGCGCGCGTGCGCAGGGCGATGGCCGAACGTCTCGATCGTTTCGCCCGCATCCGCGAACGGATCGCCGCCTTCGTCGAAGCGCGCGGTTGATCCCGCCCGTTCACCCACCGCCAGAACCCGAGGAATCCTTCCCATGCGCAAGTCCATCCCCGTCCTTCTCACGCTCGCCGTAATCTTCGCGGTGTCCATTCCCGATGCCGACGCCGCCGGCCGCGTGAAGGCGCGCGGCGCGACGCAGAACGCCGAAGGCGGCATCGCCGCCGGCCGCGCTTCCGCAGCCCGCGGCCCGAACGGTGGCGCCGCGGCGCGCGCCCGCGGCGTCAAGACCGACGGCCAG
>JBMOOY010000060.1:215867-239001 GCA_049324395.1 Pseudomonadota bacterium
CGTCGTCCGCGGCCCCAACGGCGGCACCGGCGGACGCGCCGGGAGCACCACATGGAACGCCGACGGCAGCGCGCAACATCAGTCCGGCGCGCAGTGGAGCGGCGCCAACGGCAGCGGCAGCACCCAGGGCGGCTTCGTCCGCGACGCCGACGGCAACGTCAGTGGCGGCCGCACCACCAGCGCCACCGGCGCGCAGGGCGGCCGTTACGACGCGAACACGAGCTACGGCAACGGCACGCTGGATCGCGATGTCGATGCCACCGGCCGCAACGGCAACAGCTATCAGTCGACGACCACCGCCACGCGCGGCGAGGGCGTGGACCGTACGGCGGCCTGTTACGACCCGAACGGCAACGCGATCGCCTGCAGGCCCTGAACGCACGGCGGGATCGCACACGACCACGCTGCGACCGAAACGGCGCGACGGACTCGACCCGTCGCGCCGTTTCCGTGCGGCCTGCGCATCGGCGCCGATGGCCGCCACCGAGGGCCGGCTGCGTTGCATGCAGAAGGAGAAAAGGTCTCCGCACGTCAAAAGGAAGTGCGCCCATGTCCTGGCAAGTGATCCCGCAACGCACCAAGGACATGGCCGTGCACGCCGTGCTCCTGCCCGGTTCCACCCGCGGCGAAGTGCTCTATTTCGGCGGTTACCGGGTCGACGACACCCACCGTTACGATGTCGAGGCCCAGACCGTCTTCGACATCTCGGCGGACCTCTCGCCCGGCTACAACATCTTCTGCAGCGGTCACGCCTTCCTCGCCGACGGCCGTTTCCTCATCGGCGGCGGTCAGCTCCATCTGTTCGACCAGAACGACAACGAAATCGGCCCGCCGCCGCCCGAGGATCCCGGCGAGATCGAACACGCCATCCACGGCGGCATGAACTGGGGCGGCGAGCGCCGCTGTTCGATCTACAGCACGATCGCCGGCACCTGGCAGGAAATCCAGCCGATGAATCCCGATCCCGGCGGCAATCCGGATTCGGGCGGGCGCTGGTACCCGACCCTGGTCACGCTCTCCAACGGCGACGTACTGGCGGTGGGCGGACACCCGGACCTGCGCGAGGACTATCCCGACCACGACAACCATCGCCACAGCAACAACGTCGCCGAACGCTACTCGGCCGCGAGCGGACAATGGATCCCGCTGTATTCGAACCCGCCGACCGAATCGCAGAAGACCGCGAACGACGGCGATTGGGCCTACGACTATCAGCGCACTCATCTGCTGCCGAACGGTCGCGTGTTCTTCGCGAGCCCCGTGCGCGGACGCAACCGGACCTACAACCCGTGGAACGGCGAGTTCCACGCCTCGCCGTCGATCGACCTGCCGGCCGACGGCAAATATCACGACATTTCGGCGGCCTGGACCTCGGTGATGCTGCCGCTGCTGCATCAGGAAGGCTTCCGCGCCAGGGTGCTGCTGTTCGGCGGCGAAACCGCGCAGCGGATCGATCTGGGCGTTGCCGAAAATCAGATGGCCTGGACCCAGGCCGGCAACCGCGACTGGGCCGGCACGCCACCGGTGCGCAACTTCTCCTGCCCGGTGATCCTGCCGACCGGACAGATCTTCTTTTCCGGCGGCACCCGCGGCAACGGAGACGACCAGGCCAACGGCGTGCGCGAGGGCGAGGTGTACACCCCGGCCATCGATTGGAACACCGGGCAGTACACCGGAACCGAAAGCTGGGACACGGTCGAAGCCGCGAGCGTGGTGCGCCACTACCATTCGGTGGCGCTCCTGCTGCCGGACGGCACGGTGTGGACCGCAGGATCGAACGGGCCGAGCGACGATCCGCAGGGAACGGACCCGGGCGATCGCGAATTGCGCATCGAACTATGGAGTCCGCCCTATGTCGGCCAGGCCGGACGCCCCACGATCACCAGCAGTCCGCGCAACATCGGCTACGGGTATCCCTTCCTGATCGATACGCCGCAGGCGAACGCGATCCGCCGGGTCGCGTTGATCCGATGCGGTTCGTGCACCCACGGCTTCAATCCGGACCAACGCTATCTGAGCCTCGACTTCGACGTGGTCGACAACAACACGTTGCGCGTGCAATCGCCGGTGAACGGCGACATCGCGCCGCCCGGTTACTACATGCTGTGGATCGTCGACAGCCAGGGCCGCCCCTGCCAGTTGGCGAAGTTCATCCGCGTCTCCAAACAGAAGTGCTACATCACCGCGGACGTCTCGACCTTCTCGATCCACGAAGTCGATGCGCTCGGGCCGCCGTCCAACTTCAACGACGCCCTGTACGTGGTCTACGACGGCTTCCTGCCCGATGAGGTGAGCGTGCCGACGCGCGCCATCGCCTGGAAGGAAGGCGGCAGCGTCCCGGGCATGGCCGCCAGCTTCGGATCGCCTTTGTACGAAGGCGATCCTCTGGTCAAGGACGTCGCCCAGCGGATCGCGTATCCCGTGCAGATCGCGTTCGCTTCGACCGACGCGTTCGATCAGATCCCGGCGGACGAGGATTTCCGCGACGCGATCTTCACCGCGAGCATGGGCGACTTCGTCTGCAGCGCGCCGCTGACGCTCAGCCTCAACGAAAACCCGCGGATGAGCGACGGCAACCCGCATTGGCTGAGCACCGACCTGCGGGTGTTCAAGACCAAACCGAACGCCAGCTTCACCGCCGGCATCGAGCACGGCAGCGGCGCGAACGCGCCCTACGACTATATCCAGGACGTGCTTGCGGCCTACAACGGCCCGCAGAACGGCACGCATCCGTTCGACCTGTTGCCGACCGAGCAGGAAAGCAACCGCCTCGCGCTGTATTCGGAAGACGCCAACGGCGATCCGGTCTACAACTACGCCATCGCCCGCGTGCGCATGCGCGCGCCGGAAGGCATCGACGCGGTGAACGTGCGGGTGTTCTTCCGGCAGTGGACGACCGGCTGGACCGCGCTGACCTATACCGACCCGCATG
Source organism: Pseudomonadota bacterium (assembly GCA_049324395.1). Taxonomy (GTDB): domain Bacteria; phylum Pseudomonadota; class Gammaproteobacteria; order Xanthomonadales; family Xanthomonadaceae; genus Lysobacter_I. The sequence continues at coordinate 218,800 of JBMOOY010000060.1, forward strand.
CGAACAGCGGCAGTTACCGCCGCCATGGCGACGGCCCGAACGCGACGCCGCTGCTCGGCATCGAAGGCGGAGAGATCAACAACGTGCCCTGCTTCGCGGAAGCGCGCAAGGCGGACATGGAAACCCAGACCGACACCCACAATCGCCGCACGCTCGAAGGCGTCGGCGCCGAGGAAGTGCATGCCTACTTCGGATGCTGGCTGGACTTCAACCAGGACGTCGCGCGCTTCCCGCTGGAACCGCAGGGCAACGGGCCGTATCAGGGCGATCTCAAGAGCATCCAGGAACTGATGCGCGGCCTGCACCAGTGCCTCGTGGCGGAAGTGCATTACACGCCGGATCCGATCCAGTCCGGCGCGACGCCGTCGTCCTCGGACAACATCGCCCAGCGCAACATCCTGCTCGACGAATCCGACAACCCCGGCGGATTCGCCTCGCATCTGGTGCATCACACGTTCGAGATCAAACCGTCGCCGAACGCGTTCCCGCCGCCGCAGTTCGCGGCGATGGCCAGCGGCACCGCCGCGCGCATGCATCCCGACGAACTCGCGATCCATTGGGGCAAGCTGCCGCGCGACAGCCAGGTCACGCTGTACATGCCGCAGCTGGACGTCGACGAGATCGTCCGCCAGGCGTCGCTGCGACCGAACCCGGGCAACATCGCCAAGGCCGGTCCCGGCACGCTGCGGCTCAAGGTCACCGATGCGTGCTACCTGCCGCTGCCCGGGCCGCTGCCGAAGAACATCGCCGCGCTGCTGAGCGTGCAACTGCCGCCGACGGTGGTGAAGGGACAGAAGTTCAGGATCGTCGTTCGCCAGATCGACGGCCGTCGATTGCGGGTGCAGGGCGCGACCCAGTTCGACATCCATGTGCATACGGCCGATACGATCCGGCCGCGACTGGAACGCAACCTTTCGGTGCTGCGCCACATCCAGGCGGCGATTCCGCAGATCAACCGCTGGGCGCCGGTGTTCCAGCGCTATGTCGGCGAACTGGCCGACCGCGTGCGCGCGATGGGCGGCGATCCGGAACGCATCGCCGCCGACCCCACGGGACACGGCGGCCGCGATCCGAAGCCTCCGCGCCCCGATGCGCCCGACAGGGACGGGCGCCGCGTCGTCACCGGGCGCGTGACGGAACTGCTCTACGACTGTTTCGGCGCATTCGAAGGATTCGTGGTCGAAGACTGCGAGCGCCGGCATCGCTTCCGGGCCTGCGAGCGCGGCATCGAACGGGTCGTCCGCCGCGCCTGCCGGCATCGCAGCCGGATCAGCGTGATCGCGATCGCCGCCGCAGCCCCGGCGAAAGCCGTCGCAACCGATCCCGACATCCGCGAACGCCTGCTCGAAGGCCTGTCGCGCGCGCGCGGCGAATCCCCGCAACCGGGTCCGCAGACGCCGCTCGCGCTCGCGCGCCCCGGAACGCGCCCCGAGCGGGAGACGGCCGTCGCGAAAGACACGCGGATCCTCAAAATCATCGTCCACTGCTGCGGCTGACTCCGACGACGATCCGCCGCCGGCAGCGATGCACCGCTTCGTGCATCGCTGCCGCTGCGCGCGGACCTCAGCGCCGCCGCGGTGCGCCCGGCGCTTGATACAGGCTGAGCATGTTCCGATCCGGGTCGACGAAATCGAGGGTCAGGCCGCCGTCCGGCGCTTCGCTCACCGGCACGACGATCTCCACGCCCTTCGTCGCCAGCGCTTCGGCGTAATCGTCGATGCCGCCGTCGAGCGCGAACACCACCACCGGGCTGTCGCCCGCCTTCGCCGGGCGCTGGATGAAGACGAGACTGAGATCGCCGAGTTCGGCGATCGCGAACGGGCCGTCGTGGCCGTCGATCGCGTTCACCGGCAATCCGAGCGTGTCGCGGTAGAAGTCGACGGCGCGTTCGAGCACGGCGACGAAGAAGACGATGGCGCCGACTTTGGCCTGGGCGAGCATGGGGAACCTCCGGAACGAGTGGAAGGATGCGCCCGGGGGCCGCCCGGGTCACGCGTTGTCGTTGCCGCCGGCAGGCGATCCGTGAGCGCGTCCGCGCACCACGATGAGGTGCCCGTCGACATCGTGGGTGCCGAGGCCGGGGTCGCCCCGCAGCGCGGCCTTCAGGGCGCGCCTGACCAGACCGAATTCGAGATCGACGCTGCGCGCGGGGTCGCGCACATAGGCCAGCGCCAGCGCCTCGGCGCGCTGCGTGGGCGGAAGCGCACCGATGGCCCTGCGGATGGTGGTCAACCGCTGCCGGAACGCCGTCTCCGCGATCCCCAGTACCCAGCGGATTTCCTCGGCGTTCAACCCATGCAACGCCAACACCGCCACGCGACGCGCGGACGGTGGGAACCGGGCGAGCAGCGCCGTGGCGACGGGCGCGACATCGGGCGCGGCGTCGGGGGCGAAAGCGGTCGCCTCGTCGGCCGCGTCCGCCATCGCCAGGGCTTCGCGCCGGCGTCGACGCAGGGCGCCGCGCGCATCCATCGCGGCGCGGTGACGGATCACTCCGATCAGCCACGCGGGATCGTCGCGGCCCTGCTCCCATCCGATCAACAGCGCCTCCTGGACCAAATCGTCCGCCTCCTGCGCGCGACGCGCATGACGCCTGGCTTCCGCGCGCAGACGGCGGTAGGTGTCGAGATCCATGCGGAACGCGCGCGAATCGTCGCGACCGGGGAACGAGCCTCGGATCAGTCTTCGGGTTCGTCGTTGCGGAACACCGCCGTGCCGCGACTGCCGTCGGGGTGGATCCACCCGCGATACATGCCGCTGGTGTTGAACGGCATGGCGATGTTGCCGTCGCGATCGAGCGCGATCGCGCCGCCGTCGCCGCCGAGTTCCGGCACGATCACGTTCACCACGTGGTGCGCGGCGGTCGCCAGCGCGACTTCGCCGTAGGCCACGCGCGCGCAGATGTCGTGGGCGACCGCGGCGCGGATGTAGAACTCGCCCCAGCCGGTGCCGGACACCCCGCAGCGATCGTCGGCCCAGGTGCCGGCGCCGATCACCGGCGAATCGCCGATCCGGCTCCACCGCTTGTTGGTCATGCCGCCGGTGGACGTCCCGGCGGCGATGCGGCCGTCGCGATCCAGCGCCACCGCGCCGACCGTGCCGAAATAGGTGCCGGGCACCTCGTTGAGGGTCTGCGCGCGCTCCCGGGCACGGGCCTCTTCGAGCTGTTGCCGGCGATGGTCGGTATCGAACCAGCCGTTCGGAACCCGCTCGATGTCCGACAGCGTATCGGCGAACGCTTCCGCGCCGTCGCCGGCGAGCATGACGTGCGGACTGCGTTCCATCACCGCGCGCGCCAGCCGGATCGGATTGCGGATCGTGCGCACGCCGGCGACCGCGCCGGCGCGCCGGGTATGGCCTTCCATCACCGAGGCGTCGAGCTGATGCCGGCCTTCGGCATCGAACACCGCGCCCTTGCCGGCGTTGAAATGCGGCGATTCCTCGAGCACCAGGATGGCCGCCTCGACCGCATCGATCGCCTTGCCGCCGCTCGCGAGCACGGCCTGGCCGGCATCGAGCGCGCGATCGAGATCGGCGCGGATCGCGCGCTCCTGTTCGGGCGAAAGCTTGTCGTGATCGATCACGCCGGCGCCGCCGTGGATGACGAGCGCGGTCGGACCGGCCGTAGGGCCTGCGGCACGATCGGATACGGGGGTCTGCGCGTGTGCGGTCATGGCGGCGATCGCGAAAAGGAGGGGCAGCAGCGGACGCATCGAAAGCTCCGGCGAGCGGGGTCACCAGCATAACCGCCGGGGCCCGCGCCGGGGGCCGCAACGCAGCATCCGGCCCCGCTCGAGCGGCTCCGCTTGACCGGCTCCGGCTGCGGTTCGATGATCGACGTCGGCCATTCCGGAGGATCGCCATGGACACGCTCACCGCCCAGGATCGCGACCACCTGCGCATCCTGGCGATCATGCATTACGTCTTCGCCGGCCTCGGCGTGGTCGGACTGGGATTCCTGGGCCTGCACTACACGATGATGCGGACCTTCATGAGTCCCGAGTTCATGAAGCACGAACCGAACCCGCCGCCGGAAGCCTTCATGGATCTGCTCGTGTGGTTCTACGTCGTGTTCGGCGCGCTCATGATTCTCGGCATGATCCTCAACGTGATGGTCGCGCAACGCCTGAAGGCGCGCCGCGGCCGCATCTTCTGCATGATCGTCGCCGGCCTGGATCTCCTGCAGATGCCGCTCGGTACCCTGCTGGGGATCTTCACCCTGCTGGTGCTGTCGCGCGACAGCGTCCGACGGACGTTCGAGAGCGGCGGGCATTCGAGCGTTGCGGAACAGGCCGACCGGCCCGCTTGACCTCGCGCACACGCACGTCGAAGATCGCCGCGAAGGCGCCGCCGGCGCGCACGGGAGAACGCACACCATGGATACGCTGGCTCCGGGCGACCGGCGACAACTCGCTCTGCTCGCCGTGTTCCATGCCCTGTTCGGTGCCTTCGCCGCTCTGGCGTTCGCACTGTTGCTGTTCGCGATCGCATTGCTGGTCGTCGAACTGCGCACGGCTCCCGATGCCGATGGCAACGCCGCGCTCTGGGTCCTGATCCCGTTGTACGGCGTCCTGACGCTGATGCTGCTGGTGGTGGTCGTGCTCAACCTGATCGCCGCGCGCAACCTCGCCGGCCGGCGCCGCTACGCGCTGTGCAGGACGGTCGCGATCGTGAACATGGTCAATGCCCCGCTGGGCACGGCGCTCGGCGTCTGGACCTGGCTGGTGCTGGCGAAACCTCCGGTGCGCGCGGCGTTCGGCGAACCGGCCGGGGCGCAGGCGGCCTAGACGCGCCGGCCCGCAGACATGCCGCGCGGGCCGAAGCCCGCGCCATGACCCGCGCTACTGTTGTCGCAGGGCTTCGATGGGATCGAGTCTCGCGGCCTTGCTCGCCGGGTAGTACCCGAAGAACAGGCCGGTCGCGATCGAGAATCCCGCAGCCAGACCGATCACCTTGCCGTTCAGCGCCACCGGCAGCGCGCCGACCTTGCTCACGAGCAGCGCGCCGACGACCCCGAGCGCGATGCCGATGGTGCCGCCGATCAGCGAGATCAGCATCGCTTCGGCGAGGAACTGCCGGCGGATGTCGCGCGGCCCCGCGCCCACGGCCATGCGCAGGCCGATTTCGCGGATGCGCTCGGTCACCGAGACCAGCATGATGTTCATGATGCCGATCCCGCCGACGATCAGCGAAATGCCGGCGACCGCGCCGAGCAGCCACGACATCAGCTTGGTGGTCTGGGTGCGCGCGCTGACGATCTCGGAGAGGTTGCGCACGTTGAAGTCGTCTTCGGCGCCGGGCTCGATCTTGTGGCGTTGCCGCAGCAGCGCCTCGATCTCGGCCTGGGCGATCGACAGGCCATCGGGGTCGGCGACGCCGATGCTGATCTGCTGCAGCGCGCCCGGCGGCAGCGCGGCATTGCTGGACATGCGCCGACGCGCGGTATCGAGCGGGATCAGGACGAGGTCGTCCTGATCCTGGCCGAAGCCGCCCTGACCCTTCGACTTCAGCACACCGACGACGGTGAACGGCACGCGACCGAGCCGAATGCTCTGGCCGATCGCCTCCTCGTCGCCGAACAGCTCGCGGCGCACGGTTTCGCCGACGATCGCGGTCTTGTCGCCGCCGCTGTAATCGCCGGCGGCGAAACCCGCGCCGGAGGCCAGTTCCCAGCCGTTGATCCCGAACCAATCCGCTTCGACGCCGTACCAGTTCGTCGACCAGTTGTTCTCGGCGTACACCGCCTGCGTGCCGCCGCGCAGCACGCCGCTGACGTACTGGATGCCGCCGATCTCGCGACGGATCGCGTCGGCGTCGTCTTCGGTGAGCGTGTAGAAATTGCCGGCGCTCATGCGCACGCCGCCGAAGCCGCGTCCCGCGCCTGGATTGACGTCGAGCCGCTGCGAGCCGAGACCGGACACCAGTTTCTCGATCTCCGCCTGGGTGCCCTGGCCCACGGACACCATCACGATCACCGCGGCGATGCCGATGATCACGCCCAGCGACGTGAGCGCGCTGCGCACCCAGTTGCCGCGCAGCGCGAAGGTCGCGGTGCGCAGGACTTCCATCAGGGTCAGACCGCCGGGCGCGGGCATGGACGCTTCCTCGCGGACGATGCTCATGCGCTGCCCTCCGCGGACTGCGGATCGCGCGGCGCGTCGTGCTGCGGCGCGTCTTCGTGCAGCCGACCGTCGCGCATCGTGCAGGTGCGGTCGGCATGCGTGGCGACTTCGGCGTCGTGGGTGATGAGGATGATGGTATGCCCCTCGCCGCGCAGGCGCTCGAACAGGGCCAGGATCTCCTGTCCCGTGCGCGAATCGAGCGCGCCGGTGGGTTCGTCGGCCATCAGGATGGCGGGCCGATGGATCAGCGCGCGCGCGATCGCGACGCGCTGCTGCTGGCCGCCGGACAGCTCGCTCGGGCGGTGATGGAGGCGTTCGCCCAGGCCCACCGCCCCCAGCGCCTCGGCGGCGCGCCGGCGGCGTTCGGCGGGCGGCACGCGCGCATAGCTCAGCGGCATCGCCACATTGTCCAGCGCGCTCATCCGCGACAGCAGATTGAACCCCTGGAACACGAAACCGATCTTGTCGCGGCGCAGGGTCGCGCGCTCCTCGGCATCGAGGGTGGCGACATCGACGCCATCGCACAGGTAGACGCCGGAGGACGGCGTGTCGAGACAGCCGATCAGATTCATCAGCGTCGACTTGCCCGACCCCGAGGGGCCCATGATCGCGACGAATTCGCCGTGCGCGATCCGCAGATCGACATCCTTCAGCGCCACCACCTCGGCCTCCGTGCCGGCGGCGTAGACCTTGCCCAGCGCACGAGTCTCGATCACCGGATGCGCCGGGCGGGCGCGGGCGACTGCGTTCACTTGCCGGGCTCCGCGGTCTGCACGCCGACCACCACCTCATCGCCGACCTTCAGATCGCCGCTGATCTCGGTGCTGCTGCCGTCGGACGCGCCGACCCGCACCGTCACCGCCTTCGGCTGGCCGTCGGCGAGCACGTAGACCGGCGCGCGGCGCGCGCCGACCAGCGCATTGAGCGCGCTGTCCCATTGCGCGCGCTGATCTTCGCGCAGCGCGTCGCGGAACGCGCCGAACTGCTGATTGAAGCGTTCGAGCATGCGCTGGCGCATCGCCCCGCCGGCGTTGGCGCCGGGATTGCCGCCGCCCTGCGCGCCGCCGGGGAAGCGACCGAACAGCGCGCTGCCGCCGTTCTGACCCTGCTGCGGCGTCGCGGAGCGCGCGGCGATGCGTTCGCGCATCTTCGCCAGCGCCTCGTCGAACGCGGCCTGCTGCGCGGCGTCGAGCTTGAGCGTCGCCGCGATCTTCGGCAGTTCCTCGCTCATGCCGCCGCGCTGCTGCGGTTCCGGCGTCGCCGCGGGATCGGCCGGCGGCTTGAAGCGCATCGCCGCGTTCGGCACCTTCAGCACGTTGTCGCGCCGGCTGACCTCGATCTCGGCGTTCGCGGTGAGTCCCGGCAGCAGCGCCTGGTCGGCGTTGTCGACCGCGACCACCACCGGATAGGTGATGACGTTGTTGGTGTTCGTGGCCGACAGCCGCACCTGGCTGACTTCGCCGCGGAACCGGCGATCCGGATAGGCGTCGACGGTGAAGGTGACCGGCTGGCCCTGCTTGACCTGGCCGATGTCGGACTCGTCGACCGCCAGCACGATTTCCATGCGCGAGAGGTCTTCGGCGATCTTGAACAGCACCGGCGCCTGCAGGCTGGCGGCGACCGTCTGCCCGGGTTCGACCGAGCGGGTCAGGACCACGCCGTCCACCGGCGAGAGAATGACGGTGCGGCCGAGATTGAGGCGGGCGTTGCGGGTGGACGCCTCCTGCTGGCGGATCTGGGCCTCGGCCTGCGCGACCTGGGCACGGGCCTGATCGCGCGCGGCGAGGGCCTGGTCCAGATCCCCGCGGGAGACGAGCTTCTGCGCGGCCAGTTCGCGGTTGCGGTTGTAGATCAGTTCGGCGTTGCGGAGCGACGCCTGCGCGGTCGCCAGACCGGCCCGGGCGTTGGCGATGCTGGCGTCGCCCTGGGCGATCTGGGCCTCGTAGGTGCTGGGGTCGATGCGGGCGATCACCTGCCCCCTGCGGACGCGATCGTTGAAGTCGACCAGGACTTCCTCGACCTTGCCGGAAATCTCGCTGCCGACGTCCACCGTCGACAGCGCGCCGAGGGTGCCGGTGGCGGAAATCGCCACCCGGATGTCGCCCTGCTCGACCGCGGCGGTGCGGAAACGCTGCGCCTCGCCCGGGTCGCGGCCTTTCCAGAACCAGAAGCCGGCGGCGACGGCCGCGAGTCCGATCAGGACGATGACGAAACGGGGAATGCGGGGGCCGGACTTGCGGTAATTGGGCATGATCGGTCGGACGAAGAAGGACGGGAGTCGGGGGGGCGGAACAGTCGAAATACGTTGAACGCACGACTTCGGATGCGGTTGACCGCCGGACCCGATCAAGGCGGCCGTGGCGCGCGGCGTTCGCATCCCGGGCAGGCCGGTCTTGGCGGCTCCGAAGCCGCCGCGCATCATCGCACGACACCCACCCCGCCCGCCGCCATGCCCCTCGCCCTCGAACGCCTCGCCCCCGCCACCCTTCCGATCCTCCTGCTGTTGTGCTCGAACGTCTTCATGACCTTCGCCTGGTACGGGCACCTGAAGTACAAATCCTCGCCGCTGGCGCTGGCGATCGTCGCCAGCTGGGGCATCGCCTTCTTCGAATACCTGCTGATGGTGCCCGCCAACCGCTGGGGCAGCGCGTACTACTCGGCCCCGCAGCTCAAGGGCATGCAGGAAGTCATCACGCTCGTGGTGTTCGCGGCGTTCTCGGCGGCCTATCTGGGCCAGCCGCTGAAGTGGAACCACTGGGCCGGCTTCGCCCTCATCGCGGTCGCGGCGTGGCTGATCTTCCTGGAGTGACAGCGCTCCCGCCCGGCGCTGCGCGGATCGCGGATCAGAACTTGATCCTGCCGATGAGGATGTCCTTGTACATCACCCAATCGCCCACGAACGAATAGAACGGATGCTTGAAGGTCGCCGGACGGTTCTTCTCGAAGAAGAAATGTCCGATCCAGGCGAAGGCGTAGCCGCTCGCCAATGCGGCCAACAGCCACCAGGCGTTGTCGCGGAGCATGGCGGCGACGATGAACGCGATCGCGAGCGAAGTGCCCACGAAATGCAGGCGCCGGCAGGTCCGGTTGCGGTGTTCGCCGAGGTAGAACGGATAGAAGTCGCGGAAGCTGGAAAACCCGGACATGGCGGTCTCCGATCAGGGGCCACGGCGGCGCGCGAACCGTTGCAGCAGCAGGACCACACCGTACCAGAGGAACAGCATGCCGAGGAGATTGGGCACGCTCAGCGTCCATTCGCTCTGGTGCCAGCCGTAGTACAGCGCCAGCGCGCCGAGCGCCACCAGCGCCAGGGACCAACCCCAGGGCGTCGGCGGGTCGCCGACCGCGGTCGCCCCGCGCAGACGCGCGGCGCAAGCCGCGTCGCAGTGCAGACCGCGGCCCTCCTCATGCGCGCCGTCCCCATGCGCGCCGCCCTCATGCGCGCAGTCCTCGGCGCAGAGTCCCCGGCCGCAGGCGAGACACACCCCGACCGCAACCCGGTCGCGATGGCGCCAGCAGTTCACGCCCCGGCCGCCTCCGCGGCCTTGGCCCGGTTCCAGTACGCGTCCTGCGCTTCCAGCGGCAGGTCCGCCAGACGCACGCCATCGGCCGCGGCCAGCGCCTCCATCGTCCGGAAGCGGCGCTCGAACTTGTGGTTCGCCCGACGCAGCGCGGCCCCGGGATCCACCTTCGCGTGCCGGGCCAGATTGGCCGCGACGAACAGCAGGTCGCCGAGCTCGTCCTCCAGCCGGTCGCGGGCCGCCGCATCGCCGGGCGCGGACGCCAGCGCATCGAATTCGGCCTGCACTTCGTCGAGCTCTTCCTTCAGCTTCTCGATCACCGGCGCCGGGCCCGGCCAGTCGAAGCCGACCGTCGCCGCTTTCTTCTGCAGCTTCACCGCGCGCTGCCATTCGGGCAAGCCGCGGGCGACGCCGGCGAGCGCGGACGCATCCGCCCCGTCGCCGTGCTTCGCCAGGCGCTCGCGCTTCTTCTCCGCGTCCCACATCGCGTTCAACGCATCGCTGTCGGCGATGCTCATCCCGGCGAACACGTGCGGATGCCGGCGCTCCATCTTGTCGCTGATCGCGGCGACGACATCGACGAACGCGAACGCGCCCTGCTCCTCCGCCATCCGCGCATGGAACACGACCTGGAAGAGCAGATCGCCGAGTTCGTCCTTGAGATCGTCCAGATCGTGGCGATCGATCGCATCGGCGACTTCGTAGGCCTCTTCCACCGTGTACGGCGCGATGGTCGCGAAGGTCTGCTTCACGTCCCACGGGCAACCGCTCTGCGGGTCGCGCAGGCGGGCCATGATCGCCAGCAGGCGTTGGATGGCGGCCGTATCCACATCAGACATGCGCGAATTCCCACGGATGCATTACGGCTCTCGGGTTACACCGCCTGCGGAACGGTCCCGCGCCACGGACGACACCCGGCGAACGCATCACGAAATCCAGTCGCGCCACGGCAGACGGTCGTCCCCGAACGCGACGAAATCGCCGTTGAGGATCGTGTCGCGCTGGTTGTAGCGGAACGGCCGGCCCTGCGGGTCGAGCACGCGGCCGCCGGCGGCTTCGACGATGGCCTGGCCCGCGGCCGTGTCCCACTCGCTGGTCGGGCCGAAGCGCGGATAGAGGTCGATCGCGCCCTCGGCGACGCGGCAGAATTTCAGCGACGAGCCGACGCCGACGGTTTCGATCTCGCCGGTCTGCGCGGCCATCTTCGTCATGAACGCCTCGGTGCGGGCATCGCGATGCGAACGGCTGGCGGCGACCCGCAGCGGGGCGATCGCCGGGGCGCGGGTTTCCAGCGCCACTTCGCCGCCGTCGGCGCGGCGCCACGCGCCGTGCGCGCGGTCGCCCCACCACAGCGTCGCGGCGACCGGCGCCTGGATCACGCCGAACACGGCCACGCCGTCCTCGATCAGGGCGATGTTCACGGTGAACTCGCCGTTGCGCTTGATGAATTCGCGGGTGCCATCGAGGGGGTCGACCAGCCACAGCCGCGACCAGCCGCGACGCGCCGCGGCGGTCTCTTCGGCCGACTCCTCCGACAACACCGGGATGTCCGGCGTCAACGCGTGCAGGCCCTCGACGATACGGCGGTGCGAGGCCAGGTCGGCGGCGGTGAGCGGGCTGTCGTCGGCCTTGCGTTCGACATCGAACGCGCCGTCGTAGACGGCGAGGATGTCCGCGGCGGCGGCGTTCGCCAGCGCGATCACGCTTTCGCGGACGACTTCGTCCAACGGCTCGAACGACGCGCCTTCATTCGTCGACATGACGGAACCACTCCCTGACGAGAAACAGGGCGGCGATCGACCGCCCCTCGGAAAAATCTTCGGCGAGCATCAGCTCGTGCAGCGCATCCAGCCGCCACGGCACCACGTCCAGCGGTTCGGGCTCGTCGCCGGCCAGACGCTCTTCGTACAGGTCGCGGGCCAGCACCAGCACGGTTTCGTGCCCCATGTAGGTCGGCGCGAGGCTGATCCGACGCAGCACGCGGAGCGAGCGAGCGCCGTAACCGATCTCTTCCTTCAACTCTCGGTCCGCGGCCTGTTCGGGCGTCTCGCCCGGGTCGATCTTGCCCTTGACCAGGCCGAGTTCGTAGCGATGGGTGCCGGCGGCGTACTCGCGGATCAGCAGCGCGGTGTCGTCGTCCAGCATCGGCACCACGATCACCGCGCCATGGCCGGTGGCCGGCGCGCGGTGGTAGCGCCGGCGTTCGCCGTTGCTGAATTCCAGATCCAGCTCCTCGACCACGCGCTCGGGATCGCCCTGGCGGCGACGGATCTCGTGGATGGTCGGCAGCGGACGACTCAAACGGCACCGCCCCGGGCGGCGACCCGGGCGACGTCCCGGGCGACGACCCGGGCGATAATGGGGGGATGGACGCGCATGCCCCGATGATAAACGTTCCGATGGCGAACGATGCCGACCGCTGGCGGTCGCGGGATCTGGCCGTGCTCTGGCACCCGTGCACGCAGATGCGAGAGCACCCCGACGCCCTGCCCCTGCTGCCGGTGGCGCGCGGCGAAGGGGCCTGGCTGATCGGCCACGACGGTCGCCGCACGCTGGACGGGGTCAGCAGTTGGTGGACCAACCTGCACGGGCATGCCGAGCCGCGGATCGCCGAGGCCATCGCCCGCCAGGCGCGGACGCTGGAACAGGTCATCCTGGCCGGGTTCTCGCACGCGCCGGCGGTGGAACTGGCCGAGCGCCTGCTTGCGGTCGCGCCGCGCCAGGCCGGACGCGCGCCGCTCGCGAAGGTCTTCTACGCCGACAACGGCTCCTCGGGCGTCGAAGTGGCGCTGAAGATGGCCTTCCACTGGTTCCGCAATCGCGGCGACGCGCCCCGGCGCACGAAATTCGTATCGTTGACCAACAGCTATCACGGCGAAACCGTCGGCGCGCTCTCGGTGGGCGACATCCCGCTGTACCGCCGCGTTTACGCGCCGCTGCTGCTGGAGGCGCTGTTCGCGCCGACGCCCGACGCCTTCGGCTGCGTGGACGCCGAGGCCGCCGTTCGCCGCGCGGACGAAGCCGCCGATGCCCTCGCCCGCCTGTTCGAGACCCATTCCGACGAGATCTGCGCGCTCATCCTCGAACCGCTGGTGCAATGCGCCGGCGGCATGCGCATGCATCATCCGCAATACCTGAAACGGGTGCGCGCGCTGTGCGATGCGCACGGCGCATTCCTCATCGCCGACGAGATCGCGGTCGGTTTCGGCCGCACCGGCACGCTGTTCGCCTGCGAACAGGCCGGGATCCAGCCCGACCTGATGTGCCTGTCCAAAGGCCTCACCGGCGGTTTCCTGCCGCTGTGCGCCGTCCTCGCGACGCAGGACATCTACGACGGCTTCCTCGACGACTCGCGCGAACGCGCCTTCCTGCATTCGCACAGCTACAGCGGCAATCCGCTGGCCTGCGCGGCGGCGCTCGCGTCGCTCGACATTCTCGACAGCGACGACGTCCTCGCCCGCAACCGCGGCACCGCGGCGAAGATGGCCGCGCTGGCGGCGCCGTTCGCCGCGCATCCTCTCGTGGCCGAAGTGCGACAGACCGGGATGATTCTCGCGATCGAACTGCATCCCGAATCCTTCCCGGACCCGCAGAGCGCCGAAGACGGCCATGCCGTGGAAATTGCCGGTCGTCGCGGCCTGCGCATGTATCGCAGGGCGCTGGCGCATGGCGCGCTGCTGCGCCCGCTGGGCGACGTGCTGTACTGGATGCCGCCCTACTGCATCGACGACGACCAGCTCGCGCTGCTCGCCGACGCCACCGCCGCCTGTCTGGAGGAAGCCGCCCGATGCGTCTGACCCGCGTCTTCGTCGATGTCCCGCTCGCGCCGGGCGCACGTATCGTCCTGCCCGAAAGCGCCGGCGCGCACCTCGTGCGCGTGCTGCGTCTGCGCGAAGGCGACGCCTGCGTCCTGTTCAACGGAGACGGCCGCGATTTCGATGCCCGACTGCTCGCCGCGAGCAAACGCGGCGTCGAAGCGGAGATCGTGGAACCGCGCACGGTCGACAACGAATCCCCGCTGCGCCTCGTGCTGCTGCAGGGCATCGCCCGCGGCGACAAGATGGACCTGATCCTGCAGAAGGCGACGGAACTCGGGGTACACGCCATCGTGCCGGTGTTCGCCGACCGTACCGAAGTGCGGCTCGACGGCGAACGTCTGCAGAAGCGCATGGAGCACTGGCGCAGCGTCGCGATCTCCGCCTGCGAACAGAGCGGCCGCGCACGCATTCCCGAACTGACGCCGGCGCGCGGCCTGGCCGAAGCCGCCGCGGCGCTCGACGCCGATGCGTTGAAACTGACGCTGGACCCGGTCGGCGAACACCGCTTCGAAACCCTGGCGAAGCCCACGGGCGCAGTGGTGATCGGCATCGGCCCGGAAGGCGGCTGGTCGGAGAAGGATCGCGCGATCCTGCACGCCCACGGCTTCAGCGGCCTGCGCCTCGGACCGCGCGTCCTGCGCACCGAAACCGCGGGTCTGGCCGCGATCGCGGCGCTGCAGGCGCGGTTCGGGGATTGGTAGGACTGCGCGCGCGACGCCAGTCGATCGCTATTGCGAGCGCGACGGAAGCCGCGACGGTCCCGGGAACGTCTTTCCGCAACTGTAGCGACTTCCGTCGCTCCCACAGGGGAGCGGGCTGCGGACAGACTTTCGGCAACCGGCCGCTTCCGCGAAACCGCGGTCGCTACGCCGCCGGTCGCAGCACCTCGACGATCATCTTCTCGGCGGCGTCGAGATCGGGCACGAGGGCGACGTCGTCGTTGAACATCACCCGCAGGCGGATGCCTTCGGGCAGGGTTTCCATGTGCGCGGTGTCGACGATGAGGTTGTCGGGCGTGATCGTGACAAGGCGCGGGAAGCCCTGCGCCATCAGCGCGAAGTACGGGAGCTTCGGGTCGCCGCCGAGGGCCTTGATGACGATCACCTTGGTGCCGGGCGAGGCGCCTTCGCTCTGCGTGCCGGCGATGCGCGCGAACGACACCAGCGGCAGGCGCCAGCCGCGCCAGCGGATCTGGCCGAGCATCCAGTCCGGCGCGTTCTGGATCGGTTCCGGCTCGGCGTAGGACAGCACTTCGACCGTGGCCGCGTTCGGCAACAGCAACTGCGCGCCCGAGATCTGGATGAGGACGCCTCGGATATCGTTGACGTTCGTGGTGTTCACGGCGGTGCTCGGTTCGTTCGGTCTGGTTCTTGGAGGTCCGGGTGTCAGCTCGGCCAGCGCGACGCCAGACGCCCGGCGAGTTCGACGGGCAAGCCGGAAATCGCGCCGCGCTTGCGCAGTTCGGCGCAGGCGGTGCCGTCGTAACAGTCTTCCGGTGACTGGGCGATCGTCAGCGCACCCTTCGCGGCGGCGGCCATCGCGGTGTCGATGAGCTGCGGGTCGCTGCCGCTGAGGAACACCACGGCGCTGTCGGCGGGCGGGATCGCCGCGAACAGACCGGCGGCGGGCTCGGCGTCGGCCACGAAGCCGAGGCCATTGCCGCGCGCGGCGACGCCGGTGCCCTCGGGCAGGAAATAGATCGTGCCGGGATTGGCGACGCCGCCCGCTTCGGCCAGCGCGACCGGCAACGCCGAAGCGCGCTGCATCTGCGCGACCAGACGGTCGTAGCGTCCGCCCTGCAGATGCAGGCGCACGAGAATCACGGCCGGAAATTCGGCAGGCATCGCCGACAGCAACTGACGCGCGGGATCCGGTCCGCCCAGGCCGGCCTCGATCACCACGACACCGCGATTGAGCGCGAACGGCGAACCGCCGGGCGCGCTGTCCTTGCCGCCATCGTCGATATCGACCAGCGACAGGCTGGAAATGCGGGCTTCGAGCGCCGACAGGTCGCGCGCGGGCGCGGACGGGGCGGAAGCGGCATTGGCGACCGGCGCCTCGTCGACGGGCGCGAGCGAGAGATCGCCGAGCGAGAACGCCGGCTTCTCGACGGCGGCCGGTGCGGGCGTCGGCGCGGACGGGGTTTCGATGGGCATCGCGGTGGCTGCCGCCACGCTGCGTGCGACCAGTTCCTCGAACGACAGGATGTCCTCGGGTTCGCGCACCGGCTGCAGCGGTGGCGATGCCGGCGGCGTTTCTTCGTCGAGTTCGAAGTTCAGATCCGAAACGAAGGTCGCATCGAACCCGGCAGGCGCGTCGGCATCGCCGCCCTGCAACGGACGCGTCGCCGACAATTCCTCGAGGAAGAACGCGTCATCGTCGAAACGGATCGGCGCGAGTTCGGGCGCCGCACCGGACGGAACGGCCTCGAGGGAGATCTCCTCGATCTGCATGCCGTCGAGCTGCATGCCGTCGAACGACACGCTGTCGAGTTCGGCGCTTTCGATCTCCATGCCGTCGAGTTGCATGCCATCCAACTGCACGCCTTCCAACGGCACGCTCTCGAGCTGCATGTCTTCGAGCTGCATGTCTTCGAGCTGCATGCTTTCCAGCGGCATGGCATCGAGCGACAGCGATTCGAAGGACGGCGCGTCGGGGCGGATCGGCGCAGGCGCTGTCGCACCGCGCGCCGAAGCGTCCTCGATGGGCATGCTCTTGATGGGCATGCTCTCGATGGACAGGCTCTCCAGCGACAGCCCTTCCAGCGAAAGACCGTCCAGGGAAACGGGTTCGATCGACGCCTGCGCGTCGGTCGCGAAACCATCGAACGCAGAGACGGCCGCAGGCGCCTGCGGCGCCATCGGTTCGAGCGACAGCGCGGGTGCCTTCGGCGGTGCCGGCGTCTGCGGCATCGCGGGCGGCGACGGCGGAAGCGGCGGCGGAACCGCGGCGACCGGCACGGCCGGAATGGCATCGAGCAGCGCCGTGTCGATCGGCAGCCGATCGGTCGGCTGCAACGCCGGCGGCGGCTCCGTGGGCGTGCCGTCGACCGGCACCGTATCGGCGAGCGCCACCGCTTCGCGGGTGAAGGCGGCGAGATCGGCTTCGGTGTATGCGGCCGCAGGTTTCGGAAGCTGGCCCGGCGAGGGCTGCAGATCGTGTTCCTTCTCGGCGCCAGGCGGCAGGACGTTGGTGTCGTGCCGCAGCTTGGCCGAGAGATGGCGAACCCAGCGCGCGGCGTCCCAGCCGGCGCGATGCGCGGCGACATCGGCCTCATCGAAGATCACGGTCAGACCGGGATCGGTCAGCAGCCCGTCGAGTTTGTCCAGTGCGGCCTCGATACTGGGTTCGAGCGCGACCAGCACCGCCTGCGGTCCGAGCGCGCGAAGCGCGGCCTCGTCCGTCGCGGCCGGATCGGCCGCGATCAGCAGTTCGGCGCCGGCCTGGCGAAGCGCATCGGCGAGATGATCGGCGGCCTTGCCGGCGCGCGCCAACAACACGACGCGCGGAGACCCTCCATTGGCGACGGCATCGGTCATCCGTTGGCACCGCTACCGTCGTGATGCCCCAGCAGCCCGAAGACGTTGCGCATCAGCTCGTTCTCCTGGTACGGCTTGCCGAGATAACGATCGACGCCGATGTCCATCGCGCGCTGACGGTGTTTGTCGCCGGTACGCGAGGTGATCATGATGATCGGCACCTTGGCCAGGCGGCCGTCGGCCTTCATCGCGGTCGCGAGCTCGTAGCCGTCCATGCGCGGCATTTCGATGTCGAGCAGCATCAGGTCGGGCACGCGATCGACCATGCGTTCGAGCGCGTCGATGCCGTCCTTCGCGGTGACGACCTCGAAGTTGTTGCGCTCCAGCACGCGGCCGGTGACCTTGCGCATGGTGATCGAATCGTCGACCACCATGACCAGCGGGACCGCGCGCGGCTCGGAGGGCGTCGCGGCGTCCACGGCGTCTTCCGGCTGCGCGGCCTGTCGGCGCACCAGCGGCGCGACGTCCAGGATCACCACCACCGAGCCGTCGCCCATGATGGTCGCACCGAAGATGCCCGGGATCGACGCGACCTGCGGGCCGATCGGCTTCACCACGATTTCGCGGTTGCCGACGATCTGGTCCACGGTCACGGCGACGTGCAGATCGCCGGAACGGGTGAGCAGCAGCGGCATCTGCAGCTGGCCTTCGGCCTTCGCCGGCGCGTGGCCGAGCAGCTTGCCGAGATCGTGCAGGACGTACTCTTCGTTGCCGTAACGGTAGGTGTCGATGCCCTTCGCCAGTTCCTCGCGGGCGATGCGGCCGACGCCGCGCACCGAAGCGATCGGCACCGCGAAGGTGGTTTCGCCGATGCGCACGAAGGCCGCCTGGGTGACCGCGAGAGTCTGCGGCAGGCGTAGCGTGAAGATCGTGCCCTTGCCCTGCTCCGAGTGGATATCGATCGTGCCGCCGAGCTGGCGCACTTCGCTGGCGACCACGTCCATGCCGACGCCGCGGCCGGCGAGACGGGTCACTTCCTCGGCGGTGGAGAAGCCGGGCTCGAAGATCAGCGCGTCGAGCTGGGCGTTCGACAGCGGCGAGTCCTTGCGGACCAGGCCGCGGGCTTCGCCGCGTTCGCGGATCGCCTTGCGGTCGAGGCCACGGCCGTCGTCGCTGATCTGCAGCACGACTTCCGAACCTTCCTTGCGGACCGCGACCGTGACCGTGCCTTCCTCGGACTTGCCGGCGCCGGCGCGCTGACTCGGCGACTCGAGACCGTGCGCCACCGCGTTGCGGAGCATGTGCTCCAGGGGCGCGGTCATGCGTTCGAGCACGTTGCGGTCGAGTTCGCCCTGAGCGCCGTCCAGTTTCAGCTGGACCTGCTTGCCGGTATCGCTCGCGGCCTGGCGCAGCACGCGACGCAGGCGCGGCACGACGGTCTCGAACGGCACCATGCGGGTGCGCATCAGACCTTCCTGCAGTTCCGAGCTCACGCGCGACTGCTGCAGCAGCAGGGTGTCGTACTGCTGGGTCAGGTCGTCGAGCGTGGTGTGCAGGCTTCCCAGGTCGGTCGCGGTCTCGGCGAGCGCGCGGGACAGCTGCTGCACGGTCGAGAAACGGTCGAGTTCCAGCGGATCGAATGCACCGTCGGTGCTTTCGCCCTCGCGCTGGTAGCGCGCGATGATCTGCGCTTCGGTTTCGATTTCGAGACGGCGCAGCTGATCGCGCAGACGCGCGGTGGTCTGCTCCATTTCGGACGTGGCGGCACGGAACGCGCCGAGCTGCTGTTCCAGGCGCGAGCGGTAGATCGCGACTTCGCCGGCGTAGTTCACGAGCCGGTCGAGCAGTTCCGCGCGGACGCGGACCTGTTCCTGGCCGCCGCGCAGGCCGCTCTCGTCCTCGGCGTCGACGCCGAATTCCATCGGCGCGGACAGCGGCTTGAGACCGGGCAACGGCGCGAACGCGGGCAAGGGCGCTTCCACCGGCGCGACTTCCGCAACTTCGGCGACCGGAAGTTCCGCTTCGACAGCTTCCGCTTCGACAGCTTCCGCTTCGACAGCTTCCGCTTCGACAGCTTCCGCTTCGACAGCTTCCGCTTCGACAGCTTCCGCTTCGACGGCTTCGGCATTCGCAGCCTCGGCTGCGGCGGGCGGTTCCGCAAAGGCGGTTTCGATCGGTTCGGGCACGCGCTCCGGCGTCGGGAGGACGACATCGACGAACGCCTGGTCGATGAACCCGGCGAGCGTCTCGGGCTGTTCGACCAGCGCGATCTCTTCGACCTCGATCGACTCGACGGCGGTTTCGGAAGCCGGCGTTTCGTCGACGGTTTCCAGCGAAATCTCTTCGATCTCGAAGCCGGCGAAGGCATCCGGTTCGGACACGGGCTCGGCGATGGCGTCGACCACGGGTTCCGGTACGGGCTCGGCGATCTCGAAGCTCGGCTCGATCTCGAACTCGACCGCCGGCTCGGCGACGGTTTCGAGCACGGGCGCGACGACTTCCACGGCAGGCGCCGAGGGCGCCGCCGGCGCTTCGATCGGCTGGCCGAGCGCGCGGGTGTCGAACGCGGCGATCAGGGCTTCAGGCATCGCGACCGCGCGGCGATCGCCGACGCGGGTCACCATCGTGTGCAGACGGTCGAAACCGCGCTCCAGCAGCGGGATGTCGCGCTTGTCGAGCGACAGGCGCTGCTCCGCCACGGATTCGAGCAGCGATTCCATGGCATGGCCGAGTTCGCCGATCGCCATGATGCCGGCCATCCGCGCGCCGCCCTTCAGCGTGTGCAGATCGCGCTGCAGGCCGACGATCACTTCGCGTTCGTCCGGGCTCTCGCGCAGCCGGACCAGCAGCTGATCGGAGTGGTCGAGCAGATCGCGGCCTTCCTCGACGAAGATGTCGACGAGATCGGCGTCGAGATCGTCCATCTCCAGCGCTTCGTCCGGGTCGGCGACCGCGGCGTTCGCGAGCAGGGTCGACACGACCGACTCGGGCTGCGCAACGGGCGCCGTTTCGGCCGCGACCGCGGGCGAAGCCGCGAAATCGGCGAACGCGGGCAGTTCGACGTGCTCGGCCGGCGCCGGCTCGACGCCCTCGGCGAGCAGGCGCTCGGCTTCGAGCAATTCCTGTTCGCGGAGCAGCGCTTCCTGGCGCTCGGCCTCCAGACGCTCGTCCTCGATCCGGATGAGATCCTGCAGTTCCTGCTCGCGGCGCTCGGCATCGAGGCGTTCGGCTTCGAGGCGTTCGGCTTCGAGGCGTTCGGCTT
>JBMOOY010000061.1:0-5949 GCA_049324395.1 Pseudomonadota bacterium
GGCAGCCCGTCCCGCAAGCGCTGCGCCGACAGTTCGGCCTCGATCTCGCCGGGCATGTAGATGCGCTGCACGCCCTCGGCGCGCGGCGCGTTGCGCAGAGCCGACGCCAACTCGCTGGTGCGGCGCAGGAACGCGTCGCGGTCGCCGAAGGCGCCCGGATCCAACGCCTGGACGAAGTGGCCGCACTTCCATGAATCGTGATGGTCAGCACCCATCACGAGCTTCGGCGACACTTCGAAGCTGAAGAGGGCGCCGGCCAAGGCGCCGCAGACGACCTCGTTGGCGACGATCAGTGCCGAGCCCTTGTGCTGGCCGATGGGCAGCAGGTAGCCCTCGAGCGCAACGTTCGGGTCGGTCGTCGGATTGCCGTCGGGCCCGACGGCCCAATCGGCCGGGATCGTGCCGCCGCGCTGGGCGGCCAACCTGATCTTCTCCTTCACGCCGGTGAACGCGGTGTCCACGACGATCGGCAGGCCTTCGAGGGTGGGGAAGGCCCAGCCGACCGGGTCGTTCGAAAGCACCGGCCTGCGGCTGCCCCACACGACGGTGTGGGGCGGCCCGTCGGTCGTGGCGTAGCCGATCATTCCCGCCTCCAGCGCCATCATCGGGTAGAAGGCCGCCGGTCCGAAGTGGTTGCTGTTGCGCACCGCCACCGAGCCACTGCCGTGTTCGGCTGCGATCGCCATGGCCTCCTTCATCGCGCGGCGCGCCGACAGGAAGCCCAGTCCGTTGTCGGCATCGACGACGGCGACCGCGCCGCGTCGGTGGACGACGCGGATGTCCGGCTTCGGGTTCAGATGGCCGCGGGCGATGCCGCGGACGTAGCGCGGCGTGAACTGGACGCCGTGCGACTCGACGCCGCGCAGATCGGCGAAGACGACGACCTCGGCGATCTGGTCCGCATGCTCGGGCGACACTCCGACCGCCTGGAACAATCCGGCCACCTTCTTCCTCAGCTCGCCGCTGTCGACGAGAACCTTCTTGATGATCGGTGCGTTCATGGCTGATCTTTCCCCTTGCTGATGCGCTTGTAGACGGAAAGACTATGGTCGAACGGCGGGCTACCGTCTCTAGCTCGGAGCGAGCAAAACGCCCCTGCGTCTTTGTCCGCGACCGCACATGCCACCGGGCGCGGCGCACGCCGCTCGGGAGGCTCAGCGCGACGCGATGCCTCGTCCAGTCTGCAGGCACCGGCTCCCGGGCGGAAGGGGGCGCACATCGGCCCTGCCTGTCCACGTCGGCACTGCGATCACGGCGTGCCGTCGGGGAAGCGCTGATTTGTCCGGGCTGACCTCAATGGCCGACGAAGCACTTGAGGACCCGATGTACGACAGCCAACCCATGCGCGAGTTCGTCGGCATCAATTTGGCCCGGCAGAACGTGCCTGAAGCAACGATGCTGCTGAAGTTTCGCCGCCCGCTCGAGGGGCACGAACTCGGCGCGGCGATCCTCACCGAAGTCGATGCGCACCTGACCAAGCTAGGCTTGCCGATGCGACAAGGCACGGTAATGGACGCGACGATCATCGCGGCGCACGGCTCGACGAAGAACAGAAGGGGCGGGCGTGACCCCGAGATGCACCATGCCAGGAAGGGCAACGAGGGTGCATTTCGGCATCAAGATGCACACGGGCGTCGATGCCGACTCGGGCATGGTCCACAGCGAGGTCTGCGCGGCCGCCAACGAGTCGGACATTGGGGCGCGCAGCGTGAGGGCAAGCTGCGCGTGGGCATCAGGTGGAACATCGCCATGAAGCCGGACATGCTGCGCGGCATGACCGAGGGGCCGCTGAAGGCGCTGACGCACATCTGCGAACGGATCAAGACCCGCGCTCGTCGAGTACGCGTTCCACTTCATCAAGAACCTGTTCGGCTACCACAAGGTCAGCTACCGCGACCTGGCCAAGAACGCGGCCCGCGCGAAGGTGCATGCGGCGCTCGCGAACCTGTGCATCGGAAGGCGGCGTTTGCCGCCTGTGGGAGTTGGTGCGTCCACAGCCTCAGGATCGAGCCGTCGTGGCCGTCCGTGGGGCTCAATGCGCGCCCCGACAGCCTCCAACGACAGCATCTCGCCGCGATGACGGCCCGGCCGATCAGCCGCGTCATGCTGCGAACGATGCCGTCTTGTTCAGTGCCCTTTTAGCACTGGATGCCAACGCCTGGCACCGCTTTTGTCCGATTGCGCCAAAGACGTCGCGCCTGCCGCTGACTAGACTGGCTCGGCAAACAGCGGATGGTAAGCCGCCTCGAATCGGGGCGCTCCGGATTGCTAGGAGGTCTTCAGATGGGTAACAGAGAGCCTTTGGCCGCGGCCGGGGAGGGCACGGCCTACAGTGGGTACCGGCTGCGAGATCTGCAGAATGTCGCGCCCACGAGCCTGGAAATTCTCCGTACGGGACCCGGCACGCCGATGGGCGAGTACATGCGACGCTACTGGCAGCCGGTATGCCTGTCGCAGGAGCTGACCGAAGTGCCCAAGGCGATTCGGATCCTGCACGAGGATCTGGTGGCTTTCAGGGATCGCAGAGGCAACGTCGGCGTGCTGCACCGCAAGTGCGCCCACCGCGGGGCTTCGCTCGAGTTCGGCATCGTCCAGGAGCGCGGGATCCGCTGCTGCTACCACGGTTGGCACTTCGACGTCGACGGCAGCCTGCTGGAGGCGCCGGCGGAACCCCCCGACACCAAGCTGAAGGAAACCGTCTGCCAGGGAGCCTATCCGGCCTTCGAGCGCGACGGCCTGGTGTTCGCCTACATGGGGCCGGCGGATCGCAGGCCAGAGTTTCCGGTGTTCGACGGCTACGTGTTGCCGAAGGGAACGCGGTTGATCCCGTTCTCCAATGTCTTCGACTGCAACTGGCTGCAGGTCTACGAAAACCAGATCGACCACTATCACACCGCGCTGCTGCACAACAACATGACGGTTGCTGGCGTGGACGCGAAGCTCGCCGACGGCGCGACGCTGCAGGGGGGCTTCGGCGAAATGCCGATCATCGACTGGCACCCGACCGATGACAACAACGGCATGATCTTCACCGCCGGCCGGCGCCTGTCCGACGACGAAGTCTGGATCCGAATTTCGCAGATGGGCCTGCCGAACTGGATGCAGAACGCCGCCATCGTGGCGGCGGCTCCGCAGCGACACTCCGGCCCGGCGATGTCACGCTGGCAGGTGCCGGTCGACGACGAGCACTCGATCGCCTTCGGCTGGCGCCACTTCAACGACGAGGTCGACCCGGAGCACCGTGGAAGGGAAGAGGAGTGCGGGGTCGACAAGATCGACTTCCTGATCGGTCAGACCCGGCATCGGCCTTATGAAGAGACGCAGCGGGTTCCGGGCGACTACGAAGCCATCGTCAGCCAGGGGCCGATAGCCCTCCACGGTCTTGAGCATCCCGGCCGGTCGGACGTGGGTGTGTACATGTGTCGCTCGCTGCTTCGCGACGCTGTGGCCGGCAAGGCGCCGCCCGACCCGGTGCGCGTGAAGGCTGGGTCGACCGATGGGCAAACGCTGCCGCGATACGCGTCGGACAGTCGACTGCGGATCCGCCGCCGGCCGAGCCGGGAAGCGGACAGTGACGTCATCCGCAAGGCCGCGCACCAGGTTTTCGCGATCATGAAGGAGTGCGACGAACTGCCGGTCGTGCAGCGCAGGCCGCATGTCCTGCGGCGCCTCGACGAGATCGAAGCGAGCCTCTGATCGACGCCCCTCGCAACTCTGTCCCGACCCCGGAGCGGTGCCGGCTTTCGCTGAACCGTCGGCGCAGACCGGGGCCGAGAGCAACATGTATCAGTTGAGTCACACCGGCAAGTACCCGAAGACGGCGCTGAACCTGCGGGTCCGGCAGATCACCTACCAGGGGATCGGCATCAACGCCTACGAATTCGTGCGCGAGGACGGCGGCGAACTGGAGGAGTTCACCGCCGGGGCCCACGTGGATCTGTACTTCCGCGACGGACGCGTGCGACAGTATTCGCTGTGCAACGACCCCGCCGAGCGTCGGCGATATCTGATCGCGGTGCTGCGCGAGGACAACGGGCGCGGGGGTTCCATCGCGATCCACGAACGCGTGCACACGCAACGGCTCGTCGCGGTCGGACACCCGCGCAACAACTTCTCGCTGATTGAAGGGGCGCCCCACCAGATCCTGCTGGCCGGCGGCATCGGCATCACGCCGCTGAAGGCCATGGTGCATCGGTTGGAAAGGATGGGCGCGGACTACACCCTGCACTACTGTGCGAAGTCGAGCGCCCACGCGGCGTTCCAGGAGGAACTCGCGCCGCTGGCTGCCAAGGGGCGCGTGATCATGCACTTCGACGGCGGCAATCCGGCCAAGGGCCTGGACATCGCGGCGCTGCTGCGGCGGTACGAGCCGGGTTGGCAGCTCTACTACTGCGGCCCCCCCGGTTTCATGGAGGCCTGCGCACGTGCCTGTACCCATTGGCCCGCCGAGGCGGTGCACTTCGAGTACTTCGTCGGCGCGCCGGTGCTTCCCGCCGAGGGCGTCCCCCCCGATATCGGCAGCGACGCGCTGACGCTCGGGTTCCAGATCAAGATCGCCAGCACGGGAGCGGTCCTGACGGTACCCAACGACAAGTCGATCGCGCAGGTGCTCGGCGAGCACGACATCGATGTACCGATGTCCTGTGAGAGTGGCTTGTGCGGGACGTGCAAGGTCCGCTACCTCTCCGGCGACGTCGAGCATCGGGACTACGTGCTCTCCCCCGAGGCGCGCACGCAGTTCCTGACGACCTGCGTGTCGCGCTCGAAGGGCGCGACGCTGGTCCTGGATCTTTGAAGCCGCACGCCATGCGAACGCACAGCGATGCGCCGGCCGAGTCCCCGGCGGGTGCAACCGGAGACTTGACGCAGCGCCGGGTTCCGCTGGAAGGGGCAGTGAACTTCCGCGACCTCGGCGGCTATCCGGTTGGCGATGGGCGGCGGACGCGCTGGCGTCGGCTGTTCCGCTCCGACTCGCTGGCGGCGCTGACCGACGAGGACTTGGAGCGCGTGACCGCACTCGACCTGTACCGTGTCGTCGACTTCCGCCTGCCGCACGAGCGCGAGTTGCATCCCAACCGGCTGCCCGCGGGCGCCGCGCCAATGGTCGCGCAGGTCGGCTTCTGGCCGGACGGCGTCCCCGAGATGCTGGCGGCCCTGCGCGAGCTGCGCATCGACGCTGCCGGGATCGAGCGCGCCGTGACGGGCCATTACCGACGCTATGCGGTGCACCATCGCGCTGAGTATCGGCGCATGCTCGAAGCGGTGGAAGAGGCGGCGGGGCGGCCGACGCTGATCCATTGCGTGAGCGGCAAGGATCGCACGGGTTTCGGTGCGGCGGTCATCCTGATGGCGCTCGGCGTACCCCGTACGGTGATCGTCGAAGACTACCTGCTGACGAACGTCTGCCGGCGCGACATCGGGCATTTGATGCCGCCCGGAACGACCGAGTCGGTGGCTGAGGCGTTCACCGCCGCCAGGCCGGCCTATATCGAGGCCGCGCTCGAGTCGATCGACACCGCGTTCGGCGGCGTCGACGATTACCTCGCTCGTGGGCTGGGATTTGGCGAGCAGCGCCTGCAGCGCCTGCGCGAGTGGCTGACGGAACCGGCCACGGGCAGCGCAAGTCTGCTCGCTCCGAGAAGAGCCGGCAACCCGTGAGAGTGGCGAGTCATAAGGGTGGGTCGCGAACGCGCAGCGCCGGCGTGCCTGATGAGGTGGCCTTCGCCATCAAGACGCAAATGGCGCTTGAGCAACTCCGCAGGCTCCTTGGCCAAGGCACCCCCCGCGCCACGGGGTGCTGGCCGGGTGTCGACTACGGCGTCGACACGGCGTCTGTCAGGCACTTGCGACATGGGACTCGTTCCGCTGAAGCTGCGGCCGGCAGAACAGCAGGCGTTGCAGGAGGCCGCGCGGATCGCCGAGTTCCCGACCTCTCGCTGAATTCAGCCT
>JBMOOY010000062.1:0-237471 GCA_049324395.1 Pseudomonadota bacterium
GCGACGTCGCGCCGCGCCGGCGGGTCAATCGTTGGGCAGGCAGAGCGCGTAGCCGTTGGAATAGCGCGCGCTGGTCTTGCCCCATGCGGTGTAGTTGCCGTTGCAGTCGATCGCGCGGTAACCGATGGTGTTGCCGGCGGCGTCGAAGTAGTAGTAGAACTCGCCGATCGATGTCGGCCCGGGCGCGGCCGCGACGGCGGCGCCGATGGCGAGCGCGGCGCCGAACGCGAGCGCGATCCTGGTGCTGCGGCGCATGAGCGAAGTCTTCATCGTACGTTCCTTTGCTGTGGAATCCTGCCGGGAAATCCGGCGTCCCGACTCTAGAACAGGCGGGATCGCGAAAACGTTATCCCGTCGGCACTTCGCCGACCCGGAAGATTCGCCGGAACGGCCGCTTGCAAAGCGTCCGCACTCTTGCGAGGCTGGCCCTGCGGTCGTGGGGCGCGGCCATGCCGGAGAAGCCGCGGATGACGCGCACTCGCGTCGTCGTTCCTCGCGATAGGATGCATGGCGCGCATCCATGGCGCGCACGGAGGGGGCATGCGGGCGAGCATCGGGTTCTGGTTCGCGTGGTGGCTCGGGTGGGGACTCGCGCTCGTGGCTGGTGCGGCGTCGGCCGCCGAGCCGCTGTATACCCGGATTTCCCCCGATCTGCGGGTCTACCCGCAGTATTTCGCGGTCGAACAGGATCGGCTCCGGCATATCTACCTCGGTGGGAGCAGCGGCATCCTGCGCTTCGACGGGAGCCGCTGGACCTGGATCGAGACGCCCCGGCCCGGCGCGGTGCGCGCGCTGCATGCGGATGCGCGAGGGCGGCTATGGGTGGGCGGCAGCGACTGCTTCGGTTATCTGCGCACGCAGCCGGACGGCGACCTGGAATACGTCGACCTCGTACCGCGCTTCAGGCGCGATCTGATGCAGGCAGCGGCCGCAAGCGCCGGCTCCGGGAAGGGCGAGACCGGGAAGGGCGGCGCCGGAAAGAGCGGCGCCGGAAAGGACGGTGCCGCCGAGGTCAACTTCGCCGACATCTGGCAGATCACCGAATACGAGGGCCGCATCTATTTTCGCGGCCTGCGCGATCTGTTCGCGGTGGACCTCTCCGGCGCGCGCGTCGGCTACTGGCATCACGAAGGCCGCTTCGGCGAGATCGACCGCGTCGGCGATGCGCTGTGGCTGCAATGGCGCGGCGAAGGCCTGCGACGGTTGCGCGGCGATGCGTTCGTGCCGATCGCGGGCAGCGAGGCCCTGGGAACTTCCCTGATCTACAACTTCTTCGCGCTGGAGGACGGCGGTGCGTTGATCACCGATGTGTCCGGCGCTCTGAAACGATTCGCGGATGGTCGGGTCGAGACGATCGACGATGTCTCGCCCGCCGGCGACGCGATCCAGCTCAGCGACGGTGTGGCCCTGGGCGGCGATCGGTTCGCGTTCGGCGCGTTCGACGGCAGATTGCGCGTGCTCGATCTGCCGCGTCGCCGCTTCGAGTCCATTCCGGTCGGCAAGGGATTCATGCCCGAGGTCCTCGTCGACGACGACGGCGCGTTGCTGAGCGTCGACGAACAGGGGCTCATCCGGATCGAGTGGCCGGTCCGCTGGCTGCGCTACGGCAGCGCGGAAGGCATCGAGGGCTCGATCTATTCGATCCAGCGATTCGACGATGCGCTGTATCTTTCGACCGGCGCCGGCGTTTATCGGGCACCGTTCGCGGACGGGCGTCTGGAACGGCCTTTTTCCCGATTGGACTGGACCTTCAACGAGGCCTGGCAACTGTTCGAGGACGACGCGGGCCTGTTGCTCGCCGATTCTCGGACCCTCGGTCGCATCGAGGGAGGGCGCGCGCGGATCATCGGCGGCGACGATCTGTATCCGCGCGTGCTGATGGCGGATCCCGCGCATCCGGGGTTCCTCTGGGTCGGCTCCGAATTCGGTCCTGTCCTGATGAAACGCGTCGGCGATGGATACGTCGAAGCGGGGCGGCATGCGCGGACGCCCTGGCTGGTCGGTTCGCTGGCCGCGACCGACGACGGCATCCTGTTGGGCAGCGACGAAAACGGTGTGGCCATGGCGATCTTCGATGCGGATGCGCCGGACGGTTTTCGCGTGAAGCGCCATGGCCCGACGCAGGGCCTGCGTTACGGGCCATCCAAGGCGGCGACGGTGAGCGCTTTGCCGGATGGTGCGGTCGCCAGCACCGAATCCGGTCTGTTTCGTTACCGCCGGGGTGCGTTCGTCGAGGACGATCTCGGTGGCCTGGGCGATCTGTTGAGCGAGGGCGAGGTCGTGACGCTGGTCGCTTCCGGGAACGGGGATCGTTGGGCCTACAGCTATCACACCGCGTATCGCGGAGACGCCTCCGGCGGCTGGCGCGTGGCGTTGCGTGCCCGTCCCGAGGACGGCGCGTTCATGAGTCTGCTCACGCTGCCGGATGGCGATGCGCTGATCTCGGCGAACGGTCTGTTGCTGCGGTATCTGCGTGGGGGCGGGGCCGATGCGCGGTCCGCCGCGGACGGCGGCGCGGATCGTGCGACGCTGCGCATCACCCGGGTGCGCCTGAATCGCGGCGGCGAAGGGACGGCGACGCTGCCGCTCGATCGCTCGCCCGAATTCCTGATGACCGGCGCAACGCTCGAGTTCGATCTCGGGCTCACCGATTTTTCCGGCGCCAGCGACAAGCGCTATCAGTTCCGTCTGCAGGGATTCGACGACGCATGGTCGGATGCCGGCGCGCAGCCGCTGATCCGCTTCTTCTCGCTGCCGCCCGGCCGGTACACGCTGCACGTGCGCGCGCGGGTCGGCAACGCGGCGCCGATCGTCGGCAAGCCCTATACGTTCGAGGTGATTCCGCGCTGGTATCAGCGCGTCTGGTTCGCGCCGGCGCTGGTCGCGCTGGCCAGCCTGATCGTCGGGCTCGCGCTGCTGCAGCGCCAGCGCCGACGTCTCGCCGCGCTGCGTTCGAGGAACCTCGAACTGGACGAACTCGTCCGCGCACGCACGAAGGATCTGGAGCTGCTGAATTTCAGCCTGCAGGATCTCGCCGATCGCGACGGCCTGACCGGGATCGCGAATCGCCGCAAATTCGATGCCTTCCTGCAGCAGGCGACGGATCGCGCCCGCACGACCGGCGATCGCCTCGGACTGGCGCTGATCGACGTGGACCATTTCAAGGCCTACAACGACAGGAACGGCCATCAGGCCGGCGACGACGCGCTGGTTCGCGTCGCGCGCTGCCTCTCCGAGAGCGTGCGCGGCGACACCCTCGTCGCGCGCTACGGCGGCGAGGAGTTCGCGATCGTCGCGCCCGGATGCGGCCTCGACGAGATCCGGCATCTGGCCGAACGCATCCGCCTGCACGTCGTCGAGGCCTCGGAGGGCATGACCGTCAGCATCGGCGTGAGCGAACTGCATCCGGGCGAGGCGCCGATCGAGTTCGTCGCGCGCGCCGATGCGGCCCTGTATCGGGCGAAGAGCGAAGGTCGCAACCGGGTGGTCTGAAGTTCCGAGGCGGCCTCGCCCTGCGATCCGCGCGGCCGGGAACCCCGCGGAACGGCATCGCGGATGATTTCGATTGCAGGCGCGGACCGGCGTCGAGGTCCCGCGATCCGCCGGCGAGCGGCCTTTGCATGGCCGGCGCCCTCTGCTAGGCTGCACGGGTCGCGGATTCCCATGCCAGCCGGCCCCGTCTCCCGACCCGCAGGTGAAATGCCCACCGAATTCCGGTCCCGGCGTTTCCACCGTTCAGCTGTATCGTCATGCGTCGTGCCGGCTTGCAGGGCTCCGCGGGATTCTTCCCCACTCAAGGAGCCGACGAAATGAAAGTGCTGGCATGCGATGGTATCCACGAAGACGGCCTGGCGATGTTCCGCGACGCCGGTTGGACCGTCGAAATCTCCGATCCGATCAAGGACCCCGCGAAGCTCGCCGCGGCGCTCGAAGGCGTCGACGCGCTGCTGGTGCGTTCGGCCACCCAGGTGGGCGCCGAGGCCATCGAGGGCGCGAAGCAGCTGAAGGTGATCGGTCGCGCCGGCGCCGGCGTCGACACCATCGACGTCGATGCCGCCACCGCCCGCGGCATCGCGGTGATGAACGCGCCGGACGGCAACACCCTGGCCGCCGCCGAACACGCGATCTCGCTGCTGTTCTCGCTGGCCCGCCACGTTCCGAAGGCCGATGCCGGCATGAAGGCCGGACAGTGGCCGAAGGCCGGACTCACCGGTTTCGAACTGGAAGGCAAGAAACTCGGCGTGATCGGGCTCGGCCGCATCGGCAGCACCGTCGCGCGCAAGGCGCAGGGCATCGGCATGGACGTGGCCGCGTACGATCCGTTCCTGCCGCCGTCGGCCGCCGGCAAGGGCAGCGTGCCGCTGAAGTCGCTCGACGAACTGCTGGCCTGGGCCGACATCGTCACCCTGCACATCCCGCGCACCAAGGACACGACGAACCTGCTGTCCGAGGCGCGCATGCGCCAGATGAAGAAGGGCGCGTACCTCATCAATGCCGCGCGCGGCGGGCTGGTCGACGAGGACGCGTTGCTGGCGCTGCTCGACGAGGGCCATCTCGCCGGCGCGGCGCTCGACACCTTCGCCACCGAACCGCTGCAGGCCGATTCGCCGCTGCGCGCGCATCCGAAGCTGACCCTCACGCCGCATCTCGGCGCGTCCACCAGCGAGGCGCAACAGGCGGTCAGCACCATCCTCGCCAAGCAGATCATCGACTTCGCCGCCACCGGTGCGGTCGCCGGCTGCGTCAACCTGCCGCCGCTCACCGCCGAAGCCGCGCGCGAAGTCGGGCCGTGGATGCCGCTGATGTCCGCGCTCGGCCGACTCGCGGTGCGCCTCGTGCGCGCGCCGACGCGCCTGGAAATCACCTACGCCGGCCGCACCGAAGCGCTCGACACCCGGCCGCTGACCCGCCTGCTGGTGGCGGCGCTGCTGGGTACCGCCTCCGGTCGGGTCACTCCGGTCAACGCGCTCCAGGAAGCCGCCGCGCGCGGGCTCACCGTGGCCGAAACCGTCGGCGGCGACGGCGACGGTTTCGACCGCTTGCTGAAGGTGCGCGTGATCGGCGAGAACGCCGCCGGACACGTCCGCACCCGCGAAATCGAGGCCACCCTGCATCGCGGCCCGCGCGTGGTGCGCCTCGACGGCGTCGAGATCGAGTTCGATCCGCTCGCGCCCGTGCTGCTGATGCGCAACGAGGATCGTCCGGGCATGATCGGCACGGTCGGCACGCAGCTCGGCGCCGCCGGCGTGAACATCGTGAACTTCGCGCTCGGCGCCGCCGGCGACGGCCAGGCGCGCGCGGCGATCACGGTCGACAAGCCGCTCAACGACGAACAGCTCGCGACGATCCAGGCCACCCCCGGCATCCTCTCGCTGCAGCAGGTCTGAGGACGACGCCATGCGTATTCTGCTCGCACGCCACGGCGAAACGCCGTGGAACGCCGAAGGCCGCTACCAGGGTCAGATCGACATCCCGCTGTCGCCCGTCGGCGAAGGTCAGGCGCGCGCGCTCGGCGCGCGCCTGGGGGACGTGCGGATCGATCGCGCCGTCGCTTCGCCGCTGTCGCGCGCGAAAACCACCGCCGAGCTCGCGCTCGGCGACGCGCGGCGCGAACTGCTCGCCACCGACGCCGGACTGATGGAAATCGGCCACGGCGAGTGGGAAGGTCTGCTCGCCAGCGAGATCCGCGAGCGCGATCCCGAACGCCTGCGCCTGTGGCGCGAAGCGCCGGACACGGTGCTGATGCCGGGGCAGGGCGGCGAATCGCTGCAGGACGTTCTCGATCGCGCCTGGCCCGCGTTCGAACGCGCGCTCGCAGGTCTCGGCGACGACGAGACGCTGCTGCTGGTCGCGCACGACGCGGTCAATCGGGTGTTGCTGTGCCGGATCCTCGGCATTCCGCTCAACCGGCTGTGGAGTTTCCGGCAGGCGCCGGCGACGTTGAACCTGCTCGAAGGCCCGGACGCGAACCGCATCGAAGTGGTGCGCCTGAACGACTGCGCGCATCACACCGCGCTGTTCGGCGAGGCGGTGCATCGGGCGTTGTGATGCATCGCGCGTAACTGCAGGGCGGGTAACTGCAGGGCGGGTCCTGGACCCGCCCTGCGGCATCACGGAACGGCTCGTCCCCGGGCCGCTTCGCGCAGGGCATACCACGCATCGTGCGGGAGCGGTTCGGCGCAGGCGCGGACGGCGTCGCGGAGGCGGTCGATCTTCGTGCTGCCCACGACCACGCGGGTCTCGGGCAGCGTCGCCACCCAGCGCAACAGCAGCGCGGCCGGGTCGAGGCCGAATTCGCCGGCCATCGCGTGCAGGCGTTCGTGCAGACGGCCGCCGGCGGACGCGTGCGTGTCGAACAGCGCGCCGCCGCCGAGCGGCGACCAGGCCTGCGTTTCCGCGCCGCGCGCACGGGTCGCGGCGACCGTGCCGTCGTCGAGCGCGGCGTCGTTCGCGAGCGACAGTTCGATCTGATTCGCGACCACCGGCAGTCGCCCGTCGAACAGGGCGAGCGCCTGCGCATCGAAATTGGAGACGCCGAAATCGCCGACGCGTCCCGCGCGCTGCTCTCCGCGCACCCAATCGGCGATCTCGTCCGGTCGCAGCAGCGGATCGAAGCGGTGCAGCATCAGCGTTTCGACACGATCGACGCCGAGCGTCGACAGCGTGTCCGTCAGCGCATCCCGCAGATGCGCGATCGAGAGATCGTAGTGCTGGACGCCGCGCCGGTTGCCCGGGCTGACCGGCAGGACGATGCCGATCTTCGCGATCAGCGTCAGGCGCGCGCGCAGCCCCGGGCGCAGCGCGAACGCGGCGCCGACGAGCGCGTTCGTGGTGTGGCCGCCGTAGATGTCGGCCAGATCGAGCGTATCGATGCCGAGATCGAGCGCCGTTTCGAGCAGATCGGCGACCGCCGACGGCGACAGCCGCGCGCCCCAGTCGCCGAAGCGCATCGAGCCGAGGATCGGCGCGAGGGCGGTCGAGGCGGAATGCGTAGCGGGATTCGACATGCGTGGCGCCTCGCGGGGCGATGACCGGCCGGACGGCGGACGTTACAGGCGATAATACCGGCATGACCGCACGCACCCTCGCCGACTGGCTGGCCTTCATCGAGGCGCAGCACCCGAAAACGATTGCAATGGGGCTGGAGCGCGCGCGCGCCGTCGCCGATGCGATGGCGTTGCCGCGTCCGGCGCGTCGCGTCGTCACCGTCGGCGGCACCAACGGCAAGGGTTCGACCGTGGCCTTCGTCGAAGCCATCGCCCGTGCGGCGGGCTGGAAGGTCGGCGTCTACACCTCTCCGCATCTGTTGCGCTACAACGAGCGCGTGCGCATCGACGGTGCGGAAGCCGACGACGCGACCCTGATCGCCGCCTTCGAGGCCGTGGAAGCCGCGCGCGCGGCCATGCCCGGCGGCGCCGTGCCGCTGACCTATTTCGAGTTCGGCACGCTCGCCGCGTTGTGGTTGTTCGCGCGCAGCGGGCCGGCATCGGGCCCGCTGGATCTGGCGGTGCTGGAGGTCGGGCTCGGCGGGCGTCTGGACACGGTGAACATCGTCGATCCGGACGTCGCCGTCGTCACCACCGTGGATCTGGACCACCAGGAGTGGCTGGGCGACACCATCGAGGCCATCGGCGCCGAGAAGGCCGGCATCGCCCGCGCCTGGAAGCCGCTGGTGCTGGGCGACGACGATCCGCCGTCGAGCGTGCTCGGCCATGCCTACGCGATCGGCGCGTCGGCGATCCGGATCGGCTGCGACTTCTTCTTCGAACGCATCGACGACAACCGCTGGCGCTGGCGCGAGCTCGGCTGCGAGCTCGAACTGCCGGTGCCGACGCTGGTCGCGCCGGTGCAGCTGCGCAACGCCGCGGTCGCGATCGCGGCGCTGCGCGCGCTGCCCGAGGATCTGCCGGAGGCGGCGTTCGCGGAAGGCGTGCGCACCGCGCGCCCCGCGGCCCGGCTGCAGCGGTTCGAGCGGGAGGGCGTCGAGATCGTCGTCGATGTCGGCCACAACCCGCAGGCGGCGCGGGCGCTGGCCCAGTGGCTGGACGCCGCGCCGACCGACGGCCCGACGCATGCGGTCTTCGCTGCGCTGGGCGACAAGGATGTCGTCGGTGTGGTCGAGGCCTTGGCCGGGCGGATCGACCGCTGGTGGCTGGCGGGTCTGGCGGATGCCGGTCCGCGGGGCCTCGCCACGGACGCGTTCGCGGCCCGTCTCGCCGGCACCTCCGCGGCGACGGGCACGCCCTGCGCGACCGTGGCCGAGGCCCTGGCCGCTGCGCGCCGCGACACGCCGCGGGGTGGGCGCATTCTCGTGTTCGGCTCCTTCCATACCGCCGCGGCCGCGCTGGCGGCGCTCGGCGACGGCTGAACGGTCCGCCACCGCCCGCACGTCCGGGGCCGACCGACCCCGGCGTATAATTCGCCCGCTTCCTCCTTTTCCGGATGCCGATGGACACTGGACTCAAACAGCGCCTCATCGGCGCGGCCGTGCTGGTCGCGCTCGCGGTGATCTTCCTGCCGATGCTGGTCAAGGGCCCCGCGCCCGACAGCGGCGTGTCCGATGTCTCGCTGAAGATGCCCGACGCGCCCGAAGGCGAACTCGAAACCCGCGAACTGCCGTTGGTGATGCCGGGCGAAGTGCCCAAGGGCGGCGCCGTCGGCATGGATGCGACTCCGGTGGATCGTCCGGCCACCGCTGCGACCCCGGCCACCGATTCCGCGACGGCCCCGCCCGACCCGAACGCGCCGGCGGATCCGGCTGCGCCCCCCGCGACGCCCGCCGTCGACCCCCTGCCGCCCACGACCGCCGCCGGCGACTACGCCGTGCATTTCGGCGCCTACGCCAGCCAGAAGGGCGCCGATACGGTCGTCGCCCTGGCCAAGGCCGCCGGGCTGCCGGCCTACAGCGAATCCACGACCGTGAACGGCAAGCCCGCCTTCCGGGTGCGCATCGGTCCCTACGCGACCCGCGCCGAGGCGGAGATCGTCCGCGTCAAGGCGCTCGAAGTGCGGAGCGACGTGCCGGTGAAGGTGGTCGCGCTCGACGCAGAGCCGGTCCCCGCACCGTCGCCGGCCGTCGCCGCGACCGAGCCGGCGAAACCCGTCGCGCCGCCGAAAGCGGCCGAACCCAGGCCCGAACCGAAGCCGCTGCCGAAGCCGGCCGACAAGCCCTCGGAACCCAAGCCGGTCGCTGCGAAGCCTGCCGAAACCAAACCCGCGCCCGCGCCGGCCAAACCGCCGGCTGCGAAACCGGCGACGTCGCCGGCCGCCGCCAAGGTCGGCTTCGCGGTGCAGGTCGGCGCCTTCGGCGATGCCACCGAAGCCGGTGCGATGCGCGAGAAACTGCGCGCCGCGGGATTCACCGCGTTCACCGAGACCGTCGACACCGACAAGGGCAAGTTGACCCGCGTGCGTGTCGGTCCGGTCGTCGACCGTGCCGCGGCCGACCAACTCAAGTCGCAGATCCAGGCCAGGACCGGGATCGACGGCATCGTTCGCCCTCATCCGTAATCGTCATCCCGCGCCACACCCGCGTTCCGGAGTTTTCATCATGTGCGGCATTCTCGGCATCGTCGGCACCACCGACGTCGCGGCAGCGCTCTACGACGGGCTGACCGTGCTCCAGCATCGCGGCCAGGACGCTGCCGGCATCGCCACCGCCAACGGCACCGCGCTGCGCGTGGTCAAGGGCAACGGGCTGGTGCGCGACGCCTTCAAGGCGCGCGAGATGGCGCTGCTGCAGGGCCGCGTGGGCATCGGTCATTGCCGCTACCCGACCGCCGGCAGCGAAGGCAGCGACGAGGCCCAGCCCTTCTACGTCAATTCGCCGTTCGGCATCGCGCTCGCGCACAACGGCAACCTGATCAACACCGACACCCTGCGCCGCGAAGTCTTCGAACAGGATCGCCGCAACGTCAACACCGAGTCCGATTCGGAAGTGTTGTTGAACGTGTTCGCGCACGAGCTGGACATGCAGCGCGTGCTGACGCCGGACGCCGCGTTCCGCGCGGTCGAGGGCGTGATCCGTCGCGCCAAGGGCGGCTATGCGGTGGTGACCGTGGTCCTCGGGCTCGGGCTGGTCGCCTTCCGCGACCCGCACGGGATCCGTCCGCTGGTGCTCGGTCGTCGCGATTCGGACGCCGGCACCGAATACGCGATCGCGTCCGAATCGGTCGCGCTCGACGTGCTCGGCTTCGAGCGCCTGCGCGACATCGCGCCGGGCGAAGCGGTGGTGATCACGCCGCGCGGCGAACTGCATTCGCGCCAGTGCGCCGAAGGCGAGCTGCGGCCCTGCATTTTCGAGTTCGTGTATTTCGCGCGCCCCGACTCGATGATGGACGAGATCTCGGTGCACAAGGCGCGGATGCGCATGGGCGTCACCCTCGGCGAGAAGATCCTGCGCCTGCGCCCGGACCACGACATCGACGTGGTGATCCCGATTCCGGACACCTCGCGCGACGCCGCGCTGGAGATCGCCAACGTGCTCGGCGTGAAGTACCGCGAGGGCTTCATCAAGAACCGCTACGTCGGCCGCACCTTCATCATGCCGGGGCAGGGCGAACGCGCGAAATCGGTGCGCCGCAAACTGAATCCGATTCCGCTGGAATTCCGCAATCGCGTCGTGCTGCTGGTCGACGACTCCATCGTTCGCGGCACGACCTCGCAGCAGATCGTGCAGATGGCGCGCGACGCCGGCGCGAAAAAGGTCTACCTCGCTTCCGCCGCGCCGCCGGTCCGTCATCCCAACGTCTACGGCATCGACATGCCCTCGGCCGAGGAGCTCGTGGCGCACGGCCGCACCGAGCAGGAGATCCAGGATCTGCTCGGCTGCGACTGGCTGATCTATCAGGATCTCGCCGACCTCGAGGCCGCGGTCGCCGGCCCGAAGTTCCCGGGTCGGAAATTCGACAGCTCCTGCTTCAACGGCGAATACGTCACCGGCATCGAACCGGGGTATTTCGAGCGCATCCGGCAATTGCGTTCGGACGAGGCGAAGAAGAAGCGGCGGCTGGCGGGTTGATGGGCGCTTGTGGGAGCGGCGGGAGCCGCGATGATCGACCGCATGCCTGACCGGACACCGTTGCGACTCGCTTGCGAGCACTTTCCTCGTGCGATCGCGGCTTCCGCCGCTCCCACAGTGGAATGGCCGAGGTTCCCGTGAACGAGCGTTCGTTGTTCTCCGCCGCCCACGCCTGCCTGCGCGCCGCGTTGCCCGACGAGAAGGTCGCGCGGACCTTCGCCACCGCCGAAGCGTTCGCTCGTGGCGAACTCGCGATCGACGACGCTGCGCCGCCGCCCGAACCGATCCGCATGCCCGGCCGCCCCGAGCGTCCGACACTGGTGCACCCGCGCGATCTGCCGAGGCGCGGATTCGGCAACGACGAAGGCCGCGCGGCCTTCATCCACTCGATCGCGCACATCGAATTCAACGCGATCGATCTGGCCTGGGATGCGATCTATCGCTTCCGCGGCCTGCCGCACGCCTACTACGCCGACTGGGCGCAGGTCGCGCACGACGAGGCGCGGCATTTCGTTCTGCTGCGCGAACGGCTGGGGACCTTTGGGCGAGACTACGGCGATTACGATGCCCACAACGGCCTGTGGGAAATGGCCGAGAAGACCGCGCACAGCGGGCTGGAGCGCATGGCGCTGGTGCCGCGCGTACTGGAAGCGCGAGGGCTCGACGTCACCCCGGGCATGATCGCGAAGCTGCGCCAGCTCGGCGACCACGCGACCGCCGACATCCTCGACGTGATCCTGCGCGAGGAAATCGGTCATGTCGCCGCGGGTTCGCGCTGGTATCGCTGGTACTGCGAACGCGACGGCGTCGAGCCGGAAACCACGTTCCGTCGATTGCTGGCCGACTACGGTCGCGGGGTGCTCTACGGCCCGTTCAATCTCGATGCGCGCAGCGCGGCGGGATTCAGCGACGAGGAGTTGGACGCGCTGCAGCGCGCGGTTGCGGAACAGCGCTGATCGCGTTGCGGTGGGGCGTCCTTGGGCCGGTTGCGCCGCTCAACCTCCCGCGAGCCAGAAGATCTCCTTCGGCGCCCGATACTCTCGCCCCCACTCCATCCAGCCGTTGTCGGGCGAGCCGATGCTCAGCTCGCGCACCTTCCAGGCATCGCCGCGCAGTTGCAGCAGAACGTAGGTGGTGTCGTCCTCGAGGATTCCGGCACGGCGCTCGTCGGCGTAATGCGTGCGCATCCAGTCGATCTGGGCGCCGCCCGGCGTGCGCGCGTAGACCGTCGCGAACGCCCAGCCCTCGCGTTCGCGCAGGCTCGAAATCTCCAGCCGCAGCGGCTGCTCCAGATCCTCTTCCAACGCACGTTGCATGCTGTCCACGATCCCTGCGCGTCGCGGATCGCTCTCGCCCACGTCGATCGGACCGTCGTGGATCACGACCGTGCGTCCACCGATGGGCATCGGATCGCCTTCCGGGGTGCAGGCGGTCGACAACAGGCACAGGGCGATCGCGATGCGGACGGCGATGGGCATTTCGCGGCTCCAGCGTGCGGAACGGACGGCAGCGCGATCCAGATTACACGGGCAGCGTCGACAAGGCGACGCCGTCCGCATCCACCCGCAATACAGACCCCCGCACCGCGGTTTCCCGCATGTACCAATCGCCGAGCACGATCCGCCGGCACGCGCGGCCGTCGATATCGAGCGTGTGGATCGCGGGACGATGGGTGTGGCCGTGGATCAGGGTGTTCACGCCGTAGCGGGCGAGGGTGGCGTGGACGGTCGTCGGCGAGACGTCGGTGATGGTCTCGAACTGAGCGCGGTCGTCGCTCTTCATCGCCTGCTGCCGCTCGCGGCTGGCGGCGCGGGCCTGCGCCGCGAAGGCGAGACGCGCGGCGAGCGGCTGGGACAGGAATTGCGCCTGCCACGCGGGATCGCGGGTCTGTGCGCGGAAGGCCTGGTAGGCGAGGTCGTCGGTGCACAGCGTGTCGCCGTGCATCAGCAGCACCGGTTCGCCGTGCAGCAGGACGACCGCGTTTTCCGGCAGCAGCCGGACGCCCGCGCGACGGGCGAACGCCCGGCCGACGAGGAAGTCCCGGTTGCCGTGCTGGAAGAAGACCGGGACGCCGGCATCGCGCAGGCCACGCAGCTTCTCGATCACCAGGGCGCCGATCTCCGACGGATCGTCGTCGCCGATCCAGGCCTCGAACAGGTCGCCGAGGATGTAGAGGGCTTCGGCCTGCCGGGCCTCGCCGTCGATGAAGTCGCCGAACAGACGGACGACCTCCGGGTGCTCGGGATCGAGGTGGAGGTCGGAAATGAACAGGGTGGTCATGGGCGGGCATTGTAGGCGGTGGCGGCGGTGCTCGGCCGGCCCGGGCGGCGCGCTGGGGTAAAATCGTCGTTTTCCGCGTCCGATCCCCGCCATGACCATTCGTACCCGTTTCGCTCCCAGCCCGACCGGCTATCTGCACATCGGCGGCGCCCGTACCGCGCTGTATTGCTGGCTGGCCTCGCGCCATGCCGGCGGCGAATTCGTGTTGCGGATCGAGGACACCGACAACACGCGCAACAAGCAGGAAGCGGTCGATGCGATCCTCGAAGCGATGGACTGGTTGGGCCTGAGCTACGACGAGGGCCCGATCTACCAGACCCAGCGTCTGGACCGTTACCGCGAAGTCGCCGAGCAGATGGTAGCGGCGGGGACGGCGTATTACGCCTACGAGACCAAGGAGGAACTGCAGGCGGCGCGCGAGGCCGCGCTCGCCGCGAA
This sequence comes from Pseudomonadota bacterium, assembly GCA_049324395.1. Lineage (GTDB taxonomy): Bacteria > Pseudomonadota > Gammaproteobacteria > Xanthomonadales > Xanthomonadaceae > Lysobacter_I. Next base: position 13,739 of record JBMOOY010000062.1, read on the forward strand.
GGAGAAGCCGCGTTACAACGGCGCCTATCGCGACGCCGGCGCCGGTTTCCGCGACGACCCGAACCGGGTCATCCGCTTCAGGAATCCGCTCGACGGCAAGGTCGCATGGGAGGACAAGGTCAAGGGGCGGATCGAGTTCGACAACGCCGAACTCGACGATCTGGTGATCTTCCGCGCCGACGGCTATCCGACCTACAACTTCGCCGTCGTCGTCGACGATCTGGACATGCGTATCACCGATGTCGTGCGCGGCGACGACCACGTCAACAATACGCCGCGCCAGATCAACATCTACCGGGCGCTCGGCGCCGCGGTGCCGAATTTCGCGCATCTGCCGATGATCCTCAACGAGAACGGCGAGAAGTTGTCCAAGCGCAACGGCGCCGCGGACGTGATGCTCTATCGGGAAGCGGGCTATCTCCCGCACGCGTTGCTGAACTATCTCGTGCGTCTGGGCTGGTCGCATGGCGATCAGGAGATCTTCTCGATCGACGAGATGGTGAAATTGTTCGAGCTGCACGACGTCAATCCCGCCGCCTCGCGCCTGGACATGGCCAAGCTCGGCTGGCTGAACCAGCAATACCTCAAGAGCGACGCCCCCGAAGCGGTCGCGAAACATCTGGAATGGCATCTGCGCAAGGCCGGTTACGACCTCGCGAAGGGGCCGAAGCCCGCCGACATCGTGATCGCCCTCCGCGAGCGCGTGCAGACGCTGAAGGACATGGCCGAGCGCGCGGCGGTCTGGTTCAATCCGTTGACGACCTACGACGAGGCCGCCGTCGCCAAGCACCTGAAGCCGGAAGCCGCCGCGGCGCTCGCCGATGCCCGCGACCGGCTCGCGAAGCTGCCGGCATGGACCGCCGAAGCCGTGAGCGCCGCCCTGCACGAGACCGCCGAGGCGCTGGGCATCGGCATGGGCAAGGTGGCGCAGCCGATGCGGGTGGCGATCACCGGCACCCAGGTCAGCCCGGACATCTCGCACACGGTGCATCTGGCGGGGCAGGGCGAGGCCGTGGCCCGGATCGACGCCGCGCTGGCGAAGATCGCGGCGGCTTGAGTCGGGGGACGCCCGGCGCCATCATCCCGACATGGGCCACGACTGCATCCACCCGCACGAGCACGTCCACGGCGCGGCCGATTTCGTCGCCGCCGTGGAACGCGCCTGCCGCGAACGCGGGCTTCGGCTGACCCCGATCCGCGCCCGCGTGCTCGGGCTGATCGCCGAACACGGCAAGCCGATCAAGGCCTACGACCTGCTCGACCGGCTGCGCGCCGACAAGAGCGGCGCCGAGAGATCCGACGGTGAGGACGGCGCCGGCGCGGCCGCGCCGCCGACCGTGTATCGTGCGCTGGATTTCCTGCTCGCGAACGGATTCATCCACAAGCTCGAATCGGTCAACGCTTTCGTCGCCTGTCATCACCCCAGCGCCGCGCAGCATTCGGTGCCGTTCCTCATCTGCGACGGCTGCCACAGCGCGGTCGAACTGGAAGATCAACGCATCGTCGCCCTGCTCGACGAAAAGGCCCGCGCGCTCGGTTTCATGCCGCAGGCGCAAACCCTCGAAGTCCACGGCCTCTGCGCGCGCTGCGCGCAGGCCGGCTGAGGCGCCGGCGTCTATCGGGGTCAGCGGGCCGGTGCCGGCATTACCCGCGCCTCGCGGATCGGCAGGTTCGCCGCCGCCGCCAGCAGCGCCAGCACGATGTCGGCGTACCACATCCACGTGTAATCGCCGAAGCGCGCCATCGCCAGACCGCCGAGCCACGCGCCGGCGAATCCGCCGATCTGGTGCGACAGCAGGGTGAGCCCGAACAGCGTGCCGAGATAGCGCGGGCCGAACAGTTTGCCGACCAGTCCGGCGGTGGGCGGCACCGTCGCCAGCCAGGTCAGGCCCAGGCCTGCGGCGAACGCGTAGAAGACGATCGGCGTCGGCGGCGAGGCCAGATAGAGCGCGACCATCGCCGCGCGGCTGGCGTACATCAGCGCCAGCAGGTACTTCATGCGATAGCGGCCGCCCAGCCAGCCCGCGGCGAGACTGCCGGCGACGTTGAACAGGCCGATCAGCGCCAGCGACAACGCCGACACGCGGTCGGGCAGGCCGCAGAGCGCGATCTCGGTCGGCAGATGAGTCACCAGGAACGCGATGTGGAAACCGCAGGTGAAAAAGCCGATATGCAAGCACCAGTAACTGCGATCGCGCAGGGCGACGGCCAACTGCGCGCGCAGGCCGGTGTCCCGGTCGGCGGTCTGCACGATCGCGAGCGCTTCGCGCCGGCGCAGCGGCCAGGCTAGCGGCAGGGTGGCCAGCGCCGAGACCGCCAGTGCCCACATCGCGGCGGCCCAGCCGAAGGCGGCGATGATCGCCTGCACGAACGGTGCGAACAGGAATTGCCCGAGCGATCCGCCGGCGTTGATCACGCCGGCCGTGATCGAGCGTTTCTGCAGCGGGACATGACGCGCGGTGGCGCCGATCAGGATCGAGAAGCTGCCCGCGCCCGCACCGGCCGCGGCGAGTATGCCGAGACCGAACACCAGGCCCATCGGCGATGACGCCAGCCACGGCGTGAGCGCGGTGCCGACGACCAGCAGCAGCCCGCCGGCGACCAGCACCCGGCCCGGCCCGCGCTGATCCGCGAGCGCGCCGAACAGCGGCTGCACCGCACCCCAGACGAATTGCCCCACCGCCAGTGCGAAGCTGATCTCGGCGATGCCCAGCCCGGTGTCGGCGCCGATCGGACGCACGAACAGGCCCAGCGACTGGCGGATGCCCATCGTGACCAGCAGGGTCGCGGTCGCGGCGATGACGAGCGGCCAGTAACGCGGTGTCGCGGTCTGCTCCGTGCCGCCGTTCATGCGGGGCAACGCGACGGGCGGCGGCGGGAATCTCTGTGCGGGAGGAAGCGTGGCATGCGTGCAGAACAGCGGGGACAGGGCGTTATCAACCCATGCGGCGACCGCGGCCGCAAGCGTCGCCGATATCGTTTCAGTGTTCCATCACGTACCCATGGCCCGGTGCGCATGCAAGTGCACCCGCCGCAATCGTCGTCCGGGAGAGAGTGGACGACGCTGCGGCGGGTGCGGGGGCGCCGTGCGGATCGCTATTGAACGATCCGGATGTGACGATCAGAAGAACATGCGGATTCCGGCCGAGAAACCGCGGCCCGGCAGCAGCACGCTGTCCTTCAGGAACGAGGTATGGACGCGCGCCTCGGCGTCGCCGAGATTGCGGCCGTCGAGGAACACTTCCCAACCCAGATCGTCGGTGTCCCAATGCCACGCGAAATGCGCGTCAATGAGGGTATAGCCGGCAGTCTCGGTCTCGCCAGCGGCGACGTCGTCCTGACGCAGCACGCGGGTCGCGCCGAGGCTCGCGCGCCAGTGGTCGGTTTCCCAGCTCAGGTCGAGGCCGAAGCGCGACGGCGCGATCCGCGGCAGGTTGCCGCCGCCGTCGAGTTCGCCGGTGACATGGTCGCCGAAGGCCCGCACGTCGAAGCGGCCGCGCTCGTCGTCGATCACCTTGGCCACGATTTCCGCCTCGATGCCGCGGAACGTCGCGTCGTTCTGGGTCCACTGCCGGATCGGCAGCGGGTCCTCGCCCGGATCGGGAACGGTGAAGAAGCCCGTTTCGGCGAGATAGACGAATCCGTCGAAGCGGTTGCGATAGACCGACGCCTTCGCATCGATGCGTTCGCCGTGATAATGCAGGCCGATTTCGATCTGGTTCGCGCGCTCCTCGCGCATGGTCGCGTCGCCGATCTCGTAGGAGGCGGTCGCCGCATGCGGGCCGTCCGCGAACAGTTCCTCTTCCGCCGGCGCGCGCTCGGCGCGATCCAGGTTCACGCTCAGACGCCACGCGTCGTCGATGCGCCACAGCGCGCCCGCGGACAGACTGAGCGGCGAGAAGGTGCGGTTCGGACGGCCCGCGGCGTCGGTGCGGACGCGGTCGGCGCGCACGCCGAGATCGACCTGGAACGCGTCCCATTGGCCGTGCTCCATCCAGAACAGCCCATGCGCGCGGGTACGGGTGCGCGGCACGAAGGCCTCGTCGCCGATCGCCTCGAAGGCGCGGTCGCCGCTCTGCAGGCCGATCGCGCCGGTCCAGGCGCCGAACGCCCGATGGGTGATTTCGAGCCGGCCTTCGTCGGCGTCGTTGACGAAGCGCGTGCCGACTTCGTCGCCTTCGAATTCCGTGTGCTCGTAACCGGTGTTCGCGAAGCCGAAACGCAGGCCGTCGAAGATCCAGAAATCGCGATTCACGCCGGCCTTCACTTCGAAGCGGTTCTGCAGCATGTCCAGCGACACGCCGGGCTCGCCCGCGACGGGATCGCCCGGTTCGCCGGGATTGCCGTAACGATTGTCGTAGCGCGAGGCGGAAACGCCGAGGAAACCGTCGGCGCCGACCCACGATACCCCGAGCGCGCCGGTGCGGGTCTCGACGAAGCTGTTGCGCTGTTCGCCGTCGGGGGTGTCGTAGTCGTCCTTGTCGCGATGCACGCCGTCGGCGTGGAGCACGAGCGCGCCGTTCGCGCCCGAGGCGTCGACCCGGGCCATCGCGGTGCGCCCCCGGTCGACGCTGTCGAAACGCAACTCGGCGCGGCCGCTGACGGTGTCGTCGAGCGCGCGTTCTGCGATCCGGCCGTCGACGATGTTGACCACGCCGCCGATCGCGCCGCTGCCGTAGAGCAGGGTGGCGGGACCCTTCAGCACTTCGATCTGGTCGGCGAGGAAGGGTTCGATCGCGGTCGCGTGATCCTGGCTGATCGTCGACACGTCCTGGCTGCCGAGGCCACCGGACAATACGCCGACGCGCGGGCCATCGAGGCCACGCAGGATCGGCCTCCCGACGCCGGCGCCGAAATTCGAGGTCTGCACGCCGGGCAGGCCGTCGAGGGTCTCGCCGAGGGTGGCCGACTTGGCCTGATCCAGGGCCTCGCCGGCGAGCACGTCCACCGGCTGGCTCAGCTCTTCCGCGGTCTGGCGCAGCGGACTGGCGGTGACCACGACGCGGTCGAGATCCCGGGCCTCGTCATGGCGCGGGTCCTTGCCGGCGCTGTCCTGGGCGGTCGCCTGCGCCGAAGCTCCGAGGGCGAGGACGAGGGCGACGCCAGTGAACAGCCGGGTCCGGGGCGCAGCACGGCGGACAGACGGAGAGGGCGGGAAATCGGCCATGGGTTGGGAGTAGACTGTTGAGGCGGTGCGGAAATGTTATAATGTTCCAGCAAGAATCGCACCCCTCCCGAAAGTCATGCCCGAAACCGTGCCCAAGCCCGCTCCCCATCTGCACAAGGCCGATCGCGTCGGTGTCGTCGCGTCGTTCCTGTGCGCGGCGCACTGCGCACTGCTGCCGGTGGTGATCGCGCTGTTGCCGGCGTTCGGCGTGGCCGGCGCGCTCAACGAATACTTCGAGGAGGCGTTCGCGGTGTTCGCTACCGTGCTCGGGCTGGTGGCGCTGATCACCGGTTACCGCCGCCACCGCGCGCTGCACGCGCTCGCCCTGCTGGTGCCGGGTCTGCTGGTGGTCTGGGTCGGCGTGCTCTATCCGCCGCTGCATCATTCGGTGCTGCCGCATGCGGTGGCGATGACGATCGGCGGCTGCCTGGTGGCGCTGGCGCATCTGGCGAACCTGCGCCTGACCCGGGAATTCGGCCATTCCGGCCCCTGCGACGCGACCTGCGCCCGGTGATCTGCTAGGCTTTGCGCCCCCGTGCCCCGCGCCGATCCGGCGACGGGGCCGTTTTTCGGCCCGTATGGCGCTTCAGGGCGCAGCGCCGGGCAGTCCGTCACCGCTCAACATTTCAGAAGATCCAGGAGTCCGTCATGGGTAAAGGCGACCGCAAAACCGCCAAAGGCAAGCGTTACAACTCCAGCTACGGCAATGCCCGTCCGCAGGCCGTGAAGAAGGCCGCCGGCACCGCCGCGGCGCCGGCCGCGAAGAAGGCCGCCAAGCCGGCCGCGAAGGCGCCGGCCGCGAAGAAGGCCGTGGCCAAGAAGGCCGCCAAGGAATAATCCGGCGACAGCCGGTGCCTGCGACGAAACCCCGCTCCGGCGGGGTTTCGCGTTTTCGGCGCAAGGAAGGTGCGTCGGGTCGTCGCCTCAGCGTCCCTTCGCCGCCCGCGCCGCGTGCGCTTCCACCCGCCGCCACACTCGCAGCAGATTGCCGCCGAGGATCCTGCGGATGTCGTCGTCGCCGTAGCCGCGCGCCTGCAGGCCGGCGACCAGATTCGGGAAATCGGCGACCGTTTTCAGGCCTTCCGGTAGCGCGCCGCTGACGCCATCGAAATCGGAGCCGATGCCGATGTGGTCGATGCCGACCAGTTTCACGCCGTAGTCGATCTGATCCAGCACCGCCTCGATCTTCACCGGCAGCGGCGGATGCGCGGCATCCCATTCGGCGTCGAACTCGGCCACGGTCTTCGCGGTGCGACCGGCGGCGCGATCGCGCTCGAAGGCCGCGTAGGCGACGAAATAGGCCTGGGTCTTCGCCGCCGACGCCGGATCGACGAAGGCGTTGCCGAACGGAATCTGGATCACGCCGCCCTTCGCGGCGATGGCCTTCGCGAGTTCGTCGCTGAGGTTGCGTTCGAAGCCGGGCGTGAAATGCCGGAAGGCCGAATGCGTCGCGACCACCGGCGTGCGGCTGAGTTCGACCGATTGCGCCACCGCGTCGTCGGAGAGGTGCGAGACGTCGATCATCATGCCGAGCCGGTTCATTTCGGCCACGACCTCGCGGCCGAACGGACTGAGGCCGTTCCAGCGCTTTTCGGCGGCGTAGGACGAATCCGCGATCCGGTTGTTGGCGCTGTGGGCGAGGGTGACGTAACGCACGCCGCGATCGAAGAAGAATTTCACCTTGCCGAGGTCGTCGCCGATCGGCGCGCCGTTCTCCATGCCCATCGGAAGCAGCACCAGGCCGAGCCGGCGCAAGGCTTCGACATCGCGCGGCGAGCGCAGCAGCGCGAACTTGTCGGGATTGTCGGCGGCGAGTTTTTCGACCGCGTCGATCATGCGGTTGGCGGTGGCGTAGGCGCTGCCGTCGGCGTCCTGGCCGGGCGAGGTGTAGATCGACATGAAGGCGACATCGAGGCCGCCGGCGCGGGCTTTCGGGAAATCGAACTCGCGCGGCTGGGCTTCGGCCAGGTCGCGCCATTCCTTGAGCAGTTCGGTCGGGGCGTCGATGTGGGTGTCGACGATGATCGCGTCCTCGGCGAGCTTGCGCGCCGCGGGCGTCGCCTGCGCGGCGGCGAGCGCGGGCAGGAAAAGTGCGAAGACGGCGAAGAGCGTACGCATGATCGGTTCCTTGCGCAGTGCGCTCAGAGGTGGGGGGAGCCGTCGAGAGGCATGCCGGCGGTCGGCGTGCCGGCGACGAATGCGCGGGCGCCGACGGATCCGCCCAGCCAGTAGCACAGTTCCGCCGGGCGATGGATGTCCCAGTGGACGAAGTCCGCGCGAAGTCCGGGGCGCAGCAGGCCGCGATCCGGCAGTCCCAGCGCGCGCGCGGCATGCACGGTCGCGCCGCGCAGGGCTTCTTCCGGGGTCAACCGGAAATGGGTGCAGGCTAGCGACATCGCCAGTCGCAGCGAGCGCAGCGGAGCGGTGCCCGGGTTGCAATCGGTGGCGACCGCCATCGGCACGCCCTGCGTGCGGAACGCGTCGATCGGCGGCAGCGTCGTCTCCCGCAGGCAGTGGAACGCGCCGGGCAGCAGCACCGCGACCGTGCCGGCCGCGGCCATCGCGCGCACGGCGTCCTCGCCGGTGTATTCGACGTGATCGGCAGAGAGGCCGCCGAATTCCGCAACCAGCGCCGCACCGCCGAGATCGCTGAGTTGATCCGCATGCAATTTGACCGGAAAGCCCAGCGCACGCGCGGCCTCGAATACGCGCCGCGTCTGCGCAGGCGTGAAGCCGATGCCTTCGCAGAAGGCGTCGACCGCATCGATCAGGCCCTCGTCGTGCAACCGCGGCAGCCAGTCGACGACCGCGTCGATGTAGTCGTCGGGATTCCCGGCGAACTCGGGCGGCACCGCATGCGCGCCGAGGAAGGTCGTGCGCACGTCGACGCCGAGCGTTTCGCCGATCCGGCGGGCGACGCGGAGCATCTTCCGTTCGTTCTCGAAATCGAGGCCGTAGCCGGATTTGATCTCCAGCGTGGTCGCGCCGTCGTCCAGCAATGCGCGCGCGCGCGGCAGCGACGCGTGGAGCAGCGCCTCCTCGTCGACGGCGCGCACCGCGCGGACGGTGGAGACGATGCCGCCGCCGGCGCGGGCGATCTGTTCGTAGGTCGCGCCCTGCAGACGCAGTTCGAATTCGTGGGCGCGATCGCCCGCGAAGACGAGGTGGGTGTGGCAGTCGATCAGTCCGGGCGTGATCCAGCCGCCGCCGACGTCGCGCACCTCGCGCGCCAGCGTCTCCGGTGGGCCCGGCAACGCGGCACGCGGTCCGACGAACGCGAGCACGCCGTTCTTCCAGCCGAGGGCGCCATCCTCGATCGCGCCGTAGTCGGGGCCGTCGAGCGTCGCCAGATTCGCGCCGAGCAGCAGCGCATCCCAGCGCGCGCTCATGCGATGGCTCCGGCGGCGCGCAACGCGATCGCGTCGAAGCCGTGCGCGGCGCAGATCGCGTCGGCGTGCTCGCCCAGATGCGGCGGCCGCAGGGGCTCGGCGATGGGCGAGTGCGACATGCGCAGCGGACTGGCGATCATCGGGATGCCGTCGGCTTCGATCCGCAGGCCGCGCGCGTCGGCGAGTTCGCCGAAGACCGCCTCGCGCACCGAGTTGACCGGCGCGGCGGGAATGCCGGCGGCCTCGAACCGCGCCAGCCAGTCGGCGACGGTGCCGCCGGCGAACACTCGTTCGAGTTCCGGAACCAGCCAGTCGCGGTGGGTCACGCGGGCGAGATTGGTCGCGCAGCGCGGATCCTCGCGCCAGTCCGGGCGCTCGATCAGCGCGCACAGTCGTTCCCACAGCGCGTCGCTGCCGCAGGCGATGACGAACGCGCCGTCGGCGGCCGCAAAGCTCTGGTAGGGCACGATGGTCGGATGCGCGTTGCCGCAGCGGCGCGCGTCCTCGCCGGTGAACAGCACGCTGCAGGCCACGTTGGCCAGCGCCTGGATCTGGGTATCGAACAGGCTGATGTCGATCGACTGGCCTTCGCCGGTGCGTTCGCGTTGATGCAGCGCGGCCAGGATCGCGATGGCGGCGTTGAGGCCGGTGGTCAGATCGACGGTGGCTACGCCGACCTTGCTCGCGGGGCCTTCGACCGGGCCGGTGATCGCCATCAGCCCCGATTCGGCCTGTACCGCGAGGTCGTAGCCGGGGCGTTTCGCATCGGGCCCGGTCCGGCCGTAGCCCGAGATCGCGCAATGGATCAGTCGCGGATTCAGCGCATGCGTGCGGGCCGGGTCGATGCCCAGCGATTCCGGCACGCCGGTGCGGAAATTCTCGATCAGCACGTCGGCCTCGCGGATCAGCGCGTCCAGCAGCGGACGTGCGTCCGGATGGCGCAGGTGCATCGCGATCGACCGTTTGCCGCGGTTGGCGCTGGCGAAATAGGCGGAGATGTCGCCGCGGAACGGCGGGCCGTAGCCGCGGGTGTCGTCGCCGTCCAGCGGCTCGATCTTGATCACCTCGGCGCCGAGGTCGGCCAGGGTCATCGCGCACCATGGGCCGGCGAGCACGCGCGAGAGATCCAGCACCTTGATTCCGGTCAACGCCGACATCGGCCCATCCGCGAGTGGGAGACGGTGCGCAGTGTAGCCCGAGCGCACGATCGGAACCGGGCGTCCGTTCCGACCCTACATCGGCGAGAATGGCCGCATGAATTCCCGCAACGCCCCCATCGACGGCCGCTGGCGCCTGCCCGGCATCGCCAATCTGCATTCGCATGCGTTCCAGCGCGCCATGGCCGGGCTCGCCGAACGCATGACCCATCCGTCCGATTCGTTCTGGACCTGGCGCGAAACCATGTACCGCATGGCGGCGCGGTTCGATCCGGAGACCCTGCACGCGGTCGCCGCGCAGCTCTACGCCGAAATGCTGGAGGCCGGCTATACGACGGTCTGCGAATTCCACTATCTGCACCATGCCCCGGACGGACGGCCCTACGACGATCCGGCGGCGATGTCGCGCGCCCTGATCGCCGCCGCGCGCGAGACCGGCATCCGCCTGACCCTGCTGCCGGTGCTCTACATGACCGGCGGTTTCGACGGGCGTGCGCTCAACGAACGCCAGCGCCGCTTCGGTCATACGGTCGATGCCTACCTGCGCCTGTTTGATGCGCTGCGCGCGGAGCAGGGCGATGCGCTCCGTGTCGGTTGCGCGCTGCACAGCCTGCGCGCGGTGCCGGCGGAGGCGATGGCGGCCGTCCTCGCCGCGCTCCCGGCCGACGCCCGCATCCACATCCACATCGCCGAGCAGATCGGCGAAGTCCAGGACAGCCTCGCGATCCGCGGCGACAGGCCGGTGCGCTGGCTGCTCGACCACGCTGCGGTCGACGCGCGCTGGACCCTGGTCCACGCGACGCATCTGGAGGTCGACGAGATCGTCGGCATCGCCGATCGCGGCGCCACGGTCGCGATCTGCCCCACCACCGAGGCCAATCTGGGCGACGGCCTGTTCCCGCTGCGCGATTACCTCGACGCCGGCGGCGCCTGGGGCATCGGCTCGGATTCCCATATCTCGGTGTCTCCGGTCGAGGAACTGCGCTGGCTCGAGTACGGTCAGCGTCTCGTCACCAGACATCGCAACATCGTCGCCACCGAAGCGGCCCCGAGCGTCGGCGAGGTGCTGCTCGCAGGCGTCCGCCGGAGCGCCGAGCGCGCCACCGGATTCTCCGAAGCCGTGCTCGCCGGCGATCGCGTCGAACTGGACGGCGAGGCCCCGCAACTGGTTGGCGCCACCGCAGCCGATCTCGCCGACCGCTGGATCTTCAGCGGCAACCGGCCGCTGGTCGACCGGGTCGCGGTGGCGGGCCGGGAAGTCGTCGCCGATGGGCGTCACCGCGACCGCGAGGCCATCGCCGCGCGTTATGCGTCCGCGCTGAAGGCACTGCTGGCCGGCTGAGCGGCGTCCGGTCCGCGCGCGGGCGGGTTTCGTCGCCGCCGACGCGGGTTTCGTCGCAAGCTCCCGCGCTGCGGGGATGGATCGGGCAGGGTGGCGCCATTCATCCGACTCCGGAGCCATCATGCGCACGCGTCCCGTCCGTCTGTTCACCGCTCTTCCCTTCGCGCTGGCATCGCTGTGCGCCACGGTGCTGTCGCTGTTCGGTGCCGGATCGGCCCGGGCCATGGACGACGCCGCGTTGCGCGGCATCGTCGAGCGGCGTCTGCTCGGCGATGCGACCGGGGCCTGCTTCGCGGTCGCGGTGCTCGACGGCGACGCGACCGCACGGGCCCGGGTCTGCGCCGATGGCGGCGATCCGTCGCGTCGCATCGGCGCCGACACCGCGTTCGAGATCGGTTCGGTCAGCAAGCCGATGATGGCCGCATTGCTGGCCGGGCTGATCCGCGAAGGCAAGGCTTCGCTCGACGATCCGCTGTCGGCCTATCTGCCCGAGGGCGCCAATGTGCCGTCCTTCGAAGGCAAGCCGATCCTGCTGCGCCACATCGTGACCCATACGTCGGGCCTGCCCTCGATTCCCGGCGGCATCGGCTACGACCCGGCGAATCCCTACGCGAAACTCGTCGAGGCCGATCTGCTCGGCGCGCTGGCGAACGCCCGGTTGACGGGCGCGCCGGGGGCTTCGTTCGAGTATTCGAATTTCGCGGCGATGCTGCTGTCGTACGCGATCGCGCGCCGGACCGGCGAGGATTTCGAATCGCTGATCGCGAAGCGCCTGTTCGCGCCGCTGGGCATGCGCCACAGCTACGTCATGCGCCGCCCCGAGGGCGTGAAGGTCGCCATCGGGCACACCTCCGACGGCAAGGCGACCTCGCCCTGGGATTTCCCGAACGACTTCGCGGGTGTCGGCGGCGTGCGCGCCACGCTGGACGACATGGTGCATTACGTCCGCGGGCAATTCGGCGCCGCGCCGGCGCCGCTGGCCGCCGACTTCGCGATGACCCACGCGCCGGTCGACGGTGCCGCGCAGCCGCCGATGGCCATGCACTGGATGCTGGCGCCGCTCAACGGGCGCACCTTCCTCGCCCACGAGGGCGGCACCGGCGGGTTTTCCTCGTTCGTGGCCTTCGATCCGGCGAAACGCTTCGGCGTGGTGATCCTCTCGGACACGGCGCTGCATGCGCAGGGCGGCCTGGGCAGTCTCGGCCTGCATCTGCTCGATCCGCGCGTCCCGCTGGGCGCGCCGGCGAAGCCGCGGCCGGCCGATGCGCCGATCCTGTCCGCCGAGGAGCTTGCGGCCTACGTCGGCGATTACGCGCTGATGCCGGGTTTCGTGTTGAAGGTGCGCGTCGAGAACGGCACGCTGATGGCGCAGGCGACCGGGCAGGGCGCATTTCCGCTGGAGCCGCGAGCACGCGACGCGTTCGCGTTCGACGCTGCCGGGATCGCGATCCGATTCCGCCGCGATGGCGCTGGTAAAGTCGCCGGGCTGGCGCTCGATCAGGGCGGCCGAACGCTCGACGCCGACCGCCGATGATCGCCCCGCACCCCGCCCCTTTTTCCGCCAGGACATCCGTCCGGACTTCAGCCCAGACCTCAGCCCGGACGACCACCGCCATGCCCGCCTCCGAACGCACGCCTTATCCGCTGGACGAACCGCTTCCGGCCGATGTCGTCGTCAGGCACGAAGGCTGGCTGGGTTATCGCCGCTACCCGGTGTTCGGCTGGCGCTGGTTGCGGGGGCGCAGCCTCGTGTTCGGCCTTTGCATCGGTCTTTTCGCCCTGCTCACCGCCAGCGGCCTGGCGGTCACCACGTCCGACCGCCACACGGCCCTGTTCTCGGCCCTGCATTTCTTCGTCGGATTCATGCTCATCTGCGGCGCTGGGCCGCTGCTGGCGACCCTGGTGCGACATGCGCGCATGCCCATCTCGCGCGAACGCGGGGCGGTGGTCGCGGCGCTGGTCGTCGGCGTCGTCGTGGCCTATTTCGCCGACAGTTGGGCTTCTGGCTACCTCGAATCGGTGATGCCGAAGGCCTCCGGAATCGAGGTGACGGTCAAGCCGCCGAAGCTGTCCCCGGTGGCAAAGGCGTTCGTGGCCGCACTGCAGCTGTCGTTCGCGATCCTGATCTACGGCCTGCTCGGCGGCGGGCTCGCGCTGCGCGCCTACTTCCGCGAACTCGGCCGCTGGCGCGAGGCGCAGCACGCCGGCGAGATGACCGCGTTGCAGGCCGAAAAACAACGCGCCGACCTGCAGCTCGGCGTGCTGCAGGCCCAGGTCGAGCCGCATTTCCTGTTCAACACGCTGGCCTCGGTGCGCGCCCTCGTGCGCCAGGACGCGGCCCGCGCGGAAGCGACGCTCGACGCGCTGGTCGACTATCTGCGCGCGACCATCCCGAGGCTTCGCGACAACGTCCCCGCGCTGGATTCCACCCTCGGCCGGCAGTTGGACCTCTGCGCGCACTATCTCGAGTTGATGCGCCTGCGCACCGACGGTCGCCTGCAGTACGCGATCGAGGCCGATGACGAAGCGCGCGCGCTCGAGTTCCCGCCGTTGCTGCTGATCACCCTGGTCGAAAACGCGATCAAGCACGGGGTCGAACCGCGTCCGGGGCCGGGCCGGGTCGTGATCGAGGCGGTGCGCGAAGGCAATACGTTGCGCGTCGACGTGATCGACGACGGCCTCGGCCTGCGTCCCGGTGTCGGCGGAGGGCTCGGGCTCGCCAATGTGCGCGCGCAGTTGGACAACCTGTTCGGCGGGCGCGCCGGATTGTCCCTGCGCAGCGGGCAGCCGCGCGGCACGTGCGCCGAACTGCGGATCCCGCTCGATGGAGAGACCGCATGAGCGGCGAGCCCGGCAACGGCGACGGCGCGATCACCGCGATCCTCGCAGAGGACGAAGCGCCGCTGCGGATCGCGCTGCGCGCGATGCTGGCCGAGGCCTGGCCGGAACTGCGCGTCGTCGCCGAATGCGAGGACGGCATCGCCGCGATGGAAGCGATCGCCGCGCATCGGCCCGACCTGTGTTTCCTGGACATCCGCATGCCCGGCGTGAGCGGGCTGGACGTGGCCCGCGCCGCGGTCGCGGCGAGGTCGCTGGTGCTGTTCACCACCGCCTACGACGAGTACGCGATCCGCGCCTTCGAGACCGGGGCGGTCGATTACCTGCTCAAGCCGGTGCAACTCGAACGGCTGGAAGCGTCGCTCGATCGGGTGCGCGCGCGCTTGCGCGAACGCGCGTCCGCGCAGGGCGTGGTGGAGGCGGTCGATGGCGAACGGCTGGATGCGCTGGAACAGCGCATGCGTCCGTCCGGCCCGCGCCTGATCCGCTGGATCTCCGCGGCCGTCGGCGACAGCGTGCGCATGCTCGGCATCGACGAGGTGCTGTATTTCCAGGCGCAGGACAAATACGTGCGGGTCGTGACCGGCGAGGGCGAGGCGATCATCCGCACGCCGATCAAGGAACTGTTGGCGGGTCTGGATCCGGATGCGTTCTGGCAGGTGCATCGCGGCACCGTCGTCCGGGTGTCGGCGATCGACCGCGTGCGGCGGGACGACCTCGGGAAATCGGTGCTGCGCCTGCGCGGTCGCGACGAGTCGCTGCCGGTGAGCGCGGCCTTCCTCCACCGCTTTCGCGGCATGTAGCGGCTGGGCGCGATGCCCGCATCGGGCCGCAGCGTCGCGGATCAGCGCAGCGCGGCCTGCGTCGCCGATGGATCGCCTTCGTTCGCCGCCGGTTCGACGCGCAGCAGACGCGCGAGCAGCGGGTAGAGGTCCACGTTGTCCAAGGCCGGGATCGTCGCGCCGCGGCGGAACGACGGCCCCTGCGCGACGAACACCGCGCGCATCGTCGGGTCCTGCGGATCGAAGCCGTGCTGGCCCTTCACCGGCTGTCGTTGCGGCTCCTGCAGGTTGCTTTGCACGCGCCAGCCGGTCTCCGCCTGACAGACGATGGGCGGAATGCGCGGATGCGTCCCGTAATGCCATACCGCCGGCAACTCCGCCTTGCGCCAGCAGGTGTAGTGGTCCTGTCGTCCGAGGAAGGCCGCTTCCACGGCGTCCGCGCGCCCGGGCGCCGGCGTCAGACCGACCACCTCGCCCCACCAGTCGACGCGGTAATGCGTCGGATCGAGGCGATCGTCGAGCAGACGCACGTTCGACTTCGGCACGTCCGCCATGCCGTGGTCGGAGACCACGATCAGATCGACCCGCCCGTCCAGGCCGCGCGCGCGCAGGCCCGCGAGCAACCGCGCCAACGCGGCGTCGATCCCGCGCATCGCCTGCAACGACTCCGGCGAATCCACGCCGTATTCGTGCGCGGCGACGTCGAGGAACTCGAAATACAGGGTCAGCAGGCGCGGGCGCTCGGCCTCGGGCAGATCCAGCCAGCGCAGGATCTGGTCCGCGCGCGCATCCGCCGTCACGCTCCGGTCGAACCGGCGGACGTGGCGCGGACGTTGGCCGGCGATCTCGGCCTCGGAACCCGGCCAGAACATGGTCGCGGCGATCCCGCCCTGTTTCTGCAGCGTGGCCCAGATCGGTTCGCCGCCCCACCAGCGGCCGTCCCGCCCGCCTGCTTCCTTCGAGACGAACACGCCCAGCGCCGGGTCCGTCATGTTGTTGTGGACGATCCCGTGCCGGTCCGGACGCAGGCCGGTGACCAGGGTGTAGTGGTTCGGGAAGGTGAGCGTGGGATAGCTCGGATTCATCCACTCGGCGCGTACGCCGTTCGCGGCGAGCGCGTCCAGCGTCGGCATCGCGCCGAGACCCACGGCATTCGCGGGCAGACCGTCGATCGACACCAGGATCACCGCTGCCGGCGGCGTTCTTCGCGTTTGCGGCGCGCCGGCGCAGGCCGCCAGCAGCAGCGAAAGCACAAGAACGGCAAGCCGGAGCGAACGCGCGATGAAAGGATGGCGTGGCATCATCCGACGATGATAACGCCGCAACCCGGAGCCTCCATGTCCCGCCCCGTTCCGCACGCGCTGTTCGCCTTGCTGTCGATCGCTTCCTGCGCGTTCGGCATCGCGCGGGCCGCGGCTCCGCATTCGCCCGGCGAGTGCGAGGTCTGGGCCCGCGAACTGGGATTCGCCCGCGCGGTGGCCGAACACGATGCCGCGGCTTTCGCCGAGCACATCGCCTCCGGTGCGGTGTTCGGCGCCGGCGGCGACCGCCAGCGACGCGGACGCGACGCCATCGCGCAGGCCTGGGCCGGCATCGTCGAGGGACGCGAGATCACCATCGAGTGGTATCCGACCCGGACCACGGTCGGCGGCGAGGCCGGCATCGCCTGGTCGCAGGGGCCATCGCTGGTCGTGCTCGCGCCCGGGACCGATCGCGCCGAGTATCGGCTCGGCCGATTCCACTCGGTCTGGCGACGCGGCGAGGACGGCGTCTGGCGGGTCCTCTTCGACGATGGCGTCGAAGGCGTGCCGGCCACGCCGGAGCAGGTCCGCGCCTTCCGCGAGGGGCGTCGCGAGACCTGTCCTGCCGGCTGAGGCGGCTGTGGGGTTCCGGAGGCACAACCTGTTCTGAATACGCGTCCGAATCGTTCAGGCAAGCCGCGCCGCGCCGGCGTATCGTGCGGTGATCGTCCACGGAGATCGGAGCGCCCGCATGACCCGCATCCTGCTTGCCCTCGCGCTGACCGCCTGCTGCGGCGCCGCCATGGCCCAGACCGTCACCGTCTCGAAGGACGACGGCGAGACCGAAACCGTGCAGACCGCCGAGGTCGCGAAGGAAGATGCGCCGACCGAGGCCTCCCGTCGCACCTGCCTGCGCAGCACCGGCTCGCGCATCGTCGCCGCCGAGAACCTGCGCGCCGAGAAGAGCGGCCAGCCCCAGCGTTGCGCCAACGCCTTCGGTCGCGTCTACACCAGCGAAGACCTCGACCGCACCGGTCACGCGAACCTCGCCGACGCGCTGCGCACGCTCGATCCCCGCGTCCACTGATCGCAACGCACATCGAAGCCTTCTCGAACGCCCGGCCTTCCGCCGGGCGTTTCGCATTCGCGCTCAGCCGAACAGGTCGTCGCCGCGCGGTGCGGCCGGCATCGCGCCTTCGAGACGCAGCAGCGCTTCCTTGATCGGCAGGCCGCCGCCGAAGCCGGTCAGGCCGCCGTCGGCGCCGATCACCCGATGGCAGGGCAGCACGATGGGCAGCGGATTGCGCCCGTTGGCGGCGCCCACGGCGCGCACCGCCGCGGGCTTGCCCAGCGCCTGCGCGAGATCGCGGTAGCGCCAGGTCTTGCCGTAGGGGATCGTCGCCAACAGGCGCCACACCTCGCACTGGAAAGGCGTGCCGTGCGGCGCCAGCGGCAGATCGAACGTCGTGCGTTCGCCGGCGAAGTAGTCGCGCAGTTGGCCGGCGGCCAGCGCGAGCGTGTCGGCGGCCGCGCCTTGCGCGTCGGGCCTCCAGCCGGCGCGATCGGCGGGGTGCCGGTTGCTCGGGAATTCGATGTGACGCAGCCCCACGGCATCGGCCACGAGCGTCAACGTGCCGATCGGCGTTTCGAGACGTTCGAAGTACATGCCGGCGCTCATGCCGCTTCGCTCCGCGCCGCGTCCGCCGGCAGATGCCACAGCTGCAGGACCGCGTACGCGCGCCACGGTCGCCACGCCTGCGAACGCGCTTCGGTCGCGCGCTCGCTCAGGCGCGCGGCGCCCGCCGGCGCGAGCCGCTGCTGCAGCACCAGATCGCCCGCGGGAAACGCATCGGGCAGCGCCAGGCCGCGCATGGCGATGTAGTGCGCGGTCCACGGGCCGATGCCGGGCAGGGCGGTGGCGCGTTCGACGAAATCCTCCAGCCGTTGCCCGCTGTCGAACGCAAGCCGGCCTTCCGCGACCGCCGCGGCCAGGCTGCGGATCGTCGCCGCGCGCGCTTTCGGCAGACCGATGGTCTCAAGCGGCGCATCGCGCAGGCGTTCCGGCGCGGGAAAGGCGCGATCCAGACCGTCCGGCGCGCCCTCGCGGCGATCGCCCCAGGCATCGACGAGTCGTCGCGCGAAGGTGGTCGCGCCGGCGACGCTGATCTGCTGGCCCAGCACAGCGCGCACCGCGAGTTCGAAGCCGTCCCAACCGCAGGGCACGCGCAGCCCCGGCTGCAGCGCGATCGCGCGTCGCAGCACCGGATCCTCCGCGAACACCGCATGCACCGCGCGCAGATCGGCATCGAGATCGAACATCCGCCGCACCCGGCGGACGATGTCCGGGATCGAACGCGGATCGGCGTCGGCGATGTCCAGTTGCAGTTCCGGGCGATCCGCGACCGCCCCCACCCGCAACCAGGCGCGTCCCGGCCCGATCGCGCGCTCGTAGACGTCTTCGCCCACGCGCTCGATCCCGGGAATCGCGCGTTTCGCGACGAACGCCAGCATCGCCTGGAAATCCAGCGGCGGGCGATAACCCAGGCGCAGCCGGAGACTGCCGGCTGGAATCTTCGCCGCCGCGGCACGACGACGGATCGCGGTCGGCGGCAGGCCGCAGCCCTCGCGGAACGCCGCATTGAAACGCCGCAGGCTGTTGTACCCCGCGGCCAGCGCCACGTCGGTCGCGGGAAGCGCGGTTTCGGTCAGCAGCTGTTTCGCGAGCAGCAGGCGACGCGTGGCGTGGACCGCATGCGGCGTGGCGCCGACATGGGCGAGGAACGTGCGCTGCAGTTGTCGCGCGCTCAGACCGACGCGCGCGGCCAGCGCGGAGACGCTGCCGTCCTGCAGCGCGCCTTCCGCGATCAGCGCCAGTGCGCGGCGCACCGCGTCCTCGCGCACCCCGGCGAACGCTTCCGGCGACAGTTCCGGACGACAGCGCAGGCACGGGCGGAATCCGGCCGCGCTCGCGGCGGCGGCGTTCGGATGGAACTCGATGTTGCTGCGTTTCGGCGGCGGCGCCGGACACACCGGTCGGCAATAGATGCCGGTGCTGCGGACCGCGACGAAGAACAGGCCGTCGAACCGGTGATCCTTCGCCGCCATCGCGCGCAGGCAGACGTCGCGCGGCGGGAGGGTATCGGCGGCATGGAGGTCGGTCATGCGCCGATCATAGGCCCGGAGGCGGCGTCGCACTCGCCATTTTCGGACATGGATGCCGCGGACGCGTCGCCCGGGACGATCGCGATCCCTTCGAGCAATCGCCGCAGCGCCCGCGCATGCAGCACGCGGAATTCCTCCGTGGGGCAATTGAATCGTCCGGCGCGATACAGCGCGATCAACCCGTGTGAATGCGCCCACAGCGTCATCGCCACCTCCCAGGGGTCGTCGCGCCGGAGCGCGCCCGCCGCCTGCGCTTCGACGACCGCATCGGCGACCTCGTTCAGGGTCGGCGAGCGCCGTGCGCGGAAATCCTCCGGGTAGCGTCGCGCATCCTCGCGCCGGGCGGTGAAGGCGTGATCGAACAGATGCGGATACGCCAGCGCGTAATCCAGGTAGACGTCCTGCAGCGCGACGATCCGCGCCAGCGCATCGGGGCCGCGGTTGCGCGCCCGCCAGTGGCGCGCGATCTCCTCGAAGCTGTCGTCGCAGATGCGTTTCAGCAGCGCATCGCGATCCGCGAAATGGCGGTAGATCGCCATCGGCGACACCCCGGCCTTCGCCGCGACGCGGCGCATGCTGACCGCGTCGGCCCCTTCTCGCTCGAACAGCGCGCGCGCTGCGCGGAGGATGCGGTCGGCGGTCTGCGGGCGGGGCATGCGTACAGCGTACACATTTCCCGCTTCCCGGGCGAAAAGCGCCGTCGATCGCCCCGGTTTCCGCCCGCGCCGGCTGGCGCACCCGGGAGGGGGGGCGCACACTTTTCCGATCATCCATCGCCGTCATCAGGACCCCGCCATGACCCCGTCCATCCCCTTCGGCAGCAACCGCCACGATCCGTCCCGCACGATCCGCGCCCCGCGCGGCGCGGAGAAGACCTGCAAGAGCTGGCTCACCGAAGCCGCGTACCGGATGATCCAGAACAATCTCGATCCCGAGGTCGCCGAGCGCCCGGAAGATCTCGTGGTCTACGGCGGCATCGGCCGCGCCGCGCGCGACTGGAGCTGCTTCGATGCGATCCTGAAGTCGCTGCGCGAACTGAACGACGACGAGACGCTGCTGATCCAGTCCGGCAAGCCGGTCGGCGTCTTCCCCACGCATCCCGACGCGCCGCGCGTGCTGCTCGCCAATTCCAACCTCGTGCCGCACTGGGCGACGTGGGATCACTTCAACGAGCTCGATAAAAAGGGCCTGATGATGTACGGCCAGATGACGGCCGGTTCGTGGATCTACATCGGCTCGCAGGGCATCGTGCAGGGCACCTACGAAACCTTCGTCGAGATGGGACGCCAGCACTACAACGGCGATCTCACCGGCAAGTGGATCCTCACCGCCGGCCTGGGCGGCATGGGCGGCGCGCAGCCGCTGGCCGCGTCGCTCGCCGGCGCGTGTTCGCTCAACATCGAATGCCAGCAGTCGCGCATCGACATGCGCCTGCGCACCCGTTACGTCGACGAACAGGCGGCCGATCTGGACGACGCGCTCGCCCGGATCGAGAAGTACTGCGCGGCCGGCGAAGCGAAGTCGATCGCGCTGCTCGGCAACGCCGCGGAGATCCTGCCGGAACTCGTCCGCCGCGGCGTGCGTCCCGACGCGGTCACCGACCAGACGTCCGCCCACGATCCGCTGCACGGCTATCTGCCCGCCGGCTGGACGCTGGAGCAGTGGTTCGACAAGCAGGTCACCGCGCCGGAGGAAGTCGTCGAGGCCGCCAAGCACTCGATGCGCATCCACGTCGAGGCGATGCTGCGTTTCGAGGACATGGGCATCCCGACCTTCGACTACGGCAACAACATCCGCCAGATGGCGTTCGAGATGGGCTGCAGGGACGCGTTCGATTTCCCGGGTTTCGTCCCGGCCTACGTGCGCCCGCTGTTCTGCCGCGGCGTCGGCCCGTTCCGCTGGGTCGCGCTCAGCGGCGATCCCGAGGATATCGCGAAGACCGACGCCAAGGTCAAGGCGCTCATTCCCGACGACGCGCACCTGCATCGCTGGCTCGACATGGCGAAAGAGCGGATCAGCTTCCAGGGCCTGCCGGCGCGCATCTGCTGGGTCGGCCTCGGCCTGCGCCACAAGCTGGGTCTGGCGTTCAACGAGATGGTCCGCAACGGCGAACTGAAGGCGCCGATCGTGATCGGCCGCGACCACCTCGACAGCGGCAGCGTCGCCTCGCCGAATCGCGAAACCGAAGCGATGCAGGACGGCAGCGACGCGGTCAGCGACTGGCCGCTGCTCAATGCAATGTTGAACGTGGCCGGCGGCGCGACCTGGGTCAGCCTGCACCACGGCGGCGGCGTCGGCATGGGCTTCAGCCAGCACAGCGGCGTCGTCATCGTCTGCGACGGGTCTGCCGAAGCGGACAAACGCATCGCCCGCGTGCTGTGGAACGATCCCGGCACCGGCGTGATGCGTCACGCGGATGCGGGCTACGAGATCGCGAAGGCCTGCGCGAAAGCGCAGGGGCTGAAGCTGCCGATGGCGTGATGCGCGGGGTCGCGGTGAGCGCAGCGAACCCCGCCCTGGATCCGTCGAAGCTTCAGGGCGCGGAAGAAAATGTCGGGTTACGCGGATATTCCCGTGTTATCCGACATGCTCGCCGTATCACACCCTCAATGTTTCACCCGGGGGTATGCGTACCTTTGTGGGTATCCGATTGATTTCATTGATCGACCGGGCGTTGACCGGTGGTGGGGGTGGGGGCAGACTCTGGGATATGGCCCGGGTGGGGCTAATTGTAGTTCGGCGTAGAAGGACCAGTTCGCATGAACCAGAGTCGCGTCACGATTCAGCTTGGTGAAATCACGAACTCGTGTTTCGTTGTGATGCCATTCGCATCAATGTTTGATCGCGAGTACACACGTGTTATCAGGCCCGCAATTCAAAGCGTAGGCCTCGAGTGTGTTCGTGGCGACGAGATCTATAGCGAGCAGTCAATCGTTCAGGACATCTGGAAGTCGATTCGGACTTGCAGAGTTATGGTTGCCGAACTCTCTGGCAGAAATCCGAATGTGATGTATGAGGTTGGCCTAGCCCATGCTCTCGGCAAACCGATCATCCTTCTCACCCGCAAGCAGGATGACGTGCCTTTCGATTTGAAATCACTGAGGTATGTTTACTACGATACGGATAATCCTGAGTGGGGGGCGGATCTTCGTACCGAACTCGTTCGCGCGGTTGGCAAAGTCCTAGAGAACCCATCCCTGTCCGCGCACCTGAATGACGTCAAGGTCGAGACAAAGCTTCCCAACGCCCCAGACAGGGCGGTTCAAACCTCGGCCGAGAAACTTGTGCCTCAGGATTTGGCTGGCGTCTGGCGCGGCAGTTGGATTAGCGTAAATAAGGAGCGCGAGCACACGGCGACTCTAGTCATACCAGAGGACCACGGCGTTGACTTTACAGCCTCACTGACGGTCGCTTACTGGAAGGAATCGCAGCAGACCGTGGTCGAAGAAACTTTGAAGGCATTCCTTGCGGATAGCAAACTCCATCTGACTGGCGTGAACTACACGTACGTAGAGCGCGGTGCATCAGTTGGCTATACGCTCGACAAGTTCGACCTTGTTGTCTCATCGGCGCGAGACTCCCTTGAGGGAAACGTCACATTGAAGCACGGAGTACGCGCAATTACGTTCCGAAAGGCGCCTGCGCTAGAGCCGCCAAGGAATCACGCCTGACTTGTCGTTCAAGCGGACCTCCACTGCCAAGGCAATTGGGCTGTGAGTCGTCCTGGTTCATCCTGCGACCCACCGGCTACAGCCGATCAACTCCAAGCTTAAGTTGCAATAGAGGCTTTTATGATGCTCAAAGAACTAACTCCAGTCGACATCCGGGAAATCGCAGATTTGGCCGCTAAAGCAGATTCAATTGACCGGCCGAGAGAGTACGCTGCTGTAGATTTTGGAGGCCCACAGTGGGCAGAGTGGCAAGCAGCTTCAGCAAGACTTGCGGACCGCATTGGCGCTCTCTCCGAACTCGCGAGATCGGAACTAACTGCGCTCGCTTGGCTAGGACGTGGTGACTCCGGTGAAGACTTTGGTGCTTTATTAGAGCTAGCAAGTCGTTCTGGCGGAGAAGGTCGTAGTAGATACTTGGCTGCAAAGTTCTCATTGCGGGCCTACTTAGAAGATGGCGCGCGGAAGCTCGGGATTACAATCTAGAAATTCACCTATCGACTCCCCACGCAAGCTCTGTTCCTCGGCTGCTTGAAAAATCCTGATCATCGGCAAGCGGAACGGTTGCATTCGCCTATCCGGCTTTTGGATGGGCGCGCAGCGCCCGAGCCATCATGGAAGTCGCGAAGCGACGCCTATCGTTCAAACGATACCGGTGTCGAAATTGTGATCGGTGTTGCCCGCCTCGGGGCTGTACCTGATGCCATGACCGCGATGGTTCTGCAGTTTTCGACAGGCTTTCCGTTGAGGGGTGCGGGTGCGATCGGTTCAGCGATGTAGCCCGGCTCTCGCCAACAGCGAGTGCCGGGATCTTCGCAAAGGCATGAGGCCTGACTTCCCGGGTGTCCGCGCAGCGGACACCCGGGCTACGATGCTGGGAGAAATCAGAGACATCAGGCGATTGGTCATGCAACACGCCTCGTCGTTCATGGTTGCAGCAGCTCGGCAGTGCTTCGGATCGGCGCGCCTCTCCACTTGAGCGCCAAGCTTTTCAGGCGTAGCGTTTTACCGTCAAGGTGGACTGACCGGAGGATGTCATGACCTTTCGCAGAAAGCTCTTCAAGCTTTTGGCCACACCCCGTGGAGGCGGCGGCGGTGGAGGTGGCGATGGCCATGGCGGCGGTCTCGGCGAGGGCGACGTCGACTTCGTCATCGAGTTGATCGAGCGTCAGAACGAGATCGACAAGATGCTGACCGAGGCGGAGAAAGAACGCGAAGAGGAAGCACATGGCCATGCGTCGACGGAAGGTGGCGGCAAGAGGGGTGGCGCAGGCGTACCCAAGAACCCATGCGCGCACCTGAGAGCCCAGCTCGGTCACGCGCTGAGCGAGGGCAACTATCCTCTTGCCGAGTCCGTCTCTCGTACGTACATGAGGTGTCTGGCTCAGAAGCGGGTACAGCCAAAGTAGCCACGCCATCGGTGCCTCCTTGCCCCGCAGCGGCGTAGCCAAGCGCTCGCCAACAGCGAGCGCTGGGATCTTCGGTGCGATACGAGGTCCCTCATTCCACGTATCCGCTGCGCCGGCCCCCGGCGACGATGTCGATGGAGGTTGTGCGTCGATCGGACGTTGACCGGTAGTTGAGACGGAGACAAACTCCGCGATGCCCGGGTCGGGGTTTCATCGCAGTCAGGCGAGGCGCGCGTGAAAATACTCGCAGTCATGGCGCTGGTGCTCGGAGGAATCGCAGCAGTGTTGTGCTTCGCCCTATGGGCGGCGAACGGGCTCCCGTATCAGGACCCGACACCGGAAATGCTGAAGGCACAGGAACTCCGTGGCGACCTCTACGGCATGGCAATGCTCGTGAGCGTTCTGATGGCCGCATTCGGCGCATACCGACTCCTGGCCTTCCGTCGTCGACCTTCTCCGGATCGCTCCAGTTAGTTCTACTTTCCGGGCCGCTGAGCGTGCTGTGCGGGTTGCCCCGCACCATCGCACCGCGGCGCCCGAAGCCCCGCGGTGCGATGGCGTCTCAGCGTCGGGCGGAAGCGGCGTTCGAGTTCGTGATCACGCCGTTGGTCGTGTTCTTGATCCAGTAGTAGTAGGTGACGCCGGTTCCGGCGGTGGTATCGGTGTACGTGCGGATGTTGGAGCCGATGAACCCGAGGCGGACGCGGCCGCTGGGATCGGAGTCGGTGTCGCGATAGACCTCCTGCGAGCCGAGGGTGAGGTTCGATGGCGTCCAGTTGAGGGCGATGCCGCTGCCGCTGGCCTGTGCCGACAGGCTGATCGTTGCGGTGCCGCCCGAGCCGCATTGCGGCGCGGTGGTGGCGAGGTTGGTGCCGGCGCCGGCGGTCGCGAAGACCAGGCACTTCACTTGCGCGGCCGGGGCGACGGCCACGTTGTACGGCAAGGCTTCCGGATATGCGCGGGTGGTCTGCCAGTTGGTCGCGTTGACGTAGCCGCTGCTTCCGGCCGTCCAGGTGATGCCCGATCCGACATGGTTGTTGCGCAGATCCCAGTAGCCGATCTGCGCGCTGTCGCGAGAGGTGACCGGGTTGGCGACGTTCTCGAAGTAGTTCGCCTCGATCAGCGAGACGCCGCCCATGCGGACGTTGATGCCCGAAGTCTTCACGTTGCCGAAGTAGTTGTTGACCATGTGGGTGAGGCCGAATCGCTGCAGCGGCAGTCGCGACTGCACGTTCTCGAAGCGGTTGCGGTAGTAGGTCGTGCGCGCGGCGCTGTGTTCGGTGGCGCTGTCGCTGTGGCCGTTGAGCGACACCTTCTGGTAGGTGTGGATGTGGTTGTAGGACACGGTGACGTTCTTCGCGCCGCGCTTGATGTCGATGCCCCCGTCGAAGCTGGCGTCGCCGGCGCCCGGGCAACTCGTCAGCGAGGCGAAGATCGTGTTGTGGTCGATCCAGATCCGCGAGGGGATGCGCCCGGTGCCGCGGCCTTCGACCGTGATCGAATCCGCCGCTTCTCCTCCCGGGAGCAGGCCGATCGTCATGTTGCGGACGATGATGTTCTGCGAGTTGCCGACGATGAAGATGCCGAAGTTCGCGGACGAACCGTTCGCGCCCTGGATCGTGATGTCGCTCTTGTCCTTGATCTCGACGACGTTCGCCGCCTTCTGCCACTGCGCGCACACGTCGGTGATGCTGTTGTAGTTGAAGGTGCCGGTGTAGTTCAGCACCAGGCCGCCGCTGCCGCTGTAGGCGGCGATGGCGGCGCGCATCGCGTCGGGAGACGCGACGTTGACCGCAGCGCGACTGCCGCCGCCGGTGGTGCCCGCGGCATAGCCCACGGCCTGGCCGTGCGCCTGCGGAACGAGTACCGCGCCGACGAGCAGCGCAGCGGAAAGGAGAGGGAGGCGTCGGATCGAGCGTGTTGAGAGTCCGTACATGACACGTCCTTTTCGGTATGGGTGGTGAGGGCTCGCGAGCCGTGCGGCGGGTGTCCGACGACAGGGGGACCGGATTCGGTGCACGGCCGGCGCACTTCATGACATCAATGATACCGGTGTCAATTTGCGCTGCAGCATCGTCGCGATTCTGAGACGAGAGCCCCGCATCGTCTTTTCCCCAATCAAAAAAGCAATGAAAACAAACGGATGGATTCGTTCCGCGTCGATCGCGAGAGATGGAAGATGCGGCTTGGCGCGAGATGCGCCGCCGGAGCAGTCGGCCGTCGTATCCGGAAAATTTCGATGAATCAATTGGTTGAATGAATCCGACCATGATGTCCTCAAGGACATTCCGGCGGCGCCGGGACACCTGTCCAAACGGATCGGACACGACGGGAGGAAACGCCCGGATCGCGAACGCATCCCGACACGGCAGCCCGACGGCGGACCGGCGATCCGGTCGTGCGAGCAGGCGCGCGCGCATCGCGCGCCAGGGCTACGCGCCGGCAACCGGCGCCGACGCTTCCGGACATCGGCGACCACGGGGTTTGATACATTGCGCCGGATCGCCGGCAGGCCACGCGCTTCGCAGCATCGGACGGCGCGTCGTGTCCACTCTCGCATCGGAGGTTCCATGAAACGCGTCACCGGCATCGGCGGCATCTTCTTCAAGGCGAAGGACGCGCCTGCATTGCAGGCCTGGTACAAGCGTCATCTCGGTATCGACGTGCAGGCGTGGAGCGGAACGGCGTTCTCGTGGGTCGACGCGGACGGTCGGCCGACCGGCGGAACGACGGTGTGGTCCGTGTTCCCGGAGCAGAGCGAAAAGTTCGCGCCCGGCGGCGCCGCCTTCATGATCAACTATCGCGTCGACGATCTGGACGCACTCGTGGAGGCGCTCAAGTCGGAAGGTTGCGATGTGCTCGACGCCGTCGATCACGGCGACTACGGCAAATTCGCCTGGGTCCTCGATCCCGAGGGCAACAAGGTCGAGCTGTGGCAGCCGCTCACGGGGCAGTGAGGCGCTTTTCGATATCCATCGCGACGATCGCCGGGCGGCGCCTTCGTTGCGGGAGAAGGCACGCATGAATGCACGCATGTTCGTAGGCCCTGCGATCGGTACGGCGCTGCTGTTGACGATTCCGCTGGTCAAGACGTTTCTCGATCGACACAAGCCCGATGGCGAGGGGATGCGCTGGGGGCTGCTCGATTTCGCGGTGATGGGCGTGCTGCTGTTCGGCGCGGGCGTTACATACACGTTCGTCGCGTCGAAACTCGACGCGCGCATCCACCGGATCGCGGTGGGGTTCGCGATCCTGTGCGTCGTCTTCGCGATCTGGGTCGAATTGGCCGTCGGCGGCGTGAGCAAGCTCGTCGCATTCGCGACGGGCTGATCCCGGGCGACGAAAACGACGACGCCCGGCCGGAGCCGGGCGTCGTTGCGATGGCGTCTGAATGTTTCGCTCAGGCGGTCATCGACCGGCGCTGTTCCTGCTCGGGCTGGGCGAGTTGCTGCACGGGCGGGGCGAAGGTGTTGTTGGCGGCGACCTGCGCGGGCGTCGTGCGCGCTTCGTTCTCGCTGAGGCGGGCATGGTTCGGACCGAGCGGGCCCTGGGTGCCGTCGAACACGAACAGCGTGCGGTCCGTGCGACCGTTGGCGTCCGCGACCGGATTGCCGACCTCGATCCCGGTGACGCCGGTCAGACCATCGCGCTTGGCCGCGGCGTAGACATTGGCGGCGAGGGTGTCGTCGGCGATGCCCTTGGCGTTCAACGCGGTGGCGACCTGGCCGTACATCGGATCCTGTTTCATCCGGTCGACGTTGGGGTCCGCGGCGGCGAGCATCGTGCCCTGCGGTTGGCCGGGCGGTGCGTTGTAGCTCATCGACGAGGTGTCGGGCGCGACCACGCCGGGTGTTTTCAGGTTCGGACCGATCACGTCGTTCGGCGCCAGACCGTGCGCGCCCTTGGTGACGCGGTCGCTCCACTCCAGATTGCCCTTGCCGTCGATGACCACCAGCTTGCCCTGGTTGAGCGCCTGCTCGACGAGATCGGCGAGTTTCTCGGGATCGGCGTTGCGGTTGGCGGCGCCGATCGAGCGGCCGATCTGGTTGTTGTAGAGATCCATCGCCTCGCGGTTGGCGGTGTTGCCCGGCACGCCTTCGTGCGCGGTCGCGAAGGCGCTCGCCCAGTTCTCGCCGTACTTCTGCGCCATCAGCGCGTTCCAGTAGGCGTGGCGGAAGGCGTCGCGATGGCCGTCGTTGCCCTGCCATTCGCGGGCGCGGTCGGCGGGAATGCCGCCGGGCACCGGATTGTCGGGGAAGCGCTCGACGCCTTCGCTGAAGGCGCGCTTGCGGATGCCGTCGAAATCCTGCAGTCCCGAGAGGCCGCGCTGCCAGGTGAGTTCGTCGAGCAGCGCGCCTTCGGTCTTGGTGACCTTGACCGAATCGGTGAAGGGGATGTCGATCGCGCCGAACGCGCGCGGGTGGTAGTCGATCATCTTGTCGTCCGCGACCTGGTACTGGCTGCGGATGGTGTTCAGATCGGGCCGTTTGTCCGTCATGGTGGGCTCCTGATGCTATCGGTGTTCGCGTTCCCGGGGGCGCCTCAGCGGCGGCCCCAGCGGTGCGAGGCGACCTTGCCGTTCTCGTAGCGGATTTCGTAGAACTCTTCGTCGATGCCGAAACGGGCCGCGCCGAGTTCGTAGATCTCGGTCGCCGCGGTTTCGTCGACGATGTCGGGCTCGCCGAGCAGGCGCACGACTTCGTCGCGGGCCATGCCGGTGTGGATCACTTTTTCGAGGGAACCGACCATGGTGTTGCGTCGGTTGTCGGGGGCGTCGACGCCGCGTTGGGATTTCCAGGCGTCCGAATCGAATGCGGTGGTCTGTTGCATGGCGCAGGCCGTCAGGGAAAGGGAAAGGAGGGTAGGGAGCAGCAGGGGCGCGAGCCGCGGCGGCGGGGCGGAGGCGTGGGCTCCGGGGGGGCGCATGCCATCGGGATATATGCCGTCGGGACGTATGCCGTCAGGAGGCATGCCGTCGGCAGGCAAGTCGCGGGGCGTGTCGGTGGGGCGCTTGGACACCTGGATTCCTTGGCGTGGGGGGAGGCCGTCGGACCGGGCGGAGCCGGTATTCACGAAGCTAGCACAGCGGACGGCGTCGAGCCTGAACCGTCGCCCGGTTCGGGCCTGTGCTTTCAACGGGATGGATGCCGACGAGCGGCCAACGACACGGTCGATGCGGATGGGAGGGCCACTTGATCGTGCGACCGGCTCCGAGACGGGCTGCGCAGCTGAACGCAGCCCGAGTTCGCGGAATCGGGACTGTCCCTGCCGCTTCCGCCGGCGCGTTCTCCCCGATGTGAACATCGTCTCGGACAACAGCGAAAAACAGGCGTTTCATGCGCCTCCCTGGGGAGATCGCATGAAGACCCGTTCCTCCGCACGCGCCGCCCTGCTGGAGCAGATCGTCCGCACCCTGCTGGGCCTGATGTTGCTCGCCGCCGCCGCATGGGCGGTCCTGGGCGGCGGCGCGTCCTACTGACCGGCAGTCGCCGGCAACGGCAGCGAGGCCTGGCCGAAGAGATAGCGCCAGCCTTCGGGCGTGCGGACATAGGTATCGCTGAACCACAGTCGCCGTTCGACGGGCACGCCATCGCGCGTGCCCTTGAGCCACAGACGGGCGGTCACGATCGCGGTGTCGCCGCAGACGCGTACCGTCTGCGTGCCCGGATCCTCGACCTGTCGTTCGTACTCGATCCAGCGCTCGCGTGCGCTGGCGAGCAGCCGCTCGCGGGTCTCGACCCGGCCGTCGCCGAGCACCAGCACGAAGTCCGGATGCAGGATGCGGGCCATCGCGTCGGCGTCGTTGCGTTCGACCGCGGCCTGGTATTCGACATCGAGCGCGGCGACGATGCGGCGGTCGTCGTCGGCGGCATCGGTCGCCGCGGGAGAGGTGGCGAACATCGCCGCGAGCATCGCGGCGCTGGGGAAGGCGAAGGACATGCGGCGGTTTCCGTGCGAAGGTGCGGCAACGGTAGCCGCGGACGCCGGCGGGGCGCTTGGGGTTTCTTGCGCATTTCGCGGCGCCATGTCCGCGTCGATGGCGTCGTCGCGCGACGGTGCGATTCAGGCCTGTGCGGCGGCCCACGCCGACGGGCTGCGCCCGTGATGCCGCGCGAACGCCCGGCTGAAATGACTGAGATCGCCGAAGCCGCAGGCGTAGCAGGTCTCGGTGACGCTGCGACCTTCGCCCAGCATCGCGGCCGCCGCGCGCAGACGCGTTTCCAGCAGGAAGCGATGCGGCGGCATGCCGATCATGTCCGCGAACAGGCGAGCGAAGTGGAAGGTGCTCATGCCGACCGCATCGGCCAGCGCGTCGAGGCGCAGGGCGTCGCCGTAGCGGCGTTCGAGGATGTCGCGCGCGGCGTGGATGCGTTCGGCGCGGTCGGCGAGCGTGCGCGGTCGCGGTGCGCGTGTCGATGCGGCATGCGGTTCGGGAATTTCGCGGAAAAGCTCCGCGGCGCAGGTCTCTGCGAGCAGTGCGGTACCGCCGTCGAGGGCGCGACGCAGCCCCCAATGCAGGTAGCGCAGGCGATGGTCGGCGCGCAGGATCGGTGCCCGCGCGCGGGCCCAGGTGCGGGCGCGATCGGCGCCGGCGATTTCGATCGCGGCGTAGTGCACGCTCAGGCAGACGTCGTCGAATCCGTGTTCCGCATGGTCCACCCGATAGCGCATGCCGGGATGGATCAGCAGCACGTCGCCCGGGCCGAGGCGCCAGCGATCTCCGTCGACGAGCAGATCGAAGCCGCCGCGTTCGACGAAGCTCGCGCTGTAGCGTTCGCCGATCTCTTCGACGGGGACGTGGTCGTGCGCGCCCGGCGCGTGATCGAAGCGCTGCACGCCGACATCGCGGGTGGACCACAGGGGTGTGCAACGGGTCATCGGTCGAGGATACATCGGCCGTGCGCGCTCGCTCGCGGCGACGTATGCTGAGGGCGGATTCGGCAAAGGAGATCGGCGACATGCACGCGGGATCGTGTCTCTGCGGCGCGGTGCGTTTCGAGGTGGCGGGGCCGCTGTCGCCGCCGGACGCCTGCCATTGCACCCAGTGCCGAAAACAGTCGGGACATGTCTGGGCCTCGACCGACGTGCCTCGCGAGGCGCTGACGATCCACGGCGCGGACGCGCTGACGTGGTATCGCTCGTCCGAACGGGTGCGTCGCGGCTTCTGTTCGCGCTGCGGTTCGTTCCTGTTCTGGGATCCGCTGCAGCGCGACATCATCGCGATCGCGATGGGCGCCTTCGACCCGCCGACCGGCGTGTCGCTGGCGATGCACATCTTCGTGAACGACAAGGGCGATTACTACGGGATCGCCGACGGCGTGCCGCAGCGTCCGTAAACCCGGCGGCCCCGGCGAACCTGGCGGCCTTGTTATCATCGCGACTTCGGGCAGGGGAGGACGCCGCCTTGATCTGGCTGTTGCCTTGGGGACAGGACAATCACGTCAAGCACGTGTCGTGGGCGGTCTACGCGCTGATCGCGATCAATGCGGCGGTGTTCGCGTGGACCGCGACCGGCGTGCCCGGCGAGCAGGAGGCGATCTTCCTCCGGTACGGGCTGCCGGTCGACGACTGGCGCTGGTACCAGTTCGTCACCGCGAATTTCCTGCACGGCGACATCGTGCATCTCGTCGGCAACATGCTGTTCCTGTGGCTGTTCGGCGACAGCATCGAGGATGCGCTGGGGACGATCGGATTCCTGCTGCTGTACGTCGTCGGCGGACTCCTCGGCGACCTGCTGTACGTGCACAACAACGTCGGCGCCGAACTGCCGTCGATCGGCGCGTCGGGCTGCATCGCCGCGATCGCCGGCGCCTACGGCGTGATGTTCTACGACCGTTCGGTCAATATCCGGCTGATGCTGCTGGTGTTCACGCTGACCACCTTCAGTGTGCGTGCGCTGTGGGTGGTGCTGTTCTGGTTCGGCGCCGATCTGCTGCGGACGCTGGACGGTTCGGGGCAGTTGTCGGAAGCGGACGGTGTGAACTACGTCGCCCACGGCATCGGATTCCTGTGCGGCGCGCTGCTGGGACTCATCGCGCGCCTGCACGGCGTCATGCGTCGTTACGAACGCCTGTCGCAGGGCAGCGCGTGGTTCGGTTACTGGCCGGATGCGCTGGAGCGTCGCGCGGGACGCGCGATGCAACGCGGACCGCGTCGCTATCGCTGAGCGTTCACCGGCGCCGCCTGTGCCGATCCGGCTGCGGATCCGTGCGCGCTGTCCACTACAAATGCCGCTGCGCCGTGACGTCGGCCTGCGGCAGCGACACGTCGGCGACGACGACGCGGTTGCGCCCCTGCCGTTTCGCGGCGTAGAGGGCGGCGTCGGCGCGCGCGAACAGGGCGTCGGCGACGTAGCCGGTCTCCGCGTCGGCCTGGGCGATGCCCATGCTCAGGCTGAGTCCGGTCAGCGGCGGACGATGTTCGCTGGCGCGGGTTTCGACCGCGATCCGGATGCGCTCGGCGAGATCGCGGCAGAACGGCAGCGGCTGGTCGGCGCAGGCGATCAGGAACTCGTCGCCGCCGAAACGGCCGAACAGGTCGGCGCTGACCAGGTGTTCGCGCACGATGCCCACGACCAGTTTCAGTGCGGCGTCGCCGGCGAGGTGACCCTGGCGGTCGTTGATGGTCTTGAAGTGGTCGAGATCGAACACGACGAGGTTCAACAGGCGGTCGCCGGCGGCTGCGCGCTCCGCCAGTTCGCGGAATTCGCCGGCGAAGGCGGCGCGGTTGAGCACGCCGGTCAACGGGTCCTGGATCGATTGTTCGCGCAGTCGTTCGGACTGCGCCTTCAGTCGCTGGTGCTCGACGGTCAGACGGACCTGCTGTCGCGAAAGCTGCTCGGCTTCTTCGGCGAGCAGGCGCCCGCGGCGCCGCGCGACCCACCAGCCCGAGAGCAACAAGAGCACCAGCGCGACCACGCCCCAACCGAACCACGGTGCGGCGGAGGCCGCAGGCGTTGCGATCGTCTCCGGCGCGGGGCGCGCGGCAGCGCTCGCGACCGGTAGGGAAGGTGGCGCCGCGACCACCGGCGGTGCGGGCGGCGCGGCCGTGGCGGAAACGGGATATTCCCCGCGCGCCGCCGATTGCATCGCCTCCGCGGCGGCGCGCGCTTCCGCCGGCGGCTCCGCCATGAGCGGCACCATCCCGTCCGGTTCGCGCGTCGGCATCGGCATGGGCGATTGCGTCATCGGCTGCGGGAGAGGCGGCTGCCCGGGCGCGTTCGGCAGCGGCGGTCTCCGTCCCGGTTCGGGCGGTGGCATCGGACGCGGCGGGGGCGGCATCGGCATGCCCCCGTTCCCCGGGCCCGGTTGGCCCTGCGGGCGCGGTGCGCCCGGCGGCGGCGGGAACTGCGACGAAGACGGCTGCGGTTGGGCCGCGGCCGGACCGCCGATCGCGCCGGCGATCATGCCGCCGATCGCCATCGCCATGGCGGCGATCGTCGCGATGTTCAGCAGCATCTTCATCCGGCCGGGCTCCGAGTCGTGGTTGACCAGTCTGCCGCCGGGGGC
This sequence comes from Pseudomonadota bacterium, assembly GCA_049324395.1. Lineage (GTDB taxonomy): Bacteria > Pseudomonadota > Gammaproteobacteria > Xanthomonadales > Xanthomonadaceae > Lysobacter_I. Next base: position 47,403 of record JBMOOY010000062.1, read on the forward strand.
TGGAGCGGGCAAGCGCGGCGGGCGTCTCGATGGTCGCGTTCAGCCGCTCCACGCGCGGATGAACGGCGCCAGTTGCGGCAGCAGGTCGACCGTGCCGTGCAGCGCCACCACCAGCCACAGCGAGCGCGTGCGCGCCCACAGCACGCCGAAGGCGATCCCGGCGGGCGCGATCATCGCGATCGAGTACGCGACCGCCCACAGCGGGGTCGGATCGCTCGCGCCTTCCATCGCATGCGCGCCGCGCAGATACAACCCGGGCGCATGGGCGAGGCCGAACAACAGCGAGGCCCACAGCACCGCCGCGACCTGCGAACGGGTGGCGTCGGCGATGCGCTGCTGCAACACGCGACGGAACAGCAGTTCCTCGCACAGCCCGGCTTCCAGGGTCTGCCACAGCCAGCACGCGGGAATCGCCCAGGCCAGGGTCTGCATCGACGGCGCGAGTTCGCGCAGCGTGGTCAGACCGCGGCCGAACACCGCCTGGAAGGCGAGAAAAGCCGCGGCCATCGCGACGAACACGAGCCACAGCCGGCGCGCGCCGAAGCGCGGTCGCAGACGGCTGCCGGGCAGGAACAACAGGGCCGGCAACAGCGCCATCGACGCGAGTTTCGCGACGAGTTGCGCGATCGACTGCGTCGGTTCGTCGGGCCAGCGCTCGGCGATCGCGGTGAATCCCCAGCCCAGCACCAGCAGCGAGAACGCAGCCAGATAGGCGAGGACCGGCATCGGCGCGGAAGGCGGCCGGCTCAGCGGCTGCGGCGTCGAACGCGGTCTGCGGGTCAACGTCGCGATCAGCGCCGGGAAAGCGACGCCCAGCACGCCGAGCAGGAACAGCGGCTCGACGAGATTCGCACCGGGGCGGCGGAGCAGCACGATCAGCGATGCCGCGTAAACGGTCGTCGCGACGAGGATCGCAACGAGGGTCGCGGACATGGGCGAGCGCGCGGCGGCGAAACGGGGCATGGTGCGGCGATCTTCGCGCGCGGGACGTCTCGCGCCACGCGGCATTCGTCACCCAACCAACGGCAGGGCGGCGGCGATGACGCGGCGCAGCGTGCGCGCAGCGGCCGGAGCGAGGACGATGGGCGCGGCCCCGGCGGCGACCGGCGGCAAGGAAGCGCCGGGGCATGCCTCGGGCTGACATCGGACGGACATCAGGCGCCGGGATACTCGCGCAAGCCCCATCACGTCCCGGAGTTCGTCATGATGTTTCGTCGCCTCGCCGCGCTCTTCGCGGTGTGTCTGATGTTCGCCTCCGCGCCGGTATCGGCGCAGTCCTATCTGCGCGTGGTGTCCTGGAACATGCTGCATGCCGGCTGGAGCGGCCAGCAGGACTGGAACGCCTATGCCGGCCAGATCTGGAACAATTACGGCAGCGCCGCGGGTGCGGCGAACGGCGCGGACCTCGTGTTCGCCCAGGAAGTGATGTACGCAGAATCCGCGGCCAGCGTCGCCGCCGCGCTCACCGCGGTCAGCGGCTACGCCTGGGACTACCGGGTGACCGACGCCATCGGTCGCAGCAGCTACAAGGAGCGTTACGCGGTGTTCTTCCGGACCGACCGGGTGCAGTTGCTGTCGTCGTCCGTGTGGGTCGACACCGGCGACAAGTTCGAACGCGAACCGCAGATCGTGAAGGTGCGCCACATCCAGACCGGCGCCGATTACACCTTCATCAACTGGCACACGATCTTCGGCACCACGGCCGAACGCGAAGCCGAGGTCAAGCAGATCGCGACGGTCTTCAACGCGATCCAGAACGGCAGCGGCAGCGACCAGGACGTGATCCTGGTGGGCGACCACAACCGCGACGCCACTTCGCCGTGGTGGACGACGCTGACCGCCTCCTCGCCGACGGTGAGCTGGCGGGTGAACGAGCTGACCTCGATCAACACCAGCTGCGCGTTCGCCAGCCGTTACGACCATTTCTGGATGCAGAGCAGTCACGTCACCGAGTATTCGACCTCGGGGCGCGATTACATCGCCGACATGTGCGCGTTCCGCAACGGCGTTTCGGATCATGCGCCGATCTACAGTTCGTTCTATTCGACCGCCGATACCGACTGATCGCGGATGACGGCGGGAAAACGGTGGGCGCCGGTCCTCGGCGCCTGTCTCGCGACGGGCGCGCTGCTCGTCGGCGGTCTGTGGTGGCGCGCGACGCGCGGCGACGCTTCGGATGCGGCGGTCCGCACGTCCGCGGCTTCCGCCGCGGCGGCCGACGATGGCGGTCGCCGGGACGCGCGCCGGCTCGCGTTTCGCACCCGGTTGTTGGCCGATGGCGGCGTGTCGGCGGATGCGACATCGGTTCGCATCGGTCTCGCGAACGTCTCGCCCGACGATCTCGCCGCGTATCGCGCCTGGTTGCGCGGCGGCCGCGAAGGCGCCGGGCCGGGGCGGTTCGAGGACCTCGCGACGGTGACGCGCTGGATCGACGCGCCCGCTGCGGTCGCGGACGACGGCAGCGTCGTCGTCGGTCCGATGTCGTTGCCCGCCGCGGATCGGTATCTGCTTCAGGCGCGCGCCGGCGATGCGCTGCGTTTCTACGAAACCGCGTTCGGACCCGACGATCCGCCCGACGAGGTGCGGCCGCGGGTCGCGGCCGGGCTGCGCGTGCGTGCGCCTGTCGACGGCGTCGGCGTGTTGTTCCGCCGCGTCGACGGCGGCGGGGATGCGCAGTGGCAGTCGCTGATGCGGCGCGAATCGCCGCAATTGCTCGACGCTTACGACGAGCGTCCCTTCGCGGTCGGCGTCGATACGATCGTCGCACCGCTGCCGCCGGGTCCGATCGAGATCGTCGCGGTCGTCGACGGCGTCGAGACAGAACGGCGTCGCGTCGATCTGGCCGCGGGTCGCCTCGCGGCGTTCGACTTCGACGCCGAAAGCGCTTCGCTGGCCGCCGCGTTGCCGACGACGCTGTGGTTGCGGTTGATCGAGCGGGGCAGCGGCGTGCCCGTGCGGGAAGCGACGCTGCAATGGTCCTCGCCGCGCGGCGAGCGCAGGTTGCGTCCCGACGCTGCGGGCGTGGTGCGCATCGACGGCGTCGATCCGCTGCGGCCGCTGTCGCTGCAGGCCCTGTTCCCGCCGCCGACATCGTCCTCCTTCCTGATCGAGGCGTTGCCGTCGTGGCCGGAACGCCTGCCGCTGGAGGTCGATCCGAAGCATGCGCGGATCGTCGCGGGCCGACTCGAAGCGACCGTGGAACTGGTGCCGCTGCGTTGGCTCATCGTCGAAACGCCGGGCATCGCGATCCCGCGACGGCCGCGCATGGGCGATCCGTATCCGGTGTTCGTCCTGCAGCGGCGAGACGGTGGCACATGGCGCGATGCTTCCGCCGATCATTTCCGGCCGGTCGCGGACGGCATCGCGGTTTCGCTGGATCGACCCGGTGCGGTGCGGGTCGCCGCACTACTGGCGCCCTGGCGCGTGGCGTTCAGCGATGCGGTCGAGGCCAACGTCGATGTCGCGCGCCAGCGCACGCGACTCGATGCGACGGGCGGTCGCCGGGTCCGGGTGCGTTTGACGGTCGATGGCCGGCCACTGCCGCGCGCGCCGGTGCAGGTGATCGCGCCGCTGCGCGGCGTGCCGCCGGCGCAGCCGCCGGTGGATGCCGATGGGCGCCTGGTGCTGGAGCAGGTCAACGTACCCACCGTCCGCATGGAGGTGCCCGGTTACGAACAGGTCGAGGTGCGCCTCGACGAGGGGGAGGTCGTCGTGGCGCTTCGACGCGAGCGGGATTGACCGTCGTGCCCGGTCGCGCCCACGCTGCCGTTCACCCCGTCGTTCCGTCCCGGGCGTTGTGAAGGCACCGTATCCAGGAGCGTCGCCATGTCCCCTTCCGCCGACTCCCCGCCCATCCGAGCGATGCCCGCTCGAGCGATGCGATCCCGGGAGCGGGCCGAGACGCCGCTGCGACTGCCGATCGTCGCGACCCTCGCCGTCGCCGTGGCCATCGCGACGTTGGTACCGATCGCGTTGGGTGTGGCGCAGGACGGCGATTCTGCCGGTGGTCCCGATGGCGACGCCGCGGAACGACGTCGTGCCGCCATCCAGCGCGAATTGGCGACGCTCCACGGACATCCCTGGGCCGGCGAGTACTACGAAGGCGACGGTCTCGGCGCGAACATCTCGCTGACGCTGGCGCCGGCCGGCGGCGTCGCCGCCACGTGGACCGGCTGTCTGGGCCTGTACGGCGCGAACCAGGGCCGGGTGATCGAACGCGATGGCACTCTGCGTTTCGCTTACGAAGCGCCGAACCGGGACGCATTCTCGGGATTCCCCGAGGCGGTCCTGCCGGTGCGCTGGGGCGAACGGCGGTATCTCGTGCCGGAGCGGAAGCTGGTCGATTTCGTCAACGCGATCCATCGCGGCTTCGAGCCGCGCGATCGCATCCACGGCATGTTCCTGCTTGCGGAGGGCGACGAGGCGAAACCGGTGCAGGGCCTGCCCTCGCTGCCGCCGCAGTATCTCGCGATGATCCGCAGCCGCTCGCTGGAGGTGCGGGTGACCGCGGTGGAGCGCCGGGAGACGCGCAAGGACGCGTACGGTTGCACCACCGTGTATCGCCTGACCCTGGATCGCGGGTCGCGCGACGGTCTGGCGCCGGGGCTCGAACTGTCGCCGCAGGGGGAGCGCGCCGGCATCGACACGGTCGTGGTCGAGCGCGTGGCCGAGGCCTCCGCGACCGGGCGATTCGCGCCGCTGTGGGACGACTGCGCGCAGCCGAAGAAGGCCCCCGGAATCGGTTGGCGCTTCGCGACCGGCGCCTACGATCCGGCGCGGACGCAGACGCGAATGCGCTGAGGTCGATTTCCGCTCCGCCGCGGCGACGGCGACCTTCGCGGCGTTGCCGTATGCTTCCGGCATGGCAGGACACGACCTCGACAACCCGTTCTGGAGCGCGCTGCGCAGCCGTCACGCCGACATCGCGCTGGTCGCCGGCGAGGTCGCGCGTTATCCGGCCGACCACGCGCCTTTCCTCGGCGTCGCGCATGCGGACGTCGATGTCGCCGAGGCCATCGACGCCCTGATCGCGCCCGACGAAAGCGTCTATCTGCTCGGTGTCGCGCCGTCGGCGCCATCGGGGTGGCGGCTGACGTTCCTCGGCGATCTGGTGCAGATGATCCGCGATGCGCCGATGACGGTGGAGGACGGCCCGCCGATCGTCCCCCTCGGCGAGGCGCAGCGCGCCGACGCGCTCGCGCTCACCGCGCTGGTCTATCCGCATTACTTCCGCGAGCGCACGATGGCGATGGGGCGTTATTTCGGCATCTATCGCGACGGTCGCCTGGCCGCGATGGCCGGCGAACGCCTCGGCACCGAGCGTTTCCAGGAAGTCAGCGCGATCTGCACCCATCCGGATTTCGTCGGACGCGGCCATGCGCGCAGGCTCACCGCGATGCTGAGCAACGACATTCTCGCCGGCGGGCGCACGCCGTATCTGCACGTGAGCCCCGCGAACGTCCGCGCGAGGACGACCTACGAGCGCCTGGGTTATCGCCTGCGTCGGGAGATTCCGTTCTGGTCGTTGCGGCGGGCGTGACCCCGGTCGCAGGGCCTCAGGACGGTCTGGTTTCCGGGGGCGTCCCGTCGGCGCCGGAAGGCGTTTCGGCCGAGGACTCGGGCTGGTATCGGTCGAACAGTTCGAGATAGCGCCGATACACCGGGTTGTCCCACTCGAACCCGTTCAGGCGCATGTCCAGCCGGATCGCGTTCTGGAACACCGGCGGGAATTTCGACAGCCGCCGACGCGCGGGTTCCGGCAGATCGGGCTGGTCGAGATAGACGCCGAAGCCGTAGGGTTCGATGCGCCCGAAATGATGGGTCGAATGCTGCGAGGCGCGGATCAGCCCGCGGTTCTTCTTCGGATAGATGCCGGGGATGTACTGATGCTCGTCCATGTCCGCCTTCACTTCGAAGCAGTAGAACAGGAATGCGGCGAGCGGCTGGTAGAACGGACCCGGCGCGCCGAGCGTGTGGCGGAAGAAGCCCTCGAGCACGCCGTTCCCGGCGACGCCGATCAGGCCGGAGGGGATCGCGTCGTGATGCGGACCGTGCAGGTACAGGAATTCGATTTCCGAATTGTGGCCGAGCCAGTGATCGCGATAGAACCAGTCGTTGATCACCTTCATGTACTGCCACTGGGTCCAGATGTTCAGCACCACGCAGACCGGCAGCAGCAGGAGCGAATAGTCGACGAGGTGGATGATCAGATACCACGGCGCGACCAGCAGAAGATGGGCCAGCAGACCGGTGAAATAGGCGTGGAAGATCTCCAGCACGATGTTCGGCTTTTCCGGCATCAGCCGCTTCCACGAGGTCTGCAGCAGGAAGTCCAGCGCGTGTTCGCGCTTGGCGAGATGCGCGAACAGGATCGCGGTGCGCATGGCGGTGGTCGCGCCGAGGTGGATCCAGAACAGCCACACCGCGATGCCGCGCATCAGCTCGACCTTGTGCGGAAGGTCGGGCGTGAGCCGGACGAACAGGTTTTCCAGCAGCAGCAGGCCGAGCGCGAAGAAGTACGGCCATCGCAGATTGACGATCTTGTAGTAGACCATCAGCACCAGATCCTGCGGTCGGCGCAGGATCAGCGGCACCGCGAATTCGACGCCGTGGCGCAGCACGAAGGTGACCACGAGCGCCAGCGACAGGAAGGCCGAGACCCAGGCGAGCGGTGTGGCGGGCCCGAAACAGAACCAGGCGATGGCACCGCTCGCGAGGCACATCAGCGCGTAGTCGATGAAGTCCTTCGGTCTGTAGACGAGCCGCGGTTTGCGGAGGCCGTGCAGGCGGTGATAGCGGCTCGCGTCCGTGTTTTCCATGCGTTCTTCCCTGATGTATTCCGGCCCGTCCCTGTCGATCGAGGTCGATCGCGCAGCGATCCGGGCGATTCCGGCCTCCCCGCCGGAGCGGGGCACCGCCCTTATCGTATCGGGTCCGGAGCCGCCCGCAAGGTGGCGCTCATTCCAGTTCGCGGTGGTAGCTGGCCACCTCGCGCCAGCCGTGCTCGCGGGCGTGGGCGGCGAAGGTCTCGGCCAGGTACACCGAGCGGTGCTTGCCGCCGGTGCAGCCGAAGGCGACGGTGACGTAACTGCGGGTGTCGGCCTGGATCCGGGGCAGCCAGGTATCCAGAAACGCGGCGACCTGGGCGACGTATTCGCTCACCTCGGGCTGGGCGTCGAGATACTCGCGCACTTCCCGATCGCGGCCGGACAGCGGGCGCAGGCGCGCGTCCCAGTGCGGATTGGGCAGGCAGCGGGCGTCGAACACGAAATCGGCGTCGGCCGGTACGCCGCGGCGGTAGGCGAAGGATTCGAACAGCAGCGACACCGGGCGTTCGGCGGTCAGATCGAGCGCCGCGATCAGCCGGCGCCGCATCTGGTGGACGTTGGTGTCGCTGGTGTCGATGACCAGGCCCGCCATCGCGCGCAGCGGTTCGAGCATCCGCCGTTCCAGCGCGAGCGCTTCCTGCAGGGTCAGCCCGAGATGGCTCAACGGGTGCCGGCGCCGGGTTTCGGCGTAGCGCTTGAGCAGCATGTCGTCGCGGGCGTCGAAGAACACCAGGGTCGGATCCAGCCCCTGCGCGCCGGCACCGGCGAGCAGCGAGGGCAGGGCGGACAGATCGGTGTTGCGATTGCGCACGTCGATGCCGACCGCCAGTCGCGGCGGCATGTCGCTCTTGCCGGTCGCGTTGCGCACGAAATCGGGCAGCAGTTCCGCGGGCAGATTGTCGACGCAGTAGAAATCCAGGTCTTCCAGCGTGTGCAGCGCGATCGACTTGCCGCTGCCGGACATGCCGCTGACGATGATGAGCCGTGGAGGCGGCGGCGGACGGACGCGATCGGGGCTCATGCGGCGGCGCTCGTTCGGCGGCAGGCCATTCGGTGGCGAGTCATTCCGCGCGCTCCAGGAAATGCGAATGCCGCGCCATGAACGCCGCGGCCGGGTCCACGCCCTTGATCCGCAGGATGTGCGCGCGGGCCGCGGCCTCGGTGAGCACGGCGAGGTTGCGGCCGGGCATCACCGGCAGGGTGATCATGGGCACGTCGAGATCGAGCACGCGGCGCGAACCGAGATCGCCGATGAGGCGTTCCATGCCGGTCGCCTGCGGTTCGAGATGCGGGCGGGCGAGATGCACGATCAGGCGCAGATATTTGTTCCGCTTCACCGCGGTATCGCCGAACATCTGGCGGACGTTGAGGATGCCCAGGCCGCGCACTTCGAGCAGATCCTGCAGCAGTTCGGGACAGGCGCCGTCGAGCACGTCGGGCGCGATCTGGGTGAATTCCGGCGCGTCGTCGGCGACCAGACGATGGCCGCGGGTCACCAGTTCCAGCGCCAGTTCGCTCTTGCCCGCGCCGGATTCGCCGGTGATCAGCACGCCGATCGAATAGATCTCCATGAACACGCCGTGCACCGTCACCCGCGGCGCGAGCTTGCGCGCGAGGTGGTACTGCAGGTGGTTGAACAGTTCGTGGCCGCGACGCGGCGAACTCCACAGCGGCGTGTCCGATTCCTCGGCCGCGGCGCGCAGGTCCTCGGGGCAGGGCTGGTTCTTGCTGACGACCATCGCCAGCGGCCGGAACTCCATGATCTTGGCGATCGTTTCCCAGCGCTGGCGCGCGTCGAGCGCGTCGAGCCAGGCCAGTTCCTCGGTGCCGAGGATCTGCACCTTGTTGGGATAGATGATGTTGAGGTAGCCGGCGAGCGAGGGCCGGCGCGCCACGGTTTCCACCGCTTCGAGCAGGCGGTACTCGCCGCGCTGGCCGGCGATCCAGCGCAGTCCGAGTCGTTCTTGCTGCTGATCGAACAGGTCGCGCGCGCTGATGCTGGCGTTCATGGGAAACGGAGTCGGGGTTGCGGAGACCGCGACGGCGCGCTGCATGGGCGGCGCGCCGTCGGGGAAGGGAGTGGATATCGGCGGGATCGCGTTTCGATACCGGTCTTCGGTGACGGCGTGCGATACCGGTCTTCGGTGACGGCGTGCGATCAGCCTTCGGTCTGCTGCAGGGATTCGCCGCGGTGGTGATCGACCATCTTCTCCTTGTGCTTCAGCAGGAGGCGGTCGAGCTTGTCGGCGAGCAGGTCGATCGCGGCGTACATGTCCTGTCCGGCGGCGTCGGCGTGCAGCGTGCGACCGGAGACGTGGATGGTGGCCTCGGCGCAGTGATCGGGTTTGTTGATGCTGAGCTGCGCGCGGACGACATCCATCGGATGTTCGAAATGGCGGCCGAGGCGCGAGAGTTTGTTCTCGACGTAGTCGCGCAGCGCGGGAGTGACTTCGATCTGGTGGCCGTGGGTTTCGATACGCATCGACGGTGTCCTCTGTGTGCCGGGCCAGTCACGCATCGCGGCGTCGGGCCCGGCCCGCCGGCGTCGCGATGCCGGGTCTTTCCCGTGGACGGAAGACCCGTACCGGAAGAGATCGGGTCGACCGGTCCCGCGCACAAGGGTGCGTGCGCAAGACGCGATCCCGCGATGTCTCCTGTCGACAGGGTACCCCAGCCCGGCGGGGAAGCAAGTGCGCGCGTCGGCGTTTTTCCGCGACGGCCTTCAGGCCATCCGCACGCGTTCGTGCGAGGCCGGGATGTTCATCGCCTCGCGGTATTTCGCCACCGTACGCCGCGCCACCGGGACGCCCGAGGCCTTCAGGGTGTCGGCGAGCTTGGCGTCGGACAGCGGCTTGCGCGGGTTCTCGGCCTCGATCAGCCGTTTGATCATCGACTGGATCGCGGTGCTGGAGGCCTCGCCGCCGCCTTCGGTGCCGATGCCCGAGGCGAAGAAGCTGCGCAGCGGCAGGGTGCCGCGCGGCGTGAGCGCGTACTTGCGCGCGATCGCGCGCGACACCGTCGATTCGTGCAGACCGACCTCGGCCGCGACCTCGCGCAGGGTCAGCGGGCGCAGCGCCTGTTCGCCGAATTCCAGATAGCCCGACTGCTGGCGGATCAGGCTGCGGACGACCTTGAGCAGGGTGTCGCCGCGGGCCTCGAGGTGCTTGAGCAGCCAGCGCGCTTCCTGCAGCCGGCCGCGGAGGTAGGCGGCGTCGCTGGCGCTGGCGTGATGGATCATGCCTTCGTAGCCGCGGTGGATGGTCAGCCGGGTGTGGCTGCCGGCCAGCGCCGCCCGCCACATGCCCTGATGTCGCCAGATCACGCAGTCCGGCGTGATGTAGGTGTCCGTGCTCATCCCGCCGAGCTGCGAGCCGGGGCGGGGATCGAGCGAACGGACCAGATGCAGGGCGATGTCCGCCTTCTCGGCGGAGATGCCGAGTTCCGCGGCCAGGCCGTCGGGACCCAGCTTCGGCAGTCGTTCCAGCGTTTCGGCGACGATCCGCAGCGCCTCGGCCCGGCCCGGCGTGTCCGGCGACATCGCGTCGAGCTGCAGGGTCAGGCATTCGCGCAGATCGCGGGCGCCGATCCCCAGCGGGTCGAAGCGCTGGATCTGGCGCAGCACCGCGCCGATCTCGGCCGGGGTCGCGATCAGCTCCGGCTGGAGGGTTTCGGCGATGCTGTCCAGGGACTCGCGCAGGTAGCCGTCGTCGTCGATGGCGTCGATCAGGGCCGCGCCGATCTTCTGGTCTCGTGCCGAGAGCCGGGTGAGATGCAATTGCCAGGACAGATGGTCGTGGAGGGTTTCGGCGTGGACCAGCCGGTCCATGGGGTCGAGTCCGTCCTCGTCGCCGCCGCTGCCGCTGCCGCCGACGCTGGACCAGCTGTCGGGCGGCTCCCAGCCCTCGTCTCCGGCATCGTCCCGGTCGCGAGCCGGTCCGTCTTCCGCGGCCGCGGGTTCGGCGGGCGTGGTCGCGGTTTCCGGCATGCCGTCCGGCGCTTCGCCGACGGATTCGTCCCAGTCGAGCAGCGGGTTGCTCTCGACCGCCACCGCGATTTCGTTCTCGAGCTCCAGCGACGACAACTGCAACAGGTGCAGGGCCTGACGCAACTGTGGCGTCAGGACCAGTTGTTGACCCAGCGATGTCTGCAGGCGGGGCTTCATGGCCCCTATGTTAGGGCCTGCGCCGGAGACGTGAAGCCCCTTGGCGCGATCCTTGCGTCTGTATTTTCGCGACGGGCGTCACGCGGCGTCGATCGCGACCGCCCCGCCCGTCGGCGCGACTCACAGCCGGAACGATTCGCCGAGGTAGACCCGGCGCACGTCCGGATTGGCGAGCAGCGCGTCCGGCGCGCCCTGGGCGAGCACGGCGCCTTCGCTGAGGATGTAGGCGCGGTCGCAGATGCCGAGCGTTTCGCGGACGTTGTGGTCGGTGATGAGCACGCCGATGCCGCGGTTCTTGAGATGGCGGACGATCCGCTGGATTTCGCCGACCGAGATCGGATCGACGCCCGCGAACGGTTCGTCGAGCAGGATCAGCCGCGGTTTCGCGGCGAGCGCGCGGGCGATCTCGACGCGGCGCCGTTCGCCGCCGGAGAGGCTCGCGCCGATCTGCTCGGCGACGTGGCTCACCTGCAGTTCCTCCAGCAGCGAGGAGAGTTCGCGCTCGCGGCCGTCGCTGTCCAGATCGGTGCGCAGCTCCAGCACCAGACGCAGGTTGTCGGCGACGCTGAGCCTGCGGAACACCGAGGGTTCCTGCGGCAGATAGCCGACGCCGCGCTTGGCGCGCACGTACATCGGTTCGCCGGTGATGTCGTGGCCGTCGAGCGCGATGCGGCCGGCGTCGGCCGGCACCAGACCGACGATCATGTAGAAACAGGTGGTCTTGCCGGCGCCGTTCGGGCCGAGCAGGCCGACGACCTCGCCCGCATCCAGGGTCAGGCCGAAGTCGCGCACGACCTCGCGCGACTTGTAGCGCTTGCGCAACCCCTGTGCGACCAGCATCAGGGCTTGTCCCGGGGTTTGTCCTGCGGCGCCGGGGCGTTCTGCTGGGCGGCCTTGGGCACGATGGTCAGCGACACGCGGCCGTTGCCCTGGCCGCCGCTGTCGACGCGACCGCTCTTGAGGTTGTAGGTCAGGCGCTGGCCGCGGGTGCTGCCGCGCGGGGTGGTGACCGAGTAGTTGCCGGTGAGGACGATGACCTCGGCGGCGATGTCGTAGTCGATGCGGTCGGCCTTGGCAGTCATCCAACTGCCGTCGTCCATCTGCTGTTTCAGCACCGCCTGGCTGCCGGTGAGCACCGCGCGTACCGGATCGCTGCCGCGCTGGTGGATGTCGGCGCGGGCGGCGCGGATGTCCAGCGTGCCCTGGGTGATGACGACGTTGCCGGTCAGCACGCTGACGCCGTTGCCGTCGAGGGTGCCTTCGGCGCGGTCGGAACCGATTTCCATCGGCTGGCGACGGTCCGATTCGCGGGCGCCGGCGGCGCCGGCCAGCGTCGTCGCGACGAGCGCGAAGGCGAGCGGCAGCGCTCGGGCGATGCGGGCGGTGGTCGCGGAGTCAGCGGTTCTGGGGCGCATAGCGGGACTGGACCTCGGAGCGGAACACGTAGCGTTTCGTGGTCGTGGACACCGCAAAACCGCGTCCTCGGAGTATAGAGCCGGGTTGGACGATGGTCACGACATCGTCGCTGGTGGCGCGGTTCTGGCGCGGGAACACACTGAGCCGCCCGGTGTTCATGGTGATCGGGCGCAGCGCGTCGGGCGGGCTGTTGGCCTTGACGTCGCCGACCAGTCGGATTTCCTTCTGGTCGGCGCTGACCCAGCCGGTCTCGGCGCGGATCTCCCAGTACTGGCCGGTGCCGTTCGGCACCAGGAACAGCGGGGTGGTCAGCGCCAGCGTCCGGTCGCCCGGACGGCGCTCCAGCGTCGGCGCGCGCACGGTGAAGGATTCGGTGCCCTCCGCGTCGAGCGCGGTCAATTCGAAATCGTGCAGCACGTAGTCGGGGCGATCGGTCGCCGGCGGCGGCAGCTGCGCCGGTCGACGGTGTTTCCACACCGCCCAACCGGTGACGCCCGCGCCGATCAGCAGCAGCACGATCGCGAGGCCGCGCCAGTTCATGCGCGATCTCCGCGCGCCGCGTCGGGCAGCGGATCGTCGAAACGCCCCTGCGCCGCCAGCAGCAGATCGCACAGTTCGCGCGCCGCGCCGCGCCCGGCGCGCGCGCGGGTGCGCCAATGCGCCGCCGCCAGCGCGCTCGCGTGCGCGTCGGCCGGCGCGACCGCCAGGCCCACGGCGCGCATCGCCGTCAGGTCGGGGCGATCGTCGCCCATGAAGCTCGCCGCGTCGGCGTCGATGCCGAGCTCCGCGCACAGCTCGCGCACGCGTTCGAGCTTGTCCTTCACGCCGGTGTGGATGCGGAGCTTGAGTTCGTTGGCGCGGTGGATCGCGGCGGGACTGCGGCGGGCGGTGATCAGCGCCACTTCGATCCCGGCTTCGCGCAGCAGCACGAGGCCCTGGCCGTCGTGGACATGGAACGCCTTCGTTTCCAGACCTTCGCCGTCGATGAACAGGCGACCGTCGGTGAGCGTGCCGTCGACGTCGAAGCAGGCGAGGCGGATGCGCGCGGCGCGCGCGAGCAGCGCCGCGTCGACGCCTTCGAGATGCGCGGGCGTCGTGCGCGCGACGCCGTCGCGAGCGGTGTCGTCGTGGGCCATCACACCACCCGCGCGCGGAGCAGGTCGTGGATGTTCAGCGCGCCGACCACGCGCCGTTCGCCGTCCAGCACCAGCAGTGCGTTGATCTTGTGCGCCTCCATCAACTGCGCGGCCTCGACCGCGAGCGCGTCGGCGTCGATCGTGACCGGCGTGCGGGTCATGACCCGGTCGATGCGGGTGCTGCGCACGTCGGTGGCCGGATCGGCCAGCGAGCGGCGCAGATCGCCGTCGGTATACAGGCCGAGCAGGCGGCCGTCGGGATCGACCACCGCGGTCATGCCCAGACGCTTGCGGCTCATTTCGAGCAGGGCGTCGCCGAGCGTGGCGTCGGGGCCGACGCGCGGGATGTCGTCGCCGGCATGCATCACGTCGCCGATGTGCAGCAGCAGGCGGCGGCCGAGCGCGCCGGCGGGATGCGAGCGGGCGAAATCGTCGGAAGTGAAACCGCGGGCTTCGAGCAGGGCCACCGCGAGCGCGTCGCCCATCGCCAGCGAGGCGGTGGTGCTCGCGGTCGGCGCCAGCGCCAGCGGGCAGGCCTCGGCCGGCACGCTCACGTCGAGATGGACGTCGGCTTCGCGGGCCATCGTCGACTGGGGGCGGCCGGTCATCGCGATGAGCAGGTTGCCCTGGCGCTTGAGCACCGGCAGCAGGGTCAGGATCTCGTCGGATTCGCCGGAGTAGGAGAGGGCCAGGACCACATCGCGGTCGGTGATCATGCCCAGGTCGCCGTGGCCGGCTTCGCCCGGATGCACGTAGAACGCGGGGGTGCCGGTCGAGGCGAGGGTCGCGGCGATCTTGCGCGCGACGTGGCCGGACTTGCCCATGCCCATGCACACCACGCGTCCCTGGCAGGCCAGCATGTCGCGGCAGGCGGCGGTGAAGGCGCCGTCGATCCGCGCCGCGACCGCGGCCAGACCTTCGCGCTCGATCTCGAACACGCGGCGACCGCTGGCGGCCAGGGCGGCGTCCGAGGTGTCGTGCGTGGTCGGGGCGGGGTGGGGCAGAGAGGCGTTCGCCATTGGGGAGCCGGCGGCTTTCCGTTACGCTAGGCGGCCCATTCTACGCACCCCCATTCAGGATTGCCCGGACGGGCGATGAATGCGGGGCGTCCCCAGCCCGCCCGAACTTCCCCGACCGCACTTCCTGCCCAGGACCGCCGCCCCGCCATGACCCCCGACGCCATCCGCCAATTGATCGAACAGGGCCTCCCCGGCGCCCGCGTCCACGTCCAGGGCGACGACGGCGTGCATTTCGAGGCGGTGGTGGTGTCCGAGGCCTTCCGCGGCAAATTGCCCCTGGCCCGCCACCGGATGGTCTACGCCACCCTCGGCGATCTCATGGGCGGCGCGATCCACGCCCTCTCGCTGAAGACGGTGACGCCGGAAGAAGCCGGTTGACGCCGCGGTCGCGACGCTCGCCATCGCCGCTTCGAATTGAATCCTCCGCGGCCGCCCCTTTCGCGGTCGAAGCCGAAACCACATCGGAATTCCCATGCAGAAAATCGTAGTCACCGGAGGCGTTCCGCTCGAAGGCGAAGTCCGCATTTCCGGCGCCAAGAACGCGGTGCTGCCGATCCTGTGCGCGACCCTCCTCGCCGACGGTCCCGTGGATATCGGCAACGTCCCGCACCTGCACGACGTCGTCACCACGATCAAGGTGCTTCGCGAACTCGGCGCGACCGTCGAGCACGACATCGAACGTGGCCATGTCCGCGTCGATGCGCGCAGCGTGCACAGCCATGTCGCGCCCTACGAACTGGTCAAGACCATGCGCGCCTCGGTGCTGGTGCTGGGGCCGCTGCTGGCGCGCTACGGCGCCGCGGAGGTCTCGCTGCCCGGCGGTTGCGCCATCGGTTCGCGACCGGTCGACCAGCACATCAAGGGCATGCAGGCGCTGGGCGCCGAGGTCGGCGTCGATCACGGCTTCATCAAGGCGAAGGCCGAACGGCTGAAGGGCGGCCGCGTGGTCTTCGACATGGTCAGCGTGGGCGCGACCGAGAACGTGCTGATGGCCGCGACCCTGGCCGAGGGCACCAGCGTGCTCGAGAACGCCGCGATGGAGCCCGAAATCGTCGATCTGGCCGATTGCCTGATCGCGATGGGCGCGAAGATCGAGGGCGCCGGCAGCAACCGCATCACCGTGCATGGCGTCGAACGTCTGCACGGCGGGGTCCACGATGTCGTCGCCGACCGCATCGAGACCGGCACGTTCCTCGTCGCCGCGGCGATGACCGGCGGACGCATCGTCTGCCGCGCCGCGCGGCCCGATACGCTCGACGCGGTGATCGACAAACTGGTCGAGGCCGGGGCGGAGATTTCCGAGGATGCCGACAGCATCACCCTCGACATGCACGGCAAGCGACCGAAGGCGGTCGACATCACCACCGCGCCGCATCCCGGTTTCCCGACCGACATGCAGGCGCAGTTCATGGCGCTGAACTGCGTCGCCGACGGCGTCGGCATCATCAGCGAGACGATCTTCGAGAACCGCTTCATGCACGTGCAGGAGCTGCAGCGTCTCGGCGCCGACATCCGCATCGACGGTCATACCGCGATCGTGCGCGGATTGCCGCAACTCAGCGGTGCGCCGGTCATGGCCACCGACCTGCGCGCTTCGGCCTCGCTCATCCTCGCCGGCCTCGTCGCCGACGGCGACACCGTGATCGACCGCATCTACCACCTCGACCGCGGCTACGAACGCATCGAGGCCAAGCTGTCGGCGCTGGGCGCGAAGATCCGTCGGGTGGACTGAGATTCCATCGTCGCGGCGGAGCGGGCCCGAGCCCGCTGTACGGCGAAGGATCGTCGAGAGGCGACGGTCAGCGCAGCGATACGATCCGCAGGTCGATGTCGTCCTTGCCGTCCTTGCGTTGCAGGATGCGCGCCGGGAGGGTCAGGCCTTCGACCACCCAGACGAGCATCTGCTTGTTGCCGTTGGTGCTGACGAGCTTGGTGGCCTGCTGCGGTTTGCCGGCGATGCTGATGGTTTCCCGGCCGGCGACGCTGAACTGCATCGGCTTGGCGCGGCCTTCGTCCACCAGCCGGTAGCGCAGCGGTTTGCCGGCGATCGCGTCGCGGACGAGGGCGAGGTTCATCACCAGGCCGTCGACATCGCCGCTCTGCAACGGGATCGGCCCGGCGCGTTCGGGTTTCACGTCGCCGGTCCAGCGCGCGACGCCGCCCGCCCAGTCGTACACCGCATTGCGGCGGATCTTCTTGATCAGCAGCAGCGAGGCGTCGGTGCCGGTCAACGGCCGCCACTGGCCGTCGCGCTCTTCGAAGACGGTGGTCTGGATCAACTGGCCGAGCTGGTTGCTGACCTTGAGCGTGTATTTCCACTGGTTGCCGCCCTGCGGTTCCAGGGTCATGCGGCCTTTCGCCGACAGTCCCATGTAGTGCGCCTCGTAGTCGGCGGCGACCGGTTCCAGCGCCTGCGCCGGAACGGCCAGCGCGGACGCGGCGAACGTCGCTGCGAACAGCAGGCCGCGGGCGGCGGAACGGAAGCGGGCGGAGATCATGGCGGTCCTCGGGCGATGGGGGGTCAGCGGTATTCGATGAGACGGAGATCGACGGCGTCCTCGCCGTCCTCGCGCTGCAGGATGCGCACCGGGGTCGGCACGCCTTCGGCGACCCAGACGACGGTTTCGTCGTTGCCGCCGTTGGTGCGGGCCACGCGCAGCGTCGTATAGCTCAGCTCGCCGACCGCGTGGGGCTCGGGCGCGTCGGCGACCCGGTAGATGTGGTCGCGGACCCGGCCGCCCTCGACGAAACGATAGCGCAGAACCGCGCCGGGCCGGGCGTCGCGGACGATCGCGAGATTGATCAACAGGCCGCTCATGTCGCCCGGCTGCAGCGCGACCGGTGCGCGGTGGCGCGGTTTGAGGTCGCCCTGCCAGCGTGCGCTGCGCTGGGTCCAGTCGTAGGTGCCGACAGTCTTGCGACCCAGGAACAGGCCCTTGCGGATCGTGCTCTGGCTGAGCGGGCGATAGTCGCCGGGGGCGAGGGCGTCGAAGACGGTGCTCTGCTGCACGTTCAGGCCGAGGACGCCGGTCAGACCGCGGCGGCTTTCGATGCCCAGATCGACGCGCCAGCGCGGAGCGGTGTCCTGGACGACCCGGAGCGTGGCGTCGCCTGCGGGTTTGCCTTGGTAACGGGCTTCGTAGCGGGCCACGAACGGTGCGAGCGCCTGCGGCGGGGCGGCGGCGGGTTCGGAAGGCGCCTGTGCCGACGCCGTGGCCGGAAGGGCCAGGGCGCACAGGAGCAGGGCGAGGGCGGCGAGCGGGCGCATGACGGCCGGCATCATGCAAGCCGCCGGTTGGCTCCCAGCTGAAGGGGGGCGGTCAGCGGCGCGCCGTTCAGGCGCGCGCCGCCCGACGCCGTCGTGCCGTCGTCCAATCGCAGTTCGCCGCTGGCGAGCAGGCGGACGGTTTCGACCAGAAGCGGGTGCTCCACGGCGCGCACGCGGGCGGCGAGCGCGTCGACGTCGTCGCCGGCCAGCACGGGCACCCGCGCCTGCGCGATCACCGGTCCGTCGTCGAGGTCCGCGGTGACCACGTGGACGCTGGCGCCATGTTCGGTCGCGCCGGCGTCCAGGGCGCGGCGGTGGGTGTCGAGGCCCTTGAACGCAGGCAACAGCGACGGATGCAGATTGATCATCCGGCCCGGACGGCGCGCGATCTCCGCTGCGGAAATGATCCGCATGTAGCCGGCGCAGACGATCAGATCGGGGCTGGCGGCGTCGACTTCGGCGAAGAACGCGGCGTCGAAGGCCGTGCGATCCGCGAACGCCTTCGGCGACAGCGCGATCGCGGGGATGCCGGCGTCGCGCGCGCGGCGCAGCGCGGCGCATGTCGCCTTGTCCGAAAACGCGCCGACGATGTCGACATCGAGCGCGCCAGCGGCGACGGCGTCGATCAGGGCCTGCAGATTGGTGCCCGCGCCGGAGGCGAGCACGGCGATCCGCAGTCGCGGTAGGCGCGTTCCGGTCACGTCAGCGGTCCGCGAACAGCGCGCGGACCTGCGGTTTGGTCAACGCGACCAGCGTGAACACGCCCAGCACGGTGCCGAACGGCATCATCATGCATTCGAGAGCGGCCACGACCAGGCAGAGCGTGTGTCTGCGACGCTCCCGCAGGCAGCGTCCCGCGTAGGCGATGTAACCGGCGAGGGTCAGCCCGAATGCGATGAAGCATCCGGCGAAGGCGACGAAGAACCAGCCCGCGACGGCGGCGGTGGGGTCCTGGTGTTCCAGCATGCCGCCGATCATCAGGATGCCGACGACCAGGTGGATCACCGGAAACAGCGAGAACAGACCGGTGATCGCGGCGACGATGTAGTGGAACAGCGACAGCATCCGCAGGTGTTCGAGGTCGTGCGGCCCGAGAGCGTGCGCGGCGGTGTCGGCGGGAGCGGCAACGGGATCGGCGACGGGGTCGTTCATGGCGGGTCTGCGCGGGAATCGCTCGAAAGAGGGCGGCTCGGAGGGCGCCGATCGAGCCATGGCCATGATAGCGCAGCGCCGATGCTCGCCAGCAGCATGTCCATGTGCGCGTCCCAGACGTCGCCCTGCTGCCCGTTGTAGGCTTCGGCCGCTTCCGGCGACAACAGCAGCGCGACGCCCCATTCCATCCATTCGTAGATCAGGCTCGCGGCCATGATCGCCAGTTGCGCGAGCGCGTAGCCCTGCGCGACGCTCAGCCGCGGCCAGCGCTGGCGCGCGTCACCCGCCAGCGCGGCGGCGAAACACAGTCCGAACAGCAGATGGATCAGGCGGTCGAAGTGGTTGCGTTCCCAGCCGAACGCGGCCTGCGGCGACCAGTCGAACGCGGCGCGCAGCCACGCGTCGTAGGGCACGTTCGAGTACAGCCAGCGCGCGGCCACGCAATGCACCGCGATGAACGCGCAGATCGCGACGAAATCGCCGACGCGCATCGGCCAGCGACGATCGTGCCGGACCAGCCAGATCAGGCCGACCACGGTGAGCGAACTGTGCAGCGCCTGTTCGACCGGCCATCGCGGCGCGATCCAGGTGATCGCGAAGATCGCGAGTACGGCTGCGAACGCGAAGCGCTTGCCGGTCGTCACGCTGGCGTCGACGTCAGCCGATCCGCACCCGTTCGCCGCCCGCGGCATCGACGACCTGACCGATCCG
Source organism: Pseudomonadota bacterium (assembly GCA_049324395.1). Taxonomy (GTDB): domain Bacteria; phylum Pseudomonadota; class Gammaproteobacteria; order Xanthomonadales; family Xanthomonadaceae; genus Lysobacter_I. The sequence goes on from JBMOOY010000062.1 coordinate 67,094, forward strand.
GTGGTGCGGCAGGGCCAGACGATCCAGCTCGGCCTCCAGCGTCCCCACCGCGTCCGGCGCGGCGATCAGCACGAACCCGATGCCGCAGTTGAACGTGCGCCACATCTCCTCGCGGGCGACGTTGCCTTCGCGCTGCAGCCAGTCGAACACCGCCGGCAGCGCCCAGGAGGAGGCGTCGATCTCGAGGCCGAGGCCGTCCGGCACGACGCGGATGATGTTCTCGGTGAGGCCGCCGCCGGTGATGTGGGCCATCGCGTGGATCGCGTCGCCGTGCGCGCCGTTCAGCAGTTCGAGCACCGGTTTGACGTAGAGCCGGGTCGGCGCCATCAGCGCGTCGACCAGGCGCACGCCGCCCAGATCGAGGTCGGCCGGCCGTCCGGCGCGGTCGTAGATCCGGCGGACCAGCGAATAGCCGTTGGAATGCGGGCCGCTGGAAGCGATGCCGATCAGGGTGTCGCCGCGGCGCACCCGCGCGCCGTCGCGCAGCTTCGATTTCTCGACCGCGGCGACGCAGAAGCCGGCGAGGTCGTACTCGCCCGGCGGATACATGTCGGGCATTTCCGCGGTTTCGCCGCCGATCAGGGCGCAACCGGAAAGTTCGCAGCCGCGGGCGATGCCGCCGATCACCGCGACCGTGGTGTCCACATCGAGTTTGCCGGTGGCGAAATAGTCGAGGAAGAACAGCGGCTCCGCGCCCTGTACCAGCACGTCGTTGACGCACATCGCGACGAGGTCGATGCCGATGGTGTCGTGGCGGTTCAACTGCTGCGCCAGCTTCAGCTTGGTGCCGACGCCGTCGGTCCCGGAGACCAGCACCGGTTCGCGGTACTTGCCGGAGAGGTCGAACAAGGCGCCGAAGCCGCCCAGACCGCCCATCACCTCGGGACGAAAACTGCGCTTGACCAGCGGTTTGATGCGCTCGACGACTTCGTTGCCCGCGTCGATGTCGACGCCGGCGTCGCGATAGGTCATGCCGGCGGAGGGGGTGCCGGTGCCGGCGGGAGGTGTCTGGGTCACGGTCGGGGCTGCGGGCGCGGAAAAGCGGAATTGTACCGGTGCGGCCCCGCGGACGGGTCGCCGCGCATGTTCCCCGGGCGCTCGCATACCCCCGCCGGGGGCGTTGTGGCACCATTTCCGGCGTTGTCTCAAACCGGAATCTGAAGATGCGGCAGTCGAGCGGTGGGATCGTGCCCGGAAGGGCGGCGCGCTGGATGGCGGGACTCTGCCTCGGCTGGGCGCTGGCCCTGCCGGTGGCGCTGGCCCAGCGCGTCGAGGGCGACCGCGCCTCGGCCAGCGGCATCTACGAGGCCGAGGTGCCGGTCAACAGCCAGACCGAGGCCGAGCGCAACAACGGTTTCGCCCGCGCCCTGGCGCAGGTGCTGGCCAAGATCAGCGGCGACCGCACCGCGACCGGGCGCCCCGGCGTCGGCCAGGAACTGCGACGGGCGAAGGAATACGTCGCCGGCTACGACTACCGCCAGGATCAGGGCGTCTCCGCCACCGGTGCGCCGACCTTCAAGACCATGCTCGTGGTGCGCTTCGATCAGGCACGGGTCGACGGCGTCATCGGCGCGCTCGGCCTGCCGATCTGGCCGCAGCCGCGGCCCAAGCCGGTGCTGTGGCTCGCGATCGACGACGGCAAGGGACCGCGTCTGGTCGCGCTGGGGCAGAGCAACGCCGCGCGCTCGATCCTCGATCGCGCCATCGAACGCGGTTACCGCCTGGGGCTGCCCTCGGGCAATGCCGCCGAACAGGCCGCTGTCGGCGCGATCTGGCGCGGCGACACCGGCGCCATCGCCCGCATTTCGGCGCGCTACAGCCCGCCGATGCAATTGATCGGCAAGCTCTACCGCAAAGGCACCGGCTGGAAGGCCGAGTGGACCTTCGTCGACGGCGGCCGCGTGCTGTCGCAGTGGTCGAACGAGAACGCCGACGCCCGCGCGGCGATGGCGGCGGGCGCCGACGGCGCCGGCGACGCCCTGATCCGGCGCTATGCCCGCCGCGGCGGCGGCGTGGGCGCGCCCGGCAGCTACCGCGTGCTGATCACCGGCATCGACAGCGCCGACGATTACATCCGCCTGATGACGCACTTCCAGGAGATCTCGGTCGTGCGCAAGGTCCGTCCGATCCGCGCCGACGCCAACGGCCTGCTGCTGGAGCTCGATCTGATCAGCGGCCTGCCGGGCTTCCGCAAGATGATCGACGGCCGTGGCGTGCTGGTCTCCGCCGGCGGCGGCAGCACCGGCACCGGCACCGCCCCCGCGACCGAAGGCACGCCCGAGGGCGGCGAACCGGTCGTGCCGACCTTCGACATGCGCTGAGACCGTCGATGCAGAACGCGCCCGAGCCCACCGAAGCCCGATCGACCGACGCTGTCGAGGACATCGCCACCTTCTTCCGGCGCCTGCAGTGGGCCCTGCTGCTGGTCGGCGCGGGCCTGCTGATCTGGCTGCTGACGCCGGTGCTGACCCCGTTCGCGGCGGCGGCGCTGCTCGCCTGGATGGGCGATCCGGTGGTCGATCGTCTGCAGAAGCGCGGCTTCTCGCGCAACAAGGCCGTCGCGCTCGTGTTCACGCTGATGCTCGTGGCGCTGATCGTGCTGGTGCTGATCCTGATCCCGGTGATCGACAGCCAGATCGAGGTGCTCGCGCGTTCGGTGCCGGTCTGGATCGAATGGGTGGTGCGCACCGGGCTGCCGTGGGTGCAGGCCAAGACCGGCCTGGACGTGACCACCTGGCTGGATCCGGACTATCTGCTCGACATGCTCAAGCGCAACTGGAAGGGCGCCAGCGGCATCGCCACGCAGGTGCTCGGCGTGGTCACCCAGTCCGGTTTCACCGTGCTGGGGTGGTTCGCCAATCTGGTGCTGATTCCGTTCCTGACCTTCTTCTTCCTGCGCGACTGGGACCTGCTGGTGCGTCGCGTCGGCGGCCTGGTGCCGCGCGATCGTCTCGAGACGGTGACGACGCTCGCGAAGGAATCCGACGCGGTGCTCGGCAGCTTCCTGCGCGGCCAGTTCATGGTGATGCTCGCGATGGGCGTGTTCTACGCCGTGGGGCTGTGGGGCGTGGGCCTGGAGGTCGGCATCCTGATCGGCGTCCTCGCCGGCCTGCTCACCTTCATTCCCTACATCGGCCCGACCACGGTGCTGGTCGGCGGCAGCATCGCCGCGCTCGTGCAGTTCGGCGACTGGCAGCATCTGGTCGGCGTGCTCGCGGTCTGGGGGACCGGCCAGTTGCTCGAAAGCTACGTGCTGACGCCGAAGCTGGTCGGCGACCGCGTCGGTCTCGGTCCGGTGACCGTGGTGTTCGCGGTGATGGCCGGCGGCACGCTGTTCGGCTTCCTCGGCATGCTGCTGGCGTTGCCGGTGGCGTCGGTCGCGAACGTGCTCATCCGCCATCTCCACGGGCGCTACACCGCCAGCCGGTTCTATCTCGGCGCGACAGCGGGTGCGCCCAGGATCGCCATCGCCGACACCCACCATGCGCGGGCGAGCGACGCGGTCGACGACGACGGCGCGCCGAAGGGACCGACGGACCCGGCGTGAACGATCCCGTTTTCCCCGGCGCCGCCGCGCAGTTGCCGCTGGCGCTGCGGTTTCCGCCCGACCAGCGTTTCGAGGGGTTCGTCGCCGCGCCCGCGGGCGCACTCGCGCAGTTGCGCGCGCTGGCGCGGGGCGAGGACGGACCGTCGCGGGTGCTGATCGCAGGCCCCGCCGCCACCGGCAAGACCCATCTGCTGCTCGCCGCCTGCGCCGAGGCCGAAGCGGCGGGGCGCCGCACCGCCTATCTGCCTCTTGCCGCGGCGGCAGGGCGGCTGCGCGATGCGCTCGATGCCTTCGAGCACGCCGATCTGCTCGCGCTCGACGGGCTCGAAGCGATCGCCGGCCTGCGCGAGGACGAGATCGCCCTGTTCGACGCCCACAATCGCGCGGGCGATGCCGGTCGCAGCCTGCTGTATGCCGCGCGGGCGATGCCCGATGCGCTCGCTCTGACGCTGCCCGACCTGCGTTCGCGCCTGTCGCAGTGCGCGCGGATCGCGCTGGAACCGCTGGACGACGGCGGTCGCGCCGATGTCCTGCGCCTGCGCGCGCAGCGTCGCGGCCTGCATCTGGACGATGCGGCGATCGATTGGCTGCTCAAGCGCGTCGATCGCGACCTGGTCAGCCTCACCGGCCTGCTGGATCGCCTGGATCGCGAATCGCTCGCCGCGCAGCGGCGTCTCACCGTGCCGTTCCTGCGGCGGATCGTCGGGCAGGGCGACTGATCGCGGCCACCGTGCGGCGGCCGCCGGAAATGCGCCTCACGACCCGGATTACGGCGTGAACCAGCCGGTCGAGATGTCCCAGAAGTACACGTTGAAGCCCGGGCTGAGCCCGCAGTTCGCAGCGCCCGGGGTGGGGCACAGCACCACGAAGCCGAGGCCCGTGCCCAGCGTATCGACATCCCCGGGCAACTGGCCGTAATAGCGCCAGCCGGTGGTCTGTCCGGTGCTGGTGTTGGTCGCCCGGTAGGACACGCCGTTGCGCGAGGCGTGCGCCTCGATCTGATAGATCACGTCGTTGCGGAAGAAGCCGGGATTCGCCGCCGCGCCCAGCGATTCGATCTGCTGCTGCACGCCCGGCACGTTGAGCGCGTAACGCTCGCCGAGGATCCCGCCCAGGTAGCGGTGGAAGATGAAGCCGCGCGCATCGTAGGACTCGCTGCCGGGCAGGGTCAGGTTGCGGAATTTCGCGCGCATCGCCACCGCGAGATGATCCTCGTTGGCCGTGCCGAACCAGTTGCGCGTGTACAGCTTGAACGTCAGCCACTGCACCTGATCGGGGTTGCCGCTGTAGTTCCTGGTGCAGTTCTGCAGATGGCCGGGCGCGTGATTGCGATTGCCCTCGGGATTGCGTCCGAGCACCACCGGCGCCGAGGCGCCCCGGTAGAACACGGTGCGCGTGACGTCGCTGCCGTCGCCGGCACTGGAAAACACGACGTACTGCGGCGTCGTGCAGTTGTCGAGTTCGGAGATGTCGGCGCGCGCGGTGCCGGTGGCCGAGAGCGAGAGGCCGGCGGCGAACGCCATCGCGACGACGGTCCGCAGCCAGTGGGCTGGCCTGCGAGCGGAACGCGGATCCTGCATGGGTGGGCTCCTGGGACAAGACGGGGAATGACATGTCTTGAAGCGCAGAAGGCCCGCGATCAGGATCACGGGCGCGATCTTCCGGTGCCGGCGGTTGGGCCTCGCGCTCCGGGCGCGCCGTGCGGTCAGTCGAACGGATAGACGCCGCCGATGAAGGCGATGTCGCCCGGCGAGAGTTCGGTGTTGCGACGCGTCGCGAAGCCGTTTTCGGTCCATTCGGCCGGGAAGCCGTACATCATGATCGACGTTTCGTCGAACGCGCCGAAGTTCGTCTCGCTGCGTGCGTAGCGGCGGAAGAAGTTGAGGTCCGTCTTCTCGCGCGACCAGTGCATCGGGCTGCCTGCGTAGAAGGCGTAGATCGGCTCCTTGCGCCATGGAATGCCGTTGTCGGGATGCTGGTGTTCGTGGATGCAGCCCAGGACGTGGCCGAATTCGTGCAACACCGCGCGGTGATATTCCTCGTCGCTGGTGTCCGGAGTCAGCCCGCCGAGGGTCATCGTGGGTTTCGAACGCGACACGCCGAGCGCATCTGTGCCGATGTAGGACGAGGATCCTGGGCCGCGGAACGAGATCCGGATCTCGGCGCGATCGTGGTCGCCGAAATCGAATTCCAGATTGGCGTGCCGCAGCCACAGCCGGGCGATGTCGACCACTTTCGCGCGGATCGCGGCGTCGCCGTCGAGGAAGGCGATCTTCAGCCTGCGGCCGGGGCGCCAGCGACGTTTCCTGGCCACGACCGCCATCTGCCGGGCCGGCGCCCCGCGGGTTTCCCGGTCGCCGCGCGGACCTCGGCGCGGATCGTTGCCGGCGAACTCCTCGATGGCGGCGCGGGCCGCGCGCGAGAGTTTCCCGGCGGGCAGGGTTCGGTCGATGCAGACACGGCACATCGGTGGCTCCTTGCGCATGCGGCTCCGGCGGAAACGGTCCGTTCCGACGACGATGGCCCGGAGGCTTGCCTCCGGCCGCGGCGTTGCGTGCGTCCCGCACGCCGAGTCAGCGGGCGGCGGGCGCCTGCAGTTCGGCGTCGAGGGCGCGCAGCCGCTCGGGCGTGCCCACATCGGTCCAACGGCCCGCGTGGCGGTGACCGGTCACCGCATCGCGGCCCATCGCCGCGCGCAGCAGCGGGGCGAGTTTGAAACGCGGCGGCTTCTCGCGCGTCCCCGGCGTATCGCCGACGATCCGGCGCCAATCGTCGAACAGGGTCGGGCGGTACACACCGATGCCGGCGAAGGTCAAACGCGTGCCGGCGTCTCCGTCGATGCGTTCTTCCGGCGACGGCGCGGACGAACGCACGCGCTCGTCGCGCAACAGCACGAAGTCGCCGGTGGGATGGTGTTCGGGGTTGTCGACCAGCACGAGGTGCGCGTCGCCGGCAGGTTCGCGCGGCAGGCGTGCGAAATCGTAATCGGTCCAGATATCGCCGTTCACCGCGACGAAGGGCTCGTCGCTGATCCGAAGATGTCCCAGCAGCGGCAGCGCGTTCCACATGCCGCCGCCGGTTTCCAGCGGCGTCGGGCCTTCGTAGGTGTATTCGATCCGGACACCGAAATCGGCACCGTCGCCCAGGGTTTCGGGGAAGCGCTGCGCCAGCCAACTGGTGTTGACGACGATCTCGCGGATGCCCGCGGCCGCCAGTCGCTCCAGATGCCAGACGATGAGCGGTTTGCCGCCCACGACCAGCAGCGGCTTGGGCGTGGCGTCGGTGAGCGGGCGCATCCGTTCGCCGAGACCTGCGGCGAAGATCAGAGCTTTCATGGCGCTGCGACATCCCCCTGTGAGCGTCTCGGCCACTCTGCCATGGCGTCACGGCTTCCGACTGTGCCGTTCGACACGCACCGCGCTTCGCGCACGGCGGATCAGCCGTGCGCCGGGCGGACGTAGCGGTCCAGGAGTTCGCCCAGCGGCGCGAGTTCCGGGTATTTCGGCAGCACGCCGTCGAGATACGCGACGAACCGTGACGCGTCCGCCAGGTACTTCGGCTTGGCGTCGCGGTAGTTCAGGCGCGCGAAGATGCCCATGACCTTGAGATGGCGATGCACGCCGATCCAGTCGGCGTCCCGGCGAAAGCGCGCCAGCGGCGGCACCGGCAGGCCGGCATCGACGGCGCGGGCGTGGTAGCGATCGAGCCAGGCGTCGACCCGCGCCTCGGGCCAACTCAGGAACGCGTCCTTGAACAGGCTCAGTGCGTCGTAGGCGATCGGTCCGCGGACCGCATCCTGGAAATCCAGCACCGCCGGCCCGTCCGCGGCCGGCATCAGATTGCGCGGCATGAAGTCGCGGTGGACCAGCACCTGCGGCTGCGCCAGTGCGGCGTCGATCAGCCGCCGGTAGACCAGTTCGAGGCGTTCGAGGTCGCCGCAATCGAGGGTCGCGCCGAGATGGCGGCCGAGATACCACTCGTCGAAGAGCTTCAGCTCGCGGGTCAGCAGCGCTTCATCGTAGGCAGGCAGATCCGCCGGTGGCGTCACCCCCTGCAGCCGCAGCAACTGGGTCACGGCGTCGTCGAAGAGCGCATCGGCGTTCTCGGCGTGGATCGCGTGCAGATAGGTATCGCGTCCCAGGTCCTCCAGCAGCAGGAATCCCGCCTCGGCATCGCCGGCCAGCACCCGCGGTACGCGCACGCCGCCGCTTTCGAGCAGATCGCGGATGCGCAACCAGGGTCGCACGTCCTCCTTGTCCGGGGGCGAGTCCATCACGATGAGGCTTCGCGTCTCCGCACCGCCCGCAGACGCCGAATCCGCCGCCGCTTCGCCGCGCCAGTAGCTGCGGAACCCCGCGTCCATCGACGCGCGCTGCAAGTGCAGGTCGGGGTCGCCGGCGGCGGTGCGGGCCCAGGTCAGACGGGCCTCGGCGCGGGGGTCGGCATCGTGAACGGCGTCGGGACGGGGTGCGGCGGGGGCGTGGGTCATGCGGGACGGTGCAGGGGACGGCAAGGCCGACAGGGTAAACTGCGGCCCTGGTTTTCGGGAGCGCGCGATGATCGAACTGCAGCCGGTGTTGTTGTCGGGGGGCTCCGGAACCCGGCTGTGGCCGCTGTCGCGCGAGGCCTATCCCAAGCAGTTCCTGCCCCTGGTCGGCGAAGACACGATGCTCCAGGCGACCTGGCGGCGGGTCGAGGCGCTGTCGTCGCGGCCGCCGCTGGTGGTGGCGAACGAGGACCACCGTTTCCTGGTCGCTGAACAACTGCGCGTGATCGGCGCGCCGACGCCGCGGATCGTGCTCGAACCGGTCGGGCGCAACACCGCGCCGGCGATCGCCGCGGCCGCGCTGATCGCGGTTCGGGACGGCGCCGATCCGCTGCTGCTGGTGCTGCCCTCGGATCATGTCGTCCGCGATGCCGAAGCGTTCCGCGCCGCAGTGCTGAAAGCGGCCCCGGCGGCCGCGAACGGGGCGCTGGTCACCTTCGGCATCGTGCCGCAGGCGCCGGAGACGGGATTCGGCTACATCCAGGCCGACGCCGAGGCCGCAATGGCCGACGGCGTGCGCCGCGTGCTGCGTTTCGTCGAGAAACCCGATGCCGCCGCGGCGCAGCGCTATCTCGACGACGGCGGCTACTACTGGAACAGCGGCATGTTCCTGTTCCGCGCCTCGCGCTTTCTCGATGAACTCGGCCGGTATCGTCCCGACATCCTCGCCGCGGCCCGCGCCGCCTGCGCGCATCTCGATCCCGACGGCGAATTCCTGCGCCTGGATCGCGAGGCGTTCGCCGCTTCGCCGTCGGAGTCCATCGACTACGCGGTGATGGAGAAGACCGATGCGGCGATGGTGCTGGCCGTCGACATCGGCTGGAACGATGTCGGCTCGTGGTCGGCGCTGTGGGATGTCAGCGAGCAGGACGCCGACGGCAATGCCCACCACGGCGACGTGATCGCGATCGATACCCGCAACAGCTACGCCTACGCGCGTCGACTCGTCGCCCTGGTCGGCGTCGACGACCTGGTCGTGGTCGAGACCGACGACGCGGTGCTGGTGGCGTCGAAGGACAAGGTGCAGGAAGTGAAGCAGGTGGTCGCGCGGCTGAAGGCCGGGCAGCGCACGCAGGCCGCGCTGCACCGCGAAGTGCATCGCCCATGGGGCAGCTACGATTCGATCGACATGGGCGCGCGCTTCCAGGTCAAGCGCATCAAGGTCAAGCCCGGCGCCTCGCTGTCGTTGCAATCGCATGCGCATCGCGCCGAGCACTGGATCGTCGTCAGCGGCGTCGCGCGCGTCACCCGCAATCACGACGTGTTCGAATTGTTCGCCAACCAGTCCACCTACATTCCGATCGGCGCCAAGCATCGCCTCGAGAATCCGGGTGCCGAGATGCTGGAGCTGATCGAGGTGCAATCCGGCGATTACCTCGGCGAGGACGACATCGTCCGCTACGAGGACGTGTACGGGCGCGGCTGAGCGCTACCGTTTTCCAGGCGTCGCTTCCGGCAACGTTCCCCATGACCCGTCCCGAAGGAGCGGTCGCATGACGAAGACAAGGTCATTCATCGCGTCCATGCTGTTCGCCGTCGCATCCGCCGCGTTCGCGCAGACGCCGGAGCCGTCGTTGCCGCCTCCCGCGCGGACGACGCCGGCCGAGTCGTCGCCTGGCGAAGCATCGCCTGCCGCGGTGCCGCCGACGATCGAGGTGCGCACCCTGGCATTCCGGCCGTCCATGCAGCCGTTGTTCCGGGCGGTCGCTGCCAGCGCCCGCGCGCGTGCCGGCGCGGAGGTGGAGGTCGACTACGACGCCTCCGGCACGGTCACGGCCATCCGCATGATCCGGTCTTCGGGCAGCCGCGCGCTGGATGGCGCGGTCGTCGACTGGGCGCGACGCATGCGACTCCAGCCCGGGGCCGCCGGCACCGGGCGACTTCCCTTCGACTTCACGCTCGATTGATGCGGCATGCCGCATCGTCCTCCTCTTCCTCCGAACTGCGACCGTCCATGAATCTCCGCATCGCCGCCGTCTGTCTCGCGCTTCTTCCCGTGTTCGCTTCAGCGCAGAATCCGTCGCCACCGCAGCGACCGGCCCCGGCCGCGACCTCGCGGCCTTCGCTGATTTCGCGCCCGTCGCTCGAACCGGTGCAGCAGGCCTTCCTCGCAACGGGCATGTCGAGCGTTCGTCCCGTGCTCGTGATCACCTACGACGCGAACGGCGTGCCCACGCATCTCGAACTCGATCCGCCGTCCGGCAGCACGGCACTGGATACGGCGATCGTCGAGTGGGGCCGTCAGGTCCGCCTGACGCCCGGCAAGGCCGGTACCGGCCGATTGCCCTTCGATCTGGCCAACGACGAGATCGGCGACACGGTGGCGGCGGCGCCCGAGATCAAGTCGCTGCCGGCCGATCGGATCGCCTTGCGTCCGCCGCTGCAGCCGTTGTCGCAGGCGCTCGGCGCCGCGGGCGCTTCGTCGGCGCGCTACGAATTCCTGCTGTTCTTCGATGCCCAGGGGCGGGTGATCGACGCCTCGATCGCCGCGGGCGCGCGCAACGACGCCGTCGATCGCGCTGCGATCGAATGGGCGCGTCAGGTCCGGCTCAAGCCCGGTTCCGCCGGCGCGGGCCGGTTGAGCGTCGACGTGCTCGCTGCGGGCGGCGGGCAGGCGCCGTGAACCCCTGCCGCGGGACGATGGTCCCGCGGCTCCGCGATTCGCGTCAGCCCAGCGACGCCAGCCACTCGTCGTCCGAGCCTTCGTTGACGCCTTCGAACAGGAACGTGGACAGATAGCGCTCGCCGGTGTCCGGGAGCATGGTCAGGATCACCGAGCCTTCCGGTGCGGATTCCGCGGCCTGCAGCGCGGCGGCGGCGGTCGCGCCGGCCGAGATGCCGACGAAGATGCCTTCCTCGGCGGCGAGGCGCCGCGAGGTGTCGCGGGCGACGACGTCGTCGATCAGGATGATGTCGTCGGCGATGGTGCGGTTCAGCACGTCGGGCAGGAAGTCCGGGGTCCAGCCCTGGATCTTGTGCGGCTTCCACTCCTGCCCGGACAGCAGCGCGGCGCCTGCGGGTTCGGTGGTGACGATCCGGATGTCCGGTCGCGCGAGCTTCAGCACTTCGCCGGCGCCGGTGATGGTGCCGCCGGTGCCCCAGCCGCTGACGAAGTAATCGAGGCGCCTGCCGGCGAAATCGCGCAGGATCTCGGGACCGGTGGTGCTGCGGTGATAGGCCGGGTTGGCCTCGTTCTCGAACTGCCGGGCGAGGAACCAGCCGTGTTTCTCCGCCAGTTCCTTCGCCTTGCGCACCATGCCGCTGCCGCGTTCGGCGGCGGGCGTGAGGATGACCTTCGCGCCGTAGGCGCGCATCAGTTTGCGGCGCTCGATCGAGAAGGTCTCGGTCATCACCGCGACGAATTTGTAGCCGCGTGCGGCCGCGACCATCGCCAGGGCGACGCCGGTGTTGCCCGAGGTCGCTTCGACGATGGTGTCGCCGGGCTTGAGCAGGCCCTTCTTCTCCGCGTCGAGCACGATCGCGATCGCGAGGCGGTCCTTGACCGAGCCGCCGGGATTGAAGGCTTCGACCTTGGCGTACAGGGTCACGTGTTTGGGGGCGATGCGCTGCAGTTTGACGATCGGCGTGCCGCCGATGGTGTCGAGGATGCTGTCGTGGAGAGCCATGGCGGTGTCCTGGAAAGTGTCGTCCGGGAAGACGATGCGGAAAGGGGAGGGATGCGGCGGATGCGGCTGCGGACGATGCGCATCACCGACATCGGAAATCGAACGCGGCCCGAGCGCTCATGCGGCCTCCGCCAGGCGGTCGTCGATCGCGGCCGTCGCGGCCGTCGTGGCCGGAGCGTCGCCGCCGAGGGGGGGCGCGCCGAACCAGTGCAGCTCCGCGGCGAGCGCGGCCACTTCGCCCACGAACAGCAGCGCCGGCGAGCGCACGCCGTGGCGAAGGGCGAGCGCGGGCAGCGCGTCGAGCGTGCCGAGGATCGTCCGTTGTTCCGGACGCGACCCGTTCTCGACCAGCGCGCAGGGCGTGTTCGCGTCGCGGCCGTGCGCGAGCAGGCGCGCACGCACGCGCTCCAGCCCGGAGACGCCCATGTAGAACGCGAGCGTCTGCCGATCGCGCGCGAAACCGGCCCAATCGAGGCCGTCGTCCGCATCCTTGCCGTGCGCGGTGACGAAGCGCACCGACTGCGCATGGTCGCGATGGGTGAGCGGAATGCCGGCGTAGGCGGCGCAGGCGAGCGCGGCGGTGATCCCGGGCACGACTTCGTAGTCGATCCCGTGCGCGCGCAGGAATTCCAGTTCCTCGCCGCCGCGTCCGAACACGAAGCCGTCGCCGCCCTTGAGCCGGACCACGCGCTTGCCCGCACGGGCGTGTTCCAGCATCAGCGCGTGGATCCGGGCCTGGGGAACGCTGTGACCGCCCGCTTCCTTGCCGACCTCGATGCGCTCGGCGTCGCGGCGCGCGAGTTCGAGCACGCCGGCCCCGACGAGGCGGTCGTGCAGGATCACATCGGCTTCGTTGAGCAGCCGCAGGCCGCGCAGCGTAAGCAGTCCGGCATCGCCGGGGCCGGCGCCGACCAGGGCGACGCGCCCCACTGCGGCACGGTCGTCGGCGCCGTCGAGCATCGTCAGCAGCGTGCGTTCGGCGGCGTGACGCTCGCCGCGGCGCAGCAGGCCGGGGATCGCGCCGCCGAGCACGGCGTCGAAGAAACGGCGGCGCGCGCCGGTGTCGCCGAGGCGCGCACGGATCCGGCGCCGGTGGCGCACCAGCAGCGCGCCGAGTTCGCCCAGCGATTCGTCGAGTTCGGTTTCGAGTTTTTCGCGCAGATGACGCGCCAGCATCGGCGCGCCGCCGCCGCTCGAGATCGCGATCTGCAGCGGCCCGCGCTCGATCCGTGCCGGCACCTGGAAGCCGCACAGCGGCGCGTCGTCGACGACGTTCGCCCAGATCCGCCGGGTCTGCGCGGCCGCGGCCACGGCGCGGTTGATGTCGGCGTCGTCGGTCGCGGCGATCGCCAGCCAGACCTCGTCGAGCCAGTCGGGGACGAAGGCGCCCGGCAAGTGTTCGATCCGGCCCTCGTCGACCCAGGCCGCGACCTCGGGATCGAGCGCCGGGGCGCCGACCCGGACGCGGGCGCCGGTCGGGAGCAGGGCGGCGATCTTGCGCCGGGCCACCGCGCCGCCGCCGACCACCAGGACCGGACGGTCGCGCAGGTCCAGGAAGGCCGGGAACAGCGGGGGAACGGCCTCCGCCACGCAGTCGTCCCCGTGGCCGGTCGGAGGCGCGACCGGTACGGGCGGATCCGCGGGATACAAGGCTGCGGGCATGGCCGGTCCGCCGTCGGGGAGGGGAGTCCAACGTAGTTGCGTGATGCGGGCGCCGGAAATGACGGGCCCGCCTTGGCATATTCCCATCGGGAATAAGCTATGGCTATTGATACCGGTTGGTTATCTGTTATCAATATCGCTTGATCCGAATAAAGAGATGTCGGGTCCCCGGATCCGTCCGGCCGTCCCGCTCACCGGAGTCGCCGCCATGACCCTCGTCCAATTGCGCTACTTCGTCGCCATCGCCGATGCGGGGTTCAACATCACGGCGGCCGCGGAACACGTGCATGCCACCCAGCCGGGGCTGTCGAAGCAGCTCAAGCAACTGGAGGACGAGCTGGGTTTCCTGCTGTTCGTGCGCAAGGGACGCAGTCTCGAAGGACTGACGCCGGCCGGCGGGCAGGTGCTGAACCACGCCCGCAGGCTGTTGACCGAGGCCGCGAACATCCGGGCCTTCGCCGCCAACCAGCGCCGCGACGGCCATGGCCAGCTGTTGATCGCCACCACCCACACCCAGGCGCGCTTCGTGCTGCCGCCGGTCATTTCGCAGGTGCATCAGGCCTATCCGCAACTGAGCATCCATCTGCAGCCCAGCGCCGACGGCGACGTGCTGGTGCAGCTGGCGCGCGGCGAGGCCGATCTCGCGCTGATCAGCACCGCCGGCGGGCCGCCGTCCGACGGCATCGCCATTCCGCTGTTCCGTTGGCGCCGCGTGGTGTTGCTGCCGCGTACGCATCCGCTGGCGAGCGGCGGCGCGCGGCCGACGCTCGCGGACCTCGCCGGTTACCCGCTGGTGAGCTACGAATCGTCGATCCGTCCCGATTCCTCCCTCCGACGTGCCTTCGCCGCCCGTGGCCTGGAGCCGCAACTGGCGATGACCGCGCGCGACGCCGATCTGATCAAGACCTACGTGCGCGCCGGGATCGGCGTCGGCCTGCTGGCGGAGATGGCGGTGAGCGCGATCCAGGACGGCGATCTGCTCGCGCTGCCGGCGCCGGAGTCGATCCCCGAATGCACCGCCTGGGCCGTCCTGCCGCGCGAACGCGTGCTGCGCGACTACACGGTCGAACTCCTGGTGAACCTGGCGCCGCAACTCGATCGTCACGACCTGCGTCGGATTCTCGCCGGCAATCAGGCCGCCGACTGGCCGACGCCGCCGAGCTGGACCGACCTGAGCCAGGTGATCACCAGCTGACTGACGCGCGCCGTCCGCTCAGGCGTGCAGCCAGAAGGCCGCGTCGGAATATTTCGCATCCTTCCACCATTCCGCGGTCCCGGTGCCGCGGCGGACGTTGACGATGCCGGCCTGGCTCTGCAGCGGCGCGATCACGCGGCCCGCGGCGTCGCGCCTCGCCGCGAGGCGTTCGGTTTCCGGGATCACGATCGAGACATGGCCGGGACGCCCGGGATGTCTGCGCTCCGCGACGATCAGGCAGACGGCGCCCTGATTGGCCTCGCGTTGCAGCGCGTCGACGCTGCCGGTGCGGCGCCAGCCGAAATGCGGGCCGAAGTCGCGCAACCAGTGGAACAGGTCGTCGCTGCGCATCTCGCGCACGGTGTTGCCGATCAGCGGATACGGACGCTCGCCGAGCGCGATGCGTATCGACGCGGCCTGCGTCCACCACACGCGCGGCAGATAGACGCCGGCGAGATGGCACACGTCGTGCGCGTAGACGTTGCAGAAGCCGGCGCCTTCCTGCGCGCGATAGCGCAGATGCCTCGGGTCGTCGACCGCGAGCCAGTCCACGATCGCTCCCAGTTCCTCGCGCAGCGCCTGCGCGCTGCGGCCGCGGCGCCCGGGCTGGCCGGGTTCGTCGAGCGAATGCGCATTCGCGGGTTCGGAACGCCGGATCCTCGTGCCGTCGGGCGGGGCGAGGTGCGCCGCCACGAATCCCCGTCGCGGGGGCGTCGGCACGGACGCGATCACCGGAATGTCGCGGATGCGCGCATCGCGCACGAGATACTCGACCGCCGCGAAGCCGCGCAGTCGCGCGCCGAGCAGGCTGGTCTCGACCTCGAGGAATCCGTTGCGGATCTTCCCGTCGACGGCGCGTACCGGATGGCCGTCGGGAAGATCGGCGATCACGTTCGCGGAGGGCGGCACGCTGCGACGCGGCGCCGAGCGCAGCCGCAGGGTGCCGCTGCGGGTGTCGACCCGATGGTAGGCGCCGGTGGCGGTCGGCGCCGAGGGCGGCGGCACGATCGCTTCGCCCGGTTGCGGCGGCGTCAGGATCGGCGTCGCGCCGTCGACCGACACGGTCTTCGCAAGTCGGAGCCAGGCGAACACCGATTCGCCGTAATAGCGCTGGCCGTCGAAATGGCCCTGGCGCAGGCCGCGATCGGGACGGAATCGACCGGTGTTGTAGACGATCGCCACGTGCGCCAGACGCTCGTCGTCGAGCGATGCGCGGTCGTGCAGGCCGAGCGTGCGGAGGCAGCGCCGCAGTTCGCTCACGCACATCCCCAGCGTGTCCTCGAAGCGCGCATAGCGTCGCTGCAGGAAATACTCCGGGTCCGTGCGGAAGTGCTGCAGATCGCGCTGGAACAGGCCGAATCCGCGACAGAACTTGTCCGGATTCGCGACCGAGCGCTCGTAGCCCGGGATCCGTTCCGCCATGTCGACGAGCGCCTGCCGCGCGATCGCGAACATCTCCGCGCCGCGCGGATGGTTCAGCAGGTCGGCGCGGTGCTTCGGAAACGGCCGGCCGCTGCCGTCGGGACGCGCGTCGATGGTGTCGCCGACGCAGAGCGCGAGGATGCGCGCGAGCGGCAGACGGTCGCGGCGCAGTTTCGACCAGACGAAGCCGGTTTCCTGGCAGGCGATGGCGACGATCAGGTCGACGGTCAGCGGCGTTCCCGTCAGCGCAGGCGCGATGCGCCCGGCGAACCGTTGCTTGAACCAGCGGATGTCGTTGCGATCGGGCATGACGGGTTCTCGTGCGTTGCGATGTGGGCGTCGCCGCATGCGGCCCGGACGCGGCGATCCGGGCCGCAGGACCTTCAGCGAACCGGCGCGAGCAGCGGGAAATCCAACGGTTCGATCTCCTCGGCCAGCAGCAGGCGGATGTCGTCGGTCGGCAGCAGCGCGCGCAACTGCGATGCGAGCGGCCGCAGTTGCTCGTGCCCGACGCAGATCGCCCACACCTGTTCGACCATGGTCGCGATGTCGTTGGCGGGATCGTAGCGTACGGCGCCGCTCTGCGCGACGATCTGCAGCAGCTGGCGAACGAGATCGCGCGCCTGCTGCGCCTTGACCGCATGCGGCTGCAGCGCGTCCTGCAGCGCCTGCTGCAGCGCATGGACGAGGCCGACCGCGACCGCCTGCTGGCGACGTCGGAGCGTGCCGCGACTGTCGTCGTCGAACGCGGGCGCGAGGATCCTCGCCTTGTGTCCGGCGAGCTGCGCCGCGCCGACCAGGCGCTGCGATGAGAGCGCTCCTTCGCAGCGGTCGATCCAGGCCATCAGCGCGGGCAGCGCGCCGGCGGACCGGCGTTCGAATCCGCGCACGATCGACGGCAGTTCCAGCAGGAGGTCGGAGAGTTGGCGGACGAGATGAAGTGTCGAGCGCAGCATGGCGGGTCACTCCGGGATCAGTTTGCGTTCGACCGAGCCGTCGCTCTTCTCGATCGTCTGCCATTCCATGCCGTCCTCGCCGACGACCAGACGGATCTGGATCAGGTCTTCGGGACGCTGGTTGCGCAGCAGATGGGATTCGGCGACGACTTCCAACTGATCGATGTTCTGTTTTTCGATCGTGCCCTGCACGACCTCGAAGCAGAGTTTGAGAATCCGCTCATGGATGCGGCCGTAGTCGACGATGCCGGTGGAGCCGTCGGGCAGCGGCACGCCGCGCTCCGCGACGATGCGGGACAGATCCTCGATCGAGAACTTGGAGAACGCCTGGATCGCGGCTTCGCGGCCTTCGATCCCGATCCGCTGCGCGAGTTCGAGGGTACGCTGGTCGAGCGCGGAGTACAGCGCCTGCGACGCTTCGGTCGGCAGCGACTGCAGACCGAGGCCCGCGACCATTTCGCGATACATCAGGCTCTTGAAACCGGCATTGCCGATCGGGGTCAGTTCGAGGGTGGTGCTGGCGGAGAGCCGGTCGATCGCGACCGGGATGGTCAACTGGACGTCGCCGATGCGCATGCGCGGCACGGCGAAATGGCGGAGCAGATCGTGACGCGCGTACTGCTCGGCGATGTCGACGGTCTGCATGTCCGCCATCACCCGTGCGGTCGCGATGCTGTGGAAGATGCCGCCGAGATATTCGTTGAGGGTGGGCATGTCGGGGTTCCTGGCAAGAGGGGGGAGGGGCCGGCCGGAGGCCGGCCCCTGTTCGGAAGCGCATGGCGTCGCGTATCCGCTTCGCCGTGCGCGCCGCGGCGGATCAGACGCTGACGATGCTGTCTTCCAGCATGGTCAGGATGCGATCCAGACCGGCCGGGATTTCGTCGTTGACCGCCGAGACCCGCACGCCGAGGTTGTAGGTCTTCTCGACGCTGGTGCCGCGGCTCGACGTGCGCTTGTACGACGCGCTCGCCTTGAAGTTGACGATCTTGTAATTGATGCCGAGCTCGGCGCTGCCGGTGAACTCGCTCGAGACGTTCGAGGTCTCGGTCGAGGTCAGCTTGGCGTTGAAGTCGATCGTCAGTTCCTCGATGCGCAGCGCGGGAATGCTGAGCATGGAGAGGAACGGCACCTTGATGTTGACCTCGGACTCCAGGAACGGCGCCGTGGTGTTGGTCGTCGGCGGCAGACCTTCGTCGGCGAGCTGCTGAGCGGTCTTGCCGAAGTGCGGGTTCGGCACCGACTTCGTGTAGTTGAAGTCGACGTAGCGCAGTTCGGTCCCGCCGTTGCCGTCGTCCTTGAAACCGACGTCCTGGATGAACTTCACCTGGGACATCGAAGCGGCATGCTGGGCCTGCACCGCGGCCTGCAGCGGACCGCCGATGTAGACGCTGAAGTCGAGGCTGTTGAGTTCCTGCACGAGATTGGGCATGGTTCTTTCCTTGAAGTTGATTCGCCTACTCTGTCGCGGCTTTTCGGCGTCCGCCGTCGCGTGCTGCGCCGTCCTCCCACGACGGTGGGCTCCTTCCGTGGAGTCCGCCGTCGAAGTCGGTGCGTCCCTGCGGAAGGCGACGTCCTGTCGCCTTCCCGGCCCCCGTGTGATTCCCGTCCGGCACGCGTTCGGACGTTCGGAGATGCGGCGGACGATCCGTCCGCGTGGAATCCATTATCGGCATCGGCGTCGCACGGGCTGCGACGTGCGGGATCGTCGAAAAAGCCTGAAAAACATGGGGTTTCTCGCATATTCATGATGCGTGAACGGCTGCGCTTCGCGCACTTGCGCGACGGCCTGCGGCGTGCTTCGCGCACCGGCGCTGCGCCGATCGACGCCGTCGATCGCCCGGGTTGTTCTGCGGAACAAAAAAAGGCCCGGGCGAACCCGGGCCTTCGTTCGACGCGTCGCGGTCGTTCGGATCAGAAGGTGATGCTCCAACTGTCGATGCGGCCGGTATCCTGGGTGGCGTTGTCGTTGACGCGCAGGCGCCATGTCCCGTTCAGCGCTTCCGTCGACAGGTTGACCGTGTAGGTCGTGGCGATGTTGTCCGCGCTGCCGCCGGTGCGGTTGTGCAGCACGTAGACGGTGCCGTCGGGCGCCACCAGATCGACCTTCAGATCGCCGATGTAGGTATGCACGATGCTCACCGCGACCGGCGTCGCGGTCTGGCCGTTGCCGGTGCGGCCGGAGACCGCGATCGTGCTTTCGACGGTGCCGTTGTCGACGATCGCCACATCGGTGGCGTTGGTGTAGGTCTGGGTGCCGCCCGATGTCGCGACGATCGATTGCGTCTTGGTACCGGTGAGGCCGCCGTTGTCGGTGACGGTCAGGGATACGGTGTAGGTGCCGGCCGCGGCGTAGGTTTTGCTCGGATTGGTCGCGGTGGACATTGTGCCGTCGCCGAAGTTCCAGCTGCGCGATGCGATGGTCCCGTCGCTGTCGGTGGACGAATCGGTGAAGGTGGCGGTCAATCCGCTGACGCTGCTGCTGAAGTTCGCGACCGGCGCGACGTTGCCGCCGCCTCCGCCGGTGATGTTGAGCAGCACCGCATTGGGGGTCCCCGGCTTGCCCGACGCATCGGTGCCCTGGACGTAGACGATATGCCGGCCTGCCGCGAGCCCGGTGGTGCCGAGGCTGGCCGAGACGGTTTCGCGGGTCGCGTTGAAGCTGCCGTCGCTGGCGGCCATCGCGATGCCGGTCGCACCCGCCTGCCATGGCGGGGTGTCGAGGTAGAGTCTGGCCGAAGCGACGGCGTGGGTGGTTTCGGTGCCGTTGGTCTGGTTGAACTGGCTGTCGTCGAGGATCGCGGTGATCGTCACCGGCGTTCCCGCGGGCACCGAAGCGCTCGAGGCGGTGACGTTGATCGCGTTCGGTCCCGACGGATAGCGATACGGCGCGGAGAGGTTGCGCGCGGCGTACTTCAAGGCGTCGAGATTCTTCGGCAAGGTCGACGAGGTGAACGTCGAGCAGGATTCGAAGAAGGCGACGCCGAGCTCGATGGTATAGCTGGGGACGCCGAGCAGACCGTACATGGTGTCGTCGGTGGTGCCGTCGGTGCCGTACAACTCGTTGGATTGTTGCGGCCGATAGCCGTTGAAATAGGCCATGCGGCGTCCCAGCGTGCGCAATGCGGGACCGTTCGGCGCCAGCGCGGTCGTGTCTCCCCAGGACCACAGCACCAGCTGCGAATAGCTGTGGATGTCCATGAAGAGGCCCTGATAGTCGTCCGGAGCGACGCTGCTCGCGTCGTCGGCGCGACGATCCGGGAAGATGCCGCCGCTGTAGGCGCCGCTCGCGCCGCGGGTGCCGGCGACCAGTCGCATCAGGTTCTGCGTTTCCGGTTCGGACTGCGCGACCGGGCCGCGATAGGTCTCGGCGCAGGCGTTGCCGCTGGACCCGCCGGCGACCGTGCTCCAATGGAACGGGAAGTTGCGGTTGAGGTCGATGCCGACGCTGTTCGCGCTGCAGGTGCCGTTGCTGTTGTCGACGTTCTTGCGCCACGACAGTCCGGTTTCGGCCTTCTTTCGGCCATCCGGATTCGCCTGCAGCACCAGGTAGAAGGTGTAGTTGTCCATCAGCCAGGTGGCTTCGGGATCGGTCCCGTAGCCGTTCACCAGCCATTCGCCGAAGCGCGTGACCAGTTCCGCCGGCGTGTACTCGCGCGCGTGGATCGAACCGAACAGCACCATGGGCGGCTTGTTCGGTCGGCTCGGGTCGGTCGCGGAGTTGGTCAGGCGCAGGACCTTCATGTCGTAGCCGCCGGTGCCGCGCGATTTCAGCCAGGACGGTCCGATGTTCGACACGCTGGCGAGCGCGGGCTTGCTCGCCGCCAGCTGATCCATCGTGGTGTAGGTTTCCTCGACGGTGCGATAGCAGGCGTATCCGGAAATGCTCTTGGTCCCGAACCTGCGCTCGGCCATCGCGGTTTCGACGGTGCGGATGCGCTCGGTCGCCTCGCGGTCGATGGTCACGCGCATGCCCATGCGGCGCAGGGCGGCGATGTCCGCGGCGGTCGCCTCGGTGCGTACGCTGCGTGTCTTGCGGTCGACGATGAGATGCTGGAACCGCGAGGCCAACGACTGCAACTGCGCGCGGTCGCGGTAGCGGACGACGACGAAGCTCAGGCGATCGTCTTCGACGTTCGAAGCGCGTGCTCCGCGCTCGCCGGCGGCGGCATCGGCGGAGGCGTTGGCCGCGGATGCGGTCGTGGCGGCGGGAACGGCGAGACAAAGCGACAGGGCGGCTGGCAACAACAGACGGGCGGTCATGGCATCTCCATGTGGTGGAATCCGGTCGCTTCTTTCGACCGGAGCGCCGAGCGGGCGGCAGGGGCGGGGGAAGCGCCGTGTGTGCCGCGAATCGGCCGACGATGCAAGCGGGAGCGCACCGGCGACCCCCGCCGTCTCCTGCGTCGCGGTTGCGCGCGGGCGCATACGTTCGCGCGGGGATCGCGAACCGCTCGGAAAATGCAGTACATATGCGCGTTCGGCGAGATGCCGCGTCGCGATATCGATGGGCGCTCGTCGACCGTGGGGAACGCGACCGTATTGCTGCCGTGCAACAGTCTTTTGCGGCGAATCCGATGCCCGGCTCGGCGATCGCGATGATCGGGAGATGGGATGTGCGTCTCGATTCCGTCGCGGCGTCGACCGGTCGCGACGGTGCGACGGTGCCGCCCGGGATTCCGTGGACCAAAAAAACAGGGCCCGGATGTCCGGGCCCTGTCGCGCGCCGTGGTCGGCGTTCGAGACGTTCGTATCAGAAGCGGTAGTTCACGCCGAGACGGATGGTGTCGTAATCGAGGTCCTGATTCACGCGCTCGGTATAGGCCGGGGTGACGAACGCGCTGCCCGGCAGGTAGACGGTGTCGTAGTTCATCTCGTCCAGGTTGGTGCGCAGGTATTCGAAACGCGCCGACCAGTTGTCGTTGAGCGAGAACTCGTAGCCGAGGCCGTACTGGGTGCCGTCGAGGGTCTCGGAGCGCTGGCCCAGCTTGCGATAGTTGCCGTTGCTGGTGATGCTGGCCGAAGCGTTGACATCGACGCGAGCGAGGCCGGCGGTGGCGTAGAACAGGTGGCGGCCGGTCGCGAAGCCCGCTTTGGCGCGCAGCGAGAGGCTATGATCGGCTTCGATGTCGTTGCGGGTGGTGTACGACAGCGACGGGAACGGCACGGTCGGCACCGGACCGATCTGCTCGGAAGCGTCGAGGTTGAGCTTGCTGTAGTCGAATTCGCCGCCGAGCACGAAGCCGCCGTCGAACTGGTGGTCGTAGCCGAAGTGCAGGTCGTAGGCGTAACCGTCCGGGTCGATGTCGTTCGACATCTGCGCCACGACGTGGTCGCGCAGGGCCTGCGTTTCGGTGCTCCAGGCGCCGCCGAGGGCGACGTTGGTGTCGGAATTGCCGTCGGTCTTGCCGAAACCGCCGCCGACGTACCACCCGGACCAGTCGCCGTCCGCGGCGAAGGCCGAGGTGCTCAGCAGCGAGATTGCGACCAGGGCGGAAAGACGCTTCATCATGGGATCCCCTTTGACTCTCATCAGGATTGAATGGAAAAAAGTGACGTATTGCCGATTCCGGCCTTGCGGTGAACCCGCGGCCGGCTCGTTAATCCCTAACGGGATCCGGGCAGAACGGAGGACATCCGGAGACGACGGCCCTGGAACGCGCGAGAGGAATGCGCCGGATTCTACTGCCGGACCGGGTCCGTGCGCGGTATCGTATGGACCGGTCGCCCGCGCGGGCGATGCACGCCGAACGGGGGGAGCATGAGTACGGCTGAGTCGGTCGAGACCCGGCAGCGTATCGCCAGGGAATGCCGGCAACTGGTACTGAGCCAGGGGCGATCCGGCGCGATCGCGACGCTCGCCGTGGCCGTGCTTTTCCTGGCCATGCTGCGCGACGTGCACTCGCCGGAGCTGTTGATCGGCTGGGCGGTGGCGGTGACCCTCATCTCCGCGGTGCGGATCCTGCTCGCGAGCCGTTCGATGTGGGCGCCGGACGAGAACGGCGACAGTCGCGCGGGCAAACCCGCGATCTGCCTGTTGCTCGGCGCGGTCTGCGGCGGCGTCTGGGGCGCGGCCGCCACGATCCTGTTCCCGCTCGGCCACAGCGAGCTGTACTTCGTCACCGCCTTCCTGCTGATCAGCATGCCGGCGGCCGCGGTCAGCAGTTTCGGCGCCTGGTGGCCCTCGTCGGCGGCGTACGTGCTGTGCAACGTCGGCCCCTTCGCGCTGTACTTCCTGTTTTCCGATCGCGCCGACTTCGCGGTCGCCGGTCTCGCGGCGTGTTTCTTCACCGCCTTCCTGCTGCGTCAGGGCTTCGTGATCAGTCGTACGATCCAGCGCAACATCGCGCAACGCATGGCGCTGATGACGATGACCCGCAGCCTCGGCGAGGCCCTGGACCGCGCCGACGCAGCCAATCGGGCGAAGTCCACGTTCCTGGCGAACATGAGCCACGAACTGCGCACGCCGCTGAACGCGATCATCGGCATGAGCCGCCTGCTGGCCGAGGCCCCGGATGCGCCGGCGCACCGGCAGTTGCCCAATACGATCCATCGCGCCGGCCAGTCGCTGCTGGCGCTGATCAGCGATGTGCTCGATCTTTCGCAGATCGAGGCCGGCAATATCGTGCTGCATCCGGCGACGTTCGCGCCGCGCCAATTGATCGCCGATGTGCTCGACATGTTCGGCCCCGAGGCCGAATCGAAATCGCTGGTGCTCGATGGCGTCGCGTCTCCCGATCTGCCCGAGCGCTTCGTCGGCGACCAGGCCCGGCTGCGCCAGATCCTCGTGAACCTCGTCGGCAATGCGATCAAGTTCACCGACGCCGGCAGCGTCCGCATCGAGGCCGACGTGGAGACTGCGGTCGACGGCGTGCGCACGCTGCGTCTGGCGGTGGCCGACACCGGCCCGGGCATCCGCGAAAGCGATCGCGTGCGGATCTTCGCCGCGTTCCAGCAGGGCGACGATTCGATGTCGCGCGCCCACGCGGGCAGCGGTCTGGGCCTGAAGATCTCCAGCGATCTGGTCGCGTTGATGGGCGGAAGGATCGAGCTGAGCAGCGTGCCGGGCGCCGGCAGCCGGTTCGTGGTCCTGGTTCCGGAATCCGCGGCGGCCGGTGCCGGCGAAGACCCTCTCCTCGGCGCGGCATCCGCCGCGACCGCGAGCGAGCCGGTCGCGGCGGATGCGGGCGCCTCGTCGATCGCGGGCCTGCGCCTGCTCGTGGTCGAGGACAACGCGCTCAACGCATCGCTGGTCAAGCTGATGCTGGAGCGCGACGGTTGCGCGGTCGAATGCGTCGGCAGCGGCGAGCGCGCGCTCGAGCGGATGCGCGAGCGTTCCTGGGACGCGGTGCTGATGGATTGCCAGATGCCGGGCATGGACGGTTACGCCGCCACGCGGCGCTGGCGTCAGTTCGAGGTGTCCGAGCGCCGCGCGCGCATGCCCATCGTCGCGCTGACCGCGCATGCCATGGCCGACGACCGTCGGCGTTGCCTCGATGCCGGGATGGACGACTACCTCGCCAAGCCCCTGCGGCACGAAGCCCTGCGCGCGACCCTGGCGCGCCTCGCCGGGTCGCGGCAGACGGAAACGGATCCATTGGCATGAGCATGTCGCCATGAGCCTGCCGCCATGGTTCTGCTGATCGCCGGCGCGACCGGGCTCGTCGGTCGCCACGCGTTGACGCTGGCCCTCGCCGATCCTCGCATCGACCGCGTGGTCGCGCCGACCCGACGCGCGCTGCCCCCGCATCCGAAGCTGGAAAATCCGGTGGTCGACTTCGAGGCGTTGCCGGCGGATGCCGCCTGGTGGTCGGTCGACGCGGTCGTCTGCGCGCTTGGCACCACGATTCGCGACGCCGGCTCGCAGGCGGCGTTCCGGCGCGTCGATGTCGATTACGTGATCGCGGTGGCGACGCATGCGCGGTCCGCGGGCGCACGCGCGTTCGCGCTGAATTCCTCGCTCGGCGCCGACCCGGCGTCGCGCGGGTTCTACCTGCGCTGCAAGGGCGATGCCGAGGCCGCGCTGCGCTCGCTCGCCTATCCCTCGCTGACCCTGGTGCGGCCGTCCATCATCGGCGGCGAGCGCGAACGCCGCCGGCCGCTGGAACACCTCGGCATGGTCGTCCTGCGCGCATTGGCGCCGATGGTGCCCCGCCGTTATCGCGTGGTACCGGCCGAACGCATCGCGCGCCGGCTCGTCGATGCCGCGCTCGACGCTCGGTCGGGCGAATGGGCGATCGAGTCGGAAGCGATCTGATCGATCGTCCGGGGGCTCGGGGCGGCGCCTGTCGCACTGGCCACCGCGGGGCGATCTCCGCATAATCGCGCCGGTCGCGCGGCTCGCGGGTCGCGGCGACGATGGGCGGGGACGCGAGGTGCGCGTTGCCCGGATCTGCGCAAATCAGGGGAAAACGCATGCGCTCGATATGCAAGACCGCGCTGCTCGCGGCGGTGCTGCTGTTGTCCGGCTGCGCCACGGGCTACGGCAAGATGGGCTTCACCGGCGGCTACAGCGAAGTCGACGGGCCGGGCAAGCTGATCGAAGTGAATTTCTACGGCAACGGCTTCATCCGCCCCGACCGGGTCGAGATCTACCTGCTGTATCGCGCCGCGGAAGTGACGAAGCTCCGCGGCAAGCGCTACATGTCGGTCTACCAGACCATCGAAACCGCGATCGCGGACCGGCCGATCACCGGCCCCAGCGCCGAATCCGTCGGCGGCAAGCCGTTCGGCAAGGTCTATCTGTTGCTGCGCGACGGGATGACCGATGGCGCGCTCGATGCGGACGAGGTCATCGCCCGCTACGACGCGATCGTCAAGGCGCCGGTCAACGCCGGAAGCGCGAAACAGGGGAAAGCACGATGAAAGCGATCCTTTCGGCACCGACCGCGCGCGCGCTGATCGCCGCGTTCGCGCTCGCCTCGCTGTCCGCCTGCACCATCCTGCCGCGCTACGAAGCCCCGCCGGCGGGCCCGGAGACCGCGAGCATCGACATGAGCCGCTTCTCCGTGGTCTCGCTCTGTCACCAGGGCAAGGCCTACAGCGTGCCGAAGACGCCCGACGGCAAGGTGATCGTGACCACCGAGGGCCGGGTCAGCGTCACCGGTATCGCCCAGTTCATGGGCTTCAACGTCATCTACACCTGCACGCCGTCGATCAGCTTCCGGCCGGAAGCGGGCCAGACCTACTTCATGAACCTGCGCGCGCTCTCGCAGGGCTGCGAGATGGAGGTCTACAGGCTCGACCCGTCCGAACCGCGGGTCGGTCTGGCGACGGTGGACGACATCGGCGCCGGCGGCCGCTGCGAGTGATCGCCGCCGGTTGAGATCGACCGGGGCGTCTTCCCTCCGCGCGACGGCCGGCCTTTCGGGGCCGGCCGGTCCGGCCGGGCGGCGGAAGGGGCCGGCGGTGGGCCGCACGCCGGGATTAGAGCGACAAACCCAGCCCCCGGGCGCACAATGTGCGGTCTTGCCCGCAGTCCCGGATGTGCCCATGTCGACCGATGCCCCCACCTTGCGTTTCGCCGATCTCGGCCTGTCCGAGGCCGTGATGGCGGCAGTGGCCGAGGTTGGTTACGAGACCCCGTCCCCGATCCAGGCCGCGACGATCCCCGCCCTGCTGGAGGGGCGCGATGTGCTCGGCCAGGCCCAGACGGGTACCGGCAAGACCGCGGCCTTCGCGCTGCCGCTGCTGTCGCGCCTGGATCTGCGCCAGGGCAAGCCGCAGGTGCTGGTGCTGGCGCCGACCCGCGAGCTGGCGATCCAGGTCGCCGAGGCCTTCCAGCGATACGCGCACAAGCTGCCCGGCTTCCACGTGCTGCCGATCTACGGCGGCCAGAGCTACTACCCGCAGCTGCAGGCGCTCAAGCGCGGCGTCCACGTCGTCGTCGGCACCCCGGGCCGGGTGATCGATCATCTCGAACGCGGCACGCTCGATCTCTCGGAACTCAAGGCGCTGGTGCTGGACGAGGCCGACGAAATGCTCCGCATGGGCTTCATCGACGACGTCGAGACCGTGCTGAAGAAAGTGCCGGAACAGCGCCAGGTCGCGCTGTTCTCGGCGACGATGCCGGCGCAGATCCGCCGCATCGCCCAGACCTACCTGCGCGATCCGGCCGAGGTCACCATCGCGGCGAAGACCACCACCGCGACCAACATCCGCCAGCGCTACTGGTTCGTCAGCGGCGTCCACAAGCTCGACGCGCTGACCCGCATCCTCGAAGCCGAGCCCTACGACGCGATGATCGTGTTCGCGCGCACCAAGTCGGCGACCGAGGAACTGGCCGAGAAGCTGCAGGCGCGCGGCCTCGCCGCGGCCGCGATCAACGGCGACATCGCCCAGGCGCAGCGCGAGAAGACCATCCAGCAGCTCAAGGACGGCAAGCTCGACATCCTGGTCGCGACCGACGTGGCCGCGCGCGGCCTCGACGTCGAGCGCATCAGCCACGTCCTGAACTACGACATCCCCTACGACACCGAAAGCTACGTCCATCGCATCGGCCGCACCGGCCGCGCCGGGCGCAGCGGCGAGGCGATCCTGTTCGTCAGCCCGCGCGAGAAGGGCATGCTGCGCGCGATCGAGCGCGCGACCCGCCAGCCGATCGCCGAGATGCAGCTGCCGAGCGTGGAGAGCGTCAACGACGCGCGGGTCGGCAAGTTCCTCGGTCGGATCAGCGAGGTCCTGGCGCAGGACGAAAGCAGCGGCGGCGAACTCGGCCTGTACCGCGAACTCGTCGAGCGCTACGAGCGCGAGCAGAACGTCCCGGCGATCGAGGTCGCCGCGGCGCTCGCGAAACTGCTGCAGGGTGATACCCCGCTGCTGCTGGCGCCGGAGCGCAAGCGCGAGCCGCAGGAGTTCAAACAGCATCGCGAATACGCCGAACGCGCGCAGCGCAGCGAACGTCCCGCGCGCGAAGCCGCGCCGTACGACGACGCGCCCCGCGAGGGAGGCGACGCGCGCGCGCCGCGACCGAAGAAGGACATCGGTCCGCGGCAGCCGCCCGAAGCGGGGATGGAAACCTACCGGATCGAGGTCGGACACGCGCACGGCGTGAAGCCGGGCAATATCGTCGGGGCGATCGCCAACGAGGCCGGTCTCGACAGCAAGTACATCGGCCGGATCGACATCCACGACGATCATTCCATCCTCGATCTGCCCGAAGGCATGCCGCGCCCGCTGTTGATGCATCTGAAGAAGGTGCGCGTCGCCGGGCAGGCCCTGCGCCTGCAGAAACTCGACGAATACGACGGCGGCGGGCAATCGTTCAAGCCTCGCGGCGTCAAGCCGGGCGGTTTCAGGTCGGGCGGGCGGGACGGCAAGCCGGGCCCCGGTCGCGGGCCGAAAAAGCCGCATCGCAAGGGGCCGCCGCGCGCCTGATCGCGCCGGGGCTTGTCAGCCCCGCCGCGCCTGCTGCAGTCTGAAGCGATAGACGATCCGACTGCGGAGAACGAGAGGATGGTGCGTCGGTTGGGGCTCTTGGCGCTCGCGGCGGTTGTGCCGATCTGCGCATCGTCGATGTGCGCGACCGTGAACGCTGCGACCTCGGGACCGTCGCCTCCGCCCCGGTCCTCGCCCCCATCGCTCGAAGAGCTTCTGCGCCCGACGAAGCACGGCATCGTCAGGATCTCGCCCGACGGCAAATACATCGCCGCGACCCAGCGGATGCCGGAGAACGGTCGCAATCGCGTCGTGCTGGCGATCATCGACCGCGAGACGAACGCGCTGGTGCGTGTGCTCGATCCCGACGAGAACGCCGAGATCAGCCGGGTATGGTGGGCGGGCGATCGCCGCGTCTTCGTGATGACCAGCTGGGGCGGCGACAACGTCCAGCAGTACTACCTCGAACCGCGGGTCCACGCGGTGAACGTCGACGGCACCGACAAGCGCGCGTTCGACGCGTCGATCGTCGACACGCTGATCGACGACGATGAGCACATGCTGGTCGAACGCTGCGCCCGGCGCACCAGCAAGGGCTGTCTGAGCTACGTGCAGAAGGTCGACACCCGCGGCGGTCTCGTCGGGCCGCGACTGGCCGATGCGCCGCAGGTCGGCAGCGCGTTCTTCACCGACAACGCCGGTCGCGTGCGCCTCGCCTACGCCTGGGACGACGACGACCTCCAGAAAGCCTGGCTCCGCGAAGGCGACACCTGGGCGTTGTTCAACGACGAAGCGTCGAGCGGAGTCGAGATCGCGCCGATCGGCACGTCGCGCGACGACGCGGCGATGTATTTCCTGTCGGAACGCCAGGACGGCCCCGATGCGATCGAGCGCCTGGACTTCGCCACCGGCGAGCGCAGCGTCGCGCTGCGCGATCCGGTCCTCGATCCGGCGTTCGTGGTCTGGTCCGCGGACGGACGACAGCCGATCGGCGCGGCCTACGGGCTCGGCGTGCCGCGCGCGCGCTTCTGGGATCCGTCGGATCCCGACGCGAAACTGCTGCGCGGGATCGAGGCGACGTTCCCGGACGACGCGGTCGCCTTCTCCAGCGGGTCGCGCGACGGCCGGCACATCGTGGTCAAGGTCTGGAGCGATCGCGATCCCGGCAGTTTCTATCTGTTCGATCGCGACAACAGACGCATGGACCTGTTGGCGCGGGTCTCGCCGTGGCTGGATCCGGGGGCGTTGGCGCGCAGCGAGCCGTTCTCGTTCCGCGCCCGTGACGGGATCGGGTTGCACGGCTATCTCACCTTGCCTGCGGACGTCGCCGCACCGCCGCTGGTGGTCCTGCCGCACGGCGGTCCGTTCGGGGTGAAGGACGTCTGGGACTACGACGAAGAGACGCAGTTGCTCGCCGCCCACGGCTTCGCGGTATTGCGCGTGAATTTCCGGGGGTCCGATGGCTTCGGACGCGCGTTCGAGCGTTCGGGCTACCGGCAGTGGGGGCTGAAGATCCTCGACGACATCGTCGACGCCACGCGCTGGGCGAAGGCCGGCGGTCGTGTCGATCCCGAGCGGATCTGCATCTGGGGCACCAGTTTCGGTGGCTATGCGGCGCTGATGGGCGTCGCCCGCGAGCCCGGGCTCTACCGCTGCGCCATTTCGACCGCCGGGCCGACCGATCTTACGATCGCGCGCAGATGGGGCGATATCCAGCAGTCGCGATGGGGCCGTCGCTACCTCGACGAAGCGGTCGGCGATGACCGGGCGTCGCTGCGCGCGCAGTCGCCGGCGTCGCATGCCGCGAAGATCGACGCGCCGGTGCTGCTCGTCCACGGCCGCCACGATCCCCGCGTGTCCTTCGAGCATGCGCGGGCGATGGTCGCCGCGATGGAGAAGGCCGGTCGGCCGATGGAGACCTTCTTCTTCGTCGACGAGACCCACGGCATCCACGGCGAGGAGAATCGACGGGCGTACTACGGTCGGGTGCTCGAATTCCTGCGCACGCATCTCGCTGCGCGATGACACCGGCATCGACCCGCGAACGACCGACGAGACGACGACCGACATCCACGGGAGCGCAGGCATGCTGATACCGACCTACTGGGCCGAGGCCCGATTGCAACACCGGCAGGGCCGCCGGACGATCACCCTGCGCCGGTTCGGCTGGTCCGACGTCGGCGAGGCCGAGGCGCTGGCGCACGCGGAGGCGCGCGTCCGCGAGGCGATGGATCGCACGCTGGCCGGCGAGACGTTGCCGCGCCGCGAACGCCGCGTCGCCTACAACGGCGCCGAGGGTGTGCCGATCCGCGAGGAGTTGGTCGAGCGTCACGACGACTGCGCGATCACCCGTACCGGTTACGGCGCGCTGTGCCTGAACACGCCGGACGTGCTGTTCGCCGACATCGACCACGCGATCCGCCACGATCCCTCGCGCTGGCCGCGTTGGCGGGCGCTGACCGGGCTGGCGATCGCGGCGGCGACGATCGCGATCGGCGATCCGGGACCGGTGAAGTACGTCCTGGCGCTGCTGCTGGGTATCGGCGGCGGCTTCGTGTTCGGCGGCGCGGTCGCCGCGTTGGCGGCCTGGTTGCGGATCAAGCTTACCGGCGGATTCGAACGCCATGCGCAGCGCCGGATCGACCGGTTCGTGGCCGCGCATCCGGACTGGCGCCTGCACGTATACCGCACGCCGCTCGGCCTGAGGCTGATGGCCACCCACCGGCGTTTCGACCCGCGCTCGCCCGAGGTGCGCGCCTGCTTCGACGCGCTCGGCGTCGACCCGTTGTACGCGCGCATGTGCTTCAACCAGGACTGCTTCCGCGCGCGGGTGTCGCCCAAGCCCTGGCGGATGGGCATGCCGCGGCTGCATCCGCCGTATTCCTCCGCGTGGCGTCCGGAACATGCGGCCTTGCCCGCACGCCGGGCATGGGTCGAGACGTACGCGCGCGAGGCCCGCGGGTATGCGGCCTGCCGGCATGTCGCCGTGTACGGCGAGGGGCGCGAGGATCCGGAGATCGAGGCCCTGCGCGGGTTGCACGACCTCATGTGCCAGGCCGACAGCGACCTGCCGCTGGCCTGATCGACCGCTGCCGACCGTCGCGACCGTTCGTCGGCGGCGGGGGCGGGCACGGTTGAAATGTTTCCATATTTCCAGAATCATGGAAATATGGATCACGACGCCACCCTTGCCGCGCTGAAGGCCCTCGCCCAGGAGCATCGCCTGCATGCCTTCCGCGCCCTGGTCGCGGCCGGCGACGCCGGACTCCCTGTCGGCGAACTGCGCGGGATCGTGCAGGTGCCCGCGGCCACGCTGAGCGCGCATCTGAACGTCCTGCGCGCCGCCGGGCTGGTGCAGGACACCCGCGAGGGGCGCGTGATCCGGCTCCGTGCCGACTACGCGCGGATGAACGCCCTGGTCGCGTACCTCACCGAGAACTGCTGTGCCGGCTCGCCTTCCGCGTGCGCGCCGCCATCGCCCTGCTGCTGAGGACGTTCCGATGAAACGACATCGCGCGCACGTCTCCTTGCGCGATCCCGACGAGCGCATGCGCGGCGACCGCGGACGTTTCGTTTCCACCCCACCCGCGACGATCCCCGCCCGCGGTCATGCCGAACGCTGAGGACAGCACATGGAACATCCGAAGATCATCAATATCCTGGTGCTCTGCACCGGCAACTCCGCGCGCAGCGTGATGGCCGAAGCGCTGTTCAACGTGCTGGGGCGAGGGCGCTTCCGCGCGTTCAGCGCCGGCAGCAGACCGAGCGGCCGGGTCCAGCCGATGGCCGCGGAACTCGCGGAGAAACTCGGTTACGACATCTCGCGGCTGCGCAGCAAATCGTGGGACGAATTCAGCGGCCCGGATGCGCCGGAACTGGATCTGGTGGTCACCGTCTGCGACAACGCCGCGGGGGAGACCTGCCCGGTGTGGTACGGCACGCCGATGGTCGCGCACTGGGGCGTGGAGGATCCGGCCGCGGTGGAAGGCGACGAGGAGACGCGTCGCCGCGCCTACATGAAGGCGTTCTCGGAATTGCGCCGGCGGGTCGAACTGTTCGTCGCGTTGCCCCTGGACAAGCTCGACCGGCTGGTCGCCGAGCAGCGGATCCGCGAGATCGGGAAGATCGACGGATGAGCGCCGCGCGGAGAGCGGCGCTGCGTGCGCTCGCCGCAGAAGGACTCGGCACGTCGCTGCTGCTGGCCATCGTGGTCGGCAGCGGGATCATGGGCGAGCGGCTGGCGCAGGGGAACGTCGCGGTCGCGCTGCTGGCGAACGCCGCCGCGACCGCCGGTGGGCTGTACGTGCTGATCGTGCTGTTCGGCCCGCTGTCCGGCGCGCATTTCAACCCGGCGGTGACGCTGACCCTGCGTCTGGCCGGCGAACGCCCGCCTGCGCCTGCGATCGCGTATCTCGCTGTGCAGATCGTGGCCGCGATCGCCGGCGTGACGATCGCGCATGCGATGTTCGGCGAGCCCTTGTGGCAACCCGGCGATCAGGTTCGCACCGGCGCGGCGCAGTGGTTCAGCGAGGGCGTCGCCACGTTCGGCCTGCTGCTCACCATCCTGCTCGGCGCGCGGCACCGGCCGCAGGCGATTCCGGCGCTGGTCGCGGCGTACATCTTCGCCGCCTACTGGTTCACCGCGAGCACCTCGTTTGCGAATCCGGCGGTGACGTTGGCGCGTGCATTCACGCAGACCTTCGCCGGCATTCGTTTCGCCGACGTGGGCGGGTTCGTCCTGGCCCAGCTCGTCGGCGCGCTCGCCGCGCTCGGCGTGGCCAGGGCGCTGCTCGGCTCCGACCGGCAGACGGTCTGATCCCGGCTCGACGGCTCAGGCGGCCGCCACCTCGATCCGTACGTCGCCGACCTCGACGCGCTGGCCCGCGCGGATCTTGCAGGTCTTGCGCAGTTCCACCGCACCGTCGACGCGGACCGCGCCGCTCGCGACCAGATGCTTGCCGGCGCCGCCGCTGTCGACGATGCCGGCGAGCTTGAGCAACTGGTTGAGTTCCACATGGTCGCGATCGAGTTCGAAGCGGAGCGATTGCATGCGTTTGGCGGATTCCGATCCGGGCGCCCCGGGCGGCGCGGTCGGGCGTAGCATACCCGGGCCGCCGTCGCTGCTGACACCCGATGTCAGCAGCGGCGCGGGATGCTGCCGACTCCCGCCACGACGGTCGTTCACGACGACGGCCGCCCAACCACCGGAGAATCAAGACCATGCTCGCCTACGCCACCCTCGGGACCCACGATCTCGCCCGCGCCGCCGCCTTCTACGATCTCGTTCTCGCCGAAATCGGCGCCAAGCGTTTCATGGAAGAACCCGACTACTTCATCGCCTGGGGCAATTCCGAACAAGGCGCCGGCCTCGGCATCACCTATCCGTACAACAAGGAAGCCGCCACGGTCGGCAACGGCACGATGGTGGCGCTCGCCGCCAGCAGCCGCGACCAGGTCGACCGGCTCTACGCGAAGGCGATCGAACTCGGCGGCACCGACGAAGGCGCGCCGGGCCAGCGTTATCCCGGGTTCTACGCGGCCTATTTCCGCGACCTCGACGGCAACAAGCTCAACTGCTGTTACATGGGCGAGTGATGCGCCGTGCGGCCCTGCTGACGCCACGGTGTCAGCAGCGCCGGCGCAGGATGCGGACTCCACAACGCGACGCCCGAGGAGGCCGCATGCGACACGCACGACACAACGCGCTCAACTGGTTCGAGATCCCCGTGTCCGACCTCGAACGCGCGCAGACCTTCTACGAAGCCGTGTTCGATACGCCGCTGCGCCGCGAAGCGATGGGTCCGGGCATCGACATGGCCGTCTTTCCCTACGAAAAATACGGCGTCGGCGGCTGCCTGTTCGCGGCCGACCACGGTCCCCGTCCCAGCGCCGACGGCGCGATCGTCTATCTCAACGCCGAGCCTTCGCTGGATGCGGTGTTGGCGCGCGTGGAAGCCGCGGGCGGCCGGGTCACGCTGTCGCGGACCGAATTGCCCGAGGGCATGGGATGTTTCGCCCACATCGCCGACAGCGAAGGCAACCGCGTCGGCCTCCACGCGCTGGCCTGAGCCGAAGCGCGGCGGACGGCATCGGGAACTCGACGCATGCGCCGCGCCGATCGTCTGTTCCGCATCGTCCAACTGATCCGCGGCCGTCGCCTGACGACGGCCGCGTTCCTGGCCGAACGCCTCGAGGTCTCGCAGCGTTCGGTCTACCGCGACATCGCCGCGCTGCAGGCGCAGGGCGTGCCGATCGAAGGCGAAGCCGGCGTCGGCTATCGCATGCGCCGCGGCTACGACCTGCCGCCGCTGATGTTCGACACGCGCGAAGCGCAGGCGCTGGTGGCCTGCGTGCGTCTGGCGCAGTCGCGCATCGACACGGCGTTGGGCGAACATGCCGAGGACGCGCTGGCGAAGATCCTCGCGGTCCTGCCCGGCGCGGAACGGGCCGCCGCCGAGAGCCTGGCGGTGTTCGCGCCGCCGGTCGGCCCCGACATCGACACGCGCGATCGCCTGCGCGCGCTCCGCGACGCGATCGAGCATCGGCGCAAGGTCCGGATCGACTATCTGGATCTGCACGACGGATCCAGCGAGCGCACGGTCCGGCCGGTGGCCTGTTTCTTCTGGGGCAACGTCTGGACGCTGGCGGCGTGGTGCGAACTGCGCGCGGATTTCCGCAATTTCCGCGTGGACCGCATTCGCGGCCTGGATCTTCTCGACGAACGATTCCGCGACGAGCCCGGGCGCACGTTGCCGGATCTGTTGCGCGGATACGACTGCGAAGGCGGATTCTGAGCGTGCAGGGTCCCGGAAACGCAGGATTCCGAGCGCGTTCGCAGTGATCCCTCTCAGCGATCCAGCCGCAGGCGCGCGCCGCGCCAGACGAGCACGACGCCGTCGCGGGTGATGCGCTCGACCACCAGTTCGCCGAGCACGTCGCCTTCCTTCAGTCGTTGACCGTCGAGGATCACGAAGCGTTGTTCGGCCGCGTCGTTCCATAGATGCATGCTGAGTTTCAGCGGCGGCAACTGCTTGCGCGTCTCCGGATCGAGTTCGGCGAGCGAGGCGATGCGACCCGTGGCGGGCGGTGGCGACGGCAATGCCGCTGCCGCGGGCGGCGAATCGACGGCGGGCGTCGGCGGCGGGGGCGCAACGGGCCGCGGCGTCGGAGCGGTCGTTGGCGTGGTTGCGATTGCCGGCGCGGGCGTCGGCGGATTCGCGCTCGACGCCGGGCCGATGTTCGCGGATGGCGTGGGGGGCGGTATGGGCGATGTGGTCATGGGCGCTGGCCCGGGCATCGGCGGTGGCGGCGACAGCGACGCATCGGCGGGCGGCGGGGCGTTCGTCGCGACGGGCGGAGACGCCGACGATGCGTCGACGACGGCCGCGGGATCGTTCGGCGCGGTTTCGGGCCCGCGGCCCGCGATCAGCCAGAGCGCGGCGAGCAGCGCCAGCGCGCCCGCGGCGCCGAAGGCCCACAGCGGCCAGCCGGCGAGCGCGCGGGTCGATTCGGTGGCCTGGGGCATCGACGAGAACAGATCGGGCGTTTCGCTGCGGCGGCGGGCCGCTTCCGATTTGCGCAGCGCATCGAGGATCAGGGACATGTCAGCGCTCCTGCGCCTGCAGTCGCGGACCGGCATCGCCGCGGGTCAGCGCGAAAAGGGTGTCGGCATCGAGTCGACCGTCGCTGCGCAGGCCGCTGCGCGCCTGGAAGGCGCGTAGCGCGGCGGCGAGGGCGTCCGCTGTCGTGGCGGCGGGCGCGATCCCTTCCGCGCGCAGACGTTGTCGCACCCACTCGCGTGCGCCGGCGTCGCCCGCGGCGTAGCGCGATTCCAGCGCATCGGGCGCGGGCCAGATCGCGAGGAATTCGCCGTTCCAGACGCCGGCCAGCGCGACCCGGTCGACGTCGAGCGTGCCGCCATCGAGCGCGATCCGCACGCGATCCGCATCGGCGCCCAGCAGGCGCGCCCAGGTCGCCTGCGGTTCCGCGCGCAGGCGCAGCAGCACCGGACGATCGTGGCGCAGCAGTTGTTCGAGTTGCGCGCGGCTGCGCAGACAGCGCCAACCGGGCGCGGGTGCGGGCGGGCAGGCATCGGGCGACACCTTGCGCATCGCGGCCGGCGCTTTCCACGCCGCGACCAATGCGTCCCAGTCGCGCGTGGCCACGGGGGGCGCGGTTCGCAGCCGCTGCAGGAGGCGCTCGCCGTCGAGCGTGGAGGTCTGCGCCGGCGCGGATCCGGGCGACGTCGCGGCGGCGGGCGGATTGCCAGCGACCGGCGCCGGCGCATCGGGGCGACGGGTCAGCGCGAACACCACGGCCGCCGCGGCCAGACAGAACGCGGCGGCGGCGAGCAGCGGCATGCCCGCGCGCAGGCGACGCGGACCGCCTGCGGGCGCCAGCGCCTCGTCGGCGGCGCGATCGACGGTCTTCGCGTCGATGCTCAGCAGGTCGTGCGCGAAACCGCCGAGCAGGGCGCGCTCGGCGATCACGTTGATCAGTCGCGGGACGCCGCCGCTGCGCCGGTGCAGGCGGCTCACCGCCTGCGCCGTGAACGGGAAGCGCTTGGCGCCGGCGATGGTCAGGCGATGGCGCAGGTAGGCCATCGTTCCGGCTTCGTCGAGCGGACGCAGGTGGTAACGCGCGGTGATGCGCTGCGCGAGTTGGCGCAGTTCCGGGCGCGCGAGCATGTCGCGCAGCTCCGGTTGGCCGATCAGGATGATCTGCAGCAGCTTCTGGGTTTCGGTTTCGAGATTGGTCAGCAGCCGCACCTGTTCCAGCGCCTCGGTCGAGAGGTTCTGCGCCTCGTCGACGATCAGCACCACCCGGTCGCCCTTCGCGTAGGCGTCGAGCAGATAGGCGCTCAACGCGTCGTAGAGCGCCTTGGCGCCGGGCGTTCGCGTCGCGCTGGTCTTGCCGGAAGTCGGTTTCTTCCGCGCCTTGCCCGCCGTGCCGGCATCGCCGATCGGCAGCCGCAATTCCTCGCAGATCGTCTGCAGCAGCTCGACCGGCTCCAGTCGCGGATTGAGGACGAGCGCGGCGTGGGTGTTCTCGGGCAATCGGTTCAGCAGCAGGCGGCTGAGGGTGGTCTTGCCGGTGCCGACCTCGCCGGTGAGCTGCACGAATCCGCCGCTGCCGCCCTGCTGGATCCCGTAGAGCAGATGCGCGAGCGCGTCCCGGTGGTGTTCGCTGAGGAACACGTAGTGCGGGTCCGGGGTGATCGAGAACGGCGCCTGTTCGAGGCCGTAGTACTCCAGGTACATGTCGGTGTCGGGCCTGTCGGGCGGGCCGCCCGGGGCTGCGGCGAAGGGACGCCTAGACTGCCACAGCGGCGCCGCGCGGTCAGTTCGGCGTCGACGGATCGCTCGCGGGAGGCCGGGATTCCGCGGGTCCGCCCTCGTCCCGATCGCTGTTTTTCGGGTCGCTGCCGTCAGGATCGCCGACGACCTTGGCCTCGGCCAGCGCCAGCGTCTCCGGATGTTCGATGCGCTTCGGCCGGACCAGCAGCGGATAGAGCACGACGGTGGCGAGGATGATCGCGACGCCGAGATAGAAGGTCGGCGTCAGTTCGCGCTGCTCGCCGAGCAGCGCCATCGCCAGCCCGATCGCGTACACCGGTTCCAGATTGATCGCGAGCTGCGCGCCGAATGCGCTCAGCCGGCGCAGGGCGACCAGCGACAGCGCGAACGGCACCAGGGTGCAGGCGACCGCGAGCGCGAGCAGATACAGCCCGTCGCGCAGATCCGGGACCACGAAAGGATCGCCGCCGAACGCCTCCGGCGACAGCAGTCCTGACAGCGGCGCCAGCACCGTGATCGCGGCGACGCCGGCGGCCATTTCCAGCGCCGTCACCGAGAGCGCGTCGCCGTGCTCGACGAGTTTCTTGTTGAGCGATCCGAAGATGGCCACGAACAGCGCCGAGATCGCGCCGGCGACGATGCCCGCCTGCATTCCGGCGGGCACGCCGCCGACGACGAGGGCCACGCCGGGCAGCACCGCGAGGCCCAGCCCGACCTCGCGCTTGGACAGCCGCCTGCCGGTCATTCGCGGTTCCACCAGTGCGGTGAACACGGTCGCCAGCGCCATGCAGGTGGCGCCCACCGACGCATTCGACAACTTGATCGACGCGTAGAAAGTGAGCCAGTGCAGCGCCACCAGCGCACCGGCGGCGGCATAGGCCCAGCGCAGGCGCGCCGGCATCGCGCGCAACCCGCGCCACACCCGCGGCAGCAGCAACAGCAGCGCCGCGACCAGCAGCATGCGCCACCACACCAGCGGCAGCGCGGGCAGGGCGATGAGCTTGCCGAGAATGGCGGTGAAGCCCCACAGCAGCACGCAGAAGTGGATCTGCAACCAGGCGGTGCGGGGGGAAGCGTCGGCGCTCATCGTCGGGTTCTGGCGGCAGGCCGCGCATTATCGCGCTTCAGTGCCGGATGCGACGCCTGCGGTGTGCGCAGGTCGGCGCTGATCTCGAGCAGCCAGTCCACGAACAGCTTCGCCGCCGGACGCAGCCTCCGATGCGAGGGGTGGACGATGTAGTAACGCCAGCGGGTCGGCAGGCCGGGGCCCGGAAGACGTCCGAGCCGGCCGTCGTCGAGCCAGGGCGAGGCGATGCGCTCCCGCGCCAGCACCGCGCCCAGGCCGTGCGCCGCGGCTTCCAGCGCGTCGGTACTGTCGCTGAAGACGAAGCGGATATCCGGCGCCGCGCCGTGCACATCCGCGAAACGGAACCAGTCTGGCCAGCCCTGGCGGGCGAGATCGGAGACCAGCGGCAGCCGAGCGACGTCCGTGGCGGTCGCGGTGCGTCGGACCACGGCCGGCGTCGCCAGCGGAAACAGCGCATCGTCCATCACATGGTGCGCGGTCAGCCCGGGCCAGTACCCCGGACCATGACGCAGACCGAGGTCGGGGCCGCCGTCGTCGAAACGGGTCAGGGCGATCCCGCTGTCGAATTCGAGCCGGACTTGCGGATGCCGCGCGGTGAAGTCCGGCAATCTCGGCAGCAGCCACGTGTTCAGCAGCGAGTGCAGGGTCGTGATCCGCACCCGGTCGCGATCGTCCGGCGCCGCGCGCAGCCCGCGCAGCGCGCTTTCGACATCGGCCAGCGCGCTGCCCGCGGCGTCCGCCAGCTGTCGGCCTTCCGCGGTGAGATTCACCCCGCGCGCGTGGCGCTGGAACAGTACGACCCCAAGCCGGCTTTCGAGCTTGCGCACGTGGTGGCTGACGGCGCTCGCGGTCAGATGCAGTTCCTCCGCGGCGTGGGCGAAGTTCTGGTGGCGGGCCGCGGCCTCGAACGCGGCCAGCGCCGGCAACAACTCGGGACGGATGGTCATCGCAGCCTCAAATCAGGTTTGTGTCTGTCCCGGAAAGTATGCGCTTGTGCGGCTTCGGGGGGGAACCATAATGACCTGCAATTTCCGGATGCCCCTGAGGCCGAAGACGATGCCTGTCCTGCTGCGGTACGCCGCGTTCGCCGAGGTTCCGTCGGGTGGAAATCCTGCCGGCGTGGTGCTGGATGCGGGCGCCCTGGGCGCATCGCGCATGCAGTCCATCGCGACCGCCGTCGGTTATTCGGAAACCGCGTTCCTGACGCCGCTCGGTGCCGGGCGCCATCGCGTCCGCTATTTCAGTCCAGAAGCGGAAGTCCCTTTCTGCGGACATGCGACGGTGGCGAGCGCGGTGGCGCTCTTCCGCGAAAAACAGCTGCGATCGCTGGTGTTCGAGACCGGCGTCGGCGATGTGCCGGTTTCCGTGTCCGACGATGGCGGCGTGCCGGTCGCGACCCTCACCAGCGTGACTCCGCGCATCGAGACGGCGTCGCCGGAACTGCTCGCCGAAGCGCTCGCCGCCCTGGGCTGGCGCGAGGATGCCCTCGATCCCGCGTTGCCGGTGCGGGTCGCCTTCGCCGGTGCCCGACATCTGATCCTCGCCGCGGCGACCCGGGACCGGTTGCGCGCGCTGGAATACGACTTCGAACGACTCCGGACCGCGATGCTCGCGCACGACCTGACCACGGTCGATCTGGTCTGGCGCGAGACGCAAACGGTGTTTCATGCACGCAATCCCTTTCCGGTCGGCGGTGTGATCGAGGATCCGGCCACCGGTGCGGCAGCGGCCGCCTTCGGTGCATATCTGCGCGCGCTGGAGCTGGTGCCGACGCCGGCGGATGTCGTCGTGCTGCAGGGCGAGGACATGGGCCGTCCCGGCCGGTTGGCGATCGGTATCGACGCCGATCCGGCGTCCGGCATCCGCGTCGGCGGAACCGCGGTGCCGATGGCGCCGGCCGAGCCGGTATCGCGGTTCGAGGCGGATGTCGCGGGGAACCGCGCTGCGAACGTCGCGGCGGAGACATCGACATGCGCTCCGTGATCGCCCTGCCGTTCCTCTCGCCGCCGCATGCCGTCGCGATCGACGATGTGCCGGCGATCGCGATCGGCGACGGTTGCCTGCGCCGCGATCTGCCGGCGCCGCCCGGCGCGCGCGCCTGGATGATCGAGATGGCGCCGGGCAGCGTCTGGCCGCGGTTCGATCGCCAGGACACCGGCGAAGCCTATTTCGTCCTCGACGGCGAGGTGATCGAAGGCGAGATGCGTTATCCGGCCGGCACCCAGGTGGTGTTTCCGCCGGGCAGTCGCCACCGGCCGCGCAGCGAGACCGGGGCGCGCCTGTTCGGATTCCGTCTCGCCACGGCGGCCTATCTGGGCGCCGGCGGCGACCCCGACGCGATCGTCGGACAACTGCACGTGCAGCAGGGTTGAGCCGCACACCCCCGTCCTTTTCTTCCGGAACGCCCATGAACGCCGTCGTCTGCTCCTCCGACCTGCGCGCGCGCACGTCGCCCGCATGGCTCACGCCGCTCGAACTGGGCGCGCTCGGCGCGATCTGGGGCGCGTCCTTCATGTTCATGCGCGTCGCGGCACCGGAGCTCGGTTCGACGCCGCTGGTCGCGATCCGCCTGTGGCTCGGCGCGCTGATCCTGCTGCCGTTCCTCTGGCGCGAACGCCGCGCGTTCCCGCTAAGGCTGTGGCCGCGACTGGCGCTGATCGGAGCGGTGAATTCGGCGATTCCGTTCGTGCTGTTCGCCTGGGCCGCGCAGCGCGCGCCGGCGGGCGTCGGCGCCATCACCAACTCGATGGCGGTGCTGTTCGTCGCGCTGATCGCGTTCCTCTTCTACGGCGAGAAGATCGGCGCGCGCCGTGCGATCGCCCTCGTCGCCGGATTCGTGGGCGTGATCGTGCTCGCCAGCGGCAAGGCCGGCGGCGCGGGCATCGGGTTGCCGGTGGCGGCCGGCACGACCGCGGCGTTCCTGTACGGGATCGGCGCGAACCTGGTGAAGCGGCAACTCGCGGGATTGCCCGCCACCGCGGTCGCGGCGGCCACGCTGGTCTGCGCCGCGCTGCTCGTCTCGCCGTTCGCCGTCGCGCAATGGCCCGCGCATGCGGTGTCCGCGAAGGCCTGGGGCGCGGTCGCGGCCCTCGGCGTGGTCTGCACCGGTGCCGCGTTCGTCCTGTATTACCGCCTGATCGCGCGGATCGGCGCGCCGCGCGCGGCGACCTCGACCTATCTCGTGCCGCTGTTCGGCGTGGGTTGGGCGTGGTGGCTGCTCGGAGAACCGCTGACCCCGACGATGGCCGTTGCCGGTGCGCTGATCCTCGGCAGCGTGGTGTTGAGCCAGAAGCGCTGAGTCGGGCCGCG
The DNA here is from genome assembly GCA_049324395.1 of Pseudomonadota bacterium. GTDB lineage: Bacteria > Pseudomonadota > Gammaproteobacteria > Xanthomonadales > Xanthomonadaceae > Lysobacter_I. The sequence continues at coordinate 109,113 of JBMOOY010000062.1, forward strand.
CGGGCGGCTCAGGGTTGCGCGGTGGCCTGCATGCCGACGCGGCGCGGCACGCCCTCGGCGTCGAGCAGACGTTCGATCCGCGCGAACACTTCGGGACGCGAGAACGGCTTCTTCATGAAATCGTCGGCGCCGATGCGCTGCACGTAGAACTGTTCGGTGGCCTGCACGTTGCCGCTGATCATGATGATCGGCACCTGCTTGGTCGCCGGTTCGCGACGCAGCGCGCGCAGGGCGGCGAAACCGTCCATGCCCGGCAGCACGATGTCGAGGAAGATCAGATCGGGGACGAGGTCGCGGGCCAGTTCCAGCGCTTCTTCCGCGGTGTAGGCCTCGAGGGTCTGATAACCGTTCTGCTGCAGCATCTTCCGCAGCACCGCCACGATCGTGGTCGAGTCGTCGACGATCAGCACGCGGGTGCCGGGTCGTGCCTTGACGCGGGGCTTCTCGCGGCGCTCGGGACCTGCGTAACCGTCGTCGACCGGCGGCGGCGCGACCGCGGCTTCCGCGACCTGTTCCGGCGTTGCGGTCTGGGCGAGGACGTCGAGTTCCTCGGCCGTCGGGGTTCTCGGCCGCGGCGGCCTCGGAATGTCCTCGGGAATGCCTTGCGGCGCCGCGGGCGCATCGCGTCCGCGCAGGTTGTCGCGCCAACGTCTGACGGAATCGAAAATGCTCACGCGACACTCCCTCCGAACGGCATGGACGCCCCTTGCGCAGATCCTCGACGGACGCTCCTGTACAGAGACGGCATTCCCGGCCGTGGGCGGACGCCGGAAGCATAGCGAGCCCGTGCGGACGGGCCAAGCGGCCCGGCGAGTCCGGGCCGCGAGGGCGAAGCCGGCCGCGTCCGGCCGGCGGCCGTTCAGCGGATCGGTTCGTCCAGCATCATCGCGCGCACGAAGCGCACCGGCGGGGCGCCGTAGGACAGCACCTGGTCGTGGTAGGCCTTGAGCTTGAAGTCCTTGCCGAGCTTCTGCTCCATCGATTTGCGCAGGTCGAAATGTTCCTGCACGCCGACGAAATAGGTGGGGAGCTGCGCGCTGGTCAGCTGGGCGCGGACCCACTTGCCGGCGGCTTCCCGCTCCTGCTGGAACGTGGTCTTCGTCATCAGCGCCATCGCCTGTTCGCGGGTCCAGCCGTCGACATGGACGCCCTGGTCGAGGATCGCGTTGGCGACCGCGCGCAGGTAGAACTTGTAGCGCACCAGATGGAACAGCGGATCGTTGTCGAGGTAGCCCTCGTCCATCATCACCGACTCGGTATAGACGGCCCAGCCTTCCGCGAACATGCCCGAGCGGAGCACGCCGCGCAGCGTGGACGGATGCCGCGCCGAATGCGCGCCCTCGAGGTAGTGGCCGGGCATGGCCTCGTGGATCGACAGCAGGTGGATCATGCGCGTGTTGTATTCGCGCAGGAACGAATCGGTCTGCTCCGCGCTCCACTCGTCCGGGATCGGCGAGATCGCGTAGTAGGTCTTCAGGCCCTTGTCGAGCGGGCCCGGAGAATCGCAGTAGGCGACCGCGACGCCGCGCTGGAATTCGGGCATCAGGATCACTTCGACCGGATCGTCCGGCACCGTCACCAGGTCCTTCGCGCGGGTGAATTCGGTGGCCTGCGCCAGCGTCGCCTTGGCGGTGTCGACGACCTTGTCGCGCGCGGGCTTGTCCGCGTAGGCCAGTTCGAGCGCGGCCTCGATCGCCTTCTGCTGCTGATCGTCGCTGGGCGCATCGGGCAGTTCCGGCGCGCCGGGTTTGTCCTTCAGCACGCGCTGCGCGATCTTGTACATCTCGCCGCGCACGCGGACGATCTCGGCCTCGGCGCGCTGCTTGATCTCGGCGCGCGACAGCGACGACATCAGCGCGAACTGGAGTTTTGCGTCGTAAACCTCGGCGCCGATCCGGAAATCGCCCTTGGCGTTCGGGACCAGGGTCTTGTCCAGCCACAGCTGCTGTTCCGCCACCGCCTTGCGCAGGCCTTCGACCGCTGCGTCGAGACGCTTGCGATCCTCGCCCTGCAGTTGATCGGCGTTGGGAACGATGAACTGCTCGATCAGCGTGATCAGGCCGCCGTTCTGCTTGGCCACCGTCTCGGCGTGGATCTGCGGTACCCGCGCCGGATCGAGATTTTCGCGCATCTGCGCGAAGAGGCCCGGGATCTTCTCCATGCGCGCCGTCGCGGACTTCAGCCGTTCCGGCAGCGGTGCGAATTCGCGGGCCATGAGGTTGTAGATCGCGCCACCGGCGATCCCGCCGTAGAGCTGCGGATCCCAGGCCCAGGATTGGAGCGTTTCGAGATTCCAGATGTCGGAGCGGAGCTGGTTGCGGAGGATCGCCGCGTCGACCTGGTTCTCGCGAGACAGCTTCGATGCGTCGATCGCGTCCAGTTCCGCGAGCAGCTTCTTCGCGAAATCGAGCGATTTCGCGCGACCGGCGGCGCTGAGGTCGTCGATCTCGGCGTCGAAGCGATGATCGCCCTGCTGGGTCGCGGTGACCGGGCTGAGCGCGAGGGCGCCGTCGAGCCAGCGCTTGCTGAGATCGGCGAATTTCGCGTCGAGCGCGGCGTCGGAAGCGGCCGCGGTCTTCGTTTCGGCGGCGGGTGCGTCGGTAGCGCCCGTACCCTGACCCGAGCAGGCGGCGAGCGTGGCGGCGAGGAGAGCGACGGCGAGCGGTGCGAGGCGCATGGTCGGAGTCCGGCTGAACGAAAGCGCCAAGCATAGTCTGGAACCGGCGACCGCGCATCTGCCAGCCTTCATGGTTACAGTGGCCGCTCGCACGCCATTGGGAGGAGCGCGTCATGTTGCATCGCGGCAGCTGTCATTGCGGACGGATCGCCTTCGAACTCGAAGCCGAGATCGCCGAAGCGGTGGATTGCAATTGCTCTCTGTGCCGCCGTCGCGGCGGTCTGCTCGCGTTTTTTCCTCGCGATGCGCTGCGACTGACCACCATCGAGGGCGATTACGCCACATATCGCTTCAACCGGCATCACATCGACCACCACTTCTGTCCCGACTGCGGCATCGCGCCCTTCAGCGAAGGCGTCGATCCGCGCAGCGGCGCGAAGGTCGCCGCCGTGAACGTGCGTTGCCTGCCCGACCTCGATCTCGCCTCGCTCGCGATCCGGTCGTTCGACGGGGCGTCTCTGTGACGACCGGACGCCTGCGCTGCGCGGTTGCGTTCGGATGGCTCGTGGCCGGGCTTGCGCCGACCGCGTTCGCCGCCTGTCCGCCGGCAGGCGAGGACGCGACATCGCTCGCCGCATTGAAAAACGGCGGTTTCGAGATCGCGGATGTCGCTCGGCGCGACGCCCTGGCGATGGCTCTGGTGGATTGTCTCGCGTCCATCGATCCGGCGCTGCGCGACGGCGTCGCGTACGAAGCGTTGCAACGCTGGATGCGCGCCGGAAGTCTGCCGCCGGAACGGCTCCGCGCGCTGCGCACGCGCCTGTACGCGACGCTCGATGCGCCGGATTCGGACGGCGTCGCCCGTCCGTTCGCCGCGCTGGTGTTGTCCGAGGTCGCGCGCACCGATCGCGTCGCGCCGTGGATGACGGTGGAAGAGCGCGATGCGATGGTGGTGCGCGCCGCGGTGTATCTGATATCCGTCGACGACTACCGCGGTTACGAGCGTGGCGTCGGCTGGCGCCACGGCGTCGCCCACGGCGCCGACTGGGCGATGCAGCTCGCGCTGAACCCGGGGCTCGATCGCGCGCAGCTCGATCGTCTGCGCGACGCGATCGCCGTGCAGGCGGTGCCGGAAGCGGCGCACGCCTATGTGTTCGGCGAGCCCGAGCGGCTGGCCCGGCCGCTGCTGTTCATCGCGAAACGCGGCGTGTACGACGAGAACGACTGGAGCGCGTGGCTGGCGGCGCTGTCGACCCGGCTCGGCGACCCGGCGCTGGCATGGAAGGATCCGGCCTGGCTGGCGCGCCGGCACGATCTTTCCGCGCTCCTGCAGGCGCTCTATCTCGAGGCCGACCTCGACGAGGATCCGGGCATCGCGCGACTGCGGCCGGGCGTGCTCGCGGCGTTGAAGCGCCTGCCCTGAGCCGGCAGCGCGATCGCGGTCAACCGGACGCGATGCGCTCCCGGCCGCTGTAGACGTTCATCCGTCCGCCGCGCGCGAACGCGATCAGGGTCATACCGGCGTCTTCGGCGTGCCGGATCGCCAGTCCGGTCGGCGCGGACATCGCCGCGACCGCGGCGATGCCGGCATTCGCCGCCTTGTGCACGATTTCGTACGAGGCGCGCGAGGTGATCGCCAGGAAGCCGTCGTCCGGGTCGATCGCGGGCGTCGCGCGCAGCAGCGCGCCGACGAGCTTGTCGACCGCGTTGTGCCGCCCCACGTCCTCGCGCACCAGCACGCCCGCCGCATGCGCGAAGCCGGCGGCATGCGCGCCGCCGGACTGCGCGTTCAACGGTTGCCGCTCGGCGAGCGTCGTCAGTGCGGCGTGAACACGCGTGGGGGCGAGTCTGGGGCCGGCGCCGACCGGTCGCGCCGGTCGCAGCGCGGCCTCGAGCTGCGAGATGCCGCAGAGGCCGCAACCGCTGCGCCCTTCGAGACCGCGCGCGCGCGCGTCGAGCCCATCGAAACGCGCCTGTGGGATCGCGCCGTGCAGGACGATTCCGCGTTCGTTGCGGACGATGTCGACCAGCGCAAACTCGTCCGCGCGTTCGACGATGCGCTCGCAGACCGCGAAACCGAGCGCGAAATCCTCCAGATCCGCGGGCGTGGCCATCATCACGGCGAACGGCAGGCCGTTGTAGAGCAGCGCGATCGGCGTTTCCTCGACCACCCATTCCTCGCGGGTCCCGGTCTCGTCGCCGGCGAGATGCACGGCGGGGTACGCGCGCAGTCCCGGCGTCATGCCGCATCTCCGCGTGGAACCGCACGCCCGTACGCCTGCGCGTCCTGTCGCGCATCCGCGCACATCGTCCGCCCGCGCGCGCTCAGCCACAGGCGCACGCGGGCCCCGTCGCGATGCGGTTCTTCGCGCGCTTCGACCAGATCGAGTCCGCCGTAGCGCGGGTCGTCGCCGAGCGCGACCAGCAGTCGTTGCAGTTCGCTCGCGCCGAGGCCGAGCTTTTTCGCCGCGCGCGCGGCCGACAGGCCGTCCTCCCCGGCGAGCAGGCGCAGCAGGGCCAGCGCGGCGTCCTCGCTCACGGTGCAGCGTCCGGGGCCCGGCGACGCAGATAGACCGGGATCGACTTCGACGCCGGCGTGCGCGCGCGCTCGGCGTGATGGTCCAGCGGCACCAGCGCATTGGTCTCCGGAAAATACGCGGCGAGGCAACCGGCGGGGATGTCGTATTCGACCAGACGGAAGTCCGGCGCCACGCGTTCGCCGTCGCGCCAGACCGAGACCAGATCGACGCGATCGCCGTCGGACAGGCCCTGCGCATCGAGGTCCGCGCGCGAAACGAAGCAGATGCGACGCAGTCCGCGCACGCCGCGATAGCGGTCGTTGGCACCGTAGACGGTGGTGTTGTACTGGTCGTGGGAACGGACGGTCATCAGCCGCAGCAGGGGCGCGTCGCCCGTTCGCGGGAGCGGCGGAAGCCGCGGCGAATCGCCGGCGTTCCGTTCCGGATAGTGATTCCTCGAATCCGCCGCGGCTTCCGCCGCTCCCGCCGGCGCTTGCGCCGCATCCCGCAGAGCATGCGCGAAGAACCGCGCCTTGCCCAGTGGCGTCGGGAACCGGCGCTCGCGGCAGGGATGGTCCAGATGGAAACCGCCGGGGACCCGCACGCGGTCGTTGAAGTCCTCGAATCCGGGCACGACCCGCGCGATCCGGTCGCGGATGCGGTCGTAGTCCTCGACCATCTCCAGCCAGGGGATGCCGCCATCCGGCAGCGTCGCGGCGGCGAGCCGGGCGACGATCGCCGGTTCCGACAGCAGCATCGGCGAAGCCGGCGCATTCATGCCGGTGGACAGGTGCACCATGCTCATCGAGTCCTCGACCGTGACCGCCTGCGGGCCGCCGGCCTGCAGGTCGATCTCGGTGCGCCCGAGGCAAGGCAGGATCAGCGCCTCGCGCCCGTGGACGACATGCGAGCGATTGAGCTTGGTGCTGACGTGCACGGTCAGTCCGCAGTTGCGCAGCGCAGCATGGGTCCGCGCGCTGTCCGGCGTGGCCGCTGCGAAATTGCCGCCCATCGCGAAGAACACCTTGCCGCGGCCGTCGCCCATCGCCTCGATCGCCGCGATGGTGTCGAAGCCGTCCGCGCGCGGCGGATCGAAGTCGAACTCGGCGCCGAGCCGGTCGAGGAACGCCGGCGACGGTTTCTCGTAGATACCCATCGTGCGATCGCCCTGCACGTTGGAATGTCCGCGTACGGGGCAGGGGCCGGCGCCGGGTTTGCCGATGTCGCCGCGCATCAGCAGGAGGTTCACGAAGGTCTGGATCGTCGCCACGCTGCGCCGGTGCTGGGTGATGCCCATGCCCCAGCAGAAGATCGTCGCGCGACTGCCGAGGAAGACCTCGGCCGCCTGCGCGATCTGCGCGCGGGACAGGCCAGATTCGCGTTCGATGTCGGCCCAGTCCGTGCCGCGCGCGAGGTCGGCGAAGGCGTCGTAGCCGACGGTGTTCGCGTCGACGAAGGCATGGTCGACGGCGTGCGGATCGCTGCCGTGGTCTGCGCGCTCGATCGACAGCTTCGCGATGCCCAGCGCCGCCGCCAGATCGCCCCCGATCGCCAGCTGGAAATAGTGCGTGGCGATCGCGGTCGATCCGCCGGTCAGCATCTCCGCGGGCGATTGCGGATCGGCGAAGCGTTCCAGTCCGCGCTCGCGCAGCGGATTGAAGACGACGATGCGGCAGCCGCGTTTCGCGGCGCGTCGCAGTTCGCCGAGCATCCGCGGGTGATTGGTGCCGGGATTCTGGCCGAACACGAAGATCGCGTCGGCGCGTTCGAAGTCCTCCAGGGTGACGCTGCCCTTGCCGCTGCCGAGCTGTTCGATCATCGCCACGCCGGAGGGTTCGTGGCACATGTTCGAGCAGTCGGGCAGGTTGTTGGTGCCGAAGGCGCGGACGAACAACTGATACAGGAACGCCGCTTCGTTGGACGTGCGGCCGGAGGTGTAGAAGATCGCCTCGTCGGGCGAGTCCAGGGCGTTCAATGCGGTGGCGATCTTCGCGAACGCCGCGTCCCAGTCGATCGGCCGGTAGCGGTCGGTCTCCGGGTCGTAGACCATGGGCTCGGTCAGGCGTCCCTGGGCCTCCAGGAATTCGTCGCTTCGTTCGGCCAGCGCCGACACGGGCTGTTCGGCGAAGAATGCGGCCGTGAGCCGCTTCGCGGTGGACTCGTTGGCCACCGCCTTCACGCCGTTCTCGCAGAACTCGAAGGTGGAATGCGGATTGCGGTCCGGCCAGGCGCATCCGGGACAGTCGAAACCGGTCGGCTGGTTGGTCCGCAGCAGCGTCCCCGGGCCGCGCAGGACGACGTCCTCGCGGCGCAGCGCCTCCCAGGACGCCCGCAGCGCATCCCAGCCGCCGGCGGGCTTGTCGTAGCGCCGGATCGGGGTGTCGTCGTCGGAGTCTCTCGCCATTCCCGCATGCTAGAACGATTCGGCGCCCGGCGATGCATCTCCTGCGGCGTGGCGCCCGGTCGCACGGGATTCCGGCCGGGCATCGTTTCTCCGCGCGTGCCCCTCTCGGCTGGACGCGGCGAACGCCCACGGCGTAGATTGTCGGCTTGGCTGCGGCGGGGGGCGAAGGATGCCGGCTGTCCGGCCTCTTTCGACGGTGTCGCTTCCCATCGCGCGGTCCGCAGATGCGTTCTGCCGGGTCGCGCCGGAAGATCGCGCGTCGGGGGCCATGCCCGGTTCCGGGTCGTCAGTTCGAGCAGCACCGGTTCGAGGATCGAGTTTGTCTGAAGCCACCGCCAGTCTGGATGTCGCCCTGTCCCATGCCTCGCGTCTGCTCGGCAGCGATCCCGAGTTGGCCGGTCGGCAGGCCGAGGAAATCCTGCGCGTGGCGACCGGACATCCGGCGGCCCTGCTGGTGTTGGCGGCATCGCGTCGTCTGAGCGGGCGCGCCGCAGACGCCCTCGCCATCCTCGACCCCCTGGCGCATGCCCAGCCGCAGGCGGCGCTGGTCCACTACGAACGCGGACTGGCCCTGGCCCGCACCGGCCGCGGCGATGCGGCCGTGGCCGCGTTGCGGCAGGCGCTCGCGCTCAAGCCCGATCTCGCCCAGGCCTGGCTCGCGCTGGCGGATCATCTGCGCGCGATCGGCGATGCCGACGGCGCCGATGCCGCCTATCTTCGTTACGTGCGGCATTCCTCGCGCGATCCCCGTCTGCTCGAGGCCGCCGATGCGCTGGCCACGGGGCGATTGCCGGAGGCCGAGACCCTGCTGCGCGCCTGGTTGAAGCAGCGACCGACCGATGTCGCCGCGTTGCGCATGCTGGCCGAGCTGGGCGTGCGCGTCGGCCGTACCGAGGAAGCGCTCGGCCTGCTCGAACGCTGTCTGGAGCTCGCACCCGGCTTCCGGGAAGCGCGCCAGCACTACGCGCTCGTCCTGCATCGCGACCAGCAGTCGGAGCGGGCGTTGGAGCAACTCGAACGCCTGCTCGCCGAGGATCCGCACAATCCCGGTTGCCGCACCCTGAAGGCGGCGATCCTCTGCCGCCTCGGCGAATATGCCGAAGGCATCGCGCTGTACGAGGCGATCCTGGCCGAATACCCCGACAACCCGCGGGTGTGGATGAGCCATGGCCATGCGTTGAAGACCGCCGGTCGTCAGGAAGAAGCGATCGCTGCCTACCGCCGCAGCGTCGCGCTCGATCCCGGCTTCGGCGAGGCGTACTGGAGCCTCGCCAACCTCAAGACCTTCCGCTTCGGCGACGAGGAGATGGCGGCGATGCGCGCGCAACTGGCGCGGACCGATCTTCCCGACGAGCACCGCTTCCATTTCGATTTCGCGTTGGGCAAGGCGCTGGAGGATCGCGCCGCTTACGCCGATTCCTTCGCACACTACGCCGCCGGCAACGCCCTGCGCCTGAAGAACATGCCCTATCGCGCCGGCGACACCAGCGCGCGGGTCGCGCGCGCGAAGGCGGTCTACACGCCCGCATTCTTCGCCGAGCGCGCCGGCTGCGGCGATCCGTCGCCCGATCCGATCTTCATCGTCGGCCTGCCGCGTTCGGGCTCGACCCTGCTGGAGCAGATCCTCTCCAGCCATTCGGCGGTCGAGGGCACGATGGAACTGCCCGAGATCATCGCGATGACCCGGGCCCTCCGCCGCGGCGCGGAAGCGGGCGCCAGCTATCACGAGGTTCTGGCCGGACTGCCGACGGAGACGTTCGCCGAACTCGGCCGCCAGTACCTCGAACGCACCCGTGTGCAGCGCAAGACCGCCGCGCCGTTGTTCATCGACAAGATGCCCAACAACTTCCTGCATCTCGGACTGATCCACCTGATGTTGCCGAACGCGAAGATCGTCGATGCCCGCCGGCATCCGATGGCCTGCTGCTTCTCCGGCTTCAAGCAGCATTTCGCCCGCGGCCAGAATTTCAGCTACAGCCTCGACGATCTCGGCCGCTATTACCGCGATTACGTCGAACTCATGGCCCATTTCGACGGCCTGTTCGCCGAGATCGGGCGTCCGGGCCGCGTGCATCGCGTGATCCACGAACGCATGGTCGACGATACCGAAACCGAGATCCGTCGCCTGCTCGATTACTGCGGTCTGCCGTTCGAGGACGGCTGCCTGCGCTTCTTCGAGAACGACCGGCCGGTGCGCACCGCCAGTTCCGAACAGGTGCGGCGCCCGATCAATCGGGACGGTCTCGATCAGTGGCGGCACTACGAGCCCTGGCTCGATCCGCTGAAGGCGGCGCTCGGCCCGGTGCTCGAGGTCTATCCGGAGGTCCCCGTATTCCCGTCGGCCGCCTGAGCGCGTCCGGCCAGCTGCATTCGTGCCTGTCGTTCCACCCTTGTCGTCGTGTTCCACCTGTCCATCGTTCGCAACCCGGGAGAGATCCATGCGTCACACACGTAAGTCCACCCCCCGCCGCAAGGCGACTCTGGCGAGGATGCCGCTGACCGCGGCGATCTACGTCGCTTTCGGCAGCATGGCCTTCGCCGGCGCTGCGATGGCGCAACAGAGCGGCGACGCCCAGGACGAGAGTCCTTCGCTCGAAACCATCACCGTGACCGCGCAGAAGCGCACCGAGAACGCGCAGGACGTGCCGATCAGCCTGAACGTCATCGGCGCGCAGCAGCTCGACGAGCTGCAGGTCAACGATTTCGAAGACTACGCCAAGCTCCTGCCCAGCGTGTCGATCACGCCGAACGGCCCCGGCTTCGGCCAGGTCTACATGCGCGGCGTCGCCAGCGGCGGCGACGGCAATCACTCCGGTCCGCTCCCCAGCGTCGGCATCTACCTCGACGAACAGCCGATCACCACCATCCAGGGCGCGCTGGACCTGCACGTCTACGACATCGAACGCGTGGAAGCGCTGTCCGGCCCGCAGGGCACCCTGTACGGCGCGAGCTCCGAGTCGGGCACGCTGCGCCTGATCACCCGCAAGCCGGATACGGGCGGCTTTTCCGCCGGCTACGGCGTCGAAGCCAACGCCATCGACGGCGGCGGCTGGGGCCATGTGGTCGAAGGCTTCGTCAACATCCCGATGTCCGATCGCGCCGCCGTCCGCCTGGTCGGCTGGGAGAAGAAGGACGCCGGCTGGATCGACAACGTCTACAGCGAGCGCACGTTCCCGACCTCCGGCATCGTCCAGAACAACGCGAACCGCGCCGAAGACGACTACAACGATGCGAGCACGGTCGGCGCCCGCGCCGCGCTGAAGTTCGACATCAACGAGAACTGGACGATCACGCCCACGATCATGGGCCAGCGACAGGTGGTCAACGGCAGCTTCGGCTACGACAACACCTTCGGCGAGCGCAAGATCAGCCACGCCTACCGCGAGCGTTCGGAGGATCGCTGGGCGCAGGCCGCGCTGACCGTGCAGGGCAAGATCGGCAATTTCGACCTGACCTACGCCTTCGCCCATCTCAAGCGCGACGTCGACACCGATTCCGACTACAGCGACTACGGTTTCTGGTACGACACACTGTTCGGCTACGGCGCGTATTTCTACGACGACAACGGCGATCTGGTGAATCCGGCCCAGTACATCCAGGGCAAGGACGGCTACAAGAAGACCAGCCATGAACTGCGCATCGCTTCGCCGCAGGACCAGCGCCTGCGTTTCGTCGCCGGTCTGTTCTGGATGGATCAGTCGCACGACATCACCCAGCGCTACCGCATCGACGGCCTCGCCGACGTGCTCTCCGTGCGCGGCTGGGAAGACACCATCTGGCTGACCCAGCAGGAGCGTCGCGACCACGACGAGGCGATCTTCGGCGAACTGGCGTTCGACTTCACCGACAACCTCACCGCGACCGTCGGTTTCCGCCACTTCCGCGCCGACAACGCGCTGCAGGGCTTCTTCGGCTTCGCCAACGGTTACGCCTCGCAGGGCAGCCAGCCGCCGCAGAACCGCTACGGCGAAGCGGCCTGCATCGTGCAGTTCGGCCCGGATCCGGCGAACTGGCCGTCCTTCAACGGCGCGCCCTGCAAGGTGTTCGACAAGGACGTGCAGGAAAAGGACACCCTCGGCAAGTTCAACCTGTCCTACAAGTTCGCGCCGAACAAAATGGTGTACTTCACCTGGTCGGAAGGCTATCGTCCGGGCGGCATCAATCGCCGCGGCACGCTGCCGCCTTACATCACCGAATTCCTGACCAACTACGAAGTCGGCTGGAAGACGTCGTGGCTCGACAACCGCCTGACCTTCAACGGCGCGGCGTTCCACCAGGTCTGGGACGACTTCCAGTTCCCGATCCTCGGCCAGAACGGACTCACGGAAATCCGCAACGCCAACCAGGCGCGCATCCAGGGCCTGGAAATGGACGTCAACTGGGCCGCGACCTACAACCTCAAGCTCTCGGCCGGCGTCGGTTTCTACGATGCCGAACTCACCGAGAACTACTGCGGCGAAGTCGATGCCAACGGCAACCCGCTCACGGACTGCGTCGCGCCGCAGGCGCCGGACGGCACCCGCCTGCCGGTGACCGCGGATTACAAGGCCAACCTGACCGCGCGCTACACCTTCGACATCGGTTCCTACGAAGCCTACTGGCAGGGCTCGGTGGTCACCGAAGGTCGTCGCACCTCGGACCTGCGTCTGCTCGAACGCGAAATCCTCGGCGATCTGCCGTCGTACAGCCTCGTCGACTTCGCGCTGGGCGTTCGCAAGAACAACTGGTCGGTCGATTTCTACGTCAAGAACCTGTTCGACGAGAACGCGCAGTACAGCCGCAACGTGCAGTGCCCGGAAACCGTCTGCGCCGCGCAGGTGTATTCGGTCGCGGGCCAGCCGCGCACCTTCGGCATCAAGTTCAGTCAGGAATTCTGACCGGGCGCGATGGTGTCGTGCAGGACCGGACAGGCCGCCTTCGGGCGGCCTGTTCTTTTCAAGGCTGGCGTCACCTGTTTTTTCTTGCAGGGTGACTGGTGCTCTTGGCTGTGTCACTTTCCTGGTTCGTTCATGTTGAATATCCGGGGCGGAAAAATCGCGAGATCGTTTGTGGGGAAGGTTCAAATGTCATCGCATTTCAAGTCATTCCGGGGGCGAAGCATGGCTCTCGTTGATGCTGTGAAAAGTTCGGCTTTGCTGCGGTCAGGGTGTCGGAATCTGGCTGTGTCGCCGCTGCAATTTTGATATGGATTTAAATCTGATCCAAACTGCTTCTGCAAATTGCAATTGAGGCGGAGCCATGAGTGGGGTGGGGTGGTATCCGTATGGGTTGTGGAATTGTGTTTAGATTGATTGAAAATTGGGTGCAAAATGAAATCTGTATCTACAGCGGCAATGATTTTTGTTGGATTGATTTTGTTCTGCTCCGCATATGTTTTTTTGTCGAGAATTACATCTTTAGTGGAAAACTCACCTCGTGAAGGCTCGGATACGGTTAGTATTCCTGATAGTGGAGCGCAAGCCTCGCCTCACGGATCGTTGGACTCAGCATTTTTGGTGAATCCGAGAGTAGATCTCAATATGAGAGAGTGTCCTGGAACTGGGTGCGCTGTCTTGGCTGTGATTGAGAAAGGCAGCCTTGTGGTTTCTTCGGGAGGAGTTGAAAGCATAGAAAACGACAATGGGGCCGTTTTTCAATGGCGCGAGGTCCGTTTGGAAAATGGTAGGTATTGCCTTCCCGGAAGGATGTCGGAAAACGAATGCGAGGAATGGATGGCCGCCCCATCAATTTCGGGGTGGGTCAATGCGGCGCACTTAAGGGCGCGTGGTAATTAGGAGATGGTATGTTTGATTATTTCGACATCAAGGATGCGTTGAAATCTCAGTTCAATTACTTAACTCCTGGAGAGGCTCCTTACTATTTTATCGTAATAGGGATAGAGATATTTTTGTATAAGGCTGCCCACGAGCTTTCGTTATCGGCGTGGTTTTGGGCTGCGGCTTTAGGCATGTTGCTGATGGCTGTCTGCCTGCTGTCTGCGATTTTCCAGAGATGGGAAAACGATGTCGACACGGAGCGCAGCCACATTCGAATCGCCAGAATTGTCGGGGTTTCTGTCCCGTTGGTCGCGGTTGCGATTACGATGGAAAAAACCAAACATACTCCTGAGTTAATGGTTGGCGCGATCTTGGTGGCTTTTTTTCAGGCTTTTGTTTTTTTATTTTTCGTCAAAGAAAAGCCGCTTCAGAAGGGTAGGTCTATAAATATTCCTCAGCTTATAGTCATTTGCAGTTCATTGGTTTTTTCTATTCAATTTTCTCTTTCTTCAATGTCGGGGAGGTTTTATCTCGTAAGTCTTCCGGAGGCCATGATCATTTCTGCGGGCGAGCGTGTTGTAAGAATTTCAGAGGCCAAGGCTGCTGCTGCAGAGTATGATGCGATGAAATCCGATCAAGAAGCATTGAATAGAGCCAACAATGAGATGTACGAAAGAAATAAAATCGCACAAGGCATTTTGGACGAGGATGGTGTAATGCCTATCATCCCTGCAAACTCGATTGCTTCTGAAATGCAATTCGGGGCAAAAGGTGCGGGGGTGCCCAGGTTGGCTGTAGACATCGCGCGTCGACAGTTAGGAAATTTGCTAATTCTTGTTTCTTTTCTTTTTATGGCATGGGTGATTGTCTTGGGTAGAACTTTCATTTACTCGGTAACGAAAAGTTAGACCTTCAAAAAAATGCGTGATTTTTTTTGGGGCTGTATTCGTGGTGGTTCTTGGGCGAGGTCAATCCGCAGCGTGCGCATTTTTTGCGCGGACGACGGTGACCGTGCATGGCGCTTCCGCGACGACGCGGGCGGAGACGCTGCCGAGGATGCGGCGGACGCCGGTGACGCCGCGGGCGCCCATCATGAGGTGGTCGACGCCGTTGTCGCGGGCATAGTCGAGGAGGGCGTGCGCGGGATCGGCGTGTTCGAGCACGTGCACGGTGACGCGGTGTTCGTCGAGGCCGAGCGGGCGGATCCAGTCGCGCAGGGCGATCAGGCGCTTGACGTGGCGATTGCGGCCTTCGGCGTCGAGGTTGCTGTCCAGTCCGATCCGCGCGGTACGCATCACGGTGACGCAGGCCAGACGCGAGTGCGGGAAGGTCGAGACGATCCGCTGCAGATTGCCGCGCAACGCGGCGCAGAGCGCGGCGTCCTCGTGCTTGAGGTCGATCGCGACCATCAGCAGCGGCGCCTGATGCAGATGGTCCGTCACCGCCCGGCGCGGCGCGCGTTCGCGGCCGAAATTTTCCCACCAGCGGCGGAGCACGGCGATGCGTCCGTCGCGATGGCTGCGGTCGGCGCGCTCGGTCAGCGGCACCTGTTCCGGATGTTGCAGGTCGTGCGCGAGTTGCGCGGCGGTCGCGTGGCGCGCATCCGGATCGGCTTCGAGGCAACGCAGGATCACTTCCTGCAGCCAGCGCGGAATGTCCGCACGTAGGGCGCGCGGCGGCACCGGATCGCGGTACAGCCGACGCCGCAGGCCGGCTGGGCTGCCGGGATTGCCGAACGGCCGTTCGCCGGTGGCGAGGTGATAGAGGGTGACCCCCAGCGCGAACAGATCGCTGCGCGGATCGTCGCGCACGCCGAGCACCTGTTCCGGCGCGATGTACGGCGCGGTCCCGATCGGGACCCGGAACTGTTCGTCGAGCAGGTCCGGCAGATGCGCGTGATGCGAGAGGCCGAAGTCGATCAGGGCGACGAGGCCGTCGGGCTTCAGCAGCAGGTTGCTGGGCTTGATGTCGAGATGGATGACGTCCTGTTGATGCAGGGCGTGGATCGCGGTCGCCGCCAGCGCGCCGAGTTCGGCCACCCGCGCCGGCGGCAACGGCGCCTGGTCGAGCAGCGGGCGCAGAGTCTCGCCCGGCAGATGCTCCATGACCAGCCACGGTTGGTCGTGATGATCCCCGGCCGCGACGAAGCGCGGCACGTGCGGGCCGCGCAGTTGCGGCAGGATCATGCGTTCGACCTCGAAGCCGACGATCTGGGTCGCGGCTTCGCCGTAGCCGATCCGGGCGAGTTTCATCAGCAACGGCATCGCGTGGTCCGGATGCGCGACGCGCCACAGCGTCGCCATGCCGCCTTCGTGCAGCGGTGCGATCAGTTCGAAGCCGTCGACGACCAGGCCGGGCGTGAGCGGGACGGGCATGTCAACGGCCCTCCACGAGTCGTTTCGCGAGCGATTCCGGCAGACCGGCGGCGACGATCTTGCGCGCGGCGGTTTCGTGGTCGTAGGCCACGCGCAGCGTGGCGAGCGTACCGCGCGCGGCGTCGTACAGCGCGCAACAGGCGGCCGGGTTGCCGTCGCGCGGTTGTCCGACCGATCCCGGCAACGCCAGCCAGCGTCGGCTGCCGAGCAGTGGCGTCGCCACGCCGGGCGTCGGCGCGAAATGGCGCGCGCCGCCTTCGGGCAGGGAGTGGTAGAGCGCGGGTTCGTGGACGTGGCCGCAGAAGGTCACGCGCTGTTCGGTCGCGGCCATGCTCTGCGCCGCGGCGAGCGCATTGGCGATGTAGCCCCACTGCAGCGGCGCCCAGGCGTTGGCGTGGACGTAGAGGCGATCCCCATCGTCGACGCGCGCCGGCAGCGCGGCCAGGAACGCGCGCTGCGCGGCGTCCAGGCGGTCGCGGGTCCAGTCGATCGCCGCCTGCGCGTGCGCGTGTTTCCGCGATGCCTGCTGCGCGTCCGCCCGCGCGTCGCGCACGACTGCTTCGTCGTGATTGCCGTAGACGGCGAGGGCGCCGTCGTCGACCATGCGACGCGCGGTGTCGACCGTCCATTCCGGATCGGCGCCGTAGCCGACGATATCGCCGAGCAGGACGATGCGGTCGAAACCCAGCCTGCGCAGTTTCGACAGGCAGGCCTCGGTCGCCTCGCGGTTGGCGTGCAGATCGGCGAGCAGGGCGAGGCGCATGCGGCGGGTCGGCGGGGAATCGCCCCATTCTCGGCTGCGGCGGCGGCGCCCGCGATTGGCGATTGGTCGTAGTGGCTCAGCGCCTGGGCTTGGCGTCCGGTTCCGGCGCCGTGCGGACCGGCAACGGCACGTTGCACAGGTCGATGTGGCCGGCCGGGCGCTTGTAGAAATCGTCGCGACGGTTGCGGCGCGCTTCCACCAGTTCCTTGAACAGCGGCGTATCGGTGCGCAGCACCTGCAGTTTGAGGCGCTCGGCGGGCTTGAGATCCGCGGCCAGGCGGATCGAGCGGATCGCGACCCGCTGTTCGGGTTTCTCGTAGAAGCCCAGCGGGCCGGTGCCGCGGGGGAGTGTGCTGAGCAGTTCCATGCCCTGCACGACGCGGCCGACGGTGGTGATGTTGCGGTCGAGCTGGCGCGGCGACTGGCCGGTCACGACGTAAAGCTCGGCGCCGGTGCTGGAGTCGGCGGCGATGTCGCGGCCGGCGCCGACGGTGCCGTAGCAGTGCGCCAGCCAGGCGGTGCCGTCGGCGGTGTCGAGGCCGATCGGGAAGCCGTCGCTGAAGCCGATCTGTCGCGCCCAGCCGTCGACATCGGGCAGCGGGGAGAAGGGGATGTTGCGGTTGCTGCGGGTGAATTCGGCGGGGAGTTTCGCCTTCGCGCCTTTCGGCAGCGGCTTGCGGTCCTTTTCCTCTTCGGCCGGATCGCCCCACTGCACGACGAAATTGTCCTGCGAACGGTTGATGCTCAGCCCGTTCCAGTAGCCGCCCTTCGCCATCGCCCGGATGTTGGCGACATGGCCCGGGGCGAAGGCCGGGGCCAGTTCGATCACCACCCGTCCGCTGTCGAGGTCCATGTACAGCGTGTTCGCCGGGTCGAGGTTGCGCCAGTCGGTCGGCTTCGAGGCCTCCAGGATCTCCGTCATGGTCCGCGGCTTGGGCTCCGCCGGGGTTTGCGCGCCGGCGGCGAGGGCCAGCAGCAGCGCGGCGGAGACGGCGGCGGGCAGGACGGCGGACGGACGGATGCGCAGGCTCACGGTGGCGACTCTCCCTTCGGTGATCGGTCGATGCGGTACCGCCCCGATTCTGGCGGAGAAAGGGCAGGGGGGCCAGCCGTCGGGCCAGGCTGGCGGCGCGGAATGACCTCCGGCACATTCACTATGTCGAAGTGACGGATAGAGTGAGCTTCAAGATATGCAGCAGATCGCGACAAGATGACCATCGCAGGGGACCCCATGAGCCCGACCACCGCCACCGACGACAGCACCGAAGTCCTCCTGCGCAAGTTCCAGAAGGAGCTCTCGGCCGGGACCGTCTCGCTGGCGTTGCTGGCGGTCCTGGGCCAGGCCCCGGAGCCGATGTACGGCTACCAGATCGCCAAGACCCTGGAGCGTCAGGGCGATGGGGTGCTGAGCGGCAAGCAGAGCGCGCTGTACCCGGTGCTCCGCAATCTGGAAGCCGCCGGTCTGCTGGAAAGCCAGGTCGAGCCGTCGATCAGCGGCCCGCCGCGACGCTACTACAGCATCACCGCCCAGGGCCGCGACGTCTTGCGCGCCTGGACCGAGGCCTGGTGCGCCACCCGCGATTCCGTCGATTCCGTTCTGAAGGGGAGCCTCTCATGAATACCTCCGCGCAGCCCGCTTCCGCGCAGCCGCCGCTGCCGGGCAGCATTCCCGATTACCTCGAACACCTGCGGCGTTCGCTGGCCGGGGCCGATCCCGCGCTGATCCAGGACGCGCTCTACGACGCGGAGGAATACCTGCGCTCGGAGATGGCCGAGAATCCCGGCCGGACCGAGGCCGAGGTCATCGCCCAGGTCGCGTCCAGCTACGGCGCGCCGGACGAGGTCGCCGACATCTACCGCGACACCGAGGTCAAGGTGCAGACCGCGTTGCGCGCGCCGCAGCCGCGCCAGCACCGCTCGCTGTTCGGCAAGTTCTTCGGCGTGATCGCCGAACCGCGGACGTATGCGGCCCTGTTCTACATGATCCTGTCGATGGCCACCGGCATTTTCTATTTCACCTGGGCGGTGACCGGATTGTCGCTGTCGGTGGGGCTCGGCATCCTGATCATCGGCATCCCGTTCATCATCCTGTTCTTCGGTTCGGTGCGGATGTTCTCTCTGCTCGAAGGCCGGATCGTCGAAGTGATGCTCGGCGAGCGCATGCCGCGACGGCCGCTGTATTCCACCCGCGGCAAGCCGTGGATGTCGCGCATCGGCGAAATGTTTTCCGATCCCCGCACCTGGACCACGATCCTCTACATGCTGCTGATGCTGCCGCTGGGCATCGTCTACTTCACCCTCGCGGTGACCCTGCTCAGCGTGTCGCTGGCGTTCGTGACCGCCCCGGTGCTGGTGATGCTGGGCATCGCCGAAGTGAGCTCGGATTTCGACGGCTGGGTCTGGATGGGATTCGTCGACGGCGTGTCGGGCGTGCCCTTCGGCGGTCCGGTGATGCTGCTGTTGATGTTCGCGCTCGGCGTGGTGCTGCTGTTCGCCACCCTGCATCTGGCCCGCGGGATCGGTTTCCTGCACGGTCAGTTCGCGAAGCATCTGCTGGTCAGGACCGCGCAGTACGACTGACCGCGAGACATCGTTCGCTATGGAAAGAAAAAAGCCGGCGCGAGCCGGCTTTTTTCGTCTGTCGACGAGGACCGCGATCAGGAGCGCATCGCCATCCGCTGTTGCGGTTGCGGCTCGTCCTGCTGCGGCGCCGGCGCGTTCAGCGCCAATTGCGCGCTGACCGAGAGCGGTTGCCGGGCGGCGGCCTGGCGGTCGATCGGGGCGACCTGGGCCGCCGGATCGTCCGGCGCGCGTCCCTGCACCGCGAACAGCGTGCGGTCGTTGCCGGCGACGCTGTCGATGCCGGTGAGGCCGCGTTCGCGCGCGCCGGCGATCAGGCTGGCCATGGTGCGCGTATCGAGATCGCCGACCTGCCCGCGATTGCGGTCGATCGCGGCGTAGGCCTGCTCGACCATCGGGCTGTCGCCGATCAGCGGCACGCGGTTGACGTCGGTGCGTTGCGAGAAGAGATCGTCCCAACCGCGGCGCAGCCGATCCCACCCTTCCTGCACGCCGAGCGAGGTGTTGGTGATGCCGTTGCGGATCGCGCCGACATCGTTGCGGAACTTGTCGATCATCGGATCGAACTGCTGCGCGCGCTGCGCGTTATCCGGCGTCATCAGCGGGCCGCCGCCCTCGGCGCGCACGAATGCGCCGATCGAATGCGCGGGGCCGCCGCGATCCCAGGCCACTTCCAGCGGATTGCGCGGGTCGCCGACGATCGGCAGCAGCGACGTGCGGCGGTTGTTGGCGTATCCGCCGTCGCGCAGCGCGGCGATGTCGTCGGGCGTGGCGTAGACGCGGGTCTGGCCGAAGTGCGGGCTGGCGGCGCTGACCACGTCGGTGGCGCGGACGTGGTTGATCACGTCGTTGCCGCCGGCGGGCACGCCCTGGCGCAGTCCCGCCGCACCGTAGGCGTTGAAGGTTTCGCCCCTCAGGCCGAACTCGTGCGCGGTGATCTGGGCGAGCGTGCCGCCGAGCGAGTGACCGGTGACGGTGACGGGCGGCGGCGTGCGGCCGGTCCGCTCGGCTTCCTGCTTCGCCAGGTCGACCGCCCGCTGGGTGAAGGCGATCGCGTCCTGGGTCTGGTTGTTGACGCCGTTGACGACCATGCCGCCGTCGGTGCGGACGGCATCGCGGAAAAGCTCGCCGAGGCCGCGGCTCGGCTCCGTGCCGCGATGCGCGACCACGATCTCTCGGGTATCGACGCGCTGGTAGATCGTGCCCTGGTAGCCGCTGGGCATGTCGGCGTTGGCGAGAACGCGATAGTCGACGCCCTCGATACGGACGGTCGAGTTCGGGTTCGACTGCGGGTGCCGGTACGAGTCCTCGCTCAGCGCGGCGTAGTCTCGGCTGCCGATGGTCATGGGGCCTCCTTGCGCGATGCGATGGCGAGCGTGAACTGCGGACCGGCGGCGCTCTGGTAGAAATCGGGCGATTCCTCGCCGAACACCACATCCATCGGCGTCGGTTTCTGCGCGAAATCGCGGGCCAGATAGTGGTCGACGACTTCGGCCTCGGCGGCCAGACGTTCGGCATCGATGCCGCCGACGAAATGGGTGGACGCCGAATGGAAATGCACGGTGGCCGTGTTCAGGGCCCAGCGACACACGCCGAGACCGTAATAGTCGTCGTCGAGCAGCGCGTCCTCGTGCAGGGTCGCGATGTAGGTGCTGTCGTCGATCCGCTGCAGCGCGAGCGGAACGCTGTACCGCGGCGGCAGGCGCACGCCGCCGGCGGCGCGGCTGTAGTCGTAGGGCACGCACTCGCGGTTTTCGACCTCGAAATCCGCGGTGGCGGCGATATCGGTCAACGCGCCCGGCAACCCGTCGAAGCGGAGGGTGAGCGCGTAGCGCTGCCTCGGCGCGGGATTCGCGACGGGACGGACATCGGGAACGGCGGTCGGTGCGGTCATGGCGGCGCCTCCGGATGCGCCGGCGTCGGGCGCGTTGGCGCTTTGGCAACTGGTCAGTGCGGCGAGGGTCATCATGATTGCGGCCATCGGCAAAGTGCTGCGGTCCATGGGGCGCACGTACTCATTGGGAAGACGTGGCGGGGCATCGATGGTGCGCGCCCTCATTGCGCGCCATCCGTTGCGTGCGATCCCGATCCGGCCGATCCCGGTCCGGGCGAGCGCACCGAGCCTATATAGCCCGTTTCGGTACGCCGCTCCAAGGGGTGTTTCGAAATGCGAATCGCGTCACGGATTCGGAGTTTCCGGCAGGGCGCCGATACGGATGCGTTCCGGGGATGTTTCAGACGTGTTTCGCGATGAAATCGCGCACCTGCGGATACACCTGGTCCCGCCAGCGGCGACCGCTGAAGATGCCGTAATGGCCGGCGCCCTGCGCGGTGAGATGCACCCGGTGCGTTTCCGGGATCCCGGTGCACAGTCCGTGGGCGGCCCGCGTCTGGCCGACTCCGGCGATGTCGTCCAGCTCGCCTTCGATGGTCATCAGCGCGGTGCCGCGGATCGCCGACGGATCGACCCGTTCGCCGGCCACGTCCCACAGGCCGCGCGGCAGGAGATGTTCCTGGAAGACCACGCGCACGGTATCGAGGTAGTACTCCGCGGGCATGTCGAGGACCGCGTTGTATTCGTCGTAGAAACGGCGATGCGCGTCGGCGTCGTCGAGATCGCCCTTCACCAGGTCCTGGTAGAAGTCCCAGTGCGACATCACGTGGCGCTCCGGGTTCATCGCGATGAACCCCATGTGCTGCAGGAATCCGGGGTACACGCGCCGGCCGCGGCCGGGGTAGTTCGACGGAACGATATGGATGAGGTTCTGCTCGAACCACCAGAGCGGTTTCTGGGTGGCGAGGTTGTTCACCGCGGTCGGCGATTCGCGGCTGTCGATCGGGCCGCCCATCATCACCAGCGAGCGCGGCGTGGGCTCGCCGCGCGCGGCCATCAGCGAGACCGCGGCCAGCACCGGCACGGTCGGCTGGCAGACGCTGATGACGTGCAGCGTGTCCGCGCCGATGTGACGGATGAAACGCTCGATGGTCGCGACGTAGTCGTCGAGGGTGAACGCGCCGTCGTCCTTCGCCACCATGCGCGCGTCGACCCAGTCGGTGATGTAGACCTTGTGGTCGCGCAGCAGCGTCTGCACGGTGTCGCGAAGCAGGGTCGCGTGGTGGCCCGACAGCGGCGCGACCACCAGCACCGGCGGATCGTCCTTCAGGTCGGCGACGCCTTCGGTCCGGTCGGAGAAACGCTTGAACCGGAGCAGACGGCAGAACGGCGTGCGCAGGACTTCGCGCTCGACCACCGGGTATTCGCGGCCTTCGACGACGACGCCGTGGATGCCGAACTTCGGCTTCTCGTAGTCCTTGCCGATGCGGTAGAGCAGTTCGTAGCCGGCGGCGACGCGCTGGGCGTGGGGCAGGGACGAGAGCCAACTGCCGGATGCCGAGAACATCCGGGCGTTGGCTTCCGCCCAGTAGGTCATCGGCGCCATCCATGCCCGTCCCAGCTCGTGCATCTGATACAGCAGCATCGTTCCCCCGACAGCGACGATCGCAGACTTTTGATGCGCCGCAGCATAACCGATCCGGCGCGGGGGGTTGCGACCCCGGGCACGGTCCGGTACACCGGACGGCGGGCTGTCCCGGATAGGGTGTCGCATAGGGTCGCGAGACGAAGATCTCGACTGGTACAGGGAGCTGCTGGCGCCGATCGGCCGGATCTCGGTGCGCCGGATGTTCGGCGGTGCCGGACTCTACGCCGACGGCATCATCGTCGGCCTGGAAGTGGAAGGCACCCTGTATCTGAAGACGGACGAACGGACCCGGCCGGCGTTCGCCGAGGCCGGAGGTTCGCCCTTCGTCTACGAAGGCAGGCACAAGCCGATCACGGTGGGTTACTGGACGCCGCCCGAGGAGGCGATGGATTCGCCCGAGGCGATGCGTCCCTGGGCGCTGCTCGCGCGCGAAGCGGCGCTGCGCGGCGCGGCGGCGAAGCCCGCGAACGCCTCGCGATCGCGCAAGGCCGCGAAACGTCCCGCGCGCCGTCGACCGACACCCCCGTAGCGCGCCCTCGCGCGGCGCGTCAGCCGCCGGTTTCCAGCGCCGCGGCGTCTTCGACCAAGGTCGGCGACAACCAGCAATGCGAGCCGACGAAACGGAAACCGGCCGCTTCGAACCGCTGCCGATAGAAGCGCGCCGGACGCGCGTGGAAACCGACATCGTCGCCCTCGGTCTCGTCCTCCCTCGCGAACACCTCGAGAAACGCGACGCCCGCGCAGAGTTCCGCGAGACCGGGCAGGCCGCGCGTCAGATCACGCGTCGGCAGGTAGTGCAGCACGTCGCTGCAGATCAGGAGGTCGACCGGTGCGCAGGGACGCAGCGCGGCGAAATCCGCGAAGCGCGCGTAGTGCAGATCGCGCTTCGCGCCGTAACGGCGAATCGCGTATTCGCTGCTGTCGAACCCGAGATAGCGCAGTTTCGGTCGCAATTTCAGCAAGGGCGCGCGCCATGCGCCCTCGCCGCAACCGACATCGAGCACCGTGCGGATCGGCCGTTCGAGATGGTACTCGGCCATGGCGACCGCCAGCGCGACCTTGCGCTGCAGCCGTTGCGCATCGCCGATGCCCGCCTTGCGATACCACTTGTCGAAATAGGCGCGGTCGTAGGTCTTGTCTTCGCGGTTCATGAGGATTCGATCATGCGGGGCGGTCATGCAGGGCGGTCATGCGTGGCAATCATGCGGGGCGACCAGACGGAACAGGTCACGCCCGACCGATCAGCAGCGAAGTCATCGACAGCGAGCCGATCACGTCGTCGTTGAAACATTCGAGCGCGTCGCCGTCCCGGGCCAGCGCCAGTGCGTAGAGCAGTGGAATGTAATGCTCGGGCGTCGGGATGGACAGCCGCGCGTCCTCGCCGAGCGACGGCCAGTCCGCGAGCGCGGCGAGATCGCCGTCGCGGATCAACGCGTTGACGCGATCGCGGAAGCGGACGGCCCATGGCAGCGGCGCGGGATCGTGCCAGCGGTACAGGCGCAGGTTGTGGACGATGTCGCCGCTGGCGACCACCAGCACGCCCTCGTCGCGCAACGGCGCCAGACGGCGGGCGAGCGCGACATGCCAGGCGCCGGGTCGGCGGGTGTCGATGCCGAGCTGCACGATCGGCACGTCCGCCTGCGGGTACATCGGCATCAGCACGCCCCAGGCGCCGTGATCGAGGCCGCGTTCGGGATCGACCCGAGCGCCGCTGTCCTCGCCCAGCAGTTCCACCGCGCGCCGCGCCAGCGCGGGATCGCCCGGCGCCGGATAGCGCACGTCGAACAGCGCCTGCGGAAAGCCGCCGAAATCGTGGATCGTCGCCGGTGCCGCGCTGCCGCCGAGGATCGGTCCGGGCGTTTCCCAGTGCGCCGAGACGCACAGGATCGCCCGCGGTCGGGGCAGCCGTTCGCCGAGCGCGCGCCAGGCGCGCGACCACGGGTTGTCTTCGATCGCGTTCATCGGCGAGCCATGGCCGAGGAACAGGACGGGCATGGTCATCGTGCGGAACCTGTTCGGGTGGGCATGCCCAACGCGGGCGTGTCATCCTATCGCGCCTTCCATGCACCGCTCCGGGACGGAACATTCCATGCAGAGCTACATCTGGACCAAGACCTTCCATCTCGTGTTCGTGATCGCCTGGATGGCGGCGGTGTTCTACCTGCCGCGGATCCTCGTGAACATCGCCGAGGCCGGCGACGCGCCTGCGGTGCGCGATCGCCTGGCGTTGATGGGCCGCAGGCTGTATCGCTTCGGCCACATCATGTTCGGCCTGTCGCTGATCTTCGGCCTGACCCTCTGGCTGCATTTCGACATCGCCGGCGGCTGGTTGCATGCCAAGCTGTCGCTGGTCGCGGGCCTGCTTGCCTATTACATCGTCACCGGGCGCTGGCTGAAGAGCGCGGCGAACGGCCGACCGCTGCCGTCGTCGACGCTGTTGCGCATCTTCAACGAAATCCCGGTGTTTGCCCTCGTCGCCGTGGTCTGGCTGGTGCTGGCCAAGCCGTTCTGATCGCCCCGGATCAGCTGCAGTCCGCTGCGGCGCGTGTCCGGCCCGGTCAGGGCGAGCGGAAGGTCTCCGGCTTCGGCAGCGCGACCGGCACGCCGTCGGCGTTGCACAGCCCGGCCGCGCACAGCCGGCCGCGCAGCGCCGGCGTGGCCTGCAGCAGGATGTGGAAGATCGCGTTCTGTTCCAGCGTTCCGCGCACCGCCTCCGCGCCCGGTCCGCGCGCCCAGATGCCGACATCGTCCCCGCCGTGGGTCTCGTTCGAGAGCGGCATCGTCGCTTCCTGCAGGTAATCGGGATGTTCGGTATCGACTTCCGACAGGTGCGGCCGTCCGTTCTCCGCGCTGCGGTAGCCGCTGACCTCGTGCGGGTAGCGTTTGGGGCCTTCCGGCTGCTGGTCGGTGGCGCCGACATGGCCCGGGCCGTTGGCGTAGCCGAGCGTGGTGTAGGGCAGGCCGGTGGCATCGGTGGCGAAACCGGCGGCGTCGCTGCCTTCGCCGCTGCTGCCCTTGACCTTGCCGAGGATGGCGTTGCCGCGTACCGGGTAGCCGGCGAAGGTCAGGGTGTGCGAATGATCCGCGGTGACCAGGATCAGGGTGTCCTCCGGCGAGGTCGTTTCGACCGCGGCCGCGACCGCTTCGCTCAGCGCGATCGTGTCGGTGAGCGCGCGATGCGCGTTGCCGAAATGGTGCGCATGGTCGATGCGGCCGCCTTCGATCAGCAGCACGTATCCTTTCGGATTGCGGCGCAGGCGTTCGATGGCGGCGCGGGTCATCTCCGCCAGCGAAGGCTCGCCGCCGCGATCCTGCGCGCGGTCGTGCTCGAACTGCATGTGCCCGGGCTGGAACAGGCCCAGCAGCGGCCCTTGTTTCGGCGCGGCCGCGAGTTGTTCCGCGGTCCAGACGTAGGTGCCGTCGGGTCGCCGGCGTTTCCACTCTGCGACCAGATCGCGACCGTCGAGGCGCAGTCCGACCTGGTCGTCGTATTCGGGATCGCGCACCGCGGTCGGCAGGAAGTTGCCGCGGCCGCCGCCCATCACGACATCGGGACCGCGACCGTAGGGCGTTTCCACCAGTTGTCGGGCGATGTCCGCACAGCCGGCGCGAGCGGCCTGCGTCGGCAACTCCTCGTCGTTTTCCCAGTTCCGGTTCGCGGAATGGGTGAAGGTGGCGGCCGGGGTGGCGTGGGTGACTCGGGTGGTGGTGACCACGCCGGTCCCCAGCCCGCTGGACGCGGCCAGTTCCCACAGGGTCAGCAGCGGCGATCGCAGCGCCCCCGCGCAATCGCTGCGGTCGGCGTCCTGGCCGATGCTCAGCACGCCGGCGCGGGTCTTGGCGCCGGTGGCCATCGCGGTCATCGTGCCGGCCGAGTCCGGCGTCTGCGAATCGGTGTTGTAGGTCTTGCTGAAGCCGGTGTGCGGGAAGCGCTCCCAGCTCAAGAGGTTCTCCTCGCCCGGCGATCCGCGCCGCTGGCCGTCGAGGATCCGCGCGGCCGCGACCGTGGTCAGGCTCATGCCGTCGCCGACGAACAGGATCACGTTCCGGGCGCGTCCGCGCATCGCCCCGCGCTCGGCGGCTTGGGCCGCACCGGCGCGGAACCACCAGGCGGCGGTTTCGCCGTCGGGGTGGCGGATCGTCGGCACGTCGACCGACGCGGTCGGCCGGGCCGGGCGTTCGGCGGGCGTCGCGCAGGCGGCGAGGACGAGGGTGCCGGCGGCGACCAGCAGGGCGTTGCGCAGGAGCATGGGCAGGTCCGGTGGAGCGAAGAGGCGATTATGCCCGCTGGATGCGACCGGCATGGAATGCCGTGATGACGCCGGTGCGCTCGCCCGGCGCGCCGCGCTCGGCTATCGTGCGGCCTTCGCGACGGCGATCCGCCGTCCCTGTTCGCCACGGAGTCGTCATGCGTCTGGTGTCCGCCTGGTTCCGCATCCCGTTCTGGCAGCGCGTGCTCGGCGCGTTCGTGCTCGGCGCCCTGGTCGGTTGGCTGATGGGACCGCAGGCCGAAACCTGGTTCCAGCCGCTCGGCGATCTCTACATCACGCTGATCAAGATGATCGCGGTGCCGCTGGTCTTCTTCGCGGTGATCAACGCGATCGCCTCGCTCCACGGCCAGAAATCCATCGCCGCGCTCGGCGGGCGCACCTTCCTGTGGTTCGCGATCACCGCGGTGTTCGCGGTCGCCGTGGGCTTGGCGGTCGGCACCGTACTGCAGCCGGGCGTGTTGCAGATCCCGTTGACGGTCGATCCCGAGTTCGTACCGAAGGACATCCCCAGCCCGGTCCAGGTGCTGTTGAACGTGGTGCCGTCCAATCCCTTCCACGCCCTGACCGGCATCGGCGAAGTCAAGAACGCCGCCGGCGAAACCGTGCTGAAGGCGGGCAAGGGCTCGATCCTGCCGGTGATCTTCTTCGCCGCGCTGGTCGGCTTCGCGATGGTGAAGTTGGGCGAGAAGGTCGCGCTCGCGCGCAAGCTCGCGGGCGAGGCCAGCGCGATTTCCATCCAGCTCACCAAGTTCGTGCTGGAGATGACCCCGCTCGGCACTTTCGGCCTGATCGCCGCGCTGGTCGGCGCCTACGGCTTCGAGAAACTGCTGCCGCTGGGCAATTTCGTGCTCGCGCTGTACGTCGCCTGCGGCCTGCACATCGTCGTGGTCTACAGTGGCCTGCTGATGGCGCACGGCCTCAACCCGCTGAAGTTCTTCCGCGGCGCCGCCCCGGGCATGCAGGTCGCCTTCGTCAGTTCGTCGAGCTTCGCCTCGCTGCCGTCCTCGTTGCGCAGCGTCACCCACAACCTCGGCGTCGACAAGGACTACGCCGCGTTCGCGGTGCCGCTGGGCGCCAGCATCAAGATGGACGGCTGCGGTGCGATCTACCCGGCGCTATGCGCGGTCTTCATCGCGCAGTACACCGGGGTTCCGCTGACGTCGGAGCAGTACTTCATCGTGATGATCGCCTCGGTCCTCGGCAGTTTCGGCACCGCCGGCGTTCCCGGCACCGCGACGGTGATGGCCACCGTCGTCCTCAGCGCCGCGGGTCTGCAGCTGGAAGTCATCGGTTATCTCTACGCCATCGACCGCGTGCTCGACATGATGCGTACGATGACCAACGTCACCGGTCAGATGTTGGTGCCGGTGCTGGTGGCGAAGCAGACGGGGTTGCTCGATCGCGAGGCGTACGAGCGGGCGTCGAGCAATGTGGGGATCGAGGAGGCGTCGTAGAGCCTGCCCCGGACTCGATCCGGGGGCGGGCTCGAGGCCGACATTGCGACATATGCGGTCGCCCGTTGTGTCATTCCGCGCCGAAGGCGAGGGTTCTGCTGTTGGACACTTTTCGGCACGCCTCACGATGATCCTTCGGACGTGCGGCTTGCTTGCGATGCTCACGGCGTGGGTGAGCGATAGGCTTTTGCGAACGCCCAGAATCTTTTCCGCGCTGGCGCGCGGCCTACTTTCTTTGTCGCAAAGAAAGTAGGCAAAGAAAACTCCTTGCGTCCAATTCAAATCTGCCTACTGATCTTTGGTCATGATTTTTCGACAAGACATCCCTGTCTTGTCGAAAAACGACGGACGTCCTGTCCGTCGCCCTCCGGGTCTCCGATTCCTGAAAGGCGTGTCGGATCGGCGATGTCCTCGATACCGATCAGGACGACGACGGGGCGATGCATGAGGAATCGTTTCTTCGGGATGGTCATGGGCCCGCCATCGCGGCGGATCCGATTTCGCCGCATGCCGAACGGAACCGTCTACGACTTCATCTTGAACAGATTGCGCAACGCCAGCGCGAACAGGAATGCCATCACCAGCGCCACGATCTTGTGCAGGATTTCCAGTACGAGCGCCGTGATCGGAATCCAGCCGTGGTGCCCAAACAATGGCTCGCGCAGCTCTGTCTGCATCTTGTCGAGGCCAGGGACGGGTGAGACGCTGGCGAGTGTGTACTTGATGACGGCGGACGTACGGTCTTCGCTTGAGCCGGTTTTCCTATGCCAAGCTATTTTGGCGCAATCTCTATCAGCTGCGCACGCATTGGCGAGGACGCCGTATCCCGTTCCGAACGCCAAGGACATTGCGAGAAGCCAAATCAGCGGTCGCCATGAGCTGAATCCGTAATCTGAGAACAACTCGTACAGCGTCGACAAGAGCCGCCTTCCAGTTGATAGTTCGGGATGTTCGGCTTTCATTTCAAGCCAATAGAATTTCTGCTCTTCACGGGTGGCCTTGAATTGCTCCATTGCGACTTTCAGCGTCCTGTATGCGCGTGCTGCATCGGCGCTCGGTTCGGATAGAAATTCCGCGCCCTCAAAAATAATATTTTGATGAAATCTGCATCCGTGAAATATAGGGGCTTCGAAGAATCTGGTGGGGGGGTAGGTTTCGTTTTTCATGAAAGTCGTCCCCTTTTGGCTCAATGCAGGTTTCAGCGTTGAGCTCTCCCTTCTTCCGAAGTGAGTGGTTCCGATAAATCTTCTGTTGCTGAATGTTATTTTTCCTTTGATGATTGAGCCGCAAAAAAATATGTATCTGATTTCAAGATCCTTGCTGTCTGAATTTTGTGCGCTACAGGAAAAGTTCGCATTTTCGTGGAATGTAGTGGCTTCGAAATCAGCTTCTTTTCTGAACTCGGTATTTTTGAACGAGATCTCCTTATTGTTCTCTGTAGATTCATCCCAAAGTCTGCCGGGTCTGAAGGATAGGTCCTTCCCGAACTTGCAATACCTGAAATCAGCCTTTTCCCTGAATGATGCGGATTCGAAGCTTGCCCCAGAAAAAGTCGAATACTGCATGTTGGCTTCGCCCAGAAAACATGCGTTCTCGAATAACGCGCTGTCGTTGAAAAATGTGCCGTTGATCTCTGTGCGTTTCTTGAATTCGCATCTTCTGTATGAGGATGTCGTGGTGTGAAGATTAGAATTGAAAGATGAGGTTTCGAGAAATTTGCAGTCTTGGAAAATTGATTCTCCGTAGAATGCGCAAGATGTGAACTCTGACCTTTTCGAGAAAGTGGATTTTATAAAGTTAACTTCAGATTGTGCGGTGTTGTTCTTAAATTTCAATTTCTTGTTGAATTTTGCGCTTTTGAAATAGGTTGTTCCGTTGAAAAGGCAGTTGCTGAAATTGGCATTTCCATTGAAGTTCGATTTTGTAAAGTCGACTTTTTCGAAAGAGCACCCTAGAAATGAGCAATTGCCGAACTCGGAATTCGCGAATGATGTCTGTTTCTTGAGTTTTCCTCCAAAATTAAATTCTTTGAAGGTGATTCCGGATTCTGGAAAGACTGTGTTACTCATGTCGACTTCCGCTTCCGGGTGCTCATCCCTCCATTTGTTCCATATGTCGCTTCCTTCGATGCAAAGTGCCAAGAATCCTAGTGTCGTTGGTTTCTCAACGCACCCGTGGTTGGATTCTGGTGGAAACAGTTTTTCAATGACATTGATATAGTTGGAGTGTTTTTTCTGCTCGGCGTCAGAAATTCCTTCGTTAGCATCCATTCTTCAGTCCATGCAGTGTTGTTGGCTGTCTTGTAGGCGTAGAGACCAGTAGTGCTTCCTTGCAAGCATTTCACTTCGGCAAATCCTTCTCCCGCCACTGCGCCACCTTCGCCGCGATCAGCGCGACGGGTATCGGCAGCAGCAAGCCCAGCGCCGAGATCCATTTCGGGTGTTCGGGCACCATCAGGATCATGCCGATCACGCCGCTCATCACCACCAGGGCGATGAGGAGGGCCGCGGTGCGGGGATGGCGGGCGATGCGGGCGGCGGTCCAGGCGCCGGTGAAGGCGCCGGCGGTCCAGGCGAGGACGAGCATGGCCATCGCGCCGAGGGGCGCTTCGGCGATGATGCGCGCGAGGTGTTCGGGGTTCTGCGGGTCGAGGCCCGCGGGCGGGGGGAACAGGGCGTGGCCGAGGAATTCGAGGCCGAAGATCGTCAGCCACATGACGATCGCGCCCAGGAGGATGCCCAGCAGCGTACGGCCCATCGTCGTTCCCCACGTCGATTCCGGTCGCCGCAGCATGGGCCGGCGCCGGGCGGGGCGCAAGGTGGCTCCGGTCCAAAAGCGAAGGGCCGCTGGCGCGGCCCTTCACGGGAAACGGGATGCGGCGGCGGTCGTCAGTTGTTGTGGGCGACGCGGCGCGCCTGGAAGAACTTCTGGCTCCAGTAGCCGGTGGCGAGGTTCGCCACTTCCACGTCCTTGCCGGTGCGCGGGGCATGCACGAACTGGCCGTTGCCGATGTAGATGCCGACATGGTCGACGTGCTTGCCGCGGCGGCTGAAGAACACGAGGTCGCCTTCGACCAGTTCGTCGCGGTTGCGGATCAGTTCGCCGACGTTGGCCATGTCGCGCGAGATGCGCGGCAGTTCGATGCCGAGGCTGTTGCGGAAGACGTAACCGACCAGGCCGCTGCAGTCGAAGCCGGATTCGGGGTTGGTGCCGCCCCAGCGATAGGGCGTGCCCAACAGCGCCAGGGCGCGCTTGAGCATGGCGCGGATGCGGCCTTCCTTCGGCGCTTCGGCCGCGGCTTCGACGACCGTGCCCGGGACCTGCGAGGCCTCGAAGATCGCGCGCATGTCGTGGGCGAACATCAGGCTGCGGCCCGGGATCGAGAGCGGATTGGCGAGGGTGGCGTCGGCCAGCGGGCCGGCGATCGGTCCGAGCAGATTGGTCGAACCTTCGAGCGGATCGTGGCCGGCATCGGCGGCGGCCGCGGGCAGGCTGGCCAGCGCGAGCAGGCCGGCGAGCGCGAAGCGACGGGAGCCGAGAAGGCTGCGGTGGATGGCGGAGGGGCGGCCGGAGCCAGAGGCTGGGGTCGTCACGCGTCATGCATCTTGCAGGAAGGAGGGGTGCATGGTGCCCGAGCCCGGCCGGAAGGGTGTTCGGATTTCGTTAGACACGGGTCCGAAAAAGTGACCGGGTTCGCGGATCGGGACATCCGGACCCGCAATCCGTACCCGGGCGCACGTCAGTCGAGGACCCGCTTGGCCCCGGTGTAGTGCTCCCGCCACCAGGGGCCGTCCAGCCGGTCCAGCCGCACCGTGCCGCCGGTCCGGGGGGCATGCACGAAGCGGCCCTCGCCGACGTAGATGCCGACGTGGCTGACCTCGCCGCCGCTGCCGAAAAACACCAGATCGGCCGGCGCGAGGCGTTCCGCGGGGATCCTCGGCCCCTGCATGGCGGCCAGTTCGCGGGAGGTCCGCGGCAGACGGAGGTCCAGCATGTCCCGGAACACGTAGTTCACCAGACCGCTGCAGTCGAAACCGCTGTCCGGGGTGTTGCCGCCGTAACGATAGGGGGTGCCGACCAGGCCGATCGCGCGCATCAGGATGGCGTTGGCGGCGGCGGGATCGCGGGGCGCGGCATCCACTCGGTCGCGGGCGGGCGGTGGGGAGCGGACGTTGTCCGGGCCGCCGCAGCCGGCGAGGATCAGCGCGGACACCAGGGCCAGCGCGACCGCGAGGCCGCGCACGAGTCGGCCGGAAGCGGTCGCGGATGGCGTCGGGGCGGTGGAGCACGGATAATGCGCGGCCTTCATCGCGGCATCTTGGCCGCATCCCCGGCCGGCGATCAAGCCGGCCCCTGCCGCCGACGGCGGCCAGACCTTCCGCAGACATTGACCATGAAAATCGAGAAAGACCGCGCTGTCCGTTTCCACTACACCGTCGGCGAAGTCGGCCAGCCGGCCACCGAAAGTTCCAACGGCGGCGAACCGCTCGCCATCCTGATCGGCCACGGCAACATCATCCCGGGCCTGGAGAAGGCGATGGAAGGTCGCGAGGCCGGCGAGAAGTTCGAAGTCGACGTGCCCGCGGCCGAGGCCTACGGCGAGCGCCGCGAAGGTCTCACCCAGCGCATCCCGAAGAAGCATTTCGGCGAGCAGCGTCTGATGCCGGGCATGCAGGTCGTGCTGCAGACCAATTTCGGTCCGCGCGCGGTGACGATCGAGAAGGTCGGCATGAGCGTGGTCGACGTCGACCTCAACCACCCGATGGCCGGCAAGGCCCTGCATTTCGACATCGAGATCGTCGACGTGCGCGAAGCCAGCGCCGAGGAGATCGAGCACGGTCACGTCCACGGCGAAGGCGGCCATCACCACTGATCGTTACGTCCGACCTCCTTCGACCCCGGTTCGATCCCGGTTCGACGCCACGACGGCCCGCGCAAGCGGGCCGTTCGCGTTTTCGGGGGACGCACGTGCGGACCATGCATCGGGCGAATCGGTCGACGCGAAGCGCCGCGCGCCGCTGGCCCGTGGCGCGTTGTCCGGAGATGGCCGATCCTCCCGGCGGCGTCCGTTGACCCTGATGAAACCGATGCAGCGGCAGGGTCGCCGAGGATGGCTCGGTGTCTTTTTCATCGCGTGCCGCGCACGGCCCATCCGGTTCGATACGGCCGTCGAAAGCTTCCCGGTCTACGGTTCGCAACGGAAGCGATTGTCCGACTTCGCCGTGAAAGGAGGCCTTGTGGCGAAGAAACGCATTCCCCCCTC
This sequence comes from Pseudomonadota bacterium, assembly GCA_049324395.1. Lineage (GTDB taxonomy): Bacteria > Pseudomonadota > Gammaproteobacteria > Xanthomonadales > Xanthomonadaceae > Lysobacter_I. The sequence continues at coordinate 142,597 of JBMOOY010000062.1, forward strand.
CGCGCCTGCGCCCGAATCCGCGTCGGCATCCGGCGGCTGCGATTGCCGGAGCGGAGACGGACACGACGACGGGCACGACGCGGCAGATCGGGAACGCCAACGCGTCGAGGCGCGTGCGCGCGCGCTGTTGGTGCCGGCGGGAATGGCGCGGCCCAGCATCTACGATGCGCCCCAGGCGCTGCGCGAAGTGACGATCGCGCGTGCGGGCTATCTGCCGACCAGCGCGGTGCTCGCCGAGCGCGAAGTCTCGCACGAGGCGATCGCTCGTCTGGCGGACTCGCTCCGGGCGTTGCCCACGCCGGTTCTCGGACCGGATCGTGGTGCGGTCGACATCAAGCTCGAGCGGCCGGACGGCAGTCAGGTGAAGGACGGGACGGTGATTCTCGAGGGCATCGGAGGCAATCGGGCGATCGCCATCGATCCGACGACGCGGCGTTTCCGCTGCGACGATCTCGCGCCGGGCGAATATCGCATACGGGCCGCTTCGGCGATGTCCGGCCGCGGGTCGCGCACGCTTCAGGTGCGCCCGGGCGATGTCTCCCGCGCATTGCTGCGGCTGGACGGAAAACGCCTGCAGGGCACGACGACGGCGCGTTTCGAGCTCTCGGGGACCCGCGCGAAGAAAATCCGTGCGCGCGCCTACGACAAGGACACCGGCGCGCTCGTCGTCGATCGCTGGCTGGATCGCAAAAGCGACATCGTCCAGATCGAAGTGCCTTACGGGCGACTGCATTGGCGCTGGGAAACGGGCGACGAGCGCAGTTGCTACGACACCGACGACAACGCCGACGACGATTTCCGCGAATTGTTCGACCCGCATCGGATCGAACTCATCCCGATTCCGGACCCGATTCCCGATCCCGAGGATCCGCGTTTCGGTGGACTCGGGCCGCGCTTCGGCAGGATCGTCCGTTTCCTGCCGAAACTCGGCGTCGATTCGATCGAGACGCTCGCTGCGCTCGAACCGGAAGACTTGATGCATCGCGCACGCAATCTGCGCGCGACCGACTCGACGCCCGTGCATTCGAGGATGTTCGGCGAAGTGATCGCGGCCGCGCGCCGCGCATCCGCGGTCGTGGTCGCCGCCGGCGACAGCATCGAAACGCTGTCGCTCGGTGCGGGCGCCTCGTTCGCTCGCGCCTTCAAACCCGCCGCGTCCGGCGAGGTCGCCCTGGACGTCGATCTCGCGCCGGGCGAACAGGCGGAACTGCGCATCGACGGCCTCGGGCCGCAGAAGCGCTACCGGGTGAAGGGCTCGCAATCGGTGAAATTCACGCTGTCGCAGGAGGATGTCGCTTCGGGCAAAGCGCTGCACGTTTCGATCGCCAACGCATCCGCCCGTGCCGTGAACGGGCTGATGCGGGTGCGTCTGCCCCTGGACCGCGCGACCCGGACCTTCGTACCGGTGGTGCCGACCGTCGAACAGATGATCGAATCGGTGTTGAGAGCCGTGGCCGCGCAGAACCCGGGGATCGGTACCGATCTGCCGCCGGCGATCACGGAGCCGGAAAACATCCGCATGTGGATCGATCGCGCCAAGACCTTCATGGCCAAGGCGGGCGTCTGCAGCATGAACGATCTGGGCCGCTTCCGGCTCGATCCGATCCGCAAACTGCGGACCGGTGTCTATCTCGCGCCGGTGGTGCAGCCGCCGAAGCCCGGTTCGATCGCTGCGCTCAAGCACTATGCGTTCGCCGAGTTGTTGCAGGACAGAGTGCTGTACTACGCGCCGAACGATCTGCTGCATTCGACGGCGGTGGTGCTCGCGGGCGAATGGGATATCCGCGGACAGAACGTGATCATCGCCTCCGATGTCCGCGAGCTGGTCGTGATCGTCGGGTCGATCCGGCACGATGCGGCGAGTCGGATTTCGTGGGAGCAGCCCGGCTTGCCGCCGGCGAACGCCTACTGGCCCAATCCGGCGCCGAGCGGCGCGAACGGTCAAGGGCCGGGCGCGCACGGCGTCGATGGCGCGGACGGCGATCAGGATCCGCATTCTTCGAAGAACGGCGGCGCACCCGCGACGACGCCCGCGCCGATCGTGAGCATGTGGATCCTCGATGCCGGCAATGGTTTGCCGCGGATCGACCTGCCCGGACAGAAGGGGGGCACCGGCGGCCGTGGACAGGACGGCGGCCGCGGCGGCGATGGCGATTGCGGACTGCGCGCGGACGGCACGTTCTTCGGCGGCTGCTGCCGTGGCGTCGGTTTCGGCGGCAACGGCGGGCAGGGCGGCGATGGCGGGCGCGGGGGCAAGGGCGGTCGCGGCGGCGACGGCGGGCGCATGACCGTACTCACCACGGCCGAGAGCATCGCGGCACTGTCGATCTTTCCGCCGATGGTCGACCTGAATCCGGGCCCGGGCGGCGATGGCGGCCCGCCGGGCAATCCGGGAGGCGGCGGCCTCGGCGGGCCTGCGGGTACCGCCGATTGCGAAACCTGGTGCGACGAACACCCGGAAAGACGCGGCAGCGACGGCGCCACCGGCAATCCCGGCAGCATCGGCTTCGCCGGAGATCCGGGCCCCGCGGTTCTGCCGGACGCGTTCCAGTTGTTGCCGATCACCGCGGCGCAGTGGCAGCAGGAGTTCAATCAGCCGCATATCCTCGACATCGAACCGAGCGATGCCGAGCCCGGCGCGACCGTGACGATCTCGGGGCAGAATTTCGATCCGACGATCGATCGCGTGTTCTTCGATGGCGTCAACGTCGGCCCGGTGAGCTCGGCGACCCAGGCCTCGTTCGTGGTCCCGGGCAATACCGACGGCGGTTATCACCCGATCGTGATCCGGCCTGCGGGCGCGACCGATCGACGCAGCAATCGCGCGATGTTGCGGGTGCTGCCCGTCCTCGACGATCTTCCCGGACAGCCGCGCTGGGTGGAGGGGCAGGCCGTCGTCCTCGCCGGTCGTGCGTTCATGCCGGGAGTGCAGGTGTTCGCGGAAGATCGCTCCGTCTCGCCTCCGCTCAGCTACCCGCTGCCGGTGCAGTCCTCCACCGCGACCTCGATCGCGCTGCAGATACCCGCCGCACCGCTCGGCGCGATGCGCGGGGTGCGTCGGATCGTGGTGCGCAATCCCGACAACGGCGCGAGCCGAGCGGAGCGGGCGATCCGCATCGGAGACACCATCGTGGTGAAAGTCGCCGCGTTCCGCGTCGTCGGCACGTCGCCCGGTATCGGGACCACGCGCAGCGCGGCGCAGATCGCGGCGCTGTTCAGCGAAACCGGATTCCTGTCGGTATCTTCGGTCTGGCAGCAGGCGCGGATCGTCTTCCGTCTGGTGCAGCCGGTGTCCACGATCACGGTGTCGGACGACCTCGCCAATCTCTGGCCGCTCCAGAACAACGCCACCGATACCGCGACCTACAACGCCGCGCCGTTCGTGCCGGGTGCGCTCAATCTGTTCTTCGTCCGCGACGTCAGCATCGCGACGGCGTATTGTTACTTCGGCGGCGGCCCTTCGTTCATCGGCGACGAAGCCGAGCTGCTGGGCGACACCGACTGGAAGCAGGTGGTGGCCCACGAGATCGGGCATGGTCTGTGCCTGCGCCACGTCTGCGACGGCAGCGGGGAAGGGGCCGGTACGTTCTTCAACACGGTATGCGACGAGGACGATCATGCGAATTTCCTCATGTATCCCTTCTGGGACGTCTCGGACGGCATGGACATCCACAGCGGTCAGGTCGACACGGCGCGCAGCGGTGCCACGCATTTCGAGGACGGCAAAGTGAATACGCTGCCCGCCGGATCGTTGTTCCAGGGGCTCAACAATTGTCCGCAGTGTCAGGCGGCGGACACCCAGAATTGAGGTCGCCATGCCTACCGAAAACGAAATCAGGGTGATGAAGCTGCTGACGGCCATCGAGATTCCGCCGGATGCGGCGGACCGCGTACAGTCCTGGGGCAACGAAGCGGTGACGGTGGTCGTCGAAGCGGCGCTCGGCGCCTACCCGGGCTTGCGGCAGAAAGTCCGGACCAATGCGGTGGCGCTGCTCGGCGGCATGACGCATCCGCAGGCTGCGGAAGCGGTGGCGATGCTGATCCGCGATCCGAATCCGGACATCGCGATCCGCGCGATGCGCGCCGCCGGCGAGCAGCGCAACGAAGAGGTGGTCGAGTCGCTGGGCGAGGTGCTCGCGGATCCGGCAGCGACGGCGTTGCTCGCCGCCGAGGCCGTGAAGTCGTTGGAAGCGATCGGTTCGGCGCGCGCGCGCGCCTCGCTGGACAACTACCTGCAGGCCGACCCGGGACGATTGCATCACCGAGCCAGCCGGGTGGTCCAGGACGTGATCCAGCGTCGCCGTTCCGGTTGATGCGCATCGCGCCGTCGGCGCGCGTGACTTCCGGATCATGACCGTGCGGGCGGATCGGCGAAGATGGCGCATCCTTCGCCGATGGTCCGACATGCCATGACCGAGTCTGCGCCGCTGCATCCCGTCGCCGCCGCCGAACGCATCGAGGCCATGGACGTGCTGCGCGGGGTGGCGCTGCTCGGCATCCTGTTGATGAACATCGAGGCGTTCGTGGGCGCGCCGACGAGCGCGCTCACCGGGCTGGATCCGTCCCTGACCGGCGCCGATCGCGTCGCCGACGCCGCGGTCTTCGTGCTGGTGCAGGGCAAGTTCTATCTGCTCTTCTCGCTGCTGTTCGGCATGGGATTCGCGGTGATGATGGCGCGCGCGAACGCCGCCGGGCGTCCGTTCTTCCCGCTCTATTTGCGCCGCACGCTGGCGCTGCTGGCGATCGGGCTGGCGCATCTGCTGCTGATCTGGTCGGGCGACATCCTGACGATGTACGCGCTCATCGCCTTGCCGCTGCTGCTCATCTTCCGCACGGTGCCCTGGCGGCAGCTGCCGTACTGGGCGGCGGCGCTGTACCTGCTCAACGTGCTGGCGCTGTTCGGCATGAACGCGCTCGGATCCATCGCGCAGCTGGAGCCGACCGTGGCCGCGGAGATGGACAAGGCCCTGCAGGCGCAGGCCGCCGAGATGCAGCGGTTGGTCGAGGCCGAGCGCGCGGCCTACGGCGCCGGCACCTATCTCGAGGCGGTCGCGCAGCGGGCGCGCGATGCGCAGGCGCTGCTGCCGGTGATGCTGTTCATTTCCGGACAGGTGCTGGGCATGTTCGTGCTCGGTGCCTGGTTCGTCGGCAGCGGCGCGATCGCGCGGCCGGAAGCCTTCCCGCGGTTCTACCGTGTCCTCCGCTGGATCGCGCTGCCGATCGGGCTGGTCGCGATGCTGGTGTCGTTCCGGATGATGCCGACGGTCGAATACGATCGACTCGATGTCGGCACCGGCGCGGCGACGTCGTTGGCGCTGCTCGCGGCGTTGCCGATGTGCCTGGGATACGTCGCATGGATCCTGCGCGGCCTCGAATCCGCGCTGTCGCCGGTCCTGCGCTGGGTGGCGCCGGCGGGGCGGATGGCGCTGACGAATTATCTGGGTCAGTCGCTGATCTGCACCCTGATCTTCTACGGCTACGGGCTCGGCGCGTTCGAGCGATTGCCGCGTCTGTGGCAGATCCCGTTCGCTTTCGCCCTGTTCGCCGCGCAGGTCGCGTTCAGCCGCTGGTGGATGGCGCGTTATCGCTTCGGGCCGGCGGAATGGCTGTGGCGTGCGGTCACTTATCGGCAGTGGCCGCCGATGCGCAGAAGCGCCGCGGGCTGAGATTCGGTCGCGATGCAGCACATGAAAACGGCCCGCGAGCGCGGGCCGTTTTCGTTTCCGGTTGCGACTGCGATCGCGATTGCGAACGCGACTGCGGCAACGATCAGTTGACGCTGACCGCGCTCCACGCCGCGGCGACCGCGTTGTACTCCGGCGAACCGCTGCCGTACAGCTCGGCGGCGGCCTGCAGGGTTCCGGCGCGGGCCTGCGGGTAGGTGGTGCTGCTGGTGAACTTCGTGCTCAACGCGCGATACCAGATCGCCCCGGCCTTGGCGCGGCCGATGCCGGTCAGCGCGGTGTTGCCGTTGCACACCAGCTGGCTGGCGGTGTACGTGCCGACGAAGTTCGACGGGACCACGGCGCCTTCGGCGAGCAGGTAGAAGAAGCGGTTCGCCACGCCCGAGGTGTAGTGCGGGTTGTGCGCGCCGCTCGACAACGCCGGGTTGAAGCCGCCCACCGGGTAGCAGCTGAACGACTTGCCGTCCGCATCCTGCTTGAACATGGTGCGGAAGCCCTTGGTGCCGGTGGCGTTGTTGGTGATGAGCTCTTCGCCGATCACGTAGTCGCCCGGGTCGTTGGCGTTGTTGGCGTAGAACTCGACGAGGGTGCCCATGATGTCCGAGTTGCCCTCGTTCAGGCCGCCGGCATCGCCCGAATAGGCGAGGTTGGCGGTGGCCTGGTTCACGCCGTGGCTCATTTCGTGGCCGGCGACGTCGATCGAAACGATCGGCAGGTACCCGTAGGTCAGGTCGCCGTCGCCGTAGTACATCGCGTTGGCGTACCAGGCGGCGTTGATGCCGCCGTTCGGGCCGCCGACCGAACCGAAGTTCGTGTGCGCGTAGCTCTTCACGCCGGTGCCGTTGTTGAAGATGCCGTTGCGACCGTGGGTGTTCTTGTAATAGTCCCAGGTCATCGCGACGCCGTAGGCGATATCGACGCCGACGGTGGCGCGGTCGGTGGTGGCGTTGTTGCCCCAGACGTTGTCGGCGTCGGTGAACAGGGTCGCGCGACGCGCGGCGGTGGTGTACGAACGGTTGGCCGCGTCGTAGACCGCGCCGCTGCCGCGGGTGAGATCGCGGAGCGCGTACGAGTTGGAGGCGAAATCGGTATTGATCGAGACGTTGCCGACGAGCAGCGACTTGCCGGTGCCGACCGCGTTGACCGTCTGCAGCTGGTCCTGGATGTCGAGCACGGCGCCGGTGTCGGCGTCGACGAAGAACATCACGTCCGCCGACTGGCGGCCGGCCTGACTGCCCTGGATCTGCACCTGATAGGCGAGCCTGGGCTGCGCGCCGCGGGCCCAGATCACCAGGCCATGGTTGCGGTGCTGGCGCATCGTGCCCTTGAAGCTGGCGCCGGCCTCGACGATGGCGTCGAGCGGGCTGATCCGCGGGGCGATCTCCGGACGCGCCGAGGTGGCGAGCGAGCGGCTGAGCGCCTTCATGCGGTTGCCGCGCGAGGACACGACGATGTCGCCGCCGATCACCGGCAGTCCGCGATAGCTGCGGGTCATGCGCACGTGTTCGGTGCCGTCGCGGTCGACGACGACATCCTTCACCGCGAGCCGGTCGGCATCGGCGATGCGGGCGGCCTTGCGGACGGCGCCGTCGAGCAGCAGGCCCTGCGCGCGTTCGACGGCGGGCTGGCGGGCGGGCTGGGCGGCGAAGCTGGAAACGGACATTCCGAGTGCGACGACGAACGCCGCGCTCGACAGAGCGGTCTTGGTACGCATAACGGTGTGGAGCCCCCTAACGAGATGGTGACGCGATCGGGCCGGCGGTCATGGCGCCGGCGAAGGGTGCGCAGGGCGCTCCCTCTCCCAAGAGGCGCCGTTGCGGCCTCGCGGCCGTTCGGCGGATGCTTGGCATCGCTCCGGGGCGTTGGGGCACGCGAAAGTAGTCGGGGCGAAATTCGCGTGTCACGCTGCGTCGCAGCATCGGGGGCGGCTCTGTGATTCAATGCCCATTCCGAGGACGCGAGGTCGACGATGGCGGCGGTGGAGGCGACGGTGGGTGCGGCAACGGATGTGCTGATCGCAGGCGGCGGCGTGAGCGGCCTGGCCGCGGCCCTGGCCCTGCTGGAAGCGGGACGCGGCGTGCATGTGATCGAGGCCGGCGTCGTCGGCAGCGGCGCCTCGCACGGCAACTGCGGCACGATCACCCCGAGCCACGCGCCGCCGCTCGCCGCGCCCGGCACGTTGACGAAAGCCTTGCGCTGGTCGCTGACGCCCGATGCGCCGCTGTACATACCGCCGCGTTTCGATCCCCTGCTGTGGGGGTGGATGCTCGGTTTCGCGCGCCGCTGCAACACGCGCGACTGGGAGGCGAGCGCACGCGGCAAGCACGCGCTGCTCGACGATTCGCGCCGTCGGCTCGCCGACTGGGTCGCACGGTTCGGCCTGGACTGCGAATTCGTCGAATCCGGCGAGGATTACGTGTTCCGCGATGCCCGCGCCTTCGCGCACGGCCAGCGCGAGTTGCCGCTGCTGCGCGACCTCGGGGTGCCGGTGGAGGTGATCGACGGGCCCGCGCTCGAAGCGCAGGAGCCCGCACTGAAGCCCGGCGTGGCCGGAGCGCTGCGCTTCGCCGGCGACGCCGCTTTGCGGCCGGATCGTTATCTCGCCGAACTGGCCCGTGCCGTGCGCGCGCGCGGCGGCATCGTCGAGGAAGGCTGCGCGCTGCACGGCCTGCGCGAGGATCGCGAGGGCGTGATCGCGTACACCGCGCACGGCGAACTGCGCGCGCGCAACGCGGTGCTGGCGCTGGGCGCATGGTCGGCGAAATCCGCCGATGCCATGGGGTTGCCGTGGCTGAAGAGGATCATCCAGCCCGGCAAGGGCTATTCGATCACGTATCGCGCGCCGGGGCGGGTGCCGAAGCGGCCGCTGGTGCTGCGCGAACGTTCGGTCTGCGTGACCGCCTGGAACGACGGCTTCCGGCTCGGCAGCACGATGGAATTCTCCGGTTTCGACGACACGCTCAACGCGCGCCGGCTCGGTGCGCTGGAGCGCGGCGCGCGCGAGTACCTGCACGAACCCGTCGGTCCGGAGGTGCGCGAGCGCTGGTACGGCTGGCGGCCGATGAGTCGCGACGACATGCCGCTGATCGGTCGCGCGCCGGGCCTGCGTCGGGTGTGGATGAACACCGGCCACGGCATGATGGGCGTGGGCATGAGCGCGGGCAGCGCGCAGTTGCTCGCGGACATGATGGCCGGGCGCGCGCCGGCGCTGGACCCGGCGCCGTATCGGCCGGAGCGGTTCGCGTGAACGCCGGCGACGCGTCGCAGCTCGCGGCGGCCTATCCGCTGCTGGCCGAACTGCCGCCCGCGCTGCGCGATGCGGTCGCGACGCAGGCGGGCTGGCACGAATTCCGCGACGGCACGGCGGTGTTCGGCGAAGGCCAGCATTGCGGCGGCCTGCCGCTGGTGGTGCAGGGCGCGGTGAAAGTGCTCAAGCGTTCCGAGACCGGACGCGAGATCGTGCTCTACCGGGTCGATCGCGGCGAAACCTGCATCCTGACCTCCAGTTGCCTGCTCGGCGGTTCCGACTACAACGCCGATGGCGTGGCCGAGGGCGCGCTGCGGCTCGCGCTGCTGCCGCCTGCGCTGTTCCAGCGGATGATCGCGGAATCCCCGCCGTTCCGGCATTTCCTGTTCTCGATGCTGTCGAGCCGGCTGTCCGATCTGATGGAGCGGGTCGAACGCCTGGCCTTCCACCGCATCGACCGTCGCATCGCCGAGTTCCTGGTCGAACGCGCGGACGCCGGCTTCCGCAGCGTGGCCATGACCCACCAGCAGATCGCCGAGGAGATCGGCAGCGTCCGCGAGATGGTCACCCGAACCCTCGGCCAGCTGGCCGAGCAGGGGCTGGTGGAGCTTTCGCGCGCGGGGGTCCGGATCGCCGACATCGACGGTCTGCGCGCGTTGGCCCTGGGCGCGGCCGCCGACAGGGTGCCGCACGGCGACAGCGTGGCCGGTGACAAAAGTCGCTGAGCCGGGGGAGGCGCCGGGACTACGCTGATCCCGGTTCCCAACCCGGAGATGCGCCATGCAGAAGAACGTCGGTTCCGCGGACAAGACCGTCCGCATCCTCCTCGGCCTCGGCCTGCTGAGCCTGCTGTTCGTGCTCGAAGCGCCCATGAAGTACCTCGGCCTGATCGGCATCGTGCCGCTGGCCACCTCGCTGATGGGCTGGTGCCCGCTCTACACGCTGCTCGGCGTGAACACCTGCCGGGTCAAGAGCTGACGGGTCGAGCGCTCGAGGGGCAAGCCCCGACGGCCCCGACAGTCCCGGCCACGGCATCCCTGCGGCTACACTGGCCGCATGGATGTCTGCACCCTGCATCGCGGCACCGCGCCGCTGTTGATCAGCCTGCCGCACGACGGCAGCGCCATTCCCGACCCGCTCGCCGCGCGGATGACGCCCGAGGCGCGTCGCGCGCCCGATACCGACTGGCACGTCTCGCGCCTGTACGCATTCGCGCGCGATCTCGGCGCGTCGATCTTGGTCCCGCGGTATTCGCGCTACGTCGTCGACCTCAATCGCCCGCCGGACGATGTCTCGCTGTATCCCGGACAGAACACCACCGGCCTGTGCCCCGTGGTGCGGTTTTCCGGCGATCCGGTCTATCTTCCGGGGGGCGAACCCACGCCCGATGAGGTCGCGGCACGCGTCGAGACCTTCTGGCGTCCGTATCACGAGACCCTGCGCGACGAACTCCTGCGTCTGCGCAACGCGCACGGCCGCGTGCTGCTCTGGGAAGGGCATTCGATCCGGGGCGCATGCCCGTTCCTGTTCGAGGGGCGGTTGCCGGATCTCAACGTCGGCACCGCCGCGGGCGCGAGTTGCGCACCGGCGATGCAGGCGCGGATCGAAGCCGCGCTGGCGTCGCAGCGCGATCACGACTGGGTGGTCAACGGTCGCTTCAAGGGCGGCTACATCACGCGGCATTACGGCGATCCCGCGAACGGCGTCGATGCGGTGCAGCTGGAAATCAGCCAGCGCATCTACATGGACGAAGACAGCTTCGCCTACGACGACGCGCGTGCCGCATCCGCAGCGAGGGCGATCCGCGCCCTGGTCGAAGCCGCGCTGCGCGCCGACGCATGAGCGCAGACGCATCGCCCGGCCTCGACGGCGCCCACGCCGCGCGCCGGCTCGATCCGGTCGGCGTCCTGCTCGTCGCCGGCGGTGCGGTCGCGTTCTCCGGCAAGGCCATCATCGTCAAGCTCTGCTATCGCCACGGCGTCGACGCCGTCACCCTGCTGGCGCTGCGCATGGCGGTCGCGCTGCCGTTCTTCGCCGCGATGTGCGCCTGGGCCGCGCGTCGCGCCGCGCCGCTGCAGGCCGGCGACCGCTGGCGCATCCTCGCCCTCGGCGCGTGCGGCTACTACCTCGCCAGCCTGTTCGACTTCCTCGGCCTCGCGTACATCTCGGCCACGCTCGAACGCATCATCCTGTATCTCACGCCGACGCTGGTGCTGTTGATCGGCGTGTTGCTCGCGCGACGCTGGCCTTCGCGGCTGCAGTGGATCGCGCTGGGCGTGAGCTACCTCGGCGTCGCGCTCGCCTTCGGCCACGATCTGCGCATGGACGGGCAGGGCACGCTCATCGGCAGCGCGCTCGTGTTCTGCAGCGCCCTGTCGTACGCCGCCTATCTCTACGGCAGCGGCGAACTCGTCGGCCGCATCGGCTCGGTCCGCCTCACCGCCTACGCCAGCATCGTCGCCAGCCTGCTGTGCATCGGCCAATACCTGATCCTGCGGCCCATGCCGCTCGCAGACGTCGCCCGCGAGGTCTACGCCCTCTCGCTGCTCAACGGCACCCTCTGCACCGTACTCCCCGTCCTCGCGACGATGATGGGCATCCGCCGCATCGGCTCCGGCCCCGCAGCGCAGATCGGCATGATCGGCCCCGTGTCCACGATCGTCCTCAGTCTGCTGATCCTGCACGAACCGATGGGCGCCTGGCAGGTGGCGGGCACGGTGCTCGTTGCGGCCGGCGTGTTGGTGGTGTCGAGGGGCAAGGTGGGATGAACGCTCGATGCCCTGTCGAACGCGCATCGTGGCGCAGGATGTGGGCGAACGATATTCCGGCGAATCGACGATGGGTATTTTTTCGAACGATGCCTTCATCGTGTATCGGGGCATGTGCGCCGCGATAAGAGATATCGGGGTGCCAATGCCGTGTATCCCACCCGCTGGATCCGGCAGGGCTCGATGCGCTTCCACCCATCCTGTTGTTTCTTACAGGTTTTCTGAATTGACTGCGGGTATTGCCGGTGGCAGGCTCCGGGATATACCCCGATGTGGGGGCTATTTGTAGTTAGGCCTCACCAAGCAAGGAATGCCAATGAACTTTCAGCAAGACTCAGAAGATCTACTGCTATCCGAACTTGACAAACTTTCCGTCCTGAAGGGAGACGAATGGAATTTCAGGAATACTGCATTGTCAATTCGTTCAATCAAGGTGCAGCGTCAGTTAAATGAACAGCTTGTTATGCAAACACGGCGTCTTGTATATGCCACATGGACACTTTGCATTATCACCATCGCAACAATCATCATTGATAAGCTCGCAAAGTGAGGCCTAGAAATTCGTTCAAGCCGCCCCCGCATCGTGACGTCGGCCGCGTGCCTGCGCTACGCTAGCACGCGTCCGTCGCCCCGCTGCGGCGCGGCTTAACTCAGGTGTTATGCGTACAGGAGAGTAGTCGGTGACTGAAGCACAGCCATCCCATGTGACACCGCTGCGGAAACAGGTTTTTGTGGCGTACTCGTATCGCTTGTACCCTAAAGACGACTATCGCAAGCTCTACAAAGAGCTTGAAGAAAAGTATGACGTAACTTTCATCTTCGCAGATGAAAAAATTACCAACATGCACATCATGAAAAAGATCGAGACTTACATACGTGGCTCAGATTTCTCGATCTTCGACATATCTGGTTGGAATCCCAATGTCACCCTGGGGCTGGGTTTCGCTATGGCAATTGGCGACCAATGGTTCATTGCAATTGATCCATCAAAAACGGACGTAAATGAGGTTCCTTCCGATCTTCGCGGCCTCGATAGGATTCAGTACTCTTCCTACACTGAGCTCGCTGGCAAGCTCACGGCGCTACTTGAGCAGCGTTACCCAAAGAAGGCGCGCGGGACAATTGATAACTACCTTGATGAGCGTCGAGCAGAGATCCGTGATCTGTTGGCACAGAACCCGGGGATGACCGTCATCTCAATAGCACAAGTTCTTCAAATTGAGGTGCCTGTTGCACAACTAGCGTTGCGCCCTATGTCTGACTCCGGCGAGCTAGAGACCGCCGGTAACCGGAAAGGGATGAAGTACTACTTAAAAGGCACTGTGCCAGCGTAACTCGTACGCATAACAATTCGCCTATGGAATCCCCACGCAAGCCCCGTTCGTCGGCTGCTTGAAAGATCCCGATCATCGGCAAGTGGAACGGTTGCATTCGCCTATCCAGCATTTCGATGGGCGCGCAGCGCCCGAGCCATCATGAAAGTCGCGAAGCGGTGCCTACTGTTCAAGCGACATCGAGTGTCGGAATTCTTATCGGCGTTACCCGCCTCGGGGCCGTGCCCGGTGCCATGATCGTGATCGTTCTGCAGCTTGCAAAGGGTCTTGCGCTGAACGGTCGAGAAAAAGGTCGAATCAGCGTGCCACAGGTGCCGCGTTGGCGTGGTCGCCGTCGGAGGATTTGCCATCGCGAGTCATCGTCCACAGTCGCCTGGCGAGTTTGTTTGCCAGTGCCAAGGCGGCCATGTTGTGACCGCGGCGTTCGGCGGACTCCAGCGCCTAGGCGTGGAAACGGTCGAGCGGTCGTCCGCGTTTGATGATGCCGTCAAGCTCGCCGAGCTTGTTCGAGGAGAACTCGTTGGGGGCGGTCACAACCACGCGGCGAAATGCCGGCCAGTGCGAAACAATGTGGCGCTTAACAATAGTTTGCGCTCGATGATGCGGCCATGTGTATCGGCGAACGTAAACTCGAAGACTTCGTTTGCAAGGTCGATTGCGACGGGAGTAGCATCCATGGCGGCAGTCTCCGGAGATAGGGTTCATTTTAAAGCCGGCGCCGCTTCGTGGCGGGGCTTTCTCAAGAGTTAGGCCTTGATATTTTATATGGAGAGGGATCTCGAATGCCGTCAAACACCATCTATAAAGTACTTGTTGCTTTTTCTGTCGCGCTTGGCATCGGTGGGGTAGTAATTGCCGCTATTTTTGAGTTCTACGGCCAGACTGTTGCGGCAACGATTGCCGCAACATTCTCTGGGGCCGCTCTTGGATTGTCTGCAAACATTTTTGTTCAGAAAATTGCATCTAATGAACAAACAGACTTGATGCGAGCTATCACGTTGGAGGCTGAAGGAATTCAGCCTCTACCAAGCAGCTTTTTTAATTTGAAGTCTATTGCTCACGCAACAAAAAAGGCGGCGGACAGCAGCTCTAAAGAAGTTGTTTGGATTTGCACGGAGTTAACGAAAATAGGTGGGTCTGGAAGCAGGTTCGTCACTTATTCTAATGTGACAAAAAATCTTTTAGGCGAGCCGGTCACGTACCACGTAACCTTCATCGGCAGCGAAGGATGCGTTATTTGCGTAATAACAAATGAACACGAAACATCTTCAGTTGTCACCTTGGAAACGAGGCTCTCTTCAGCTGGAATATATTTCGGTACGGCTTTTTTGACTGACTGGTCTGGTGAGCGTGACCTAACGCTCATGCTCGTTACTGATAAAGTAATTCATGGCAATGATTTGAGAAATTTGCCAAAGAGTGCGACTGCGGCATTTCATAAATGGTATGAGACGATAGATCCTGACATAGAGGCAGCGTACAAAGCGTTTCCCAAGGTCTAATGGTTCGTCGATGGCCTTTCCGTACCAATTAAAGAAGCCCGTAAGGCGTATCTGCCCCCCGGTTGCTGCCAAACCCGTAAGGCGGGCTTGAGTCCGCCCTACAACTTCGCCGCAAGGAGTTTCTCGTAGGGGGAGCCCTGGCCCGCCGATGACAGGAACGCAAGAAAGAGGAGGCGGAGTTCGCTTTCTCCAGAACTCTACCGCGAGAAATCCACTCTGACCGCTGGTTGCACTTTGCAAGGTCGATCGCGGCGGTAGTAGCATCCATGCGGCGGGCTCCGCGAGCGGGAGTCCATTGCATCGTTCGGACAAGCGCCGCTTCGCCGCCCGGCTCGATTCAGATCTTGGACGACTTCGACAGTGAACAGTCCCTACACGGCTCCAAAGGCACGACTTGTGGTACCTGCAGCCAAGCGATTTGACTTTCGTGCTGCGTCGGCGGCCTATCTGGTCGCCGTGACCACGCTCGTGACGCTCGTCCTATGGTTGGGTTGGGTCGTATCCGGCGAATTTCCAACGGCCCGCGGCTACTGGATCCTTTGGTCATACGCCACGATTTCTTCTGCCTTCGTTGCTCTGGTCGGTGGAAAACTTATCAGGCGTTCGTTGTTGGGCGCCATCGGTGTTGGAGTGGCTGGAGGCCTTTTTTTGCTTGCCGTCATCACGATGGCTGCATTTGCGGTTCGAATTTTCTATCGCGTCTTCTGATTGCTCGTTCGAGGGCCGCAAGGCGGTTTCGCAGGGTGCGCGAGCGAAGCGTCGTGCATTTTCTTCGAGGCGTCCGCCGGCGGTGATGTTCGATGGCGCATGATGCCTTCGGCCTGTCCGCCCTACGACTACAACCGGAAAACGGATACCAGGATCATCACGGCCACCTGCGCAACCGGCAATGGAAGGGTCGCGAGTCCGACGCGGAGCGCGAGTGCGGAGACGGGGCGGCCGCGATGGGTGTGGACGACGAGGGCGTTGATCAGCGCCGTGAGCGGGATGCCGACGACGGCGAGCAGCATCGCCCAGAGGCCGACGAACGAGCCGCCGCCTGCGGTCGCGAGGATGACGGCGACGGTCAGGCCGATCTGGATCAGTGCCATGCCGCCGATGCCGATGACGTATCTCAACGGAGTCTCCTCTATCTGGATGTTTGCCCGGGTGTTGCTTGGTCCCGGTCCCGGTGACGGCACCGGGGCGATGGCGCTCGGGTCCCTTGCATGTTCCAACGGCGCCGGCAACGATCTCCATGATGGTGTTTGGCGAGCACTGCGGCGATGCCCGAGCATCGTCGCGCGAAGAGGTATGGGGCGTAGGCTTCCCGTGCCCGGGCGATCCCGCCAGCCGGCGTGGTGGACCACTCGAGGCCGAGGGTTCCGCTTTTCCCCCGGGAATCCGTACACTTCCCGAAAGGTCGCCCGACCGGGGAGCGCAAGATGACGCTGCTGAACGTGTTGATCGTGGTGCTGGCGACGCTGATCGGCCTGCTGGTCCTGCTGTGGCTGCTGCTGCGGTTCGCGCTGCCGTGGTGGCTCAAGCGCAAGATCGCGGCGATGGCGGACATGCCGCAGGGCGGGGGGATCGCGGCGCGGATCACGCTCATGCCCATCGACCGGCCCTGGCAGAAGATGCAGACCGCCGAACGCATCGGGCAGATGCTGGCGATCGGGTTCGAGGAGATCGGGCGCTACGCGGTGCCGGAGATGCCGGGCATGCAGCTGTGGGCCGGCCATCACCCGGAGGACCGCGTCGCGGCGGTGATCTACGACCACAACGTCATGCCGGTGTTCTACGACATCGTCCGCGCGCACGTCGACTACAGCACCTGCACGGTCAGCACCAATCCCATCCACGATCCCGCCAACGTGCCGCCGGAAAGCCGCTGCATCGCGGACCCGTCGCTGGAGCCGGACGCGGCGCTCGTCGCGTTGCGCGCGCAGCCGACGACCGGCGAGCAGATGCCGCTGGACGCGTCCAATTTCGAACCGGTGTTCCTCGAACTCTACGCGCGTTCGATCGACCACATCCTCGCCCGCCGGATGCCCGACGCCGAGCACATGCGCCAGGTCGGGGAGCGCGTGTCGGAAGCGACCGGGCAGCCGGTGCCGCAGCTCGACGACAGGCAAATGCGGATGGCGGTCGACATGGAGCGGCAGAGCCGCCTGTCCGCGCTGCAGGATGCGATCGTCGATCGTTTCCTGCAGTCGGGGCAGATCGACGCGCGCGAGTGGGAGCGGGTGCGCGACCGGGTCGCCGTGGTCCACGATCTGCTGAGCCGCGAGGACGCCGCCGATCTGGCCCGCGGCGAAGCCGACGACGACGCCACCGAAGCGCTGGTGGCCGCCGTGCTGGCCGAACCGCTGTCGGCGTTCGAGACCTTCGAGAAGATCAGCGCGGCCGTGCCGGTGCAGCATCGCCCGCGCGTGCTGGGCGAAGTCGACCATCCGTTGTACGCGCAGGTGCTGCTGCTCGGCTACTGACGCGCCGCCGGCGCGTCGGGCCCGCGCGTTTCGCGCGCGGGCCATGGAAGAAAAGCCTCTCCCTCGTCCGGTCGCGGACGATGCCCGGGGGCATGGGCATCGCGGGAGTCGAGTCGCCGGACGCGGCGGGAGAGGAAAAAGCGGTCAGAGCCTCCCTTCGCAGGCGGCGGCGAACACCCGCGCGGCGGCATCGGCATCGAAGGTCAACGGATTGCCGCCGGCGGACGGATCGGCCGCGGCCATCGTCGCGATGTCGGCCGCGCGCGCGGGGTCCACGCCGAGTTCTCCGGCCGTATGCGGCACGCCGAGCGCGGCGCGCAGTTCGAGGATCCAGTCGAGGAAGCCGTGGAAGTCCGCGCGCGGCAATCCGAGATACGCGGCGAGCCGGGCGATGCGGTCCTCGATCGCGCTGCGGTTGAAGACCAGCACGTAGGGCATGAACATCGCGTTGGTCATGCCGTGGTGGGTATCGAACAGCGCCCCGACCGGATGCGACAGCGCATGCATGCCGCCCAGGCCCTTCTGGAACGCGGTCGCGCCCATCGCCGCGGCGGCCATCATGTCGCCGCGGGCGTCGAGATCGTCGGGCGTCGCGTACGCGCGCGGCAGCGCGCCGCGCACCAGCCGTATGCCTTCGACCGCGATGCCGTCGGCCATCGGGTGGAAACCGGGCGCGCAGTACGCTTCGAGGCAGTGCGACAGCGCGTCCATGCCGGTGCCGGCGGTGATCTTCGCCGGCATGCCGACGGTGAGGGCCGGATCGCAGATGACGACCCGCGGCATCATCTTCGGATGGAAGATGATCTTCTTGGTGTGCGTGGTTTCGTCGGTGAGCACGCCGGCGCGACCGACTTCCGAACCGGTGCCGGCGGTGGTCGGCACCGCGACGATCGGCGCGATGCCGTCGGGATCGGCGCGCGTCCACCAGTCGCCGATGTCCTCGAAATCCCAGATCGGCCGCGTCTGTCCGCTCATGAACGCGATCAGCTTGCCGGTGTCGAGGCCGCTGCCGCCGCCGAACGCGACCACGCCATCGTGGCCGCCTTCGCGATAGGCGCGCAGCCCGGCATCGAGATTGGCCGCGACCGGATTCGGTTTGAGATCGGCGAACAATCCCGCGTCCAGGCCGCCGGCGCGCAGGCGTTCCAGCGCGTCGCGGGTGATCGGCGCGTTCGCGAGTCCCGCGTCGGTCACCAGCAGCGGACGACGGATGCCGTTCGCGGCGCAGACCTCCGCCAGCTCTGCGATGCGGCCGGCGCCGAAGCGCACGGCGGTGGGGTAGTTCCAGTTGGCGCGCAGGGTCATGCGGGAAGCTCGTGGCGGAGATGGAAGGATTTCGGGCGGGTCAGCGTTTCGTAACCGACGCGCGAGAGCGTGGCCCCGCGCCCGGTGTCCTTGACGCCGGTCCAGGCCAGCGCAGGATCGAGATAGTCGCAGCGGTTCATGAACACGGTGCCGGTCTCGATCGCATCGCCGATGCGCGCCGCGGCGTCGATGTCGGCGGTCCACACCGATGCGGTGAGGCCGTAGGGACTGTCGTTCATCAGCGCGATCGCCTGCTCGTCGTCGTCCACCGCCATGATCCCGACCACCGGCCCGAAGCTTTCCTCGGTCATCACCGACATCGTGTGGTCGACATGGGTCAGGACCTGCGGCGCCATGTACGGGGTGCCCGCCGCATCGGCCGGGAAATGCCGCGGGTCGATCAGCAATCGCGCCCCGCGCGAACGCGCGTCGGCGATCTGGCCGCGGACGAACTCGGCGCTCGAGGTCTTCACCAGCGGACCCAGCGTGGTCGCCTCGTCCAGGGGATTGCCGAGGACGTAGCCGCGGGTCAGTTCGACGAAGCGATCGACGAACTCGCCGTGGATCCGGCGGTCGACGTAGATGCGCTCGATGCCGCAGCAGCTCTGGCCGGAATTGAAGAAGCTGCCGTCGACGAGGTTCTCGACCGCGAACGCGAGATCGGCGTCGGCGCGCACGTAGGCCGGATCCTTGCCGCCGAGTTCGAGTCCGACGCCGAGGAAACGGCCGCTGGCCGCGGCCTCGATGGCGCGTCCGCCGGCGACCGAGCCGGTGAAGTTCACCTGCCGCACCTTGCCCGAGCCGATGACGCGCGCGGTCTGTGCGTGATCCATCGCCAGATTGCGGAACAGGCCCGCGGGCAGTCCGGCGATCTCGAACGCGCGCGCGAAGCGTTCGCCCACCAGCAGCGTCTGCGCCGCGTGTTTCAGGATTACCGCGTTGCCGGCCATCAGCGCCGGGACGATCGAGTTCACCGCGGTGAGGTAGGGATAGTTCCACGGCGCGATCACCAGCACGGTACCCAGCGGTTCGCGACGGATCCAGCGACGGAACCCGGGTTTCTCGCCGACGTCGAGATCGGCCAGCGCGTCGCCGGCGATGCCGATCATGTAGCGCGCGCGTTCCTCGAAGCCGCGCAGTTCGCCGGCGCCGTAACGCACCGGGCGGCCCATCTGCCGCGCCAGCTCGGGGACGATGTCGTCGCGCATCGACAGCATGGCGTCGACGGCGGCGTTGCAGTACGCCGCGCGCTCGGACAGCGGCGTTCTGCGCCACTGGCGCTGCGCTTCGGCCGCGAGCGCGAGCGCTTCGGCGATGCTGGCGTCGTCGGCAGGATCGCGCTCGGCGACGATCGCGCCGTCGATCGGGGAGACGATCCGGATGCGCTCGGGTCGGGCGCTGTCGGGTCGGGGAGTGTCGGACATGAGGTCTCCGCGTGGGTTCAGGCGGCGGTCGATGCGTAGCCGCCCGGCGGGGGAGCGGCGCCGCGCGTCGCGTCGCGCAGGTGCGTTCTGTATTCGGCGATCAGCGCGCCCAGCTTGCCGATCGCGGTTTCTCCGGGAGCGAGGTTCGCGCCGATCGCCGCCGACCAGCCGCGCGCCATGCTCCAGCCGTAGCGTTCTTCGAGGAATCTGCGGAACGCCGCGTTGAAGCGCGCCGTGTCGTCGTCGGCCGCGTGGAACGCGATGGCGAATTCGTAACCGATCGCCATCGTTTCGAGCGGTTCCAGCGAATCCTCGATCATGAACATGCCCGGACGCCGGCAGGCCATGTCGACGATGTCGAGGAAATTCAGCTGGTCGCGCATGGGGTCCCTCCTCAATAGCGCTCGAATCCGCGGCGGAGTTCCCAGTCCGTGACCCGGCGGTCGTACTCGAACTGTTCCCATTCCGCGGTGCGGACGTAGTGGTCGATCACTTCGTCGCCGAAGGCCTTGCGCAGCATCTTCGAGCCGCGCAGCGCCTCGGCGGCGTCGCGCAGGGTCTTGGCGACCTCGGGCAGCGATTCGCCGCGGTAGGCGTCGCCCGAATGCGGCTTGCCGAGTTTCAGCTTCTCGTCGATGCCGGCGAGCCCGGCGGCGATCAGCGCGGCGAAAGCGAGGTAGGGATTGAGATCGGCGCCGCCGATCCTGCATTCGATGCGGATGCCCTTGCCGCCCTCGCCGCACAGCCTGAACCCGGCGGTGCGGTTGTCGATGCTCCACATCGCCTTGGTCGGCGCGAACGTCCCGGCCTGGAAGCGCT
The DNA here is from genome assembly GCA_049324395.1 of Pseudomonadota bacterium. Classification (GTDB taxonomy): domain Bacteria; phylum Pseudomonadota; class Gammaproteobacteria; order Xanthomonadales; family Xanthomonadaceae; genus Lysobacter_I. Next base: position 163,148 of record JBMOOY010000062.1, read on the forward strand.
TGTAGGAATTGATGTACGGCGCGAGGCACCAGGTGATGTCGCGGGCGTACTTCACCTGACCCGCGACCCAGGCGCGCATCAGTTCGGACATGCCGTGTTCGGCCTTGGGGTCGAAGAACAGCGGCTTGCCGGTCTTCGCGCTCCACAGCGAATTGTGGATGTGGCTGCTGGATCCGGCGAGGTCGTAGCGCCACTTGGCCATGAAGGTGATCGCCTTGCCGTGCGCGATCGCGATTTCCTTGCAGCCGTTCTTGAGGATGACGTGACGATCGGCCATCTCCAGCGCGTCCGTGTAGCGGACGTTCAACTCCTCCTGGCCCGGTCCCCATTCACCCTTGCTGTTCTCCACCGGGATGCCCGCGGCCTGCATGCCCCTGCGCATCGCCCGCATCACCGGCTCCTCGCGGGTGGTCTGCAGGATGTGGTAATCCTCGATGTAGCGTCCGGCGGTCTTCGGATCGCGGTAATCGCGATCCTGCAGCGATTCGTAGCTTTCGTCGAACAGATAGAACTCCAGTTCCGAGGCGAACATCCCGACCCAGCCGCGTTCCTTGAGGCGCTCGACCTGGCGCTTGAGGATCGCGCGCGGACTGTGCGGCAGATCGTGGTGATGGTGATCGAGCACGTCGCACAACACCAGCGCCGTGCCTTCCAGCCACGGGATGCGGCGCAGCGTGCCCATGTCCGGCTTGAGCACGAAATCGCCGTAGCCGCGGTCCCAGCTCGCGGCCTTGTAGCCGGGCACCGGTTCCATGTCGATGTCGTCGGCCAGCAGGTAATTGCAGGCGTGGGTTTCCTCGTGCGCGGCCTCGACGAAGTACTCGGCCTGGAAGCGTTTGCCCATCAGTCGTCCCTGCATGTCGACCATGCAGGCGACGACGGTGTCGATGCTGCCGTCGGCGACGGCGCGCTTGAGTTCGGCGAAGCTCAGCGGTGCGGGCATGGGCGGATCCGTGATCGTGGCGGTTGGGGTGGTGTCGAGGAGGACGACGTGGGGGAGGGACGTCGGATCAGGCCTTCTCGCGATGCTCCATCGCGAACTCCTCTTCCGGCGACAGGATCAGCTTGTAGCGGCCGAACACCGCGAAATACAGGATGCAGAGCACGAACCAGGCCGCGACCCACATCACCGCCTGCTTGTAGACCGGATCGGTGAGCTGGAAGTACAGGGTCACAGAAGCGATCGCCATGGTCAGCACTGCGCCGAACACGCCGAACGGACTGCGGTACGGACGCTCGATGTTCGGCAGCCTGCGACGCAGGATGATGAAGCTCAGCGCCTGCATGAAGTAGCTGAACATCGCGCCGAACACCGCCATGTTGAGCAGGGTGCCGCCGATGGCCTTGCCGCCGGCGTCGGCGCCGAGGCCGAACCACAGCGCCAGCATCACCGCGAGCGCCGCGAGGCTGCCCACCACCATCGCCACGTGCGGGGTCTTGCGGGTGCCGTGGGTGATCGAGAGCCAGGGCAGGAAGTAGCCGGCGCGGCTGAGCGAATAGATCTGCCGGCCCTTGGCGAAGATGATGGTGTGGAAGCTGGCGATCAGGCCGAGCACCGCGACCAGCGCCAGGACCTTCGCGATGCCGTCGCCGTAGACCGCCTTGAAGCCGTCGAGCAGCGGTTCCCCCGACGCGCCGAGCTTGTGCGAACCGACGCCGGCGACCGAAGGATTCAGCCACAGGATCATGAAGGCGGACACGATCAGGGTGAAGATGCCGAGGATGATGCCCTTGGGCATGTCGCGGCGCGGATCGACCGATTCTTCGGCCGCCAGCGGCAGTTGTTCGATCGCGAGGAACAGCCAGACCGCGAACGGCATCGCCGCGAGCACGCCGGTGAATCCCTTGGGCAGGAACGGGCCGCCGCCTTCGGCGAGCTCGGCGCCGTCCGGACCGACGTTCATCGCCCAGCGCTGGAAGTCGATGTGCGGGATCGCGCTGATCCAGAACACGACGAGACAGCCCAGCGCGGCGAGAGTGACCAGCACCGTGACCTTGAAGCTCAGTTCCACGCCGATGACGTTGAGGACCACGAACACGACGTAGAACCCGATCCACCACAACGGCTGGTACTCCGCGGGCGTGCCGACGATGCTGCCCATGTAGCTGCCGATGAAGAACACGATCACCGCCGGCGTGAGCACGTACTCGACGTTCTCCGACAGCCCGGTCAGGAACCCGCCCCACGGGCCCATCGCGGTGCGCGCGAACGAATAGGCGCCGCCGGTGTGCGGCAGCGCCGGCGACATTTCGGCGAGCGAATAGGTCAGGCCGAGGTACATCACCGCGATCACGATCGTGGCGACGAACATGCTGCCCCAGCCGTTGGCGAGGCCGAGGTTCCAGCCGGAGAAATGGCCGGAGATCACCGCGCCCACGCCCAGCGCCCAGAGCGACCAGACGCCTGCGTAACGTCGCAGGCCCCGTTTTTCGAAATACGCCGTATCGACCTTGGTGTAGCTGACGCCGGACTGCTGTGACATGTCGGATTCCCCTTGCATGACTGCGGATCGGTGACGCGTACGCGGTGGTGGCGGCCGTCGCGCTCGGAAGGTCCGGACGCGGCGGGGACTCAGGGTTGCGGCGGCGAAGCTCCGTGACTCGCGTGGGCGGACGCCAGCGCGCGCTGCAGCAGCGGCGCGAGCCGGTCTGCCCAGGCGTCCTGCCCCGGGCCGTCCTGGATGAGGTCGTTGCGGATCTCGAGCATCGCGCACGGCAGTCCGTGCGCCTCGGCATGGCGTTCGAGCGTGTGATAGACGCCGTCGGCCGGCGCGTACGGCTGGTTGTCCCCGATCATGTCCAGGCCGAGCGCGTCGTCGCCGATGTCCGCGCCGCTGGCGTCGACCTCGGCGCGCAGCGCGGCGAGCAGGGCGTCGGCCATGCGCCGGTCGCGATGCGACAGCACCCCGATCCGCCACGGCCTGGCGACCCCGTGGTACACCGGCGTGAAGGAATGCACCGCGACGACCGCCGTCGGGCGGTTGTGGGCCAGCCGTCCGGCGACGATCGCCTCGATCGCCGCGTGATAGGGCTCGTAGATCCAGCGCCGGCGCCGCTCGCGCTCGGCGTCGTCGAGATCGCGGTTGCCGGGAATGGCGACGTTCTCGCTGACGGCGACGATCGCGTCGTGCGCATCGGGGGCGCGGTTCACGTCGTACAGCAGGCGCGAGAGGGTGGCGTGGATCAACGGCGCGTCGAGGCGCGCGGACAGCGCGCGCGACAGGCCCAGGGCGCCGATGTCCCAGCCGATGTGGCGCAGGCGGTCGGTTTCGCCCAGGCCCAGGCCGGCGTACTCGTCGGGAATGAAGTAGCTGGCATGGTCGCAGACCAGGACGAACGCGCCTTCGCCTTCGCCGTTCGCGACGGCGAAGGCGGCGTGCCGCTCGTACGTGACGGGAGCGATCGCGACGGTCATGGCGCAGCCTGGCGGGAGCCGGTAGGGCGTGCCGGGACGGCTCGTCCAAGGTCCGGGGGCCTTGTAACGAATCGTACAGACACGGGCAGGTTTACACCGCCTGAAAAAAGTCTAACAATCTCTCCGGCTTGTCAAGAGCGGAGGTGCCCATGCTGACGGTGATGGAGCGGCTGCGCGACGGATTGGCCGGTTTTTCGGCCACGGAGCGCCGGGTGGCGCACCGGATCCTGGCCGAATATCCGGTCGCCGGCCTGCAGAGCGCGAGCGATCTCGCCCGCGAAACCGGGGTCAGCGCGCCGACGGTGCTGCGGCTGGTGGCGCGGATCGGATTCGCCTCCTACCCGGATTTCCAGCGGGTGATGCGCGAGGAACTGGCCGCGCAACTCAGTTCGCCCCTGAACAAGCCGCCGCCGCGACGTCCGCGCCAGGGCGCGAATCCCGGTTCCTGGCTGCAGAGCTACGTCGCGAAGATCGAGAGCAACCTGCACGAAACCTTCGACCACCTGCCGACGGCGGAATTCGAACGGGTCGCGGGATTGCTGGCTGATCGGCGCAGGCGGCTGCACCTGATCGGCGGTCGCTTCACCGATGCGCTCGCGCAATATCTGTCGGTGCAGCTGCGGATCGTCCGTCCCGGCGTCGACCACCTCCGGGACCAGGAGGCGAACTGGCACGATCGCGTCCTGGACATGGGGCGCCGCGATGCGCTGGTGATCTTCGACATCCGCCGTTACCAGCCCGGCCTGTTGCGTCTCGCGGAAGCGGCGGCGCGCCGCCAGGTCGATGTCGTCCTGATCACCGATCAGTGGCTCTCGCCGATCTCGCGCGTCGCCTCGCACGTGCTGCCCGCACGGGTGGAAGCCCTGTCGGTCTGGGATTCCAGCGTCGCGTTGATGGCTCTCACCGAAGCCCTCCTCGCCGAGGCCACGCGCAGGCAGTGGGAGGAGGGGCAGAAGCGGATGCGTGCGCTGGAGACGATCCGCGCCGAAGCCGCGGCCGTCGTTCCCGCCGAGCCCGCCGCGCGCGCCTCCGGCGTCAGCGCGCGTCGAACGACAGCGAAAACGCGCTGAGGCGCCAGATCCTCGCCTGAAGGAAATACCAGACGGTCATCGCCAGGCCGATGTGCCATTCGAGCAGATTCTCCATGCGATCCTTCAGCGCTTCGTCCGCCCACGCGTTGGCGACGGCGGTATAGCCGATCCCCATCGCCAGCATCCCCAACGAGATCGCGAGCATGCCCGCGACGATGCGACGGTCGTATCCGGCGGTCTGTCGATAGCGATGCAGAAACACCAGTTGCGCCACGTAGACCGAGGCGAAATACAGTTGCGCCCCGTTCTGGCGGAGCCAGCGGTAGACCTCGCCTTCGGTGCCGAGGAAGGCCACGTACGTCGCCAGCGCCAGTCCGCCGAACGCGCCCAGAAGCGGCAGGTTGCGTCCTGCGCGCGGATCGGCGTGGCGTTGCCGCAGCCACGCGCGCGCGGCGAGCCAATGCAGCGCCAGCAGCAGGGCGGAAGGCAGCATCAGCAGTCGGAACAAGTGGTTGCCCAGGCCGTGGCGTGCGGCACGGCTGATCGAGGTGCAGCCCTCGACATAGGGCACGCAGGCCGGCACATGTCCCGCGTCGATGGAGAGCGCGTAGGCGAGGTGCGCCGCGACGAAGGGGATCGTCGCGACCAGCAGCGGAACGGGCCAGAGCGGGGTCGGGGCGCGCGGCATCGGCCGATTCTATGTCGCCCGGCGGGAAGCGTCGCGGTCAGCCCGCCGCCATCGCCTGCAATTTCAACACCGTCGCCCAGTTCCGGGTGGTGATGCGATCGCGGAATTTCGGCCCGGCCAGCGCATCGCCGATCCGGCTGGCCAGGATGCCGTCGGGATACCACAGATAGCAGGCGTGGTCGCCGATCGCGAAAGGCTCTTCCGCGAAATCGCGTTGCAGCGCTTCGAACGGCGCGCTGTCGTCCCCGAGACGGAAACCGACGAGCAGCCGGGAGGGATCGTCGCAGCGATCGGCGAACGGATTGCCCGCGATCGCCGCGTCCAGGGTCGCCGCGTCCAGCACCCGCACGTTCGCCGCGACGCCGGTGCGCTCGACCAGCGCGGCGGCGATGCGCTTCGCATCCGTCGCCGTCGCGCCGCGCGCGGTCTCGAACACGACATTGCCGCTGTTGAGCAGGGTGCGCACGTTCGCGAAGCCCAGACCCTCGCACATCGTTTTCAGCTCGGCCATCGCGATGCGCTTGGCCTTGCCGACGTTGATGCCGCGGAAGAGGGCGATGCGGACGGGCATCAGACCTCAAGCGTCGCCAGATCGCCCTTGGTCTCCAGCCACGTCTTGCGGTCGGACGCCCGCTTCTTCGCCAGCAGCATGTCCATCAGCGCATGCGTTTCCTGCGCGCCGTCGACCGTCAATTGCACCAGCCGGCGGGTGTCGGGATGGATCGCCGATTCGCGCAGCTGTTGCGGGTTCATCTCGCCGAGGCCCTTGAAGCGGGTGACGTTGATCTGCCCCATGCTCTTCTTGGAAGCGAGCTTCTCGCGCTCGATCTTCTCCAGCAGCAGCCGCTTCTCTTCCTCGTCCAGCGCGTAGAAGACCTGCTTGCCCACGTCGACGCGGAACAGCGGCGGCATCGCCACGAACACGTGACCGGCGTTCACCAGCGCGGGGAAATGCTTCAGGAACAGCGCCGAGAGCAGGGTGGCGATGTGCAGACCGTCGGAGTCGGCGTCGGCGAGCACGATCACCTTGCCGTAACGCAGTCCGGAGATGTCGTCCTTGCCCGGATCGCAGCCGATGGCCACGGCCAGGTCGTGCACTTCCTGCGACGCGAGCACGCTGCCGGAGGCGACTTCCCAGGTGTTCAGGATCTTGCCGCGCAGCGGCAGGATCGCCTGGAAATCCTTGTCGCGCGCCTGTTTCGCCGAGCCACCGGCCGAATCGCCTTCGACCAGGAAGAGTTCGGTGCGCGAAAGGTCCTGGCTGATGCAGTCGGCGAGCTTGCCGGGCAACGCGGGTCCCTGCGTCACCTTCTTGCGGACGATCTGCTTCTCGGTCTTCAGTCGCGCCGCGGCGCGCTCGATCGCGAGCTGCGCGATCTTCTCGCCGAGTTCGACGTGCTGGTTCAGCCACAGCGAGAACGCGTCGTGCGCCGCGCCCTCGACGAAGGCCGCGGCCTGGCGCGAGGACAGGCGTTCCTTGGTCTGGCCGCTGAACTGCGGGTCGGTCATCTTGATGCTGAGCACGAAGGCGACCCGGTCCCACACGTCTTCCGGCGCGAGTTTCACGCCGCGGGGCAGGAGGTTGCGGAAATCGCAGAACTCCCTCAGGGCATCGGTGAAGCCCGTGCGCAGGCCGTTGACGTGGGTGCCGTGCTGCGCGGTCGGAATCAGGTTGACGTAGCTCTCCTGCACCAATTCGCCTTCCGGTACCCAGGCCGCGGCCCAGTCGACGACTTCCGAATCCTTCTTCAACTGACCGACGAAGAGATCCGGCGGCAGCGCTTCGCTCGGACCGGGCGCGCCGTTCGACAGCTCGCCCTTCAGGTAATCGCGCAGTCCGTCCTCATAGCGCCAGGTGTCCTTCTCGCCGGTCGCGGCATCGAGCAGCGAGACGGTGAGACCGGGACAGAGCACCGCCTTCGCGCGCAGCAGGTGGCGCAGATGGCGGATGTTGAACTTCGGCGTGTCGAAATACTTCGGATCCGGCCAGAAGCGCAGGCGGGTGCCGGTGTTCTTCTTCCCGACGGTGCCGACGGTCTCCAGCGCCGAGGCGCGGTCGCCGTCGCGGAATTCCATCCGGTACTCGTTGCCTTCGCGCTTGATGAAGACCTCCACCTTCTTCGACAGCGCGTTCACCACGCTGACGCCGACGCCGTGCAGGCCGCCGCTGAAGGTGTAGTTCTTGTTGCTGAACTTGCCGCCCGCGTGCAGGCGGGTGAGGATCAGTTCGACGCCGGGAATCTTTTCTTCCGGATGGATGTCCACCGGCATGCCGCGACCGTCGTCGGCCACTTCGCAGCTGCCGTCGGGATGCAGCACCACCTCGATGGCGCCGGCATGGCCGGCGAGCGCTTCGTCGACGGCGTTGTCGATCACTTCCTGCGCCAGGTGGTTCGGGCGCGCGGTGTCGGTGTACATGCCCGGCCGGCGCTTGACCGGGTCCAGGCCGGAGAGGACTTCGATGTCTGCGGCGTTGTAACGACTGCTCATTGCGCGGGATCAGTTCGACGAGGGGGCGATTTCGAGACGGGCGCCGGTGTACGGGTTGAAGTCGTAGCTGCCCGGGAACTCATCGCCGGTCGCCGGGTCGCGCTTGGGCATGAGCAGGCTGGGCAGCGGCATGCGGAATTCGTAGCGGCGTTCGCTGATGCCGAAGGTCAGTTTGCCGTTGCCGTAGGGATCGGCCACGCGGGCGCCGGAGGACGTTTTGCCTGGGAAGGCGAAGAAATGCATGTTCTCGCCGGCCGGGCCGATCAGGCTGGTCAGCATCGGCCGCAGCACCCGCGTCAGCGTGACCAGGCGCGGGTCCATCTTGTTGGCCGCGATGGGCGCGATCCGCTCGCCTTTCGCGTCGATCATCCGCAGGCTTTCGCGCAGATCGGCCTCGCTCGCGTAGGAGCGCATGCCCAGCGCCCCGATCTCGCCGTCGACCACGGCCACCACGATGAACTTCTCGAACAGATCGCGAACTTCCTTCATGTCCGAGTCCGAGGCCTGGCCGGTCATCGAGCGCATCCAGAACTCGGACGGCATCCACCAGACGATGTCGAACCGGTTCTCGTCCGGGCTGCTGCGCTGGATGTCGTGGACGAATTCGTTGATCAGGACGTCGCCGATGGGGCGGCGGGCCGGCGGTTCCGCGGCGCCCGCGAGGGCGCTCGCGCCCAGCAGCAGGCAGGCGAGAAGGAGGCGCGGGAACTTCATGGGACCCTCGGTTTCGACGAGAAAGGCGGGGAGCTTGGCGGGCGCGCGTGGCGGGGTCAAGCCGTTCAGCCTGCGGCCGGCGGACAGGGGCGCGATTCATGGTGCGGCGGGGCGGCGGGCGCTATGGTGCGCGCGTCCGTCCACGTCGCCGCCGGCGCATCCCGATCCCGACACCATGCCTCTCCGCCGCTCCGCCATTGCCCTCCTGCTGCCGACGACGCTGGCGATCGGCCTGACGCTCACGGCCGGCGCCGCCGCCGCGCAGCAGGCGTCCGCCAGCCAGGCGCCTGCCCCCGAAACCCGGGCCGCCGCCGCCGACCCGCAGGCGCCCGAGACCGAATCCGAGGCCGAAAAGCGCCTCCAGGAAGCCGCCGCCGCCAAGGCCGAAGCCGAGCGAAAGGCCGAGGCCCGCAAGCCGAAGCGCGACAAGACCGGCGATCACAAGGAACCCGAGCGCGAGCTGGAGGAAGAAGAGGACATCTGAGGTCCCCTCCACGGCTCCGCATTTCAACGCCCCGTTCGCGGGGCGTTTTTCTTTCTTCATTGAAATCAATGGTTTGTGGTGTCGAGGCGGAAATCCGGGGTCGCCGGTCGGGTCGGTTCCCGGTAAACTGTGGCTTTCCAGCGACCCGCTGCCGCCATGAACTCCCCCAGCTCCGCGACTCCCCTCGTTTTCGTGACCGGCGGGGTGGTCTCCTCGCTCGGCAAAGGCATTGCCGCGGCCTCCCTCGCCGCCATCCTCGAAGCCCGCGGCCTGCGGGTGACGATGATGAAGCTCGACCCCTACATCAACGTCGATCCGGGCACGATGAGCCCGTTCCAGCATGGCGAGGTCTACGTGACCGACGACGGCGCCGAGACCGATCTCGATCTCGGCCATTACGAGCGCTTCGTCAACACCCGCCTGTCCGGCAGGAATTCGATCACCACCGGCAAGATCTACGAATCGGTGATCCGCAAGGAACGTCGCGGCGATTACCTCGGCGCGACCGTCCAGGTCATCCCGCACATCACGGACGCGATCAAGCGCAGCATCGATGCCGCCACCGAAGGCTACGACGTGGCCCTGGTCGAGATCGGCGGCACCGTCGGCGACATCGAATCGCTGCCGTTCCTCGAAGCGATCCGCCAGATCCGCACCGAACGCGGCGCCGACAAGGCGATGTTCATGCACCTCACGCTGGTGCCCTACATCGCCGCGGCGGGCGAGCTCAAGACCAAGCCGACCCAGCACTCGGTCAAGGAACTGCGCTCGATCGGCATCCAGCCCGATGTCCTGCTCTGCCGCAGCGAACAGCCGCTGCCCGACGGCGAGCGGCGCAAGATCGCGCTGTTCACCAACGTGCCGGAAAAGGCGGTGATTTCCGCCGTCGATCTCGACAACATCTACAAGATCCCGATGTGGCTGCACCAGCAGGGCCTCGACCAGATCGTCGTCGAGCGCCTGCATCTGGAGCAGAAGGCCGCAGCGGATGCCGATCTCTCGGAGTGGTTGGCGGTGGTCGACGCCGCGATGCACCCGATCGACGAAGTGAACATCGCCGTGGTTGGCAAGTACGTCGACCATCAGGACGCCTACAAATCCGTGGCGGAAGCGTTGAAGCACGGCGGCCTGCGCCAGCGCACCCGCGTGAACCTGAAGTGGATGGAGTCCGAGGACATCGAGCGTCGCGGCGCCGCCGAGATGCTCGCCGACGTCGACGGCATCCTCGTTCCCGGCGGCTTCGGCGATCGCGGCTTCGAGGGCAAGGTGCTGACCGCGCAGTACGCGCGCGAGCACGGCGTTCCCTATTTCGGCATCTGTTACGGCATGCAGGCGGCGGTGGTCGATTACGCCCGCAACATCCTCGGTCTGGCCGACGCGAACAGCACCGAGAACGACCGCCGGAGCCCGCATCCGGTGATCGGTCTGATCACCGAATGGCGTACCTCCAGCGGCGAGATCGAACGCCGCAACGAGAAGAGCGACCTCGGCGGCACCATGCGTCTCGGCCTGCAGGAACAGCGGGTCAAGGTGGGCACGCTCGCGCACCGCATGTACGGCAAGGACGTGGTCGGCGAGCGCCATCGCCACCGTTACGAATTCAACAATCGCTACCGCACGCAGCTCGAGGATGCGGGTCTCGTGGTGGCCGCCAAGTCGATGGACGATCTGCTGGTCGAGATGATCGAGCTGCCGCAGTCGCGGCATCCTTGGTTCCTCGCCTGCCAGGCGCATCCGGAATTCCTGTCCACGCCCCGCCACGGGCATCCGCTGTTCATCGGTTTCATTCGAGCCGCGCGCGAACGCAAGGCCAACGCGGGACAGTCCGGCGGCAAGCTGTTGAAGGAGGCGAGCGCGTGAAACTCTGCGGCTTCGAGGTCGGCCTCGACAAACCCTTCTTCCTGATCGCCGGCCCCTGCGTGATCGAGTCCGAGCAATTGCAGCTCGACGTCGCCGGCCAGCTCAAGGAAATCACGTCCGCGCTGGGTATCCCCTTCATCTTCAAGTCGAGCTTCGACAAGGCCAACCGGACCTCCGGCACCAGCTTCCGCGGCCCGGGCATGGAAGAAGGCCTGCGCGTGCTGGCCGAGGTCAAGCGCCAGATCGGCGTGCCGGTGCTCACCGACGTGCACGAGTACACGCCGATGGACGAAGTCGCGAGCGTGGTCGACGTGCTGCAGACGCCGGCCTTCCTCGTGCGGCAGACCGATTTCATCAGGAAAGTCTGCGCTGCCGGCAAGCCGGTCAACATCAAGAAGGGCCAGTTCCTCTCGCCCTGGGACATGAAGCCCGTGGTCGAGAAGGCGAAGTCGACCGGCAACCACGACATCATGGTCTGCGAGCGCGGTGCCAGCTTCGGCTACAACAATCTGGTCAGCGACATGCGCAGCCTCGCGGTGATGCGCGAGACCGGCTGTCCGGTGGTGTTCGACGCGACCCATTCGGTGCAGTTGCCGGGCGGGCAGGGCAGCAGCAGCGGCGGCCAGCGCGAGTTCGTGCCGGTACTGGCGCGCGCCGCCACCGCCGTCGGCATCGCCGGCCTGTTCATGGAAACCCACCCCGATCCGAGCAAGGCGCTGAGCGATGGCCCGAACGCATGGCCGCTGCCGAAGATGCGCGCGTTGCTCGAAACGCTGATGGCGCTGGACGCAGTGACCAAGCGCAACGGGTTCCTCGAAGCCGATGTCTGACCCGCAGCGCGCGATCCGCCTCGGCGGCCGGCTGGTCCTGTCGCTCGCCCTGCCGCTTGCGATGTCGGCGGGCCTGGCCGGCTGCGACGACGGTTCCGAACTCGAGGCGGCGATGGCCGCCGAGGACGAGCCCCGCGTCGAGGTGTCGCCGGAGGAACGGAAGCACCGCGAGGCGGTGATCGCATCGGTCGCGTATTCCAGCCCGGAACTGGCCTCGCAGACGCGCCAGTACTACCGCGCGCTCGACGCTGGCCCGCATTCGCGCGCCGTGCGCGACGCCGGCGGCGCGGCGCACCTGCGCGCCCAACTGCGCGCGGCGGAGCTTTACCATTTCGCGCACAAGCTCGACGGCTGCGTCGCCGATACCTTCAAGACCCGCACCGAGCAGGGGCAACTGCGGCTGGTGCAGCGGCTGGCCGCCGGCAGGCACGGCGCCGCGATGATCGCGGACGCCAGGCGTTACGATGCCGATGGCTATGCGTTCGACCTTTCCGGCTACGGCGACCGCCCGAACCAACTGCAGCGCATCGCCGCCGCCTACGACACCCTCTCGGTGCATTGGCAGAGCATCGGCACGCAGAAGGGCAACGACCAGGCGGCGAAGGTGTTCGCCGAGACCATGCTGCACCTCGCCGCGGCCAGCGACGGCAAGTGCGTTCCCGATCCGAAACTCCAATCACTCCTCGATTCGATGCCATCATGACGACGATCACCCAGATCCACGCCCGCGAAATCCTCGACAGCCGCGGCAATCCCACGCTCGAAGCGGAAGTGACGCTCGCCGACGGTTCCTTCGGCCGTGCGATGGTGCCGTCGGGCGCCTCCACCGGCACCAAGGAAGCGGTCGAGCTGCGCGACGGCGACAAGACCCGCTATCTCGGCAAGGGCGTGCAGAAGGCGGTCGGCAACGTCAACGGCGCGATCGCGCAGGCGCTGGCCGGTTTCGACGCCGCCGACCAGGCCGGCCTCGACAAGCGCCTGATCGACCTCGACGGCACCGAGAACAAGGGCCGCCTCGGCGCCAACGCGCTGCTGGGCGTGTCGATGGCCGCCGCGCATGCGGTCGCGGCCTCCCGCAAACAGGCGCTGTGGCAGTACATCGCCAACGGCCGCGACGTGTCGTTGCCGGTGCCGATGATGAACATCATCAACGGCGGCGCGCACGCCGACAACAACGTCGACCTGCAGGAATTCATGGTGCTGCCTGTCGGCTTCGATTCGTTCTCCGAGGCGCTGCGCTGCGGCACCGAGATCTTCCATGCGCTGAAGTCGGTGCTGAAGGGCAAGGGCCTGAGCACCGCGGTCGGCGACGAAGGCGGCTTCGCGCCCGACCTGCGCAGCAACTCCGAAGCGCTGGACACGATCATCGAGGCCATCGGCAAGGCCGGCTACCGGGCCGGCGAGGACGTGCTGCTCGGCCTGGACGTCGCCTCGAGCGAGTTCTTCGAGAACGGCAAATACAACCTCACCGGCGAGGGCAAGCGCCTGACCAGCGAGCAGTTCGTCGATTTCCTCGCCGATTGGTGCGACGAGTATCCGATCGTCACCATCGAGGACGGCATGGCCGAGCACGACTGGGCCGGCTGGAAGCAGCTGACCGATCGCCTCGGCGGCAGGGTCCAGCTGGTCGGCGACGATCTGTTCGTGACCAATCCGAAGATCTTCCGCGATGGCATCGACCAGGGCGTGGCCAACGCCATCCTGATCAAGGTCAACCAGATCGGCACGCTCACCGAAACGCTCGAAGCCATCGCGATGGCCGATGCGGCGCGGTACGCGGCGATCGTCTCGCATCGTTCGGGCGAGACCGAGGACACCACCATCGCCGACATCGCGGTCGCGACCACCGCCACCCAGATCAAGACCGGCTCGCTGTGCCGCAGCGATCGCGTCGCCAAGTACAACCAGCTGTTGCGCATCGAGCAGCAGCTCGGCGCGGCGGCGAAGTACGCCGGTCGCGCGGCGTTCGTTTCGTTGAACAAGGCCTGATCCGACCCGGATGAGCGACGCCAACCGCCCCCTGCGCTTCCTCGCGCTGCTGCTGTTCGCGCTGTTGGCGTGGCTGCAGTACCGGCTGTGGTTCGGCGAGGGCGGCGCAGCCGCCACCGCCGCGCTGCAGTCGAAGGTGGATCGCCAGGCCGAGGAGAACCGCGGCCTCGCGCAGCGCAACGATCAGCTCGCGGCGGAAGTCGAGAATCTGAAATCCGGCGAGGCCGCGGCCGAGGAACGGGCGCGCAGCGAACTGGGCATGATCAAGCCCGGCGAAACGTTCTACCGCGTGGTCGAGCCGCCGACGCCCGTCGACGCCGAGGCGTCGGCGAATGGGGACGAGGCGCCGTGATGCCGGATCGCGGCGGCCTGTGGGTCGTGATGCCCGCGGCGGGTCGCGGCACGCGTTTCGGGGGCGAACTGCCGAAGCAGTACCTCGAAGTGGCGGGCCGCCCGGTGATCGCGCACGCGCTGGAGCGGCTGTTGTCGCATCCCTCGGTGTGCGGCGCGATGGTGGCGCTCGCCACGGGCGATCCGCATTGGCCCGGCTGGCGCGAGATCGCGGGCAAACCGGTGGCGACCTGCATCGGTGGCTCCGAGCGCGCCGATTCGGTCCTGGCGGGTCTCGATGCGCTGCCCGACGACGTGCGTCCCGATGCGTTCGTGTTGGTCCACGACGCCGCGCGGCCGAATCTCGCCCATGCCGATCTCGATCGACTGCTCGATCTCGGCACGGTCGATCCGGTCGGCGCGATCCTCGCCGCGCCCGTACGCGACACGCTCAAGCGCGCCGGCGACGACGGCGGCATCGACCGCACCGAGCCGCGCGAGCGGCTGTGGCGTGCGTTCACGCCGCAGCTGTTCCGGCGCATGCAGCTCGCGCGCGCGCTCGGAGCCGCACGCGCTGCGGGTGTCGCCATCACCGACGAGTCGATGGCGATGGAGCGCCAGGGCCTGCGTCCGCTGCTGGTGGAAGGACGCGAGGACAATTTCAAGATCACCACGCCGGCGGATCTGGCGCGGTTCGCGTTCGAGTTGGAGCGCCGCGTTCCCTGAACGCGGCTTCGGCCGAGGAACGCGTCTGGACAGGCAACGCGGCGCGAGCCGCTCCCCGGGAATTTCGATCGTCATGAGTGCAGCTCCGTTCCGCATCGGCCAGGGTTTCGACGTCCACGCCTTCGGCGAGGGCGATCATGTGATGCTCGGCGGCGTGCGCGTGCCGCACGATCGCGGGATCGTCGCCCACAGCGACGGCGACGTGGTCCTGCACGCGCTGTGCGACGCGATCCTCGGCGCGGCTGCGCTGGGCGACATCGGCCGTCATTTTCCGCCGTCCGATCCGCAGTGGAAGGGCGCCGACAGTCGCGCGTTCGTGCGCCATTGCGATGCTCTGGTGCGGAATCTCGGCTGGCGGGTCGGCAACGCCGACGTCACCGTGATCTGCGAGCGGCCCAAGGTCGGGCCGCACGCCGAGGAGATGCGGCGCCTGATCGCGCTCGATCTCGGCATCGCGCTCGATGCGGTGAGCGTCAAGGCCACCACCACCGAAAAACTCGGCTTCGCGGGTCGTGGCGAAGGCATCGCCGCGCAGGCGGTGTGCCTGCTGGTCCCGCTGTGAGCGCGCCGGGAACGGACGCCCCGCGTCCGCCGCGCGCGCTCGGCGAAGCGGTCGCATCGGCGCGGATCCGCGGTGTGCCGGAGGATTTCGAGGTCGAGGAGATCGATGCGTTCGAGCCGAGCGGGGCGGGCGAGCATCTGCTGCTCACGATCGAGAAACGCGGCATGAACACCGCGTTCGCAGCGAAACGGATCGCGCAATGGGCCGGCGTCGCCGAATCCGCGATCGGCTATGCCGGGCTCAAGGATCGCCATGCGCTCACCCGGCAGCGGTTCAGCGTGTGGCTGCCGAAGAAGGTCGCGCCGGACATCGCGACGCTCGATGTCGCGTCCGACATCGGTGCGGAATCGCTGCGCGTGCTCGCCGCGCACTGGCACGCGCGCAAGCTCCCGCGCGGCGCGCTGGCCGGCAATCGCTTCGTGTTGACGCTGCGGGAGGTCGTCGGCGACCGCGACGCCATCGAAGCGCGTCTGCGCGCCATCGCCGCCCGCGGCGTGCCGAATTATTTCGGCGAGCAGCGTTTCGGCCGGGCCGGCGACAACGTCGCGAAGGCGCGGGCGATGTTCGGCGGACGCCGGGTCGGACGCGAGGAACGCGCGCACCTGCTGTCCGCGGCGCGTTCGGAACTCTTCAACCGCGTGCTCGCCGAGCGCGTGCGGCGCGATCGCTGGGATCGGCCGCTGGACGGCGAGGTGTGGATCCTCGACGGCAGTCGCAGCGTGTTCGGTCCGGAGCCGTGGAGCGAGACCCTTGCGGCGCGCCTCGCCGCGTTCGACATCCATCCCAGCGGCCCGCTGTGGGGGCGCGGCGAGCCGCGCAGCCGCGACGAGGCGCAGGCGCTGGAATGCGCGGCGCTCGACGACGGCGAGTCGCGCGCACTGCGCGAGGGTCTGGAGCGCGCCGGGCTGGAACAGGAGCGACGGGCCCTGCGGTTGCGTCCGCAGGGACTGGACTGGGACTGGCCTGCGCCGGATGCGTTGCGGCTGCGTTTCGCCCTGCCGCCGGGGGCCTACGCCACCACGGTGCTGGCCGAACTCGGCCCGATCGACGGAACGCCCTGGACCGGTTGAGCGAGCGGGCGAGGGCTTCGGCCGTTCCTTGCGGCCCTCGGCATCCCGCTCGATCGTTCCGTTCGGTGCCGTTCGTCGGAAAACCGAAGCATGAAAAGCGGGTCCGCGGGGGGAGGCGTATAACCCGCCTTGAAGCGCCCGTGCGGTCGCCGGGTGCCGTACGCACCATCGTCCCTCCGGAGGTTGCGATGAACGTCAGGTCCCACAGCGTCAGGCTGTCCTTCCCGATCGTGTTGCTCGCCATGGCGGCGCTCCCGGGTTGCAAGACCACCGAGAGCGCCTACGTCCCGGCCGCCAGGCCGGTGGCGCCCGCCACCCAGTACCAGCCGCGGATCGAGGAAGACCGGGCCTATGTGGCCTATGTCGAGAGCGTTGCCCGTCGCCGCGGCGTTTCCGTGCGCTGGGTGCACAAGCCGGTCAAGCGTCACGTCGATCAGGAGTGACGTCGGGACGGGGGCGCGAACTTCGCGCCCCTGCGACGATCACCGTTTCGTGAGCAGCACCAGCACCGCGCCGGTCCCGCCCTGCGCGGGCGGCGCGGAGTGGAACGCCAGCACGTCGGCGCGTTGCCTGAGCAGTCGGTCGACCGCGTTCTTGAGCGTCGGCACGCCGTCCGCGGCGCGCAGGCCCTTGCCGTGGACGATCCGCACGCAGCCCATTCCCGTCTCGGTCGCCTCGCGCAGGAACCGCCGCACCAGCGCCTCGGCCTGTGCGGCATCGGCCGAATGCAGGTCGATCTCGTCCTGCGCCGCGTACTGTCCGCGCGCCAGCCGTTGCAGCACGCGCTGGGGCACCTCGTCGCGGCGATAGCTCAACGTGTCGCCGGCCAGCAGCGGCGACGCGTCCAGCGCCCGCCGGAACTCGCTGCGGGCGTCGTCCTCGTCGCGATCACGCATCCGGGTCTCGGGGCGGGGGCGGGGCTTTTCCGGGCCCTCGGGCACCGAGGGCAGCGTGCGCACGGGCCCGATCGCGGCGCGGAAGAGCGCGGCGTCGTCTTCGTCGGGCGAGGGCGCCTCGGGCGGGTCGGTGCGCGATTTCATCGTCGCCGAGGTTAGCAGGGGCGCCCCGGCGCGCGCACGACCGGAGTCGTCGCGGCGCATCCGGTATCATGTCGCCGAACCTCACCGCGAAGGCGACGAATCCGATCCATGCGCATCCTGGTCAGCAACGACGACGGCGTCGACGCTCCCGGCATCCGCGTCCTCGCCGCAGGGCTGCGCGAGGCCGGGCACGAGGTGCTGATGGTCGCCCCCGACCGCGACCGTTCCGGCGCCAGCAATTCGCTGACCCTGGACATGCCGATCCGGGTGATCCGCCAGGACGATGCCACCTGGCGCGTCCACGGCACGCCGACCGACTGCGTCCACGTCGCGATCACCGGCATGCTCGAACGCGAGCCGGACATCGTGGTGTCGGGCATCAACAACACCGCCAACCTCGGCGACGACGTGATCTATTCGGGCACGGTCGCCGCGGCCATGGAAGGGCGTTTCCTCGGCCTGCCGGCGGTGGCGGTCTCGCTGGTCACCGTCGACCACAAGGGCCGTCACTACGACACCGCCGCGCGTGCCGCCGCGGAGATCGTCGCCCGGCTGCGCACCGATCCGTTGCCCGCCGACACCATCCTCAACGTCAACGTGCCGGATCTGGCCTGGGACGAGATCGCCGGCTTCGAGGTCACCCGTCTGGGCAACCGCCATCGCGCCGAGCCCTGTACGCCCCAGGAAGACCCGAGAGGCCGCACCTGGTGGTGGATCGGCGCCGCCGGTCCCGAGCAGGACGCCGGTCCGGGCACCGATTTCCACGCCGTGCGACGCGGCTGCATTTCGATCACGCCGATCCACGTCGACCTCACGCGCTATCAGGCGCTGGAACAGGTCGCGAGTTGGGTCGGCGGGCTCGCCGCAGGGCTGCACGAGGCGTCGCGCGGCGCGGGAGACGCGGGATGACCGCCCGCATGCGCCTGCAGCCGGAAGCGCTCGGCATGGGCATGACCTCGCAGCGCGTGCGCGATCGCCTGATCGAGCGTCTGCGCGGCGGCGCTCACGAAGGCGGGGGCATCGTCGACGAGAACGTGCTCAACGCGATCCGCACCGTGCCGCGCCATCTCTTCGTCGACGAAGCGCTCGCCGCGCGCGCTTACGAGGACAATGCGTTGCCCATCGGCCACGGCCAGACCATTTCCCAGCCCTGGGTGGTCGCGCGCATGACCCAGGCGCTGTTCGAGGACGGGGCCCAGCCGAAGAAGGTGCTCGAGGTCGGCACCGGATCGGGTTACCAGGCCGCGATCCTCGCCGCGCTCGGGCTGGAAGTGCATACGGTCGAACGCATCGGCGATCTGCTGCGGACCGCGCGCAAGCGCTTCCGCACGCTCGGTCTGAACATCCGCAGCAAACACGACGACGGCCGCATCGGTTGGCCCGAGAACGGTCCGTTCGACGCCATCGTCGTCACTGCCGCGGCCCCGGCGCTGGTCGACGCCTTGACCGAACAGCTCGCCGTCGGCGGCACGCTGGTGGCGCCGGTCGGCGGCAGCGGCGGGCAGTCGCTGCTGAAGCTGCGCAAACGCGAGGACGGCACCATCGAACGCGCGGATCTCGCCGCGGTGGTGTTCGTGCCGCTGCTGTCGGGGACGATCGACGGATGAGCGAACGCGCCGCATGAAGATCTTCGCCCCGCTGTACCAGCGCGCGATCGTCTGGTCCCGTCATCCGCGGGCGCCCAGCCTGCTCGCCGGCCTCAGTGTCGTCGAGGCGATCATCTTCCCGGTGCCGCCGGAGGTGATGCTGGCGCCGATGTCGCTGTCGCAGCCCAAGCGCGCGATCTGGTTCGCCACGCTCAGCCTGATGGGCTCCATGGCCGGCGCGGTGGTCGGCTATCTGCTGGGCCATTACGCCTTCGCGCTGGTGCAGCCGCTGTTCGAGATGCTCGGCATGAGCGAAGGCATCGAGCACGGCATCCAGACCATCCGCGCCAAGATGGAGGAATCGCCCTGGGCGGTGTTCTGGCTGCTGGTCGCCGGCGGCTTCGCGCCGATTCCGATGAAGGTCTTCACCTGGGCGTCCGGCGTGGTCGGCGTGCCCTGGGTGCCGTACCTCGCGGCGATGGCGGTGGGACGCGGCAAGCGCGTGTATCTGGTCGCCATCGCGATCCGCCTCGGCGGCGAACGCGCCGAACGCGCGCTCAACCGCTACATCGAACCGATCGGCTGGGGCGCGATGGCCATTCTGCTGGTCGCCGGCAGTTATCTCGTGTATCGGGCCTGGGGCGGATGACGGCGCGGCGCTCGCCGTCGACGGTCTCGGCCCTGGCCATGCCGCTGCTGGCCGTGTTGGCGCTGGCCGTGGTCGCCGGTTGCGGCCGCAGTCACGTCGTCGTGCGTCCCGAGCATCGTCAACGCCCCGCGACCGCGCGTCCCGCGACGCCGCCCAGACCCGGCGCGACCGTCGTCGTGCGCAAGGGCGAAACCGTCTACCGCATCGCCACGCGCCACGGCGTCAGTCCGCTCGATCTGGCGGTCTGGAACCGCATCCCGCCGCCGTACACGATCTATCCGGGACAACGTCTGCGGTTGACGCCGCCGACCCCGCCGCGCAACGACGTCCGCCCGCCGCCCCGCGTGGCCGCGACGCCGCCGAGGCCTCAGACCGGACCACAGACGCCGCCCTCCGCGACGCGTCCGGCGACGCCCGCCAGGCCGCAACCCGGCCCGCAGCAGGGCCCGCAGCCCGCGCCGCCTGCGGCCGCCGCGCAGTTCGAATGGCGCTGGCCCGCCGACGGCGCGCTGGTGACCCGCTACGCGCCGGGCGATCCGACCCGGCAGGGCATCGACATCGCCGGCAAGAGCGGCGCGCCGGTGCGCGCCGCCGCCGACGGCGTGGTCGTGTATTCCGGTGCCGGTCTGGTCGGCTACGGCGAACTCATCATCGTCAAGCACGACGAGCAGTGGCTGTCGGCCTACGGCCACAACCGCGCGCGGCTGGTCAACGAGGGGCAGCGCGTGAAAGCCGGCGAACAGATCGCGGAAATGGGCCGCAGCGGCGCGTCGCGCGAGATGCTGCATTTCGAGATCCGCTACAACGGCAAGCCGCAGGACCCGCTGCTGTCGTTGCCGAAACGCTGACCGCAGTCCGCAGGGAGTCGCGAACGATGCCGCATCGGGGATACGACGTGTTGCGCGCCATCGCGGTCTGCGTGACCTTCTGCGTCGCTTTCTGGGCGATGTCCGCGTCCGCGCAACCGGCGACGGCGAGCGAGACGCAACCGTTGCGCATCGGCGACACCTTCACCCTCGAATCGAAGACGCTCGGCGAGACCCGGCGCATCAACGTCTACCTGCCGGCCGGCGACGCCGAGCGTCCGCAGGTCCGGGTGCCGGTGCTCTACATGCCCGACGGCGGCCTCGCCGAGGATTTCCTGCACGTCGCCGGCCTGATGCAGGTGTCGATGGCCAACGGCACGATGCGTCCGTTCCTCCTGGTCGGCATCGAGAACACCCAGCGTCGTCGCGATCTCACCCCGCCGAGCGAGCGCCCCGAAGACCGCAGGATCGCGCCCGCGATCGGCGGCGCGGCGGCCTTCCGCACTTTCCTGCGCGACGAACTCATGCCCGAGATCGCGCGCCGCTATCGCACCACGGACGAATCCGCGATCGTCGGCGAATCCCTCGCCGGACTGTTCGTCGTCGAGACCTTCGTGCGCGAACCGAGCTTGTTCGATCACTACATCGCGATCGACCCGAGTCTGTGGTGGGACGGCCGGCGCCTGATCGAGGAAGCCCCTGCCGCCGCTCGGCGCAATGCGTCGATGTCGGGAAGCCTGTGGCTGGCCCACGGCGGGACCGAGTCGAACGCGCGCGAAACCTCGGACTTCTTCGCCGCCCTGACCGCTGCCGATCCGGCCCCGGCCGCCGGGAAGACCCTGCGGATCGTGCTCGATCCGCTGCCGGACGAATCGCACGCGACGATCTACCATCCGGCCGCCCTGCGCGCGTTCCGCGCGCTGTTCGCGCCGGCACCGGCGCCGGAGAAGTAAGCCGCGATTCGACCGGAATTGATCGCGCGCAACGCGCGCCGCTTCCGACGCAGGCATCGTCCCGCCGACATGAACACGCTTCGTCGCCCGCATCGCTGGTGGTCCGGATCCGCATTTCTCGCGATCCTGCTGCTGTCGCTGTTGCCGACGGCGGGGCGGTTGCGCGAAGCGTTCGCGCCCGGGACGCAGGTCGCCGCGCTGGCGATGTGCACCGCGCAGGGTCTGGCGTATCGCCCGATATCGGCGATCGACGGCTTGCGCGTCGCCGATCCGCTTGCGCCCGACGAACGGCGCGAACCCGCGACGCAGGGCGACGGCGACTGCGCCTACTGTCCGCTGCTGGCCTCGCTGGACCTCCCCGCACCGACGGCGGCCTGTCCGCCGCCGATCCTGCCGGTCGTCGCACGGTCCCGATCGTCCGCGAGTCGCGCCGGCACGGATGCCCGGATCGGACTGGGCCCACGCGGGCCGCCGCGGATGCATCCCGCGGGCTGATCGCCCGCCCATCCACGTCTTTCACGCGTCGCGCGTCGCACTGTCGCCGCGCGCGGCGACGTCCGTGCGCGCCCGCGCGCTTCCCGAGTTTTCCGGAGTCCGACATGTCCCTGCGTCACCACCCGCTCGCCGTCGCGATCCTCGCGACGCTTCCGTTCTGCGCCATCGCCACCGAACCCGCGCCCTCCGCCGATCCCGCACGCGACGACAGCGGTACGCCCGCCGTTGCGATCCTCCCGCGCGTGCTCGTCGATGCCGATCGCGCCTCGATCGCACCGGCCCGTCGCGTCGACGACGTCGCGCTGCGTCGCGGCGCCGCCACCGACGACACCGCCGCGCTGCTCGATCGTCT
The DNA here is from genome assembly GCA_049324395.1 of Pseudomonadota bacterium. GTDB lineage: Bacteria > Pseudomonadota > Gammaproteobacteria > Xanthomonadales > Xanthomonadaceae > Lysobacter_I. The sequence continues at coordinate 185,218 of JBMOOY010000062.1, forward strand.
GCCCGGCGTGTCGATCAATCAGGCCGGTGGGGTGTCCGGGCTGCCTTCGATCCGCGGCCTCGCCGACGATCGCCTGCGCATTTTCGTCGACGGCGCCGAGATCACCGCGACCTGTCCCAATCACATGAATCCCGCGCTGTCCTACGTGTCGCCCTCGGCCGTCGGCCGGATCGTCGTCTATCCGGGCATCGTGCCGGTGTCGAAAGGGGGCGATTCCATCGGCGGCAGCATCGTCGTCGAGACCGCGCCGCCGACGTTCGCCGCGGCGGGCGAAGATCCGCGGTTCTCGGGCGAAGTCGGTGCCTTCTATCGCAGCAATGGCGACGCCCATGGTGCGGACGTGAGCGCGACCTGGGCCAGCGAACGTTTCCGCATCCATTACGCCGGCTCCACCGCGCGCGCCGACGATTACCGCGCCGGCGACGACTTCAAGGACTACGACTTCACCGGCCGCGCCGGCCACGACCTCGATCGCGACGAGGTCGGCTCCACGGGATATCGCGTGCACAACCAGCGTCTGGATCTCGCGTGGACCTGGGGCGACCACCTGCTGGAAGCGAAACTCGGCTGGCAGTCGATTCCCGAACAGGGCTTTCCGAACCAGCGCATGGATCTCACCGACAACCGCCAGCGGCGCCTGAATCTGCGCTACCTCGGGGATTTCGACTGGGGCCGGCTGGACGTGCGCGCCTATCGCGAAACGCTCGATCACGCGATGGATTTCGGCGCCGACAAGCGCTACTGGTACGGCATGGCGTCCGGCGGGCAGTTTCCGCCCGGCGGCAACGCCGTGGCGTGTTCGCCGCTGGGACCGACCTGCGCCGCGGGCATGCCGATGCTGACCGAGAGCGACACCACGGCGCTGTCGGCGGAGACCGATCTGGTGCTGGGCGAAGACGATCGCCTGCGCCTCGGCGTGGAGCATCGCAGCTATCGGCTCGACGACTGGTGGCCGCCGTCGGGCGCCATGATGTGGCCGGGCGTGTTCTGGAACATCCGCGACGGCCGGCGCGATCGCAGCGCCGGCTATGCGGAATGGGAGCGTCGTTTCGATGCGCGCAGCACCCTGGAACTCGGCGTCCGCTACGAGCGCGTGCGCATGGATGCCGGCGATGTCCGCGGCTACGACCCGGCCAGCAACATGATGGGGTCGTACCAGATGCGCGACGCGGCGCGGTTCAACGGCAGCGATCGCGACCGCGGCGACGGCAACTGGGATGCGACCGCGATCTTCCGCTACGCGGCGAACGCGCGGACCGATCTCGCGCTGGGTCTCGCCCGCAAGACGCGCTCGCCCGGACTCTACGAAGTCTATCCGTGGTCGACCTGGACCATGGCCGCCGTGATGAACAACTTCGTCGTCGACGGCAACGGCTACATCGGCAATCCCGATCTGCGCCCCGAGCGCGCCGCGACGGTGTCGCTCACGCTCGACCGGCATGCGCCGGATCGCCGCTGGGAATGGCAATTCACGCCGTACTACACCCGCGTCGCCGACTACATCGACGCCATGCAATGGGACCCGTCGACGAACGCGCCGCGCGCGGTGCCGGTACGCGGCGCCTTCACCACGCTGCGCTACGCGAACCACAGCGCGCGGCTGTTCGGATTCGATCTGTCCGGCAAGACGCGGCTCGGCGAGACGCGTTTCGGGGATTTCGGCGTGGAAGGCGAGCTGTCGTGGGCCGATGGCGAGAACACCCGCACCGGCGACAATCTTCACCATCAGATGCCGTTGAATTCACGGTTCGCGCTGACCTGGCGCCGCGGCGACTGGGAAGGGGCGCTGGAAGCGGTGGGCGTGGCGCGCAAGGACAGCGTTTCGCGCGTCCGCAACGAGCCGGAAACCGCGGGCTACGGCCTGGCCAATCTGCGCCTCTCGCGCGCATGGTCGAAACTGCGGGTGGATGTCGGCGTCGACAATCTGTTCGACCGCGCCTACGCGCTGCCCACCGGCGGCGTCTATCTCGGTCAGGGCACGACCATGTCGATGAATCCCGTGGCGCCGAACCAACCGCGCTGGGGCACTGCGGTGCCCGGTCCCGGACGATCGGTCTACGCGGCCGTCCGACTGACGTTCTGACCCGCCGTCCCGCGTCGGGCCTTCGGGTCCGGCGCGGGTGCCGGTGTCGGAGGCTGCGGCGGGGTGCACAGCGAGGTTCGCCAGGTGTAATCCCCGCCCCAGGTGCGGTAGCCGGCGGTGTCGACGTGGATCGCGGTCGCGGTGTAGAAGCCCAGGCCCATGTTCAGCGCCTGCCCGTGTTCGCGCCAGAACGCGCAGAGTCTTTCGACGTTGTCTCCGCGCTTCGGCAGGTCGAAGTCGATCGCGCGGTTTTCCAGATGTTTGCTGCGCGCGCTGCCGCCGGCGCAGGTATTCATCGCCGGGTCGCGATAGACCGAGCGCGCGCGCGTCGGATCGAGGATGCCCGCGTCGCGCAGGCGGACGACCAGCCGCAGGGTCGGCGGCATGTTCGGCTGCAGCGCGTCCGGCGGGACGTCGTACTCCCGGTCGCCGCAGCGTCGCCAGCTGCGCGCGGTGAGGGTCAGCGCCGGCATCGGCACGACATCGTGCACGCCCTCGCTCCGCAGGAAGGCGCCGTAGCGCTCGACGTCGACGCGATGTCCGGCGTCGAGCCAGCGCGCATAGCGGGTCTTCTGCGGCGCGAACGAGCCGCAGGCGGCGAGGGTCGTCAGCAGTGCGACAGCGACGATACGGCCCGCGCCCGACATGGCGGCCGTGTCAGCCGTGGATCGCGAAGCCCGCGACCACGCGCCGGCCTTCGCCCGCGAGCACGTTGAACGTGCGCGCTGCGGCGGCGTTGGTCATGGATTCCAGGCCGATCCCGCGCGCGAGACAGGCGGCCAGGGTCGCCGCCGGCGGGAAGCATTGACGATCGCCGCTGCCGAGGAGCACGAGTTCCGGGTTCAGCGCGAACAGCGGCTCCAGGTCGGCCGGCGTCATCGCGGCGACGTCGCGCACCGACCAGGCTTCGACCAGCGTGTCGGGCGCGATCAGGAAACTGGCGGTCAGGCGTCGTTCGTTGACCAGCGCATGGCGGCCGTCGGCGCCGCGCAGGAAGAACGCATGGTCGGGGCGTTCGAGATGCAGCAGCATCGGTCGGCGCTCACGCCCGCGGCAGCACGATCTGCCGGTGATCCTTGCTCTGCCGGTACAGCACCGCGATATGGCCGATGCGCTGCACCAGGGCGGCGCCGCTGCGCTCGGCCAGCTCGGCGATCATCGCGTCGCGGGCGTCGCGATCCTCGGCGGCGATCTTCACCTTCAGCAGCTCGTGGTGCTCCAGCACCAGATCGAGTTCGGCGATCACCGCATCGGTCACCCCCTTGGCGCCGATCTGCAGCAGGGCCTTCAGGCCGTGGGCCTGGCCGCGGAGGAATCGGATCTGGGCGTTGGTGAGCGGGGTCGGCATGCGGAATCGTCGGCGTCGGGCCGCGGGGAGCGCGGTACGGGAACCGGAGGAAATGGGAAAATGGTCGGGCAGGGTATCATGACCGCCCATCCCTCCGGCTCCGGACCGCCTCCGGACGCCCTCCCGTCCCGTATCCCTCCGCATGACCCGCAGCAAGAGCAGCCACCGCTGGCTCAAGGAGCACTTCTCCGACCCCTACGTCAAAAAGGCGCAGGCCGAGGGGATGCGCTCGCGCGCGGCCTACAAGCTGGAGGAGCTGGTCGAGCGCGACCGCCTGCTGAAACCCGGCATGGTGGTGGTCGACCTGGGCGCCGCCCCGGGGGGCTGGTCGCAGTGGGTACGGCAGACCCTGGGCGACAGCGGCCGCGTGGTGGCCCTCGACATCCTCGAGATGCCGTCCCTGGCGGGGGTGGAGTTCATCCACGGGGACTTCCGCGAGGACGAGGTCCTGGCCCGGCTGGAAGCCCTGCTGAACGGACAGGCGGTGGACCTTGTGCTGTCCGACATGGCCCCCAATATGAGCGGAGTCGATGCGGTGGACCTGCCCCGGGCCATGCATCTGGCGGAACTGGCGATGGAGTTCGCCGACCGCCATCTGCGGCCCGGGGGCGCTTTCCTGATCAAGCTGTTCCAGGGGGTGGGGTTCGACGAGTACGTCCGGGCCTTGCGCAAGCGCTACGACCGTGTCGTGATCCGCAAACCTGCGGCCTCGCGCAAGCGTTCGCCCGAGGTCTACGCCCTGGCCCAGGGCAAGCGCGCGGTTCCGACCGCGTGAGGCGACGGGGGAGCGATCCGTCCGGCGCCACGGGCCTGCTTCAACGCGGTATCCATTCGAGTCGTCGCGCTTCAACCGCACGTTTCGATCGTGTTCCTCCTGGAGATGTTCCAGGCGTGATTTCAGCCGTCCCCCCACGGGACGCCAGCGAAGGATGAACAACTTGGCCAAGAATCTGCTGCTGTGGGTGATCGTCGCCATCGTGCTGATGGCGGTGTTCCAGAGCTTCACCCCGCCGGGCATGGGGACGGGCGACAAGCCCCTCACCTACGATCAGTTCATCCAGCAGGTCCAGAGCGATCGCGTGGCCAAGGTCGTGATCGACGAGGACGGCATGACGATCCGCGGCCAGCGCAAGGACGGCAGCGAGTTCTATACCTACAGCCCCGGCGACCGCGACATGGTGAACGACCTGATCGAGCACAAGGTCGAGATCCAGCAGAAGCCGCCGTCCTCCGGGCGCAACATCTTCCTCAGCCTGCTGTTCAATCTGCTGCCGATCGCGCTGCTGATCGGCGTCTGGCTGTACTTCATGCGCCAGATGCAGCAGGGCGGGACCAAGGGCGCGATGTCGTTCGGCCGTTCCCGCGCCAAGCTGCTCAACGAGGACCAGACCAAGGCCACCTTCGCCGATGTCGCCGGTTGCGACGAGGCCAAGGAGGAAGTCGCCGAGCTGGTCGAATTCCTGCGCGACCCGGGCAAGTTCCAGAAGCTCGGCGGCAAGATTCCGCGTGGCGTGCTGATGGTCGGCCCGCCGGGCACCGGCAAGACCCTGCTCGCCAAGGCCATCGCCGGCGAGGCGCGGGTGCCGTTCTTCAGCATCTCCGGTTCCGATTTCGTCGAAATGTTCGTCGGCGTCGGCGCCAGCCGCGTGCGCGACATGTTCGACCAGGCCAAGAAGCACGCGCCCTGCATCATCTTCATCGACGAAATCGACGCCGTGGGTCGCCATCGCGGCGCCGGCCTCGGCGGCGGCCACGACGAGCGCGAGCAGACCCTCAACCAGCTGCTCGTCGAGATGGACGGCTTCGAGGGCGGCGAGGGCGTGATCGTGATCGCTGCGACCAACCGTCCCGACGTGCTCGATCCGGCGCTGTTGCGTCCCGGCCGTTTCGATCGCCAGGTCGTGGTCGGCCTGCCCGACGTGAAGGGGCGCGAACAGATCCTGCGCGTGCACATGCGCAAGGTGCCGCTGGCCGACGACGTCGAACCGATGGTCGTCGCGCGCGGCACGCCGGGCTTCTCCGGCGCCGACCTGGCCAACCTGGTCAACGAGGCCGCGCTGTTCGCCGCCCGCGAGAACGCCCGCGAAGTGCGGATGGAGCATTTCGACCGCGCCCGCGACAAGATCATCATGGGCACCGAGCGTCGTTCGCTGGCGATGAGCGAGGACGAAAAGCGCCTGACCGCCTACCACGAGGCCGGCCATGCCATCGTCGGTCGCCTCGTGCCCGAGCACGATCCGGTCTACAAGGTCACGATCATTCCGCGCGATCGCGCGCTGGGCGTGACCGTGTATCTCCCCGAAGGCGACAAATACAGCATGAACCGCACGGCGATCGAGAGCCGGCTGTGCACGCTGTACGGCGGTCGCGTGGCGGAGGAACTGGTGTTCGGCGCCGACAAGGTGACCACCGGCGCCTCCAACGACATCGAGCGCGCGACCAAGATGGCGCGCAACATGGTGACCAAGTGGGGTCTGTCCGACGAGCTCGGCCCGATCGCCTACGCCGAGGAAGAGGGCGAGGTGTTCCTCGGCCGCAGCGTGTCCCAGCACAAGAACGTTTCCGACGAGACCGCGCGGCGGATCGACGAGGTCGTGCGCGGCATCCTCGACCGGGCCTACGCCAGGACCACCACGATCCTGACCGAGAATCTCGACAAGCTGCACACCATGGCCCAACTGCTGATGCAGTACGAAACCATCGATGCGCCGCAGGTCGACGCGATCATGGAAGGCCGCGAACCGCCGCCGCCGACCGGCTGGAACAAATCCGGCAGCGGCAAGGACGACGGCCTGCCGCGTCCGCCGGCCCCGGTGATCGGCGGGCCCGCGGCGACGACCTGATCGAGCGCCATCGCACGAGGAACCGGAAGCCGGGGCGAAGGCCCCGGCTTTCTCTTTGTGCGCGGCGAAGAACTCCCGCTGCCGCGCCCCTCTTCACCCGAGGGGCTTTGGTCTATCTTTGTCGCGTCGATCGGAAAGGGGTGTTCGCATGTTCGATGTTTCGCCGCAACTGGACTGCGCAGGGCGCCTGCTGGCGCTCGATCGCCCGCGGGTGATGGGCATCGTCAACGTCACGCCGGATTCGTTCTCGGACGGCGGCGAGCATGCGAGCGTCGAGGCCGCGGTCGCGCATGCGCTGCGGCTGGCGGAGGAGGGGGCGGATCTCCTCGACATCGGCGGCGAGTCGACCCGTCCGGGCGCCGCGGAGGTATCGGTCGAGGAAGAATTGCGACGGACGATCCCGGTGATCGAACGGTTGGCGAAGGAGACGACGCTGCCGATCAGCGTCGACACGTCCAAGCCCGAGGTCATGCGCGCTGCGGTCGCCGCCGGTGCCGGCATGATCAACGACGTCTACGCGCTGCGTCGCGAGGGCGCGCTCGATGCGGCCGCCGCGCTGGGCGTGCCGGTGGTGCTGATGCACATGCAGGGCGAACCGCGCTCGATGCAGGACGCGCCGGACTACGAGGACGTGGTCGCCGATGTCCACCGCTTCCTCGCCGAGCGCATCTTCTCCGCGGAGATGGCCGGCATTCCGAAGAAGCGGATCGTGGTCGACCCCGGTTTCGGCTTCGGCAAGACCACCGCGCACAACCTCGCGTTGCTGGCGCGGTTCGAGCGTTTCGTCGATCTCGGCGTGCCGGTGCTGGCGGGATTGTCCAGAAAACGCAGCATCGGCGAGCTCACCGGCCGCGACGATCCGCACGAGCGCGTGTTCGGCTCTGTCGCCGCGCATCTGATCGCGGCCCAGCGCGGAGCGACGCTCCTGCGCGTGCACGATGTCGCCGCGACCGTCGATGCGCTGAAGGTGTGGCATGCGGTCGCGGCGGTGCCGATGCCGAAACCGAAGGCCGCCGCGCCGGCGATCCGTTGGCCGGACGAATGACGGTGTCCGCAGGGCGCGATCGCGCGTCCTGCGAGGCCGCGGCGTCCGCGCTCAGCGTCGGCCGGCGCCGGGGCGGACCCGCAGCCTGCCCGAAGCGCGCCAGGCCTCGTTCGAGGCCGCCGGCGATGCCGACGGCGCAGGCCGTGGCCGCACCAGAGGCCGCGTCCCTTCGAGCCAATTCGGCGGATACGTCGTTTTCCAGTGGCGCAGCAACTGGCGCAGCGCTTCGGGCTTGTTGACCGGTCCCGACTGGCCGGCCTGGTTCTTCGAATTCTGCCCGTGGCAGCCGGCGCAGGTGCGGATTTCGCCGGGCTGCATCGTGATCCAGACGCGTTCGCGGACGATGGCGACGCCGCCGGCGTCCGTGGTTTGCCAGGTCAGCGCGCGGTTGGCCGGTACGAGCGCCGCGGTGGACCCGTCGGCCGCGATCCTGACGCTGCCCGGCGGCCCCGACGCGTTCGCGGGGTTCTTCCCGGTCTCCATCGGCTGCGCGATCAGGCGGCGTCCGCGGCTGAAGTTGTCGTAGCCGCGGACGGCGTTCGCCTGCAGGATCTGATAGTGGGCGATGTCGTACACGCGGCCGTTCCCGTTCGTCGTGCTCACGCCGAGCGGAACGCGCAGATTGAACGGCTGCTGTTTGTCGCCGCGGTCGCGACTGGTCTGGTTGCGGGTGACGATCAGCGCCAGACCGTTCGCTTTCAGCCAGTTGCGGAACGCGGATTCGCTGACGCGCTCTTCGTCGAACACCGCGGCCTCCGGCGTTTCGATCGGATCGAACCGGGCCACCGGACGCGTTCTGGCGACGACTTCGACCGGTTCGATTTCCCACAGCGGTCCGCTGTAGGTGAGCTTCACGTCGGGGCTCCACCACGAGAGGGTCTTCTGGATGCCCGGCGTCAGCGCGGGACCGGCTTCGAGCATGCCGGCGCCGTTCGTGTAGAGCTGATGCAGGCGGAAGAGGGTGCCGGTCTGGGTCGTCGCGCTCGTGGTGTAGGACGCGACCATCTGGCCGCCGAGCATCGGCAACGGGTTGCGGAACCGGCCTGCCGGCAGGCTGCCGTTGGTCTCCGCCGGCGACGCGTCCTCGATGACCATCTGCTCCGCATTCAACGATGCCGAGCCCGTGAAGCGCACGATCTGGTTCGAGGTCATGGAGCCGAACTCGCGCGCGTAGATGCCGTAGAAGACGCCCGGGGCTGCGGGATCCTCGCGGACATGGAACAGGCCGCCGTCCATGCGGATGTACTTGCGGTTCGCGATCAGGGCCTGATCGGTGTAGTCCTGCAGTGCGGGATCGTCCACGAAGGACCGCGTGAGATAGCCGAACGACAGTTCATGCCTGCCGATGTGATTGAGCGTGAGCTCCCCGCTGCCGTCCTGATGCATCTGCCATGGGGTGAACAGGTTGCTGGTGTAGCCCGCGACCTGTCCGTAGGGGCTGGCGGAGGCCTGTCTCGGCTCCGGGAAGACTTCCGTCGGCGCGGGGAGTTTCGCGGCGCCCGCCGCTTCGCTCGCATAGTTCGCAGCGCCGTAGGTGCCGGCGTCCGCCTGCTGGTCGCGCTGCAGGTGATCCCAGCGCACGAAGATCACGCGGCCATCGCTGGCGATGGTCGGCGAGAACGCGCCGCTCGGCGTGTGGTTGAGCATCTTCAGCGCGCCGCCGACGGGATCGAGGCTGTAGAGCCCGGTGATCGTCGCGGTGCTTTCGTATTCGTCCAGTTGCGGATAGAGATGCGCCGCGCCGCCGATCGGCCGGTCCGAGGCGAACAGGATGCGGTCGTCGCTCGCATACAGCGGCGAGACGTTGTTGTAGTCCGCGGGCTGGTTCGCCACCTTCGTCACGACGGCGGTCTGGCCCTGGGCGAGGCCGGTGACTTCATACAGCTGCCATTTGCCGTTGCTGCTCGTGTCGTACTGTCGCGCCGGTGCGCCGACGACCATGCTGAAGATGGCTTTGCGGCCCTCCCAGTGGACGGTCGGCTCGCGCACGGCGATGGCGTTCTCGCCCTGTTGCCCGTCCATGCCGAACCCGGCCTCGCGCGTGAGGTTGCGCAGGCTGCCGTCGGGATAGCGGATCATCAGATCGCCTCCCCGCGGGACCGAGGAGATGCCCGGAAGGTGGTTCGCGAAGGTGGACATGCGGCTGGCGAACGGGTCCGCGCCCGGCGTCGGCACCTGGGCGACGAAGAGGATCGGATTCTGGACGGCGCCCGTCGCGACCGCCTTCGTGGGCGCCGGCGCTCGCGATGTCGTCGCGCGTCCTGCCGCAAGCGAACCGGAGGCGTTGTCGTCTGCGACCGTTGCGGTAGCGATGTCGCCGCTGCAGGAGGCGAGCAGTACGGCGCCAGCGAGCGCGAGGCCGATCATGGGCGCGTGCGGTCGAAACGTCGGGCGATGGCGCATGCAGAGGGTCCGTCGGGAGGGAAGGCCGTCGGGTGCATTCGGTCGCGTGCGTCGCGCCTGCCGACATCGTCGACATCGCGATCGCGCGCCGTTCCGGCACACGAAGGATGCGTCCCCCTGCATTCCGCGCCCGCAGTCTAGAGGGCGACCGCCCCGGCGGTCGTGATCGGAATCACGCATTCTCCGGCGATCGCCCGGCCGCGATGCGCTCCCTGCAGCGGACGCGTGGAACGCGATGATCGCGGTTCCACGCGATGATCAGGAGAGCGTCGAGGAGGCGTGTCATCGGCGCGACGAGGGATGTTCCACGCGCGTCGCGCTTGTGCACAACGTCTGTGGACAACTCGTGGCGTCTTCCTGTGGACAAACCGCTGCAGCCCTGACGCGGCGGGCATCGCGGACGGTTTGGCGAAAATTTCGCCAGCGAGGATCGCCGCATCGGCTGGCGAAATTTTCGCCGGAATGGCCGCGGGCCTCACGGCGACAGGGGCGCAGCGATCCATCCACAGACTTGCGCACGCGTTGTCCACAGCGGTTGTGGAAGACATCGCGTCGCGCGTTCGATGTTGCGCCGGCGCGCCATGCGCCAGGTTCCACGCGCGTCGGATCGTATTGGTCGAACCGCATTGATCGAATCACGCAAGCCGGATCGTGCGCGTCGAATCGCGCGGGACGATCCGGACGGTTCGTTTCACGCGCTGCGTTGCGCGCGGAACGCGCGCACCCGCGGGTCGACGATGCGGAACCACAGCGGCGGACACAGTGCGAGCAGGAACATCGTCGCGTAGCCGCCGGGCAGTTGCGGGCTGTCGGCATGGTGCAGCAGCACCTGGTAGCGGCGACGCGCGGTTTCGTGATGATCGGAATGCCGCTGCAGATGGAACAGCAGGAGATTGCTGAGCAGATAGTCCGAATTCCACGAATGCAGATGCGTCGTGCGCTCGTAGCGGCCGTCGTCGAGGCGCCGGCGTTCCAGGCCGTAGTGCTCGATGTAGTTGATGATCTCCAGCGAGCAGGCGGCGAAGAAGCCCTGGACGAGGAAGTAGGCGACGCCGACCGGTCCCAGCCACAGCGCGAACCCGGCTGCCAGCGCCAGCCACAACGCGGTCCAGCGCAGCAGTTCGTTCTCGGGGCTCCACCAGCGGCGTCCCTGCTTCGCCAGACGCTGCGCTTCCAGCGCCCACGCGTTCGCGGTGTTGCGCAGCAGCGCACGCGGCAGGAAATGCCACAGCGACTGGCCGAACCGCGCGCTGGACGCGTCCTCGGGCGTCGACACATGCACGTGATGGCCGCGGACGTGCTCGATCTTGAAGCCGTGATAGCCGACGCTGGTCAGCAGCAGGCCGCCGGCGAGGCGTTCGAGCGCGCTGTCCTTGTGGATCAGTTCGTGGGCGACGTTGATCGCCAGCACCCCGCCGACGATGCCCTGCGACAGCAGCCAGCCGGCGATCCCGACCGGGCCCAGGTCCGCCTGCGCGAGATGCCAACCCGACCACGCCATGATGCCCCACTGCACCGGCAGGGCCGCGAGGGTCATCGCCTTGAACCAGCCGTCGCCTTCCAGCCGTGCGGCTTCCTCCGGCGTCGGGTTGCGCGGGTCGTGGCCGAGCGCGTAGTCGGCGATCGGGATCAGCACGAACAGGAAGAACAGCGGGAACCAGGCCATCAGGTCCGGCCGCCCGCTGCGCGCGCCGAGCCACGCCGCGGCGGGCATCAGCGCCGGCACCACGAACACGATCAGGAATCCGAGACGTTTCCAGAGCGGCATGCGAACCCGTGCGCCGGTCGGCGTCGACAATGCGGTCGCGCATCAGCGTACGCCGACCGACCGCTGTTGCAAACGCCTGCGGCGTCGCGGGCGCCGGCCCGGGCGCCCGGGTCCGGGGCTCGGGTATGCTGCGTCTCCCGATCGCCCACGGAACCCGTCCATGACCGCCGGCCAGCCGCTGCTCATCACTTTCGGCGTGTACCTCGTCGCCATGATCCTGATCGGCTTCTGGGCCTGGCGTTCCACCCGCAGTTTCGACGACTACATCCTCGGCGGCCGTTCGCTCGGCAGCGTCGTGACCGCGCTCTCCGCCGGCGCCTCGGACATGAGCGGATGGTTGCTGATGGGCCTGCCCGGCGCGCTGTATCTCGGCGGCGTCTCGGAGGCGTGGATCGCGCTGGGCCTGATCGTCGGCGCCTGGGCGAACTGGAAATACGTCGCCGGCCCGCTGCGCATCTACACCGAGCGCACCCGCAACGCGCTGACCTTGCCGGATTACTTCACCCATCGTTTCGAGGACCGCCAGCGTCTGCTGCGGGTGTTCTCGGCGATCGTGATCCTGGTGTTCTTCGCGGTCTACTGCGCGAGCGGCATCGTTGCAGGGGCGCGCCTGTTCGAGAGCGTGTTCGGCGTGCCCTACGCCGAAGCGCTGTGGTGGGGCGCGGCGGCGACGATCCTCTACACGCTCGTCGGCGGCTTTCTCGCGGTGAGCTGGACCGACACGGTGCAGGCCTCGCTGATGATCTTCGCGCTGGTGCTCACCCCCATCGTGGTCGTGCTGGGCAGCGGCGGCGTCGACGCCAGCCTCGCCCTGATCGAACAGACCGATCCGGCCAAGCTCGACTGGTTCAAGGGCGGCACCCTGGGGTTCGTCGGCATCGTCTCGCTGCTGGCCTGGGGGCTCGGCTATTTCGGCCAGCCGCACATCCTCGCTCGGTTCATGGCCGCCGATTCGCTCAACACCATTCCGAAGGCGCGTCGCATCGGCATGACCTGGATGGTGCTGTGCCTGTTCGGCGCGATGGCGGTGGGCTTCTTCGGCAACGCCTATTTCGCGCAGCATCCGGATCAGGTCGGTCCGGTCGCGGACAACGCCGAACGCGTGTTCATCCAGTTGTCGACGGTGCTGTTCAACCCGTGGGTCGCCGGCGTGCTGCTGTCGGCGATCCTGGCCGCGATCATGAGCACGCTCTCGTGCCAGTTGCTCGTGTGCTCCAGCGCGCTCACCGAGGACTTCTACAAGGGCTTCCTGCGCCCGAAGGCGAGCCAGCGCGAACTGGTGTGGTTCGGTCGCGCGATGGTGCTGTCGGTGGCGCTGCTGGCGATCTGGATCGCACGCGACCCCGGCAGCCGCGTGCTCGGCCTCGTTTCCTACGCCTGGGCCGGCTTCGGCGCGGCGTTCGGCCCGGTGGTGCTGTTCTCGCTGTTCTGGGGACGGATGACCCGCAACGGCGCGCTCGCCGGCATGATCGCCGGCGCCGCGACCGTGATCCTGTGGAAGGAGATCGCGGTGAAACAGCACGGCAGCGAACTCTACGAAATGGTGCCGGGCGTGATCGCGGCCTGCGTCGCGATCCTCCTCGTCAGCCGGATCGGCCGTCCGCCGTCCGACGCCGTGCAGTTCACGCACAAGGGCGTGCAGGAAACGCTGAAGGTGCATGGATACTGAGGACGCGTCCCTGTTGCGCATCCGGCATCGCTGGCGCCGGGTGATGCTGATCGCGATGCTCGTCATGGCGGGGTGCCTCGGATTGCCCGCGACGGTGTGGCGAGGCGATGCGGGGACTCCGGGCGCCGTGACGATGGGAGTGCTCTTCGTCGCGACCCCGATCGCCTGTTTCGCGTGGTGGCGGCATTTCGCCGCGTTGCTCGCGCTGAAACGTCGCCGGCGGCGCGTCGGAACGGACTGAGTGCCATGCCCGCCGACACGCGTCCCCTCGCCATCGCCCTGATGGGTCCGACCGCTTCGGGCAAGACCGCGCTCGCGCTCGATTGGGCGCGGCGCTTCGGCGGCGAAATCGTGAGCGTCGATTCGGCGCTCGTGTATCGCGGACTGGAGATCGGTGCGGCCAAGCCCACGACCGACGAACGCGCGGCCGTGCCGCATCACGTGATCGACGTGCGCGACCCGTGGGAGACGTATTCCGCGGCGGACTTCGCGCGCGATGCCCGCGGCGCGGTCGAGGACATCGTTACGCGCGGGCGCCTGCCGATCCTCGCCGGCGGCACCGGGCTGTATTTCCGCGCGCTGCTGCAGGGGTTGTCGCCGATGCCCGAAGCCGATCCCGCGACCCGCGCGCAGCTCGAAGCCGAGGCCGCCGAGCGCGGTTGGCCGGCGCTGCATGCGGAGCTCGCGCGGGTCGATCCGGTCGCCGCCGCGCGCATCCACGCGACCGATCCGCAGCGGATCCAGCGTGCGCTGGAGGTGTATCGCCTGAGCGGTCGGCCGATCAGCGACTGGCAGCGCGAGGCCGCGCCGTCGCCGCGATTCCCGTGCCGCGTGTTGAAGCTCGCGATCGCGCCGCGCGATCGCGCCGTCCTGCATGCGCGCATCGAACGCCGTTTCGACGCGATGCTCGCCGCCGGATTCCTCGACGAGGTGCGCGCGCTGCGTGCGATGCCCGCATTGCGGGATCATCCGGCGCCGCTCGATCTGCCGGCCCTGCGCGCGGTCGGATATCGACAGGCGTGGGAGCACCTCGACGGCGCCTGCGATGCGGCCGCGTTCCGCGACCGCGCGATCTTCGCCACCCGCCAGCTCGCCAAACGCCAGCTCACCTGGCTGCGCGGCGCGCCCGAACTGCGCTGGTTCGACCCGGGCGAAGACGACGGAAGTCTCGAAATCGCGCTCGCCGCCTTCCTCGACGCGCCCCCGGCGTGAGTCCGGTCCCGCGCCGGCTTCCGGTCCGCGGCCAGTTGTGTAACCATCGGAGCTTCCGGCAGGAGACTGCCGCGTTGCGCGAACGCCGGAGGGGACGGGAGTTCGCGCCTGGGGTTGCATTGCACGGTCGTCGCGCGACTGCGGTCGCAAGGGTTCGGGCGGACGGCTCCAGTCGTACTTTTTCCACCGCACCATCACGATCCGACTCATGTTTCAGCCGATAACAAGACCCAAAACGGGGAGCACCATGTCGAAGGGGCAGTCTTTGCAGGATCCTTTCCTGAACGCGTTGCGCCGCGAGCGCGTTCCAGTGTCGATCTATCTCGTCAACGGCATCAAATTGCAGGGCACGATCGAATCCTTCGATCAGTTCGTGGTCCTCCTGCGCAATACCGTCAGCCAGATGGTCTACAAGCACGCGATTTCCACCGTGGTGCCGGCGCGCAACGTGCGCGTGGGTCCGGGCGGCGGTTACGTGCATTCCAGCCCGGATCAGGACGACGGCCCGCCGGTCGCGTCGATGGGCGTCGGCCAGGATTGACCGATTCCGGCGGCCATCGGCCGCCGCCCGTCGCCGGAGGATCGGGGCAGCGGTGCGCAGCCGCGGCCTGCGGCATACTGCGCACCCGTCATCCGGAGAGATCCCGGTTTGTTCGAACGATCCCGCAAGGGCGAAACCGCGCTGTTGATCCAGCCGCATTCCGGCGGACCGCCGGAACCCGACGTTCTGGAAGAATTCGCCGATCTGGCCCGTTCCGCCGGCGCCACGGTCGCGGCCCTGCTGCACGCGCGCATCGACCGCCCCAACGCCGCCACGCTCATCGGCAGCGGCAAACTCGAAGAAGCGAAGGCCGCCGCCGACGCCACCGGCGCCGATCTGGTGCTGGTCAACCACACCCTCAGTCCGGTGCAGGAGCGCAACCTCGAAAAGGCGCTCGGCCGTCGCGTGGTCGATCGCACCGGCCTCATTCTCGACATCTTCGCCCAGCGCGCGCGCAGCCACGAAGGCAAGCTGCAGGTCGAGCTCGCGCAGCTGCGGCACATGGCGACCCGCCTCGTCCGCGGCTGGACCCATCTCGAACGCCAGCGCGGCGGCTCCATCGGTCTGCGCGGGCCCGGCGAAACCCAGCTCGAAACCGATCGCCGCCTGTTGCAGAAGCGGGTCGAACAGCTCCAGCGCCGCCTGGAGAAGGTCGAAGTCCAGCACACGCAGATGCGTCGCGCCCGCGTGCGCAGCGAACTGCCGCGGGTGGCCTTGGTGGGATATACCAATGCCGGCAAATCGACGCTGTTCAACGCGCTGACCGGCGCGGGGGCCTACGCCGACGATCGGCTGTTCGCGACCCTCGATCCGACCGTGCGCCGGATCGCGTTGCCCGGCGGCAGCGTGGTGCTGGCGGACACGGTCGGCTTCGTTCGCGATCTGCCGCACGAACTGGTCGCCGCGTTCCGCTCGACCTTGTCGGAAGCGCGCGAAGCCGATCTGCTGCTGCACGTGATCGACGCGGCCGATCCGCATCGCGACGAGCGCATCGCGCAGGTCGACGCGGTGCTCGAAGAGGTCGGCGCCGGGGACATCCCGCAACTGCTGGTGTTCAACAAGATCGACCGGATCGAGGGCGCGGTTCCCCGTCACGACCCGGCGGTGCATCCGGCGGGCGAGGGCGAGAGCGGGGACGATGCGACCGACCCCGGTGCGATCGACCACGCTGCGGTAGAGGACCATGGTCTGGACGAGATCGCCCGCGAACGGGTCTGGCTGTCGGCGCGCGACGGGACCGGGCTCGATCTGCTGCGCGGTGCGCTGGTGGTGCGACTGGGCATGCGTCGGGTGCTGGGCGCCGTGCGCCTGCCCGCGCGCGCCGGCCGGCTGCGCGCGCGTCTGTACGCGCTCGAAGCGGTGCGCAGCGAGACCCATGAGGCCGACGGCGGCTGGACGCTGGAGGTCGATCTGGCCCGCAGCGACGCCGAAAAACTGGCCGCCGGCCCCGGCGGCGACGCGCTCGAACCGCTGTTGCCGCAGGGCGACGACGCGGACACCTTGTAATATCCACCCCACGCCCGCATTCCTGCGGGGCGCAACGGCTTCGGAGCAGGCATGGCCTGGAATACACCCGGTAAAGGCGGCCCCGCCAAGGGCGGCCCCGGCAACGGCAACAACGAGTCCCCGTCCGGCGGTTCCGGCGGCGATCGCAATCCCTGGAAACCCCGTTCGGGCGGCCGTGGCGGCGGTTTCGACGACGTCCTCGACCGGCTCCGCGGCCTGTTCGGCGGTGGCGGCGGCTCGGGCTTCGGGGCACCGATCCGCTGGATTCCGGTGCTGGTCGCGCTGTGGCTGGTCTTCAGCTGCTTCGTTCTGGTCACCGAGCAGGAACGCGGCGTGGTCCTCCGCTTCGGCGCCTACTCGCGAACCATGGCGCCCGGCCCCGGTTTCAAGCTGCCGTGGCCGATCGAATCCGTCACCAAGGTCAACGCCACCCAGAGCCAGGCCTTCAGCGATTCGGTGCCCGTGTTCACCAGCGACGGCAACATCGTCACCGTCGAATTGAACGTCCAGTATCGCGTCGGCGATCCCCAACTCTTCCTGTTCGGCACCCGCGACGCCCGCCAGGTGCTGGAACAGGCCGCGCTCAGCGCCGTGCGCGAGCAGGTCGGCCGTTCCGACGTCGACACCGTGCTCAACAACCGCGCCGTGCTGGTCGGGCCGGTGACCCGCCGCCTGCAGGCCGCGCTCAACGCCTACAAGACCGGCCTGATCATCAGCGAAGTCAATCTCCAGAACGCGCGCCCGCCGGAGCAGGTCAAGGACGCGTTCGACGAGGCCCAGCGCGCCAGCGCCGACAAGCAGACCGCGATCAACCAGGCCCAGGCCTACGCCGCGAAGGTCGTGCCCGAGGCCCGAGGCGAGGCCGCGCGCCTGCGCGCCGGCGCCATCGGCTACAAGACCTCCGCCATCGCCCGCGCCACCGGCGATGCGCAGCGTTTCAGCATGCTGCTGGAGCAGTACCGCGGCGCGCCCGACGTCACCCGCAAGCGCCTGTGGCTGGAAACGGTGCAGGAAGTGCTCGCCAACAACCGCAAGGTCGTCGGCGGCGACAGTCGGCAATTGCTCTACCTGCCGGTCGCGCCCGCCCGCGAGCCGGCCGCCGCGCAGCCCGCGCCGCCGCCGGAACTGATCGCGCCGACCGTCACCGCCACTCCCGACGACGGCAGTACACGCAAAGGCCGCAGCGAAGGCCGTGGAGGTACCCGATGAGGCTCTCGCTCTGGATCCCGGTCGCGATCACCGCGCTCTTCATGCTGTTCGGTTCGGTCTTCGTCGTGAAGGAAGGCCACAGCGCGATCGTGCTCAACCTCGGCAAGGTCGTGCGCACCGATCTGCGTCCCGGGCTGCATTTCAAGATCCCGCTGCTCGAACGGCCGCTGGTGTTCGATCGCCGCCTGCAGGTGCTCAGCGCCGAGCCCGAGCGCTATCTGACCGCCGACAAGCAGGACGTCAGCCTCGACTTCTTCGCCGTCGGCCAGATCGTCGATCTGCGCGCCTTCTACCGCTCCACCGGCGGCGACGAGACCGTCGCGGTGCAGCGTCTGTCGCCGATCATCAAGAACGCGCTGACCGGCGAGATCAACTCGCGGACCCTGCGTCAGGTGGTGTCCGGCGATCGCGCGCAGGCTGTGCAGGACCAGCTCAATCTGATCAACCGCGGCGCGAAGAGCCTCGGCGTGCAGATCGTCGACATCCGCATCAAGCGCATCGACCTGCCGCAGGACAACGAGAACGTCATCGACTCGGTCTACAACCAGATGCGCTCGCAGCGCCAGCAGGTCGCCAGCCAGCGCCGCGCCGAAGGCGTGGAGCAGGCCCAGTCGATCCGCGCCAAGGCCGATGCCGACAGCCAGATCCTAATCGCCGAAGCCGAACGCGACGCGCAGAAGCTGCGCGGCGAAGGCGACGCCGAGGCCGCGCGCATCTACGGCGCCGCCGCCAACGCCGACCCGGGTTTCTATGCCTTCCAGCGCAGCCTCGAAGCCTATCGGCAGTCCTTCCGGTCGGGCGACGCGGTGATCGTGCTCGACAAGGACGACCCGTTCCTGCAGTACATGCGCAGCGACCGTTGAGGCGCATCGCGGCATGAACGATCTCTGGGCCGCCCTGGCCCTCGTCGCCGTGCTCGAAGGCCTGGTGCTGTTCGCGTTTCCGGGCCTGTGGCGGCGTGCCGCCGAGCAGATGTTGACCATGCCGCCGGGGCGACTGCGCGTCTTCGGCGCGGTGGTGATGGGCGCGGGCCTGCTGGCCCTGTGGCTGGTGCGCGGCGGCTGAGACGGATCCGGCCACGGGCGTTCCGGAGGATCGCCGCGCTCGCGTCATCGTTTCGAAGCAACGACAGGGCATGATCCTGTCGCGATGGCTTTCCCGCTACGCAAGGAATGCGCCTCGCGCATCTCGGCCCGGCACGGTTGGTCCGGGCCGTGCCACGCCTCTTCCAAGGACAGTCCCTCCGATGAGAATCCTCATCCACTCCATGCTGGTCGCCGCCTTCGGTCTCGGCGTCCCGCAGCTGCTGCATGCCCAGAGCGGCGGCATCGGCGCCACGCCGAACCCCGTGATCGTTCCGCCCGGCGGTAGCGTCGGCAACACCGATGTCTACTGGACCGTTTCCGGCGGCGAAGCCTTCTACATCACCGTGAACTGCGGCGGCGGTGACGGCCTGTTCGCGTCCAGCGGCGCCGGCAGCTACAGTCAGAGCGCGCCGTGGATCGCGGTGGGCGCCAACTGCGTCTTCAGCCTGCGCGCGAATTCGCCCGGCGGCCCGGTGCTGGGCAGCGTCGCCGTCAACGGCGTCGCCACCAACGGCGCGATTTCCGCCGCGCCGGAAACCGTCGTGATTCCCGCCGGTCAGACCCACGGCAACACCAACATCGGCTGGGTCGGCGAATACGCGGACAGTTTCCATGTGACCGTGAACTGCGGCGGCGGCGATGGCTTGTTCGCGTCCAGCGGCCCCGGCGGCAACAGCCAGAGCGCACCGTGGATCGGCGTCGGCAGCCAGTGTCTCTTCAGTCTGCGCGCCGACAGCCCGTCCGGTCCGGTGCTCGACAGCGTCGCGGTGAACGGCGTGGCCGGTCAGGCGCCCAGCGGCAGCATTTCCGCTGCGCCGACCACCATCAATCTCGCCGCCGGGCAGTCCAGCGGCAGCACCACGCTGAGCTGGAACGGCCAGAACGCCAGCGCGTTCGTGGTCACCCGCGATTGCGGCGCCGGCGAAAGCGGCTTCACCTCGAGCGGACCGGGCAGCTACAGCCAGGTCGCGTCCGGGATCGCCGCGGGCGCCACCTGCACGTTCCGTCTGCGCGCCGACAGCGCCTCGGGCACCGTGCTCGGCAGCACGAACGTGAATGCCGTCGCCGCGCCGAGCACGACCGGCACCATTTCCGCGTCGCCGTCCACCGTGAGCATTCCCGCCGGTCAATCCACCGGCACCACCACGCTGAACTGGACCGCGCAGGGCGGCAGCAACGTCCACGTCCTGGTCAGCTGCGGCGGCGGCCCCGAGTCGCTGTTCGCCTCCAGCGGGATGGGCAGTTACAGCCAGAGCGCGCCGTGGATCACCGTCGGCGCCAATTGCGCGTTCCGACTGCGTGCAGGCACCACCACCGGGCCGCTGCTGGCCACCGCGAATGTCGTCGGCGTCGTCGGCCAGGCGCCGACCGGCAGCATCTCCGCTTCGCCGACCACGGTGAACATCCCGTCGGGCCAGAGCACCGGCAGCAGCACGATCAGCTGGACCACCAGCGGCGTCAGCCAGGCCCATGTGCGTTCGTCCTGCGCGGGTGCCGCCCAGACCGGCTTCGCCGTCACCGGCCCGGGCAACTTCAGCCAGGTCGCGAACTTCATCCCGGTCGGCGCTTCGTGCACGTTCCAGCTCCGCGCCGACAGCGCGGGCGGCGCGCTGCTCGGCTCGGTCACCGTCGCCGGCCAGCAGGCCATCAGCACGATCACCACCCACCGCGGCGGCTCGAACCATCTGTTCTACCGGCATCCGACGCCCGGCGGCGCCGGCGGTTACGGCTACGGCATCGCGCTGCACTACCACGAGCCGGGCGTGCGTTCGACCGTGCAGAACCAACTGCAGCAGATGTACGCGAATGGCCAGCGCTCGCTGCGCGTGTTCGTGCACTACCTGCACGCGCCCGGCGGCACGACCACCGACACGCCCGCCGAGTCCTCGCGCAAGTGCCGGGTCGAGGTGAAGGACGCGAAGACCTGTCCGGCCGGCAGCGAATACTTCCTGCCGCTGCAGTACCAGCAGAATCTCGCGAGCTATCTCGCCGACATCCGCGCCGCCGGTTTCGAGCGGGTGCTGGTCGCGATCGGGCCGCAGTGGATCAACGATTTCTACGGCTGCGCCAGCTCCCAGATCCCCGACTCGATCCGCCAGCAGCTGTACGCGGGCTCGCCGCTGGTGAACGAGCTGTTCGAGGAGTCGTGGGGCGTCGCGAAGGAAACCCGTGCGATCGCCGTCGCCTCCGGGCTGCCGTATCTGATGGACCTGGGCAACGAGTACATCCCGCCGTCGAACCTCACCGGCTGCGCGAAGGACATCATCGAAGGCACGGCCACCACGCAGGGCTACCTGCGCTTCATGTGGAGCCGTTACGTCGCCAATTACGGCACCCAGGACACGGTCGGCTTCTCGGTGATCGTCGGCAACGGCTGGGACGCCGACAACCGCCTCGCGCGGATGCCGCAGTTCCTCTCGCCGCTGCCGGCGGTGTACTCGCTGCACAGCTACACCGCGTCGGGCGACATCTACGGCGGCCTGCGTCGCGCCTACACCGTCACCGGCAACTTCGGTCGCCGTCCGTGGATCATCGGCGAAACCGACAGCCGTTCGACGACCGCGGCGAACGAGCTGCGCCGCTTCGTGCTCGACACCCCGCAGCAGCAGGTGCTCTACGCGCTGCAGTGGCCCGGC
Organism: Pseudomonadota bacterium; assembly: GCA_049324395.1. Taxonomy (GTDB): domain Bacteria; phylum Pseudomonadota; class Gammaproteobacteria; order Xanthomonadales; family Xanthomonadaceae; genus Lysobacter_I. The sequence continues at coordinate 206,566 of JBMOOY010000062.1, forward strand.
TTCAACTGCACGACCGAAGCCGAGTGTCTGCCGCTGGACTTCAGCACCTTCATTTCGCGCGGGTTCTGATCGGGCGGGTTCCGACGCGACCCGATCCGTGCTTCCCGCTCCCCGCACTGCCGGGGCGCGGGAACGCCGGATCGGCGGCCTGAGCGGTCGTTCGATGGTCGAACACCGGGTCGCGCCGCCGGTTCCGGGCCGGGGCGCGGCCTTCGGGACGTCCTGCCGGAGCTGCGGTTCCCCCGCGCCTCGCGCGGCGGGGGAGGGCGGACGGCCCGCCTCGGCCGAGGCGATGACGCACTGCAAAAAAATCCCCGGAAAGGGTGGCCCCGGCCCCCCGAAACCCGGATAATGCACAAAAGCCGGACGGGGCCATCGCCCCTCCGGCTTTTTCCGTGTCGGAGGATCGTCTTTCTGTGGGGCGGCGGACGCCGCGATCCCGCACACGACGTCCGCCGACGCATCGGGTCGCGGCTTGCGCCGCTTCCATCACGAGATCTCCGGAGTCAAGGTCATGGGTCAGTCGGTCGTGGTGTTGGGCGCCCAATGGGGCGACGAGGGCAAGGGCAAGATCGTCGATCTGCTCACCCAGAACATCGGCGCGGTGGTGCGCTTCCAGGGCGGCCACAACGCCGGCCACACCCTCGTCATCGGCGGCAAGAAGACCGTCCTCCACCTGATTCCCTCCGGCATCCTGCGCGACGACGCGCTGTGCCTGATCGGCAACGGCGTCGTGCTGCATCCCGGCGCGCTGCAGAAGGAAATCGCCGAACTCGAGGCCAACGGCGTCGAAGTGCGCAGCCGCCTGAAGATCAGCCCGGCCACGCCGATCATCATGCCGTACCACATCGCCCTCGATCAGGCCCGCGAAAAGGCCGCCGGCAAGGGCGCCATCGGCACCACCGGCCGCGGCATCGGACCGGCCTACGAAGACAAGGTCGCGCGTCGCGGCATTCGCGTCGCCGATCTCAGCTATCCGAAGGAACTCGCCGAGAAACTGCGCAGCACGCTCGATTACCACAACTTCGTGCTGACGCATTACCTCAAGGTCGAAGCGGTCGACTTCCAGAAGACCCTCGACGAAGCCCTCGCGTTCGGCGAATACATCGAACCGATGAAATCCGACGTCGCCGGCATCCTCCACGACCTGCGCAAACAGGGCAAACGCGTGCTGTTCGAAGGCGCGCAGGGCTCGCTGCTCGACATCGACCACGGCACCTACCCGTACGTCACCTCCTCGAACACCACCGTCGGCGGCGCGCTCGCCGGCACCGGCGTCGGCGCCGACGCCATCGACTACGTCCTCGGCATCGCCAAGGCCTACGCTACCCGCGTCGGCGGCGGCCCGTTCCCGACCGAACTCGACGACGAGATCGGCCAGGGCATCCGCGACCGCGGCCAGGAATACGGCGCCACCACCGGCCGCCCGCGCCGCTGCGGCTGGATGGACATCGTCGCCCTCAAGCGCGCCGTCGCCATCAACGGCATCACCGGCCTGTGCATCACCAAGCTCGACATCCTCGACGGGATGGAGAAGCTCAAGATCTGCGTCGCCTACGAGTACCACGGCAAACGCACCGAATACGCCCCGCTCGACGCCGACGGCTGGAACGAGTGCAAACCCGTCTACCTCGAATTCCCCGGCTGGAGCGAATCCACCGCCGGCATCACCGAGTGGGACAAACTCCCGCCCGCCGGCCGCGCCTATCTCCGCGCCCTGGAAGAACTCGCCGGCTGCCCGCTCGCGATCGTCTCCACCGGCCCCGATCGCGACGCGAACATCGTCCTGCGCGACCCCTTCGCCTGACCCACGGCCACCGCCGCATCCCCTCGGAAGCGGCGGTTTTCGACCGTCGAAGACGGATCGCGCCGCGACCGCACCTCGAACATCGCCGCCGCCGCCCCCCCCCGACTGTGGGAGCGGCGGAAGCCGCGATCGCATTTTGTGGGAGGGCCCGAAGGCCCGATGCCTTCGCGCCCTCGCCCTGGGCAGCCTCTGTAGGAGCGACGGGAGTCGCGATCGCTTTGCGGCAGAACCGGAAGGCCCGATGCCTCGATGGGTGTCCCGGAGTCGTCCTTCCAGACTCGTCCCGCGACCGCTCTGTGGGAGGTGCCCCGTCCGCGTATCCGCGAACCCCTCCCGCCTCGCCGTTCGAGCCGCTATCCTGCATCGTCAGAGGGATCTTTGGTGACCATGAAAGTTTCCGAACGCCAGCTTGAAGACGAGTTGATCGACAAACTCGAAGGGCTGAAATACGTCTATCGTCCGGACATTCAGGACCGAGCCTCGCTCGAACAGAATTTCCGCGAAAAGTTCGAAGCGCTGAACCGCGTCAAGCTGACGGATGCCGAGTTCCATCGTCTTCTCGACGAAATCGTCACCCATGACGTCTTCAAGGCCGCGCAAACCTTGCGGAGTCGGAACGCCTTCACTCGCGAAGACGGTACGCCGCTGAACTACACCCTGGTCAACCTCAAGGACTGGTGCAAGAACCACTTCGAGGTCGTCAATCAGCTCCGGATCAACACCGACAACAGTCACCATCGTTACGATGTCATCCTCCTCATCAATGGCGTGCCGGTGGTGCAGATCGAGCTGAAGACGCTCGGCATCAGTGCCCGCCGCGCGATGGAGCAGATCGTCGAATACAAGAACGATGCCGGAAACGGCTATACGAAGACGCTGCTTTGCTTCATGCAGCTGTTCATCGTCAGCAACCGCGACCGCACCTATTACTTCGCCAACAACAACGCGCGCCACTTCGCGTTCAATGCCGACGAACGCTTTCTGCCCGTGTACGAATTCGCGGACGAGGACAATCGCAAGATCGCCCATCTCGATGCATTCGCCGAACGCTTCCTGAAAAAATGCGACCTCGGCCAGACCATCAGCCGCTACATGGTCCTGCTCGCGGGCGAGCAGAAGCTCATGATCATGCGGCCCTATCAGGTCTATGCCGTGCAGCGCATTGTGCAGTGCATCGAAGAGGACAATGGCAACGGCTACATCTGGCACACCACCGGCAGCGGCAAGACGCTCACCTCCTTCAAGGCGTCCACGCTGCTCAAGGAAAACGACCATATCCACAAGTGCGTCTTCGTCGTGGACCGCAAGGACCTCGACCGGCAGACGCGCGAGGAATTCAACAGATTCCAGGAAGGCTGCGTCGAGGAAAACACCAACACCGCTGCGCTGGTGCGCCGCCTGCTGTCCGAAGACTACGCCGACAAGGTCATCGTCGCCACCATCCAGAAGCTGGGTCTTGCGCTGGACGAAAACAGCAAGCGCAACAAGCAGCGCAGCAAAAACGGTCAGGCCACCTACAAGGAGCAGCTCGAAGCGCTGAAGGACAAGCGCATGGTCTTCATCTTCGACGAGTGCCATCGCTCGCAGTTCGGCGAGAATCATCAGGCCATCAAGACGTTCTTCCCGAAGGCCCAGCTCTTCGGTTTCACCGGCACGCCGATCTTCGACAAGAACGCCTCACAGCAGAAGGTCGAGGACACCACGGCTTCGATGCGGACCACGGAAGACCTCTTCCACAAGCAGCTTCACGCCTACACCATCACGCACGCCATCGAGGACGGCAACGTCCTGCGCTTCCATGTCGATTACTTCAAGCCGGAAGGCAAGAAGCTGCCGAAGCCCGGCGAGGCTCTCGCCAAGAAGGCCGTCGTCGACGCCATCCTGTCCAAACACGATGCCGCCACCGGCGGGCGCCGCTTCAACGCGATCCTCGCGACCGCGTCCATCAACGACGCGATCGAATACCACGCGCTTTTCGAGACCCTGCAGGCCGAGAAACAGGCGGCCGATCCCGAATTCAAGCCGCTGAACATCGCCTGCGTCTTTTCTCCGCCCGCGCAGCTCGCGGAGAACCCGGAAAGCAGGAAGGACATCGAACAGCTCTCCGAAGATCTGCCGCAGGAGCTGGAAGACAACAAGGTCGACCCGGAAGCGAAGAAGAAGGCGCTTGAGGCCATTCTCGCCGACTACAACGCCCGTTACGGCACCAACCACCGGCTGAGCGAGTTCGATCTCTACTATCAGGATGTGCAGAAGCGCATCAAGGACCAGCAGTGGCCGAACGCCGACTATCCGGCCGCGCAGAAGATCGACATCACCATCGTGGTCGACATGCTGCTGACCGGCTTCGACTCCAAGTTCCTGAACACGCTCTACGTGGACAAGAACCTCAGGCATCACGGCCTGATCCAGGCCTTCTCGCGCACCAATCGCGTGCTCAACGGTACCAAGCCCTACGGCAACATCCTCGACTTCCGTCAGCAGCAGGACGCCGTGGACGACGCCATCGCCCTGTTTTCCGGCGAGAAATCAGGCGAGCAGGCGCGGGAGATCTGGTTGGTGGACAAGGCTCCGGTCGTGATCGGGAAATTGCAGGACGCGATGCAGAAGCTCGATGCGTTCATGCAATCCCAGAAGCTGGATTGCACGCCGTCCGATGTGGCGAATCTGAAGGGCGATGCGGCACGCGCCGCCTTCATCGCCCATTTCAAGGACGTGCAGCGGCTCAAGACCCAGCTCGACCAGTACACCGATCTCACCGAGGACGACAAGGCCGCCATCGAGCAGGTACTGCCCGAGGACAGTCTGCGCGGCTTCAAGGGGCAGTATCTGGAGACGGCGAAACGGCTCAGGGCGCAGCAGGGCAGGCGCGGCGAAGCCTCCGGTGCCGACAATGTGGACCAGCTCGACTTCGAGTTCGTCCTCTTCGCCTCCACCGTGATCGATTACGACTACATCATGGCGCTGATCGCGAAGTTCTCGGCGAAAGGCCCGGGCAGGTCGAGGATGAGCCGCGAGCAGCTCATCGGCCTGATCGGCGCCGATGCCAAGTTCATGAACGAGCGCGACGACATCGCCGAGTACATCGGCACGCTCAAGGCCGGCGAGGGCCTGAGCGAGACCGCGATCCGGGAGGGTTACGTCCGTTTCAAGGCGGAGAAGAGCGCCGGCGAACTTGCCGCCATCGCCGCGAAGCACGGACTCGCCACCGAAGCGCTGCAAGGCTTCGTGGACGGCATCCTCGACCGCATGATTTTCGATGGCGAGCAGCTGGGCGACCTGATGGCCCCGCTCGATCTCGGCTGGAAAGCGCGCGCACAGGCCGAACTCGCACTGATGGAAGACCTGTTGCCACTTCTCACCAAACGTGCAGGTGGCCGTGACATTTCAGGACTCAGTGCGTATGAGCAGTAAGATCAAAACCATTGCCGCGAAGGAAGTGGTGAGGTCCGCACGGGTCCCGAAGCTGAGGTTTCCGGAGTTTCGTGGTGCGGAGCCCTGGACGCTGGAAGCCGGTAGCACGTTGTTCGAGCAAATCAACGATCGGAATCCTGAGTCGGGTCTTCCCGTGCTGGCGGTCACTCAGGAGCACGGGGCGATTCCCCGGGACATGATCGATTACCACGTCTCGGTCACTGAGAAGAGCATCGAGACCTACAAGGTTGTCCGTGCGGGCGACTTCATCATCAGTCTGAGATCGTTCCAGGGGGGCATCGAGTATTCTCGGTATCACGGAATTTGCAGTCCCGCTTACGTCATTCTCCGCCGCCGAGTCAAGGGAAGCGACGAATACTTCAGGCACTACCTCAAGACGGAAAGGTTCGTCGGTATCCTCACCAGAAACCTTGAGGGGCTGCGTGACGGCAAGATGATCAGCTACTCGCAGTTCTCTGAGCTGGAGATCCCTGTTCCGAAAGCCGCTGAGCAAAAAAAGATTGCCGAGTGTTTGAATTCGTTGGACAAGTTGATCGCCTCGCAAGAGGCCAAAGTGGGTGCGCTCAAGACCTATAAAATAGGGCTGATGCAGCAGCTGTTCCCCCGAGAAGACGAAACCCAACCCCGCCTCCGCTTTTCCGAATTTCGGAATGCCGGGAAGTGGGAGCCAAAGACATTGGCTAAGGCTTGCAGAATGCAGGCAGGAAAATTCGTGTCGGCAGCTGATATCAAAGAACAAAATTCAGATGGATTGTTTCCTTGCTACGGTGGCAACGGGCTCAGGGGATTCACTGCGACTTACACGCAGGAAGGAACTTATCCACTTGTTGGCCGGCAAGGGGCGCTTTGCGGAAACGTAAAACTGGCCTCAGGACGTTTTCACGCCACGGAACACGCTATTGTTGCCACGCCAGCTCAAGGTGTCGATGCGGTCTGGCTTTACTATGCACTGGACCTGCTAAACCTGAATCGCTTCGCGACAGGGCAGGCGCAGCCAGGATTGTCGGTCGATGTGCTGGAAAAGGTGCCGGTAACCATCCCCGAAGACGAATGTGAGCAACAGCGTATCGCCGCGTGCCTGTGTAGCCTCGATGCCCTGATCGCCACCGAAGCCCACAAGCTGGAAGCCTTCAAGACTCACAAGAAAGGGCTGATGCAGCAGCTTTTTCCACCGCCGGAGACGGTTGAGATATGAGCGGCAAGCCAAAGGTCAACGCGTATGCCGATCTGCGGACGCTCGCAAGAAAGCTGCGGGATGATCTCGGCGGAGCGGATCTCCTGCTGCTCTACGCGTTCAATCGCACCGGCAAGACGCGGCTTTCGATGGAGTTCAAGGGCGAGGGCAAGCGCAAGACGAAAAAGAATCCGAATGGCGCCGCGGATACCCTCTACTTCAACGCCTACACGGAAGACCTCTTCACCTGGGACAACGATATCGAGCACGACGCCGTTCGCGGTCTGAAAATCAATCAGGCGTCGCGGTTTTTCGATGGTTTCAAGAACGAACCTCTGGAGCCGGCGATAGCCGAATACTTGACTCGCTACGCTGACTTCGACTTCGATTTCACGTTCCAGGAGGTGAAGCAGGGCGACGAATCGTTTTCCAGGCCCGTGTTCGTCGGTTTTCGCAAGGGAGAAGAATCGCACATCAAGATTTCGCGTGGCGAGCAGAATATTTTCATCTGGTGCGTCTTCATGGCCATCTGCGAGCAGGTGTTGAAGTATCCCCACGTCTATCCTTCGATCCGGTACGTGTATGTGGACGATCCGATTTCATCGCTGGACGACAACAACGCGATCTCCGTCGCTTGCGATCTCGCCAGGCTGTTGCGCCGGGCTGCGGGCCGGAAGGACCAGAATGGCGATCCCGCGCCCATCAAGATTGTTTTCTCCAGCCATCACGCGCTTTTCTTCAATGTGATGTGCAACGAGATCGGCAGAACGAGAGAGGGCGAGTCGAAAGTGCGCCACAAGCGCTACTTTCTGCATCGCCAGAATGGCGGTGGCGCGTATACCCTGCGCGCCACCGAAGACACGCCATACTTCCATCACGTCGCGTCGCTCGCAGAACTCCAACTGGCTGCCGACCCGGTCGCCGGCAAGCTCTACACCTTCCACTTCAATGCGCTGCGCAGCATCATGGAGAAGACGGCCTCCTTCTTCGGGCATTCGGACATCTCGTTCTGCCTCAAAGCGCTCGGCAACCAGGAGGATGGCGCGCTTTACAGCCGTGCCATGAATCTCCTCAGTCATGGCAAATACGCCATCCACGAGCCGACCGAAATGGGCGAGGACAACAAGGCGCTGTTCCGCCGTATCCTGGCCGACTTCACGGCGAAATTTCAGTTCGACCTGCCGGACATGTCGGCGGCGACGCCTGCCGCCACCGCTCCCGCACCGTCTCCCAAGCCATGAACGACCTGATCCTCTACACCACCGATGACGGCCGCAGCCGGATCAAGCTGCGCGCGCAGGGGCAGACCGTCTGGCTGACCCAGTTGGAGATGGCGGACCTCTTCGATAGCTCGAAACAGAACATCTCCCTGCACCTGAAGAACGTCTTCGAGGACGGGGAGTTGGACCCGGCGGCAACTGTCAAGGAATCCTTGACAGTTCAAATCGAGGGCACGCGCGAGGTGCAACGCCCGGTCACGCTCTACAACCTGGACGCCATCCTTGCCGTGGGCTACCGCGTGCGCTCGCCCCGTGGCGTTCAGTTCCGTCGCTGGGCGTCCACGGTCCTCAAGGAGTACCTGATCAAGGGCTTCGTGATGGACGACGAGCGGCTGAAGAATCCGGATGGCCGCCCGGATTACTTCGACGAGATGCTGGCCCGCATCCGCGACATCCGGGCCTCCGAGAAGCGCTTTTATCAGAAAGTACGCGACCTGTTCGCCCTCTCCAGCGACTACGACAAGACGGACAAGGCCACGCAGGCGTTCTTCGCCACCGTGCAGAACCTGTTGATCTACGCCGTGACCCGGCAGACCGCCGCGGAACTGATCACCGCGCGGGCGAATCCCGCCGACCCGCATTTCGGCCTGCTGGCCTGGAAGGGCGACAAGGTGCGCAAGGCGGACATCCTCGTGGCCAAGAACTACCTCACCGAGGACGAGATCGACACCCTGAACCGACTGGTGGTCATCTTCCTCGAAACCGCCGAACTCCGGGCCAAGGGCAAGCAGGAGACGCGCATGGCGTTCTGGAAGCAGAACGTCGATCGGATCATCACCTCGAACGGCTTTCCGCTGCTCACGCACGCCGGGACCATCAGTCATGAGCAGATGGAAATGCGCACGAGCGAGCTTTACCTCCAGTTCGACCAGGACCGCAAACGGTTGGACGCCATCGAGGCCGACCGACAGGACGAGGCCGATCTGCAAGCGTTGGAAACCCAACTCAAACGACGCCCCAAACAATGAACGACACCAGCCAAAAACAACTGGGCAACACGCTCTGGAGCATCGCCGACCAACTGCGCGGGGCGATGGGCGCGGACGATTTCCGCGATTACATGCTGTCCTTCCTCTTTCTGCGCTACCTCTCCGATAATTACGAGGCAGCGGCGAAGAAGGAACTGGGCAAGGATTACCCGAAGGTGGATGGCGACATCCGCAAGGTGCCGCTGGCATTGTGGTACGCCGCCAACAAGAACGATGTCCCCGCATTCGAGAAACAGATGCGGCGCAAGGTGCATTACGTCATCCGGCCCGAGCACCTCTGGAAGAGCATCGCCAACCTGGCTCGCACCCAGAGCGCGGAGCTGCTCGGTACGCTGCAAGCGGGCTTCAAGTACATCGAGACGGAATCCTTCGAGAGCACCTTCCAGGGGCTGTTCTCCGAGATCGACCTCGGCTCGCTCAAGCTCGGCAAGACGTATGCGGACCGGAACGCCAAGCTCTGCACCATCATCCAGAAGATCGCGGAAGGACTGGCGGCGTTCTCGACCGACGTGGATACGCTGGGCGATGCCTACGAATACCTGATCGGCCAGTTCGCCGCCGGGTCGGGCAAGAAGGCGGGCGAGTTCTACACCCCGCAGCAGGTTTCCGACATCCTCTCCGCCATCGTCACGCTGGACAGCCAGGAGCCGAAGACCGGGATCAGGAAGCGGCTGGAGAGCGTGATGGACTTCGCCTGCGGTTCCGGCTCCCTGCTGCTCAACGTGCGCAAGAAGATGAGCAGGGCCGGCGGCACCATCGGCAAGATCTACGGGCAGGAGAAGAACATCACCACCTACAACCTCGCGCGCATGAACATGCTGCTGCACGGGGTGAAGGACACGGAGTTCGAGATCTTCCACGGCGACACCCTGCTCAATGAGTGGGACATGATGCGCGAACAGAATCCGGCGAAGAAGCCGAGGTTCGACGCGATCGTCGCCAACCCGCCGTTCAGCTATCGCTGGGAGCCCACGGATGCGCTGGCCGACGATGTGCGCTTCAAGAGCCACGGCCTTGCGCCGAAATCCGCCGCCGACTTCGCATTCCTGCTGCACGGTTTCCACTTTCTGAAAGACGAAGGCGTGATGGCGATCATCCTGCCGCACGGCGTACTGTTCCGTGGCGGTGCCGAGCAACGCATTCGCACCAAACTGCTCAAGGACGGCCACATCGACACCGTGATCGGTCTGCCCGCGAATCTGTTCTACTCCACCGGCATCCCCGTCTGCATTCTCGTTCTGAAGAAGTGCAAGAAGCCCGATGATGTGCTCTTCATCAATGCGAGTGGGCCGGAGCATTTCGCCAAAGGCAAGCGACAGAACCAGCTCAATCCAAAACACATTTCCAGGATCATCGAAACCTATCAGCACCGGACCGAGACGCCGCGTTACTCTCGCCGCGTGGAGATGGACGAGATCGTGAAGAACGATTTCAATCTCAATATTTCACGCTACATCAGCACGGCTGTCGGGGAGGAGGAGATCGATCTTCAAGCGACGAATGTCCAACTGATCGAGATAGAGAAATCGATCAGGGACGCGACGTTGAAGCACAATGCGTTCCTGAAAGAGCTTGGTCTGCCCGAGTTGCCGTATGGCCTGAAGAAGTGAGGTCGGAGGCCGCTTCTCTTTTGTGGGCATGACGGTTGGCGTTTCCTGGCAATCGACAATTCAAGGAGTGGGTGTGAGCAGACCCTATTCGATCAAGATCTTCGTGCCCGGCGGAAACCCGGATGGCGTTCGCACGATCGAGAAATCCAACTGGAGCAGTGCCGGGATCGTCGTGCCGCGCCCGCTGATGAACGAGGCCAAGCTGCGCAAGGACCTGATGCGCACGGGCGTCTATGTCCTGCTTGGGCCGCCCGAAGAATCGGGATTGCCGCGCGTCTACGTCGGGGAAGGCGATCCGATTCGCCAACGGCTCGATATGCACATCAACAAGAAGGACTTCTGGACCGTCTGCATCGCCTTCACCAGCAAGGACGAGAATCTCAACAAGGCGCATGTGCAGTACATCGAGTCGCAGCTGGTGACCATGGCCATGGAGGCCAAGCGATGCGTGCTCGACAACGGCAATGTGCCGGCCCTGCCGTCGATGTCGGAATCGGATGCAGCCGATGCCGAGGGATTTCTGGCGGAAATGATGCTGTGTTTCCCCGTGTTGGGCGTTCACGTCTTCACGGTCGCAACGTCGTCGCAGAGGGCGGTCAGACAGTTGCTGATCAAGGGCAAGGGCATCAATGCGACGGGCTGGGAAACCGACAACGGGTTCATGGTGCGCTCGGGCAGCGGAGCAGCATCGTCCGAGGTGCCGTCATGTCATGCATACCTGAAGGAACTGCGCGCCGCCCTCGTCGAGAATGGCGTGCTGAAACAGCAGGGGCAGGGATTCGTGTTCGCACAGGATTACGTGTTCGCCTCGCCTTCGACGGCTGCGGGCGTGGTGCTCGGACGCAGTTCCAACGGCCGCGTCGAGTGGAAGACGAATGAAGGCAATACGCTGAAGGAGATCCAGGAAGGCGCTGCCGCTTCGTGATCCTGCTTCAGCCGCACTTGCAGGCCAGTCTCCAGGCGGCACTGGATCGGGCCCTCCCGCACTCCCACAAGGGCCATCTCAGCGGTACGCCGCCTGGGGTTCGTTGACCTGCCCCGCGTTTTTGAGCACCAGATGCGCGCGCAGCCAGTCGGCGAATTCGGTTTCGTCGAGGTGGCCTGCTGCGAGATCGAGATAGACGGGGTACAGCGCCAGGTCGTCTGCCTGCAGGACGGCATGGTTGAGGCGGATGAAGGTTTCGCAGCAGACCGCGGCGGTGCGTTTGTTGCCGTCGACGAACGTGTGATTGCGGGCGAGGCCGTAAGCGAGACTCGCCGCCAGCGCAGCGAGATCCGGCGGCGGGTCGCCATAGGCGAATAATTGCTGCGGACGGGCGAGGGCGGAGTCGAGCAGTGCTTCATCGCGTACCCCGGTACCGCCGCCGTGTTCGGCGAGCTGGCGGTCGTGGATGGCGAGCGCCAGGCGTTTGCTGATCCAGACGATCATGGCGTCGCCCTCACTGCGCCAGTTTGTGCAGCAGGGTGCGGCGCTCGCGCATGACTTCTTCGGCCACTTCCATCTGCGCGGCGAGTTCCGGGTCGTAGGTGGTGAGCACGATGCCGCCGGGGGTTTCGAGCGCGAACAGCTCGTCGCCCTTTTCCAGGCGCAGGCGGGCGAGGAGTTCCTTGGGCAGGATCACGCCGGCGGAGTTGCCGATGGTCGTAATTTTCAGTTTCATGCCATACTCACCGGAAATAGTTGAAACGAACGTTACAACGCAGTAATGGCGAGGGTCAAGCCCGAAACGAAGAAACCCCGCCGAAGCGGGGTTTCCGGGATTGCGGGCTGGGGCGGCGATCAGCCGTTGCGCAGTGCGGCGTTGTCCCAGCCGGGGCGTTGGGCGAAGCGGTCGCCGTACTTCGCCTGCAGGGCCTTGAGGCGTTCGAGCAGGACGTCGGCGCCGGTGTCGCGGATGTACTGGATCGGGCCGCCGCGGAACGGGGCGAAGCCGGTGCCGAAGATGACGCCGGCATCGAGCAGTTCGGGGTCGGAGACGACGCCTTCGTGCAGCGCGGCGACGGCTTCGTTGAGGAAGGGCAGGATCAGACGGTCCTCGAGATCCTCCGGCGCCTTGTAGTCGGCGGGGATCTCGGGCTTCTGCGCCTTGCCGTTCTCCCACTTGTAGATGCCCTGGCCGTCCTTCTTGCCGCGTTTGCCGGCCTCCGGCGGCGCGGCGAGCGCGGCCGGAATCGGCAGGCCGAGGAACGGCGCGAGTTCCGCGCCGACGCCGGCGGCGACGTCGAGGCCGACGGTGTCGATCAGTTCGATCGGGCCCATCGGCATGCCGAACTTGACCGCGGCCTTGTCGATGACCGGACCCGGGATGCCTTCGGAGTAGGCGGTCGCCGCTTCGAGCATGTACGGGAACAGCAGGCGGTTGACCAGGAAGCCCGGGGTGCCGGCGACCGGCACCGGCAGTTTGTCGATGGCGCGGCAGAACGCGGCGAGGCGTTTCTCGGTGGCCGGGTCCATGCCGTCGTGGCGGATGATCTCCACCAGCGGCATCTGCGCGACCGGATTGAAGTAGTGCAGGCCGGCGAACTGCGCGGGCCGGGCGATGTGTTCGCGCAGCTCGGTCAGCGGGATCGACGAGGTGTTGGTGGTCAGCAGCGCGTCGGTCTTCATCTTCGGCTCGACCGCGGTGTAGAGATCGCGCTTGGCCTCGGGCTTCTCGATGATCGCCTCGATCAGCAGGTCGGCCTTCGCGACGCCTTCGCCTTCGAGGTCGGAGACCAGTCGCGCCGAGACTTCGGGGCGCTTGCTCTCGTCCTTCACGCGCTTGGCGAACAGTTCGCCGGCGCGCTTCATCGCGGTGTCGATGAAGCGCTGTTCGCGATCCTGCATCGTGACCTGGAAGCCCTTGTAGGCGGCCCAGGCGGCGATGTCGCCGCCCATCACGCCGGCGCCGACGACATGGACGTGGGCGATGCCGTGATCCTTGCCGCCGAGGCCTTTCAGTCGCTCCTGCAGGAAGAACACGCGGGTGAGATTGCGCGCGGTGGGCGTGGCGGCGAGTTTGGTCACCGCCTTGCGTTCGGCGTCGAGACGCGCGCGGATGCCGAGACCGGCGCTGCGGCGCCAGGTGTCGATCAGCGAGAACGGCGCGGGATAGTGTTCCTTGCGCGCCTTGCGTGCGGTCATGCCGATCATCTTCGGCGCGAGCAGCCTGCGCGCGAGCCAGGTGTTCGTCGCCCAGCCCATGAAGCGCTGCTTGAACGGGCGTTCGGTGCCCTTGAGCGCGAGCGTGGCGGCGGCCTCGATCAGGCCGACGGGCTCCACGACCTTGTCGACCAGGCCGATCGCGCGCGCGGCCGAGGCCGAGAGCGCACGGCCGGTCAGCATCATGTCCATCGCCGCCGGCGCGCCGACCAGTTGCGGCAGGCGGGCGCTGCCGCCCCAGCCCGGGAAGATGCCGAGCATCACTTCGGGCAGGCCGATCTTGGTTGAGGGGTCGTTCGAGGCGATGCGGTAGCGGCAGGCCAGCGAGATCTCGGTGCCGCCGCCCATGCAGAAGCCGTGGATCGCGGCGACGGTGGGGAAGGGCAGTTCGGCGATGCGCTGGAACACGGTCTGGCCGCGGCGGATCGAATCGCCGATCGTGCCCTTGCGGTCGAATTCCTGGAATTCGCGGATGTCGGCGCCGGCGATGAAGCCCTTGTCCTTGCCCGAGCGCAGCACCAGGGCCTTCGGCGGCTCCAGCGCGATGCGTTCGAGCACCGTGTCGAGTTCGATCAGCACGTCCTGGCCGAAGGTGTTGACCGATTCGCCCTCGCGATCGAAGGACAGGACGAGGACGCCGTCGTGGCGCAGTTCGGTCTTCCAGTGGCGGAGGCGCAGGCCGTCGAGGCCGGGCTGGGGCGAGGTCATGGGCGGGTCCATACGCTGGAGAATGGGCCTATGATCCCGACCCGCCCGGCTGGTCGTCAAATGCCCGCCCGGCCGCATGGCTTGTGGCAGTGGCGCCGGACCCCCAGATGAACGGATGGTGGGTGCGAGGGTCGCGTGGCGGCCGCAGGTGCCGGGAACTTTTCCCCGGCGTGTATTGTCGGAACCACCGGCCGTCGGGCCGGGACGACGAGCGAGGGGAGCCGGCCGGATGGCCGAGACGATGACCGAAAACGTGGACCTCGAGCTGGTCCGAAGGGTGCAGCGCGGCGACAGCGCCGCCTTCGACCTGCTGGTGCGCAAGTACCAGCACCGGGTCGTGGCGCTGATCGGGCGCTACGTCCACGATTGGAGCGAGGCCCAGGACGTCGCCCAGGAGACCTTCCTGCGCGCCTATCGCGCGCTCGGCAATTTCCGCGGCGACGCCCAGTTCTCGACCTGGCTGCACCGGATCGCCGTGAATACCGCGAAGAACCATCTGGTCGCGCACAAGCGCCGGCCGCCGGGCGAGGACATCGACATCGACGACGCCGAGAACTTCGAGTCCGCGCTGCGCCTGCGCGACAACGACACCCCGGAGCGCGAACTGATGCGCCAGGAGATGGAACAAACGGTGATGCGTGCGGTCGAAGCCCTGCCCGAGGAACTTCGGACCGCGATCACCCTGCGCGAAGTCGAGGGTCTGAGTTACGAGGAGATCGCGCAGCAGATGCAGTGCCCGATCGGCACCGTCCGTTCCCGGATCTTCCGGGCCCGCGACGCCATCGACGCGCAGCTCAGGCCGCTGATGGACGTCCGCGACGCGCGCGAACGCGCCACCCGCTGAGGGTCTCCTTCGAACGGTTACGACGAATCGCCCCCGCCGACGGAACTTCCCGCCCCGGGACGCGGTCCTTCCCGCAACGACGCTTCTCCTGCCGACCATCGCCCCATGACCGGAACGCACGACTCCTTCTCCGCCGGCGCCGCACCCTCCCCGGAATTCCATCGCGAGCGCCTCTCCGCGATGCTCGACGGCGCCCTTTCCGCGGACGAAACCCGGTTCCTGCTGCGCCGCATGCAGCACGACGACGAACTCGCGGACTGCTGGGAGCGCTGGCAGTTCTACGGCGATGCGATGCGCGGCCACGCCGGCCGCGCCTTGCCGGCCGACTTCTCGCAACGGGTCGGCCGGGCCATCGCCGACGACATCGCCGCCGAAGAGGCCGCGCCCCTGCGTGCGACGTCCGGCGCGCGCCGCCCGCTGCTGCGTTGGGGCGGTGGCGCCGCGCTCGCGGCATCGGTCGCGCTCGCCGCGCTGTTCGTCGGCCGCGACGTCGCCGACGGCGGGCCGGCCCCGACCACCGTCGCGTCCGCACCGATCTCCGCGCCCGAGCCGACGCCGGCGCTGCCGACCGGAATGCCGATTCCGCAGCCGGTCGGTTCCTCCGGAGCTGCGGAGCCCGTGGCGGCCACCGCCGTCGCGGCGGTCGCCGCCGCCTCCGCCACGCGTCGTCCGCGGATGCTCGCGGCCGATCAGGCCGTGGATGAGCGCCGCACGAATCCCTTGGCCGGCACGTCTCGGCAGGTTCCGCAGACGATCGCCGGCAACGTCGAAGTGGCCAGCGCCACCGGTACGGTCGATGCCGCGAGCATCGCGCCCGGCGCGACCATCAGCGCCAAGCCCTGGCCGCGTTCGCTGGTCCCGGGCGCCTCCGCCTCGGGCGAGGTGACTGCCGGGTTCGGCGCCTTCGGTGGCGGCGAGCCGGTCGGCGGATTCCGCGCCGGCACGCTGCCGCCGGTCTTCCAGCCGAACCCCGAACGACGCTTCGAACCCCCGCAGGTGCCCGCGACCGACGGCACCGCGACCGCGCCCTGATCGGCGCGATTCCATCGCGATCTTCGCCGGCAGACGCGAACGCCGGCGGAGCGTCCCATTCGACTCCCCCTCCTTTGTCGAGGACCGTTCCCCGATGAAACCGACACTGCGTACCCTGCTCATCGTGAGCGCCACCGCTGCGGCCACGGCCGCGGCCACCACCGTCCTGCCGATCGGCGCCGGACATCCCGCAGCGACATCCGCCGCGACCGCCCCCGCTGCAGTGACCGCCACCGCCGCCGAAGCGGTGAATCCGCCCGGTGCGCCCCTGGTCACCGGTCTGCCGGATTTCACTCAACTGGTCGAGCGGGTCGGACCCGCGGTCGTGAGCATCGAGGCGCGCGGCAGCGCGCGCAGGGCGGCGATGCCGCAGGGCGGCATGCCCGACGAAGAGGACATGCCCGAGTTCTTCCGCCGCTTCTTCGGCCCCGACATGCCGATGCCCGGCGGCCCGCAGGGCCCGCGCGATCCCGGCGAGGACGGCCCGCAGGCGATGTCGATCGGCACCGGTTTCCTCATTTCCGGCGACGGCTATCTGCTGACCAACCACCACGTCGTCGACGGCGCCGACGAGGTCAACGTCACGCTGTCCGATCGTCGCGAATTCAAGGCCAAGGTGATCGGCAGCGATCCGCAGTCCGATGTCGCGGTGCTGAAGATTTCCGCCGCGGATCTGCCGTACCTGCGCACCGGCGATTCGAAGACGCTCAAGCCCGGGCAATGGGTCGTGGCGATCGGTTCGCCGTTCGGACTCGATCACTCGGTCACCGCCGGCATCGTCAGCGCCGTCGGCCGCGCCGCCAACGCGCAGCAGCGCTACGTGCCCTTCATCCAGACCGACGTGGCGATCAACCGCGGCAACTCCGGCGGCCCGCTGCTCAACACCCGCGGCGAAGTGGTCGGCATCAATTCGCAGATCTTCAGCAATTCCGGCGGTTACATGGGCGTGAGCTTCGCCATCCCGATGGACGTGGCGATGAACGTGGCCCAGCAGATCCGCACCACCGGCAAGGTCAGCCGCGGCCAGATCGGCGTGGTCGTCGGCGCGGTCGATTCCGACACCGCCAAGGGCTTCGGTCTGCCCGACACCCGCGGCGCGCTGGTCAGCGACGTGCGCGCCGGCAGCCCGGCGGAGAAGGCCGGGATCGAACCCGGCGACGTGATCCGCGCGGTCGACGGCATCGCGATCGACGATTCCAGCGACCTGCCGCCGGTCGTCGGCGCGATGGCGCCGGGTTCCACGGCGAAGCTGACCATCCTCCGCGGTGGCAAGACCCTCGAGCGCAACGTCACGCTGTCGCGGCTGGACGAGGAACAGGTCGCCGGCGCGCCGCGTCGCGGCGCGCCCGATCGCGACGAGCCCGCCACCGGCAAGGGCAATGCCCTGGGCCTGATCGGCCAGGACATCGCTCCGGACGAGCGCCGCGAACTCGGCCTCCGCAGCGGCGAGGGCGTGGTCATCGCCCGGATCGAGGGCCGTGCCGCCCGCAGCGCCGGGCTGCGCCCGGGCGACATCGTGCTGCGGGTCGGCACCCAGCCGATCCCCAATGCGGCCGCGCTCGATCGTGCCCTGGCCCGGGTCGGCGACGACCAGACGGTGATGCTGCTGGTCCGCCGCGGCAATGCGACCCAGTTCCTGGCGGTGACGCCCGACGACAAGGGCTGATCCGGACCGACCGATCAGGACGGATCAATCCGGACGGATCAATCCGCAAGCGGTGGCCGGGCGGGCCGCCCCTGCCGGGCCGCTCCCGCCTGGCTGATCGCCGGTGCGTTCCGGTGTCCCCTGTCCCGGTGTTCCCCGAAGGCGGCTCCGGCCGCCTTCGTCATGTGCGCACGGCGCCGCCGCGTCGTTCGGGTCGAGGGTGCCGCCGGCTGTGCGATAATCCCCGGTTTGACCATCCAAGGCCACGACGGCCCCGCGCCGCCGCTTCCCATGTCCGATTCCATGCGGAACATCCGCAACTTCTCGATCATCGCCCACGTCGATCACGGCAAGTCCACGCTCGCCGACCGCATCATCCAGCTGTGCGGCGGGCTGGAGGACCGCGAGATGGAGGCGCAGGTGCTCGACTCGAACCCGATCGAGCGCGAGCGCGGCATCACCATCAAGGCCCAGTCCGTCTCTTTGCCGTACAAGGCGAAGGACGGCCAGGTCTACCAGCTCAACTTCATCGACACCCCCGGCCACGTCGACTTCAGCTACGAAGTCAGCCGCTCGCTCGCCGCCTGCGAAGGCGCGCTGCTGGTGGTCGACGCCGCCCAGGGCGTGGAGGCGCAGTCGGTCGCCAACTGCTACACCGCGGTCGAGCAGGGCCTCGAAGTGGTGCCGATCCTCAACAAGATCGACCTGCCCACCGCCGACATCGAACGCGCCAAGGCCGAGATCGAGGCCGTCATCGGCATCGACGCCGAGGACGCGGTCGCGATCAGCGCCAAGACCGGCCTCAACGTGCCGGACGTGCTGGAAGCCATCGTCCACCGCATTCCGCCGCCGAAGCCGCGCGACACCGACAAGCTGCAGGCGCTGATCATCGACTCGTGGTTCGACAACTACCTCGGCGTGGTCTCGCTGGTGCGGATCATGCAGGGCGAGATCAAGCCCGGCGACAAGCTCCTCGTGATGTCCACCGGCCGCACCCATCAGGTCGACCACGTCGGCGTGTTCACGCCCAAGCGCAAGGTGCTGCCGAAGCTGGGCGCCGGCGAGGTGGGTTGGGTGACGGCCAGCATCAAGGACGTCCACGGCGCGCCGGTCGGCGATACGCTCACCCGCGCCCAGGATCCCGCGCCGGCGCCGCTGCCCGGCTTCCAGGAAATGCAGCCGCGCGTGTTCGCCGGCCTGTTCCCGGTCGACGCCGAGGACTATCCGGATCTGCGCGAAGCCCTGGAAAAACTGCAGCTCAACGACGCCGCGCTGCGTTTCGAGCCGGAAAGTTCCGAGGCGATGGGCTTCGGCTTCCGCTGCGGCTTCCTCGGCATGCTGCACATGGAGATCGTGCAGGAGCGGCTGGAGCGCGAATACAACCTCGACCTCATCACCACCGCGCCGACCGTGGTCTACGAGGTGCTGAAGACCGACGGTTCGGTGATGCCGCTGGACAACCCGGCCAAGCTGCCCCCGGTGAACCACATCGAGGAAGTGCGCGAGCCGATCATCCGCGCCAACATCCTCACCCCGCCGGACTACATCGGCAACATCATCAAGCTGTGCGAAGAGAAGCGCGGCGTGCAGGTCGGCATCACCTACATGGCCAGCCAGGTGCAGATCAGCTACGAGCTGCCGATGGCCGAGGTAGTGCTGGATTTCTTCGACAAGCTGAAATCGGTCTCGCGCGGTTACGCGTCGCTGGACTACCACTTCCTGCGCTTCGACGCCGGCCCGTTCGTGCGCGTGGACACGCTGATCAACGGCGACCGCGTCGACGCGTTGTCGATCATCGTCCACCGCAGCCACGCCGACCGCCGTGGTCGCGAACTGTGCGAGAAGATGAAGGACCTGATCCCACGGCAGATGTTCGACGTCGCGATCCAGGCCGCGATCGGTTCGCAGATCATCTCCCGCAGCACGGTCAAGGCCTTGCGCAAGAACGTGCTCGCGAAGTGCTACGGCGGCGACGTCAGCCGCAAGCGCAAGCTGCTGGAGAAGCAGAAGGAAGGCAAGAAGCGCATGAAGCAGGTGGGCCGCGTGGAAATTCCGCAGGAGGCCTTCCTCGCCGTGCTGCAGGTGGACAGCAAGTGACGTCCCGGTCCGCGCGATCGGCGGAGGGCGCCTGCACGGCGCCGACGCCGGTCCCGACGCGGGACGCCCGAAACGCCCGTCCCGGATCCGTTCCGGGCCGGAGGAGGGGGCAGGCGAGCGCCGACGGTTGATCGTTCGCGACTTTCCCGTACCCTCACCCAATCCCCCTCCCGTCGGGAGGGGGTCTTCGCATACGGAGATTCCATGGTCTGGTTCGAAATCATCCTCGTCGCGCTGACCTTCCTGACCGGCGCCATCTGGCTGCTGGACAAGCTGTTCCTGGCCAAGCGCCGGGCCAAGGCCGACGGTCTGCTCGACGAGGCGGCCGAGCCGATGGTCGTCGACTACGCCCGCGCCTTCTTTCCGGTGCTGGCGCTGGTGCTCGGGCTGCGCAGCTTCGTCGCCGAACCGTTCCGGATCCCGTCCAGTTCGATGATGCCGACCCTGTTGATCGGCGACTTCATCCTGGTCAACAAGTTCGCCTACGGCCTGCGCCTGCCGGTCACCAACAGGAAATTCGTCGAGCTGGGCGCGCCCGAGCGCGGCGACGTGGTGGTGTTCCGCTATCCCGGCAAGGGGCCGGGAGACCCGAATACCGGCGCCGACTACATCAAACGCGTCATCGGCCTTCCGGGCGACACCGTCGAATACGCCGGCAGCGTGCTGAAGGTCAACGGCCAGACCATGGAATACGTGCCGAACGGCGAGTTCTCCGGCACCGGCCGCAACGCCGAAATGAACGGCGCCAGCCGCCTGACCGAGAAGTTTCCGGGCCATGAGCACGAGGTGCTGGAACTTCCGGACCAGTACGCGGACCCGCGCGGCGAGGGCACCTGGGTCGTGCCGCCGGGGCACTATCTTGTGATGGGCGACAACCGCGACCGCAGCGATGATGGTAGATTCTGGGGGTACCTGTCGGAGGATCGGCTCCGCGGCAAGGCGTTCCTGGTGTGGCTCAACTGCAGCGGCTGGTTCTGCACCGACAGTTTCGAGACCTCCCGCATCGGCAACGGCATTCCGTAAGGCCGACGACAGGCACCGTGCGGAGCGCGCCATGGCGGATGCCGCCGGCGAACCACATCGTTCAACCTCACATCGTCAACATCTCGGGGGAGACATCGGATATGCGACGCAACCAGAGCGGCATGACCTTGATCAGCTTCGTCGTCGTGGCGGCCGTGGTCGGCTTCTTCCTGTTCATCGGCATGAAGCTGTTCCCGATGTACCAGGAATTCTTCGCGGTCAAATCGGCCATGAAGGGCCTCGCCAACGAGGCGGGCATCGCCAACGAGCAGCCGGCGCAGATCAAGGAGAAATTCTTCAAGCGCCTGTACATCAGCTACTCGAACAACGTCAGGCCCGAACACGTGAAGATCGAGAACAAGGGCAACGGCCAGATCATGTACGTGAACTACGAGGTCCGGGTGCCGCTGCTGTACAACATCGACGCGGTCGGCAAATTCAGCGCGGAACAGTCGCTGACCGGCACCGCCGCGTACTGATCCCCGCATCGCGGTGGGTGCCGGCCCGTTTTCCGGAAGCCATGCCTGCGGCGGGCATGTCTTCCGCGACGCCTCGCTGCTCGAGCGCGCGCTGACCCACCGCAGCGCCGCCGCCGCGCACAACGAACGCCTCGAATTCCTCGGCGATGCCCTCGTCGGAGCGATCGTCGCCGAGGCGCTCTACGCCCGCTGGCCGAAGGCGGCCGAGGGCGAACTGACCCGCGCCCGCGCCGAACTGGTGCGGGAGTCCTCGCTCGCGGCGCTGGCGCGCCGGCTCGACCTCGGGGGCCGCATCCTGCTCGGTCCGGGCGAAATGAAATCCGGCGGCCATCGCCGCGACTCGATCCTCGCCGACGCCTTCGAGGCCGTGGTCGGCGCGATCTATCTCGATGCCGGTTTCGAGGCCTGCCGCGCCGCGGTGCTGCCGTGGTTCGCCGAGGCCATCGACGCGCTGCCGCCGCCGCACAAGCTCGGCAAGGATGCGAAGACCCGTCTGCAGGAATGGTTGCAGGCCCGCCAGCTGCCGTTGCCGACCTACACCCTCTTGTCCGAGTCCGGCGAAGAGCACGCGAAGATCTTCCGCGCCGAATGCGCGCTCGGCGAACCGCCGCTGCGTCGCGAAGGCGAGGCCGGATCGCGCCGCGCCGCCGAACAGATCGCCGCCGAAGCGGTATTGACCGCCCTCGACGCCTGAAGGCTTCGCGTCTCGCATCGCCGCATCGCGGCGACTGACCGTTCGCGCCGCAGTTTTCCGTGAACCCGGATGCCCGCCCGCGCATCGCGGGTCCGATCATCCACGGGAAATGCCGCCATGCCTCGTCCCTCGACATCGCTCAATGTCGTGCTGCTCGTCGTCGTCCTCGTGCAGGCCTGGATGCTCCATCGCCGCGACGAGGCGATCGGAGCCGCGAACGCCGCCGAAGCCGTCGCGACCGAGGTGTCCCCGCGGACCGCGTCGATCCCCGGCGCCACCGACCACGATCCGCTCGCGCTGGCGGTGATGGACCGTCTGCAGCGCATCGATGCCCGTCTGGCCGCGCTCGAAGCCGGCGCGCGACCTGCGCAGGCCGCGCAGCGCGAGGCGCCGGCATTGCCGGAACGGATCGACCCTCGCACGTTCGCCGACGCCGATCGACGACTCGCCGCGCTGTTGCCCGATCGCGAGATCGACCAGCAGGACTGGGTCCGCTGGCAGACGGCCTTGTCCGCGCTGTCCGCGGAAGAGCGATTCGCGCTGTCGGCCGCGCTGTCGCGCGCATTGAACGAGAACCGCCTCCGGCTGCGGTTCTGACGCCGGTCACGCGTCCAACCAGGAGCACACGATGAAATCCAGGGTCTTCATGAGCGCCGCTGCGCTCGCCGCACTGTTGTCCGTCGCCGCGATCGCCGAGGCCGGCACGCGATGGGCGTACCAGGTTTCGATCAGCGACGTCTCCCGCTACGCCGTCGGCACCACGACCGACGCGCGCGGGTCCGCCGATGTCAACCAGTCGATCGGCTGCAATCACAACACCACCTTCGCGAGCTGCTACGCCACCAACAGCGCCGGCCTCAGCCGCTCGTGCACGACCTCCAACGCCGCGTTGATCGACGTCATCCGCAGCATCGGCTCGGAGTCCTACATCTACTTCACGTGGAATACCGACGGCACCTGCAACTACGTGCTCGTCGAGAACAGCTCGCGCTGGAAGCCCGCGTCCGCGTCCGGCCTCTGAGCCGGCGATCCGGCCGGACGGCCGTCGCCCGCCCGTCCGGCGCCGATTCCGCGGTGCTTCGCTACAATGCCGGCATGAGCGCAACCCCCTACCATGCCGGCCACGTCGCCGTCCTCGGCCGTCCGAACGTCGGCAAATCCACCCTGATCAACGCCCTGGTCGGGGCCAAGGTCAGCATCGTGTCGCCGCGGCCGCAGACCACCCGGCACCGGTTGCTGGGCATCGCCACCTTTCCGGACGGGCAACTGGTGCTGGTCGACACGCCCGGCATCCATGCCGACAAGGGCAAGGCCACGGCCTCGGCCATGCACCGGATGATGAATCGCGCGGCGCGCGGCGCGCTCGAGGGCGTCGACGTCGCGCTGCTGGTGGTGCGCGCCGGACAGTGGAGCGAAGAGGACACGCTCGCCTACGAGGCCCTGAAGGGCGCCGGCGTTCCCGCCGTGCTGGTGGTGAACCAGGTCGACCGCTTCCCCGACAAGACCGTGCTGTTGCCGTTCCTGAAGGAGGCCAGCGAAGGTCGCGATTTCGCCGCGGTGGTGCCGCTGTCGGCGCTCAAGCGCAGCGGCCTGCAGCCGCTGGTGAAGACCGTGCTCGCGCTGCTGCCAGAGCAGGAGGCGCTGTACGCCGAGGACGAGATCACCGACAAGAGCCAGCGTTTCCTCGCCGGCGAACTGGTGCGCGAACAGCTGATGCGCCAGCTCGGCGCCGAACTGCCGTACGCGACCACGGTCGAGATCGAACGCTTCGAGGAAGAAACGGCCAAACGCAAGGGCGCGCCGCCGGAGCCGATGTATCGCATCGGCGCGGTGATCTGGGTGGAGCGCGACAGCCAGAAGGCCATCGTCATCGGCAAGGGCGGCGCTCGCCTGCGCGAGATCGGCACCAAGGCGCGCCAGCAGATGGAACGCATGTTCGGCTGCAAGGTCTTCCTCGAAACCTGGGTCCGCGTGCGCGAGGTCTGGTCGGACGACGAGGCGGCGCTGAAGGCGTTCGGGTATTCGGAGTAACCGGATGCGCCTCGGTCTCCAGGCGTCGGCGGCAGGATTGGCGACGATGCTGTCGTTCGCGGCGCTCGCCGCGGATTCGGCGAAACGCTACGAAGTGCGATTTCCGTCGGAATTCGCGCGTTCCTCGGAGGGGCTCGCCATCGACCACGTCTCGATCGTGATCGCCTGCGGCGAATTCGTCGCCATCGAGCGCGTGCCGTCGGATTGGAATATCGGGATTTCGCGTCCGATTTCCGCCCAGAGCGGTTTCGATGCGAGCGCCGGGCACGGCGCCAGCGCACTGCGCGATCTGTCGCCGTTCGACGGCACGATCGTCGTCGGTCGTGCCGATCCGGAATGCCTGGGCGTGAGCCGTGCGACCGCATCGAGCGCGCAGGGCGAATGGCAGCGCGAGATCGTCGGCGTGAGACTGGTCGAGCGCCCGCCGTCGCGATGACCGGATCGCCGCGCGATCGTCGGCGTACCGCCCGTATCGAATGAACCGATGCGCTACGCCGCCGAGCCCGCCTTCGTTCTCCACGCCCGCGCCTGGCGCGAAACCAGTCTGCTGGTCGAGGTGCTGAGCCGCGAACACGGTCGCGTCGGCCTGGTCGCGCGCGGCGTGCAGGGGCCGAAGAAGCACGTGTTGCGCGCGGCGCTTCAGCCGCTGCAGCACATCCGCTTCGACGCGGTCCAGCGCGGGGAACTGGCGCAACTCAATGCCGCCGAAGCCATCGACGAGGCCCCCCGGCTGCAGGGCGAGGCGATGCTCGCCGGCTTCTATCTCAACGAACTGATGCTGCGGCTGGCGCCGCGACACGACGGCGTCGATGCGTTGTACGCGATCTACGGCGAAACCCGCGCGCGTCTCGGGCTTGGCGGATTGCCGCTGGCATGGACGCTGCGCCGTTTCGAACGCGATCTGCTCGAAGTCCTCGGCGTGGGCTTCGCGTGGGACAGCGACGGCGATGGCCGCGACATCGACCCGGCGGCGCGCTACGTGCTCGACGCAGAACACGGCCCGCGACGCATGCTCGGCGACGCCGGCCGCAGCGAAACCGCGACCGGTCGCGCGCTGCTCGATCTCGGCGCCGATCGCGAGCCCTGCGCCGAGGACATGCCCGGCCTGCGTCGTGCGATCCGCGCGTTGCTGCTGCATCATCTCGGCGGACGCGGCCTGAAGTCCTGGGAATTGATCGCATCGCTGCCGCGCGCGGGCAGCGCGTCCACGGGTCAGCCAGGCGACGACAGCGTGTCCTGAGCCGCGCCCTCGAACCCGGCCCGCGCCGTCGCGCACAGCGGAGATTCGCGCAGCTCATCGACCGCTCCGCCCAGTCGCGCCGCGCCGACGAAACCACAGGCGGCCTTGAGCCTGTGCAGTTCCGCGCGCAGGGCCTCCAGGTCGTTCCGCGAGCACGCGTCGACGACCTGCGCCGCGGTCTGCGGCAGTTCGCGCAGGAACAGTTCGCGCATCGTGACGACGTGCATGCGCTGGCCGTTGAGCGCGCGCAGCGCGGCGGTGTCGTCCCACACCGGAGATTTTCCGCAACGGGTTTTGTCGCCGGGCGCGGTCGTGGGCGTGTCCTTCGATGCGCGCGTGCCGAGCATCCGCCGGATCGCGCCCTGCAATTGCGCGATCGACAGCGGCTTGAGCAACACCTCGGCGAAACCGGCGTCGATCAGCGCATCGAGTTCCTCTCGACGCGCTTCCGCGGTGTGCGCGAGCGCAGGCGTAGGCAGGCCGCGGGCCCGCAGTTCCGCGAGCAGGTCGGCGCCGCGACCGTCTGGCAGGTTGGCGTCGAACAGCCAGAGCGCGTGCCCGTGACCGGCGAGCGTGCGGGCCTCGGCGAGGTTCGCCGCGGTGTCGACGATCGCGGGCAGCGCTTCCATGCCTGCGGCCAGGAAGGCCGCGCTGACCGGGTCGTCTTCCAGCAACAGCAGGCGCGGCGGGGCATCGGATGCATTCATCGCGGGTCGTTTACTCTGACGGCCATGTCGTCGCGCATCTTAGAGCCCGTTCGCCGTTTCCGCGCGCACCGTGTCGCGGCGCGGGCGGGTGGACCGATGCGCCTGCTCGCGCTGTTGCTGTTCGCCGTCGCACTGTGGCCGCAGGTCGCGCCGGCCCGCACGGCGACCGCGAAGATCGCCACCCTGCGCACCGGGCTGGCCACGCTGGAGCGGGTCGAGGTCCGGCTGGACTGGCCGGCGCAGGCCGAGGAGGGACATCTGCGGCTGGCGGCGGGGCGGATCGACGCGCCGGATCTGGGCTATGCCTATCGCGATGTCGTCTGGCAGTGTCCGCTGCGGCGCGACGGCGCCGGCGGCTGGCGCTGCGAAGGCGAAGTCCGCGCCGGCGGTGCGGCCCCGATGCGGCTGGGCGTCGATCTCGGCACCGCGTTCACCGAGGTCGTGCTGCGACGCGGCGAATCGCGGCTGGAAGTGCATCGCAACGCCGCCGCGCCGGACGACACCCGGGTCGATCTGGTGCAGGTGCCGCTGCTGTGGACGCAGGCCCTGCTCGCCGGCGCCTGGCCGGAGGGGCGCCTGAAGCGGGGCACGGTCGACGCCCGTCTCGTGGTCTCCGCGCCGGCGGATCGACCGCTGCGCATCTCCGGCCCCCTGACCCTGTCCGGTGGCGGGCTGGAAACCCCGGACGCGACCATCGCCGCCGAAGGTCTCGGCGGACGTTTCGGAATCGACCTCCGCTTCGCGCCCCGGGAACGCCGGTTCGCCATCGACGGCGAATTGCGCGGCGGCGAGTTCCTCTTCGGCAATGCCTACGTCGCGCTCCCGCCGACGCCGGTCGGCCTGCGTATCGAGGCGATCGGCGACGCCGCGGGCTGGCGATTGCCCGCGATCGAATGGCGCGACGGCGATGCGCTGGCCTCGCGCGGCGAGGCTGCGCTCGCTCCCGACGGTACGCTGCGCAGGCTCGATCTCGCGATCGACAGCGAAGATCTGAAGCCGGTGACCGACCGTTACCTCTCCGGCTGGCTCGGCGCGTTCGGCCTGAGTGCCCTCGGGCTCAAAGGCGGCCTCCGCAGCCGGCTGCAGTTCGAGGACGAGGGCCTGCGCGGTTTCGATGTGCGTTTCGACGATGTCTCGGTGCGCGAAGGCGGTGGCAAGTTCGCGTTCGACGGCCTCGATGGCGATGTGCGTTTCTCCGCCGGCGCGAGCGTCGACAGTGCGCTGCGCTGGCGCGGCGGCCGGCTGTACGGACTGGATTTCGGCGCCGCCTCGCTGCCGCTGCGCAGCGCAGACGGCACGATCGGACTGAGCGCTCCGGCCGCCGTGCCCGCGATCGGCGGCAGTCTGCGCTTCGATCGTTTCCAACTGCGACCGCCGTCTGGCGAACGCCGGCTGGAAGCCGGTTTCGGGCTGACCCTCGACGCACTCGATGTCGGCACGCTGGCGAAGAGCCTGGGCTGGCCCGCGTTCCGCGGCAGCCTGAGCGGCCGCATTCCCGATGCGCGGTATGCCGAGGATCGCCTGGTGTTCGAGGGCGGACTCGACATGCGCGTGTTCGACGGCCGGGTGCGCGTGTCCTCGCTGGCGATGGAGCGTCCGTTCGGCGTGGCGCCGACGCTCTCCGCGGATCTGGCGCTGGAGGACCTCGATCTGCTGGCGGTGACCGAGGTCTTCGATTTCGGCAGCATCAGCGGTCGCCTGCATGGCGGTATCCGCGAGCTGCGCCTGGTCGACTGGACCGCGACCGCGTTCGACGCCGAGCTTCATACCGAGCCCAAGCGCGGCGTTCGCCAGCGCATCAGCCAGCGCGCGGTCCAGAACATCTCCAGCGTCGGCGACGCTTCGTTCGTGACCAGTCTGCAGGGACAGCTCATCGCGCTGTTCGACGATTTCGGCTACCGCAGGATCGGGATCGCCTGCCGGTTGCAGAACGGGGTCTGCGCCATGGCAGGATTGGGGGGCGCAGCGGGTTCCGGTTCAGACAGCGGTGGATTTACTATCGTCGAAGGGGCGGGGGTGCCGCGCCTCAACGTGGTGGGCTTCAACCGGCGGGTGGACTGGCCGACACTGCTCGAACGCTTGGAGGCGATCGGCAGCGGCGACGTCAAACCCGTGGTCGAATGACCGCAGCGGTATCCGAATCATTCCGGGAGAAATGCAGATGCGTCGTTTGTTGGGTGCTTCCATGGTCGCCGCGCTGACGCTCAGCGCCTGCGTCACCATCAACGTCTACTTCCCGGCCGCAGAAGCCAAGGAAGCGGCCAAGGTCTTCGTCGAGAAGGTACTGGAGGAAGCCGATCCGCCGAAGCGCGAGGGCGGGCAGGATGGCGGCGGCATGGCCTATCGCGCGCAGCCGGCGGCGTTCGAAGTGGCCGGCCTCGCATTGCCGTCCTTCGATCCGCTCGCGCTGATCGGCATCGGCACGGCGCAGGCGCAGAGCCCCGATTTCAACATCCAGACGCCGGCCATCGCCGCGATCCAGTCGCGGATGGAACAGCGCTTCGACAGCCAGTTGCGGGCGCATTTCGATTCCGGCGCGCTCGGCTTCACCGAGGATGGTCTGGTGGTGGTCCGCGATGCCGCCGCGATTCCGCTCAAGGATCGCGTTCCGGTGAACAACGCCGTCGCCGACGAGAACCGCGATCGCAAGGCGGTCTACCGCGAGATCGCGGTCGCCAACGGTCATCCGGAGTGGGAAGGTCAGATCCGCAGCGTGTTCGCCCGCCAATGGGTCAGCAGCGCCCGCTCCGGCTGGTGGTACCAGCAGGGTGGGGCGTGGAAGCAGAAGTGACGTCGCCGCAGGCGAGGGCGTCCCGGGCGTAGGGAGGGATCTCCCTCCGCGCCGGCCCCGCCCGAACATCCCCTCATGCGACGCCCGCCTCTTCAGGCGGGCGTCGTCGTGACCGGGCATGCGACAATCGTCGGTCGTTCTCCATTCCGATCCGCCGTGGCCCGCAACCGCATCGACCAGACTCCGTTCGCCCTCGACATCCTCGATCTGAGCCACGACGGCCGCGGCGTCGCGCGCCGGCCCGAGGGTGATCCGCATGCGGGCAAGACCGTGTTCGTGGCCGGTGCGCTGCCCGGCGAGCGCGTGATGGTGAAGCAGACCGCGAAATCGCGGCATTTCGACGAAGGGGCGACGGTCGAGGTCCTGACCGCCTCGCCGGACCGGGTCGCGCCGCGTTGCCCGCATTTCGGTACCTGCGGCGGGTGCGTGCTGCAGCATCTGGCCGAGGAGCGCCAGATCCTCTACAAGCAGCAGGTCCTGCTCGACAACCTGCAGCGCATCGGCCATGTGCAGCCGGACACGCTGTTGCCGCCGCTGACCGACGCCGCCTGGGGCTATCGACGCAAGGGGCGGTTGTCCGTGCGACGGGTCGAGAAGAAGGACAAGACCCTCGTCGGCTTCCGCGAAGCCGATCCGCGTTTCGTCGCCGATCTCGCCGAATGCCACACCATCATTCCCGCGATCGGCATGAAACTCGGCGCGATCTCCGCGCTGGTCGATGGCATGGATGCGCGGCGCGACATTCCGCAGATCGAGTTCATCGCAGGCGATGCCGCTTCCGATTTCGGCGGCGTCGCGCTCGTGTTCCGTCATCTGCAGCCGCTGGGCGAGCGCGACCTCGCCGCGCTGGTCGCGTTCGGCAAGGCGCACGATTTCGCGATCTTCCTGCAGCCGGGCGGTATCGACTCGGTGCGTCCGCTGTGGCCGGAAGCGCCGGCGCTGGCGTTCGCGCTGCCGCGCTGGAACGTTGAGCTCAAATTCCGGCCGCTGGATTTCATTCAGGTCAACGCCGGCCTCAACGAGAAGATGATCGCCCGCGCGTTGGAACTCCTCGATGTGCAGCCGGACGACCGCGTGCTCGATCTGTTCTGCGGACTCGGCAATTTCACCCTGCCGTTGGCGCGCGTCGCGCGCGAAGCGGTCGGCGTCGAGGGCGAGGCGGGTCTGGTCGCGCGCGCGCGGGAGAACGCCGCGCACAACGGCCTGCAGAACGCGCAGTTCCATGCCGCCGACCTCGCCCAGGACCTGGCGGGCCACGCCTGGATGCGGGCCGGATTCGATCGTCTGCTGCTCGACCCGCCGCGCTCGGGCGCCGACGGCGTGTTGAAACAGTTGCCGCTGAAGGGGCTGAAGCGGATCGTGTACGTCAGCTGCCACCCCGGATCGCTGGCGCGCGATGCCGGCTATCTCGTCAACGAACGCGGCTGGAAACTGCTGTCGGCCGGCGTGATGGACATGTTCCCGCACACCGCCCACGTCGAGTCGATCGCGGTCTTCGAACCCCGGTGACGATTGTTCCGCAGCGCCGCGCTTCCGCGGCGCGTCGGCCCATGGATCAGTTCATCCGCGGATTCACGCCGCCGGTGTCGAGCTGCGGCGGCGGCTGCTCCTGCACCGGCGGCGTCCGAGACGGCACGTTCGCCAGCGCGGTGCTGACCTCCAGCGGCTGCACGCGTGCCTGGTTCACGTCGACGCTGGTGTAGACCGCGTTCGGTGCGCTCGGATTCTGGCCATTGATCGCGAACACGCGGTCGCCGGTCTGACTCGAGGCGATCGAAATGTTCGACGGATTGGGATTGTTGCGTTCGAATCCCGGCGTGTTGGTCATGTTCGCAGTCAGCGCACCCGCGACATTGGCCTGCTCGTTGCGATTGAGCGGCACTTTCGCCGGATCGAGTCCGCTGACGCCGGCCAGCGTGGTCGAGTAGAGCTGATTGTTCGGATTGCGTGGATCGTTCAGCAACGGCTGATTGCTTGTCGGTTGATTCACGACCGGCTGATTCACGACCGGCTGATTCGCGACCGGTTGATTCACGACGGGCTGATTCGCGACCGGTTGGTTCGCGACGGGCTGATTCACGACCGGTTGATTCACGACCGGCTGGTTCGCGACCGGTTGGTTCACGACGGGCTGGTTCACGACCGGCTGATTCGCGACGGGCTGATTCGCGACCGGTT
>JBMOOY010000063.1:0-5770 GCA_049324395.1 Pseudomonadota bacterium
CCTCGCCCGTGGTGCCGGTCGAACGCAGGATCAGTTCGCGTTCGGGAATCGAGGTGTCGAAACGCAGGGTCGTCCAGCCGGCTTGCTCGGCGAGCGCGCGCAGGACATCGAGCAGTTGCAGGTGGGCATCCGGGCCGGCGCCCCTGACCACGGTGTCGATGGCGTAAGCCATCAGCCGCCTCCGATCCGCTGGCGAAGGAAGCTGCCGTTGCGGTCGATCACGTTGAGAATGGTCTGCTCCAGGCCCCGACTCTGCGCCATCGACTCGGCGAGCGCATCGGTGTTGATCGCATTGATCAGGCGCAGATTGAGTTGGGGATTGAGGCTCGCCGCCGCGCGCGCCAGGCCGCCTTCGGCGAAGTTGACGCGCGGGGCGCGTGGCAGCGACACGGCGGGCGGCGTCGCACCCGCGAAGCGGCGCGCATGCCAGGCCTCCAGCGCCGGCATGCCGCGGCGGTTGAAGTCTTCGAGGAAGGGCAACGCACCGGGCTGGCGCACCACGGCGGCGCGCGTGACGAACTCGAAATCGGACAGCCACACCGGGATGCTGTCGGAGGTCGCCGTGCCGGGTCCGCGCACATGGCCGCCGGTGGCGTACCCGCCTCCGCCGTTGAAGGTCGCCTGCGCGATCAGCCCGGCGATGGTCGCGCCCTGCGCGATGGCGCCCGCGATGAACGGAATGTTCTGCGGGAAGCCGACCTTGCTCGCTTCGGCCACGTTGTTGGCGAGCGCGAGCGCCGCCTGCGCGATCGCGAACGCCTTCGACAGCGCGAACAACGCACGATAGGTGGCGCTCTGCTCGCCGCCGAAGGATTTGGCGATGTCGGCGAGCTGGCCGAAGGTCGCGGACGCGCCCGCGAGCAGCACCTGCGTCTGCGCCGATTGCAGTTGCGCGAGCGCGGCCTGGTGCTGGCGCTCGAGTGTCTCTTCCTGCGCATCCCACTGCGCATTCAGATCGGCGCGCTGCGAACGGAACTGCGCGAGCAGTGCGAGCTGTTCTGCGTGCCACGCTTCGAGCCGCGTGCGCGACTGTTCGATCTGCGCGAGATCGCTGCCGGCCGGCCCGAGATCCGGGGTCGCGCCGGGGACGCGGTCGAGGGCCGCATCCGGTTTACGGAAGCTCGTCTGCGCTACGCGCGCCATCGCCGCGTCGAACGCGGCCTTGGTCGCGATCCCCTCTTGCAGCGCATCGTTCAGCAGCGCGACCTGCGCCCGCGCCTCTTCCAGCGCGACCTCGGCCGGCGTGCGCAGGCTCGCGCGCAACGTCTCGTAGGCGCGCGTGGTCTTCTCGAGTTCAGTCTTGCGTTCGCGCTCGGCGTCCGCCGCAGCGCGGGCTTTGTCGAGGGCTTCCGCCTCCGCGACGAGTTGCGCTTTCAGCGCGGGCGTGAGCGCTTTGAGGCCGCCCTGCGTGGTCTCGTAGCGGACACGCGCGGCCTCGCCGGCACGGGTCTGGCCGGCTTCGACTTCGCCCAGCAGGGCGACTTCGCGACGCAGGGACTCCAGTTCGCGCTCGGCGGCCTCGCGGGCGCGGTCGGCGTCGTTCGCCTTCGGCTTCGATGCGCGCGGCCCCTTCGGCGCCTTGAACTGTTCGTCGATCTGCGCGCGCCGCGTCTTCTCGAAGGCCGCGAGCGATGCGCCTTCGACCTGCGTCACACCGCCCGCGCGCAGCGCGGCGATATCGCGTTCCAGCTCGCGCAGCTGCTGTGCTTTCGCGACCGCGCGATCCTGACCGAGCGCCGCCTGCGCGCGACCGAGGGCGTTGATCGCGTTGGTTTGCTTCGCCTGCGTCGCCGCCTGCGCGTCGGCTTTCGCCTGCTCTGCGTTCGCCTCACGCTGCAGGGTCGCCTGCTCCTGCCGCAGCGCACGGATGCGCTGCTTGGTGCCGACATCGACCTCGGCGCTGGCGAGGACCGCATCGAGCGAGTTGATCCCACCGAGTTCACGCCACTCGTTGCCGATGCGGTTCAGCTCGTCGGTGGTCTTCTCCAGCCGGAACGCCAGATCGTCGCGGCCGATGTTGCGGATCGTCTGCCAGACCCCGCCGATGATCTTGCCGAGATTGATCCACGCCCGTTCGAGCGATCCCGCGCGCGCGGTCGCTTCCTGCATCCGCTGCGCTTCGAGGCGCGAGAAGGTCTCGACCGCCAGGCGCGCGGCATCGTGCGCGCGGCCCTGCGCCTCCAGCGCGCGCACATGCTGGTAGACCTCGACCGTCACGCCACCGTATTGCTGGCTCAGGCGCGCCAGTCCTTCCGTTGGCGCCTTGTACAGCGCCACCATCTGCTGCGTGGTCGCCTCGACGGACTGGCCGGTCAGCTGCGCCAGGTTGACCGCCGCGCTCGCCGCCGCTTCGAGACTGTCGCCCGCGACCTGACCGGACGCGGCCAGCGCGGCGACCGCCGCTTCTGCGTCGCCGTACTCGCCGGTGGCCGCACCGACGCTGTCCTTGACCCCGCGCAGCTGGCCGGCGGTGGTCCCGGCGGCGTTGCCGGTGGCGATCAGCGCACGTTCGTAGGCCTGCGTCTCGCGGTAACCCGACACCGCCGCGACGGCGACGGTGCCGATGACCGCGGCGACCAGGGCGAGCCCGGCGACCATCGGCGTGATCGCGCCGAGCAACGCGCGTGCGGCGGGCACGATGCCGCCGAAGGAGTCTTTCAACTGACCGCCCTGCTGGATCGCGACCAGCCACGGTTTCTGGCCGCCGGCCAGGGACGTGAAGATGTCGGTGATCTGCGCCGGCAGCTGGCGCATCGCCTGCCGGGTCTGTCCCACCGAGATCCCGTACTGGTCCACCGCCCGGCGACCGACGTCGGTCGCGCGCGCGGCGGTGACGGTCGCGGTGGCCAGACCCGTGCGGGTGGTGGCCAGTCGCGCCTCCAGCGCGTCGGCGCGGCGGTTGATCTCCAGCATCCGCAGTTCGGCGTCGCGGCGCAGCGCCTGGGCCTGACCCAGGGCAGCGGTGCGGTCGGCCGGCGTGCGCAATTGCTCCGGCGTCGCCGCACTGAACACGGCGGTGGACGCAGCGCGCCGCTCGGCGATGCGCGCCTGCTCGGCCGCCTGCTGGCGCAGGGCGGCGGCATTGCGTGCCGCGGCCTCGGCCTCCAGGCGCGTGCGTCGCTCGACCTCGGCGGTGATCGCGCGCTGCGCGGCGAGCACGGGCGCCGCCTGCGCATCGACGGTCACCGCCCGGCCAGCGGCGCGCACCTGGCCGAGCGCGCGGTCGACCTGGACCAGCGCGCTCTGCAGCCGGCCGAGGCTGGTCTCGGCCTGCGCCGAGTCGCCGCGAACCTTGAAGTTGAGGACGAAATCCTGATTCATCGGGATCGATTTACGGCGCTCGGTTCACAGACGACCGCGCAGGGACTTCACACGCGCCTCGGCGGCCTCCCCACCCCACACGGCGGTGGCCACGTCCTCGATGAAGTCCGCGCGACGCTGGCGTTCGCCACGGTCGACGGCCTCAAAGGTCGCGAGGAGCTGGCGCTCGGTCATGCGGCCGAGTCGGACGAGGTCGCCGTAGCCGGCGGCGGCGAGTCGGGCGAAGAGGTCGCCCCAGCGGAGGCGCCGGCCGCGAGCAGCTGGGCCTCGCGCAGCTGGGCCTCGCGAAGTTCCGCCAGCACCTCGCGCACGAAAAAAGTCGCGTTCACCGCGAACCAGGTCGCGAGGTACAGCTCCAGTTCGTCAGGCGGCAGTGCTTCGAGCCAGGCGACCTCGACATCGCCCGCCTGCGCCGCGATCGTCGGGATCACCGCACGGTGGCGACCGAACAGACGGCGCACCTGCGCGTACCGCAGCGCGCCGTCGTCGCTCGCGGCGATCAGATCGGCGATGAAGCCGGCCGCGCGGTCGGCGACATCGAGCCCCTCGAAGAAGCCGTACTCGCGGAGCGTGATGTTGCGCCCACCGATGGCGATGGTGCGATCCGGATGCAGGATCGCGAGATCGTCGGCAGCAGTCACGGCATCGGACGCTGGCGCTGCGGGAAGTTTCGTGGCCATCAGACCACCTCCGGCAGATCGAGCCGGCCGAAGCCGCCGAGCAGCGGGTCGGCGGCGGCCTCGGGATCGAACAGCACCGAGGCGGTCAGCTCGAACTGGCCGAACGATTCGTGGATCAGGCCGAGGTTGCTCACCGGATTGAACTGCACGCGGTACAGGCGCACCTGCACCGGCGCGTTGTCGATCGAGTTGGTGCCGTCCAGATACAGGAAGCGTTCGGGCGCCGAGGTGGTGAGCATCGCCACGCTGGTGCGTGCGCCATAGCGGTAGGCCGCGCGCAGCGGCTGGGTGAACGCCGCGAGGTTCAGCAGCTTGATCAAGCCCGCACGCACGCTCTCGATCCGGTAGTGGGTGTTCGCCACCAGCGTGGCCGGCGCCGCGTTGCCATCGGTCAACACAAACTGGCTGATCGTGGTGTGATCGAGCGCGATCACATCGTTCGCCGCGAGCCCGGCCGGGAACGCTTCGCCCGTCACCGTGCCGGCCGCGATCGACGCTTTACTCGCGTACAGGCCGAGCAGCAGGTTGTCGATGTCGGCCCAGTTGATCGCGACGGTGAGTTCGGCCTCCTTGCCCTTCTGCAGCACGGCCGAGGTCAGGCGATTGCCCGAGTACGATTCCTTGCGGGTCTCGGTCTCGGTCTTGAGGGTGAGATCGCACTTGGGGGCATCGCCGACCCAGCGCAGCGCGCCGGGTCGACCGCCGGGCAGGCGGTTGCCCAGATAGAGTTTTCCCTGGAACGAAAAGTCCTGCATTACGCGCTCCTGGCCGTCGTGTCGACAGCCGGTTCGGTGGAGGAAAGATCGACCGCGACGCGCGCGCGTCGGTCGTGGCGCGGCGGGGTGGCATCGACCGCCACCGCGTCGGTGAGCGGCACGTCGGCGACGGGCGCATCCGCAGCGGACGCGGTCGTTGCGTCCGCGATGACGGGCGGCGGCGTGGTCAGGCCCCATGCCTCCAGCACGGCGGCATCGGCGTCGTTGACACTGAGTTCGAGGCCTTCGGGCGGCGGGTCGTAGGCGATGCCTTCGTGGGTGTGCGGGTGGTACAGACGGATGGTTTTCATGTGCGTGGTGCGTTGGGGGAAGACGGGACGGACGCCCCGGCGGCGAGCCGCAGGAGACGTTCGGATTCGGCGGCGAGCACGCCGCGGGCGTAGTCGACGAGGCGCTCGGGGCGACGGCCCTTGGCGAGCATTTGCGCGGCGGTGGCGCCGTACTCGGCGACCAGCGGCTGGCGTTGTTTGCCGGCATACCGGCCCTGCTGCATCGGGCGTTTGGGGCCTTCGCGGCGGAAGACGTGTTCGTTGCCCGCGAGGCCCCGTCGGATGAAGGCGCGTTCGCGCAGGCTGCGTTTGCCGCGGACGATCGCGGCGGTGACGCCGCGCGTTGTCGGGCGCGCGGCGAAATTGCGCAGGCCGATGCCGCGGAAGCGCCCCACCAGGCGCACGCCCTCGTCGGTGCTGCGCGATGACAGGTCTTGCGTGAGACGGCGCGCGCCAATCTGGTACTCGGCCTGGATGTCGCGTCGCGCCTGCACGGGCAGACGCCGAGACAAGGTGCCGATCGCGCGCGTGTGCAGGGTCGGCAGGCGCGAGGCCAGCACGCTCAGGTTGCGGGAGGCAGACAGCAGGCCGTCGAGATCGGCGTGCAGCGCGAACGCGCCGCCACCGACCTGCGTGGAGGTCGTGGTCATGGGGAGGAATGAAAATTCGATGGAAACAGCGAACGTGTCCGCTTCCGCGGACGTTCGAGGTGGGTTACAACAGA
>JBMOOY010000064.1:0-223955 GCA_049324395.1 Pseudomonadota bacterium
TGCGGGGCATGTGGGGGCTCTGAAAACGACACCCCCGGATCGCTCCGGAGGTGTCGGTGGAACAGGGTGGCTTGATGGGGTTGCTCGATGCCGGCGTGAGATCGCCTGCGATCGCGCCGGGGCCGGGCGCTCGGGGGAGCGCCGCCGGGGTGGCGGGCGGCCCGTCCGGTTCAACGCGACGCGGGCGGGAAACCGGCAATCGCTTCGCACGGACCGGGGGCGCACCCCGGCGCGGCCACTATCTCAGATGAATCAGGACCCCGGCAATGGTCGCGGTCATCAGGGTGGCGATCGAGCCGCCGAGCACCGCGCGCAGACCGAAGCGGGCGAGGTCGCCGCGACGCTCCGGCGCCAGGCCGCCGATGCCGCCGATCTGGATCGCGATCGAGGCGAAGTTCGCGAAGCCGCACAGCGCGTAGGTCAGGATCAGGCGCGAGTTCTCGCTGATCTCGCCCGGGCCGGTGCCGACGGGGGTCTGCGACAGCTGCAGGTAGGCGATGAATTCGTTCAGCACCACCTTCTGGCCGATCAGGCCGCCGGCGATGACCGCATCGTTCCATTCGATGCCGATCACCCAGGCGATCGGCGCCAGCAGGTAGCCGAGGATCAGGCCGAGGTTCAGCCGCGTCTTGTGCTGGGCGACGTCGACCAGACCGTCGTTGAGCATCATGTTGATGCTCTGGTAGCCCGGGATGTGCCAGTCGCCGACCCAGCCGATCATCGCGTTGATCATCGCGATCAGGGCGACGAACGCCAGCAGCATCGCGGCGATGTTGATCGCCAGCTTCATGCCGTCCGACGCGCCGGCGGCGGCGGCGTCGATGATGTTCTTGCTTTCCTTCTCGAAATGCACGGTGACCGAGCCGCGGGTCAGCGGCGTGCCGGTTTCGGGCACCAGGATCTTGGCGATCAGCAGGGTCGCGGGCGCGGCCATGATCGACGCGGCGAGGAAGTGCTTGGCGTAGATCTGCTGCTGCATGGCGTCGGTGCCGGCGAGCATGCCGATGTAGACCGCCATCACGCCCCCGGCGATGTGCG
Organism: Pseudomonadota bacterium; assembly: GCA_049324395.1. Classification (GTDB taxonomy): domain Bacteria; phylum Pseudomonadota; class Gammaproteobacteria; order Xanthomonadales; family Xanthomonadaceae; genus Lysobacter_I. The sequence continues at coordinate 1,039 of JBMOOY010000064.1, forward strand.
CCATGCCGCCGATCATCATCGTCAGCAGTTCGGACTCGGTCATCCGGTTGATGTACGGACGCACGGTCAGCGGCGCCTCGGTCTGGCCGATGAACACGCTGGCGCAGACGCTGGTGGTTTCGGCGCCGGACACCTTCATCACCTTGGTGATCGCCATCGCCATGATCTTCACCACCCACTGCATCACGCCGAGGTGATACAGGACGGCCATGAACGAGGCGAAGAAGATCACCGTCGGCAGGGCGTGGAAGATGAACACGAAGCCGTATTTGTCCTGGTCGGCGAAGCCGCCGAGGATCATCTTCGAGCCTTCGTTGGTGAAGCCGATGAGCTTGACGAACACGGAGCCCAGGCCTTCGAAGATCGCGCTGCCCCAGCCGGTCATCAGCACGAAGGCCGCGAAGGCGATCTGCAGGGCGACGCCGGTCGCGACGAGTTTCCAGTCCACGGCCTTCTTGTTGTTCGAGAAGGCCCAGGCGATGCCGACCAGCACCGCGAGTCCGAACAGGCCGAAGCCGATCCGCATCAACGCTTCCATCAGATATCCCCCACGGCCACAGGCCAAACCCGGGCAGGGTAGGCCAGCCGGGGGCGGATGGGCAACTGCACCGGGCGTGCGACGGCCGGGCTCCGGTCGGTCCCGCGGCGCCGTTCGTGGTGCGGGCCATCGCGGGCCGCAGCGCGGGCTTCAGCCCGCGGTTCATCTCTCCCGGGGCGGCAGCGGCGGGCTGAAGCCCGCTCCACCGGCGACCGGGATCCGCTGCGGGTCAGGTGTCCCGTGCGATCACCCGGTTGCTGCCCTGCTGCTTGGCCGCCTGCAGTCGGCGGTCGGCGCTGCGCAGCAGCGAGGACGTGTCGTTGCCGTCGGCGGGATAGGCGGCGAGCCCGCCGCTGAAGGTGATGCGCAGCGGATCGCCGCCGCGCTCCGGCACGAACGGGCGCTCGGCCATCAGATGGCGCAGGCGGTCGAGGCGCTCCCAGGCGTTGCCGATCGGGCAACGCAGCAACACCACGAATTCCTGGCCGCCGATGCGCACCAGCCGCTCCTTGTCGTGCAGGATCTCGCGCATCGAACCGACGACGTGGCGGATCGCGCGGTCGCCGGCGAGATGGCCGTATTCGACGTTGATCCGCTTGAAGCCGTCGAGATCGAGCAGCGAGAGGGTCAGCGATTCGCCCGAGTCGCGCACCGTCTCGAGAATTCGCGGCATGCGCTGCGTCAGCCAGGCGCGGTTCGGCAGGCCGGTGAGCCCGTCGCTGCCGGAGGATTCGATCAGACGCTGCATCCGGTAGACCACGGTCGCGGTCAGCATCGTCATCAGCAGCATCAGCACCAGCCGTTCGACCTGGCCGCCGATCGACACCGTGCCGTAATCCACCGAGACCAACTGCTCCGGCGATTCGACGCTGCCGTAGAGGAACGCGACCAGCGCGCCGTACTGCAGCATCGCCATCCCGCCGGCGTACAGCGTCAGCCGTCCGTCGTTGCGCAGCGCGGTCATGCCGATCGAGAACAGATAGAAGCACCACACGATCAGGCTGTTGAACGGCGCGACCGGGTCGCTGAAATGCAGCAGGCCGACCACGGCGGTCGTGGTGGTCACGTCGTAGGTGGTGGTGGCGTAGGGCAGCCAGCCGTGGCGGCGGCGCTGCCCGGCCAGCGCCAGCCAGATCTGCGCGCAGACGTTGATGAACACCGAGGCGCCGAGGCCGATCATCAGCTCGGTGGCGCTGCCGGCGCCGCCGTTGCCGATCAACGCCACCGGCGGCAACAGCAGGGACAGCGCCGAGAGCAGGGCGCGGACGCGGGCGACCAGCAGCTCGCCGCCGGCGCCGAGGTCGAGCATGACTTCGTCCGGGCGCGAGAACAGCGTCCGCAGCAGGTCGCGTTTCCAGTCGCCGGTGATGCTCATGGGCTCCGCGGTGGGTCGTTCGTGTCCGCGCACAGCATACCGGTCCCCTTGCCGTCGGCGCAGTGCGTGTCCGCGGGCACGCCGCGCAACCCGACCCATGCCGCCAATCCCAGGAACAACGCCGCCGCGGCCAGTCGCGCGGCGCGCAGCGGCAGTTTCTCGGCGAAGCGGCTGCCCAGTACGACGACCGGCACGTTGGCCAGGAGCATGCCGAGCGTGGTGCCGGCGACCACCGGCCACAGCGCCGGCGACTTCGCCGCCAGCACCACGGTCGCGATCTGGGTCTTGTCGCCGATCTCGGCGAAGAAGAACGCCACGGTGGTGGCGATGAAGGCGCCGCGTCCGGGCAGGGCGCCGCTGTCGTCGTCGATCTTGTCGGGCTTCAGCGTCCACAGCCCGATCGCGGCGAAACTGCCGGCGACCAGCCAGCGCAGGGTGTCGGGCGACAGCAGGCCGGCGATCAACGCGCCCAGCCAGCCGGCCAACGCATGATTGAGCAGGGTCGCGACGAGGATCCCGGCGACGATCGGCCAGGGTCGGCGGAAACGGGCGGCCAGCAGCAGCGCGAGAAGCTGGGTCTTGTCGCCGATTTCGGCGATGGCCACCGCCAGCGTGGACACGCCGAGCGTGGAAAAAGGGGTCGGATCCATGGAATCTCCGGGGCCGGGCTGGAACTGAGGACGCGAAGACGGACATCGCGCAGCCCGGCATGGCTCGCGACATCCGCCTTCGGTCTTGCCCGGATCGTGCGCGCAGGGCCCGTTGGGTCCCGATGCGACGATGCCCGCGCGCCACGGCCTGCCGGCCAAGTCTGTTGACGCGCGGTCCGGCGTCGCGATCGCGGCGCCGGTGGGCTACTCCCCGGAGGAAGAGTGGACGCATTGTAGCCGCGACCGCGGCGACAGGCGAACCGACGCCGCTACACTGCGCATCCCGTCGCCTTTTCCGGATGTCGCCATGCAGTATCGACGCCTCGGTTCCACCGGCCTGCAGGTCTCCGCGCTCTCGTTCGGCGCCTGGATCACCTTCGGCCAGCAGATCGGCCGCGGCGCCGCCCGCGACCTGATCGCCGCCGCCTGGGATCGCGGCGTCAATTTCTTCGACAACGCCGAGGGCTACGCCAACGGCGAGGCCGAACGGGTGATGGGCGACGTGATCGCCGATCTGCGCCTGCCGCGCGACGGGTTCGCGGTCTCCAGCAAGGTCATGTTCGGTTCGGCGAAGGACCCGCTGCCGATGCAGAAGGGGCTGTCGCGCAAACATGTGCGCGACGCCTGCGACGGCGCGCTGAAGCGGCTGCGCGTGGAGTATCTGGATCTGTATTTCTGCCATCGACCCGACCCCGACACGCCGATCGAGGAAACCGTGTGGGCGATGGACGGCCTGATCCGCCAGGGCAAGGTGCTCTACTGGGGCACGTCGGAATGGTCGGCGGCCCAGATCCGCGAGGCGGCGAAGATCGCGAAGCATCACGGCCTGCACGGACCGTCGATGGAGCAGCCGCAATACAACCTGCTGCATCGTCAGCGGGTGGAACTGGAGTACGCGCCGCTCTACGCCGAACTCGGGCTCGGCACCACCACATGGTCGCCGCTGGCGTCGGGTCTGCTCACCGGCAAATACAACGCGGACGTCCCCGACGACGCGCGCCTCGGCCTCGAAGGCCAGAGTTGGCTGCAACGGATGGTGCTCGGCAACGACAGCGACCGCCGTCGCGAGCGCGCGCGCCGGTTCAGCGCGCTCGCATCCGAACTGGGGTTGGCGCCGGCGCCGCTGGCGATCGCCTGGTGCCTGCGCAACCCGCACGTGTCGACCGTGATCCTCGGCGCCAGCCGGGTCGAACAATTGCTGCAGAACCTCGAGGCGCTGGAGCTCGCCGGCGCGGTCGAAGACCAGGCCTGGCGCAGGATCGAGGCGATCACCGCCTGACGGGTGGGAGCCGGCCTCGGCTTGACTTGCAAATGATAATTATTATCATCTGAGGCGTGCTCCCACGGAGACGCAGGATGACCACCGACGCCCGAGCCCAACCCCGATCGCCCTTTGCCGACGCCTCGGCACCCGCCGCCGACGCCGGTGCGGGCACCGAGCCGGTCTTCGACAGTCGCGAGCTGCTGCAGGGCGGCCGCGAAGTGGTGATCCGCCATGGCGGCGAGTGCTACCGCCTGCGTCATACCCGCAACGACAAGCTCATCCTGACCAAATGAGTCCGCCCGCATCGCCCGTGCGATGCGTTTCCCACCTCCAGGCCCCGCAAGCCCCGGTCCGCCGGACGCCAGCCGCCTTGTGTTCCTCCGACACGAGACCCGCATGCGTCCGAATCCGCTGTTCATCGCCCTGTCGTCCTTCCTCGGCCTCGCGCCCGCATGGGCCGCCGAACCGCCGCGACCCGGCGCGGGCGCGCCCGAAACCCTCGACGGGATCGTCGTGGTGGCCACGCGCGGCGAGCGCGCGATCGCGGACGTTCCCAACACGGTCGATGTCGTCGACCGCGAAGCGATGGACGCGCATCTCGTGCGCGATCTCAAGGACCTGTTCCGGCATGAGCCCGGAATTTCGGTCACGTCGTCGTTCGGCCGCTTCGGTCTCGGCGATATCCGCATCCGCGGCCTCGGCGGCAATCGCGTCCTGATCCAGACCGACGGCATCCCGGTGTCGGATGCGTTCTCGATCGGCAGCTTTTCCAACGCCAACCGCAACTTCGTCGATCTCGACACGCTCAAGCAGGTCGAGGTGTTGCGCGGACCCGGGAGCGCCCTGTACGGCTCCGATGCGCTGGGCGGCGTGGTGTCGTTCCGTACGAAGGATCCCGAGGACTATCTGGTCGACGGCAAGCGCCGTCATGTCGGCATCCGGCTGGGCTACGAAGGCGATCGGAACGGGATCTCCGGCGGCGCCACGCTCGCGGGCGGCGGCGAACGCTGGTCCTGGCTGGTCGTGGCCGGACACCGCCAGGGCGAGGCGCAGGAGAACATGGGCGAGCGCGATGTCGATGGCGCTCTGCGCACGACGCCGAACCCGCAGGAGCGCGATGGCCGCAGCCTGCTGACGAAGCTGGTGTTCGCCCCCGACGGCACGCGGCGCTTCCGGCTGACGATCGAAGGCAACGAAGACCTCGCGACCACCGATGTCCGCAGCGGTCTGGGATTCTCCGCGCCGACCGGCGCGACCGTGCTGTCGCAGACCGGCGACGACCGGCAGACCCGCGCCCGCATCGCCTTGGAACACGAAATGGACGCGATCGGCGTGCGCTGGGCCGACACGCTGCGCTGGTCGGCGTATCGGCAGGACAGCGAAACGCGGCAGGACACGGACGAAGTGCGCCGCCTGGCCAGCGGAACCGCGCAGCGTCGGCAGCGCGCTTTCGTCTTCGACCAGCGACTGACCGGCGTCGAGGCGCTGTTCGGCAAGGAGACGATGCTGGGCGGCGTCCGGCACGTCTGGTCCTACGGGCTGGCATGGACGCGAACCGAGACCCGACAGAAGCGCGATGGCCGGGCGACGAACCTCGCGACCGGCGTCGTCACGCCGGTGATCTCGCCCGACACCTTTCCGGTGCGCGATTTCCCGAACAGCCGGGTCGACGAATACGCCGTCTTCGTCCAGGACGAGATCGCGTTCGGCGACGACGGCGCGTGGCGATGGATCCCGGCCGTGCGCGTGGATCGCTACGCGCTGCGGCCGAAGGTCGATGCGATCTTCGCGACGGACAATCCCGGCGTCGCCGTCGAGGATCTGGTCGAAACCAGCGTGTCGCCGAAGCTCGGCATGGTCTGGCGTTTCGCGCCGGAGTGGTCGCTGTTCGCCGGCTACGCCCGCGGATTCCGCGCGCCGCCGTACAACGACGTCAACGTCGGCTTCACCAATCTCGCCTTCGGTTACACCGCGATCGCCAACCCCGACCTGAAGCCGGAAACCAGCGACGGTTTCGAGGCCGGGCTGCGCCACGGCGGCAGGGCGGCGTGGTTCGCGTTCGCGCTGTACGACAACCGTTATCGCGATTTCATCGAATCGCTGCGGTTCGTCGGGGTCGACGAGGCGGGACTGCAGGTTTTCCAGTCGCGGAACGTGGCCGATGCGCGCATCCGCGGCGCCGAGCTGAAGGCGGGCGTCGATGTCGGCGCGCTGGACGAACGTTTCGCCGGCTGGTCGCTGCGCGGCAGCGCCGCGTACGCGCACGGACAGGATCGCAGTGCGGACCGTCCGCTGGATTCGGTCGATCCGCTGCGCGGCAGCCTCGGTCTCGCGTACGCACGCGGCGACTGGGGCGCGGAACTCGCGGGCAGCTTCGCCGAGCGCAAGCGCAGGGTGTCCGACGGGTCGTTGTACCGGCCCGGCGGTTACGGTGCGCTCGATCTGTTCGCGCATTGGCGTTTCGCGCCGGGCGCGCGCGTCGACGTCGGCGTGTTCAATCTCGGCGATCGCCGCTACGTCGATTGGGCCGACGTGCCCGGCGTCGCCGCGACCAGCGCGACCCTCGATCGGTACACCCGGCCGGGTCGCGCGCTCTCCCTGAGTCTCGCCTTCGAGTGGTGAGCGATGACGCCGGACACGCCGGACGCATCGGTGCGCACGCGGGTCGGATGGCCGCGCCGGAACCTGCCGTCGGCCGCGGAACTCGCCGCGCTGGGGACGGTGCTCTGCGTGTACGCGCGGCGCTACGGCGGCGAACTCGGCGGCTGGAGCCGCGCGACGGGCGCGGAGCTGCGCTGCGGCATCGACAGCGACGGCTGGCACGAATGCCTGCATTTCCGCGATCGCGAAGGCGACTGTTGCTGGCGGTTGTATCTGCTGCCCGACAGCGATTTCCTGGCGTGGGAACGGCTGCAGGCGCGATTGCCGGTGGTCGAGGCGAAGCCGGCGACGGGCGATGCGATCTCCGGCCGCCTGTGGCGGCGGCTGTCCGCGCGGGTCGGCGTCGCGCCATGGCAGTCGAGCGTGATCCGCCTGCATGCGCTGGGACGTCGGCGGACGCTGCTCGCGGCCAGCCCGGCGCCGATCTCGCCGCTGGGCGCGGACATGCTGCAGCGACTGGCCCGCATCGAAGGCCTGGAGGCGGCCGCCCGTCCCGTCGACGGCTCCGTGGCGCGCATGTAGCGCGCATGCGGCGTCTGCTTTCCCGCTTTCGACCTGTTTTCGACCAGTTCCCGAACCGCTCCCGAACCGACCGAGGATCCCGAAATGAAACGACGCCTCCCGACATCGACCGCACGCCTGACCTGCGCCGCGCTGTCGTTGTGCCTGCCGCCCGCTGCGGTCATCGCCTCCGATCCGGCCGGCGTCGGCGTTGCGCCGGCGCGCGACCGGGAAGCGATTCTGGCCATGCGCGGCGAGTACGCGGTGCGCTTCGCCTTCGACGAGACCGTCGTGCTGGCCCCCGGCTACGAGCGCCGGCCCGCGCAACGCAGCGGCGGCGACGAGGCGGTCATCGTGGTCGAGGACTCGCCCGGCCGGATCGTGTTGCAGCACATTCTGGTCGACGCCCGCAGCGGACACGTCACCAAGCACTGGCGGCAGGACTGGATCTACGAGGCGCCGACGCGTTTCGAGTTCAGCGCCGACCAGACCTGGACCGTGCGCGCGATTCCCGCCGCGACGACCCGCGGCGCCTGGACGCAGTGCGTCTACGAGGTGAGCGATGCGCCGCGTTACTGCGGCACCGGACGCTGGACCCACGACGACGGCATCGCGATGTGGACCGGGGATGCGAGCTGGCGGCCGCTGCCGCGCCGCGAGCACGTCAAGCGCGACGACTACAACGCGCTCCTGGCGGTGAACCGTCATACCTTGACGCCCGACGGTTGGACGCACGAACAGTTCAATACCAAGGTGCAGCGCGGGGTCGACGGCGTTCGGCGCGCGCTGGTGCGCGAATTCGGCTTCAACGATTACCGACGCACCCGCACGGTCGATTTCGGTCCGGCGCATCGCTATTGGGAGCGGACGGCGCGGTACTGGGCGCGGGTCCGCGCGCGCTGGGACGCGGCCCTCGCCGGCGGCGGTCTGCGATTGCGCGCGAAGGTCGACGGGATGGCGCTGATCGCGCCGTTGTTCGAGCAGGCCGGTGCGGTCGATGCGGGCAAACCCGTCGACGACGCCGGCATCGACGCGGTGTTCGCGCAGTGGGTCGCGCCGTCGACCTCCGAAGCCGCTTCGCGCTGAGCGCTCGCGCGGTCCTTCCGCACCGGCAGGGCGCCGGTGCGGGAGTGTCGGTCGGGATGGGATCGACGAAGGATCAGTCCTCGCGGGGCATCGGCGGGGGCGGCGGCAACGGCATCGGACCTTCGCCGTCGTCTTCCCAGCGCCGGACTTGGCCGTCGCGGTCGATCATCACGATGCTGCGTCGGGTGGTCGTCGCCGGCGACTGCGCGCCGTTCCTGCGCGCTTCCGGCAGCGGCAGATCGAAGGTCGTCGGTTTGGGCACCTTCACCCGGACGGTGCCGGGTTTGCGGTCGCGCAGATAGTCGACCGGTACGCTGCTGTCGGCGGGCTTGTCGCGCAGCGCGTCCATGACCGCGCGCGGCGTCGCCACGTCCTTGCCGTCGACGCGCTGGATCACGTCGCCCGGCTGCAGTTCGCCCAGCGCCGGGCCGGTGCTGAGCACCAGCACGCCCTTGTCGGTGCCGAAATAACGACCGAGCTTCGCATCGACCGAGGCGAGGTTGAGTCCGTTCCAGCGGAAGGCGTCCGCCAGGCGCAGATGGTTCCTGCACTCCTCGCCGGGCTTGCAGTCGGTGCGGATCACGATCCGGCGGTCCTGCCCGTCGCCCGGGCCCATCGCCATGTGCTCGGCCGCGCGCTTGCGGCAGGCGTCGTCCTTGTCCTTGCACTCGATGCGGATCACGCGGGTTTCGGTGCGATGTTCGCCGTCGGGGCCGATCACGATCGTCTGCGCCTCGCCACCGCCGTGATGCCACATGGGGCCGGCAACGCCGTCGATCTCGACGCCTTCTGCGGAGAGGGGCGCGCCGCCCTCGCCGAACCGGCGGATCACCACGTTGCCGCTCGGCTGCATCATCTCGCCGTCGGCGGTGAAGACCATCAGCCGGTTGTCCAGTTTCGGCGTCACCGAGACTGCGCTTTCGCGGCCGTTGCGATCGTACGTCAGCGCGACCGGCGTTTTCTCGTCGCCCGCCTGCAGCAGGGCGCGTGCCGCATCCACCCGCGCTTCGGGGCTGTCGCCGGCGATGACCTTGCCGCCGATGCGCAGCAGACGATCGCCGGTCTTCAGGCCCGCACCGGCCGCGGGGCCGTCCGGGGTCACGCCGGCGATGCGCACACCGCCCTTCGGGTCGGGCGCGAGCAGGACGCCGATCACCGGTTTGCGACCGATGCGGCGCATGATCACGTCGCAGCCGCCGCGGTCGGCCTGTTCGGCGCAGAACCGCTCCCAGCCCGGCAGGAATTTCGGATCGACGGGGCGGTTGGCCTCGTCCAGCGCCTGCCGGCCCTCGCCGACGGACGCACGTCCGTTGCGCGGATCGGAAGCGGCGTCCTGTGCGCTGGCGCAGGAGGCGACGAGCGCGAGGCAGAGCGCGCTGCGGACGAAGGAGCGGGGAATCGGTCGCATGGGAAACCTCGTGGCGTGGATGACGGTGCGAAAAGGAAAAAGGGAAGGTTCGGCGGCGCGGGATCAGTCGACGCTGACCAGCGCGCCTTCGTAGCGCCGGCCTTCGGCGGCGAGGAGTCGCTGCTGCGCTTCGAAACGGCTGGCGGCCTGCAGGGCGTCGACCCGCGCACGCCACAGCGTCCTGCGTGCGGACGCGTCCAGCCCCGGTTCGGCGAGACTCGCGTCGATCAGCGCGAGATCGGCCTCGTACGCGCTCGCCAGCGCCGCAGCGGGGCCGCTCTCGACGCGGGGGTCGCGCGCGAGCGCGAGCAGGCTCTCCAGTTGCGCGGACTCGGCGTACAGGGATTCGAGCGTGTCGGCGGGCACGACGGCCTCGGGCCAGGCCGGTCGTGCGGTCGCGCGCGGCGCCGCGCGCACGGAGGCGGTGCGCGCCGTCGATGGGGCTTTCATCGATGCCGCCGCCGACGATGCCGCCGCCGTCGCGACAACCGCGTCGGCATCGGGCGTCGGCTGCGCGGTGGGCGCGACCTCGCTCGGTGCGGTCGCCGTTGCGCCCGTCGATGCCAGCGATGGTGCGGAAGGCTGCGGCGTGGCGGGCGAGGGCGTTTCGCGCATCCGCCAGGCCAGCGGCAGCGCGGCCAGCGCGCAGAGACCGGCGGCCAGCCCGAGCGTCAGGTGCGTGCGGCGGCGCGCGCGGGCGCGGGTCTGCGCGCGCGCGTCGAGCCGCGATGCGATCGTCGACCAGGCGGCGGCCGGCGGCGTCTCCTGCGGCAGCGCGGCGAACAGTCTGCTCCAATCGGGCCCGCTCCAATCGTGCCTGCTCCATTCGGGCGTGCCCCGGTCGGACGGAAGGGAAGGCGGCGGGCGGGATGCGTCAGCCATGGGCGGCCTCGCGAACGGCGGCGGGTTCGAGCAGTTCGCGCAGGCGGCGACTGCCGCGCGCGAGCTGCGATTTGGAGAAGCTGGGCGTGCGCTGCATCAGCGCGGCGATCTCGTCGTGGGTGTAGCCCTCGGCGTGATACAGCCAGAGCACGGTGCGGGTCGCGGCGGGCAACGCTTCGAGCGCGCGTTGCAGTCGTGCCGCGTCGGCGGCCGCGGGCGGCGGCGGCGTGCATTCGTCGATCGCATCGACGTCGTCAAGGCCGGCGCCGCCGTCTTCCGGTCGCCGCCGGCGCAGGCTCATCAGCGCCTCGTTCACCGCGATCTGCCGCAGCCAACCCCAGAACGGGCTGCCGACGCCGTCGTCGCGACGGCCGCGGAACTCGCCGATGCGATCGAACACCTTCAGCATGGTGTCCTGCAGCACGTCCGCCGCCTGCTCGCGTTCGCCGCAGATCCGCAGCGCGAGGGTGAAGACCGGGCGTTCGAACCAGCGGTAGACCTGCTCGAACGCCGCGCGCTCGCCCCGGCGCAGGCGCGCGAGCAGGGCGTCGGGGACGTCGATGGCGAAGCTGGACGCGGGAGGGCTCATCTCATGGACTGGATGCGGCCGGGGGCGAAACCGTCGCAGGCCGGACGACGCCTGCGCCGGAGCGGGGGCTCGTCGCCCGTCGATGCCGTCCCGCCGGGCCCGGTTGTCGGCCTATACTGACCGCAGTCCAGCAGGGAGGTTCCAGATGACCGGTCCATTCATCGGTTTCGTGCTCGTCGTCGTCGGCGTGATCATCTTCTTCAAGGCCGTGCGGATGGTGCCGCAGGGCTACGAATGGACGGTCGAGCGTTTCGGCAAGTACACCCACACCATGACGCCGGGTCTGCATTTCCTGATCCCGCTGTTCTACGGGGTCGGCCGCAAGATCAACATGATGGAACAGGTCATGGACGTGCCCAGCCAGGACGTCATCACCAAGGACAACGCGGTGGTGAAGGTCGACGGCGTGGTCTATTTCCAGGTCCTGGACGCCGCCAAGGCCGCCTACGAGGTCGCCCAGCTCGAAATCGCCATCCTCAACCTGGTGATGACCAACATCCGTACCGCGATCGGTTCGATGGACCTCGACGAATCGCTGTCCAAGCGCGACGAGATCAACAGCCGCGTGCTGGCCGCGGTCGACCACGCGACCCACCCCTGGGGCCTGAAGGTCAATCGCATCGAACTGAAGGACATCCAGCCGCCGCGCGACCTGATCGCCTCGATGCAGCAGCAGAAGATGGCCGAACAGAACAAGCGCGCCGCGGTGCTGGAAGCCGAGGGCGTGCGCCAGTCCGCGATCCTGCGCGCCGAGGGCGAGAAGCAGGCCTCGGTGCTGGAAGCCGAAGGTCGGCGCGAGGCCTCGTTCCGCGATGCCGAGGCGCGCGAGCGCCTGGCCGAAGCCGAAGCCAAGGCGACCCAGATGGTCTCCGACGCGATCGCCCACGGCAACGTCAACGCGATCAACTACTTCATCGCCCAGAAATACATCGAGGCGTTCAAGGCGCTCGCGGAGGCCCCGAACCAGAAGTTCATCATGATGCCGATGGAATCCAGCGGCGTGCTGGGCTCGCTCGCCGGCATCACCGAACTGGCCAAGGAGGCGCTCTCCCACCAGCAGAGCGCGCGCCCGCCGTCCGTGCCGCGGAAGGACTGAGCCATGGAGTTCGACGGTTTCCAGATCCGCGGGGACGTCTTCGGCTGGACGATCTTCGCGCTTCTGCTGTTCGGGTTGGAGGTCCTGGCGCCGGGCGCCTTCATGCTCTGGCTGGCGTTCGCCGCCAGCGCCATGGTGGTCATCGTCTGGCTGATTCCGGGGCTGTCGTTCCTGGTCCAGGCCGTGCTGTTCGTGACCCTGGGCTTCATCTCGATCCTGATCTACCGCAAGTGGTACCGCGGCCAGGACGTGGTCAGCGACCAGCCGGCGCTGAACCGCCGCACCGCCCAGCTCGTCGGCCGCATCGTGCCGCTGGAGCGCGCGATCGAACGCGGCACCGGTCGCGTGCAGATCGCGGACGCCTACTGGGAGGTCAGCGGTCCCGATCTGCCCGCCGGCGCCAGCGTGCGCATCGTCGGCGCCGAAGGCATGACCCTCAAAGTGGAGTCCGTGGAATGAATCGTCGCCGCTTCCCGTTCGCGCTGTCGTCCGCGCTCGTCTGCGCCGCGCTCGCCGGCCTCGCCGCCTGCGATCGCGAGGCGCCCGCCGATGTCGCCGAACCCGTCGTCGCGCCGCCCGCCGCCCCGGCGCCCGCTGCGCCGGCGCCCGCCGCCCCGGCGGCTTCGCCGTCGGCGTCCGGCGCGAGCGGCGCCGCAGCGTTGATCGGCACCAGGGTTCCGCCGTATCCGGACGGGCTCTCCGAAATCGGCGGCAGCTGCGTCCCCGGCGGCGAAGGCATCGCGCGCGTCTGCGAATTCGGTCTCGCGATGGTCGGGACCGGAACGTCCGCGTCCGGCGGCGCGGCGATGGTCCGCTACGTGATCGCATCGAAGAACACCGACCCCGCGGCCGACAAGCCGACCTGGCAGGTGCTGGACGCGATCGACGCGCCGGCCCTGCAGATCGGCTACGACCTGCAGCTCGGCGCCTGTTCGATCGACGGCCAGGACAACCCCGGTCTGATCGCCGCCGTACGCCATGGCCAGGACGAGCGCTCCGCCGACATCACCTGGGCGCGCCGCTTCGATACCGCGACCGGCAAGCTGGCGGACGTCGAGACGGCGCGCGTGAGCTGCCTCAACACCGCCGCCGGGGTCTGACCGCGGCGCGCCGATCGCGCGCGCCGGCGCACCATGCGCCGGCGTGCGGTGAACAAACGTCATGAGCCGCGCCGCGCACGCGGCGTTCCGCTCTGGGATAATGCCCGCCTTTCCACGCAGGCCGGTTCCGATGACGCAGAAGACCATCCTCAACGAGACCCATCGCGCGCTCGGCGCGAAGATGGTCGACTTCGGCGGCTGGGACATGCCGTTGAGCTACGGCTCGCAGATCGACGAACACCATCAGGTCCGCCGCGACGCCGGCATGTTCGACGTCTCGCACATGACCGTGGTCGATCTGCGCGGCGCGAACGTCCGCCCGTTCCTGCGCCGCCTCGTCGCCAATTCGGTCGACAAGCTGCAGAAGCCGGGTCGCGCCCTGTACACCTGCATGCTCGGCGAGAACGGCGGCGTCATCGACGATCTCATCGTCTATTTCCTCGCCGAGGACTTCTTCCGCCTGATCGTCAACGCCGCCACCCGCGACAAGGATCTCGCGTGGATCGCCGCACGCGCCGCCGAATTCTCGGTCGAGGTGACCGAACGTCCGGAACTGGCGATGATCGCGGTGCAGGGGCCGAACGCGCGCGAGAAGGTCCTCGGCCTGTTGTCCGCGGACACCGCGGTCGCCGCCAGGAAGATTCCGCGCTTCGCCGCCACCGAGGCGGTCACCGCCGAAGGCGTGCCGCTGTTCGTCGCCCGCACCGGTTACACCGGAGAGGACGGTTTCGAGATCGTCGTCGGCCAGGAACACGCGGTCGCGCTCTGGAATGCCCTGCTCGCCGCCGGCGTCAAGCCCGCCGGACTCGGCGCGCGCGACACCCTGCGCCTCGAAGCCGGCATGAACCTCTACGGCCAGGACATGGACGAGACGGTCAGCCCCTACGAAGCGGCGCTGGCCTGGACCGTGTCGCTGGACGAGGGCCGCGACTTCATCGGTCGCGCGGCGCTCGAAGCGCAGCAGGCGGCCGGCGTCCCGCGACGCATGATCGGTCTGGTGATGGACGAGAAGGGCGTGCTGCGCCACGGCCAGACCGTGCTCACCGACGCCGGCGACGGCGAAATCCTCTCCGGCACCTTCTCGCCGACCCTCGGCAAGGCGATCGCCTTCGCGCGCGTGCCCGCCGGCGAACCCGGCGCGGTCCGGGTCGACATCCGCGGCAAGGCCGTGCCAGTGCGAGTGGTCAGGTTTCCGTTCGTGCGCGACGGAAAACCGCTCGAAGGTATTTGATCGCCGCGCCCGCGCTCCTACACTAACCACATTCCTTTCCACCGCCACCCTGCGGAGCCCAACATGAGCGAGATCCCCGGCGACCTGAAATTCATGAAGTCCCACGAATGGGCCCGCGTCGAAGGAGACGGCAAGGTCACCGTCGGCATCTCCGACCACGCCCAGGGCCTGCTCGGCGACCTGGTCTACGTCGAGCTGCCGAACGTCGGCGACCGTGTCGAAGCCGGCAACGCCTGCGCCGTGGTCGAATCGGTGAAGGCCGCGTCCGACGTCTACGCGCCGGTCAGCGGCAAGGTCGTCGCGGTCAACGCCCCGCTGACCGACAAGCCGGAAACGATCAACGAGGACGCCTACGGCGAAGGCTGGCTGTTCGTGGTCGAGGTCGAGGAGCCGGATCAGCTCAACGAACTGCTCGGTCCGGACGACTACGCCGAGCTGCTGGAAGACGACGAGCACTGACCGTCGCGCGCGGCTTCGCGCCGCGCCCCCGGTCGCCACCGAAAGCCGTCCGCGTCGCCGCGGACGGCTTTTTCGTTGCCCGCGCGTCGCCGCGCGCGCCGTTTCCGAAGTCCGTTCCGCGTCCTCAGCGCGCGCGTTCGCCGACGCCGCGCCGCGCGTCCGATCGCGCACGTCGACGCCGCGCGCGCGACTTCGCGGCGATGGCGACGGTCGCCGATTCCGGGTTCGGGTTCGCGCAATTTCGCGCAATCGGGCTTGTGCGACGCGAAAATCCGCCGCTCCGGGCGCGCGCCGAAACACTGTCGTTCATCCCGCCGCGCGCGGCTTCGCGACGCCTCCAGCGACGGCGCTTTCGCGCGCCGAGGAATCCGCGCGCAGCGACGGCTCTCGGGGAAAAGCGCTTAAAAAAAGATGTTTCGTTTCGCGGCGACGCGAGGCGGCGCGCGACGCGGGCGTCCGTCGTCGCACCGTGCGCGCCGCGACGGAAGCGGCGCGCGCGCGTCGTCGTCGTCGATGTTCGACCATTTTTTTCGCGCGGGGTGTTGACAGTGGAAAAAACCGTGATTAGGTTTCGCCCCAAGTGTCGCCTCAGCAGAAGCGAGTGAGTCGGTCCAAAACGAAAACGCGAAGCACAATCCAATCTTCCGCCCGGACCCGCGTTCCGGTGGAAACAGGCTTCGTCTCCTCTGCGAAAAACCGCAACGCCAGCGAGCAGGACCGCTCGCATCGCCCGACCCGCGGCCTTGCCGGCCACGGGTTTTCTGTTGCCAGGCGCAAATGCGCCGCGACGATGGGCATGGATCCGGCATGTGCGGGCGTTTCTTTCGACCGGTCGTCGCGGACGCGACGTCGGCATGAATCCGTACCGGCTTGCCTAGTGCGCCGGCGGTGGGTGGCGGGTCCGACTCCCGCGATCCTGTTGTTGTCTGGGCCGCAATACCCAACGCAAGTCCACTGACGAGGAGAGCCATACCATGGCTGTTAAGAAAGCTGCTAAGAAGGCCGCCAAAAAGGCCGCCAAGAAACCCGCGAAGAAGACCGCCAAGAAGGCTGTCCGCAAGACCGCGAAGAAGGCCGCCAAGAAGGCCGCCAAGCGCCCGGCCAAGAAGACAGCGAAGAAGGCCGCCAAGAAGACCGCGAAGAAGGCTGCCAAGAAGACCGCGAAGAAGGCCGCCAAGAAGCCGGCCAAGAAAGCCGCAAAAAAAAAGGCTAAAAAGCTCGTGAAGCGTGCGAAGAAGGCGTCCCCGCCTCCCGCGCCGGCCGTTCCGACGCCGATGATGTAAGCAAGACCCCGATTAGCGGTATCCGAAACTCCCTCTCCGCGTGCCCAGGCGGAGAGGGAGTTTTTTTATGTCCGGGTCCCGTCCGGATCCTGCTCCACGCGGATCCGCGTAGCCTGTCGACCACGCCCGCGAAGGCGCCCGCCGGCCGCGAACCGCCAGGAAACGTCGGGTGGGCGCGATGGCCCGGGAGTAGGATGACGTCGGTATCCCGGGTCCGGAGGTCTCGATGTCCCTGCTCAAGAAACTCCTGATGGCGCTCGTCGTGCTGGCGATCGTCTTCGTCGCGGGCGGTTTCCTGCTGCCCGCCCGCAGTCATGTCGAGCGTGCGACGATCATCGCCCGGCCGCCGGCCGAGGTGTACGCGATGCTCGATTCCTACCGTCGCTTCAACGAGTGGTCGCCCTGGCATGCGCGCGATCCGAAGACCGAGTACGTCTTCGAAGGCCCCGAGCGCGGCGTCGGCGCGTCGATGCGCTGGTCGAGCGAGCAGCAGGATGTCGGCAAGGGCCGGCAGACGATCGTCGAGAGCGTGCCCGATCGCAAGGTCGCCATGAAACTCGAATTCGAGGGGCAGGGCGATGCGATCGCGACCTTCGCCCTGACCCCCGAGGGCGCCGGCACTCGAGTGGTCTGGGGCTTCGATGCCGAGCACGGGATGAACCCGGTCTCGCGCTGGTTCGGCCTGTTGTTCGATCGCATGATCGGCCCCGATTTCGAACAGGGGCTGGCCAAGCTCAAGACCGTCCTGGAGCAGAACCCGCCGCAGTAGATTCCGGCGAGACGCCGCCCGTATCGGTCCGTCGTCGACGTTGACGTTCGCTCGTCGCCCGCGCGGCCGATGGCGCCGCGCGGTGCGCGTTCACTCGGGCTTCGCGTTCGAGGTCGATGCCTCGGAACCGCCGGTCGCGGCCGGCGGTTCGGGAAGTTTCGGCAGGCCCTGCGCGTAGAGGCCTTCGTCCAGCGGTTCCGGTTCTTCCTCCAGCCAGCGCTGCGGCGTGGCGCCGATCGCGCGATCGAGGATGGTCGGCAGCAGCCCCGACGGCGCGCCGCTGTTGGCGTTCCACAGGATCGCCACGCCGAGGTCGCGTTCGGGCATCAGCGCGATCACGCCGCGATAGCCCTGCACGGCGCCGCCGTGGAAGACGACGCGATGGCCGGCGTAATCGAAGACGCGCCAGCCGAGGCCGTAGCCGGCGGCGTTGATGCGGTCGCGACGCCACTGCGAGCTGCGCATTTCCGAGGGCGTGTCGATCAGCGGTGCGTGCAGGGTCGCGAGGAGCGCGCCGGAGAGCACGTCGGGGCGATGGCCGCCGTGGGCGAGCAGCCATTGCGCCATGTCGCTGGCGCTGGCGTTGACGCCCGCCGCAGGCGCGACGCGGTAGTAGGTGGGCTTGGGATAGACCGCGGACCAGGTGCGGCCGGCGCGGACGTGCGGCTTCGCCCAGCGCGGACTGCCGGCGATGCCGTCCAGCCCGTAGCTGGCGTCGTGCATGCCCAGCGGCTTGAACAGGCGCTGCGCTACCCATTCTTCGTAGGGCTGGCCGCTGGCGCCGTGGACCACGTCGCCGATCAGGCTGTAGGCGATGTTCTGGTAGGCGTAGCACTCGCCCGGCGCGCATTTCATCGGCGCGTAGGCGATCTTGCGGACCAGCGACGGATATTCGGCGTTGCCCTCGAGGTCGCGGTCGAAGGCGTTGTGGCCGATGCCGACGCGATGGCTGAGCACGTCGGCGACGGTCAGCCGCATCGCCGCGCCCGGCTCGGAGAACTGCAGGGTCGGGTAGTAATCGACGACCCGGCTGTCCCAGCGCAGCCGGCCTTCGTTCACGAGCATCCCGGTGGCGGTGGCGGCGAAGGATTTCGACAGCGAGGCCAGACGGAACACGGTGTGCTCGTCGACCGCCTCGGGCTGGCTCACGTCGGTGACGCCGTAGCCGCGCGCGCTGAGCACGCGGCCGTCCTGGACGATCGCCATCGCCATGCCGGGCACTTTCCGGTTCGCGACGAGGGCTTCGGCGAGGCGTTCGAATTCGGCGACGTCGAAGCCTGTCGCCAGCGGCATCATGCGCAGACCGACGCCGGGATACACCCGGGCCATCGTCGCCTTCGTGGAATACAGGCCGTTCTCGACGGTCGGCGCGTCGCTGCGCGTCGAATCCCAGCGCAGCGTGCTCTGCGCGGACAGACCGGCGGCTAGCGGCAACAGCATCGCGACCAGACCGGTCTGCACGGCGAGCGCTCTCGCGCCGATCCGCCGAGGGTGCGGTGTTCTGCGGCGCCGGGTCTTGTCTTTCATCGCGAGCCCCCCCTGCGTATGCTTCGGATGCAGGTCAGTGTCGGTGGTGTCCGCCGCGACCCTGGGGTCGCCGCTGGCCGGATCTCCCGGTGTTCCGGGCCGGCGCTCCGGGTCGATCATAGCGCCTGTTCCGCGGTTTGCATGAACAAGGAGAGATTCGATGGTTATTTTGTTGATCCTGCTCGCAATTCTCGTTGTCGTGCTGCTGTGGGGCGTCGGTGTCTACAACGGCCTGGTGACCGCCCGCAACGCCTACAAGAACGCCTTCGCCCAGATCGACGTCCAGCTCCAGCGCCGGTTCGACCTGATTCCGAACCTGGTCGAGACCGCCAAGGGCTACATGAGCCATGAGCGCGAGACGCTGGAGGCGGTGGTCGCCGCCCGCTCCGCGGCGCAGGCCGGTCTGAGCGCGGCCAAGGCGAATCCCGGCGATCCCGAGGCCATGGCCGCGCTGGCCGCCGCGCAGGGGCAGTTGAACGCAGGGCTGGGACGTCTGCTGGCGGTGGCCGAGGCCTATCCCGACCTCAAGGCCAACCAGAACATGATGCAGCTCACCGAGGAGCTGACCAGCACCGAGAACAAGGTCGCGTTCGCGCGACAGGCCTTCAACGACGCGGTGATGGGCTACAACAATCGTCGCGAGGTGTTCCCGTCCAGCGTGATCGCCGGCATGTTCCAGTTCGCCGCCGCCGCGCTGCTCGCGATTCCGGGGGATCGCGAAGAAATGCGCGAGGCGCCCAAGGTCCGGTTCTGATCGTCGTCGGGCCTCGGCCGGACGCGTCGAGGCCGGCGCGCGCAGTGTGCTTCGCGCCGATCGGCATCCGGTCCCCCGTTCCTTCATCCCTCGCTCCTCCATTCCTCCCCCTCCGTCTCCCGTCGCCATGAATTTCTTCGAACGCCAGGCCGATGCGCGCAAGGCCTCTTTCCGGCTGATCGTGCTGTTCGCGCTGGCGGTGCTCGGCATCGTGCTCGCGGTGGATTTCGCGGTGTGGGTGGCGATCGCCGCCAACGACGAAAGCACGCCGGCGCAGGCGGCGACGATCCTGGGCGTCGTCTCGCTCGCGGTGCTGGCGGTGATCGGGCTGGGCTCGCTGTATCGCATCGCCAGCCTCGGTGCCGGCGGCGAGGTCGTGGCCCGGCAGATGGGCGGCACGCCGGTGCCCGAACAGACGCGCGATCCGCAGCTCAAGCGCCTGCGCAACGTGGTGGAGGAGATCGCGATCGCATCCGGGGTGCCGATGCCGCGACTCTACGTGCTGGAGCAGGAGGCCGCGATCAACGCCTTCGCCGCCGGCTACACGCCGTCCGATGCGGTGATCGCGGTCACCCGCGGCGCGTTGGATCGGCTCAACCGCGACGAACTCCAGGGCGTGATCGCGCACGAGTTCAGCCATGTCCTCAACGGCGACATGCGGTTGAACATCCGTCTGGTCGGCCTGCTGTTCGGCATCGTCATGATCGCGCTGATCGGCCGCAAGATTCTCGAGCACGGCCGGTTCGGCGGCCGCGACAAGGGGGCCGGCGCGATCCTGGTCGCGGCGCTCGTCGCGATGGCGATCGGTTACGTCGGTCTGTTCTTCGGACGGATGATCAAGGCCGGCGTCAGCCGCTCGCGCGAACTGCTCGCCGACGCGTCGGCGGTGCAATTCACGCGGCAGACCGCGGGCCTGGCCGGCGCGCTGAAGAAGATCGGCGGCGTCGGCGACGGCGCGAGACTGACCCATCGCGGCGACGCCGAGGAAGTCGGCCACATGCTGTTCGGCGACGGCGTCGGGTTTTCCGGTCTGTTCGCCACGCATCCGCCGCTGCTGCAGCGGATCCAGGCGCTGGAACCGAGCTTCCGCGGCGATCAGCTCGCCGCCTTGCAGCGCAAGTGGATGGCGACGCCGCCGAACGGCCTGGAGGAGGACGCGCGCCTCGGGCTCACCGACAGCGGCGTGCGATTGCCTGCGGCGGACGCGCGATTCGACATCAGCCCGCCGATGGTCGCGGCGCAGGTGGCGCATCCCGCCGCCGACGACTATCGCAGCGCCGGGGCGATCGTTTCCGCGATGCCCGACGGGCTGCGCGCGCTGGCCGCGAGCCGCGACGATGTCGTGTCGCTGGTCCTCGCCCTGCTGCTCGACGAACATCCCGTGGTGCAGGCGCGGCAACACACCGAGATCGCCGCGCGCCTCGGCCGCGACACCGCGGTGATGACCCAGGCGCTGCGCACCGAACGACTGGCCGCCCTGCATCCGATGCTGCATCTGCCATTGGCTTCGCTGGCCTTCCCGACGTTGAGCCAGCGCCCGCGGCCCGAGGTCAATCTGGTGCTCGACACCGTACATGCGGTGGTCAATACCGACGGCCGCGTGTCGGTGTTCGAATACTGCCTGGGCACGCTGTTGCAGGCGCAGCTGCGCGAAGCGATGGATCCCGCGCGTCATACGCCCTTCGGCCGGCGCGGGATCGCCGGCGCAGCGAAGGAGGTCGCGATCCTGCTCGCCCTCGTCGCGCAGGCCGGTCACGACAACGCCCACGACGCGCTGCGCGCCTACCTCGCCGGTCTGCAGATCGCGCTGCCGCACCAGCACATCGAATACGCGCCGCCGGCCGCCGGCGTGCTCGCGCTGGACGCGATCTGGCCGACGCTGGATGCGCTGGACCCGGCCGCCAAACACCTGCTCGTCGAAGCCGTCGCCGCCGCGGTCAGCCACGACGGCCGCCTGCGCGTGCCAGAAGCCGAACTCCTCCGCACCGTCTGCGGTCTGCTGCATTGCCCGCTGCCGCCGATGCTGGAGCGTGGCTAGCGCCTTGCAGAGCGGGCAGTGATGCGCAGGTACGGTCGATGACCCATTCTGCCGATCCGGCCGCAAGGGAACCGGATCGACGCGTTGATGTCGAAACCGGGATGTCGATTCCCATCGCTTCGCGTGCGTGGCTGGCCCTTTGTCTTCCGGGCCTCATGGCCGGTGCGACCGCACGCGGCATCGACGCCGATGCCGCACATGGTGTGCGCGCGAACGACACCGCCCTCGCCATCGAAGTCGTCGGCGTCGACGACCCCGCACGCGCCGCGATGCTGCGCCGCTGGGCGGAAGAAGCCGCGCGCGCGACGCTCACGCCGTCGGGACGCTTCCCGCTGACCACGGCGCGAGTGCGGATCAGCGAGATCGACAGTCGCAGCGCCAGCCCGGTGCCGTGGGGCCAGACTTCGCGCGGCGACGGCGTGTCGGTGCTGTTGTACGTGCGTCGCGGAGCGAGTTACGAACAATTGCGCGCGGACTGGACCGCGGTGCACGAGTTCGCGCATCTGGCGCATCCGTACCTCGGCGAGGACGGCCGTTGGCTGGCCGAAGGCCTGGCGAGCTATCACCAGAACCTGTTGCGCGCGCGGGCCGGACTGCTCGACGCCGAGGACGCCTGGCGCCGGCTCGATGCCGGCTTCCGTCGCGGCGAGGCGGTGGGCGAGGGTCCGCCGCTGGGCCGTCTCGGTCGCAGCCGTGGCGGCACCATGCGCGTTTACTGGGCGGGCGCGGCCTACTGGCTGGAGATGGATCTGGCGCTGCGCAGCACGCATGCGACGACCCTGCAGGCGGTGCTCGACGATTACGCCCGTTGTTGTCTGGACGGGACGGCCCACGTCGCACCGGAGGACTTCGTCGCGGCGCTGGATCGCGTCGCGGGGACGACGCTGTTCCTGCCGCGATATCGCGAGTACGCCGCGATGCGCGGGTTTCCGGTGCTCGATGGCAGCTATCGGGCGCTGGGATTGGTGCGCGAAGGCGACGGCCTGCGCTTCTCCGGCGCGCCCGCGGCGCGGCGGCTGCGCGAGGCGATGACGGGCGTCAGCCCCGCGCCTCGCTCCCGAACCGATGCAGGAAGCCGCTGAGGCCGGTGACGTCGCTCTCGTCGGCGAAGTCGCGGAACTCGCCGGCGTCGTAGAAGCGGCCGTAGCAGAACTTGCAGCTCTCGAAACGGATGTGCGGCTGGTGCGGGTCGACCATGTGGATCAGCGGGTAGTGATCGCAGGCGGGGCACAGCAGGACCTGCGCCGCCGGCGCGGTCGGGTCGAAGTACTCGCCTTCCGCAGGCGGGGCCGGTTCGTTGGGGTCGATGCGCTCGGCTTCGTCGCGCAGGATCTCGTGGGCCTGGATCTCGAACCACATGCCTTCGCAGCCGCTGCAACGGTGGACGGGCTCCTCCAGATCGGGGAGCAGGTGCATCGGGGCGTGGCACTTCGGGCATTGCATGGCGGCGGCCGGTTTCGGAAACGGGCCGCCATTGTGCCGGAGGCCGGCGGCTCAGTCGCCCAGCAGCTTCACGAACCGGACCGCGCCTTCGGAGAAGCCGCAGGCGCGGTAGAAAGCGTGGGCCTCGGTGCGATGGCCGGCGCTGGTGACTTCCAGGCGTGCGGCGCCGCCGAGCCGGGCACGGCGCTCCGCGTCGCGCAGGAGCAGGCGGCCGAGCCCCTGGCCGCGGGCGTCCGGCGCCACCACCAGCGCGGTCACCCGGCAGGTCGTGGCGCCCAAAGGCAGGTAGTACATGAAGTCGAGCGACAGCAGGCCTTCGACCCGGCCGCCGTCGCGAGCGACCACCAGCGCCTGGCGATCGTTGTGGAGCACGGTCGCGATGCGCTCGGCGGCATCGGCGGGATCGCAGGGATAACCCAGCGCGGTGAGCAGGCGGGCCACGTCGTCCGCGTCCGCGGGCACGGCGGCCCGCAGATCGGCCATGTCGGCAGCGGAGCCCTGTCCGGTGGAGCTCATCGGGCGCCGGCGTCAGCGGGTGCCGTAGACGACCACCGTTTTGCCGCGGGCATGGAGCTTGCCGTCGGCCTGCAGCTTCTTCAGCACGCGTCCGGCCATCTCGCGCGAGCAGCCCACCAGACGGGCCAGCTCCTGGCGCGACACCCGCAGCTGGGTGCCCTGCGGGTGGCTCATGGCCTCCGGTTCGCGGGTCAGGTCGTGCAGCGCGCGGATGATGCGGTCGGTGACGTCGAGGAAGGCCAGACGGCCGGCCTTGCGGCTGGTGTCGAGCAGACGGCGGGACAACTGCGCGCCGATCGCGTAGATCAGCTGGGCGGCATCGCCGGCCAGCGGGCCTTCGAGCAACTGGTACAGGCGCTCGTAGCCGATCTCGGCCAGCTCGCACTGGGTGCGGGTGCGCAGGACCACCTCGCGGCGATCGCTCTCCACGAACAGCCCCATCTCGCCGACGAACTCGCCGGGGCCGAAGTAGCCGAGAACCAGCTCGCGGCCGTCCTCCTCCTCGGTGATGATGCTGACGGAGCCTGAAATCACGTAGTACAGCGTGCCGGCCGGGTCGCCCGGGCGGAACACCTCGGTCCGCGGCGGGTAGCGGCGGCGGTGGCAATGCGAAAGGAAGCGCTCGATGGTGGCGACCGTCGGGGCGAGCGGATTGGCGTTGCGTCGGAGGGGGGTCAGCGTGGCCACGGGGGATGAGTTCATGCGTGCCATAACGGAGGAAGCAGCAAGAGTAGGCCTTTGTCACGTTCCCGGCAAACGCCGGCGTATCCACCGGCCGTCCGGATCCGGCGATGTTGCGGCGCAGCGCCGGCATGGCCCCCGCTGCCGCAATGCCGCATAATCGCGCCCCCGACCTCCGCCCCATGAGGAACCGCTGCCGTGGTCAAGCCGCTGCCGCGCCTGAAGCTGCAAGGTTTCAACAATCTGACCAAGTCCCTGTCGTTCAACATCTACGACGTGTGCTACGCGTCGAGCGAGGACGAGCGTCAGCGTTACATCGCCTACATCGACGAGGAATACAACGCCGACCGGCTGACGCAGATCCTCACCGACGTGGCGGAGATCATCGGCGCGAACATCCTCAACATCGCGCGCCAGGACTACGACCCGCAGGGCGCGTCGGTGACCATCCTCATTTCCGAGGAGCCGGTGATCGACAAGAAGGCCGCCGGCAAGGAGATCATCTCCGACGCCGTGGTCGCGCACATGGACAAGTCCCACATCACGGTGCACACCTATCCGGAGACCCATCCGGACAACGGCATCGCGACTTTCCGCGCCGACATCGACGTGTCGACCTGCGGCGTGATCTCGCCGCTGAAGGCCCTCAATTACCTCATCGAGAGCCTGGAATCGGACATCGTGGTGATGGACTACCGGGTCCGCGGCTTCACCCGCGACATCAAGGGCAAGAAGCACTACATCGACCACAAGATCAATTCGATCCAGGACTTCTTGGCGAAGAACATCAAGTCGCGCTACGAGATGCTCGACGTCAACGTGTACCAGGAAAACCTGTTCCACACGAAGATGCATCTCAAGGACTTCGATCTCGATCAGTACCTGTTCGAGGAGAAGGCCAAGAACCTCTCGTTCAAGGAGCGCATGAAGGTGGAAGCCCGCCTGCGCCGCGAGATCGAGGAACTGTACCAGGGGCGCAATCTGGCGGAGTGATCCGCGGCCGTCCCGAAGAAAAAGCCGGCGTAAGCCGGCTTTTTCGTGGGCGTCGCGCGGGATGGGCGCATGGTCGCCCCGACGGGCCGTCCGGGTTCGATGGGGCCGGGTCGGTCGCGATGGCGGGCCCGGGGCCTGCCCTGCAGGCGACCCGCCTTACAGGCGATACGCGACGGTCTTCATGACCTTCGAGGCCGCGGCCATGAGGGTCGGAATCGGTTGCGGCAGGCGCTTCGCGCCGGCCGCTTCGGCATGGTCCGCATGGCGCACCTCGTCGTCCTTCATGACCGTGAGGATCGCCCGGCTGCGCGCGTCCGCTTCCGGCAGTGTGCGCAGGTGCTCGTCGAGATGCGCCTCGACCTGGCGCTCGGTCTCGACCACGAAGCCGAGGTTCCAGCCGTCGCCGCGCAGACCGGCGAGCACGCCGATGGCGTAGCTGCCTGCGTACCAGAGCGGGTTGAGCAGGCTGGGCCGGCTGTCGAGTTCGCGCAGCCGGTCGGCGCACCACGCGAGGTGGTCGGTTTCCTCCTGCGCCGCCGCGTGCAGCTGCGCGCGGGTCTGGGGGTCGCGCGCGACCGCGGCTTGGCCGACGTACAGGGCCTGCGCGCAGACTTCGCCGACGTGATTGATCCGCATCAGCCCCGCGGCATGGCGACGTTCGGCTTCGTCCAGCACGACGTCGGCCTCGTCTGCGCCGGGATTGGGGCGTTCGGCGCGCACCGCGCCGGCGACGGTTTCCAGCGCGTTCTGGGCGTCGGCCAGCAGGCGGTCGAGCGGCGAGAGATGGCGTGCGGCGGTCGTGCGAGCAGAAGTCATGGAAGACATTCTGCAAGAAATTCGAGGGGATGCAGCACCGGAACGCCGGCGCCCCCGGCCAGGTGCAGCCGACAGCCGATGTTCGCGCTGAGCAGGCGGCTCGCGCCGCTGGCGGCGATCGCGTCGATCAAGGGCTGCCGAAAGCGCGCGGCGCGCTCGGGGGCGGTCAGCATCGCGGCCCCGGCGGCGCCGCAGCAGCCGAAGCCGGCGTCGAGTTCCACGACTTCCAGCGCCGGTACCCGCGCGAGCAGGCGCCGCAGGGCGTCGTCGCTGCGCACCACGTTGCGTTGGGTGCAGGGCAAATGCAGGGCGACGCGTTCGGGGCACGGCGCAAAGCGCAGCCGATCCGCACGCAGCGCGAAAAATTCGATGGCGTCCCGGGTGCGGGCGCCGAGCGCGGCGCCGACGGTGTCGTGGCAGCCGCTCGCGAGGGTCAACACCGGTTGCGATCCGGCGAACGCTGCGCGGTTGGCGGCGGCGAGGGCGTCCGCGCGGGACGCATCGCCGGCGTGCGCATGCAGGCTGCCGCAGCAGGTCTGGCCGCGCGGGACGTCGATCGCGACGCCGCAGGCGGCGCCCAGACGATGGATCGCCGCGTGCAGCGAGGTTTCGTAGCCGCGGGCGACGCATCCGAGGAACAGGGCCGCACGGCCATCGGTCGGCGTCGGTTCGGCCGGTCGCGCGGCCGTCGCCGGCGCCGGCGGGCGCGGCAGCGGTCGTGCCGCGGGCGGGAGCAGCGGCCAGACGATGCGATATCCGCGCAGCAATGCTTCGAGAACGCGTGGACGCGCAGTCACCCATTCGATCGCCCGTTGCCGGGTGCCGGGGCGGCGACGCGCCCGTTGTCGGGTCCGCGCCGCGGTCAGCAGCGCGTCGAAGCGCACGTCGGCCGGACAGACCGCCTCGCAGCGCCGGCAGCCGAGGCAGGCGTCCAGATGGGCCTCGCCCGTGGCGGTCGGCGCCCGGGTCCCCTGTTCCCAGGCCCGGACCAGGGCGATCCGGCCCCGGGGCGACTCCGTTTCCAGCCCTTCCAAGCGATAGGTGGGGCAGCTCGGCAGGCACAGGCCGCACTGCACGCACCGGTCGGCGAGGGCGAGCAGGTCCGGAGTCCGGGGGGCGTGTGGCGGGGAGGCGTGGGTCACCGCGACATCTTCCGGGATGCCGGCCCGGGGCGCGAGCGGCGGCGGCGATCCTGGTCGTCGTCCCCCTGCCGGCTTGCGGCGACCGTCCGCGACAGCTATGATTCCGCTTCTTTGCGGCTCCGGGTCCCGGGTCCGCGACAACGCGAGGCGAAGTTCCGGCGGCGGTATCGGCGGAATCAGCCCGACCAGGTACCCCTCAAGAGTGTCCTCATGAAGACTTTCACCGCCAAGAACGAGACCGTCCAGCGCGACTGGTATCTCGTCGACGCCTCCGGCAAGACCCTCGGTCGTCTCGCCGCCGAGCTCGCCTACCGCCTCCGCGGCAAGCACAAGCCCGTCTACACCCCGCACGTCGACACCGGCGACTACCTCGTCGTGATCAACGCCGAGAAGATCGCGGTGACCGGCAACAAGCTGCTGGACAAGAAGTATCACCGCTTCACCGGCTACATCGGCAATCTGAAGACCGAGACGCTGGCCCAGGCGCTGGAGCGCCATCCGGAGCGCGTGATCGAGATCGCCGTCAAGGGCATGCTGCCGAAGAATCCGCTCGGCCGCGCCATGTACAAGAAACTGAAGGTGTACAAGGGTTCCGAACACCCGCACGCCGCCCAGCAGCCGCAAGTCCTGGATATCTAACCGATGGCTACTCAGCAGAATTACGGCACCGGCCGTCGCAAGTCCTCCGTCGCCCGCGTGTTCCTGCGCAAGGGCACCGGCAACATCACCGTCAACGAGCGTCCGCTCGACGAATTCTTCGGTCGCGAAACCGCCCGGATGATCGTTCGCCAGCCGCTCGAACTGACCAAGACCCTCGACAAGTTCGACGTGGTCGTCACCGCCAGCGGCGGCGGCACCACCGGTCAGGCCGGCGCCATCCGCCTCGGCATCGCCCGCGCCCTGGTCGAATACGACGAAACCCTGAAGTCCGAGCTGCGCAAGGCCGGCTTCATGACCCGCGACGCCCGCGAGGTCGAGCGCAAGAAGATCGGTCTGCACAAGGCCCGTCGCGCCACCCAGTTCTCGAAGCGCTGATCGCTTCCCTGGGGCCGGGAGTTCGCTCCCGGTCCCGGACGCCGCACCGGAGACGCCTTTTTGGCGTTACAATTGCGGCGTCGCAGTTCCACAGCCCCGTCGCCAAGCGGTAAGGCACCTGACTCTGACTCAGGCATTCGGTGGTTCGAATCCATCCGGGGCTGCCATCTTCCCGAAGCCCGCCGCAAGGCGGGCTTCGTCGTTTCCGTCTCGGCGATCGTCGCGTGCCGCGGGTATAGCCGCTCGCCGCCCGGATCCGCTCCCGTCTTCTCCTTGCTTCGGTCGTCGACGGGGTACGCATTGCCCGATCCGGATCACGACGGAATCCCGCTTCGAACCGGACCCCCATCAACCTGTCATTTCAGACAGGTACACCTGTTTGATCGCGTCCGGCTATGTTCGCAAGGTCGGCGGTATGCCGAGGCAATATTCGACAGGGGACGTTGTGTTCGACTTCTTGAAGAAGTGGTTGGGGGGTGGGCAGCAGCCGACATCGCAGGCGCTGCCGCAGGGCGTACCGACGCTGGAGCAGCGCAAGGCCGGATTCGGGATCGCCTACGATCCGGAGCTGGTGCCTTCGCTGAAGCGCGATCACGGCGATCTGGTGAAGCTTTACGGGGCGATCGGCGATCTCGCCAAGCAGGGCGATTTCCAGCAGATCCCGCAGATGCTGAACGCCTTCAAGGTGCATCTGGAAGGGCATCTGATCGCCGAGAACGTGCGTTTCTACAACTACGTGGAAAACGCCATGCAGGGCGACCCGGAAAGCACCGCGCTGGTGCGCAGTTTCCGACGCGAGATGAACGCCATCGCGCGCGGCGTCGTCGATTTCGTGAAGAAATACCAGGTCGCCGCGTTCGACGACGCGATGCGTCG
The DNA here is from genome assembly GCA_049324395.1 of Pseudomonadota bacterium. Lineage (GTDB taxonomy): Bacteria > Pseudomonadota > Gammaproteobacteria > Xanthomonadales > Xanthomonadaceae > Lysobacter_I. The sequence continues at coordinate 29,752 of JBMOOY010000064.1, forward strand.
CGAATTCATGGCCGACTACCAGACGGTGTACGGACTGCTCGCGCAGCGTATCGAGCGCGAGGAAAGCAGTCTCTACCCGCTGTATCTCCCGCATTGAAGCATTGACGATCGACGCTCGCGGCAACGGTTGCCGCGCCCGGTCGGATACAGGTTGGCGAAACAAGGACGTATCGCAATCGGGCTCGCCGCTTCGGCGTCGGCCCGAAGGGACCGCGGCCGGCGCAAGCCGGTACCGCGAGGTCCGAACGCACCATGGAGGGCCGCGTTCGGACATTTCCCGCTTCTCCCAACCGAGTCCGAACAAGGAGCGTCGCATGAAGAAGGAAACGGCCGAAGGCCGGCAGGACCCCGTACTCACGCCCGCAGTGCGCAGGCTGCGGAACGAACTGGAAACCCACCCCGTCTTCGAGGAAATCGTCGACATCGAGGCCCTGCGCGGCTTCATGCAGGTACACGTCTTCGCGGTGTGGGACTTCATGTCCCTCGCCAAGCGTCTGCAGCGCGATCTGACCTGCGTCGATTTGCCCTGGCTGCCGCCGGCGGATCCGTCCGCCGCCCGCCTGATCAACGACATCGTGCTGGCCGAGGAGAGCGACGTCGACGCCGACGGCCATGCCGCCAGCCATCTCGATCTCTACCTGCGCGCGATGGCCGACGTCGGCGCGTCGACCGCGCAGTTCGAGCGTTTCATGGCCGGCATGCGCGCCGGTGCGGGCCTGTCGCGGTCGCTGGCCGACGCGGAGGTTCCGACGTTCGTGCGCGATTTCGTCGGCCATACCCTCGGGACCTGTCTGGAAGGCACCACACTCGAGACGATGGCCAGCTTCTTCTACGGCCGCGAGAACGTGATCCCGGCGATGTTCGAGCGGCTGTTGGAGCGGTGGGGCCTGAGCGAAGCCCAGGCCCCCGGTTTCGTCTACTACCTGCGCCGCCACATCGAGCTGGACGGCGACAGCCATGGCCCGGCTGCGAGCCGCCTGATCGAACGCGCGCTCGCGCAGCATCCGGAAGCGCTGCAGTCCGCGCGCGATGCCGCGCGCGCGGCCCTGCAGGCGCGTCGCGCGCTGTGGGACGGCACCGCGGCGCTGCTCCGCGAGCGGCACGAGACCGGCCGTTCGGAACCCCGTCTGCGCGCCGCGCCGGCCGCGGCCTGAGGCCGATCCTCCGACCGCCGATCGGGACGGCACCCGCTGCGCGCGATGCGCAGCGGGTGCCCGCTGCTGCCAGCGTCCGCCCGCAGCGCCGTGTCCTGTCGATGACGTCTTTCCCCTTGGCCGACCCGAGGGCGGGTGCGGCGTCCCCCGTGCGTTCCGGTACTCCCGCGCGGTTCAGGCCGCGCGCGACACGTCGATCGTCGGCGCGGGGCCGACCACTTCGAGGTTTTCCGCGACCGACATCCGGAACGCGAGACTCATCACGCGACCGATGCGTCGCGCCTCGCCCAGACGTTCGACCCGGAGTCCGAGGTGGCGCAACATCCGTTCGATCGGCGCGCTGGTGACGCCGACCAGGGTGTCCACGCCATGCATGCCGGCGAAACGGAACATGTCGGCCAACATCGACGCCGGCGTCTGCCCGAAACCGAAGCCGTCGCCGGCGCAGGTCGGGCTGATCGCGAAACGGCTGACCTCCCAGATCCCCGCGCCCGCCGGCGCAGGCGCGCCGTCGAGCAGGTTCGGGAAGATGTCGCGCAGCATGTTCGGACCGAGGGTGGGCAGCAGCCGGCAACAGCCGACCGCCGTCGTCGGTCCGTCGTGGGCGATCAGGTAGTACGGGCCGATCAGATCGAACCAGTCGTGCTCCCGGCCGTGTTCGATCCGTACTTCCCAGCCGAGTCGTCGATGGAAGACCTCGCAGCGCAGCCGGTACATGCTGTCCAGAAGCGGCGCTCCCAGTCCCTGTTCGCCCGCGCGCCCGATGATGATGGATGCCATGGTGTCTCCTCCTGCGATTGATGGAGACGCCAGTGAGCAGAACCCCTGTCATTTCTTGCAGCTGATCGACCTTACAGGTTGATGGAGGTCCGCTTCTCCCGCGCGGAAACCTCGAATTTCAAGGGAAATTCGAGGTTTCGGGATCGATTCGGGATGAGTTCGTTCGAAAAAATTGACATTGAAGTCAATAAACAACTGTTTGACGCCGCGCGCGCGACGCGGGCTGCGCGCGCGTTCCGTTCAGTTGCGCAGGGAGACGATCAGGCCGAGCGAGATCGCGCGGGCGATGGCGGCCTGGCGGCCGCTGACGCCCAGCTTGTGGGTGGCGTTCTGGAGGTGGAAGATCGACGTCCGCTCGCTGATGTTCAGGAGCTGGCCGATTTCCCAGCTGGTCTTGCCTTCCGCCGCCCACGACAGGCATTCCCGCTCGCGCTTGGTCAGGGCCGGCAACGGGGTGGGCGTTTTCGAACGCAGGAACTGGCGCGCCGCCTCGTGGACGTAGTGCGCGAGCAGATGCAGCTCTGACAGGCGCTGCTCGAAGTCGATCGCGCCAAGATCGCGCGAGGCGAACGACATCAGCCCCCACGATACGCCGGGGCCGTGCAGCGGCACGCTGACGCCGTTGCACAGGCCGAATTCGCGTGCTTCGCCGAAGAGATGGCGAATTTTCTGCAGGTGCGGATCGACGATCCTGCGGTGGTGGTGCTGCGCTTCTTCCCACGACACCGGCGTGGCGTGATCGTGGCAATGGCTGATGATCGGGTCGATGGCGATGTAGTCCATCTCGAAGTAATGGCTGACCCACGCTTCGGGATAGGTGCCCATGCGCAACTGGTTCGGGTGTTCGTTGACCAGCGGCAGATCCACCGCATAGAACCAGTAGTGGATGCCGAGCGGCCGCAGCACGCGCTCGATCCTGGCGGTCAGCGCTTCCGTGCTGGTGGCGTCCGCGAAGCCGCGCAAATGGTCGATGTCGATGAGCATCCTGCTTGCCATGGCCATCCCGGCGGTGTTCACCCTTGAACCTGCGAGCGCGAAGGCGAGCCGTGACGGGAGCGGCCGTGGTGGGTCGACCGCGGGCGAGTCCCCGTCAAGCCCGGTCTGACCGCTAAAGTAGCAGGCTTGCCGCTTCGCGTGCGAGTCCGTCCGTGGGACCGTTCGGCATCGCTCGCTCGGCCTTGCGTGGGCCCGTCGCGCCCGGCGGCGGCGGGCCACGCCGGTCACCCCCACACGTACAGGAATTCCCCCCGATGGTCGCCACCTTCCGCGCGCCGTACACCTCTCCCGACGATGCGGTCCCGGCCCTGCGCGCGCGCGGCTATGCGGTCCTGGCGCCGGACGCGGTCTCCGCGCTCTTCGACGTCCCGCTCGATGCGCTGCGCGCGCTGGCACCGGCCTGGGACGACCTGCCGCCGGACGAATACCTCCGCGACGGTGGCCGTTACCGGCGGCGCCGTCACGGCTGTTTCGTGGTCGGCAGCGGCGGCATCGCGCAGGCGCCGCATCGGGCGCACTACCAGCCGCTGGACTACAACGCCCTCCACGGCGGTCTGCAGCGCTGGTTCGCGCCGATCGACCCGGCGACGGTGGCCGCGCCGGCCTGGAACGGACTGCTGGTCGCGCTCGGCGCGCTGCTGCGTTCGGTGCGTGGGGTCGACCCGTGGTACGTCGAGGCGCACCAGTTCCGGATCGATACCACCGACGGCATCGGCCGGCCGACGCCGGAGGGCGCGCATCGCGACGGCGTCGATTTCGTGGCGGTATTCCTCGTCGACCGGCAGGCGATCCGCGGCGGCGAAACCCGGGTCTTCGATGCCGCCGGGCCGGACGGACAGCGCTTCACCCTCGGCGAGCCCTGGAGCCTGCTGTTGCTGGACGACACCCGCACCATCCACGAAACCACGCCCATCCAACCGCTGCCGGACGTCGCCGGCGGTCATCGCGACACGCTGGTGCTGACCTACCGCGCCGGCGGCTTCCAGAGCGAAGGCTGAGCGGCCCGCGACGTCGATCAGTTACACTTGAAACCAATTTCGCACTCGACACATCCGAGGTTCCGATGAAGCTGGGTTCCCTGAAGGACGGTGGCCGCGACGGCACCCTGATCGTCGTCTCCCGCGACCTGGCCCGGGCGGTGCGCGCGGACGGCATCGCGCCGACGCTGCAGCGCGCCCTCGAGGACTGGTCCAATACCGCGCCGCGCCTCAATGCGTTGTCCGAGGCGCTGAACGCCGGCACCGCCGAAGGCGCCTTCGACCTTGACCTGCAGGCCCTGGCTGCGCCGTTGCCGCGCGCCTACGAATTCGTCGACGGCAGCGCCTATCTGCCGCACGTCGAGCGCGTCCGTCGCGCCCGCGGTGCGGAGGTCCCGGAAAGCTTCTACGTCGATCCGCTGATGTACCAGGCGGTCAGCGCCGGTTTTTACGGCCCGCGCGACCCGGTGCGGGTCCCGAGCGAGGACTACGGCATCGACCTCGAGGCCGAGGTCGTGATCGTCACCGACGACGTGCCGATGGCGGCGACGCCGGAACAGGCCGCCGGCCACATCCAGCTGATCGGTCTGGTGAACGACGTATCCCTGCGCAACCTGATCCCGAACGAGCTGGCCAAGGGCTTCGGCTTCCTGCAATCCAAGCCGCGCTCGGCGCTGTCGCCGGTGTTCGTGACGCCTGACGAACTGGGCGACGCCTGGCGGGACAACAAGGTCCATCTGCCGCTGCTCACCCACATCAACGGCGCCTGGTTCGGCGCGCCCGAGGCCGGCGTCGACATGCAGTTCGACTTCGCCCAGCTGGTCGCCCACGCGGCCAAGACCCGCCCCCTGAGCGCCGGCACCCTCGTCGGCTCGGGCACGGTCGCCAACCAGGACACGTCGCTGGGCGCCTCCTGTTTCGCCGAAAAGCGCACCGTGGAAACGCTGGAGACCGGCAAGCCGATCACGCCTTTCATGAAGTACGGCGACATCGTCCGGATCGAGATGCGCGCCCGCGACGGCAGCGACATCTTCGGCGCGATCGAGCAGCGGATCGAGCGCCCGGCGTGAGCCGGGCGGGCTTGCCCCGGGCCCGCCTCGCGCGCAAGATCGCGGCAAGCGGCCGCGGCACCGGGTAGGGCGCCGCGGCACCACCAAGAGGGAGAGCGCGATGAGCGAACAGCTGCGGCTCTACGGTTACTGGCGTTCCAGCGCCGCCTATCGGGTGCGGATCGGCCTCAATCTCAAGGGGCTGCCTTACGAGCAGGTGCCGGTGCATCTGATCCGCGACGGCGGCGAACAGCACGCGCCCGATTACGCGAAGACCAACCCGCAGAAGCTCGTGCCGGTGCTGCGTCATGGCGAGCGCAACATCCGTCAGTCGCTGGCGATCCTCGAATATCTCGACGAACTGTGGCCCGATCCGCCGTTGCTGCCGACCGCGCCGCGCGATCGCGCGCGGGTGCGGGCGCTGGCGCAGCTGGTCGCCTGCGACATCCATCCGCTGAACAACCTGCGCGTGCTGCAATACCTGGAGCGCGAGTTCAACGCACCGCAGAGCGAGCGCGATGTCTGGGTGAAACACTGGATCGCCGAAGGCTTCCGCGCCTTCGAGGCGATGCTCGTCGAAGACCTCTCGCGCGGCGATTTCTGCGAAGGCGACAGCCCCAGCATCGCCGATTGCTGCCTCATCCCGCAGATCTACAACGCCCGTCGGTTCGGGGTCGATCTCGAGCCGTATCCGACGATCCGACAGATCGAGGCCACCTGCCTCGCCCTGCCCGCGTTCGATGCGGCGAGGCCGGAACGTCAGCCGGACGCGCCTGCGACGTAGGGCGGCCCCGGGCCCGTCGCCGCGGCGCCATCGCTCGCGAGGCCCGCCGTCCGAACGATCCGGCATCCCCGGATCGGCATTCCCGCAAACGAGAACGCCCCGGCTTTCGACCGGGGCGTTCCGCATGCAGCGGGCAGTGCGGGTCAGTGCGAGAACGAGGACGTGCCGTCGCCGCCCTCGAACGCCACCGCATAGGGATCGTGTTCAGCACTGCCGCCTTCGGACAGGCGGAACTTGAGCGCCAGGCCGTCGCGGGAGTCGGCCGCGCGGAGCGCTTCCTCCATCCCGATCTTGCCTTCCTTGCACAGCCGGAACAGACACTGGTCGAAGGACTCCATGCCTTCCTCCAGCGTCTCTTCCATCGCCTGCTTGATCTCGTGGACCTGGCCGCGGCGCAGCAGGTCGCGGATCATCGGGGTGTTGATCAGCACCTCGACCGCGGGCACGCGGCGGCCGTCGGTGCCGACCACCAGACGCTGGCTGATGACCGCCTTGAGGTTCAGCGCGAGGTTCATCAGCACGTTCTTGTGCGCGCTCTCCGGGAAGAAGTTGAGAATGCGCTCGATCGTCTGGTCGGCGTTGTTCGAGTGCAGGGTCGCGAGGCACAGGTGACCGGTTTCGGCGAAGGCGATCGCCGCCTCCATCGTGGTCGCGTCGAGGATTTCGCCGATCAGGATCACGTCCGGCGCTTCGCGCATCGCGTTCTTCAGCGCGTTGTGGAAGGCGTGGGTGTCCAGGCCGACCTCGCGCTGGTTCACGATCGACTTCTTGTGCTTGTGCAGATACTCGATCGGATCCTCGATGGTGAGGATGTGGCCGGCGGCGGTGGTGTTTCGATAGTCGATCATCGACGCCAGCGTGGTCGACTTGCCCGAGCCGGTGGAGCCGACGATCAGCACCAGCCCGCGCGGGGCCATGATGACGTTCTTGAGCACCTGAGGCAGCTGCAGCTCCTCGATGCTCGGGATCACGCTGCGGATCGCGCGGATCACCATGCCCACCTCGCCGCGCTGCTTGAACACGTTGACGCGGAAACGCCCGGCGTCGGCCAGCGACAGCGCCATGTTCAGTTCCATCTCGCGTTCGAACTCGGGCACCTGGCCCTCGTCCATGAGCGAGTAGGCGATCTTCTTGACCATGCCCGGCGGCAGACCGGTGTTGCCCAGCGGATAGAGCTTGCCCTCCACCTTGATGTGCACGGGCGCACCGGTGGTCAGGAACATGTCGGAGGCGTTTTTGTCCGTCATCAGCTTCAGGAAATAGCCGATGTCCATCGATGAACCTCCCGGTGAATGGATATGGAGCGCGACCGTCGGGCGGCGTCCGGGGCGGGCCCCGGATGGCGCATTGCATCGTCCGCGCAGGCTGACCACAATGGGACCGCTTCGATGACGGACGGAACCGGAATCGTTTCGACCAAAGTCGCTTCGACCAGAGCCGCTTCGACCAGAGCCGTTTCGATCGGTCACCCTTCGAACGGTACCGCTCCGAACCGGGCCACGTACGCATCCGACACCGACACGCTCCCCATGCCCGCAAGCTTCGCACAAATGCCGCGCTCCACGCAGCACCCGGCTCGCCGCTTCCGCGGCGGGCTGGTCGCGCTGCTTGTGATTCTGCTCACGTTTCCGGCGCTGGCGCGCACGCCGTTGCCGACGCAGGAACTCGACGCCGCCCAGTCCGCCGTGTTGCGGGCCGAGGCGGCCGACGCCGCCCAGTACGCCGCCGAAGCCCTGCTGCGCGCGAAGACCGCGCTGGGCCAGGCGCAGTCCGCCCTGGCCGCGCGCAAGAACGCCGACGCGATCGCGCTGGCCCGGCTCGCCGCGGCCGAGGCCGACTACGCGCACGCCCGCAGTCGCGAAGCGGCCCAGCAGAGCGAACTGGCCCGCCGCCGCGCCGAGATCGCCGAGTTGCGGCAGCGGCTCGGCATGGAGGCGACGCCATGAACCCGCGATTCGCCCTCACCGGACTGTGCGTGGCGCTGCTGTTCGCGTTGCCGGCGTTGGCGCCGGCCCAGGAGCGCGACCCCGATGTCGCCCGACTCGGCCAGCGCCTGCAGGCGATCGACACCGACCCCGAGCGCAATGCCTACGCCGCCTACGAACGGCTGCAGGCCAGGCAGGCGGTCCAGGACCTGCAATCCGCCAAGCGCAAGCAGCGGCCGCTGATCCTGCAGGTCGCGAAGATCCGGGTCGAGGCGGCCGAGATCGCCTCCCGTACCGAAGCCGGCCGCGCCGAGCTGCAGCGGCTGGAGATCGAGCGCAGCGAGTTGCTGGTCGAAGCCAGCCGCCGCGATGCCGAGCGCGCCCGCGCCGAGGCCGAGCGACTGCGGGTGGCGGCGCAGATCCACGCTGAGGAGGCCGCGCGCCTGCGGGAAGCGGTGGAAGCGGAGTCCCGCAATCGCGAGCAGGCCGAAGGACTGCTCGACACCCTCGCTTCGGACGAGGCCGAGAAGCTCCGGCTGGCCCGCGAGCGCGAGGCGGAACTGGCCCGCCGCGAGGCCGAGCTGAGCGCCGGCGGGACCCCGCCGAAGCCCAAACCCAAGTCGAAGCCCAAGCCGAAACCCAGGCCCGGGCCGTGACCCGCCGGGCCGTCCGGGTCGCTCCGGCGCCGGACCGGTCTGCGCGATGCGCGAAGTTTGTTCAACTTGTTGAATATCAAATGAATTCCGAGGCTCGCGGAGTGCGCGTTCCCGTCGCTTCGACCGTCCGTCGCCGTGGCTGTCGAATTGTGATGCGCAGGCTTGCCGAGCGCGGTCGACAGGAGTAGCGTCGAGCTTCCGGAGGGCCCAATCGCCGTCCGGAGGACAGGCAGAACCGATGACGCTCCCGCGCGACGCAAGTTCGGAGACCGCCGCCGCAAGCGAAGTGCTTGCGGGCGCCCGGGACCGGGGCGTCCGCATCGTGGTTCCCGTGTCCCACCCCGCAACGCCCCGTGCCGCGACCGGCCGGGGCGTTTTCGTTCGCGGCCGCCGTGCGCGGTCCGCGATTCCGTTCCCAAGCCCACCCATCCCCGGTGCGACCGCCCCGGTCGCGCCGATCATTGCGCTGTGAGGAGGAATCCATGTTCGAAGGGCAACCCCAGGCCGAAGTCGAAGCGCTGCTGAAGGCGAACGCCGAGTTCCGTCAGCTGTATCACCGCCACAAGGAGCTCGACAAACAGGTGCTGGACGCCGAGCTCGGCGTTCTGCCGGTGGACGACAACCGGCTGTCGCAGATGAAGCGCGAGAAACTCGCCGCCAAGGACCGCCTGACCCGGATGTACGACGCACTGCATCACTGACGCACGCGGCCCGGCCCGCGAGACGGGTCGACGGACGGCGTAGCGGGCCCTCGGTCGCCCGCCGTCGTCCGTCGGGCCAGGAGAGCGCTTGGGGACGGGGCCCGCCATCGGGGCGGGCGCGCCGCCGCGACGCTCCGCCGGCAATGCGATAATCCGTCCTTTCCCCAAGAACGGGCGACGGCATGCCGAACACTTCCCAGACCTCCCGGTCTCCGGTCAGCGACTCCGTCCTGGACCTGATCGCCGATACGCCGATCGTTCGCGCACAGCGGCTCGACGCCGGCCCGTGCACCCTGTATCTGAAGCTCGAGAGCCAGAACCCCGGCGGGTCGATCAAGGACCGCATCGGTCTGCGCATGATCGAAGCGGCCGAGCAGCGTGGAGACATCCAGCCCGGCGCGACCCTCGTCGAAGGCACCGCCGGCAACACCGGCATCGGTCTGGCCCTGGTCGCCCAGCAGAAGGGCTACAAGCTCATCCTCGTCGTGCCCGACAAGATGAGCCGGGAAAAGATCTTCAATCTCAAGGCGATGGGCGCGGAAGTGGTGCTCACCCGGTCCGACGTCGCCAAGGGCCATCCGGACTACTACCAGGACATGGCCAAGCGCATCGCGGACGAGACGCCGGGCGCGTACTTCATCAACCAGTTCGGCAATCCCGACAATCCGGCCGCCCACGAATTCGGAACCGGCCCGGAAATCCTGCGCCAGATGGCCACGGTCGGCGGCCTCGACGCCATCGTCTTCGGCTGCGGCAGTTCCGGCACGATGACCGGCCTGTCGCGCTGCTTCGCCGAACATTCGCCGCATACGGAACTGATCCTGGCCGATCCGGTGGGCTCGATCCTCACCGAGTACATCAACGAAGGCACGCTCAGCGAGAAGTCCGGCAGCTGGATGGTCGAGGGCATCGGCGAGGATTTCCTGCCTTCGATCTCCGACTTCAGTCGGGTGAAGAAGGCCTACAGCATTCCCGACAAGGAGAGCTTCCTGGCCGCGCGCGAACTGCTGCGCAGCGAGGGCGTGCTCGGGGGGTCATCGACCGGCACCCTGCTGGCCGCGGCCCTGAAATACTGCCGAGAACAGACCGCGCCGAAGAACGTGCTGGTGTTCGTGTGCGACACCGGCAACAAGTACCTCTCGAAGCAGTACAACGACTACTGGATGCTGGACAACGGTTTCATCCAGCGCGAGCAGTACGGCGATCTGCGCGACCTGATCCTGCGGCCCTACACCCAGCGCGATACCGTGGTGGTCGGCGCGAAGGACCTTCTGATCACCGCCTACCAGCGGATGAAGCTGTACGAGATCTCGCAGTTGCCGGTGATGGACGGCGAACGGATCGTCGGCATCCTGGACGAAAGCGACGTGCTGCTGCACGTCTACGGCGACGAGGCCCGGTTCCGCGATCCGGTCTCCACCGCGATGGTCAGCAAGCTCGACATCCTCGACGTGCGTTCGCCGGTCGAGGCCCTGCTGCCGGTGTTCGACCGCGGCCATGTCGCCATCGTCATGGATGGGGACCGCTTCCTGGGCCTGATCACCCGGATCGACTTGCTGAACTGGTTGCGCCGTCGCGTTCAGTGACGGCCCGGGCGGGGAGGGGCGAGTGGTAGAATTTCCGGTCTTTTCATGGAGTTGCCCCAGATGAGCCAGATCGACCGCCCCGCCGGAGACGACGGCACCCGCGACTGGGGCCCCGGCACCAAGGCGATCCACGCCGGCCAGGCGCATGATCCGACCACCGGCGCGGTGATGCCGCCGATCTACGCCACGTCGACCTACGCCCAGAGCAGTCCGGGCGTGCACCAGGGCTTCGAGTATTCGCGCACCCACAATCCGACCCGGTTCGCCTACGAACGTTGCGTGGCCGGACTCGAAGGCGGCCGTCGCGGTTTCGCGTTCGCCTCGGGCCTGGCGGCCACGTCGACCCTTCTCGAACTGCTCGACTCCGGCAGCCACGTCGTCTGCATGGACGACGTCTACGGCGGCACGTTCCGGTTGTTCGAACGCGTGCGTCGTCGCAGCGCCGGGCTCGATTTCAGTTTCGTCGATCTCACCGATCCGGCCGCGTTCGAGGCCGCGATTCGGCCGAACACCCGCATGGTGTGGGTCGAGACGCCGACCAACCCGATGCTCAAGATCGTCGACCTGCGCGCGGTGAGCGCGATCGCGAAGAAGCACGGTCTGCGCACGGTGGTCGACAACACCTTCGCCTCGCCGATCCTGCAGCGCCCGCTCGAACACGGCGCCGACATCGTCATGCATTCGGCGACGAAATACCTCAACGGCCACTCCGACATCGTCGGCGGCATGGCGGTCGTCGGCGACGACGTCGAACTGGCCGAACAGATGGCCTTCCTGCAGAACTCGGTCGGCGCGGTGCAGGGGCCGTTCGACAGCTTCCTCGCCCTGCGCGGCTTGAAGACGCTGCACCTGCGCATGAAGGCGCACTGCGAGAACGCGCAGGCGCTGGCCGAATGGCTGCAGTCGCATCCGGCGATCGAGCAGGTCGTGTATCCGGGCCTCGCCTCGCATCCGCATCATGCGCTCGCGGCGCGCCAGATGGACGGCTTCGGCGGCATCGTCTCGATCCGCGTCAAGGGCGGCTACGCGGGCGCGCAGCGCTTCTGCGAGCGCACCGAGCTGTTCACGCTCGCCGAATCGCTGGGCGGCGTGGAGAGTCTGGTGAACCATCCGGCGGTGATGACCCACGCTTCGGTGCCGGTCGAACGCCGCGCCGCGCTGGGCATCCACGACGACCTCGTCCGCCTGAGCGTCGGCGTCGAAACGCTCGACGACCTGCGCCACGATCTGGAGCACGCGCTCCGCCAGGCCCCCGCACGATGACCCACGGCCCGCTGGTCGACGCCCATCGCCCGTTTCCCGCCGGTCCCGCGAGCCTGTTCGCCGGGGCCTGGCGCGAGCGTCGGCTGATCCTGCAGTTGATCCGGCGGGATGTGGTGGGGCGTTACCGCGGTTCGATCGTGGGCATCGGCTGGTCGTTCCTGTCGCCGCTGCTGATGCTGGCGGTCTACACCTTCGTGTTCTCGGTGGTGTTCGAGGCGCGTTGGCCGGGACTGGTGGGCGAACAGAGCCGGATCCGTTTCGCCCTGCTGCTGTTCGTCGGCGTGATCGCGCACGGCCTCGTCGGCGAAGTGCTGCTGCGCGCGCCGTCGCTGGTGGTGTCCAACGCGAACTACGTGAAGAAGGTCGTGTTCCCGCTCGAAACCTTCGGTTGGAGCATGGTCGGTTCGGCGATGTTCCATGCCGCGGTCGGACTCGCGATCCTGCTCGGCGCGATGGCGCTCTTCGAACGCGCGCCGACCCCGTCCGCGCTGTGGCTGCCCGTGGTGCTGCTGCCGCTGTGCTTCGTGGCGCTCGGCCTGGCGTGGCTGCTGGCGTCGCTCGGCGTGTTCCTGCGCGACATCGGGCAGATCACCGGCGTGCTGTCGATGGTGCTGATGTTCCTGTCGCCGGTCTTCTATCCGATCGCGTCGTTGCCGGAGGCGTATCGGGCCTGGGTCTACCTCAATCCGATCACGCTGCCGATCGAACAGAGCCGCGTCGTGCTGTTCGCGGGGGAAGCGCCGGACGCGCTGCCGCTGCTGCAGTACTACGGGCTTGCGCTGCTGTTCATGGCCCTGGGCTACTGGTGGTTCCAGAAGACGCGTCGGGGATTCGCGGATGTCCTCTGAGTCCCTCGCCCGCGTACCCGTCGCCGTCGATCCGCCGGCGGAACCGGCCGTCGTCGTGGCCGATGTGGCCAAGTGCTATCAGATCTACGAACGCCCGCAGGATCGCCTGAAGCAGGCGCTGCTGCCGCGCGTCGCGCGCGCGCTCGGTTTGAATGCCGCGAATCATTTCCGGGAATTCTGGGCGCTGCGCGACGTCTCGTTCCGGATCGCGCGCGGCGAGACCGTCGGCATCGTCGGTCGCAACGGGTCGGGCAAATCCACGCTGCTGCAGATCGTCTGCGGCACGCTCGCGCCGACCCACGGCAGCGTCGGCACGTCGGGGCGCGTCGGCGCGCTGCTGGAGCTCGGCAGCGGTTTCAATCCCGAGTTCACCGGTCGCGAGAACGTCTACATGAACGGCGCGATCCTCGGCATGGACGAGACCGAGATCGACGCGAAATTCGACGCGATCGCCGCCTTCGCGGACATCGGCGACTTCATCGATCAGCCGGTCAAGACCTATTCCAGCGGCATGTACGTGCGGCTCGCCTTCGCGGTGATCGCGCACGCCGACGCCGACATCCTGGTCGTCGACGAGGCGTTGTCGGTCGGCGACGTCTTCTTCGGCCAGAAGTGCATGCGTTTCCTGCGCGACTTCCAGAAGCGCGGCACGGTCCTGTTCGTCAGCCACAGCGCCGCCGCGGTCACCAATCTGTGCGACCGCGCGATCTGGCTGGATGCGGGCCGGATGGTGATGGACGGTCCGGCCAAGGAGGTCTGCGAGGCGTATCACGCCAGCACCTACGGCCAATCCGTCGGCGCGATCGGCGAATCGAAGCCCGCCGCGCCGATGCGCGCCGACGCTGCTGTCGACGAGACGGGCGACGAGACGGGCGACGACATCGGCCTCGATCGCACCCGTCTGCGGATCTTCGCGTTCGAGCCCGAGCGCGCCGGTTTCGGCGACGGCAGGGCGGCACTGCGCTCGGTGCGATTCGAGAACGCCGAAGGCCGTCCGATCTCGCACGTGTCCGGTGGCGAGATCGTGCGCCTCGTGATCGAGGCGGAAGCGTTCGCGCCGATCGACAGCGCCATCGTCGGTTTCTTCCTCAAGGATCGGCTCGGCCAGCAGTTGTTCGGCAAACACACGTGGCGCGAGGACGCGCGACCGCTCGCGGTCGATGCCGGTCGCCGCTTCCGCGCCGACTTCGAATTCCGCATGCCGTATCTGCGCAACGGCAGCTACACCCTGGACGTGGCGGTCGCCGACGGCAGCCACGAAAGCCACGTCCAACTCGCATGGATGTTCGACGCGCTCGTCGTCGAGGCCGTTTCGAGCACCGTTCCGGCAGGTTTGATCGGAATCCCCTTCAGGAGCGTCACGCTCGACATCGCCCGGCACCCGGACCCATGACCCGATATCTCGAAAACTCGACCGACATGCCGCTCGGCGAAGTGCTGGCCGTGATCCAGGAGCGGATCATGACCCGCACCACCTACTTCGGCGTGCCGACCTACAAGAATCCGATGGACTTCTGGGTCTACCAGGAGCTGGTGCACGAACGGAAGCCCGACGTGATCGTCGAGATCGGCAACCATCGCGGCGGCAGCGCCCTGGCGCTCGCGCACCTGCTCGACAACATCGGACACGGTCGGCTGATCGCGGTCGATACCTACCAGAAGGAGATCCAGCCGCTGGTGCGTGCTCACCCGCGGATCGAATTCGTCGAAGGACGCGCCGGCGAGGTCTACCCCGAGGTGCGGGCGCGGATCCGCGAAGGCGAGCGGGTGATGGTCATCGAGGACAGCGCGCACACCTACGACAACACGCTCGCGGTGCTGCGCAGCTACGGCGATCTTCTGCGCTCCGGCGACGTGTTCATCGTCGAGGACAGCATCTGCCATCATGGCCTCGATGTCGGCCCGAATCCCGGCCCCTACGAGGCGATCGAAACCTTCATCGCCGAAGACGACCGCTTCGAGATCGATCGCTCCCGGGAATCGTTCCTGATCACGTGGAATCCGAAGGGATTCCTGGTGCGCCGCTGAGGACCCGAGATGCACGTCAGTTCCTACGAGCACATGCAGCGACTGGTGGCCGCGCGGCTCGACCGCGAGACCTCGCTGCACGCGGTCGACATCGGTTCCTACGACGTCAACGGCTCCTATCGCACGCTGTTCGACAGCCCGAAGTGGCGCTACACCGGGATCGACCTCGAAGCCGGCCCGGGCGTCGACGTGGTGCTGACCTCGCCGTACCGGTTCCCGCTGTCGACGGCGAGCGCCGACGTGGTGCTGTCGGGACAGGCGTTCGAGCATATCGAGTACTTCTGGATGACCTGGCTGGAGATGCTGCGCGTGCTGAAGCCGGGCGGCTTGATCTTCCTGATCGCGCCCTCGCGCGGCCCGGAGCACCGTTACCCGCAGGATTGCTGGCGGTTCTATCCCGACGGTTACCGCGCGCTTGCGAAGTTCGGCGACTGCGAGCTGCTGGAGGTCTCGACCGACTGGGAGCCGCATCCGGAAGAGTGGAGCGCGCCCTGGGGCGATACCGTGGGCGTGTTCCGCGGTCGCGGGCTGGACCTGCGCCGGCGCCTGGGTTTGACCATCATGCGGCGCATGTTCGCCGCCGGCGGAGGCCAACGATGAACGGCGGAACCCCTCTGTTCAAGCCGAATGCGGCGATGTCGCTGATGCCGGCCCACGTGCCGCCGAGCGCCTGGATCGGCCACCTGCCGTTCGCGTTCTGGCTGGTCGAGGAAGCGCGTCCGCGCATGCTGGTCGAACTCGGCAGCCATCACGGCACGTCGTATCTCGGCTTCTGCCAGGCGGTGAAACACTGCGCGCTGGAGACCCGCTGCCATGCGGTCGACATCTGGACCGGCGACGAGCATTCCGGTTTCTACGGCGACGAGGTCTTCGCCACGCTCAACGCGTACAACGATCGCGAGTACGGCGGTTTCTCCACGCTGATGCGGATGACGTTCGACGAAGCGCTGGGCTACTTCGCCGACGGCAGCATCGACCTGCTCCACATCGACGGCCTGCACACCTACGAGGCGGTGCGCCACGATTTCGAGACCTGGCTGCCGAAGCTGTCCGAACGCGGCGTCGTGCTGTTCCACGACACCATGGTGCGCGAGCGCGATTTCGGCGTGTGGAAGCTGTGGGCGGAACTGCTGCAACGCTACCCGGGGTTCGAGTTCCAGAACTCGCACGGCCTGGGCGTGCTGCTGGTCGGTCCGGAACAGCCGCAGGCGCTGCGCGATCTGGTCGCCTTGCGCGGCACGGAAGGCGAAGTCCCCGTGCTGCGCCTGTTCGACGCCCTCGGCGCACGCCTGCGCCCGGATCCGGAGCCGGCGCTCGTGCGCCGGGTCGATGAGGTCGCGGCATCGGTCGAACGTCTGCGCGGAGACATCGACGCCTCCCTGCACCTGAAGTTCGGCGAACTCGTACGCGATCGCGACGCGACCAGCGCGCGACGCGCCGAGGAGATCGCGGGATTGCGCGATCAGATCGCTGCACTCCGCGAAGCCGCCGCCGGGTTCCGCGAGCATGACCGCCGCGAATTCGAACAAGCGCTGGCCGAACAGGAAGCGCGCTGGATCCTGCGGATGGATGCGCATCGCGCCGAAACGGAGGCCGCGTTGCGGAGCGCGCTCGCGCAGCAGCAGGCCGACGCCGCGCGTACGGCCGAAGTTCACGCTGCGGAGGCGCGGGCGCAGCGCGAGGTCGCCCAGCGCGGGCTGGACGAGGTACGAGCCCAACTGGGCGCGGAGCGTGACGGCGCCCGGGTTCTTGGCGAACGACTCGCAGCCGCCGAGGCGCGGGAAACGGCGCTCGCGGAGCGTTTGCGGGCGATCGAAGCGTCGCGTAGCTGGCGATTCACGTCGCCGCTGCGGCGTATGTTCGCCCGCATGCGCGGGGACGACGGTTGAAAGCACGATAGCGAGCGCGCGTCCGGCGCGAGGGGGCGAGTCGGACGCGGATCGGCGAAGCACGACAGCCGGGCGCATTCCCGGCACGACGACGAGGCAAGATGAGCGATACCGCATACCCCGCTTTCTTCACGATCTGCGCGAAGAATTTTCTCGCCTACGCGCGCACGCTGTGCGCTTCGGTGCGCGAGCAGCATCCCGGAGCCCGCTTCTACGTGGCGCTCTGCGATCGCGTCGACGGCGAGATCGACCCGGCCGCCGAGCCGTTCGAGATCGTTCTGCCTGAACAGCTCGCCATTCCCGATTTTGCCGGCATGGCCGAGCGCTACAACATCACCGAGCTGAACACGGCGATCAAGCCGTTCGTGTTCGAGTACCTGTTCGAGCAGCGGGACGAACGGCGCATCGTGTATCTCGATCCCGATATCCTGGTGCTGTCGCCGCTGATCGACGTGGTCGAACGGCTCGGGGTCGACGCCGATGCGATCCTGACTCCGCATGTGCTGGCGCCGGCCGAGAACGCCGAGATCGACGACATCAAGATGCTGCAGCTCGGGGTTTACAACCTCGGTTTCGTCGCGCTGCACCGGACCGATCGCGTGCGCGAGATCGTGCGCTGGTGGGCGCGCCGGCTGGAACGGCAGTGCGTGATCGACGTGCCCAACGGGCTGTTCGTCGACCAGAAATGGGCGAACCTGCTGCCCTCGTTCATTCCGCGGACCCTGGTCCTGCATCACCCGGGCTACAACGTGGCGTACTGGAATCTGCCCCAGCGCAGGGTGGTGCGCGGCGACGCGGCCTGGACGGTCAACGGTCGTCCGCTGGTGTTCTTCCATTTCAGCGGCAACGATCTGTACAACGAACAGGTGTTCGCGCGGCACAGCCCGTCGCTGACGATGGAAGCGGCCGGCGACGCGGCGGAACTGCTGCGCGAGTACCGGGCGCGGGTCTTCGCGAACGGCCATGCCCACTATGCGACGCTGCCGTACGCGTTCAGCTGGAGTGGCGCGTCCGGTCACAACGAACACACCCCGGAAGACGTCGCCGTGCGCACTCGCGCCGCGGTCGCCCCCGTGGCGATGCCGATGCCGACCGCGTCCAGTGCGCCGGCGGTCGCGCGTCGGGTCGGAAATGGCCGTCTGGGCAATGCCTTGATCACGCTTCGGCGTGCGCGCGAATACGCCGGCGGTTGGTGGCCGATGGCCGCGAAGGGTCTCGGCGTCTATCGACGCGGCGGCCTGCGCCTGATGCGCGACACGGTGCGAGAGCTCAATCGCATGCATCCCAGGCGCGCGCCTGCTCCCGTGGCGTCGATCTCGGTGGTGTCGACGCAGGACGTTCCGATGCTGCAGATCGCGTCCTCGACGGCCTCCTCGACCACGGATCTGGCCGCGTCGACCGCAGTGTCCGCCGATCGCGCCGCGGCCGATCTTGCGACGACGCTGCGCGCGCAGCTCGAGGCCGAGTTCGAATCGCGCCTGCGGACCGCGCGCGCCGAGGCGGCGGCGCAATGGTCGCAACGCGTGGTGCAGGCGCGCGCGGAGACCGCGGCGCAACTGTCGCGTCGGGTTGGCGCCCTGCATGCGCAGATCTCCGCGCATTGGTCGGAGCAGCTTGCGTCGGCCGACGCCGCGGGCTGGCCGATCCGGCAATCGGCGCCGCCCGCGCGCTCGATGTCGGTCGACGAAGCCTCCGATCGCGCGCCTCGACCGCGCGTCCTGATCATGTCCCACGATGCGCAGGCCCACGGCGCGCAATATCTCGCGCTCAGCCTGACCCGAGAATTCCTGCAGTCCGGCGTCGACGTGGAAGTGCTGATGCAGGGGCCGGGTTGGCTCGAACCCCAGTTCACCGCGCTGGCTCCGATGCATCGGCTGTACGCGATGGACGCGGACGCGCTGCGGGCGCTCGCAGCGGATCTCCGCGCGCGCGGATTCGATCGGCTGATCGCCAACACCACCGTCACGGGCTGCGTGATCTGGCCGTTCCGGGATGCAGGCATGCGGATCGTATCGCTGATCCACGAACTGCCGCTGTTGATCGCCAATTACGGCCTCGAGGAAGCGCGCGAAGTGCTGGCCGACGCGAGCGAACGGCTGGTGGTGCCCGCGCGTCCGATTGAGGACGGTCTGGTCGGCGCGCTCGGCGAAGCGCGACTGGCCGGAAAACTGGTGACGCGCACGCAGGGCCTCTATACCCGCAACCGATATCGCGGCTCCCGCGATATGCGCGAGCCCCGCCAGCGTCTGCGCGCGCGCCTGGGGCTTCCGCACGACGCTCGGGTCGCCCTGTGCGTGGGCTACGCCGACCTCCGCAAGGGCGTCGATCTGCTGGCCGAGGCCACCGTGCTGGCCTGCGCCCGCCGCTCGGATTTCCATGCCGTCTGGGTCGGGCATTCCGATGCCGCGCTGCGTGCGCAGATCGAGGCGAGAATGGCAGAGGCCGGGCTCGCCGATCGCTTCGTCTTCGCGGGCCTCGATTTCGACACGGACGATTACTTCGCCGGCGCCGATGTCTACGCGCTGACCTCGCGCGAAGACCCATTCCCCTCGGTGGTGATGGAGAGCCTGGTGGTCGGCGTGCCCGTGGTCGCGTTCGCGGGCACCGGCGGATGCGCCGATCTCGTCGACGGACTGTGCGGATTTTCGGTGCCCTCATTCGACGTGGGCGTGTACGCCGATGCGATGTTGCGTATCGTCGGCGATCCCGCGCTCGGCGCACGCCTCGGCGAAGCCGGCCGGGAGCTGATCGACCGCGAATTCGGCTTCCGCCGCTATGCGCTCGATCTGCTGGCGATGGTCGGCATCGACATCCCGCAGGTTTCGGCGGTGGTGCCGAACTACAACTACGCCCGCTACCTGCCCGAGCGGATCGACAGTATCGCGGACCAGACCGCGCCGATGACCGAAATCGTGGTGCTCGACGACGCTTCCACCGACGACAGCGTCGAAGTGCTGCGTCTGCAGCGCATGTACACGAATCCGGAACCCGTCATCGTGCGCAACGCGGTCAACTCCGGGTCCGTGTTCCGGCAGTGGCTGGAGGGCGTGCGCCGGGCGCGCGGCGAATTCGTGTGGATCGCCGAGGCCGACGATGCGGCCGATCCGCGGCTGATCGCGACCCTGCTGCCCGCCATGCGTGCCGATCCCGGGATCGTGATGGCCTACGCCCAGTCGTCCCGCGTGGATGCCGCGGGTTTCGAACTGCATGCTGACTACCTCGGTTATACCGACGATCTTTCCGTCGAGCGCTGGCGCGCGCCCTACACCGCGACCGGCGCGGAAGAGGTCGAAGCCGGTCTTGCGGTGAAGAACACCATCCCCAACGTCAGCGCCGCCTTGTTCCGGCGTGCGCCGCTGCTGGAGGTGCTGGAAACGCATATCGAGGAGCTGGCCGGCTATCGCATCGCCGGCGACTGGCTGGTCTATCTGTATCTGCTGCGCCAGGGCCGCATCCACTACGCTCCCCAGACGCTGAATCGCCATCGTTACCACGGCGCGAGCGTCACCGGCCGCCTCCAGGCGCAGCGGCACTACGACGAGGTGGTCGCCGTCCAGGGGCTGGCCCAGCGGCTGTATCCGGTCGGCGCAGCCACCCGCGCTGCGGCCGCCGACTATGCGCGCAGCCTGCGCGCCCATTTCGGTCTCGAGTGAGGCGACGCATGCGCCAGAATCACGATCGCCTACTCCGCGGCTCCGGTCCCGCTTCCGTACGGAATTCCCCATGAGCCGTCCTGCGCCATTGGTTTTCTTCACCATCTGCTCGAAGAACTTCCTCGCGTATGCGCGGACGTTGCATGCGTCGGTGATGGCCCAGCACCCCGACGCGACGTTCTTCGTCGCGCTGTGCGACCGCATCGACGGCATGATCGACCCGGCCGACGAGCCGTTCGAGATCGTCGTGCCCGAACAGCTCGCCATTCCCGATTTCGCGGGCATGGCCGAGCGCTACAACATCACCGAGCTGAACACGGCGATCAAGCCGTTCGTGTTCGAGTACCTGTTCGGCGTTCGCGGCGCGAGCCGGGTGGTGTACCTCGATCCGGACATCCTGGTGGTGTCGCCGCTGGTCGATGTGGTCGAACGGCTGGGCGTCGACGTCGATGCGGTGCTCACGCCGCACGTGCTCGATCCGGCGGAGAACGCCGAGATCGACGACATCAAGATGCTGCAGCTCGGCACCTACAACCTCGGCTTCGTCGCCCTCCATGGCACGCCGGAGGTCCGCGGCATCGTGCGCTGGTGGGCGCGCCGGCTGGAACGGCAGTGCGTGATCGACGTGCCCAACGGGCTGTTCGTCGATCAGAAATGGGCCGATCTGTTGCCGTCGTTCATTCCGCGGACCCTGATCCTCCATCACCCGGGCTACAACGTGGCCTACTGGAATCTGCCGCAGCGCAGGGTGGTGCGCGGAGACGCGGCCTGGACGGTCAACGGTCGTCCGCTGGTGTTCTTCCATTTCAGCGGCAACGATCTGTACAACGAACAGGTGTTCGCGCGGCACAGCCCGTCGCTGACGATGGAAGCGGCCGGCGACGCGGCGGAACTGCTGCGCGAGTACCGGGCACGGGTGTTCGCGAACGGCCACGCCCGCTACGCGACCCTGCCGTACGCGTTCAACTGGAGCGGCGCGTCGGGGCACAACGAGCACACACCGGAAGAGGTCGCCGCGCGGACCCGTGCTGCAGCCGCATCGGCTGCGCCGGCCGTGTCGGCGGAGGTGCAACCGTCTTCGATCGCGTTTCCGGTGCCGGTACGGCCTTCGACTCGTCGCCGCATCGCGAACGCGATCACGACGCTGCGTCGTGCGCGTCGCCATGCCGGCAGTCTGCCGTCGATGCTGTCGAAGGCGGTATCGGTCTATCGGCGTGGCGGACTGCGGCTGGTGCGCGATACGGTTCGCCAGCTGAATCTGATGTATCCGGTCACGAATCGCGGCGAGGTGTCGACGCCTGTAGCGATTGCCGATTATGCGAATTCACGCCCGGCCCTCGATGCGTCGCAGGTTCGCGACGAACGCCCGCGCCTCCTGTTCATCGACTGGTCGACGCCGCGGCCGGATTGCGATGCCGGTTCGATCACCGCTTTTTATCTGATGAAGATCCTGGTTGATCTGGGCTACGACGTGGTGTTCGCCCCCGACGACATGCTGCGGCTCGGCCATTACACCGCAACGCTGGAATCGATCGGCGTCACCTGCCTCTCGGCGGATCGGCATGGTCCGTTGGAAACGCATCTCGCCACGGAGGGCGAAGGCTACGATTACGCTTTGATCTGCCGCGCGCCCTTCGCTGCGAAATGGCTCGAACCCATCCGTCGCCACGCGCCTTCGGCGCGGGTGATCCTCAATACGGCCGATCTCTACTTCCTGCGCGAAATCCGCGAGGCAGAACTGGAAGGCTCGTCGGAGAAACTCGAGGCGGCCATGCGTTGGAAGGCGCAGGAGCTGGACATCATCCGTCGCTGCGACCATTGCATCGTGATGAGCGATCATGAGCAGGCGATTCTCGCCCGAGAGGCGCCTGATGCCCGCGTCCACCTCGTCCCGCTGATGTTCGTCGACATTCCAGGGCGTGCGGTCGGCTTCGATGCCCGAAAAGACCTACTGTTCATTGGCGGCTTCCTGCATCGGCCGAATGTCGATGCCGTCACCTGGTTCTGCGAGCGCGTGTGGCCGCGGGTTCGCGAACGTCTCCCCGGCGTTCGCGTCCATCTTCTCGGCAGCAACCCCGACGACGAGGTGCGCGCCCTGGGGAAGCATCCCGGAGTGGAGGTCGTGGGCTTCGTCGAGGATATCAAGCCCTGGTTCGACGCGATTCGTCTCAGCGTCGCCCCGTTGCGCTACGGCGCGGGGATCAAGGGCAAGCTGGGCACGAGCCTCAGCTTCGGCGTTCCGTCGGTCGCCACCAACATCGCCGTGGAAGGCATGCATCTGATCGACGGCCAGCATGTCCTGGTCGCCGACGAGGAGGCCGCATTCGCTGAAGCGATCGTTCGGCTTTACTGCGATCCTGCCCTTTGGTTGCAGATCAGCGATGCCGGGCTGCGCTTCGTGTCGGAGACTTATTCGCTCGACGCCGGTCTGCGCAGGGTCGGCGCGTTCATGGCCGAAGTGAGGGCTGCGTCGGCCACAGGCGGCATACCGTGAATTTCGCAAAGGAAATCGCATGAAGAAGATCATCGTCATTGTCCTCGTCGCGCTGGGCCTCACCGCCGGCGTCCTGATCTATCGCGATCAGACCGCGCAGCGCGCGGATCGTCCGATGCCCCCTGCGCCGGTCGCAGGCGCGGAAGCGACGAAGGAAACGCCCGTCGCCGCAGTCGAGCGTGCGCCCGCGCCGCGCAGCCTGTTCCTGCGCGACGCCGCGAGCGGGCAGAACCAGCTGTGGCGTTTCGGCGACGACGGGGCGCCGCGGATGATCGCGGTGCAGGCCGCCGATCCGGGCTGGACGGCCGAGTTGTTCGCGCCGCGCGGCTGGGGCGGCGACGATGCGGTGCTCTGGCGCAACGACGCCAGCGGCGAGCTGCGCTGGTGGCGCCTCGGCGCCGAGGGCGAAGTGCTGGCGGTCGAGATCCTGCCGTACTCCGGCGCCGAATGGCGCGCAGCCGCGGCGCTGGACGCCGACGGCGACGGCGATGCCGATCTGGTCTGGCGCAACGCCGCGGGCGGCGTCGCGGTGTGGGCGATGGAGGCGGGCAAACAGGTCGGACAGGCTTCGATCGGCGAGGTCGCGAGCGGCTGGTCGCTGATGGCGACCGGCGATTTCAACGGCGATGGTCGCGACGAACTGCTGTGGCGCATGTCGACGACCGGCGAGGTCGCGCTGTGGGATCTGCAGGGCACCCAGCCCGCGAACGTGCGTCCGATCGCCGGTGCCGGCGCCGAATGGCGCGTGCTCGGTGCGCTCGATCTGGACGATCGCGCGGGTCGCGATCTGCTGTGGCAGGGCGCGGACGGCGCGCTGATCGGCTGGAGCGGCGCCGATGCGGCGAACACCGTCGCGATCGAGCGCCCCGCGACCGCGGGCTGGAGCCTGTTCGCGTCTGCGGACGTCGACGGCGACGGCCGCGCCGAGACGATCTGGCGCGAGGACGCCGGCCTGCAGCTCGGCGCCTGGCGTTTCGGCGACGGCGGCAAGGTGGTCGATCTCGCGCTGCCGCCGCTGGGCCCCGAATGGGCCGTCGCGCCCACCGGATTCGTATCGCGTTGAGGTTTGGCGGGCGGTTGAAAAACAGCCCGCCAGCGCAGCCAGGGATGGCTGCGGCGACGAAGCGAGCGCACAAGCGTTCGATTCGTCGAGAGCCGGTCCGGGCGTGTACCGGACCGGCGATTCGAGAAACGATCCGGAAGATCGTTGCTCGACACTTCGTTCGAGTCGCCAGGATCCGATCATGAAAGAGTGCAGCAAATCCATCGCCCGGCGTCTGTCGGACCCGAACTTCAGCAATCGCTATTTCGTCGGCGACGGCATCGACATCGGCGGCAAGCCCGACCCGCTGGCGCTGTATGCGGGCATGTTCTCGCGGATGCGCTCGGTGCGGACCTGGGACTGGGAGGACGGCGACGCGCAGCACCTCGCCAGCGTCGACGACGCCTCGCTCGACTTCGTCCACAGCAGCCACTGCCTGGAACATCTGGTCGATCCGCGCGAGGGCCTGCGCCACTGGTTCCGCGCGCTCAAGCCCGGCGGCCATCTCGTGGTCACCGTCCCGGACGAGGATCTGTACGAGCAGGGCGTGTTTCCGAGCACCTTCAACCGCGACCACAAGTGGACGTTCACGATCTGGAAGCCGGAATCGTGGAGTCCGCGTTCGATCAACGTCGTCGACCTGATCCGGGAGCTCGGCCCGGCGGCCGAGCTGTTGCGGCTGGAGCAGCTGTCGTCGACCTATCGCTTCGACCTGCCGCGGTTCGACCAGACCCTGACGCCGGTCGGCGAGTGCGGAATCGAGTTCGTGGTGCGCAAGCGGCCCGCGGACGAGGTCGACGCGCGCGGCCGCTGGCAGCGCCCGACCGAACAGCCGGCGCCTGAACTGCGCATCCACTACAACCAGTATCGCGACGACATGCGCGCGATGAAGACCGCCAACCAGGACGCGGCGCCGTTCCAGAACGACGCCCCGCTGTGAGTCCGTCATGACGATGATCCGCGCCCGCGCTCCCCTGCGTCTCGGCCTCGCCGGCGGCGGCACCGACGTGTCGCCGTACTGCGACGAGTACGGCGGCTACGTGCTCAACGCCACCATCGACCGGTACGCCTACGCGGTGATCGGGCCGGCCGCCGATGGGTCGGTGCGTTTCGTCGCCAGCGACCGCGAGCAGGCGGAGACCCTGCCGCTGGCGGCGCGCTATCCGCTCGACGGCGAGTTGCGCCTGCACAAGGCGGTCTACAACGAGATCGTCGCGAACCACAATGGCGGTCGTCCGCTCGCGATCGAGCTGACCACCTTTTGCGATTCTCCGATCGGTTCCGGCCTGGGTTCGTCGTCGACCCTCGTGGTGGTGATGATCCGCGCCTTCGTCGAACTGCTGAACCTTCCGCTCGACGACTACGCCATCGCTCATCTGGCCTACAAGATCGAGCGCATCGACTGCGGCCTGAAGGGCGGCAAGCAGGACCAGTATTCCGCCACGTTCGGCGGCTTCAATTTCATGGAGTTCTACGGCGACGATCGCGTCGTGGTCAATCCGCTGCGGATCCGCAACTGGGTCCTGTGCGAACTGGAAGCATCGCTGCTGCTGTTCTATTCCGGCGTCTCGCGGGAGTCCGCACGGATCATCGCCGACCAGAGCGAGAACGTGCGGCAGAAGGACGCGACGACGCTGGACGCCATGCATCGGCTCAAGCACGAAGCGCAGTCGATGAAGAACGCGCTGCTCCGCGGCGATGTTTCGGAGATGGTGCAGTCCCTCCGCCAGGGCTGGGAGAGCAAGAAAAGCACCGCCACCACGGTCAGCACGCCGGTGATCGAGGCGATCCACGACGCCGCGATCTCCGCCGGCGCGCAGGCGGGCAAGGTGTCCGGCGCGGGCGGCGGCGGGTTCATGATGTTCTTCGTCCGTCCGGACCGGCGCATGGACGTGATCCGCGCGCTGAAGGCGTTCGAGGGTCAGGTCAGCAACTGTCACTTCACCAAGCACGGCACCCAGGCCTGGAGGATCGAATGAGACCCTACATCGACGAGCGGTTGGCGCGCGCGGTCGAGGTCATGCGGGCGATGGCCGACGACGCGACGTTGCGCGCGCAGCTCGAGACCTGCGCGGCGCGCTGCATCGAAACGATCGAGCGCGGGGGCAAGCTGCTGCTCGCCGGCAACGGCGGAAGCGCCGCCGACGCCCAGCACATCGCCGCGGAATTCGTGAGCCGCTTCGCGTTCGACCGTCCGGGGTTGCCGGCGATCGCGCTGACCACCGACACCTCGATCCTGACTGCGGTCGGCAACGACTACGGGTACGAGAAACTGTTCGAGCGGCAGATCCAGGCGTTGGGGCGCGAGGGCGACGTGTTCTTCGCCTATTCGACCTCCGGGCGTTCGCCGAACATCCTCGCCGGTCTACGCGAGGCGCAGGCGCGCGGCCTGTTCCGCATCGGCTTCACCGGCGCAGGCGGCGACGACATGGCGCCGCTGTGCGATGTGCTGCTGCGGGTGCCGGCGCGGGACACCGCCGAAATCCAGCAGGGCCACGCGGTCCTCGGCCACATCCTCTGCGGACTGGTCGAACGCGCCGTGTTCGGAGCCCGCGCGTGACGCCAGGCGAGAAGATCGCGATCGTGCTCGCAGGCGGTTTCGGCACGCGCCTGCGCAGCGTGGTCAGCGACGTACCCAAGCCGATGGCGCGGGTCGCCGGGCGTCCGTTCCTGGAACTGCTGCTCGCGCATCTCGCGCGCAACGGCTTCGGCCGCGTCGTGCTCTCCGTCGGATATCTTGCCGAGGTGATCCGCGATCATTTCGGAGGTTCCTGGCGGGGATTGCAGATCGACTACGCGGTCGAGTCCGAACCGCTCGGCACCGGAGGCGCGATCCGCGCCGCGCTGTCGCGCTGCGACGGCGACCATGCCTACGTCTTCAACGGCGATACCTACCTCGCGCTGGACTGCGCCGGCACCGATGCGCTGTGGGCGCGGGCGCAGGCGCAGGCGCCGATCATCGTCGGCCGCCGTGTCGACGACACCGCGCGCTACGGCCGGTTGGAGGTCGACGCCGACGGCCGCATCCTGCGCTTCCTGGAGAAGGCCGCGAGCGGCGGCCCCGGACTGATCAACGCCGGGGCCTACGTGCTGCCGCGCGCGATCGTCGAGGAATTTCCGCCGGCGAAGCGGTTTTCGTTCGAAACCGATTATCTGCGCGAGGCGGTCGCGCGCCGGGTCTTCCTGACGCACGAGACCGATGCCGAGTTCATCGACATCGGCACCCCGGACGACTACGCGCGGGCGCAGACCCTGTTGGCCTCGGAAGCGCGATGACCGCTGCGACGCGCGCGTTGTTCCTCGACCGCGACGGCGTGATCAATCACGACGCCGGCTACACCCATCGCTGGGAAGACTTCGCGTTCGTCGACGGCATCTTCGACGTGGCCCGGCATGCGCGGGCGCAGGGATACCGCCTGTTCGTCGTGACCAATCAGGCCGGCATCGGCCGCGGCCTCTACACCGAAGACGATTTCCATGCGCTGACCGCGCGGATGCGCGCGCGTTTCGTCGACGAGGGCGCGCCGATCGACGCGGTCTATTTCGATCCGACCCATCCGGAGCACGGGATCGGCGAATACCGCCGCGATTCGCCGATGCGCAAACCGCATCCCGGCATGTTGCTGCGGGCGGCGTCCGAGTTCGGCGTCGCGCTTCCCGAAAGCGTATTGATCGGCGACAAGGCCAGCGACCTGCGCGCGGGCATTGCAGCGGGCATCGTCCGCAATCTCTGGTATCGACCGATGCCTGGCGCGGAAGACGCGGAGACCGCGCGGCTCGCGTACGCGGTGCTGCGCGACCTGCGCGACGCCCTCCCGCATCTGCGCTGACGTCCGCGCGCACGACCGCACGGCGCCGCGAACGACCTTTCGAGCGACGCAAAAAAAGCTGCCTCCCGGAGGAGGCAGCTTTCTGTGCGCGTTGCGGAGGCGATGGGAGTCGCCGTCAGGGGATGATGCCCCAGTCGCTGGGCGCGCCGCCCATCGAGGCCGCGGCGTCGTAGGAGCCGTTGCCCTGACTGCGCCACAGCGCGACGCCCGTGCCGTTGTTGCGGATCACGACGTCGGCGCGACCGTCTCCGTTGTAGTCGCCCACGGTGGCTACGCGCCCGGTGGTGCCGATGCTGAAGGCGCCGGCCGAGGTCGTGGTCGCGCCGTTCATGAACCAGTGCGCGAACAGACCGGCGGAGGTGTTCTCCCACACGATGTCGGAACGACCGTCGCCGCTGATGTCGCCGGTCGCGACGATCTGCCAGCCGGCCGCATAACCGCCGAGCGACAGGTAGTCCCAGGTGGCGTCGCCGCGGCTGCGCCAGGCGTAGAGCTGGCTGATCGAGGCGTTGTTCCAGAGGATGTCGCTGCGGCCGTCGCCGTCGAGATCGCCGGTGCCCACGATCGTGTAGGCCGACGGGACCGTGAACACATGGCTCTGGCCGATGGTGCCCGGACCGCTCATGAACCACATCGCGTACAAGCCGGCGCCGGCGTTGTACCAGACGATGTCGGAACGACCGTCGCCGCTGATGTCCGCGACGCGTTCGATCAGCCAGCCGGTGGGCACGCCGGCGATCAGGCCGGTGTCGAACTGACCGTCGCCGCGGCTGCGCCAGTAGTAGTAGGTGTTGCTGCTGGTGTCGCGCCAGATCAGGTCGGTGCGGCCGTCGGCGTCGAGGTCGCCGGTCGCCACCACGCGGAAGATCGACGGTACGGTGAACAGGCCGGTCGACACGGTCGTGGTGTTGTTCATCAGCCAGAACGCGAGCTGGTTCGTGGTGGTGTTGAACCACAGCAGGTCGGAGATGGCGTTGCCGTTGATGTCGTTGCGCGCGCCGGTCGCGAACGGAACCACCGCGTTCCGGAACTGCGCGACCAGCGGCATGCTCAGGTTGAGGCTGGCCGCGTTGTTGGCGGTGGCCGTGCCGGTCGGGCGGTTGGTGTCGGCGTAGTTGACGCTCGGGTTGCCGAAGTAGTTGATCGAGAACTGGCTGCTGTTGGCCAGACGGTAGGCCATCACGGTGTAGAAGCCGGTGGTGCTGGCTTCGCGATAGCCGTACGAATAGGAGTGCGTGCCGGAGTCGCCGCCGCTGTCCTCGACGTTGTGCTGCTGGCCCATGTTGTGGCCCAGCTCGTGGGCGAGGGCTTCGTCGCGGCAGTTGTAGGTGCGGCCGTCGGTCTCGTCCTCGTCGGAACCGTCGCTGACGATCGAGTAGCCGAACGGCGCGTCCGTGTTGTCGATGGCGAAGCCGCCGCCGCCCAGCAGCCAGGCGATGCCGCAGCCGCCGTGCTGCGGCGCCTGCAGCGGACGGATCAGCGACACCAGATCGGCGCCGTAGGTGTCGCGGGCGGTACGCAGCGGCACCAGTTCGGTCGGCACGGTCTGCGCGGAGCAGCCGCTGGTGGTGCAGGTGTAGCCCGTCAGCGCTTCGAGCGCGGTCTCGTTGCTGTTGGTGTCGGTGTAGTTGACCTGCAGCGTGTGGACCAGACGGACGCGCGGGGTCACCTGGCTGTTGACGTAGGCCTGGTTGGTGATCGCGATCAGATTGGCCAGACGGGTCGCGGTCGGCGAAGCGCCGCCGAGGCGGGTGACCAGACCCGGCGTGTAGCCGAGGGCGACGTCGATGGTGTCGGCCGGGCCGGCCTTGGTGCCGGGTTCGGCGGCCGCGGCAGCGGCCTTCTTCGCGCGGATCGTCGCGGCCACCTGGGCCGGGATCAGGACGTCGTCCTTGTCGCCGTCGCCCATGTTGTCGCCGTCGAAGACCTTCGCGGGGTCGGTTTCGACCAGCCAGGAGCGGCCGGCGGACATGGTCAGGCGCAGCGGCGCGGTGTCGCGCTGGGCGATGCGGCCGAACACGGCCTTCTCGCCGAAGGTGATGACGGCGTCGAGGCCGTCGGCGGTGCGGCCGACCCACGACCAGTTGCCGTCGATGCTTTCCTCATGGCGCTGGTAGGCGAGGGTCAGAACGTCGCCGTTGGGCGTCGGAATGCGGATGGAACGGCCGGGAGCGGCGGCATTCAGGGCATGCGCTTCGCTCAACTCGACCGCGTGGTAGGTCTGCGCGCCGCGCTGGATCTTCTCGCGCATCGCGGGGTAGGCGATCAGCGTGCCGCGATCGGGCAGGGAGGCGAAGCCCGCGCGATGCGAGGCCGCCTGGACCGCAGCGGACAGCGGCGTGCGGGTCGCGACGGGCTGCTTCGCGGCGGAGGACAGTTCGGCGTCCTGCCGGTCGGCAGCGCAGCCGGCGATCGCCAGGGCTGCGGTCACACTGAGAAGAAGATGGCGCATACGTGGGTCTCGGCAGCGAGCTCCGGACTTCGGAGCGTGAAGGCTAAGGATACGCCCAAGCGGAGGGGCCCCGCATCCCGCGGAGGCGCCCGGAACGCCGGAGCCTGAGAGCGAGGCCGCACCCGGATGGTTACGGAGTTCACAGTCTCGCAAATCGCTTCGCCGGATCGGGTCCGGGCGAATCCGGATTCTAGAGCGGGCGATGTCCTTTTCCTACATCGCCCCGACCCCGGTCCCGGATATTCCGGAAACGGGCCGGGGCGCCCGTTATTCCGTTCAGCCGACGGTCGGCCAGGCGCCGGCCATCGGGCCGGTCTCAGCGCCCCGGAATCCGGCAGCAGCGCCAGCCGGCGCTCAGGGTGGCGGCGGTGGTGCCGTTGTTGGTAGCGGTGCAGAAGTCGCCACCGACCGAGGTCAGCGCCATGTTGGAGCTGCTGCCCTGACAGATGACGGCGGTGCGTCCGTAGCCGGCCGGGCAGGTCGCGGTCGCGTAGAGGAAGCCCGAGGTGCCGGGGTCGATCGTGACCGTATTGAAGAAGCTGTTGTCGCACTCGATGGGCGAGGAGCGCGGGTTGTCGAAGTAACCGACGATGTCGACCACGTAGTGCGCCTGCGCGAAGGTGTAGATGGTGAAATCGCGGGCGGCGGTGGGCGTCGGGATCGGCGTGATGATCGCGTTGTTGACGATCGCGCCCGTGGCGTAGTTGACGCTGGCGGTGCTGGGGCGGGTCGTGCCGTAGGGGAAGACGGTGGCGTAGCCGGCGGCGGTCGGGCCGACGGCGGTCACGTTGATCGCGACCGCGCTCGGGGCTTCGCTGCCCAGGCCGCAGCCGTTGGCGCTGCCGCCCTGAAGGGTATAGGCGCTGACCCCGGCAGCGACGAAGTCGCGGCTGCCGTTGGAGGGGATGGCGCCGTCGAGCGTGTTGCGGGTGTCGACGATGCGGCAGGGCGTGATCGGGGTGTAGACCAGATCGCGCAGGGTGTCGCCCAGCGCTTTGCCGATCGTGCCGCCCTTGCCCTGCAGCGGCCCCGGGGGCAGCTGCGCCAGCGCGGTCAGTACGCGGTCGTCTGACAGTCGATGCCCGACGCCGTCGAGCGCCGCCATCGCGCCCTCGAAGGTTTCGCGTTCCAGCGCCTGCCGCAGATTGGCCGGCGCGCCCTTGGCGAATTGCGGCACCAGCCGCATGGCCCAGGCGCGCGGTTCGATCCCGTAGACCGTCCGCACGTAATCGCCCCAGCGGCGCACGAACCGGTCGACCGCCGCAGCGCGCTGCGCCGGCGTCGACGGCCCGAAGGCGGGGTGGACGACGGGTTCGCGCCCCCCCGCCTCGGCCAGGGGCGCCAGGACGCACGACAGCAGGACGGACAGGAGGAGCTGGCGCAGCGGTTTCATCGGATGGGAGTCCTCGTATCGACGCGACGGCACGGTCAAGCGCGCCGGTTGGTCGCGCATTGTCCGCGAACGATGGCGTTGGCGCACCCCGGGGTGGCCGGTTTCGTCGCCATGAAGCAGGCCCGGCCGCCGGGCTGCGGCCGTCGAGGTCGTCGCCCCATGCTGCACCGCGCCAACAGGATCCGCTGGCGGCGCGTGGCCGCTGTCCCCGTAGGGTCTGCGTTAAGATCGGCCGGCATTCCCCCGCCTTCGCAACCTCCGGAGAAGTCCATGTCCAGATATCCCGTTCGCGCGACCGCCGCGCTGACGCTTGCGCTCGCCGCCACGGCGTTGTCGACCCCCACGGTTTCCGCGCAGTCGCGGGTATCCGGCACCAGCGGCCGCGTGTCCAACGCTCCCGCCGCGGTCGAGGTGTCGGCCGCGCCGCTGTCGCCGACGGCACGTGGCGAGTTGAGCCGCCGGTTCGTCTCCAAATGGGGCAACTACGTCCAGCGCGTCTACGAAGTGCCGGTCGGCACCTGGGCGCGCCGCATGGTCCCGAGTTTCGTCGCCGCCGATCCCGCCAACTTCCGCAAGGCCATGTTGCGCGATACGTTCGAGGGTGCGATGGCCGAGTTGACCGGCACCGGTCATCGGCTGTCCGACGCCGCCGCGATCGACCGACTGGCGCGCGCCTCGATGGCCAAGAGCCGACTCGCCGCGGCCGACGTCAAGACCCTCGGCGCGCTGTCGAACGATCTGGTGTTCACCCCGCTCCAGCCCTGCCGCATCGTCGACACCCGCGTCGCCGGCGGCGTCATCGCCGCCAACAGCAACCGCAGCTTCAAGGCGGTCAACAGCGCCGACTTCACCGCCCAGGGCGGCAGCGCCACCAACTGCGGCACGCTGGGCCTCAGCGCCAGCGCGGTCGCGCTCAACATCACCGCTGTCCTGCCCTCGGGCGCCGGCTTCGCCACCGTCTATCCCTTCGGCACCAGTCAGCCGCTCGCGTCCAGCGTGAACTACACGGCCGGCGCGATCGTCAACAACGCGATCATCGCGCAGATCCCGAACCCGCTGCAGACATCGGATTTCACGGTCTTCACCTTCGCGCAGTCGCATTTCGTGATCGACATCGTCGGCTACTTCGCGCCGCCGGTGGCGACCGCGCTGGAGTGCACCGAGACCTTCACCTCGCAGACCGTGACCGCGGCGTCCCCGACCTTCGACTTCCAGATCCCGAACTGCCCGACGGGCTACACGCTGACCGGTGCCGGATGCCGTACCCCCGGCTTCAACGATGCCGACTGGGCGATCAACGGCCTGTATCGACAGGGCGCCGGCAGCGTGCTCGGATTCTGTTCGGGCATCAACAAGACCGCCGGCAACATCACCGTCGAGGGCACGAATCGCTGCTGCCGGGTGCCCGGCCGCTGACCCGAAGCGCTCCCGCGGGCTCCACCGAAGCGCCGGCACGTCCGGCGCTTCGTGTTTTCTGGGGGGCGCGATCCGACGGCGCGCGACTTGGCCGAAATCCGCCGCGGGATGCGTTCTGTTGGCGGTAGTTTCATCACGTTCATCCAACGTCTCCGGGGGGAGTCATGTCGAATCCGTTCCTGCGCACACTCGCCGTCCTCGCCATTTCGTTCGGCATCGCCGCTCCGGTCGCTGCCGGCCCACGCGCGGGAGATGCCGGCCCGCTCACGCCGCAGGCGCGTGGGGACCTGGCCCGCGCCTTCGTCTCGAAATGGGGCGGTTATGCCCAGCGCGTGTACGAGGTGCCGGTGGGGGTCTGGGCGAAGCGCATGGTGCCGAGCTTCGTCGCCGCCGATCCGACCAATTTCCGCAATGCGATGAAGCGGGACACCTTCGAGGGCGCGCTCGCGGAACTGGCCGGCACCGGGCACCGCCTCGCCGACCAGCAGGTGATCGACCGGTACGCCCGCGCGGCCTCGTCGTCGCTGAGCATGAAGGATGCGGCCGCCATCGGCGGCAAGGCGCTGGGTTCGACCACCGGCGACCTGGTGTTCACGGCGGTCACGCCCTGCCGCATCGTCGATACCCGCGTCGCCGGCGGCGCGATCAGCGCCAACAGCAGCCGCGCCTTCCTGGGGTTGGCGGTCAATTCCGGCGCCAATTTCACCAGCCAGGGCGGCAGCGGGACCAATTGCAACGTTGCCGCCGTCGGCGCCAGCGCGATCGCGATCAACGTGACCGCGGTGACGCCGTCCGGCGCCGGGTTCGCCACCGTCTACAAGTCCGGCGAAAGCCGGCCGCTGGCGGCGAGCGTGAACTACACGGCCGGCGCGATCGTCAACAACACGGTCGTGGTCGGCGTGCCCAATCCGCTGGCGATCACCGACTTCGTCATCTACACCTTCGCGCAGGCCGACTACGTCGTCGACATCGTCGGTTACTTCGCGCCGCCGCAGGCGACCAACCTGCAGTGCACCCAGACCGCGCTCCAGTCGTTCACGATCGCGGCGGGCGCCTCGACGTTCTTCAACAATCCGCTGTGCCCGACCGGTTACCACGAGGTCATGCCCTACTGCTACAGCAGCGATGCGGGCGTGAACAGCGCCGGCAGCGGCACCAACAGCAACACCGCCGGCCTGGCGACGTTCTGCGCCTGGCACAACACCACCGGCGGATCGCGCACCGTCTTCGGCGGCAGTATCTGCTGCCGGGTACCGGGGCGCTGATCGATCGCCGCGGCGCCGGAGGGCGCCGCGGGTGCGACGAACCGGGCAGGTGATGCCCGGTTCGCTCGCCGAATCCCGTTCGGGACGAACACGAACCCGAGCGCAGGACAGGCCCTGGTCGGCCCGTCTCCGATGGATTCGGCGCAGGTCTTCCGGACCGGGGCGTCGCCCGCATCGAAACGGCCGCACGGCGTGGCGGCCGTCCGCGCAAGGGCTTGTCGCCGAGCCGCTGTTCGACCAGCGGTTGCTCGCCAGCCCAGTATCCGCACCTCATTCCGGAGCCCTCATGAAGTCCTCTTTCGTTGTCGCCGTCCTGACCGCGGTCGCGGTTGCGGGCGTGTTCCGTCCCGCCGAAGCCGGCTCGCAGCAGGCCGGCGCTTCGCAGGCCAGGGCGGCATCGTCGAAGCCGCGGCCCGCCGTACAGGCCTCCGGTCCGCTGACGCCGGTCGAGCGCGGCGCGTTGGCGCGCCAGTACGTCCTGAAGTGGGGCGGGTATGTCCAGCGCGTGTACGGCGTGCCGGTCGGGATCTGGACGCAACGCATGGTGCCGACCTTCGCGCATGCGGATCCGGACAACTTCCGCAACGCGCTCAAGCGCACGACGTACGAGGGGGCATCGGCGACCCTCAGCGGCGCCGGTGCGCGCGTCTCGGACGAGCAGGTGATCGACAGCCTGGCGCGGGCCAGTCTCGCGCCGTCCGGAGTGACGCAGAAGTCGGTGGTCAAGGTGCTCGGTTCGGCGGCGTCGGATCTCGTATACACCCCGGTGACCCCCTGCCGGATCCTCGACACGCGCGTCGCCGGCGGTACCCTGGCCGGCGGCTTCACGCGAGACTTCAATGCAGTCGTGGGCTCGGGCGACAACTTCAGCAGCCAGGGCGGCAGTGCGACCGATTGCGGAGTGGTGGCGGCGGGGCAGGCGGCGGTGGTGATCAACCTCACCGCGGTGACGCCGACCGGCGCCGGTTTCGCGACGGCCTATCCGTTCGGGACGACGCGGCCGCTGGCATCGAGCGTGAACTACACCGCCGGCGCGATCGTCAACAATTCGATCGTGGTGAAGCTGCCGAGCCCGCTGACCGCCAAGGATTTCACGGTCTACACGTTCGCGACCTCCGACTTCGTCGCCGACATCGTCGGTTACTACGCGCCGCCGGCGGCGACCGCGCTCGAATGCACCCGCCAGTTCGGGAGCTTCGTGAACGTGCCGGCGAACACCTACGGCTTCGGTGTGTCGGCGACGTGCCCGACCGGCTACACGGCGACCGGGCTGGGCATCGAGGCGGCGGCGAACGTCGTCATGGCGGACTCGGCCATCTCCTCGAGCGGCGGCACGATCTTCACCTACAACCTCGGCGGCACCGCGCAGTCGACGCGCGCCTGGGTCCAATGCTGCCGCGTGCCGGGGCGCTGAAGCCACGATACGGCCGCAACGAAAAGAGCCGGGTTTCCCCGGCTCTTTTCGTATACGGCGGGAAAGGCTGCGCTTACAGCGCCGCCTGCAGCTCCGGCAGGATCTTGAACAGATCGCCGACCAGGCCGATGTCGGCGACCTCGAAGATCGGCGCTTCGGCGTCCTTGTTGATGGCCACGATCGTGCCCGCGTCCTTGATGCCGGTGAGGTGCTGGATCGCGCCGCTGATGCCGACCGCGACATAGAGTTCCGGCGCGATGATCTTGCCGGTCTGGCCGACCTGCAGTTCGTTCGGCACGTAGCCGGCATCGACCGCCGCGCGCGAGGCGCCGACCGCCGCGCCGAGCTTGTCGGCGAGGTCGTAGACGATCCGGAAGTTCTCGGCGGAGCCGACGCCGCGACCGCCGGAGACGACCTTGGCCGCGCTTTGCAGATCCGGGCGGTCCGACTTGCCGGCGGCGAGGCCGACGTAGCGGGTGTGGGTGGGCAGGGCGACGTCGACCGCGACGGTCTCGACCGCGGCGCTGCCGCCGCGCGCGGCCTCGGGCCACGAGGCGGTGCGCACGGTCGCGACGACGGTGCGGCCGGCCGGGGCTTCGACGGTGACGATGGCGTTGCCGGCGTAGATCGGACGTTTGAAGGTGTGGCTGCCCTCGACCGCCATCACGTCGGAAATCTGCGAGACGCCCAGCAGCGCGGCGACGCAGGGCATCAGGTCCTTGCCGAAGGTGGTGCTGGGGCCGAAGACGTGGCTGTAACCGGCGGCGACCTGCGCCACCTGCGGTGCCTGCATCTGGGCGATGGCGTTGGCGTTCGCGGCGTTGGCGACGGCCAGCACCTTCGACACGCCCGCGATCTGCGCGGCCTCGGCGGCGACGCCGGCCGGATCGGCGGCGAGCACCAGCACATCGATGGATGCGGGGTTCAGCGCGTTCGCGGCGGAGACGCAGCGCGCGGTGGAACCGTTGAGCTTGCCGTTGAGGTGTTCGGCGACGATGAGAACCTTGGACATCACAGCAACCCCTTCGCTTTGAGCGCCGCGACCAGTTCGGCGGCATCCTTCACCATCACGCCCTTGCTGCGCTTGGCCGGCGGCGCGTAGTGCGTGGTTTTCGGCGCTTCGCCGGCGTCGACGCCGAGGTCGGCGAAGACGATCGTTTCCAGCGGCTTGCTCTTGGCCTTCATGATGTCCGGCAGCTTGATGAAGCGCGGCTCGTTGAGGCGCAGGTCGGTGGTGACCACGGCCGGCAGATCGACCTCGAGGGTCTCCAGGCCGGCGTCCACTTCGCGGACCACGGTGGCCTTGCCGTCGGCGACGTCGAGCTTGCCGGCGAAGGTCGCCTGCGGGCGGCCCCACAGCGTCGCGAGCATCTGGCCGGTCTGGTTGGCGTCGTCGTCGATCGCCTGCTTGCCGAGGATCACGAGATCCGGCTGTTCCTTCTCGACCAGCTTCAGCAGCGCGCGGGCGGCGGCGAGCGAGTCGATCGGCTGATCGTTGACGACGTGGATGGCGCGGTTCGCGCCCATCGCCAGACCGTTGCGCAGATGCGGCTGGGCGTCGGCCGGGGCGATGGTGGCGACCACGACCTCGGTGGCGATGCCCTTGTCGCGCAGGCGCAGCGCTTCTTCCAGCGCGATGTCGTCGAAGGGATTGGGCGACAGCTTGACGCCGTCGGTGATCACGCCGGAGCCGTCCGGCTTGACCTGGATGCGGACGTTGTAGTCCACCACGCGCTTGTAGCCGACGAGGATCTTCATCGTTCGGGATGTCCTGGGAGCGGGAGAGGGGCCCGGAACGCCTTCCGGGCCGTGCAAGACTGCGAATTTTAGCGGTTCGGCGGGGCGGCCGCGAGCGCGAAGCCCCTCCCGGCCGCGGGCGATCTCAGGCGGCGCGGCCGAGGATCAGGTCGGCCGCGCGTTCAGCGATCATGATCGTGGGGGCGTTGGTGTTGCCGCCGATCAGGGTCGGCATCACCGAGGCGTCGACCACGCGCAGGCCCTCGACGCCGCGCACCCGCAGCTGCGGATCGACCACCGCGCCGGCATCGGTCCCCATCCGGCAGGTACCGACCGGGTGGTACACCGTTTCGGCCTTGGCGCGGACGAACGCGGTCAGCCCGGCATCGTCCAGATCGGTCCGGGACGGGAAGATGGGGGCGCCGCGGTAGGGATCGAACGCCTTCCCGGCGAGGATCTCGCGGGAGATCTTCGCGCATTCGAGCATCATCTTCAGATCGAAGCCTTCGTCGTCGCCGAGGTAGTTGGCGAAGATCCGCGGCTTGTCGCCGGCGCTGGTGCTGGCCAGCGTGATCCGGCCGCGGCTGCGCGGACGCAGGAAGCAGGCGTGCAGGGTATAGCCGTCGCCCGGCAGCCGACGGCGACCGTGGTCGTCGAGCATCGCCGGCACGAAATGGAACTGGATGTCGGCGCGCTCGTCCGGCGCCAGTCGCGAGCGCGCGAAGCCGCCGGCCTCGGCGATGTTGCTGCTGCCCGCGCCGCTGTGCCCGCGCAGGTAGTAATCGAAGGCGATCTTCAGGTCGCCGACGCGGTCGTAGGTGACCGCCTGGGTCGAGTGGAACAGGGTGCAGATGTCGAGGTGGTCCTGCAGGTTGCCGCCGACGCCGTCGAGGTCGGCCTGCACCGGGATGCCGAGCCGGCGGAGATCGTCGGCCGGCCCGACGCCCGAGAGCATCAGCAGCTGCGGCGAATTGATCGCGCCGCCGCAGAGCAGCACTTCGCGCGCGGCGGGCTGGTGCCACGCGCGTCCGTTCATGACGTAGGCGACGCCGTTGGCGCGGCCGCCCTCGAACGTGATCCGGCTGACCTGGGCGCCGGTATGCACGGTCAGGTTCGGACGGTTGCGGGCCGGGCGCAGATAGGCGACCGCCGACGAACAGCGGGCGCCGTCGCGCTGGGTTACCTGGTAGAAACCGACGCCGTGCTGCACGGCGCCGTTGAAATCCTGGTTGCGGGGCAGGCCCGCCTGTTGTCCGGCCTCGATGAAGACCTGCGAGAGCGGGTTGGTGTAGCGCAGGTCGGAGACGGACAGCGGGCCCTCGTCGCCGTGCCACGCGTCCGCGCCGCGGCTGTTGCTTTCGGATCTGCGGAAGTAGGGCAGGACGTTGTCCCAGTGCCAGCCGTTGGCGCCCTGCGCGGCCCAGTCGTCGTAATCGCCGGGAACGCCGCGGATGTAGCACATCGCGTTGATCGAGCTGGAACCGCCGAGCACCTTGCCGCGCGGCCACCACAGCGTGCGATGGTCGAGGTGGGGTTCGGCGACAGTGTTGTAATCCCAGTTCACGCCCTTGCGATTCACCAGCTTGGCCAGGCCGGCCGGCATGTGGATGAAGGGGTGCCAGTCGCTGGGTCCGGCTTCGAGCAGCAATACCTTGACGGCGGGGTCTTCGCTGAGGCGGTTGGCGAGCACGCAACCCGCCGAGCCGGCGCCGATGATGATGTAGTCGAACACGCGCGAGCCTTGTGCAAACGTATGCGGGCGACACTATGCCCGCGGCCTAGAGCAAATACTCCGGAAAACCGGCAGGCGGCGTATGGTTCGCGGCCTGCTGGCGGCGGGCGACGCCTTCCGCTACCGTGCGCGCTGTGTCCCCCGACCGCGCACCGGACCGATCCATGACCGTCGAGCAGCAACCCAGCGGGCGTCGCGTGCATGCGGGCGAAGGGCGGGCGGTCGCCATCTCCTTCCTCTATTTCTTCTGCGTCCTGGCGGCGTACTACGTGATCCGCCCGGTGCGGGAACAGTTGTCGGCCGCGGTCGGTTCGACCCAGTTGCCGTGGTTCTACGCCGCGACCTTCGTCGCCACGCTGGTGTTGACGCCGGTGTTCGCCGCGCTCGCCTCGCGCTGGCCGCGTCGCGTGCTGGTGCCGGTGGTGTACGTGTTCTTCATCGCCTGCCTGCTGGCCTTCATCCCGGCGTTCAGCGTCGACGGCCTGCTCAGCCCGCGCGCGCTGGGCATGATGTTCTTCGTCTGGGTCAGCGTCTTCAACCTGATCGTGGTCTCGGTGTTCTGGATTTTCATGTCCGACATCTGGAGCCTCGATCAATCGAAGCGATTGTTCCCGGTCATCGCCGTTGCCGGTACGCTCGGCGCGCTGGCCGGACCGGCGTTGACCCGTTCGCTGGTCGACGTGATCGGCGTGGCGCCGTTGCTGGTGGTGTCGGCGGGTCTGTTGAGCGTCGCGACGACCTGCGTGGTGCTGCTGGGGCGTTGGGCGCGCGTGTACGGCGCGCGTCGGCACGAAGCCGGCCATGAGGACGCGGTCGGCGGCGGCATGTGGGATGGCTTGAAGCAGATCTTCGCCGACCCCTTCATTCGCGGCATGGCCGTGCTGTTGCTGCTGGCCGACGGTATCGGCACGGTCAACTACGCGCTGATGATCGACTACTCCGGTGCGACCTTCGCCGATGCGGCGGCACGCACGCGCTTCCACGCCGACGTCGATCTCGCCGCGAACCTGTTGACCGTGACCGTACAGCTCGCCGTGACCCGCTGGCTGCTGCCGCGCAGCGGTCCGGGCGTGCTGATCCTGCTGTGGGCCCTGATCAGCATCGCGGTGCTGATGGTGGTGGTGCTTTCCGCGGACCCGCATGCGCCGCTGTTCACGCTGCCCGGGCTGCTGATCCCGATGGCGCCGACCGTACTGGCCCTGATCGTCAGTCGCGGCCTCGCCTACGGCATGGCCGAGCCGGCGCGGCACAGCCTGTATACCCGCGTGCCGCGCAACGTGC
Organism: Pseudomonadota bacterium; assembly: GCA_049324395.1. Lineage (GTDB taxonomy): Bacteria > Pseudomonadota > Gammaproteobacteria > Xanthomonadales > Xanthomonadaceae > Lysobacter_I. The sequence goes on from JBMOOY010000064.1 coordinate 70,097, forward strand.
GCTACAAGGGCCAGGATGCGGTCGATACCGCGGTATGGCGGTTCGGCGACATGGCGATCGCCATCGGCATGAACGGACTGAAGTCGGTCGGCATGACGATCGCGGGCTTCGCGGGATTGAGCGCGCTCGCCGCGTTCGCCGCGGCGGGGATCGGCTGGCGGCTGTGGAGGCGGGTGGAAACGGTCGGTGAAGCGGCCTCGCCGCATCGTCAGGGAACCTAGGAGGCGTCCATGCATCCCATTGCGCAGGTCCTCATCGCGCTCGTCGCGCTGCTGCACACCTACTTCCTCGTCCTGGAGATGTTCCTGTGGACGAAGCCGCTCGGCTTGAAGACCTTCCGCAACACGCCGGAAAAGGCCGAGATCACCCGCGTGCTCGCGGCCAACCAGGGCCTCTACAACGGCTTCCTCGCCGCGGGCCTGCTCTGGGCGGCGCTCGCCGCACGCCAGGATCTGGCGCTGTTCTTCCTCGGCTGCGTCGTGGTCGCCGCGCTGTACGGCGCCTACAGCGTCAACAAGCGCATCTTCTTCGTGCAGGGCGTCCCGGCGATCGCCGCGATCGCGGCGGTGTGGTTCGCGCGCTGAGCGCTCAGCGCTTCGGCGACAGCCACATCGCGATCGTTGCGCGGAATACCGCATCGCCGGACTCGTCGGTGAGGACGACCTCGACCGGCACCTCATAGCCGCTGTCGGCGTGGACGATGGGCACCGAGGGCGTCGCGACGGCGCGGAGCCTGCCCATCGCCTTCTTGAGGTAGGCCACGGTCATGCCCTTGGGGATCCAGCGCATCGACTCGGGGAGAGTGACCTCGGTGACCATGCCACCGACGAGTTCGGCGAGATTGCACATCGCGATCGCGTGGACGCTGCCGATGTGGTTGGTGATCGCCCGATGGCGCTTGATCGTGGCGACGCAGCGTCCCGGCTCCAGCGTTTCGATCCTCGGCGAGATGCTGCCGAAGTAGGGCGCCTTGAAGCAGATCGCGCGGGTGAAGAGCCACTGCCCGGCAGGCCAGCGGCGCATGCGTTCGTAGAGGGCGAGGGTCTTGTTGGCCATCGTGGCGAGTCCTCGAAATGCGAACGGCGGGAAGCCCGCCGTTCGTGATGTCGCGATGGAAGTGTCCGGATGGACGGCTCAGGCCGCGGCGCGATGGGCCTTGCCCGGCGCGTCCTCGACGTAACCCGCCGAGCGCAGTTCCCAGGATTCGAAGTCGTCGACCATGATCGTGTCGAGCGTCATCTCGCGCAGTTCCTCCAACTGCTTGCGCTCCTCGGCGGTGATCCAGCCTTCGCGCACGCCCTCGTCGAGCTGTGCGGAGAACTCCAGCGCCTCGATGTCGCTGTTCTTCAGCGCCTTCAGGAACTTGCGCTCGACCGGCTCGGCGAGCACGACCTTGGGCAGGTAGCTGTTGACGCGCGCCGCCGGGTTGTTGGCGCAGGGTTCCAGGAACAGATCGGCGGCGAGACGGTCGCGGGCTTCGCAGGGCGTCATCAGCAGGCTGGCGGCGCGGTGGCCGAGGCGGTCGCTCGGCGCTTCCGCGCGGCGGCCCCACGGGAAGATCACCGCCCACAGCAACCAGCCGACCGGACGGATCGGGAAGTTGCGCAGCGCGCCGGACAGTGCGAGTTCGATCTTGTGGATCGCGTCGTGGAAGGCCCAGGCGAGCAGCGGATGGTCGGCCATCGGCCGGCCCTGATCCTCGTAGCGCTTGAGCATCGCGCTGGCGATGTAGAGCTGGCTGAGCACGTCGCCGAGGCGGCCGGACAGCGATTCCTTGAACTTGAGCTTGCCGCCGAGCAGCAGCATCGAGGTGTCTGCCATCACCGCCAGCGCCGCGGAATAGCGGTTGAGCTTGCGGTAGCAGCGGCGGGTGTACTCGCCGCCCGGCGTGGCGCCGATGCGGGTGCCGGTGAAGCCGAACCACCAGGCGCGGACCGCGTTGGAGATCGCATAGCTGATGTGGCCGAACAGGGCGCTGTCGAACTGGTCGATGCGCTCCTTCGGGTTCTCCAGCTGCGCCGACTTCATCTCCTTCATCACCCACGGGTGGCAGAGGATCGCGCCCTGGCCGAAGATCATCAGGCTGCGGGTCATGATGTTGGCGCCTTCGACCGTGATCGCGATCGGCACCGACTGCCAGTTGCGACCGGCGTAGTTGCGCGGGCCGAGAATGATGCCCTTGCCGCCGTGGATGTCCATCACGTCGCGCGCGACCTCGCGGCCCATCTCGGTGCAGTGGTACTTGGCGATCGTCGACGGCACCGCCGGGTTCTCGCCGCGAGCGACCGCGGCGGCGGTGGCTTCCGACAGCGCGCTGCAGGCGTAGGCGCGACCGCCGATGCGGGCCAGCGCTTCCTCGACGCCCTCGAAGCGACCGACCGACAGGCCGAACTGCTTGCGGATGCGGGCGTAGGCGCCTGTCACGACAGCGCCCATCTTGGCGCCGCCGCTGGCGGTGGAGGGCAGGGTGATCGAGCGGCCGATCGACAGGCACTCCATGAGCATGCGCCAGCCCTGGCCGGCGTAGTCCTCGCCGCCGATCAGCTGGCTGAGCGGCACGAAGACGTCCTTGCCCTTGATCGGGCCGTTCATGAAGGGCGAATTGAGCGGGAAGTGACGGCGGCCGATCTCGAGCCCGGCGGTGTCGCGCGGCACCAGCGCCAGCGAGATGCCGATGTCGCGCTTGTCGCCGAGCAGCCCGTCCGGGTCGTACATGCGGAACGCGACGCCGATGAGCGTCGCGACCGGAGCCAGGGTGATGTAGCGCTTGTTGAGCGTGAGGCGGATGCCCAGCACGTTCGCGCCGTTCCAATCGCCCATGCAGACGATGCCGTAGTCCGGAATCGAGGTCGCGTCCGAACCGGCGAACGGCCCGGTCAGCGCGAAGCAGGGGATTTCGCGGCCGTCGGCGAGGCGCGGCAGATAATGGCGCTTCTGCTCTTCGGTGCCGTAGTGCATCAGCAGTTCGGCCGGACCGAGCGAATTGGGCACGCCGACCGTGGAGCTGACGACGCTGGAGATCGCGGCCAGCTTCTGGATGACCTTGTGGTTCATCAGCGCCGAAAAGCCGAGGCCGCCGTATTCCTTCGGGATGTTGAGGCCGAAGAACTTCTTCTGCTTGAGGAACTCCCAGAGTTCCGGCGGCAGATCGGCGCGGACGTGGGTGATGTCCCAGTCGTCGACGCGGCGGCACAGCTCTTCGCAGGGGCCGTCGAGGAAGGCGCGTTCTTCGGCGCTCAGTTCGGGCTTGGGCAGCGACAGCAGCTTGTCCCAGTCCGGCTTGCCCGAGAACAGCTCGCCTTCGAAGCCGACCGTGCCCGATTCCAGCGCGGTGCGCTCGGTGTCCGACAGGGGCGGCAGGAGGCGGGTGTAGAACTTCAGCGAGGGGGCGGTGATCAGCGCCTTGCGCAGCGGGGTGATCAGCATCGGCACCGCCACCACCAGCAGGAATCCCGCCGCGACGAGGGTGGCGGTGGGTTGGGCGCCCAGGAACCAGCAGGCGACCAGCAGGGTGGCGCCGAGGGCGGCCCAGATCGCCAGCCGCAGGCGGTGGTAGGCGCAGAACGCCGTGACGACGAGCACGGCGAAGAACGGTGCGAGGACGGAAAGAACGGTGCTCATGGGTGCGCTCCGGCGAGCTGGTCTCGGCGTGGGAGGGGCGGTCTCGGGAGATCCGGGATGCCACTCCCCGGGTGTCTCCATACGCCAAAGTATGGACATGCGGTTTCGCGGATGTCAATGTGCCGGAAAACCACTGGAATCCAGTGTGCAATCGTAGTCACACGATACTTTTCCGGACCGTTCCGTATGGTTACACTAGTGTCATGAACGACGCCGCCGCCAAGACCGAACGCAACGGCCGCCTCAGTGCGGATGACTGGGCGCAGGCCGCCCTCGACCTGATCGCCGAACAGGGCGTCGCAGCCGTAGCGGTGGAACCGCTCGCGCGCCGTCTCGGCGTTACCAAGGGCAGTTTCTACTGGCACTTCCCGTCGCGCGACGCGCTGTTGTCCGCAGCGCTCGAACGTTGGGAAGCGGTCGAACAGGAAACCGTCTTCGGCCAGCTCGAAGCGGTGAGCGATCCGCGCCAACGTCTGCGCGCGCTGTTCCAGCTCGTCGCGCACGAAGTCAAACCGCACAAGATCTACAGCGAACTGCTGAAGGCCTTCGATCACCCGGCCGTCGGCCCGGTGATCGGCCGGGTGTCCCAGCGCCGTCTCGACTATCTCGCCGCTTCCTTCCGCCAGGCCGGGCTCGCGCGTACGGATGCGCAGCATCGCGCGCGTCTGGCCTACGCCGCCTACGTCGGCTTCCTGCAGCTGAGCATGCAGTTGCATCCGCGGCTCGCCCACGACGAGTTCGAGGCCTACGTCGAACACGTCATGGACACCCTCATTCCGCCGATGACGCCGCGCGCCTGATCGGCAGCGCTCCGGCCTTCCCTTTCCGAACCTCCGAGCTTTCCCGCATGAACGCCATCGCCGTATCGCATCCGCCGACCAGCCTCGACGCCCTCAAACGCTGGGTCGACGACGTCGCCCGCCTCACCCGCCCCGACGCCGTGCACTGGTGCGACGGCGGCGACGCCGAGAACGCGGCGCTCCTCGCGAAGATGCAGGCCGACGGCACCCTCGTCAGACTCAACGAAAGCACCCATCCCGACAGCTGGCTGCACCGCTCGCATCCGGACGACGTCGCCCGCGTCGAACATCTGACCTTCGTCTGCACCTCGCACGCCGACGACGCCGGCCCGAACAACCACTGGATGGCGCCCGACGAAGGCCACGCCACCATGGACGCGCTGTTCGAGGGTTGCATGCAGGGACGCACGATGTACGTGATCCCGTACTGCATGGGCCCGATCGATTCGCCGCTCTCGCGTTGCGGCGTCGAGATCACCGATTCGCCGTACGTGGTCGCGAACATGCGGATCATGACCCGCATGGGCGCCGCGGCGCTGGCGCGGATCGAGCGCGACGGAAGCTTCGTCAAGGGCCTGCACTCGATCGGCGAGCTCGATCCGAATCGCCGCTTCATCATGCATTTTCCGGAAGAACTCACGATCAAGTCCTACGGTTCTGGGTACGGCGGCAACGCGCTGTTGGGCAAGAAATGCCACGCGCTGCGGATCGCCTCGTATCAGGCGCGCACCGAAGGCTGGCTGGCCGAGCACATGCTGATCCTCGGCGTGGAGAATCCCCAGGGCGAAACGCATTACATCGCCGCCGCCTTCCCTTCGGCCTGCGGCAAGACCAATCTGGCGATGCTCATCCCGCCGGAGGGCTACCGCAAGGACGGTTGGAAGGTCACGACCATCGGCGACGACATCTGCTGGATGCGCCCGGGCGCCGACGGTCGTCTGTACGCGATCAACCCGGAGGCCGGTTTCTTCGGCGTCGCGCCGGGGACGTCCAGCAAGTCCAATCCGAACGCGCTGGCGACGATCCGCAAGAACACGATCTTCACCAACGTCGGCCTCACCGCCGACGGCCAGCCGTGGTGGGAGGGTCTGGACGGCGGCGCGCCCGCTTTCGATTGGCGCGGTCGTGAATACGATTCCAGCAACGGCCCCGCCGCCCATCCCAACGCGCGTTTCACGGTCAGCGCGAAGCAGTGCCCGTCGTACTCGCCGAAGGCCGAGGACGCGCAGGGCGTGCCGATCAGCGCGATCGTGTTCGGCGGTCGACGCGCTTCGCTGGTGCCGCTGGTGTTCGAGGCGCGCGACTGGACCCACGGCGTGCTGGTCGGCGCCGCGATGGGTTCGGAGACCACCGCGGCGGCGACCGGCGCGGTCGGCGTGATGCGTCGCGACCCGATGGCGATGAAACCGTTCTGCGGCTACAACTTCGCCGACTATTTCGGCCACTGGCTGTCGTTCGGCGGCGTGTCGAAGCTGCCGAAGGTCTTCCACGTCAACTGGTTCCGCAAGGGCGACGACGGCAAGTTCCTGTGGCCCGGCTTCGGCGACAACCTGCGCGTGATCGAGTGGATGATCGAGCGGGTGAAGGGCGGCGCCGGTGCGGTCGAGACGCCGATCGGCGCCCTGCCGCGGCCGGAGGACCTGAACCTGGACGGCGTCGCGCTGAGCGACGAGGCCCGCGCCAAGCTCTTCGGCTTCGACCGGGACGGCTGGCGCGCCGAGTTCGAGAGCATCGGCGAATTCCTCGAGGAATACGGTCCGCGCATGCCGGCCGCGCTCAAGGCCGAGCAGGCGCGGATCCTCGCCGAACTGGCCGACTGAGCCGCCCGCCCCGGATCGCATCGACGGGCGCCGCGAGGCGCCCGTCGCATGTTCGCCCCATGCCGGCGGCCGTGGGCGCCAACCACTACACTGCGCACATGTCGAACAAGCAGCAGGCGCTCTGGCAGCAGGGCCAGCGCCACACCCAGCTCCAGCAGTGGCGCCAGGCCGCCGCGACCTACGAGGCGATCGTCGATCACGACCGCAGCTTCCTGCCGGCGTGGATCGAGTTGTCCGCGGCGCGGGAAAAGCTCGGCGCCTATCGCGATGCCGTGCGCGCGATGATCGAGGCCTCGCGGGTGGAGCGACCGCCGCCGATGGCCGCGCTGATCGTGACCCGCCGGCTGCGCCGGTTCGAGGATCTGCCGCGGATGCGCGACTACGTCGAACGCACCGGACTGGCGGGGCAGTTGCCGCCGGAGAAGCTCGTGGACCTCGCATCGTTCTTCGCGAGCGCCGGCGACTACGACAAGACGCTGGGCTGGGTCCAGCATGCGCTCAAGCTGCGTCCGGACCTCGCGGACGCCCACAACATGCATGGGCTGGTGCTGATGTTCGCCGGTCGTCAGGACGAGGCGGCCGCCGCGTTCGAGCGCGCGCTGAAGATCCGCCCGACCTTCGCTGCGGTGTATTCGATGCTCTCGCGGGTGGCGAAGGCCGAGCCCGGACGCAATCGCGTCGATGTCCTGCGCCGGCTGCTCGCCCAGCCCGGCTTGTCCGCCCGGGACGAGAGTCATCTGGGCTATGCCCTGCACAACGAACTGCACGATCTCGGCGACCACGACGGCGCGTGGGAAGCGCTGATGCGCGGCTGCCGCGCCCGGCGCACCGAACAGCCCTACGACCACGCCGCGACGATGGCGATGTTCGACACGTTGCGCAGGACCTTCGACGCGGCCTTCGCCCGCGGCGAGCCCTTCGACGACCCGCTGACCCCGATCTTCATCGTCGGCCTGCATCGCAGCGGCACGACCCTGCTCGAGCGGATCCTCTCCGGCCATCCGGACGTCGCAGATGCCGGCGAAACCTATACCTTCTCGGCGCAAATGCGTCTGGCCGCGGATCACTACTGCCCGGTGGTGGCCGACGGCGTCATCGCCGAGCGCGCGGCGGGACTGGATTACGGCGCGATCGGCCGCGGTTTCCTCGACGCGATGCGCGTCCGCAGCCGCGGACGGGGGTTCGTGACCGAGAAGCTCAACCCGAACTTCGTGCTGCTCGGCCCGATCGCCAAGGCGCTGCCGCAGGCGCGCCTGCTGCACATGCGCCGCGACGCGGCGGACACCTGTTTCTCGAACCTGCGCACGCTGTTCACCAACGAGGCGGCGTATTCCTACGACCAGATCGAAATGGCCGACTACTGCAAGGCCTATCGCGATCTCATGGCGCACTGGCGCGCGGCGATGCCGGACCGCGTGTTCGACATCGACTACGACGCGATGGTGCGCGAGCCCGAGGCCCAGGCGCGCCGGATCGCCGCGCATTGCGGATTCGAGTTCCGCGAGGACATGCTGCAGGTCGAGCGCCGCTCCGGCATGGTCGCCACCGCCAGTTCGAACCAGGTGAGGCAGGGCATCGTGACCAACCGCGGCGGACTGTGGCGGGCCTACGAGCGGCATCTCGGACCGATGCTGGAGCGGCTGGTGGCGCACGGGTTGGCCTGAGCGTGTCCGCCGTGCCGCCGCACGATCGTCGTCGGCGTAATTTGATCCGGATCGCACGGCCGGGGCGCGGCTGCGCTATGGTGCCCGCCATCGCAATCGCAGCGGACCGACCGCCATGACCGTCAACGTGTTTCCCGCTTTCGCCGCCCCGATGGCCGAAACGTTCCATCCCGATCCCGGCGCCCTGAACGCCGCGCTCAAGACGGCGATCTTGGCGCTCGAGGCGCAGGGCGGCGGATACCGCAATCCGGATCCGGTCGTCCACCAACCCGAAGGCCTCTTCGAAAGCGACTTCAACTTCTTCTCGCGCGAGGAAACCTGCGTCCAGGAACTGCGCGCGTTCGTCTGGTCCTCGCTCGGCGAGTTCCTCCGCAACATCAACCCGGGCCTGTCGGAAGGCACGAAGGGCCTGCGCATCGCCAGCCAGACGTGGTTCCACGTCACCCGCGACGGCGGTTACTTCGGATACCACAACCATCCGATGGCGAGCTGGTCCGGGGTCTACTGCGTGTCGGACGGCGACCCCTTGCCGGATTACACCAACAACGGTTGTCTGGTCTTCCCGCATCCGCAGATGGCCGCGAACACCTTCCTCGACGCCGCCAATGCCACCCTGCGCTGGCCCTTCAGCCACGGCAACTTCACGATCGCGCTCAAGCCCGGGCAGCTGGTGTTCTTCCCGTCCTGGCTCGGCCACTACGTCACCCCGTATCGCGGCGCCGGGGAGCGCATCACCGTGGCCTTCAACGCCTGGTTCAGCCGCGGCGACTGAGGTCGCCGGTTCGGATCCCGGCCGCCGCCTCGCATCGAGAGGCATCGACATAACGGCAACCGCCGGCCGGCGGGTTCCGATGGCATCGCCTCGGCCACGGGATTTTTCGATGCCGCACGTCTGCGCGATGAGGCCTGTCCGAGCGATGCGAGACGCGCCAGCAGGTCGGGCAAAAAAAGAACGGCCCCCTTGCGGGGGCCGTTCCGTGTGACGCATGCCGGAAGCGTGGATCAGAACTTCTGGTTGTACTGCAGGTAGAAGAAGCCGCCACCCGGCAGGTCGTAGGCGCCGTCGAACGAATGCGCGAACGAGTTCTGGGTGGTCGGCGGTTCCTTGCCGAACAGGTTGCGGGCGCCGACCGCGATCTTGCCGTTCCACGGCGTCTTCCAGCCGACCTGGACATCGTGGTAGAAGCGCGAGCCCATGATGTTGATGCCGTTGTCCGGGCAGATTTCGGCCGGCGTGATGCCGTATTCGAAATAGTTCTGACCGGTGCAGGGATCTTCCAGTTCGGAGTAGTAACGCACCGCCCAGGTCGCGTCCCAGTCGCCCTTCTGCCAGTTCGTGGTCAGGTTGGAGCGGAGACGCCACTGCGGCGAGCCGTTGTACTGGCCGACGACGCCGAAGAGCACCTTGTCGTCGTCGATGGACAGGTTGTAGGTGCTGTCCCACTGGAAGGTGAACTTGCCCCACGCGGTTTCCGGCATCGCGTAGTTGACCGCGAGGTCAAGGCCCTTCACTTCGCCTTCCGCCAGGTTGAAGCTGGTCTGGCGCAGGTCGACGATGTTGCCGGCGCTGTCGCGGCCCACGAACGAGCAGAACAGCGCACGCTGGGCGGCGTTGCCGGCCGCGCCGGGGGCGCCCGGGAGGCGGTAGCAGGCGTTCAGGATGGACTGCGAGGTACGGAACGAGATGACCTGTTCCAGCTCGATCTTGTACCAGTCGAGGGTGACGTTCAGGCCCGGGGCCCAGCTCGGGCTGTAGACCACGCCCAGGCTGCGGGTTTCGCCGAATTCCGGCTGCAGATCCGGGTTGCCGCCCTGGAGCGAACGGATCTGCGCGTTGGCCTGGACCACGCCGCCGACCGGCACGCCATCGGCGGTGCAGCGCGCCTGATCGGTGGTGGCGGCGCCGAAGTTGAACGTGTTGCAGGGGTCGGCCGCCTGCGGGAAGCTCTCGGCGCCGCCCGCGTACAGATCCAGCACGTCCGGAGCGCGGAACGATTCCGAGTAGGTGCCGCGGAACATCAGGTCGTCGAACACCTGCCACTTGATGCCGATCTTCTTCGAGGTGTCGCCGCCCAGATCCGGGCTGATGGCCGCGCCGCCGAAGACGCCGTTGGTGTCGTAGTCCGACTTGCGGGCCGCCAGGTTCACTTCCAGCAGCTTCGCGCCCGGCACGTCGGCCAGGATCGGGACGTTCAACTCGGCGTAGATTTCGTCGACGTTGACGTTGCCCTTGGTCGGTTCGGAGAAGTTGTCCGACGAACCGCCGCCGGCGACCAGCGCGTCGGGCTGGCTGTAGTAGGCGGTACGGCGGTGTTCCAGACCGATGGCGAAGCCCAGCGGGCCGGCCGGCAGGTCGACGATCGAACCGGACAGATTGGCGAAGTAGTCCTTCGTCGTCATCCGCTCGGACGAGCTCTGGGTGTAGCTGATGTAGCGGTTCATCGCGTCGTATTCGGCCTGGGTGATCACACCCGCGGCCAGACCGAGGTCCGGACCACCGAAGACGTTGTACGGCACGCAGCCGGCGATCACCGCGCCGCCGGCGTCGAGGCATTCCAGCGCGCCCGTGACCGGGTTGCGACGCGAGTTGCCGACCGCACGACGCAGGTTGAACAGGTTGATGTAGTTCTCGCCGCGGGCGCTGAAGCGCGAGTCGAGGTACGAGAAACCGGCATCCCAGTACATGTCGCGACCGGCCAGATCGAACGAACCGTCGACCCACAGCGTGGTGGCCAGGTTGTCGTTGTTGTAGTACGGCTTGCGCGGGCCGACGGCCTGGGCGCGGAAGTTGAAGCCGCGCATGTCCTGACCGAACGGGTTGAACACGTTGCCGGCGGTCGGCGCGAACGCCCACTGCGGACCGTTGATGCCGCGCACGTCCATGGTCAGCGGCACTTCGGCCAGCTGCTGGTTGGACTCGCGCTTGACGTAGGTCGCCATCGCGTTGAAGTTGATGCGATCGGTCAGGCGCAGGCTGGTCTGGCCGTACACGTTGAAGCGCTGGATCGGCTGCAGCAGATAGTTGACCGGCGCGAAGTTGTAGCGGTCGGAGTGGCCCGAGCCGTCGAGGCTGTAGCTGATGAAGCGACGGAAGTCGGTCGGCGCGGTGCCCGGGCGACCTTCGTTCAGCGTGAACGGACCGCCGGCGACCGGCGTACAGGTCTGGAAGCCCGTCGAGGTCGGGGTCAGCGCGGTGGCGCAACGCACGAAGTTGCCGCGGAGGTTCGAGCCCGAACCGAACAGACCGCCCGAAGCCAGGTCGCCGCCGCCGAAGACCGGCACCGAAGCGATCTCGCGATCGCCGGCGTAGACCGGCTCCTGATCGGTGTAGCTGAGGCTGAGCACGGCGTTCCAGCGGTCGCTGTTGGAACCGACGGTGAAGTCGTAGGCCTGCTGGAAGCCGTCGCCCTTGGTGTAGCCGCCGAGGTAGACGTTGGCTTCGGCGCCGTCGAAGTTCTTGCGGGTGATGACGTTGATCACGCCCGCGATGGCGTCGGAACCGTAGATCGCCGAGGCGCCGTCCTTCAGGACTTCGATGCGCTCGACGACGGAGATCGGAATCGTGTTGAGGTCGACCAGCGCGGCATTGGTGATGCCCGAGGTGACCCAGCGGCGACCGTTGACCAGCACCAGGGTGCGGGTGGCGCCGAGGCCGCGCAGCGAGATGTTCTGGGTGCCGTCGCTGCCGTTGGTGCTGGTGGTGACGTTACGCAGCGCGCCGCCGTCGCTGGCGCTGATGTTGAACAGGATGTCGCCGACCGAGGTCAGACCGGTGGCATCGATGGTGGCGCGGTCGATGGTGAGCACCGGCGAGGTGCCTTCCACTTCGGACGAGCGCGGAATGCGCGAACCGGTGACGACGACGGTGTCGAGCTCGTCGGATTCCTGGCTGTCCTGGGCGAACGCGACGCCCGTGCCCGCGAGGGCGGTGGTGCCCACGAGCGCGAAGGAAATCGCGTCGCGGAGCTTGTTGGTCTTCAAAGTCATCTCTCTCTCCAAGTGAGTCTTGGGGTTTCCCATGGGAACCTGCCGAAAAGCGACAAAACAGCCGCCAAACCGGATCAGGCCGGGGCCGATAGTAGCCCCACTCGGAGAAAAATTAAAGTGTCGTTAACACGGGTGGCCCGGGGCCTTGAAATCGCCCGCGAGGCCGTCGAGCCGGCCGGTTCGGGCCCGGGTCGGGATGGCGGACGGGCCGCCATCCGCCGGTTCAGAGGTCCTGCTCGTAGCGGACGTAGGGGACCGCGCCTTCTTCCGAACCGTCGTCGGTGGCCGGGGCGAAGGGGTTCTTGCCGCGGGTCACCAGGTTGTCGGCGCCGACGGTCAGCTGGCCGCTCCAGGGCGTGCGCCAGCTCAGACCGAGACCCAGGCTGCCCCAGCGGTCGCGGCCGGGGGTATCGACCACTTCGCCGATGACGTTGACGCCGAAGGCGCCCACGCCGCCGCCGAGGTTGAGCTGATGCGAGGTCCAGCGGTTGCTGAAACCGGGGATTTCGGCCGGCGTCTGCAGGCGGGCCTTGGCCACGGTGCCGGCGATCGAGACGTAGCCTTCGCGCGGCAGCGCCTTCTGGCTGAAAATGGTGATGTCGTTGAGGTCGATCCGGCCGTTGCCGCCGTTGCTCGGGGCCAGCCAGGCCGGAATCGTGCTGCGGGTGCTTCCGGCGCCGATCCCGATCTGGGTGCCGTTGCGCTGGAAAATCGCGGCGGTGCCGTTGCGGCGCGCGGGAATCGACGCGAGCACGCAGTTGTCGGCGAGGTTGTTCAGCGCGTTGGCCAGCCCCTGCTTGCGATCGCACAGGAGGCCCAGCGAATCGCCGGCGTTGAGGCCGAACGTGGTGTCCAGATGGCGGACGCCGAATCGGGCGAGCGTGCGGGATTTCGCCACGTCCGCCGGTTCCAGCACGACGATGGCCTCGACTTCGCCGCTGGACTTGTTCCACACCGGAAGCTCGACGCGATCCTTCCCGGTCTGCGCCTGCGCGGCAACGGGCATCGCTGCCCCGAGGGCGAACGACAGCAGCAGCGGCAGCGAGAGGAGGGCGGTGCGCATGGTGGGGATCAGACCGCGATCGTGCGGTCGAGTTCCTCGAACGGGTCCATCGGAAAAATAGACTATCAAATTTATGGTTCTTTAACAATCGACCAAGGTCCGCAAAGAACTGTGACGGACCCGACGGGAGCGATCATTGCAGCCGTTCCGGAGCCTCCAGCGGGGTCGGGCGGGGGACGAACAGGTCGGCGATCTCGGCCTCCGAGTACAGATAGGCCTCGCCGCAGAACTCGCAGCGGATCTCGGCCACCCCGGCGTTGTCCTCGGCGGCGGCCCGGGCTTCGCCTTCGCCCAGGGATTCCAGCATCGCGGAGACCCGTTCGCGCGAGCATGAGCAGGCGAACCGCAGCGGGCGCTCGCCGAGCAGGCGGACCCCATCCTCGTGGAACAGGCGGTGGAGCAGGGCCTCGGCGGGGGTTTCGAGCAGCTCGGTCGCGGTCAGGGTGTCGAACAGCACGCTCGCGCGATTCCAGCCGTCGTCGTCGCCGGTATCGCCGGGCAGTTTCTGCAGCAGGAGCCCGGACACCCGCTCCCCGTCGGCGGCCAGCAGGAGCCGGGTGGGAAGCTGCTCGGATTGCCGGAAATAGCCCTCGAAGGCCTCCGAGAGCGCGTCGGCATCCAGCGAGACCAGTCCCTGGTAACGGGTCGGGTCCTGACCGAGCGCGCCGGGGTTTTCCACGGTGATGGCAAGCAGGGCGTCGTCGCCGAGCGCGCGCAGGATCGCTCCGTCGGGGACGGTGGCGTCCTCGGCGAGGGTGGCGATCCCGCGCAGGGTACCGGCGCCGGTGCATTCGGCGAACAGCGTCCGCAGCGGTCCGCTGCCGCGGACCTGCACCGAAAGACGGCCGTCGACCTTGATGTGGCCGGTGAACAGCGCGGCCGCCGCCACCGCTTCGCCGAGCAGTCCGGCGATCCGCGGCGGATAGTCCGCGCGGCATCGGATCTGCTGCCAGGTGTCGTCGAGACTCGCGTACACGCCGCGGATGCCGGCCTGTTCCAGCAGGAAACGGAGAAGTCGGTCGGGCTGGGCGTCGGCGGACATGTCGGGCGTGCTCGTGCGGGCTGGCGGGTTCGCGGATAATGCCGCCCGCCGGAAGACCGGCGGTACGGCAGGGCGGGGACGCGGACAAGATGGGGCACCACGACCAGGAATCAAAGCCCGGGACCTCGGATCGTTCCGAAACCGGCCCGGGCGCGCCGGCGGCGCCCGCACGCAGGCGCGGCCGGGTGCGCTGGTGGCGCTGGCTGTTCCTGTGGCTGCCGCTGCTGTTCGCGCTGACCTCGGTGCTGCAGGTCGCGGTGCTGCGTTTCGTCGACCCGCCGATGACCGCGTTCATGGTCGGGCGTTACGTCGAAGCCTGGAGCGAAGGCGATCGCGGCTTCGTCGTGGCCTACGACTGGCGCGACGCCGACGGGATCTCGAAACAGCTGCCGCTGGCGCTGGTCGCGGCCGAGGACCAGCAGTTCCCGTTCCACGACGGCTTCGATTTCGAGGCCATCGAAAAGGCGCGCAAGCACAATGCCAAGGGGCGCAAGGTCCGCGGCGCGAGCACGATCAGCCAGCAACTGGCGAAGAATCTGTTCCTGTGGCGCGGTAGCGGCTGGTCGCGCTGGGCGCGCAAGGGGCTGGAGGTCTGGTACACGTTGTTGATCGAGACCCTGTGGCCGAAGGAACGGATCCTCGAGGTCTACGCCAACGTAATCGAGTACGGCGACGGCGTCTACGGCGCGCAGGCCGCCGCGCGCAGGTTCTTCGGCAAGGACGCGTCGAAGCTGTCCGCGGCCGAGGCCGCGCGGCTCGCCGCGGTCCTGCCCAACCCGCGCAAATACAGCGCCGCCAAGCCGGGGCCCTACGTCCAGCGTCGGACCCGCGCGATCCAGCGTCAGATGCGCGCGCTGGGCGGGCCGGCGTATCTGGCGTTCGACTGACGGCGGCGGCGGGTACTCTATGCCGATGACCGCCGAACGCCTGACCGTCGTCGTCGCCGCTTACAACGAGGCCGAGGCCTTGCCCGCGCTGCACCCGCGGATCGCCGCCGTCCTCGATGGTCTGGCGAGCGATGGCGTCGAGGGACACGTTCTCTATGTCGACGACGGCAGCCGCGACGGTACCTGGACGGTGCTCGACGGCATCGCCGCCGCCGATCCCCGCGTCTCCCTGTTGCGATTGAGTCGCAATTTCGGCAAGGAGGCCGCGCTGACCGCCGGGCTCGATCTGATCCGCGAAGGCGCGGCGATCATCCTCGACGCCGACGGCCAGGATCCGCCGGAGCTGATTCCGCAGTTCGTGGCCAAATGGCGCGAGGGGTACGACGACATCCACGGCACGCGCACCGCACGCGAAGGCGAGGGCTGGTTCAAGCGCGTCACCGCCCATGGTTTCTATCGGGTGATGCAGCGGCTCTCGAAGACGCCCATTCCGACCGACACCGGCGACTTCCGCCTGCTGTCGCCGCGTGCGCTGGCGGCCCTGCGGCGCCTGCGCGAGCGCCACCGGTTCATGAAGGGCCTGTTCGGCTGGGTCGGCTTCGCCCAGGTCGCGATTCCCTATCGCCGCGAGCCGCGGCTGGCCGGGCGCACCAAGTTCAATGCCTGGCGGCTGTGGAATTTCGCGCTGGAAGGCGTCACCAGCTTTTCCACGGCGCCGCTGCGCGCGGCGACCTATCTGGGCCTGCTCACCGCGGCCCTGGCCTTCGCCTATGCGCTCTGGATCGTGGTCAAGGCCCTGTTCTGGGGCGACCCGGTGGCGGGTTGGCCGACGATGATGACCGTGATCCTGCTGCTCGGCGGCATGCAGCTGATGGCGCTGGGCGTGATCGGCGAATACCTCGGCCGGCTGTACGAGGAATCCAAGCAGCGCCCGCTCTACCTGGTGGATCGCTGGCATCCCGCGACGGGCGTATCCTTGAGCGGAGTCGCCCCCGAATTCGCCCCTGAAGGAGAACGCCGCGATGCGTACCGTCCGTCAGCTGCTGGATGCGAAATCCCCCGCGATCCACGCGATCCGCCCTGAAGCCCCCGTCCTCGATGCCATCCGGTTGATGGCCGACGCTCACATCGGCGCCGTACTCGTGATGGACGGCCCGCAACTGGTCGGTATCCTGTCCGAACGCGACTACGCCCGGAAGGTCGTGCTGCAGGGGCGTTCCTCGGCCGACACGCCGGTACGGGACATCATGACTCCGCGGGTGATCGCGACCTCCTCGTCCGACACCTCGGACCATTGCATGCAGTTGATGACCGATCACCGCATCCGTCACCTCCCGGTGGTGGACGGCGACGATGTGGTCGGGGTGATCTCGATCGGAGATCTGGTGAAGGCCGTGATCGAGGATCAGCGGGCGGAACTGGACCAACTCCAGCGTTACATCGCGAGTTGAGTCGACGCTCTTGTTCGCGCCGATCGTACCGATGGAGCGGTCGTGTCCAGAAGCTGTCTGATCGAGAAGATCGGGTATCACATCCCGCTGTCGCCGGCGGACGAGGCCCTGCTCGCGCGCCTCGAACAGGACGAAGAAAGCTTCAGGGCCGATTCGACGGTTCGCGGCCTCGGGGCGCCGGCCGATCGGTTGTACGTCGTGCGAAAGGGGTGGTTCTACGCCTATACGATGCTTCCGGACGGCGGCCGCCAGATCCTGCACATCCACTATCCGGGCGATATCGTCGGCCTGCCGGATATCGCATTCGTCCGCACCAACGCAGCGCTCGCCGCCGCCGTCGACGGGACGCTCTGCCCGTTCCCGAAGTCGGCCCTCGACGAGGTCTTCATCCGATCGCCGCGCTTGTCCGCCTTGTTGTTCAGTATCGGCATGGTCGAGCACGCCGTGCTCGCGGACCGTCTCCGCATCGTCAGTCGCCAGGGCGCCACGTCGCGGGTCGCGCATTTCCTGCTGGAGGTCGTGTCCAGGCTGCGCGTGACGCGGCGCGATCTCGGGACCGGATACGACCTGCCGTTGAGCCAGAGCATGATCGGCGATGCGGTCGGCCTGACCAACGTGCACGTCAGTCGTGCGCTCAAGCGACTGGAAGCGTCCGGAGCGATCGCCCGCCAAGGGCGCTGGATCGATCTTCTGGACGAGCCGGGACTCAGAAGCCGCGTCGATTTCGAGGACCGGCATTTCCGGATCGACACGAGTTGGTTCCCGGCGGCCTGATGCGCCGTCGCGATGCGCAACCCGCCTCTATTCCCGCAGCGCATTAATTCGGGTTAATGCGCAAGGCGTGCCGTTCTCCTACCGTGCGCGGCCCTTTCCCCCGGCCCGATCCATGCCCCAGATCCACGGCATCGCCTACACCAGCGTCGCGTATCCGATTTCCGACTCCGAGTTGACCGCGCTGCTCGAGCGCGCGCGCGACTTCAATGCGAGGGTCGGCGTCACCGGCGTGCTCTTCCATCACGCGGGACGCTTCTTCCAGTATTTCGAAGGCGATGAGGAGGCCGTGCGCCGGGTTCGCGACAGGATCATCGTCTCGACGCGCCATCACTCGTTGCACTTCCTCTACGACGACCTGCAGTCGGAGCGGGTGTTCCCGTCGTGGTACATGGGCTTCTGCGAGCCACCGGCGAACGTGTTCCAGGCCGTCGCCAATGCGGAGTGGTCCCGGGCCATGCCGATCACGCGTACCTCGCTGCGCCGTTCGGAAGCGCTGTCGCTCGTGCTGTCGTACTGGAGTCGCTGGGTGGCCGATCGGCCGGACAAGGCGAGAAGCGATCCCGAGCCGATGGTCTGAGCGTTTCGTCGCGGAGGACGTTCGCGTCCCGTCGTGTCCGAACGGCGGCGGTCGCACCGCGGCCGCCTCACCGCCCCGACAACACCTGCGCCATCACCGCGATGTAATGACAGACGCTGCCGGCGATCACGAACATGTGCCAGATCGCATGCGCGTAAGGCAGTCGCGGGTGGTGATAGAAATAGGTGCCGAGGGTGTACGCCACCCCGCCCCCCATCAGCCAGCCGAAGGTCCATGCATCCAGTGCCTGCATCGTGGGCTTGGCCGCGAAGATGATCAGCCAGCCCATGCCGATGTAGATCAGCGTGGAGAGGCGGTGGAACCGCCCGGTGTAGAACAGCTTGAAGATCACCCCGAAGAACGCGAGCGCCCAGATCGTGCCGAACAGCCACCAGCCGACCGGGCCGCGCAGGCCGATCAGGGTGAACGGGGTGTAGGTTCCGGCGATCAGCAGGTAGATCGCGCAGTGGTCGAAGACCTGCAGCCGGCCCTTGGCGACCGGATGCTGGATCGCGTGGTACAGGGTCGAGGCCACGTAGAGCAGCAGCAGGGTGATGCCGAAGACGATCGCCGCCGCGAGCTGCCAGCCGTCGCCGAACAGGGCGGCGAGGGTGATCAGGACCGCGCCCCCGGCCAGGGCCGCAGTGGCGCCGAGACCGTGGGTCAGGGCGCTGGCGATCTCCTCGCGGAGAGTCTCGATGCGATCGGTCATCCCGCGACGATGCCGGGCCCGTCTAGTGCAAACATTCCAAACGCCGGGCGGGGCGGCCGGCGGCTGTGCGATCATGGTCGGGTTCCCGCGTGTTTCGTACGCCCCGGCCCATGATCGTCTCCCATCTGCACCGTTATATCTTCGTCGCGATGCCCAAGACCGGCACCCATTCGGTGCGACAGGCGCTGCGCGAGCATCTCGGGCCCGACGACATCGAGCAGGTCGGCCTGTTCGTCAACAAGCGCTTCCCGTACGACGACCTCGCCCAGATCCGCCATGGCCACCTCAGCGTGCGTCAGGTCCGGCCGTACCTCGGCGACGCGGTCTGCGACGACTATTTCAAGTTCGGCTTCGTGCGCAATCCGTTCGACCGCTTCGTCTCGTATTGCGCGTTCATGACCCGTCAGTACGGTGCGTTCGAGCGCGATCCGCAGGGCACGATGCGCAGGATCCTGTTCGAGCTGAAGCCGCACGATCACGTGCATTTCCAGCCGCAATACACGCTGCTCGTCGACGACGCCGGCGAACTGGAGATGGATTTCGTCGGCCGGGTCGAACGCATGCAGGCCGACTACGATGCGGTCTGCGCGCGGATCGGCATTCCGTCGCGCGCGCTCGACAAGGTCAACAGCTCGAAGCGCGGCGACTATCGCCAATACTACGATCAGGCCCTGATCGACGGCGTGTCCGAGCTGTACCGCCGCGATCTGGAACTGTTCGACTATTCGTTCTGAGCGCCGAGGTTCCGAGAATCCGCATGGCCCACGATCCCTACGCCAATCCGCGCAAGACCGCCACCCTCCGCCGGCTCGGCCCGGTCGACATCGCCGCGCTGAAGGCCGCCGCGCTGGCGATTCCCGAATCGGTCTGGGACGCGGAGAACGCCGGCAAGCCCAACCGTTTCGAAGCGCTGGACAGAACCCGTCACATCGTGTTCCGGTTCGTCGACAGCGTGCGCGACTGGCGCGCTTCGCACGATCGTCCGGCCTGGGCGGAGTGGAAGCACCTGATCGAACCCGTGCTGCGGCAGGCGGTGGCGCCCTACGGCTACGCCAACGGCGCGTTTCCGCGGGTGATGTTCGCGCGGATGGCGCCCGGCGGCGAGATCAAGCCGCATCGCGACGCCAACGCCGCGGCGAAATGGCCGCACAAGATCCACGTGCCGCTGTTGACCAACGACAAGGTGACCTTCTTCGTCGAGGGCACCGGCTACCATCTGCCCGAAGGCGAAGCGGCCGAGGTCAACAACATGGGCGTGCATGCGGTGAAGAACGACGGCGACACCGACCGCATCCATCTCATCTTCGAATATTTCGACCCGGACCAGCCCGAACCCGAGTGGCTGGGGCGGGTGCTCGCCGGCGGCTGAGTTTCTCTTGTCCCAAAAAGAAACATCCGGCGAGGCCGGATGTTTCGTGACGCGCCTGCCGCAGCAGCGGTCCGCGTGGCGTTACATCGCGCCGGCGGCCTGCATCGCCGCCATGTCGGGGCGGAAGATGACCATGACCACGATGCCGGCGATCCAGAGCAGGAACGGCACCTTGTTCTCGGCGAAGTTCTTGATGCCGTAGTACAGCGTGTAGAAGCCGCAGATGAAGCACAGGATCGCCGCCAGCGCGCCGTCTTTCTTGGCGGCGTTGACGGTCATCCAGATCGCGCCGACGAGGGCGAGTATGGCTCCGAGAAAATACATATGTTCTCCCCAAGTGTGAACGCCCCCGTTGCGGGGCGTCCCAAGGGTAGCGGATCGGGGACGCCGCGGGAATGCCCTCAGAGCCGGTTCAGTTCACGCACCCGGTTCAGCCGGCGGCGGATGCTGCGGGCGTCGTCGAACAGGTATTCCTCGACCTCCACCCGCATGTCGTCCGCGGCGGAGAAGACCTCGCGCATGGCGTAGAGCCGGCCGTTGCCCTCGAAAGCCAGCCAGCGGTCGCCGTCCTGCACCACCTTGATGGCGGAGACCGAGGGCATCACGGACTGCAGCGTTTCGCCGTCGAGGATGCGGGCCGCCAACAGCGACTCGCGGTGCGCGCGCAGCGCGTCGACGCGCCTGCGGGTGGCGTCCAGCGCATTCTCGCGGTCGATGCGATGGATCGGTTCGAGCTGCGCGAGCGGTACCCGGACGACGCGTTTGTCGCGGCGCTTGCGATGGATGTCGAGGACCACCTTCGCCATGTAGGCGTCCTTGTAGTCCATGTGCGCGACTTCGCTGCGCTTGCCGAGCAGGTAACGCCACCATTTCGAAACCGTCGCGAGCATCGTCCGTCGTGTCCGTTGTGTCCGCCGGATCAGTCGACGCTCACCGCATGCGCGTGCTCGCGCGTGGCGAGGAACGTCACCGCGGGCGCGCGCTCCTGGGCGAGCTGGAGATTGACCCGGGTCGGGGCGAGGTAGACCAGTTGTCCGGCCGCGTCGACGGCGAGGTTCAGCGCGTTCTTGTCCTTGAACTCCTCGAGCTTCTTCGCGTCGTCGCAGCGGATCCAGCGCGCGGTGGCGACCTGGACCTGCTCGAAGGTCGCATCGACGCCATATTCGTCCTTCAGTCGATACGCGACCACGTCGAACTGCAGCAGGCCGACCGCGCCGAGGATCAGGTCGTTGCTCATCATCGGGCGGAAGAACTGGGTCGCGCCTTCCTCGGACAGCTGCGCGAGGCCCTTCTGCAACTGTTTGAGCTTGAGCGGGTCGCGCAGGCGCGCGCGGCGGAACAGTTCCGGCGCGAAGTTCGGGATGCCGGTGAACGAGAGATTCTCGCCCTCGGTGAAGCTGTCGCCGATGGAGATCGTGCCGTGGTTGTGGATGCCGATCACGTCGCCCGGGAAGGCGCTTTCGGCGATCTCGCGATCGCTGGCCATGAAGGTCAGGGCGTTGGCGAGCTTCACTTCCTTGCCGGTGCGCGGGTGGAACGCCTTCATGCCGGCGGCGAATCTGCCCGAGCAGATTCGCATGAACGCGACGCGGTCGCGGTGCTGGGGATCCATGTTCGCCTGGATCTTGAACACGAACCCGGTGAGTTTCTCTTCGGTCGGCGCGACATCGCGGCCGGTGGTGGCGCGCGATTTCGGCGACGGGGCGTGTTCGACGAAGAAGTCCAGCAGCAGCTGCACGCCGAAGTTGTTCACCGCCGAGCCGAAGAACACCGGGGTCTGTTTGCCGGCGAGGTAGGCGTCCTTGTCGAAGGGGTGCGAAGCGCCTTCGACCAGTTCGAGCTCCTCGCGCAGTTCGGCCAGCATCTGCGCGCCGATCTTCGCTTCGAGGGCGGGATCGTCGATCGAGGCGAAGATGGTCGAGTCCTGGCGGGTGAAATTGCGCCCGGCCTCGTACAGATGCACTTCGCCGGTGAGCAGGTGCACCACGCCCTTCAGGCGCTGGCCCATGCCGATCGGCCAGGTGATCGGCGCGCACTGGATGCCGAGCACCGATTCGACTTCGTCCAGCAGGTCGATCGGTGGTTTGCCTTCGCGGTCGAGCTTGTTGATGAAGCTCATGATCGGCGTGTCGCGCAGGCGGCAGACTTCCATCAGCTTGATGGTCCGTTCCTCGACGCCCTTCGCGACGTCGATGACCATCAAGGCCGAGTCCACCGCGGTGAGCACGCGGTAGGTGTCTTCGCCGAAGTCGGCGTGGCCCGGCGTGTCGAGCAGGTTGACGATCCGGCCCTCGTAGGGGAACTGCATCACCGAGGACGTCACCGAGATGCCGCGCTCCTTTTCCAGCGCCATCCAGTCGGAGGTGGCGTGGCGGGCGGCCTTGCGACCCTTGACCGAGCCGGCCATCTGGATCGCGCCGCCGAACAGCAGCAGCTTTTCGGTCAGCGTGGTCTTGCCGGCGTCGGGGTGGGAGATGATCGCGAAGGTGCGGCGACGGGCGGCCTCGCGCGCGACTTCGGTGAGGATTTCGGACATGACGTAGCGGCGCCGCGGGGCGCCCGGGAAGCGAAGGGAGGGGCGGAATTATAGCGGTCGGCACCCCGGGCGGGCCCCGGGTCCGCCCTGCGGACACAGGCTGTCAGGAGGGGGCGGTATCCTGACGGGATGAGCAGCTACTGCGACTTCGCCCCCGGCCATCCCGTTCACGGGCCCTACCACGACCGGGAGTACGGGGTGCCGACCCGCGAGGAGTCGGCCCTGTTCGAGCGCCTGATCCTGGAGATCAATCAGGCCGGGTTGAGCTGGGAGACGATCCTCAAGAAGCGCGAGGGCTTCCGGCGCGCCTACGACGGGTTCGATGTCGACATCGTCGCCGCCTACGGCGATGCAGATCGGGCGCGTCTGCTGGCCGATCCCGGGATCGTCCGCAACCGGCTCAAGGTGAACGCGGCGATCCACAACGCGCAGGTCGTTCTGACCTTCCGCGCCACGCACGGCGGTTTCGCCGATTGGCTGGATGCGCATGTCCTGCTCGAAGGACGGCCGCGCGACAAGTCGGCATGGGTGAAGCTGTTCGGCAAGACCTTCCGCTTCACCGGCGGCGAGATCGTGGGCGAATTCCTGATGAGCCTGGGCTATCTGCCGGGCGCGCACCGCGCGGATTGCCCGGCGCAGGCGAGGATCGCGACACTGCGACCGGTCTGGATGCGGCACACGCGGTAATGCGGCGTTTCGTGCGTGCGGATCAGCGGGTCTCGGAGAATCGCAGGATCCCCTGCGGGCCGAACATCCGGAACGGGATCGATTCCAGCCGCATGCCGCGATTGACCTGCACCGCGAAATGCAGATGCGGGCCGGTGGTGAAGCCCGTGTTGCCGGAACGCGCGATCGTTTCTCCCTTGCGCACCCGTTGGCCTTCGCGCACCAGCACGCCGCCGGCGTCCAGATGCGCGTACAGCGCCATGCTGCCGTCGGCGTGCGCGATCCGCACGAAATTCGCGCGCGAAGCGTCGCCGTTCGGATCGCGGCCGGCCTGCGCGAACCCCGCCTCGATCTCCATCACCGTGCCGGCGCGCGCGGCGATCACGTCGGTGCCGATGTCCGCAGCGAAGTCGACGCCGTAGCGGTTTTCGGGGTCGCGATGGCTGTAGCCGCCGCCCCAACCCTGTTCGATCTGGAGTGCGGTCGTGCGCAAGGGGTAGCCGTACTCGATGTCCTCTGCCTGCGCCCGCGGATCGCCGTGCACGGCGTCGAGGTCGAACTGCGCGGTGGTGCCCTTCGGCAGCCGCGCCACGATGCGGCGGTCCAACGCCGGCACGACCGTGCGCGCGGGCAATGCGGGCTCGGTCCCGGCGACGCGACCCGCGACCGGCCGCAATTCGACCTCGATCGGCCCGGAGAGGCGGTTGTCGGCCCAGACCTCGATCCGGTCGCCGCGGGTCTCGAACCGCAGGCCGGCGATCGGTCCGGTGCGGGGCGTCGACGCGGGCGCCGGTGCAGGCGCGGTGGTCGGGGGGCGATCGGGGAGCGGGCGGCCGTCGCGCCAGCGGAAAAGGTCGTCGGGCGTTGCGGCGAAGGCGAAGGGCAGCGATGCGAGGATCGCTGCCGCGAACGCGCGGACGACCGGCGCCGGCGCTCCGCCCCGCATCGGGTTACCTGCAGCCGTGGCCGAGCTTCAGCGCGGCCGCGATGTCGCGCAGGTCGAATGCGGCGACCGAGGTGTCGTCGTGGACCGCGAACAGCGCGCCCTTCGGGAATCGCGGACTGGGTGCGGTGCGCAGGGCGATGCCGTCGGTGCGGGAGACCTTGCCGCCGGTGATGCTGCCGACGCGGGTCAGGGTGCGGCGGTCGAACACATGGAACACGGTCAGCGGCGACAACTGGTCCACCGCCACCCAGTAGCCGCGACGGCCGCAGGTCCACAGCGCCACCCCTTCCGCCTCGAAGGCGAAGGTGTCGTCGGGGATCCGCCGACCCGTGGCGCGACCGGCGAGCGTGTATTCGCGCAGGGTCGAATGCGGTTGGTATTCGTCGGCGATCAACAGCCGGTCGTGGGCCGGATCGCCGGCGATGGATTCGACCATCCGCAGCGCGTTGGCCTCGCCGGTGTCGCCGAAGTGGCCGCGATGTTCGGCGACCACCTCGCCCTGGCGACCGAAGGTGAGGCGATAACGCCGCACCCGGCGATCCAGTTGATCCAGCGGCGGGACCACGTCGTAGCGTTCGCCGAGCATGAAGTTGTCGGTGACGTAGACGTCGACCGTGCCGTCGGCGAGCGGGTTGAGCCACAGCCCGTAGGGCGCGCGCAGTTCGGACTCGCCGAAGCTGCCCAGCGGCCGGAAATCGGGCAGGGCGAAGACCTGCACGCGATGGTTGTCGCGCTCGGTCACGAACAGGCGATCGCCGAGCACGGCGATGCCGTTGGGTCGCTTGAACCGCCCGGGTTCGGCGCCCTTCGCGCCGAAGTCGCGCAGGCGCGCACCGGTGTCGGCGTCGAACACCACCAGTCGGTGGCTGGTCTTGGCGGTGGCGATCAGCCAGACCGTACCGTCGGGATGGCGCCAGGTGGCCAGCGAATCGAGCTCTTCCCCCGGGTTCTCCGCGGAAACGTAGCGCTCGGGGACGAGGCGCTTGGCGATGTCCGCCGCCGGATGGGGGCGGGACGCGCCGTCGGCGGCCGGGGAGGCCTTGGCGATCAGCAGGGAACAGGACAGGAGCAGGGCCGCCAGCGGCCCGAAGGACAGGTTGCGCATCCGGGCGAGTATCGCCGAAACCCGGGCCCGGAGACAGGCTCCAGGCCGGTCATCGCTTTATCCGAATGAAGCGATTGACAACCCGCCGGCGCTGCGGCAAGCTGCAGCCATCCATCAAGACCGGCTGAGGGACAGGCCCGAAGACGCCGGGGCAACCTGATGGTGACGAGCGCAGCGCGCCCGTCGCCGTGAAGGTGCCAACTCCTGCGGGGACCTGTGTCCACCGGAAGATGGTTGCGCGCCGCGGCTGCGTCATCGCCCCTGCGCACAGCGGTTTTCGGTCTCCCCGCGGCCTGATGGCCCCTTCGCACCGGAGACCGCCATGACCTTCGCCGCACTCGCCCATCCCGGCGCCGCCGCCCCCTACGACTGTCGACCCCTGCCTTCCGCCTCCGCAGCCGCCGGCGATGCCGTGCGCGGCAGCGTTCCGGCCCGCCTGTCGTTGCGGCATGCCGGCGAGCGCGAACTGCGCATCGCCTACGAACTGGTCGGTCCCGCGGACGCGCCGGTGGTGCTGGCCGCGGGCGGCATCTCCGCGCATCGCCATGTCGTCGCCAGCGACGCGTTCCCGGAGCCGGGCTGGTGGCAGACCCAGAGTGGCGTCGGCCTCGACACCGCGCGGGTACGGGTGCTCGCGATCGACTGGCTGGGCGCCGACGGTACGCTGGACGCGCCGATCGACAGCGCCGACCAGGCCGATGCCATCGCCGCGGTGCTGGACGCGCTGGGCATCGCCGACCTCGCGGCTTTCCTCGGCAGTTCCTACGGCGCGATGGTCGGGCTGCAGTTCGCTTCGCGCCATCCGCGTCGCCTGCGCCGGCTCGTCGCGATCAGCGGCGCGCATCGCCCGCATCCCTACGCCAGCGCGTGGCGCGCGCTGCAGCGCCAGGCGGTCGCGCTGGGCCAGCTGCAGTGCGACGAGGCGCAGGGGCTCGCGCTCGCGCGGCAACTGGCGATGTTGAGCTATCGCACGCCGGCCGAATTCGCCGAGCGTTTCGACGAGTCGCCGACGCTCGCCCACGGCCGGGTGCGGGTCGCCGCCGAGGACTACCTGGAGCATTGCGCCGCGAAGTGGATCGCGCGCACCTCGCCGGTCGCGTTCCTGCGGTTGTCCGAATCCATCGACCTGCACAACGTCGATCCGCGCACGGTCGCGGTGCCGACGACGGTGATCGCGATCGCCGAGGACCGCTTGGTGCCGCTGGAGGATCTGTTCGCGCTGGCCGAGACCCTGCCGCAGGGCGAGATCCGGGTCCTGCGTTCCAAGTTCGGCCACGACGCCTTCCTCACCGAAACCCTGGAGATCGGCAATCAGATCGCGCGCGCGATCGACGCCGCGCTGCAGGACGCCCCGGGAGGTGCGGCATGAGCGTCGGAACCTCCTCGCCGGCCGCCGGTTCGGCCCGTCCTTCGACCTGCGCGGTGCGCGCCGGCATCGATCGCGACACCGCGTTCGGCGCGGTCACGCCGCCGCTGGTGCTCTCGTCGAATTTCAGCTTCGCGGGGTTCGGCGAGAAGCGGCAGTACGACTACACGCGCAGCGGCAATCCCACGCGCGACCTGCTGGCCGAAGCGCTGGCCGGCCTCGAAGGCGGCGCCGGCGCGGTGGTCACGTCGACCGGCATGTCCGCGATCACGCTGCTGCTGCATGCGCTCCTGCAACCGGGCGATACGCTGGTCGTGCCGCACGACGCCTACGGCGGCAGCTGGCGATTGTTCAACGCGCTGGCGAACAAGGGGGCGTTCTCGTTGCGGACCATCGACTTCACCGATCCGCGCGCGCTGGCCGACGCGCTGGCCGAAAAGCCCGCGGTGGTGTGGGTGGAAACGCCGTCGAATCCGCTGCTGCGCATCACCGATCTGCGCTTCGTGATCGAGGCCGCGCACGCCGCCGGTGCGCTGGCGGTGGTCGACAACACCTTCCTGTCGCCGGCGCTGCAGACCCCGATCGCCTTCGGCGCCGATTTCGTCGTGCATTCGACCACCAAGTACATCAACGGCCACAGCGACGTGGTCGGCGGCGCGGTGGTGGCGAAGGATGCCGAAGCGCATCAGCGGCTGGTCTGGTGGGCCAACGCGCTCGGCATCACCGGCGCCCCGTTCGACAGCTTCCTGACCCTGCGCGGGCTGCGCACGCTCGACGCGCGGCTGCGCGTGCATCTGGAGAACACCGCGGCGCTGGTCGAACTGCTGCAGGCGCATCCGGCGGTGCGCGCGCTGCATTACCCCGGCCTCGAATCGCACCCGGGCCACGCCGTGGCCGCGCGCCAGCAGAAGGGATTCGGCGCGATGCTGAGTCTGGAGCTGGAAGGCGGCGAGGACGCCGTGCGTGCGTTCGTCGACGGGCTCGAATACTTCACGCTCGCCGAGTCGCTGGGCGGCGTGGAGAGCCTGGTCGCGCATCCGGCGACCATGACCCATGCGGCGATGACGCCGGAAGCGCGCGCGGCCGCCGGCATCGACGATGGCCTGGTGCGCCTGTCGGTGGGCATCGAACATGTCGACGATCTGATCGCCGACATCGCCGCCGCGCTCGATCGTGCGCAGGCGGTCGCCGATGCCCGGAAACCGCAGAAACAGGTCGTCGGATGAGCGCCGCGCTCGCGACCGCGCGGCGGACGCCCGTCCAGCGCGGCGCCGCCGCACCCGCATCGACGGCCGTCGCGTCGTCCATTGCGCTGCTGGGCACGGGCACGGTAGGCCGCGCGGTGCTTGCGCGTCTGGCGGCGTTGCGGGGCACGCCTCTGGGCGAACGCCTCGTGCCGGTCTACGTCGCCAACTCCCGCAGGCGTTACGCGCCGTCGGCGGATGGCGTCTGGCGCGAAACCGATGCGCTCGCCGCGGCGCCGGACGAGATCGCGGAAGCGTTCTGCGCGCGCGGTCCGCGGATCGTGATCGACGCCACCGCCAGCGACGCCGTCGCGGAACGTCATGCGGCGTGGTTGGCGCAGGGCATCCACGTGGTCACCGCCTGCAAGCTCGGACAGGGCGCGTCGCTGGCGCGCTGGCGCGACATCCGTGCGGCCTCCCGCGCCACCGGCGCGATCTACGGCGACAGCGCCACCGTCGGCGCCGGACTGCCGCTGCTGCGTTCGCTGCGCGCGCTGCAGGCGGGCGGCGATCGCATCCACGCCATCGCCGGCGTGCTCTCCGGTTCGCTGGCCTGGCTGTTCCATCATTACGACGGACTGCGCCCGTTCTCGGGCTTCGTGCGCCAGGCGCGCGAGGCCGGCTACACCGAACCCGATCCGCGCGACGATCTCAGCGGCGAGGACGTGCGCCGCAAGCTCCTGATCCTCGCCCGGGCGGCGGGCGTCGCGCTGGAGTGCGGAGATGTCGCGGTCGATTCGCTGGTGCCGCCGGCGCTCGCCGCATTGTCCGCGCACGAGGTCGATGCTGCGCTTCCTGCGCTCGACGCGGCGCTGCGCGAACGTTACGCCGATGCCTGGAAACGCGGCGAGAGGCTGCGCTTCATCGCCAGACTGCAGGACGGGAAGGCGCGGGTCGGCCTCGAATCGCTGCCTGCCGATCACCCGCTGGCCGGCGGCGCCGGGACCGACAACCGGGTCGCCATCTGGTCGGACCGCTATCGCGAGCAACCGCTGGCGATCCAGGGGCCGGGCGCCGGCGCGGCGGTCACCGCCGCCGCGCTGTTGGACGATGCGCTGGCGATCGCCGCGGCGTCGACGGACCGTTGAACGCGCCTACCGATGGCCCGCCGCGATCGCGGACGCCGTGGCAGTGCCGTCGAGCGTGCCGAGGGGTTCGGGGCGATGCAGGAAATACCCCTGCGCGTAGTCGATGCCGAGCGTCCGCAGGATCTGCAGCGCCGCGTCGCTTTCGACCTGTTCGGCGATGGTCTTCTTCTTCAGCATGTGGGCGATGTCCGCGATCGAACGCGCGACCGCCGCGGACAGCTCCGAATCGGCGAGATTGCGGATGAAACTGCCGTCGATCTTCACGTAGTCGACGTCGAGCGAGCGCAGGTAGTCGAACGAGCAGAAACCGGTGCCGAAGTCGTCGAGCGCGAACGCGCAGCCCAGCGCGCGCAGTTCGGCGATCAGTTCCTGCGCGCGCGACAGATCGCGCACGGCGCTGGTTTCGGTGATCTCGAAGCACAGTTTGCGCGCCGGAAACGCGCTGCGACGGACCCGGGCGACGAGGAATCTGCGGAATCCCTCGTCGACCATCGACGCGGCGGTGAGATTGATCGCGCACAGGGCGATCCGCTCGGCTTCCTCGGGACGCGATTCGAACCAGTCGAGCGCCATTTCGATCACGTGCCGGTCGAGCGCGACGCCGAGGTGGAAATGTTCGGCGGCGGGAATGAACTGCCCCGGCCCCAACAGTCGCCCGGTGGACGGATCGCGCATGCGCAGGAGAATCTCGATGTGTCTGCCGTCGCCGTGCCCGGCGTCGAGCGGCGAGATCGACTGGCAGTGCAGCTCGAACAGCCCGCGGTCCAGGGCCTCGCGGATCTTCACCGCCCAGCGCATGGCTTCGGTGCGCTCCTGGGTGCCGTCGTGCTCCTCGCCGACGATGCAGATCCGGTTTCCGCCGCGCTCCTTCGCGGCGAAACAGGCGGTGTCGGCGAGCGACAGCAGGTCGCTGCGCGTGGCGTCGCCGTCGCGGAACGGCACCAATCCGATGCTGGCGGTCGCGTTCAGCACCCTGCCGTTCCAGCCGGCGCGGTAGCGCTCGATGGCATCGCGGACATGCTCGATGCGTGTGCGCAGTTCGGCGTCGTCCCCTTCCATCAGCAGCGCGAACTCGTCGCCGCCGATGCGGAAGACCTCGCCGCCGGAGCCGATCGTCGCGCGCAGCAGCGAGGCGATACCGTGCAGCATGGCGTCGCCGGCGGCGTGACCGCTCGTGTCGTTGATCACGCTGAGATGATCGAGGTCCAGATAGGCCAGCCCGCGCGATCGACCGGGTTGCGCCAGCGCCGCCTTCAGCGCCGACTCGAACGCGGCCCGGTTCGGCAGTCCCGTCGCTTCGTCGGTGGTGGCCTTCCGCAGCACCAGGTGGCTGGCGACGCGTTGCTGGGCCATCGCCGCCATCAGCGTGATCGGTACGCTCGCGAACACGCACATCGAGCCGAGCAGCATCGCCGCGTCCAGCGCGGTGTGCGGTGCGGGGAATCCGGCCATTCCGAGTCCGGCGAGCGAGGTCAATGCGATCACCGCGAATGCGGTGCCGACGATCGTCCAGACCGGTTCGAACCGGATCGCGCTCCACAGCAGCAGCCCCACCGGCAGGGCGATCAGGCCATACGAATAGACGCTGCTCTCGATCCCGGCGAGGTACATCAGCAGATAGGCCGCTGCCTGGCAGCCGATCCAGATCCATGTCTCGCGGCGGGGTGCGTACGGCCCGGGCGGTCGATGCGCCCCCTGCGCGCGGACCACCGGATCCGTGAAATACAGGGCCACCGGACCGACCGTCATGATCCCCAGCAGGTCGCCCAGCGCCCATTTGGCGTAGGCCGGCGAAAACCCGCCGGGCGGCAACATGTCCGACACGACCAGTCCGACGGTCCCGATCAGCGCGGACACCAGCGACATCGCCAGGCCGCCGGTGATGATGCCGAACCCGCTGCCCATGCTGAGCGGGCTGTCCAGGTTCCGCCCGCGCGCGGACGCGGCGTAGCCCGCGAGCGCGCCGAGCACGTTGCTCATCACCGAGAACGGCAGGAACGCGGCAGGGACCGGCGCGAACAGCGTGTGATTCAGGAGCACGGGTACGACCGCGATCAGCGACCACTGCGGGCCGTAGCGGACGGCGGCGACGAAGGCGATGCCGGCCGGCAACCACAGCAGGGTCACGTCCGCGCCCGCGGCGACGAACGCCGTCGCGAACCACGCGCCGGCGAAATAGGCTGCGGACATCGTCAGGAACCGTCGCACCGGGAGGCCCCCTCATTCCACCCCGTCGTCGTTGCGAGTGTACGCCCGGCCGGAAGAGCTGCAATGGGGGTGGCGCCGGTTTCCGGACCGGTGGAGGCAGGCGGGGTGGGGGAGCCGGCAGCCGGCTCCGCGCCTCAGCACTCGATGACGTTCACCGCCAGGCCGCCGCGGCTGGTTTCCTTGTACTTGTCCTGCATGTCGCGGCCGGTGTCGCGCATGGTCTTGATCACCTTGTCGAGGCTGACCTTGTGCTTGCCGTCGCCGCGCAGGGCCATGCGCGAGGCGTTGATCGCCTTCACCGCGCCCATCGCGTTGCGCTCGATGCACGGGATCTGCACCAGGCCGCCGATCGGGTCGCAGGTCAGGCCGAGATTGTGTTCCATGCCGATCTCGGCCGCGTTCTCGATCTGGCCCGGGCTGCCGCCCAGCGCCGCGGTGAGGCCGGCGGCGGCCATCGAGCAGGCGACGCCGACCTCGCCCTGGCAACCGACTTCGGCGCCGCTGATCGAGGCGTTTTCCTTGTAGAGGATGCCGATCGCCGCGGCGGTGAGCAGGAAGTCGAACACGCCCTGTTCGTTGGCGCCGGCGCAGAAACGATCGTAGTAGTGCAGCACCGCGGGGATGATCCCGGCCGCGCCGTTGGTCGGCGCGGTGACCACGCGACCGCCGGCGGCGTTCTCCTCGTTCACCGCCAGCGCGTAGAGATTGACCCAGTCCAGCACCGTCAGCGGATCGCGCATCGCCGCTTCGGGCCGCGAGGAGAGCTCGGCATGCAGGCTGGGCGCGCGCCGCGAGACGTGCAGTCCGCCGGGCAGGGTGCCGCTTTCGCGGATGCCGCGCTGCACGCAGGCCTGCATCGCGTCCCAGATCTCGCGCAGTCCCTGGCGGATCTCGGTGCCGCTGCGCCAGGCGTGTTCGTTGGCGAACATCAGTCCGGCGATGTTCAGGCCGTTGCGATCGCACTGTTCGAGCAGCGCGGCGCCGCTCTGGAACGGGTAGGGCAGTTCGGTGGTGTCGGCGACGATGCGGTCCTCGGCGGCTTCGTCCTGATTCACCACGAATCCGCCGCCGACCGAGTAGTAGTCCCGGGTGGCGATCTCCGCGCCGGCGGCGTCGTAGGCGACGAAGCGCATGCCGTTGGTGTGGAACGGGAGCTTCTGCCGCTTGTTCATGATCAGATCGTGCTTCTCGTCGAAGCCGATCTCGTGGCGACCGAGCAGCCGGATCTTCTTTTCGGCGCGGATCCGCGTCAGCGCCTCGGGGATGAGGTCGGGGTCGATCTCGTTCGGCCAATGGCCCTCCAGGCCCATCAGCACCGCCTTGTCGGTGCCGTGGCCGCGGCCGGTGAGCGCCAGCGAGCCGAAGACCTCGGCGCGGAGGCGCGCGGTGCGTTCGAGGTCGCCGTTCTCGGCGAGCCAGCGATGGACGAAACGGCAGGCCGCGCGCATCGGACCGACGGTGTGCGAGGAACTGGGGCCGATACCGATCTTGAACAGGTCGAAAGTGCTGACGGCCATGCGCGGCGGATCCGATGAAGGTCGCCGCGAGGCGCGGATGCCGGCGGGCGACGGGAGCCGTATTCTATGCCGCAACGCCTCCCCTGCAGCGACGCCAGCGTATGGTTGCCAATCCTTCCGGATTCGTCCTCTTCCAGCGCGACGACTGCCACCTCTGCGATCTCGCGCTGGCGGCGCTCGCCGACGCCCGTTTCCCCGAGTTCGACAGCGTGTTCATCGACGACGACGATGCGCTCGAAGCGCGCTACGGCCATCGCGTGCCGGTGCTGCGCCGCGGCGACGGCCGCGAACTCGACTGGCCGTTCGATGCGGCGACGGCGGCGCGATTCGCGAACAGCATCGAGGGCGACGAGGCATGAGGCCGATCCGCGCGGCCATCGTCGCGCTGCTGGTCGGCAGCGTCGTCGCGGGCTGGACCGCGGTGGAGGCGAGCGACGGGCCGCCGCGATATCTGCTGCGCATGCACGACGCATTCGTGCTCGCGTTCGTCGACAGCGAGGGTTTCGGTCGTACGCGGCTGACGCCGATGCAGCGGCTCAGGAATACCTACCGCACCGGCGGCGCGACGCCGATGTGGGTGGAACGACTCGAGCTGATCGGCATCGCGAAGCACGATCCGCCGCAGGCGTTCTCCGCCGGTTTCGATGCGTTCCAGCACCCGGAGGACAGTGGCCCGCGGCCGCCCCGTCGCGAGGGGCGACGACTGAGCGCCGACGAACGCGCCGCGCTGCGCGCGCTGGAAAGCGGCGAGCGTCTGGTGGTGCGCGACGATGCCGACGGCCTGCGCGTCGTCGGTCCCATTTCCGCCGGCGGCGAATGTCTCGGCTGTCACCGCGGTGCGCGCGCCGGCGACATGCTCGGCGCGCTGGTCTACACCCTGCGTCCGTTGCCGGCGTCGGCGCCGGCCCGGTGAGCCGTCCGCGCTGCGATCGGGCGCGTTCTTCAGGTCAGGGATACCAGTCGTTGACGATCGAAGCGGCATCGACGCCGCCTTTCTTCATCAGGCCACGACCGCTCTGCAGGATCTGCATCGCGACGTCCTTTTTCGCCGGGTCGATCTTGAAGGTCAGCGAGACCCGATAGGGAAAGTCGGAATGACGGCGTGGGTGCGCCTTGACCTTCGCGCGGACGACCTTGATGCCCGCGTTCGCGAACCGATCGGCCTGCGACAGGTAGGCGTTCGCCCACACGACGGGATCGCTGATCAGGTACGACGACACCAACCGCCCCTGCCGCTGCTTCTGCTGCATGACGCTTCCCCCCCGATGAGTGAGGGGCGATTGTATGCAGCGGCGGGGGCGTCTTGTCGAGGCGCGTGCGACGGATACGGCGTCGCCGGACTCACTTCTTCGGTACGAAGACCACCCGCGTCTTGATCCGGATGTCGTTCGGGATCGTGTCGGTATCGGCCCATTCGCCGCCGCCCACGCCGAAATCCAGGCGCTTGACGACCGCGTCGCCGCTCAGCACCGGTTTGGCGCCCGGCGTCCAGATGAACGTCAGGGTCACCGGTTTGTTCACGCCGCGCAGGCTCAACACGCCGTCGGCCGCGAATCTGTTGCCGCCGAGGCTGCGGAACTTCGTCGCCGTGTAGCGCGCCCGCGGAAACTGCTTGCTGTTGAAGAACGCGGCGCCGCGCAGTTCGCCGTCGTAGTCGGGGTTGCCGGCGGTGGCGGTGGCCAGCGGGATGATCACATCGAGCTTCGAGCCTGCCGGTTTCGCGGGGTCGAACGCGAAGGTCGTGACGAAGCCGGGGAAACGGCCTTTGAAGCCCTCGCCCTGGTAGCTGCCGGCGAATTCGAGGCTGGAACCGGCGCTCTGGACGTAGTCGGCCGCGAAGGCCGGCGCGACCGGCAGCAGCGCGGCGAGCAGGACGGGGAAGGCGAGGTTACGCAACATGATCGGAGTCCTTGTCGGAAGGAGGGGCGACGGGCGCGGCGTCGCCGACGCGCAACCAGCCGCGCGGCAGCATCCGCGCGAGCGTGGCGTCGCGCTGGAAGAGATGGTGATAGAAGGCCGCGCCGGCATGCGCCACCACCAGCAGCGCCAGGGCCCAGAACATCAACTCGTGCGCTTCTTCCGCGAGTTCGTGCAGGTCGTGGCTCTTGTCGACGATGTGAGGCAGATTGACCAGACCGAACCACTGCAGCGGGAAGCCCGCGGCGGAGTTGAGCACCCAGCCGCTGATGGGGATCGCGAACAGCAGAAGATAGATGGCGGCATGGGTGAGCGCGGCGATGCGTTCCTGCCAGTGCGGCGATCCGGGCACCGGTTTCGGTGTGCCGGCGTACCACCGCCACAGCAGCCGCAGCGCCACCAGCGCGAGGATGGTGATGCCGATCGACTTGTGCAGCGCATACGTCTTGATCTTGTCGGGGCCGTTGGGCAGGTCGCCCATGGTCAGGCCGATCCAGGCCATGGCCAGAATGAGGACGGCGATGATCCAGTGCAGCGACTGACTGACTCCGCCCCAGCGGTCGTGGGTGTTCTTCAGGCTCATGGTGTCGGTTCCGTGGTGATGTCGGGGGACGCTTGCGGCGCGGCCTCCGCCGGAGAAGAGGAGGGCTCGGGCGAAACGGTTGCGTCGTCGGCCTCGCCGCGATCGCGGACCGCCTCGGCCTCGATCCGCAGTTCCACCGCATCGCCGATCACCGACGGCCAGGCGTCGATGCCGAAGGCCTTGCGGCTGAGGGTGGTCGTGGCCGAAAACCCGAGCGTCCGCCGGAACGGCGGCAGGGGATGGCGCTTGGCGGCATTGAGCTTCACGTCCAATACGACCTCGCGCGTCGCCCCCCGCAGGGTCAGCGTTCCGTAGACGGAGGCGCGGTCCGGGGCGATCGGTTCGACCCGGGTGGAGACGAATTCGGCGACCGGGTGGTCTTCCGCGTCCAGCAGATTGCCGGCCAGGGTCGCCCGGTTCCAGGCCGCATCGCCCAGGTCGACCCGGGTCATCGGCACGCTGGCCCGCAACCGCGCGCTGCTCCAGTCCTCCGGATCGAACACCAGCTGGCCGGTGCTGCCCGACACCGTGCCGATGGCCTTCGAGAACCCGGCATGGTCGATGGCGAACATCACCCGCGTATGCACCGGATCGAGCCGATAGGTCTCGGGCTCGCCGGCCAGCGCGGTGGTGGCCAGCATCGGACCGAGGCAGAGCGCGACGATGACGGAGCGACGGAGCGGCATGGGCGACGACCTCGCGAACGGTGGCTCCGATTCTAGGCGGCCGCCGCAGGATACGCCCGAACGCCCCCGCAACGATGCGTTGCCGCTGCACCGGAGGCGCTCGGGCCGGAATCGCCGGGAGTCGATCCGGCGCACCGCCGTCCATGGATTCCGCCCCCCCGGGATGGGAGAATGGGCGGCCCGCAGTCCGTCGGGCGACGCCGATCCCGGCCCCGACCCGACTTTCGACCCCATGACGACGCCCAGCCGCCGCGATCTCGCCAACGCCATCCGTTTCCTCGCCATCGACGCGGTCCAGGCCGCCAATTCCGGTCATCCGGGCATGCCCATGGGCATGGCCGACATCGCCGAAGTGCTGTGGAACGATTACTACAGCCACAACCCGGCGAATCCGAAGTGGTTCAACCGCGACCGTTTCGTGCTGTCGAACGGGCATGGTTCGATGCTGCAGTACGCGTTGCTGCATCTCTCCGGTTACGACCTGCCGATCGACGAACTGAAGAACTTCCGTCAGCTGGGTTCGAAGACCGCCGGACACCCCGAGAACCACATGACGCCCGGCGTGGAAACCACGACCGGTCCGCTCGGTCAGGGATTCGCCAACGCCGTCGGTTTCGCGCTCGCCGAGAAACTGCTGGCGCAGCGCTTCAACCGCCCCGAATTGCCCATCGTCGATCACCGCACCTGGGTGTTCATGGGCGACGGCTGCCTGATGGAAGGCGTGTCGCACGAGGCCGCGTCGCTGGCCGGCACCTGGGGTCTGAACAAGCTCGTCGCGTTCTGGGACGACAACAACATCTCGATCGACGGCCAGGTCCAGGGCTGGTTCACCGACGACACGCCGGCGCGCTTCGAGGCCTACGGCTGGCAGGTGATCCGCGGCGTCGACGGCCACGACGCGGACGAGATCCGCACCGCGATCGACACCGCGCTCAAGTCCGCCGACAAACCGGTGCTGATCTGCTGTCGCACCACGATCGGATTCGGCTCCCCGGCGAAGGCCGGCAAGGAATCCTCCCACGGCGCGCCGCTGGGCAAGGACGAAGTCGCCGCGACCCGCGCCGCGTTGAACTGGGAGCACGCGCCGTTCGAGATTCCGCATGCCATCGCCGAGGCCTGGGACGCGCGCAGCGCCGGTCACGCCCGCGAAACGCGCTGGGGCCACGTGTACGAAACCTATGCGGCGCAGTATCCGGAACAGGCCGCGGAACTCGAGCGCCGGATGCGCGGCGAATTGCCGGCGGATTTCGCCGCGGTCGCCGACGCCTACATCGCGAAGCTGCAGGCCGAAGGCCCGGTGGTCGCGTCGCGCAAGGCCTCGCAGATGGCGATCGAAGCCTTCGCCCCGCACCTGCCGGAACTGATCGGCGGTTCGGCCGATCTGGCGCATTCCAATCTGACCCTGTGGAAGGGCAGCAAGTCGGTCGCCGGCAGCGATCCCGACGCCAATTACGTGTATTACGGCGTCCGCGAATTCGCGATGACCGCGATCAGCAATGGTCTGGCCCTGCACGGCGGTTTCCTGCCGTACGACGCGACCTTCCTCGTCTTCAGCGACTACGCCCGCAATGCGGTGCGCATGAGCGCGCTGATGGGCGCGCAGGCCATCCACGTCTACACCCACGATTCGATCGGCCTCGGCGAGGACGGACCGACCCACCAGCCGGTCGAGCATCTCGCGTCGCTGCGCTACATCCCGGACAACGACGTGTGGCGTCCCTGCGATGCGGTCGAATCGGCGGTGGCGTGGCGCGCGGCGATCGAGCGCTGCGAAGGCCCGTCCTGTCTGGTCTTCTCGCGCCAGAACCTGCCGCACCAGAGCCGTTCGGAGGCGCAGGTCGCCGACATCCGCCGCGGCGGTTACGTGCTGAAGGACAGCGTCGGCGCGCCGCAGATCATCCTGATCTCGACCGGTTCGGAGATCGGCCTCGCGATGCAGGCCGCGGCGGAACTGGGCGACGGCGCGCGCGTCGTGTCCATGCCTTCGACCGACGTGTTCGAGCGCCAGGACGCAGATTATCGCGAGTCGGTACTGCCGAAGGCCTGCCGCAGGCGCGTCGCCATCGAAGCCGGCGTGCGCGATTTCTGGCGCAAATACGTCGGCCTCGACGGCGCGGTGATCGGCATCGACAGCTACGGCGCGTCGGCGCCGGCGGACAAGCTCTACGCCCACTTCGGCATCACGGTCGACGCGGTGGTCGCCGCGGCCCGCGCGCTGGACTGACTGCCGCACGGACGACGACGTGAGCGCGATCCGTCGGAGCGGCGACCGCGTCCGCGGAGGCACGCGGCTGGCGGCGATGCGGCTGGCGATAGCCTCGCTGCTGCCGTCGGCGATGCCGACGGCGTTCGCCGCATCCCCTGCGGGCTGCGTGCGGACGGCGTTCGCGTCGATGCCGACCGCGCGCTGCGAGGACCTCGCCGCTGCCGACATCGCTGCGCTGCTGGCGCGTTTCGATGGCCTGCGCGGCGACGACGATCTGGCCGGTGCCGAGCGCGTTCTGAGCTGCGCCGCGCCGCGGGCGCTGGCGATGGACGATCCGCGCTCGCAATACGAGCTGGTGCGGCGCGCGGGCATCCTCGAATACGACCGCGACCGTCCCAGCGACGCGCTGGCCGCGTTCGAATGCGCGCAACAACTGGCCGATGCGCTGGCCGACCGCGCCGCCGCGGCCAAGCAGTGGAAGAACATCGGCAGCAGTCTGCGCCGGATCGGCGATTACGCCGGGGCCATGCGCGCGCTTTCCCGCAGTCTGCGCATGCTGCGCGAGAGCGGCGATCCCGGGGTCGGCCCGGTGCTCAACAACATCGCCGACGTCTATCGCGACATGGAGCAGGACGAGGATGCCGAGCGCTACTATCGCGACGCCCTGCGGGTGTTCCGCGCCGCCGGCGATACCATCCAGGCGGCGCACGTCTACGACAGTCTCAGCGAGATCGCCTTCGAGCGCAGCGATGCGGCCACCGCGATCGCGCTGCTGGACGACGCCCTGCGCGCGCTGCGCGAGGAGGGCGAGGGTCATGAGGGCGCCCGCCGCTATCGTCTGATGCTGCTGGCCGGGCGTGCGCGCGCGGCGATCGCCGGCGACGATCTGGCGCAGGCGCGGGCCAGCGTCGAGGACGGCCTCGCGCTGGCCGCCGCGCATGCGCTGCCGATACCGGTCGAACTGCAATTGGAGGCGGCCAGGGTCGAGCGTCTGTCGGGCCGTGCCGAATCCGCGCTGGCGCGCCTGCGCGGCGCGCTCGCCGATGGCGCGGAGGCGCCGGGCAGCCGCGCGGCGCTGCTGCGCGAGACCGCCGCGACGCTGGAAGCGATGGGCCGCGGCACCGAGGCCATGGCCGCGCTGCGCGAGGCGCATGCGCGCGAGGTCGAGGACCTTCGCGCCCAGCGCGATCGCGGCCTCGCCTGGTCGAACGCGCGCTTCAATCTCAACGAATCGCGCCGACGCATCGCCGAGGTCGAAGCCGAGAATCGTCGGCGCAGCCTGATGCTGTGGCTGACCGTGGTCTCGGCGATCGCGGCGCTGTCGCTGCTCAGCCTCTATTTCCTGCGCCACCGCCAGCGCGCTCGCCTCGCCGAAGCCGCGCGGCGCGCGCGCTACGAGCAGGCGCTGGAGCACTACCGCCGCGAGGCCGATGCGCTCGCGGAGGATCGTCGATTGCTGCAGGCCCTGCTGGACAGCCGCGACGATGCGCTCGCGCTGCTCGATGCGGAAGGCCAGGTGCTGGCGGTGAATCGCGCCGCCTGCGCGCTGCTGGGACAGGATCGGGACGCGCTCTCGGGACGGGCGTTGTCCGAGCGGCTGGATGGCGACGAAGCCGAACGTTTCCGCGCTGCGCTGGAACGGATGGAGGACGCGCAGCAGCAGATCCTGCCGCTGACGCTCGGTCCGGGCGGTCGCGCGATCGGCATCGAATTGCGGCCCTGGGAGCACGGCGACGGCCTGATCGTGATCGCGCTGCATCCGGACGCGCGCGCGTCATCGCCGGTCGCTGCCGAAGCGGCCGCCTCCGTGCCGCAATCGCCGCGCGGCGAAGACGATGAGATCGCGCGCTTCCGCCGCGATCTGGTGGCGCTGATGCTTGCGGTGATCGAAGCCTGGGAAAGCAGCACCGGTCTGCACCGCATCGAACTGGCCGAACGCAGCCGCATCTGGTGCGTCGGCATCGACGACGGGCGCCTGCGCGCCCGTGCGATGGAGCGTTATCTCAGCCTGTCGAAACTGCCGCGCAACCCGCGCTGGCGGGATGTGCTGCGTTCGGCGTATTTCGTGCTCGGGCACTGCGAGAAGCTGGCCCCCGAGGTTCGCGAGGCGCTGCAGAGCCGGATCGACGGCATTCTCGCGATGACCCGGCGCGAAGCGCTGGCCTGATCGGCTGCGGCACGGCCCGCCGCAGCGCACGGCCTGCGGCAGCGCACGTTCCGGATCGCGCGCGCTCGAACATGGCTCCGCGATCAGGGCCCCAGCAGCGGGCTGCCGGGGGCGGCGCAGACCACGCAGGCGCCTTCCAGACCGTGGTCGTACTCGTACAGCGAGTGATGGGCGCTGTCGTTGTAGCTCACCGGGCCGGTGATGTGGATGATCGCGTTCGGATGCCCGCTGAGCGCGGAACACTGGTTCTGCGCGATGTAGGTCGCCATCTTCCAACGGTCGACGATGCCGCAACGGCCGTCGGACATGCGTTCCGCGAGACCTTCCGCGATCAGGCCTTCGGGGCCGAGCAGCTCCGCGGTCTGGTCGGCGATGGTCTGCAACGAGGTCGGGGCGAAGCTGAAGGTCGAGACGATCACCGGGGTCTCGTTCGGACCGGTGCACCAGCTGACCGGCATCGTCTCGTGCGAGCGGGCGATCGAAGGCAACAGGGCGACGGCAAGCAGCAGGGGCAACAGGCGGGAAGTCGAGCGCATGGGTGGTTCGGGTCTGGCACGGAGGAGCGGCAAGCTTAGGGGGCGTTCGCACCCGGGTCCATCGAAGTCGCGGGTACAAGTCGGGGAATAATGCCCGCAAGTCGTTGATTCCCAATAGGCGGAAACGGAAGCGTCCCGGTAGCGGCCGGCGACCTGATACCCGGCTTCTCCCCGCCGTGGCCCGGTTCGAACCTTCGTGCCGGGATTCGCCATCGATACGGTGTGCGCGGCCGGATTGCCGCCTGTTGCAGGCGTTTCGATCCGGCGACCGAAGCCGTCGTCCACCGGGACGGCGCATCCCCTTTCGATACGATCCGGAGAACTCCATGACCCGTCATGCCCCTGCACGTCGCCCGCGTCTGGCCGCCGCCCTGCTGCTGTCCCTGGCCGCCGCTCCCGTCTTCGCCGCCGACAATCCGATGACGTTCGTCGGCCAGGCCCACAACCAGCACCTTGCCTGCCTCCAGAAATACGGCGAGCCCGGTGTCTCGCCGCTGGTCACCCTGGTCCGCAAGTGCGGCGTGCAGCCGGGGATGCCGATCCGGGATTTCCTCGATACCTTCCGGCCGGTGGTCGAGGCCGACCCGGAAGCTCCGCTGGCCGAACGCATGCTGCCGTACCGCGACCGTTACACCGAGTACGAATTCGGCTTCTTCCATCGCATCGACGAAGTGACCGTCACCGCGACCAACGAAGAGCAAGCCAGGCGCATGTTCGCCGACCTGGAAGCCGAGGCCGTCGCCAACCTCGATATCAACACCTTCAGCGGGCAGAGCATCCTCGCCGGCATCGCCGTGGCCCGTCACTCGCTCGAATTCTGGATCCGCCACGAGCCGATCCCCGAGGATCTGTCGGCGGACAGGAAAATGCCGCGCTGGCTGCGCAAGCTGATCGTGGTCGCGGCGGATGTGGGCGGCGCCATGCTCGGTGCCAGCCTCGGCGCTCAGCCATGGCTGGCCGGGATCGTCAGCGCCGGCGCCTCCGACATCGCCGATGAGGCGCTGCCGCCGGTCACGTCGCCCTGACCGCGCGGCGTCGGCCGCTTCGCGTTCCCGTTCCGACGGCGCGTGCCGTCGGAACGGGGGCGCGGACCCATCGGGTACACTCCTCCCGGATGACTCCGGGTCCTGCGATCACACTCTTCGGCCTGCTGTTGGGCATCGCGTTTCCGATATCCGCGGCGACGCCCGCGATCGGGTCGCATTGCGATCGGAAGCAGGCAGCGGACGTCGACCGGGCCGATCCCGCGATCTGCCTGCGTCGCACCGGCATCGAGGCGTCGGCATCGCCGCCGGAGAATGCCGCGAACGCGTTGTTCGAACGGGCCGAGCGCAGCATCGCCGCTGGGCGCTTCGCCGAAGCGGAAGCCGCGCTCGATTGCGCCGATGCGACGCTCGGCGACCGGGGCGATCCGCTTGCGCGCTACGAACTGGTGCGCCGGCGCGGGATTCTCGATTACCGGCGCGAGCGCATTCCGCAGGCGCTGTCGCGCTTCGAATGCGCGCTGCAACTGTCGCGCGCGCGCGAGGACCGCACCGCGATCGCGCGCGATCTGAAGAACGTCGGCACGTCGCTGCGTCGGCTCGGCGACTACCCAGGCGCGCTCGCCGCGCTCGCCGAGAGTCTGCGCCTGCTGCGCGCGAACGGAGGAGAGACCGGCGCGGTGCTGCACAACATCGCCGATCTCTATCGCGAACAGGGCGAACGCGCCGAAGCGCAACGCTACTACGACGAGGCGCATGCGGCGTTTCGCGCCAAGGGCGACGCGGTCGAGGCCGCGCACGTACTGGAAAGCATGAGCGTGATGGCGCTGGACGGCGGCGACGCCGCGCAGGCCCAGCGCTGGCTGCAGACCGCGCTGCAGGATTACCGCGCGGCCGGGAATGTGCCGTATCAGCTGCGGGTGTACGCCGGCCTCGCGCGCGCGGCGCTGGCGCGCGGCGAACCGGCGGTCGCGGCCGGTCACAGCGGCGCAGGGCTCGCCCTGGCCGAGAGTCGCGGCCTGCCGGTGCCGGCCGCGCTGCAGTTGCAGGCAGCGCGCATCGATCGCCTGCAGGGCCGCCCGCGCGCCGCGCAGGCGCGGCTGGGCACCGCGCTCGCCGCGCTGCCGGAGAACGACGCCGATCGCGCGCCGTTGCTGGAGGAACTCGCGAACGCGCAGGACGCACAGGGCGATCGCGTCGCCGCGCTGGCGACGCTGCGCGAGGCGCGCGAGGTCGAATCGGCGCTGGCGCGCGCCCTTTACGATCGCCAGTTGGGTTGGTTGCGCTCGCGGTTCGAGGCCGCGGAGCGCGAGCGCACCATCGCCGCGCTCGAGCACCAGAACCAGCGCCGTGCGGCCGCCCTGCGCCAACGCACGCTGCTGCTGTGGGCGATCGCGGGCTCGGCGTTGGCCGCGCTGCTCGGCCTGTGGCTGTTGCTGCAGCGTCGTCAGCACCGGCATCGCCTCGCCGCGGCGGCGCAGGAGGCGCGGCACGAGCAGGCGCTCGCGCGCTACCGTCGCGAGGCCGAGGCGCTGGCCGAGGATCGCAGCCTGCTGCAGTCGTTGCTCGACAGTCGTGCGGATGCGGTCTGCCTGCTCGATACCGAAGGTCAAGTGCTCGCGGTGAATCGCGCCGCGTGCGCGCTGCTCGGCATCGACGGCGACGGCGCGGCCGGTCGCCTTTTGCCCGCGATGCTTCCGGATGGAGATGGCGCGGCCCTTTCCGCGGCGCTGGAGCGGATGGACGATGTCGATCAGCAGACCGCGTCCCTCCGCGGCCGTGACGGCGAGCTGCAGGTCGAGTTGGGGCCGTGGGAACAGGGCGACGGGCTGGTGCTGATGAATCTGCGTGCGCGGGCCGAGGCGACGACCCCCGAGCCCGTGCCGCCCCCATCGCCGCCGCCGATGCCGGGCGTGGCCAAGGAAGCGCGGGCGGATTTCCGTCAGGCGCTGGTCGAACTGATGCTGGCCGCGCTCGAAGCCTGGGAGCGGGGCAGCGGCCTCAACCGCATCGAACTGGCCGAACGCAGCAAGCTGTGGCGCGTGCACATCGACGACGGTCGCCTGCGCACGCGCGCGCTGGAGCGCTATCTCAACGTCGCGCGCCTGCCGCGCAATCCGCGCTGGCGCGATGTGGTGCGCACCGCGTACTTCGTGCTCGGCGAATGCCGCCTCGATCCGCACGTCCGCGACGGACTGCAGCGGCGGATCGACGCGGTGCTCGCCTACACCCGGCGCAGCGCGCTGGTCTGAGTCCCCACGGTCCGCGTCAGTCGCCGCCTTCGGGCGGCGGCGGTGCGCTCGGCGCGCGGCAGACGACGCAGGCGCCGTTGAGCTTGCCGTCGCTGAAGCGGTAGAGGGCGTGATGCCCCTGGTCGCTGTTGAAGTCCGCCGGCGCACTCACGAACGGCATCGCCCGGTCTTCCAGCGGCAGGTTCGGGTTCAGTCCGGTGCAGTAGCGGAACGCCAGCAGATTGGCGTAATGCCATTCGTCGACCACGCCGCAGCTGTCGCCGGGCTGGGCCGGAATCAGGTCGCCCCACAGGTCTTCCGGGCAGACCTTGTCGGCGGCGGCCTGGGCGATGATGGATTGCCGGAAGTTCTGCAGCGCGGTCTGGCTGTAGGAGAACTGGGCGACGATCAGGGGTTCGGCTTCGGGATCTTCGCACCAGCCCTGGGGCTGGCCGTCGTGGGCGCCCGCGACCGGGCCCAGCGTCAGGCCTAGGAACAGAACGCCGATCGGCGATAAACAGCGCATGTGGAACTCCTTGCGGGATTGCGTCGGAATGACGGCGGCCAGTCTAGAGAGCCGGGAACGCCCCCCGCCATCGTTTCCCCGGGCAGAAGATGGGCAAGGAAATCGTGTAACGCATTGATTTTTCATAACCGGCGTCACGGTTTTCGAGATTCCTTCCCGGCATCGCACTGTCCAGCAACCGGCACCCGGCCCAGAGTCGCCCTGTCGCGCCGCATCCGGCGCAGCGCCGAGATCCCCGACATGGCCCGTCCTCCGACCCCATCCCGTCCGCTTCCGCCCGTCCGCGATACCGGCTGACCGGCCCCGCCCGATCGGCCCCGCCTGATCGGCCAGCCGCCGACCACGCCTTCCTCCGCACCGATTCCCAGGCGACGCCCCGGCGTCGTCGACGGCCCCCTGCGGCCCGGCGATCGGTCCGACCGTCTCCGCCCGAACGGCTTCCGGGCGCAATCGCGAAGCCGACACCCCAAACCCATCCATCCCGAAAGGAGCATCGACATGCGTATCGCCAGAATCGCCCGCAACGCCCGCCGTCTCGC
This sequence comes from Pseudomonadota bacterium, assembly GCA_049324395.1. GTDB lineage: Bacteria > Pseudomonadota > Gammaproteobacteria > Xanthomonadales > Xanthomonadaceae > Lysobacter_I. Next base: position 114,914 of record JBMOOY010000064.1, read on the forward strand.
CCCGCTCGCCTGCGCCCTCGCGTTGGCGCTTCCCGGCGCCGCCTTCGCCGAGAATTCCGAAAACGACACCCCGCTGGACGAGCAGTTGCAGCATGCCGGGGAAGCGGAACTGCCCCAATCCGTCCAATTGTTCGTGAGCTATCTGAAGGACCTCGACACCCGCTATCCGAGCGGTTCCGATTTCGACCCCGTGACCGTGATCGACCAGGAAGGCGAGACCATCGCGACCCTCTACTGCATGGCGATCGGCATCGACGGCCCCTGCGCCCCCGACGCCAAGGGCAACTACGTGCCGGCCGGCGGAGGCACCGCCCGGCTCGAAGGCGAGTGGTGGCTGTGGCTGTACAACCTGATCTACAGCGTCGGCGTGATTCCGGAGATGAACGCCTGCCCGGCGCCGTACGGCTACACCTTCATCCACATGGACGACGAGAACAGCAACAACATCAACGGCCGCGCGGGTTGGATCGGCGCCACCGCGTCGGGCAGCAACACCACCTGGCGTCACTGCCGCCTGCCCAACGAATTGGCGGTGCAGTTCCGTCCGCTCCCGCAGACCGGCAGCAAATACAACTACGCGGTCCAGAACATGGGCGTGTTCTGCCCGCCGGGTTCGACCCGCGCCTACCGCTTCCACGACAATCAGGGCGGCGCCAACGGCAACACCTCGGGCGGCGGTGTGTTCCCCAGCGTCAACGTCGGCAATCGCAACTGGATGACCTTCACCTGTCACTTCCGCGGCGGCAACACCAGCGCCGGCACCATGAGCGCGTTCCCCACGCTCGGCATGCGCTATGGCGTCTACGCCTCGCAGTATCTGCCCGCACCGTACGCACTGGCGACCGGTCGGGTGTATCAGGACGACGAGGATTTCCAGAACCTCAATCACTGGTGGAATCTGCCTGCCGGCAGCGACATGTTCCTCGGCACCACGAACACGCTGCGTTACCTCGTCCGCGTGAAGTGATGTCGTCCCCAGGGACGATGCGATCCGCACGGCTCCCGGCGCAGGCCGGGAGCCGTTTCGCGTGCGGGACCGGAAGCCCGCGAGGCCGGGGTGCTAGCATGCCGCGTGAATCGGACAGCGGGTCCGGAACCGAGGAGACATCGCCCGGTGGCGCGAAGCGAGTACGAAGGTCGTGCGTACCGGATCCGGTTGGCGCTGCTGTTCCTGTGCGCAGCGGCGTGTCCGCTGCCGGACGCGGTCGCGGGGGCGATCCCGCAATGCGGCGCGATCGAGCGAGCGACGCTGCCCGATCCGGCCGTCTGCCGGCGCAGGTTCGATGCGGATGCGCCGGACGCCCTGTTCTCGGCCGCAGACGCGCGGATCAAGGCCGGCGACTTCGGCGCGGCCGAGATCGCGCTCGGATGCGCCGCGAGCGCTCTGGCCGATCGCGACGACGAAGCCCTGCGCTACGAATGGGTCCGTCGACGCGGCGTGCTCGCCTATCGGCGCGAACGCATTCCGGACGCGCTCGCGCAGTTCGAATGCGCGCTGCAGATGTCGACCCGGCGCGAGGACCGCGTCGCCACCGCGCGCGATCTCAAGAACGTCGGCACCGCCCTGCGACGGCTCGGCGATTTCCGCGGCGCGCTGCGTGCGCTCACCGACAGTCTGCGCATGCAGCGCGAGGCCGGCGAGGTCGGCGGCGCGGTGCTCAACAACATCGCCGACGTCTATCGCGATCTGAACGAGCCGGACGAGGCGATGCGGTTCTATCGCGAGTCGCTGGAGGCCTTCGACGGCAAGGGCGAACGCACCGAGGCCGCGCATGTGCTCGAAAGCATGAGCGCGTTGAGTCTCGACCGCGGCGACCTGCGCCAGGCGACGCAATGGCTCGAACGGGCGCTGGCGACCTATCGCGACGAAGGCGATCGCGCCTACGAATTGCGCGTCTACGGCGGTCTGATCCGGGTCGCGCTCGCGGCGGGCGCGCTGGACGACGCGCAGCGTTGGGCCGCATCGGCGCAGGCGGTGGCCGGCGCGCCGCATGGCGACGAATCCCTGCCGATGCCGGCATCCCTGCAATTGCAGCTGGCGCGCACCGAGCGGTTGTCGGGCCGTCACGCGGCGGCCGAGGGACGGGTACTGGGCACGCTCGCGGGTCTCGACGAAGCGGCTTCCGAACGCGCCGGGCTGCTGGAGGAACTGGCGGCCATCCGCGAGGCCACGGGCGACCGCGTCGGCGCGCTCCGCGCCCTGCGCGAGTCGCATGCGCGCGCGCAGGCGGTGGCGCGCGCGCAGAACGATCGCCAGCTCGACTGGCTGCGCACGCGCTTCGAAACCGCGGAGCGCGATCGCACGATCGCCGCGCTCGAAGCCGACAATCGCCTGCGCCGCGCGGAACTGCGCCAGCGCACCCTGCTGCTGGGCTTCACGGTGGCGGCGGGTATCGCGGTGGCGCTCGCGGTCTGGTCGTTCCAGCAGCGGCGTCGACAGCGCGAACGTCTGCGCGAGGAAGCGCACCGCGTGCGTCAGGAAGAGGAACTGGCGCGCTATCGCCGCGAGGCCGACGCGCTGGCCGAGGACCGCAGTCTGCTGCAGGCGCTGTTCGACAGTCGCGAGGACGCGCTCTGCCTGCTCGACGGCGACGGTCAGGTGCTGGCCGCGAACCGCGCCGCCTGCGGTCTGCTCGGCGCCGGCGCCGCAGCGCCGGTGGGGCATCCGCTCGCCGAGCATCTGGCCGATGCCGACCGCGATGCGCTCGGCGCCGCGCTGGAGCGCATGGAGGACAGCGCCGCGCACGAGATCGAACTCGCCGCGCGCGACGGCAGGCGGCTTTCGGCACGACTCGCGCAGTGGGCGCATGGCGATGGCCTGATCGTGCTCGGCCTGCGTCCGCGCGAGGACGACATCGCGCCGGAATCCGGGACCGCCTCCGCGACGGCGCTCGCGTCCGCGTCGACCGCCGCTGAGCCCGGCGATGCGGGCATGCGCGAGGAGTTCCGCCGTGCGCTGGTCGAGTTGATGCTCGCGGTCGTCGACACCTGGGAGCGCACCACCGGCACCACGCGGCTCGAACTCGCGGAGAAGAGCCGCATCTGGCGGGTCACGGTCGACGACGGTCGCCTGCGCGTGCGCGCCATGGAGCGCTATCTCGCGCTCTCGAAACTGCCGAACAATCCGCGATGGCGCGACGTGCTGCGCTCGGCGTACTACGTGCTGGGGCAATGCGCGATGGAGGCCCCGGCGCGCGAGGCCTTGCAGCGCCGGGTCGACGCGGTGCTGGCCTACACCCGGCGCAGCGCGCTGGTGTGATCGCGCTTCGCGGACGCGCCCGCGGCGCGGCCCGCGCTCATTTCGAAGGCAGGTCCTCGACCGGTTGCGCGACCGTCGGACAGGCCACGCACAGGCCCACGAGATCGCCGTCGGAGAAGCGGTAGAGCCCGTGATGGTCGCGTGCGTTGTAGTCCGCCGGCGACGACACGAACGGCATCGGCGGCTGTTTCGACACGATGCCGCTGCGCGCCGCGCCGGCCTCCAGCCCCCCGTCGCAATAATCGTGCGCCATGCGGTTCGCCCAGAACCAGTCGTCGACGATCCCGCAGGTCTTGAGCATGTCGCACTGCGTCCCGTCGACCGAGCCGGACTCCTCGTCGTGGGCGTCGCGGTAGGCCGCGAGCTGCGCGGGCGTGAACACGAACTGGGCGACGGCGACCGGACGGGTATTCGGTGCGACGCACCAGGTCGACGGCAGCGTGTCGTGGGCGGAAACGGCGTTCGCGACGAACAGACCGAGAGCGATCGGAAGCGAGTGGCGGATGCGCGACATCATCGTATGCGTGGCGGGTTCGGGAGCCACGAGTCTAGCCGCGACCGGTCGCCCGCAGCCATCGCTTTACGGGGTAGAAAGTGGGCAGAAATGCGCGCAAGTGATTGATTCCTCTTCGCGAACGAAGCGTCCGAGGCTTTGTCGCGGCGGTGTTTCCCGGCAGGGTTCCACGATCGCGTTCCGGCTTCCGTCGCGACTGCCGTTCCCATTCGTTCCCCGGATGCTCCCGACTTCGCACTGTCTCCCCGACGGTCTGGCGCCTAGCGTGTATCGACCCCTCGCGAACGGGGGCGTGGTGCCCGCTGAGGGGCGCCACGAGGGTCGCTCATGAGGATCGCTCATCCGGCGATCGTTCCCCGTTCGCCCACCTTCCGTCAGGAGTTTCCACGCATGCGTATCGCCCATACCCTCGGCCTCGGCCTGTGCCTCACCCTCGCGACCGCCGGCTTCGCCCAGGCCGCTCCCGTCGTCGGCAGCGGCGGCGGTTATTTCGGCACCGCCGACTACAGCAACGGCGCCGGATCGGTCGTCGGCCCCTACGCGACCTGGTTCGAATGCAACCAGGCGTTGCAGGCCGCGATCAACAACGCCGTCAACAACTTCGGCTACACCGTGACCTCCGTCCACGCGTGTTCGTACACGCCGCCGTTCTCGGGCGTGATGCACACCTGGTTCGAGCTGAAGGTCCCCGCCGACACGCCGCGCGAGTCCGGCGCCGTGGCCGGCGCGCTGCTCGACGAAGTCCGGCGCATCCGCGAAGCGCATCGCGCCGACGCCTACGAGGCCGCCATCGGCGGTCTGGTCCGCATCGTCGATCCGGGCGAGGACGAGGACTTCGACAAGTAAGTCGAGGAACGCGCGTCCGCGAGACGCTTCGATCCGCTCGCGTCGGCGACCGCCGACGCCTTCGAACGGGGATCGTTCGCAGCGATCCCGTCGCGCCCTGCCGCATGGATGCGGCGGGCGTGTCTTTCATCCCCACCCGATCCTGCGGATCGTCGCCGAAGACGAGGCGTCGTGCCTCGCGCCGGCCGCATCGATCCCGACCGCACGAGTACATCGTCACCTGGAACGGCGGCCTGAACACCGGCACCTACTCGATCCAGATCGTCGCCAACCAGATCTCCGGCGCGACCTGCCGGGGATGCGCGACCACGCCGAGCAGCGGATGAGCCGCGTCCGCGTCTCCCCGTGGACCTCGTGCGTCCAGATGCTGCGATCGCGACACCGGCCTGCCGGCAGATGGCTCTCCCAATCGACCAGGCGCCGATGCGGGGCCTCACTTGCGTTCCATCCACCGACCCACCAAGGAACCGAACATGAAACACGCATGGACCCTCTCCGCTGCCCTGCTGCTCGTCGCGGGCGCCGTCTCCGCCGAGGACATCGTCTGGACCGCGACGATCTCGCTCGATGGCCGCACCACCGTCGACGTCGTCGACGCCACCGAAGCCGGCTGCAATGCGCAGATCGCCGAGCTGGGCCAGGTCGCGATCATCGAAGCCTGCCATCCGATCGAGGCCTCGCGGATCCAGGACGACGGCACCGGCGGACGCGGCAGCAGCCGCACGCTCAAGCCCAGGCGCTGAACCGCGCCGCCCTCTGCGCGCGTCCACGCCACGTCGGCGCGCGCGTCACCATTTCCCTATACGGAAGGAGCGCACATGAAGCACTTTGCATGGATCCTCGCCGGCGCACTGACGATCATCGCCGGCATCGCGCAGGCCCAGGAAGCCTTCTGGGTCGCCACGATCTCCACCGACGGCCGGACCCTCATCGACATCGTCGACACCACCGAGGCCGGATGCCTGGCGCAGGTCGCGGCGTATCGCGAGGCGGTCGTGATCGAGCCCTGCCAGCCGATCGAGGCCTCGGCGATCACCGATCCGAACGACGCCAACAAGAGCACGCGCGTGCGTCCGAGGCGGTAGTGACAGGCCGTGCCGACGGGCCTGTGCCCATCGGCATCGCACTGATCATGCCGTTTTCCGCAACGCCAGCGCCACCAGCTTCGCGTACAAGGCCTCGCCCGCGCCGGTGGGTGAGGCATAGCCCATGCGGGCCAGCGCTTCGCTGTCTGCCGCGGATCTCGCCTTCGGTGCGAACAAGGCCCGTGCGATCGTCGTCAGCTTCGCGCCCCGCGTCGCGGTGTTCGCCTTCAGCCAGGTCAGCGCCTTCACCAGGCGCTGCTCCACCGCGGTGAAATCGCTGCCCAGCGGATAGTCGGGCAGGGTGCCATCGGCGCGGAACGGCGCCAGCGCCGAGGCCAGACGCTCTGGCGTGTTGTGCCCGCCCGAGCGCAACAGCGCCGGGGTTTCGCCGAATTTCCCCGAGAGATTCGCCGAGGCGAGCAGCGCGTGGCGGAAGCGCGCGTCGGCGATCCCCGCCATCGCCGCGATGCAGTCCTCGTCGCAGGCGGTGCGCACGTCGGCGATGCCGTACTCGCTGACGTAGATGTCGCGCAGATGGCGCGGGATGGTGCAGTGGCCGTAATTCCAGACCACGCTGGAGATCGGCGGCTGTCCCGGCTCCTCGCGGGTCGCGCGCAGCATCAGCACCGATCGCGAGCCGCCGAGCGCATGCGCCATCGCCACGAAGTTGTATTGCCCGCCCACGCCGGACACCACCCGGCCGTCCGCCAGCCCGTCCGACACCGCCGCGCCCAGCGCGGTCGCCATCATGCAGGTGTTGAAGAAGCGCGAATCGCGGCGCTGCACGCGTTCGAGGCTTTCGCGGCCGCCGTAGAGCTCGTTGACTTCGCTCACCCGGCGCATGCCGATCGCGCGCTGGCCGGCGGCGTCGAGGCCGCGCAGCCAGTCGTAGAACTCGTGCGAACCGAGGTAGAACGCGCCGTGCAGGAATTCGCCTTCGCGTTCCAGACGTTCGCGGTCCGCGTCCGATGCGCCGCCGCCGCCGGCCTCGCTCGCGTAGATCCGTCGCATCAAGGCTTCGTCGTCGACCACCTTGCGCCGCAGCACGCCGGTCTGCACCAGCCGGCGGAAGCCCTCGTTGATCATCTCGCTGCAACCGTACAGGCCGATCTCGAACGGACCGAGCCCGCCGCAGGCGAGCACCGTGGGATGGCGTTCGATCTCCGGATCCAGCGCCTGCAGCACCCGGCGATAGCGGGCGTTGTCGGTATGCCGCAGCACCAGCGCGTGGCACAGGGCATCGGCCAGCGCGCCGATGCCGATCTGCAGGGTGCCGCCATCGCGGACCAGGGCGCTGGCGTAGAAACCGATCGCGAATTCGGCATCGGCCACGGGCTGGCGCGGCAGCGCGAACAGCCTAGGGTGCGGGCCGGGCGGGGTCACGACGATGTCGAAGAAACCGGCGTCGACCGCGGCGCCGTTCTCGAGCCACGGCAGTTCCGGATCGACTTCGGCGATCAGCAGCGGTCGCGGTCTGCCGAGGGCGACGATGGCGTCGATCGCGTCGAAGGTCAGGTCGGTGTTCGACGACAGCGACAGGCGCGAACCGTCGGCGTTGGCCGCGACCTTCTGCACCAGGCAGTTGGTGCCGCGCTCGGCGATCGCGCGGGCGACGTGCGTGTAGTTGAGGCTGGCGTAGCGGCGTTGCGCCTGCCGCGATTTCAGTAGCGCCCCCGACTGCAGATAGAACTCCTCGACTTCCACGTGCGCCGGCAGCGCATCGCGCTTGATCGCCTCGACGTATTTCAGGCGCGGGAAGTCGTCGCCGAAATGCCGCGACAGGAACGGCGCGAGGAAGCGCCGCTGCAGATCGTTCGCGGGGACCGGAGGGTCCAGCGACAGCGCCGTGTACAGATGCACTTCGCGCGAGGGATCGCGTTCGATCCGCGCGTACAGCGCATTGAGCAGGCGATGCGGTTTGCCGATGCCCAGCGGTGCGGCCACGTGCAGCGGACCGTCGATGCTGGCGAGGAGGGTCTCGACGGCGTCGTCGAGGCTGTCGAGCCGATGGGGCGGGGTGCGCGGCGTTGCGGTCATGGTCCCCATCATCGCGGAGAAACGACCGGGCGTCCCGATCCGGATCAAAAACGGGCGGCGGCAGGTCGGCGCCGGCCGTCCGGTGCCCTGTCCACCGCTCGTCCGGGAGGGCTTGACAGGAACGTTTACAGGCGTAATCTGAAATCAATTACAGACGTAAACGGTTGCCCGGATGCAGATCAGCGAAGCCGAATCGGTCGTGATGGAAGTGCTCTGGCAGCGCAGCCCGCAGAGCGCGGAGGATGTGGCCGCGGCCGTGGCGGCATCCCAGCAGTGGCAGGAGGCGACCGTCAAGACCCTGCTCAACCGTCTGCTCAACAAGGGCGCGATCGAAGCGGTCAAGGACGGTCGTCGCTACCTCTATTCGCCCAAGCTGCAGCGCCGCGACTGGGTGCTGGACGAAAGCGAGAGCCTGCTCGCGCGCCTGTTCGACGGTCGCGTCGCGCCGCTGGTCGCGCACTTCAGCGAGCACCGGAAGCTCAGTGCGGACGACGTCGCCGAACTGCGCCGTCTCGTCGAGAGTCTGGAGGCCGACGATGGACAGCCCTGAACTGTTGCGCGCGTGCGCGGCCGCCGCGCTCGCGGCCTCCGTTGCCTCGCTGCTGTTGCTGGGGCTGCCGCGGCTGCTGCGACAGCGCTTCGGCGCCGGCGTCGCCTACGCGGCCTGGTGGCTGCTGCCGCTGTCGCTGATCGCCGCCTGCCTGCCCGCGCGCACCGTGGAAGTGGTGGCGCAGACCGCGCCGCCGGTCGCTTCGCCGTCGCTGCCGGCGCTGGTCGTGCCCGTGGCCGCTGCGGTTTCCCCCGCGCCGGAGATGGACGTGCCGTGGTGGCCGCTGCTGTCGCTGGCGTGGCTGGCGGGTGCGATCGGCATGGGCGTGCGCCTGTGGCGCCAACAACGGCGCTTCGAGCGCGGCCTGGGCCGGTTGCGCGCGCTGCGCGACGATCTCTGGCAGGCGCAGTCGCGCGCCGGTCTGCCGGCATTGCTCGGCGTCGTCCGCGCGAGGATCGTGCTGCCGGAGGATTTCCTCAGTCGCTACGACCATCGCGAGCGCCGGCTGATGCTCGCGCACGAACGTCAACATCGCCGTCGCGGCGACCATCTGGCGAATTTCGCGATAGCCGCGCTGCGCTGCGCGTTCTGGTTCAACCCGCTGGTGCATCTGGCGGCCGCCCGTTTCCGCCACGATCAGGAACTCGCCTGCGACGAGGCGGTGATCGCGGCGCATCCCGATTCGCGACGCGCGTACGGCGAAGCGATGCTCAAGACCCTCATGGCCGACCGGCAGGCGCCGCTGGGCTGTCACTGGGGGTCCTCACATCCTCTGAAGGAGAGAGTCATGCAATTGAAATCCCCCCTGCCGCGCGCCGGTGCGCGCCGGCTGGGCGCCGCGGTGGTGGCGGCATTGGCGCTGGGCTCCGGTTTCGCGGTGTGGTCCGCGCAACCGGCGCGAACGGTGTCCGTGCCCGCGATCGCCGGCGCGCAGCCGCAGGCCGATGCGTTCGCCGACGCATCGGCGCTCAACGATGGCGTCTACCTCTATGTCGACGTGGACGATCCGGCGTCCGGCGAAGCCGTCGTGCCGCGGATCGCGCTGTGGCTGAAGCCCGGTGGCACCTTTCCGGTCGACATCGACAGCGAGGATGCGCAGGGTGCGTTGTCGGCATCCCTGGCGTTCTCGATCGAGCGCGATGCGCGCGGCGGGATGACCGCGGTGGCGAAGGTCCTGTCGGAGAAGCGCGGGCCGGAGACGACCGGGCCGAATGCGTCCGCGGCGGCATCGACGGCCGCCGGTGCGCAGGTGTTGCGTCTCCCGGTCGATGCGGATCGCGACGCGCGCGTCGAGCATCCGATCGGAACGCGAGGCGAACGTCTGGTCATCCAGGCGCGCCGCGCGCCCGGTCCGTGCGCGGGTCACGCCGCCGCGAAGACCGGCGACGCCGCGACGTTCCGTTGCTTCGATCGACCGCGTGCCGGGGGCGCTGCAGCGATCGCTCCGGCGGCTACGGTCCAGTTCGCAGGCCGCGGCGCCGTTCCGCCGCCGCCGGCGCCGCCAGAGCCTCCGCTGCCGCCAGCGCCCCCCGCGCCGCCGCCCGCAGCGCCGGCGTCGCTGGCCCCGCTCGGATCTCTCGCGCCGTTACCGCCGCTCGAACCCGAAGATCTTCCCGGCGACTTCGACCACGAGGCGCCACCCGCGCCCCCGGCCCCGCCGATGCCCCCCGCGACGCCGGCGCCCCCGGCTCCGCCTTCGATGCCGAAGCGCGCACATGTCGCGCCGCAGGCCGAGCGCATCGCGATGGCGGCCCGCGCCGAGCAGGATGCCGCCCGGGCCGCGCAGGCCGAAGCGTTGCGGGAAGCCGCCGCCGCAGAACGTGCGAGCGTGGCGGCGACGGCCGAAGCCGAGGCCGCGCGTCTGGCGCGCGCTTCCGCGGCCCGCGAAGTCGCGCAGGCCCGCCACGCGATCGCGGCCGCGAAGCGCGAAGCGGACGCCGCCCGCTCGGCCCGCGCTTCCGCGGCCCGCGAGGCGGCGAATGCCGAACGCGCGGTGGCCGCCGCACGCGCCGAGCAGGACGCCGCGCTCGCCGCTGCCGCGCGCGCGGCGAAAGCGGCCGCCGACGCCGCGAAGCGGGAGTAGAGGCGGGATCGACTGCGCGACGCCGACCGGGTCGCGCAGTCGCGGTCGGGCTATCCGATCAGCAGTTTGCCCGCGGCGATCAACAGCACCACGCCCAGCGCATGGCGGAGACCGCGGACCGGCAACCACTTCAGTCCCAGTTGCGTCCCGATCACGGCGCCCACCGCCACCGCACCGAGCCACAGCGGCAGCATCGACGGCAGCGTCTGTTGCGACGTCAGCAGGCCGGCGAGCGCGGTCAGCGAGTTGATCCACACGAACGCCACCGACGTACCGCTGGCCTCGCGCGTCGGCATCCAGTGCGCGAACAACAGCAGCGGCGTCAGGAAGATCGCGCCGCCGGTGCCGGTCAGCCCGGAGAGCGTGCCGATCGCGCCGCCGGCGAGCAGCCCGGCGAGCCAGGGCACGCGGCGGCCCGCCGCGCGGGCGTCCTCGGCTTCGGCGCGGCCGGCCGAACGGAACACGCCGATCGCCGCGACCAGCAGGATTCCGGCGAGCAACCACGCGTAACTCTCTTTCGGCAGCTTCACCTGCGCGGCGAAGAACGCCGCGGGTGCGGAGGCCAGCACGAAGGGCAGGATGTTGCGCCAGCGGACATGGCCGCCGCGCCAGAAGCGGTACAGGCCGATGGCACCCACCAGCAGGTTGAGCGCCAGCGCGGTCGGCCGCATCTGCTCGGGCGCGAATCCCAGCAGCGCCATCGCCGCGAGATAGCCGCTGGCGCCGGCGTGGCCGACCGAGGAATAGAGCGTCGCGACCAGCAGGAAAAGTAAGGCCAGCCACAGCGCGTCGGGGGTCATGGCGTCCCGGGCGCGTCGAGCGTGTCGTTGAGCAGCGCCGCCAGCCGGAAGCCCGCGATGCGCAACTGCAGTTCGGCGGTCGGCCGCCAATGCGCGAAATACCCGGGGTCCAGTGTCGTCCGCGCGGGATAGAAGCCGTCCCGCAGCACGATCCGGCACGATGCTTCCGCCCAGGCCCCCGGATCCCGGGTCGGCCCCGACGGCTGCAGCGGTGGCGGCCTGCGCTGCAGTCGCGCGAAATACTTGGGCTCGGACAGGCCCGCGGAAGCGAGCACCTCGCTGTCCCAGACGCGATGCAGGTTCGAGCCCTTGCCGCCGACCTGCAACTGCACGGTGTTGCCGCCCTTGTCGCGCGCGTAGCCGGCGTGCAGCGGTTGATGCGCATCGCCGACGAGATGCACGAGGAACTTCAGCGCCTGCGCGCGCACCGCATCGGGTTGGCGACGGTCGGCCAGCAGCGCGCGCTGGCCGATGATCGCCTCGATCACGCAATCGCCGTTCGGACAGTGCGCAGGTGGGCGATACGCGCAGTCGTCCTCGGCGAGATTGACGTAATGCCAGCGCGAGGTGCGGCGGCCGAGATCGGGATCGCCCGCGTCGGGGTTGTCGCGCAGATCGTCGGCCCAGTTCGCGACGCCGGCGAGGGTCGGATCGGCCTCGCTCCGCAGGAGGCGCGCGACTTCGGCGCGGGTCTGCGGATGCAGTCGGGTTTCTGCGAGTCGGGCGACGAGCCGGTGTCCGACCGGGCCCCAGGCGAGCGCGGAACAGGGCAGCAGCACGGCCACGCAGAAGGCGATGCGTCGCATTGCGGAAAGACGTTTCATGGGAAGACGGCGCGCACAAAAAAGGGTCATGCGGCGGAGAGTAACCGACATGACCCCGAGGTGCGCATCGTGCGTCCCGGCCGGCGACGGGCCGGGACGTGCGATGCGGTTGCCGCTTCGATCGGAACCCGGAATCCGGGTCCGAGCATGGATCAGAACTTGAAGACGTACGCGGCGCCGTAGACCAACGGGTCGATTTCGACGGTGCCGATGTCCGCGCCGTTCAAGCTGACGTCGGTGTCGATATCGATCCAGCGCGCGTCGATGCGGATCGCGCCCTTCTCGCCGACCGCGAAGTCGATGCCGGCATGGGCCGCGATGCCCCAGGAATCGTCGAGATCCAGATCGGCGCCGGCCAGCGCGCCGGTGGTGTCTTCGCTGAAGAACTTGGTGAAGTTGACGCCGGCGCCGATGAACGGCTTCACCTTGCCTTCGCCGAAGTGGTACTGCAGCGAGACGGTCGGCGGCAGGTGCTTGGTCGAACCGACGTTGCCGAGGCCGTCGATGTTGACGTCGTGCTGGAACGGCAGCGACGCCAGCACTTCGATGCCGAGATTCTCGCGGATGAAGTATTCGGCGGTGATGGTCGGGCGCACGTTGCTGTCGACTTCGACGTCGAGCGTGCCGCCGACCAGGCTGCCGTTGTCGCTCTTGGGGTTGACCTGGTGGGCGCCGACGCTGAAGGTCCACTCGCCGGCCTCCTGGGCGAAAGCGGGGGCGGCGAGGCCGCCGACAGCGAGGGCGAGGGCGAGCGGGGCGAAACGACGGATCATGGAGTGCCTCCTGGGCAGTGGATTGGGATCACCGGATTGGCCGGCAGTATCTCTGCGCCTTTCCAGGCGCCGCTTGAGAATGATCAAATTCTTAACAATTGACCAGCCCCCGGCCGAGCCGGGCGCCGTCCCGGGCCATACCGGTCGCCGGGCGCGGGCCGCGGCCGTGGGGGCGGCGGCCGATCCGTTAAAATGACGGGCTTCCCATCCCCACCCCTGCTCAGGAGCGACCCGCCCATGGCGATCAAGGTTGGCATCAACGGCTTCGGCCGCATCGGCCGCAACGTGCTGCGTTCCGCGGTCCAGAACTTCGGCGACGACATCGAGATCGTCGGCATCAACGACCTGCTGGAACCCGACTACCTGGCCTACATGCTCCGCTACGATTCGGTTCATGGCCGCTTCAAGGGCGAAATCGCGGTCGACGGCAACACCCTGATCGTCAACGGCAAGCGCATCCGCCTGACCCAGGAACGCGATCCGGCCAACCTGAAGTGGGACGAGGTCGGCGCCGACGTCGTCATCGAATCCACCGGCCTCTTCCTCGACAAGGCCAGCGCCGAGAAGCACCTCGCCGCCGGCGCGAAGAAAGTGATTCTCTCCGCGCCGTCGAAGGACGACACGCCGATGTTCGTCTACGGCGTGAACCACGCCAAGTACGCCGGCGAAGCCATCGTCTCCAACGCCTCGTGCACCACCAACTGCCTCGCGCCCATCGCGAAGGTCATCAACGACAAGTGGGGCATCAAGCGCGGCCTGATGACCACCGTGCATGCCGCCACCGCGACCCAGAAGACCGTCGACGGCCCGTCCAACAAGGACTGGCGCGGCGGCCGCGGCATCCTCGAGAACATCATCCCGTCCAGCACCGGCGCGGCCAAGGCCGTCGGCGTCGTGCTGCCGGAACTCAAGGGCAAGCTCACCGGCATGGCCTTCCGCGTCCCGACCTCCGACGTCTCGGTCGTCGACCTGACCTGCGAACTGAACTCGCCGGCCACCTACGCCGAGATCTGCGCCGAAATGAAGGCCCAGTCCGAAGGCGCGCTCAAGGGCATCCTCGGCTACACCGAGGACAAGGTCGTCGCCACCGACTTCGTCGGCGATACCCGCACCTCGATCTTCGACGCCGACGCCGGCATCGCCCTCGACGGCACCTTCGTCAAGATCGTCTCGTGGTACGACAACGAATGGGGCTACTCGACCAAGTGCCTCGAAATGGTGAAGGTCGTCGCCGGCAGGTAAGCGGCGACGCTCCACCGCCGAGCACGATCACGAAAGCGCCTCCGGGCGCTTTCGTGTTTTCGGGAGGCCGTATTTTCGATGCCCTGACACCGCAGCCGAAGCCCTCATAGGAGCGACGGCTGTCGCAACAATCTGCGGAAGACCCTTCTGCGACCGGAAGGCGCAGCGGTGCATGGACTTGCTGTCAGATGTGACAGGGGGAATTGATGTGGAATTGCTGGGGCAGTAGTTTTTTGAGGTGGTTTGCCTCGGTCGAAATGGGGGGCTGGCAAAATGAGCCTCACTCTTTTCGGGGCAAAGTGGGTTCTCTCTCATTTAGAGTTGGCATATGGGCGCCTTAGATAAAGCTGTTCGCGAAGCAATTGCGGCATTGCCAAAATCAATTCTGCAGAAATTTCTTGCTCGCAAAATGACCGAAGCCGGCGCGGCAATGCCTGATGACGTTTTGGCCAAATTTGCCGAGCATATAATGCAAAGGAATGAAGGCGATTTTGAGTGGGATGACGGCTCTGGAGTAGATAGAAAAATATCTTTGATATTTGCGGAGGAAGACGAGCGAAATCTCGAAGAAGAGGTCAATAGGGTGATTGGCGAGATTCCAACTGCTGTGCAGTCTGCGATTGTGGTCGCAAGCAAAAAGCTGTTCGGTTCCCTCGTCAAGAGGTGGGGTGTGGAGCACGCTGCTCAGAAGAGTGAAGTGGAGTTGTTTCGCAGAAATCTAGAAGCCAGGTGGGGCGAAGGACTTGATTATCTGCGTATGCTTCTTACGTGCTGTCGTGAGATGGGGGAAGAGGCATCGCAGCGTTATTGGCGATCAAAAGCCAAGACCTATCGTCATCGGCGATGGGTGCTGGAGCGATTGCACGTCCGAGCGTGTCAGGTGGCCGACGAGATAATTTGCCTGATTGAGAATGGATTTGCAGATGGCGCTATGGCGCGATGGAGGACGCTTCATGAGATTTCGGTTGTCGCGTCTCTGATTGAAGGGGGTGACGAAGATTTGGCTGAGCGCTACATACTTCATGATGTGGTTGAGTTCAAGCGCCAGGCGGATGAATTTGAACAGTCACAAGTTCCGCTCGGCGCAAAACCTTTGACAGGTCGGCAGCGCAGAGAAATTGATTCTGACTACGATGCTGTAATTAGCCGATTTGGTCCTGCATTCGCTCACCCCTACGGATGGGCTTCTAAATACTTGAATCTCAAGAGGCCGACTTTCAAGGAGCTTCATGTGGCTGCTGGTCGAGCGGACTCCAATAGCTACTACAAATTGGCTTCTTTCAATATTCACGCAAGTGCGCGAAGTCTATTCTTCAATCTCAGTTCAATTGGCGAAGAGACAATTTTGATTTCAGGCCGGTCAAATGCTGGCTTGCAGTCGCCTGGTGAGTTGACCGCTCACGCGCTAGCGCTCGTCACGGCTCTCTATGTTGAAAGCGGCCAAAACATCGAGCGACTCATGAAGATAAATTGTCTGCTTGAAATACGCGATGCGGTATCGTCATCGTTGAGGCGATCGGAGCGCCAGCTTGCACGTGATGAACGAGCGATTCGAGTCAGGTCTTTTCGGAGTAAGAGTCGACCCAAGAAGTAACTTCATGACGCGGCCGAGTGCTGTAAGGCGCTTATGACTTCGCGGGATGCGTCACGCCTTGCTTGTGTGCCGAGCAAGTTGTAGTGGTGTCCGCTCAGCTTATGAGTGGTTATTCCTATCTGTAATGCAGGCAGACGTAGCCTGTCATTCACCCGTTCGATTCTCGGCCCCTTGCCTCTTGGTAAGCGATTCACTGCAATCGGCCGGCCGGGTTGCGCGGCACACTATCGCATTCGCTGTTCCGAGAAACATCGAGCGCAGTGGCAACGCTCATCGAAGTTCGATCGAGACTCCCGCGTTACAGCAGATACATTTATTTCTTCCCGAAATCGAAGCGTTTTCGCGTGTCTTGTAACAGAATGCGCCCGCGCCGAGGTTGGCGCGTTTTCTTTTTGAAAGGATGTATTTATGAGCCAGAACTTGCTCTCTTTGCAGTTCACTGAAGCCCAGTTGGCCGAGATCGACGCCGGTCTGTCCGCCCTGGAAACCGCCCTGCAGGGCCTGATTTCGTTGACCCCCGATCAGCGTCGCGGTCTGGTGCGGATGGGGGCGAAGTCCGAAACCTTCTGCCGTCAGACCCTCACCGTGCTGACGCAGAACACGCAAGTCATTCCGCCCAGCATGAACCTGGCCGAGGCCCGGTCCGATCTGGCGACCCTCGACCACCTGCGTCCGCGTCTGGCGCGTCTGCAGCGTCTGGCCGAACGGGCGCAGGACACCGACGAGGCGCTGGGCAGCGACGTGATGTCGTTCGCGCTGGAAGGCTACGCGCTGTTGAAGGTGGCGGGCCGCAACCAGGGCCTGGAAGGCCTGCGTCGCGACCTGTCGACCCGCTTCGCCAAGACCGCCAGCAAGGCCGAAGCGCCGGCGACCGCCGGCTGACCGGCCGAAGTTGCACCCGCGACCCCGCCCCCGTCCCCACGGGGGCGGGTTTTTTTGTGTCTGGACGGCAGGCGCCCGGCATCCGCGCCCCGTCATTCCCGCGCAGGCGGGAATCCAGCCTCGCGCCGCCGCCCTTTGCCGGCACGATGACGAAAATTTCGCCAGCGATGGCCCTCCGAGGGCCAACGCCGGCCTTCGGAGCGGCAGCGTTGCCCCCTCAACCGGCAGCGTCGGCCCTTTGAGGGGCGCCGCCGGCTCCCGGAGGGGCAGCGTTGGCCCTTCCGCCGGCACCGTCGGCCGTCGGAGGCGGAACGCAGGCTCTCGCAGCGGCTGCGTTGCCCGTATGAGCGGCGGCGCTGCCCTTCCGCCGGACACCACTGGCCCTTTGAGCGCGTATGCCGGCCCTCCGCGTTGAAACGCCGGCATTGCGGAGGGACGTCGTTGTGCGGCGCCTCTCGCTCGGGGCTCCGCGATTCCGCCAACGATCACATCTCCGCACTCGGCCGGTCATGCACTGATGAGGTGCCGAAGCGCGGTGATACCGTCGAATCGCCGCTGTATTCCATGAATACGGGCATCCGGAATTGGCATCGCAAGCGTGGCGTTGCCAATCGAATTCCAAGTCATCCGTCCAAGGAGAGTGTCCATGCAGATGCATATTTTTCGCGCCCCGGTCCTGACCGCGGCGCTGTTCATCGCGTCCCTGCTGTTCGGCGCCGATGCCTTCGCGCAATGTTGCCCGGGTGGTGGCGGCGCGCCGAAAGCGGCCAGCGGCCTCGGCGAGTCGGCGCCGCCCGCGACCGACCTCGCGGTCGATCCGGAATGGCAGGTCTACGAGTTCGAACGCGGCGGCATTCGTTACGTGCAGATCAACGACAGCGCCGGGAAGGTCCGCGCCGCCGTCGGCCGCATCGACGACGTGTTCTGGGTGATGCCCATCGGCGGCGATGCGGATCGCGTGACCGTCGATGCCGAGTCTGTTTCGTCGGGCCCCGGCAAGGTGCTCTACCGCACGGCCGAAGTCGAGGTGATTCTGCATCGCACCGTGTCGGGCGACTATTGGGACGTGCGCCGGCCGGACGCGACCTATTGATCGTTCGCGCGCGGTTCGTCGGGCTCCGACAACCACAGGCTGATCCGATGCGCATGGCGGCGCTTGACGATGCCGCCATGCGCTTTGACTCTCGCGGTCAACTCGATGGCCGCGTTCGCGCTGCGAGGGGTGCTCTGCCTTTCGCCGGGGTCGCGGACCGTCACGATCACCGCGATCCCCCGGCGACGCCTGCTCGTGCGGACGCGGGTCTTGACCACATAGGCCCGTGGCTGCAGTTCGGACAGGACGTCGATCGCATTGCCCGCGCAGCGATAGGCGGCCTGCTGCAGTTCCAGCGAGAGTTGCGAGGGATTCGGCCCGAGCAGCGGCAGGATATGGGCCCCGCCGCCGCGCGCGTCGACGAATTCCTGCGAATTGAGCGCGGCATTGAGGCCGTGCTGATCGAGCATCAGCGGGTAGATGTCGGTGATGTGCGCACCGAAACGGGAATTGTGTTCGACCGCTTCGTTGTTGAGCAGCAGCGCCCCGTGCAGATCGCCGATGGCCTTGAGGTGCTCGACGACGCGCTTGCGTTCCTGGTCGATGCGTTGCTGCATCTGCCCCAGGGTCAAGGCCTTCTCGCGCAACATGCGCTCAGCGACCAGGAAGCTGGTGCGCGAGGCATGCAGGGCTTCGCTTTCCGAGATGCCGAGCGACCGCGCGGTCGCGTACTGCGACGAGATGGCGTAGCCGAGCGCGAGCAGACCGCAGGAGGCGATCACCAGGGTGTGCTGCACGAGAAACACCGGTGCGTCGTAGGCGCCTTCCGCGTTGAAAGCGTATAGCGTTTTTGCGATCGCGAAACTGCAGAGCGTGATGCCGATGGCCGCGCCTCGCCAGCCGTGGCGGAAGGTCAGGAAGATGGCGGGGATAAGCATCAGCATCATCAAGCCGATGCGGAGGTTGTCGCCGATGCTTCTCGGCAAGACGATAGAACCGAAGGTCGCGGCGATTGCAAGAAAAGAAAGTAGCGAGTCGCGGAGAAAGTGCTTCGGTTGCGGGATCGCATCTGTTCTGCTGGCCCAGAGCAGCGCGGGAAGAGTAATCGCCAAGATTGCGAGGTACTGGCCGACGCATCTTCGATAGAAAAATTCGAGGGTGGTTCCAGACAAAGGGCCGTCAAGCATGGCATTGACAAGCGAATTACCAAGGGAAGCCCATGCCGCCATACAGATTGCGATCACCGGTAGCCACTTGGCCTGCTCCGCTCGTGTCTTTAGTCGAGTCCGAATTCCGAAAATCGGCAGAGCAACAACGAGCGGGAGAAGTACGGAGCTTGCGTATGCCCATGTCGCACTGTCGACCGGAATGCGAGGAACCCGCAGTAGCAGCATTGCGGCGCAATCGCCTGCGAGGAGGTAAGGCCAGTACCGATACGGCAACAGCAGCAGCGCAGCGACGCGTAGCCCCGCCGGCAAATACCATTGATCGAGTGAATTGAACCAGCCGGCGAGATAGGCAAGGCAGAAGATGACGCCGAAGATCGCGCCCCTGACCGGCTCCTCCCATTTCGCATGCTCCATCACCACCCCCGTCCCTGTCGGTGATCGGTATTCGAGCCGATCCTGCTACGCGCCGTCTCTGCCGTGCCGTGATTCGCCTTGACGGACTTTACGGGGGATTGATCCAGCCGACCACTGCGCCGAGCAGGGACACCTGATCGAGTTCGGCTTCGGGGATGATGGTCGCGTCCGCTTCCTTGTCCGCGCAGGACAGCGCCCACGCATCGCGGCGCACCAGGATCCGGCGGATATCCGGACGACCCCACAGGACGTAGGCATAGATGCCGCGGTCGACGACCTGATCGTGTCGCCGGATGTCGGTGTCGATGAAGACCATCACGCCCTGACGGATCTCCGGCTCCATGGCGATCGAGGGCTGCAGCGTCCAGCGCAGCGCGGCGAACGACGTCATGCCGATGCGCGGGCGGGCGATCAGCTCGGGAATCACGATTCGGGGCGGGCCGCCGAAGTGGCCGAAGCCTTCGAGCCTGTGGATCGTCAAATGCCCCGAGATCAGGCCGTGCGATTGCGAGTCCGCTGCGGCCTGCACCGGAAGGCCGGCGATGAGCAGTCGCTCGTAGGCTTCGCTGATGCGTTCCGGCGGGATGCCGAGAACGTTCGCGACCACCGGTGCGTGTTCGGCCGGAATCGGCCGCCGGCCCGTGCGCCAGCTGGAGATGTCGCTCGACGAGATGCGGTTGTTGAGTGCGGCGACCAGCGTCCGGTTGCGGGTGCCGGTGGCCTGCATGGCGGCATTGAAGTTGTCGGTGTAGGCGCTCATGGGCCGGATCATACCCAATTTGCGGGCGTCAATGGTGGCATGTGCAACTCCACGTTGCAAAACGCGTGGCAATGCCATATAAATTTCCACGCAGGCCCCCAGCGCGACCTTGCCGGGGGCCGTTCTCAGGGAGACGCAGGATGCAGATCGAGGCACGCAGGGCACGGGGCGACGCCCCGGCCGATACCCGGCGCTCAAGCGCAGTCGTCCCGACCCCACACGGAGGTGCCCCATGCTCGTGATGACCTGCCGCATCGGCTCGACCGTCCGGATCGGGCCGGACATCCACCTCACGTTGCAGGCGCGGGCCGGAAACCGGGTCACGATCGAACTGCTGACCCCGGCCGATACGCCGGTGCGGCTGGATCGGGTCTATCTGCAGCCGGCACGCCTGCCCAGCGGCGCCTGTGCGCATTTGTTTTCCCTGCAGGGCGTACGGCGCTTCCAGGTCGGTACGACCGAGGTCAGCGTCTGGGTCCCTGGCGAGATCGAACCGCTGGCCGCGGGTTGCGTGGACTTCGTCCATCTCGGACTGGCCGGGCCTGCGTCGGTGCAGGTGAGCTATGAGCCGTCCGCGGGTGGTCCGGTGCCGGTGTTGACCTACAGCGCGTTCCCGGCCGTCGCACGCTGGCATTGAGGCGGACGGCATGACGCGTGCGACGGTGTCGTCTCGTATTCCTCATGACCCGATGCGGATGCGCGCATGCGGATGCTGATCCCCCGCAGCGCGCCGCGCATCCGCATCGGTGTCGTCTCTGGCTGCACCGGTGCGCCGTCGCAGGGCGTGGGACGGCCTGCGTCCAGACTGTGCGAAGCGCCGACGCGCGCATGGCCGTCGACCTGATCGCGCATGCGTCATGCATATCGGCGGGCGCGGTGGGACATCGCGGGACGGATCGCACGCGCGGTGCTGTGCCTGCTGTTGTGGGGATTCTGTTGAACGGTGGCATGCGCGCGGGACACGCGTGAGCGCCGCGCGTCGCGGCCTCGCGACCGGCGCATCGAACGCAACATTCACAGGGAGCGAACGCAATGAACGAGACGCACGAGGTTGACCCCGGCGCAGTCGTGTCCGGGCAAGGGGGAGTCCGCCGGTGGTGGCAGCGCCGACGCCTCCGCGCACTGGCCGCGGTCGCGCTGGTGCTGGCGGCCGGGGCCGCGGTCTGGGCGCAGCAGAGCCCGCCGCCGTTCTGCTATCAGGCGAGTACGCCGATCTGCCGCGACACCCTGGAGCAGGCCGAACAGGCGATGCGCGCGGCGCCCGAGAACGCGGCCATCGCGAGCCAACTGGAACAGGCGGAGACCGACGTGTTGTCCGGCACCGGCAACGCGGACTTCTATTTCCGGGTGAAGGACCAGCCGGCGACCGTGATCCACGGTCCCAGCTTCGTCGAGATGCAGAGCACCGGCGGCATCGTGAGCACGATGCACGGCTGCACCCCGGGCAACGATCCCAATCTGCCCACCGCCTGCCTCGACGAACAACAACTGCTGGCCAACGTGGTGCAGGAACTGCGCGATGCGCGCCCCGACTGCAGCCACGCCGGGCCGACCCTCGAAGCCGACCGCATCCCGCCGTACGCCGCCATCGACGCGCGCAACAACGTCTTCGGCGGCAGCACCTACGGCCTGATCGACTACGGGTTCAAGGCGCACAAGGTCGTGCGCACCTGCAACGGTACGCCCGCGACCTTCATCATCCGGATCTTCCGCCACGAGACCTTCAGCTGCGCGCCCGGCTATCGGCGTCGGGGCGATGCCATCGCCAACGACGGCATCGGCGATCTGGCCGTGCCGGTGCTGTGCGAGTACACCGGCGCCGCGCGCAGGATCACCGGCCCGATCCAGCAGTGCGCCAGCTGCGCCGCCAGCGACTATCCGGTGTATCCGGCCACCGGCGAGAAGGCGCGCACCGAACCGGATTTCGACTTCGCCGGCCGCACCTTCACCCGCTATTACCACTCGCTGCGCCAGTTCCGGAACAACCCGGGCTTCGCGGTGGGCTGGACCCACACCTTCAGCGACCGCGTGTCCGGCACCAACGGCACGCTGCCGGCGGCGGTGATCGACGAGACCGGCGTCTACGAAGGCTTCGAGCCCATCGGCAACAACCGCCTGCGCGGCGCGAACTCCGTCGACTCCGTGCTGGAGTACGTGCCGACCGGCAGCGTGCGTTGGCGCCTGCGCCTGCCCGACGGCGAGATGCGCGAGTTCGACGCCAATCGGCTGCTGACCGCGGTCCGCGACGGCGACGATCCGCGTCTGGACGTGGTGCTGGGGTATCGCAACGGCCTGCTGGCCACCGCCACCGACGGCCAGGGCCGCGTACTGCGCTTCGAGTACAGCGGCGCCAAATTGCTCACCCGCATCGTGCTGCCCGACGGCACCGCCTTCGCCTACGGCTACGACGCGGACCGCAATCTGATTTCGGTGGACGACGGCACCGGCCGCGTCCGCCGCTACCACTACGCCGAAGCCGGGCTGATCGGCGATGCCAGCCAGCGCAATCACCTGACCGGCATTACCGCCGAGACCGGACGGCGCTTCGCGGCGTTCCGCTACGACGCCCGCGGGCGGGTGATCGAGAGCCGCGCGTTCGGCGCGCCGGACGATGTCACCACGGTCGTCTACGACAGCGACACCCAGGCGACGGTGACCAGCGCCGCGAACGAACAGCGCGTCTACACGATCCAGCCCGGCCTCTACCGGCGCATCACCGGCGTGCGCACGGCAGGCGAGCCCACGCAGGACACGCAGACCTACGACGCGCAGGGCCGCCTGCAGCGCAGCACCGACCGGCGCGGCGTGCATACCGACGTCGAGTACCACGCCAGCGGCGCGTATCGCTCGGCGACCGTGGAAGCGGTCGGCACGCCGGAGCAGCGCCGCGAGGAGATCGTCCGCGACCCGGTCACGCACCGCGTGACCGAACGGCGCCTCCGCGACGCCGCGGGCGCGCTGCAGGCGCAGACGCAATGGACCTACAACGCGCGCGGCCAGAGGCTGACCGAGACCGATACCGACCCGGCCACCGGCGCGACGCGTACCACGACGACGACCTACTGCGAAGCGGCCGACGTGACGGCGGGGACGTGCCCGCTGGTCGGACTGGTGCGCAGCCTCGACGGCGCGCGCGACAACGCCACCGATGCCGCCGACCTCACCCGCTTCGAGTACCGCGCGGACGATGCCCCCGGCTGCGCCACCGCGCCGACGACCTGCGCGTATCGCAAGGGCGATCTGTGGAAGGTGATCGACGCGACCGGGCAGATCACCGAGGTGCTGGCCTATGACGGTGCCGGTCGGGTGCGCTCGGTGCGCGATGCGACCGGCGTGGTCACCGACGCCGAGTACGACCCGCGCGGCTGGCTCACCGCGACCAAGGTCCGCGGCAGCAACGACGCCAGCGAGAGCGACGACCGCATCGAACGCATCGCCTACACCGCCGACGGCCTGGTCGAACGGGTGACCGGAGCCGACGGCGTGTTTGTGCGCTTCCGCTACGACGATGCGCGGCGCCTGACCGCGATGATCGACCGCGACGGCAACACGCTGACCTACACGCTCGACGGCGCCGGCCGCCGGATCCGGGAGGAGATCCGCGACGCCGGTGGTGCGCTGCGGCAGACCCTCTCGCGCAGCTTCGACGCACGCGGCAGGCTGTTGTCGGAGACCGACGCCGACGGCCGCAGCACGACCTACGCCTACGACGCCGAAGGGAATCTGCTGCTGACGACCGATCCGCTGCTGCGCAGGACCGGCTACGAATACGACGCCCTCGGCCGCCTGCGCAGCGTGCTGCAGGACGTGGACGGCGTGGCCGCGCTGGCGCAGTTCGACGTCGACGCACTGGACCGGCCGACGCGGATCGTCGACCCCAACGGCCGCGCGACGACCTACACCTACAACGGCTTCGGCGATCCGATCCTGCAGAACAGCCCGGACACCGGGCAGACCGGGATGGGCTACACCGCGAGCGGCGAACTGCGCACGCGCACCGACGCCCGCGGCATCACCGCCACCACCGCATACGACGCGCTGGACCGGCCCGTCTCGGTCGCCTATCCCGACAGCAGCCGCAACGTCGGCTACGCCTACGACAGCGCGGACGACGCCTGCCAGAACGGCGAACGCTTCGCGAAGGGCCGGCTGGGCCGGATGACCGACAGCAGCGGCAGTACGGTCTATTGCTACGACCGCTATGGCCAACTCGCGCGCAAGGTGCAGACCACCCAGGGCAGAAGCTACGCGCTGCGCTACCTGCATACGGACCCGCGCGGCCGGTTGCCGGGGCAGGACACCGCCCTGCAGACCCCGCCGCCGGGCAACCAGTTCATCGGGATGACCTATCCGGACGGCAGCAGCGTGCGGATCGTGCGCGATGCGCAGGCGCGGCCGACGGAACTGCGGGTGACGCTGGCGAACGGCACCAGCCGCGTGCTGCTGCACGGCGCCACTCACCACCCGTTCGGCCCGGTGGCGCAGTGGACCTTGGGCAACGGCCGGACGCTGCGGCGGACGTTGGACCGGAACGGTCGGCCGGGCATCGTGGAGGACCCGGCGCCGGGCGGGATCAGCGAGGGCTACCGGTTCGACGCGGCCGGGAATCTCATCGCGCTGCGGCGCGCGGATCAGGCCGACCCGGCAAAGCGGACGTATGCGTACGACGGGCTGGATCGCCTGACCCACGTGCGCGACGGGGCGACGACTGCGCTGCTCCAGCAATACGCCTACGATGCCACCGGCAACCGTACGCGGCGCAGCGACGGCGCCACCGCGACCGACTACACCTACGCGCCGGGCAGCCATCGTCTGGCTTCGGTGGGCGAACAGGACCGGCAGTACGACGCGGTCGGCAATACGCTGTGGATCGGCGCGGCAGCCGCGCCAGCCCCCGCCCCCGGCAGTGGCGGCGGGAATGGCGACGGTGAAGAAGAAACGCAGCCCGGCGACCCGGGCCCCGGCCCGATCCTGCCGCCGGGCGGCGAAACGCAGAGCGCGACCTTCGCCGCCGGCGTCACGCGCACGTTCGCCTACGACGCCGCGAACCGGCTGCAGCGCGTCTCGCACGGCGGCGTGGAGGCGATGCGTTACCTCTACAACGGCCATGGCGAACGCGTGCACAAGGCCGGCGGCGGGGTCGCGATCACGACGGTCTACGACGAGGACGGGCGCTGGATCGGCGATTACGACGGCAACGGCCAACCGCTGCAGCAGGCGATCTGGCTGGACGATCTACCGGTGGGCCTGTTGGTCGGCACAGGCGCGGCCCAGAAGCTGTACTACCTCGAAGCCGATGCCCTGGGCACGCCGCGGGTGGCGATCGACCCGGACCGCAACGTCGCGGTGTGGACGTGGAATCTCGCGAACGAAGCGTTCGGCGACAGCGCGCCGAATGAAGATCCGGACGGCGACGGGCAAGCGTTCGTGCTCGACATGCGATTCCCGGGCCAGCGCTACGACCGCGCGAGCGGACTGGTCTACAACTATTACCGCGACTACGACCCGACGACGGGACGCTACGTGCAGAGCGACCCGATCGGGCTGGAAGGCGGGATGAGCACGTACGGGTATGCGGACGGATCGCCGATGCTGTATGGCGATCCGGATGGACTGTTCTACGGCTTTTTGCTGCGGATGGCGGCGACGCGACTGCTGCCGCGGCTGGGCGTGAACTTCGCCGCGCGGGGCACGGCCCGGGCGGCGTTGATGAAGGCGAAGCGGGAGGCGCAGAGAAGGGCGTTCAGGGCGGCGAAGCAGACTCCCAAGCAGCCGCCAGTCTGTAGTAGTGTTTCTGCTCGTCGCGCTTGGAGGGTCGGTGATGACGTGTACGCAAGCACGGCCAAAGGGAGACCCCCTTCGTGGTCAACGGTCCGCTCTCGCTTTTGGAAAAATGAAAGCAGATCTCCTGATGCTGCAAAAAAGTATGGCGCTGAGAACGTGGAACGGATGGCAAGAGGTAGGGCGCCGCAGAGATATAACCCAGATAAGGGTGGTAGAGAGTCAATGGAGTTGAGTCACGAACCGATACCTGCTCGTGACGGAGGCAAGGATTTTGTACCGCGATGGCCTCAGGATCATGCCGCCGTGGACCCTTTCAGAAGGCCGGGATACTGATATGAACGACACTCTTTCCTCACTGTTCCAGAAGGCGCAGAGTTCGACCATTGAGGTAAATGGTCGAACTGTTCATTCGATTCTTAAGATCAATATGATGAGAAACCAACAGAGTTTTCAGCTGAAAAGGCTGAGCGCGAAGGCTGCGCCGGAACAAGGGCTTAGGATCAAGGTCGACAAAGGAAATGTTGAGGTCAATGGGCAACTTCATCCAGAGGTTATTCTTTGGGCAAGCACGAGCCCGGATGTTGTCATCATCAAGGTCCATGCAAGGCCTGGGGCCGAGCTCAAGTTTTGGAATGTATGGAAAATTGACGAAATAATTCAAGCTTGGGTTGGCAATGCCGGAATAGCGGTCGAAGAGGCGGAACGAATCGTCACCTTGAGATGTAGCGATGGCAGTGGAGAGATTGACTTTTCATCTTTGGTTATTGAAATCGAAGAAATTGCTGAAGGCTGATGTAGTGGCCCCTGCGGCTCTTTGACCGATCCCACGAAGCTCCGCACTGCGGAGCTTCGTCATTTGAAACGGCAGTTAACGTCGGCGAACAGCACCCGTCGCGCGCTGCACGGCACCAGCCATTACCCGTTCGGCCCGACTACCGGCTGGACCTTCGGCAACGGCCTGGCGCTGCGACGCAGTTACGACGCGAACGGCTGGCCGGTGGCGGTGGAGGACGGTCCGTTGGCCGGCGACAGCGTCGGCCTCGCGCTGGGTTATCGCTTCGATGCGGCGGGAAATCTCGATCGACTGCGCAGCGGCCGGGCGAACGCACCCAACGCGGTCGTCCAGAGCTACGCCTACGACGGTCTGGACCGGTTGACCGAGGTGCGCGATGCGCAGGCGCTGCTGCTGGAGCAATACCGCTACGACCCCACCGGCAACCGCACCAGCGCGGGCGAGTGGGTGTCCACCGGCAGCGATGGTGGCCCGGGCGGCGGAGCGCCGACGTACGCGTTCCAGACGACGCCCTATACCTACGCGGCGAACAGCCACCG
Source organism: Pseudomonadota bacterium (assembly GCA_049324395.1). Taxonomy (GTDB): domain Bacteria; phylum Pseudomonadota; class Gammaproteobacteria; order Xanthomonadales; family Xanthomonadaceae; genus Lysobacter_I. The sequence goes on from JBMOOY010000064.1 coordinate 141,895, forward strand.
CTTGCTGGCGGTCGGTAGCGAGCCGCGCGAATACGATGCCGCGGGCAACCTGACGCAATGGGGCGATCCGAGCGCACCGGGCGGCCCGCGCCGGCGGTTCGCCTACAACGACGCCAACCGCATGAGCGCGGTCTCGACCGCCGCGGGCACGCTGGCGACGTACGGTTACAACGCCCTGGGCGAGCGCGTGCGGCGGACGGTCAACGGCGCGGACACGTACGCCGTGTACGACCACGACGGCCGCTGGCTGGGGGATTTCAATGCCAACGGCCAGCCGGAGCGGATGGCGATCTGGCTGGACCCCGGATCGGGTCCGGGGCAGGCGCTGCCGGTGGGCGTGATCGTCGGCAGCGCATCGCAGCGCAGGTTGTATTACCTCGAAGCGGACGCGCTGGGCAGCGTGCGCGCGGCGATCGACCCGGTGCGCAACGTGGCGGTGTGGCGTTGGGACGCGCTGGGCGAAGCGTTCGGCCGCGACGGCATCGAGAGCGACCCGGACGGCGACGGACAGGTGTTCACGCTGGAGATGCGGTTCCCGGGCCAACGCTTCGATGCCGAAACCGGCTTCCACTACAACCTGTATCGCGACTACGACCCGACGACGGGGCGTTACGTCGAATCCGACCCGATCGGGTTGGCGGGCGGGGTGAGTACATACGGGTACGCCGAACAGTCGCCGTTGATGCACGACGATCCGGAGGGGTTGATCGCGGGATTGGTGCTGAGGCTGGGCGCGAGATATGTTCTTCCGAGATTGGGCGTCAATCTGGGTGCGCGGGTAGCGGCGAGGGTTGCGAAAAGGCAGGCATTCAGGCAGGCACAAGCTGCACACGCTGCTAGAATTGCCGCGCAACTCTCGAAACGTCAGTCTGCTGCCCGGAAGGGGCTATGTTCCCAAGTCGCCCGAGCAGGCAGGGTAGCCAGTAACGGAGGGCGAGCAGGTAAGCAGGCGCGACTAAGAGAACTAGCGCGCGATCCGAAACTTGGAAGATCGGACCGTGGCTGGATTCGGCAAGAGATGAACTCGATTGAACGAGGGCAGCGTTCTAGTATCCGTAATCCTCCCGGGAAGGACTTGGCTCATGAACGAGGGCGCGAAGCGGCAAAAGGCTACGGATACGAATATTCGAATTTGCAGGACAGGACGCTTCACAGGCTACAGCATAAGTTCGATGATTTTGGCAGGGCAAATGTGGAGCGCATCCCTTAGCAAGGAGAAAAATTAATGGCGATCAGCAAGAAACAGTTAGAGTCCGTTATCGCCTTGCCGGGCCAAAAGCGGTTCGAAATATTCATCAAAAGTATTGCGGATTGGCAGCAGGCATGGGGTCTGTATCAAGACGGATGGGCGCTTGCTGCGACCGATGATGGAGTGACTGTTTTTCCCCTCTGGCCTGCGAAGGAGTACGCGGAAGTCTGCGCCGAGAACGAATGGGAAAACTTCGAGCCGAGGCCCATCAGTCTGGAAGATCTGCTTGAAGCCCTGCTGCCACGACTGAAGAATGACGGCATTCTCCCAGGGGTTTTCTATACGCCATCGAGCAACGGAGTCACGCCATCGGTCGATGAACTGGTCGGCGCGATAAACGAAGAGTTGGAAAAGTATTGAGCGGAGGCTTTTGGGGCTGAAGGCAATGCTTGGTGCAATTTCGGACTCTGAACGTTCTTGACTTTTTGATGGAGTGGCCGCTGTCGATTGGGCAGCGGCCATTCTGTTTTTGTCCCGACAGCAGCCGCAACGTGGGCTGCGCCTACGACAGCACGGACGACGCCTGCCAGAACGGCGAACGCTTCGCGAAGGGCCGGCTGGGCCGGATGACCGACAGCAGCGGCAGTACGGTCTATTGCTACGACCGCTACGGCCAACTCGCGCGCAAGGTGCAGACTACCCGGGGCAGAAGCTACGCGCTGCGCTACCTGCATACGGACCCGCGCGGCCGATTGCCGGGGCAGGACACCGCCCTGCAGACCCCGCCGCCGGGCAACCAGCTCATCGGCCTGACCTACCCGGACGGCAGCAGCGTGCGGATCGTGTGCCATGCGCAGGCGCGACCAACGGAACTGCGGGTGACGCTGGCGAACGGCACCAGCCGCGTCCTGCTGCACGGTGCCACTCACCACCCGTTCGGCCCGGTAGCGCAGTGGACCTTCGGCAACGGCCGCACGCTGCGGCGGACGTTGGACCGGAACGGTCGGCCGGCGGTCGTGGAGGACCCGGCGCCGGGCGGGATCAGCGAGGACTACCGGTTCGACGCGGCCGGGAATCTGATCGCGCTGCGGCGCGCGGATCAGGCCGACCCGGCAAAGCGGACGTATGCGTACGACGGGCTGGATCGCCTGACCCACGTGCGCGACGGGGCGACGACTGCGCTGCTCCAGCAATACGCCTACGACGCGACCGGCAACCGCATGCGGCGCAGCGACGCCGGCATCGCCCTCGACGGCACCTTCGTCAAGATCGTCTCGTGGTACGACAACGAATGGGGCTATTCGACCAAGTGCCTCGAAATGGTGAAGGTCGTCGCCGGCAGGTGATCGCCTGTCGGCCGTCGCCGAAACGTTCCTGCAGACCCGACTCGGCCCGCTGATGCGGGCCGAGTCGTCTCCGGGGCCTGCCGACCTGACATTCCGTCAACCGCGCCCGCGACCGGGTTGACGCTTTCCCGATTCAGCGCGATGCGGTCGATACGGAGACTGGCGGCCACGGGCGATGTCGCCCGCAGCCACCGGGGAACCGCATGCAACACTGGATCGACAAACAGGACGGTCGCGCGCAGCTGATCGTCGTCACCGACGAAGCCGTCTATGCCGACAAGATGACCGCCGATGCCGCCGCGCAGGCGGTCGAAGCGCTGGGAACCGGTCGGTCGCCGGCCATGGTCTTCGGCAAGGACGCCAAGCACGTGGCGTTCCGCGCGATGACCCGCGTGCAGTACAACGAACACGAGACCGATATCGAATTCCATCATCGCGATGGCAAGGACGACAGCGTCGTATCGGTCTTCATCGAGACGCCGGGTCTGCGCGAACGCGTCTACGGCCATCTGCGCGAACGACTGGCCGATCAGTTCGGCGCGTACGAGGCGCATTACAGCCGCTGGCGCGCGGCGTTCGGGGCGCTGATGGCACTGACCGTGTTCACGCTGGGCACCCTGCTGCTGCGCGCGGCCGCCGCGGCGGTGCGCGCGGCGGGCGAGATCGAATACGAGGGCCGTCGCCAGGGGACGAAGAAACTGTTCGTCGGCCTGCTCGATCTGCTCGGACCCGTCGGCGTCAGCGTGATGGGCGGCGTCCTGATCCTCATCGCCGGGCTGGTGCTCTACAGTCGCCTCACCAAGCCCCAGCGGCTGCACATCCTGCAGTCGACGCCATACGCGCCGCCGAGCGGCATCGTGCTGGGCATGAAGTACGCCGGCCTGGCGCTGGTGTGGCTGGTCGCCCTGCGCATCCTGTTCTGACCCGACGCGATGGCCGTCCGGGTTGACATTGCCGGTCCGGGCGCTAGCGTGGACGACCTTCCCGTCGTCCAGGCCGGCATGCTCAATCCGCGTTTCTCGCAGCTGCTGTCCGCCCACATGCGCCGCATCCGCGCCAGCGCGGGTGCGGTGGCCGCGGAGATCGGCATGAGCCGTGAGTCGGTCAACAACTGGCGCAACGGCGATGCGATGCCCAGCGGCAGGCATCGCGATCGCGTGCTCGCCTGCGCCACGTATCTGCGGCTGACCGAAACCGAGACCGACGCGTTGCTGGAGGCCGCGGGATTCGAGCCGGAGTATCCGGCGCAGCAGGCGGTGGCGGACGGCCCGTTCGCTGCGACCGTGCGCGACGTGTTCGACCGCATGGAGCGGTTGATGCCGTATCCCATCCTGATGCTGCTGTGCCAGGCGCATTGGGGGCAGCCGCCGTTCCGCGAGGCCTTCATCGCCGAGGCCGCGCGCCGCTTCGGGGCCGGCTCGGTGCTGCATGTGCAACCGCCGTACAGTCTGGCGGTGGAACCGGCGGCCTATTTCCAGGCCGTCGGCGAGCAGTGCGGTTTGGCCGGCGTCGATTCCGATCATGCCTTCGAGGCCGCGCTGCGGCGGCGTCTCGCCGAAGGCGAAGGCCTGTTCTGTCTGGTCAGTCGTTTCGAGCAGGGCGATCCCGCGCTGCGCGAGACCCTGGCCGGCGTGCTGCGCAGTCTGAGCGAGACCCACAGCGGCCGGTTGCACCTGCTGCTGTGCGGCGGCGAGGCGCTCGCCGATCTGAAATACCAGGGAGGCGAGCTGTCCCTGCTCAACATCGCCGATGTGCAGACCTGGCCCGAGATGGACGCGGCCATGCTGCAGGCGTTGCTGCGCCGCGAGAACGGTGAGGCTCCGGACGATGCGGCCGCCGCGCGGCTGCTGCGGTTGAGCGGCGGTCATCCTGCGTTGCTCGAGGCCGCGCATCGCCTGCTTCGCACGACGCCCGCGATCGACGATGTCGCTGCGACCGCGCGGCTCGCCGAACATCCGCTGCTGTGGCAGGCACTGTTGCCGCTGGTCGAACACGGGGAGGATCGCGTGCGGTTGCAATCCCTGCTCGATGCGCCGCGTCTCGGACGCGCACGGCCGTACCTGATCGATCCGCTGCTGCGCCGTCTGTTCTGGTCGAACCTGCTCGCCCCGCGCGACGAGGCCGACGGCCGCTGGTTGGTCTGGCGTTGCGATGCCGTGCGCCAGGCCGTTCGCAGCGTCCTGGTGGAGGCATGATCGCGTCGTTTCTTCGGCGATGGCGCGCCTCCGGCTGGCCGCGTCTGCTGCTGATCGCGCTGGCCGCACTCTTCATCGGCAGCGCATGGCTCGCGCCGCAATGGAATCCGGTCACCCGCTTCCTGCTCCGCTACGACCCCGAGGTGCTGGGCGCGGTCGCACGCGGCTGGAACGAGACCGCCTACGCGCGCAGCCTGCTCGCCGAGCATCTCGCCGGCGAAGATGCGTGGCCCCGGCGGATGCCCGAGGATCCGGTGCTGGACGATGCCGGCGCCGTGTTCGCCTTCGATCTGTCCGAACCCGGGGTGTTGAAGGTCGCTACGTCCGACGGATTTCCTGCACGCGCCGGTCTGCAGGGCGAAGTCGTGCGTTACCGCTACGATCCGCGGACGCGACAGTGGTCCTGCGATGCCCGCGCCAGCGTGCTGCCCGCGCGCCTGCTGCCCTACGGGTGCGACACCGGGAACAGCCGGAACCTGATCCGGGACCTGCTGGCGCTGCTGGTCGTGGCGGCGCTGATCGCGATCGCGGCCGCAGCGTGGTGGCTGCACCGGAATCCGCTGTTGCTGGCCCTGCAGCGCGATCCGGCGGGGCTGCTCGACGTGCCGCTGGACGATCTGCACGCGCTGGATCGTGCGCTCGGCTGGCTCCGTCAGCGCGACGCGATGCTGCGCGTCGCCGGTGTCGGGGCCGGGGCTTGGCGGATGGCACTGGGTTTCGATCGTGCCCTGCCGACGCAGAAGGCCGAGATCCTCGCGCTCGCGATCGGCGCGCATTCGCGACGTACCACCGACTGGGCGCTGCCCGGGGACGTGTTCGAGTGGCGCATGCCCGAGGACCTGCCGGTGAACCTCGCGCGTTGCCTGCTGTACGTGCCCGAGACCTCGCTCGCTCCGGCCGAAACCGTGCGCGCGCTGCGCGAATTGCGCACGGGGCAGGATGTGTTGCTGATCCTGGTGCCCTCCGTCGAAGCGGAGCGCCATCTCTCGTCCCTGTGCCGAGATCCCGCGAACCTGCTGGTCGCGCTGGATCGACGCGTGCAGACGCGTTGGTTGCTCGCGGACGCCCCTGTCGACGCGCTGGTCCGCGCGATGGCGCGACAGCTGCAGGTCACGCGCATTTCTCCGTATCAGACGCGCGGCGGCGTGTCGCGACCGTCGTCGTTCTACGGCCGCGCGCAACTGCTGGCGCAGGTCGTGAATCGCGAGCCGGGCAATTACGTGCTGGTCGGCGGTCGTCAGCTTGGCAAGACCAGCCTGATGAAGGCGATCCAGCGCCGCTTCGAGACGCATCCGCGCGTGCGCTGCCTGTACCTCGCGCTGCGCGACCATCGTCTGGCGCCGCGCGTCGCCAGCGAAGCGGGGCTCGATCCCGCGACCGATCTGGATGTCGCGCTGGCCGCGCTCGCCGCGCAGTCCGACGGTCGCGCGCTGCTGCTGTTGATCGACGAGGCCGACCTGTTCCTGCGTCACGACGCCGCGCACCAGTATCCGGAACTCGCGCGATTGCGCGCGCTCAGCGAGGAAGGCCGCTGCCATTTCATGCTCGCGGGCTTCTGGGATGTGTATCGGGCCGCGACCCAGGACTACCAGTCGCCGCTGCGCAACTTCGGCGAAGTCATCGCCATCGGCGGCCTCGAAGCCGCCGCCTGCCGCGCGCTCGCCACACAGCCGCTGGAACGACTGGGGATCGCGTTCCAGACGCCCGCGCTGGTCGATGCGCTGATCGAGGCCAGCGGCGAGCGCGCGAACCTGGTCGCCATCCTGTGCCAGGAATGTCTGCAGGCGTTGCCCCCGGGCATCGCGCGCATCCGGCACGAGCATCTGCAGACCGCATTCGCCTCGCAGGCCGTGCAGGATGCGCTGGCCGGTTGGGCGCGCTTGACCCAGGACGATGCCGCCTCGCGTCTGGACCGCATCATCGTTTACCGCATCGCCCAGACCGGCGCACAGCGCGTCGCCGATCTGGTGGCCCTGCTCGACGCGCATCGCATCCGCATCGAGATCGAAACCCTGCGACAGTCCCTCGCACGGCTGCGTCTGGCCTGGGTGTTGCGTCAGGACGGCGATCGTTATCGGTTCGCCGTTCCTCTGTTCGAACGCCAGTTCGATCCGGCCGAACTGGCGTTGTTTCTCGATCGGGAATTGCGCGCGGCCGGCGCTTGAACCGTCGACCTCGACCGGCAGCGTCGGATGTCGGGCGGCGGACCGAAACGACGAAGGCGCGATCGGCCAGCGTCTACAGCGACTTCGGGACCTGCGGTTCCACGACCGCCTGCGGGCTGGAGGAGGCCGCCACGGGTGCCATCGCGCGATGCAGGTCGGCGGCTTCGCGGCTGCTGAACCTGATCTGATGGTCGTCGACCTGTCCCATCTCGACGAAGGCGCGTTTGCCCGCTTCGGCGCTGCCCTGGAGCGCGAACAGGCGGCCATCGCTTCCGATGGCGACCTCGTCCACGCTGTCGATCCCCTTGCGCAGCGCGCGGACGGTCAATGCCGCCGCGATGTTGCGGGTGTTTCCGTAGTCTTCCGCTTCTTCCGGCAACTTGTCCATGATGGCTTTGAACAGGCCGTTGGCGGGATGGGCCTCGCTGCTGAGCAACGGTCCGGTGTAGTCCTTGTCGGCCTGCGACGCATGAGGCAGGCCGGCGGCCTTGCCTTCACCGGACAGCTTGTTGCGCCGGAGCAGACCTTCGGGCTCGTCGGACGAGGTCTTGAAGCCGAAGCGGTAGAGATCCGCATCGACGTCCTTCTTGAGCGTGCATTTCAGGGCGCCATCGGCGGCGGAAATCGTGCAGCCGGCGTCCTTGTGGATGGCGACTTCGGCGCCCTTGCTCTCCAGCCAGGCCTTGAGCTTCTGCGGAAGGAAGGCGCTGGAGCCCTCGGTGATATTGCCCTGCGAGCACACCAGCACCGCCTTGCTGCCGTGCAGGTCGCCCATGCCGGATTCGGCGAGGGCGGATTCGAGTTTGTCCTTGTAGGCGTCCCAGGTCTCCGCCGTGCATTCGGAGTAGACGTGCGAGAGCGAGATCCTGTCGCCCTTGGCCAGTCCGACCGCGACGCAGCCGTTGAGTCCGTCGGTCATCAGGTCGGTCTTCGTGCGATCGGCGACGATCCATTCGTCCAGGCCGACTTTGACTTTCTCGTTCATGATGGGGCTCCTTGTCGATGCGATCCGCGCCGTTGGCGTCGGGGGGGCATGATCGGTCGGCGACACGGCCTTGTCCATGGCGATCCGCCGCCGTCCTGTCTGGGTTCGGGGCGCCGCGGGCTTCCGGGGGCACCGCCCCTGCATCCCTCCGCCCGTCGACAACGTATAAGCCGGCGATGGTTTCCACAGGGCGGCGTTGTGCCGGCCGATCGAGACCGTCCGGTCGTGTACGGGTCCCGCCGTGCCCGTTCGAGCATCCGAATGCCCCATCCTCCGAGGAGACGTACGTCATGAACGCGACATCGCACGCAGCGCACCGCGCACCGTGGCATCCGATGGTTCTGCTCGGTCTGCTGTTCCTGTGCTTCGGTACGGCCGCCACGGGGGCCTTGTTCCCGCCGGGCGAGTGGTATGTCGCGTTGAACAAGCCGTCGTGGCATCCGCCGACATGGGTGTTCGGTCCGGTCTGGTCCACGCTTTACGTCATGATCGCGGTGTCGGGCTGGCTGGTGTGGCGGCAGGGCGGGTTCGCCCGGCAGCGCGGGCCGTTGGCCGTGTTCTTCCTGCAGCTCGCGCTCAATGCCGCGTGGTCGCCGTTGTTCTTCGGGTTGCAGCGTCCCGGCATCGCGTTCGCGGAAATCCTGCTGCTCTGGTGCGCGATCGCGTGGACCATCGTCGCGTTCCGCCGCGTGCATCGGGGCGCCGCGGCGCTGCTCGTGCCGTATCTGGCCTGGGTGAGTTTCGCCGCGGTGCTCAACGGGACGCTCTGGCGTTTGAATCCCTGAGGTCGCCGGCCGCATCGAGCCTGTCCCGTTCGGGTCTTCGTCGCGTCTCCCCGGCGCGGTATCGACCGAGCATACCTCCGGACCCCGCTCATGCGACGGCCGGGCGCCGAGGCGGCATTTCCCTGCCGCATCGGGAAGTCTGCGGGGCGCGTCCGTCCGGTCGGCAGCCTATGGCGGAAGCGATGGCGGGACGGGCGCGCCCGCTGTCATCGCCAGGCGCAGTGCCCCCAGAATTCCGCTGCGATCGCCCAATCCCGGCGGGACGATGTAGCTCTCGATGCCGTCTTCGACTTCGTGCCGCGAGAGATAGCCGCCCAGCCAGTGCCGGGTACGTTCGCGCACGGGCGCGAACAGGCGCGCATGCTGCATCACGCCGCCGCCGAGGACGATGCGCTGCGGCGACAGCGTCAGCGCGAGTTGGGCGCAGAGTTGGCCCAGGTAATCGGCTTCGATGTCCCAGATCGGATGTTCGGCCGCGGCTTCGCCGAGTTCGTGGCCGAGGCGCGCGACGATGGCGGGGCCGTTGGCGAGGCCTTCGAGGCAGTCGCCATGGTATGGGCAGATCCCGGCGAAGCCGCGGTCGAGCGGGTGACGGCGCGGATGGATGTGGCCGAGTTCCGGATGCAGCAGGCCGCGCAGCGTGCGGCCGTGAAGCACGGCGCCGCCGCCGATGCCGGTGCCGACGGTGACGTAGACGACGCTGTCGAGCGGTTTGCCGTCGCGGTCGCGGCCGGCGCCCCAGTGCGCTTCCGCCAGCGCGGCGGCGTTGACGTCGGTGTCGAGCGCGATCGGAATGTCGAGCGTGGCGAACGGCGCCAGCAGATCGGCGTCGTGCCAGCCGGGTTTCGGCGTGCGCAGCAGGCGGCCGTAGTGCGGTGCGGCGGGATCGAGTTCGAGCGGGCCGAAGCCGGCGATGCCGAGCGCCCGCGGCTTGCCGTGGCGCGTCGCCGCGGCATCGAAGAACGCGCGCGCTTCGGCCAACGTTTCGTGCGGATCGCGGGTGGAGAAGCGCGTGCGTTCGAGCAGCGTGCCGTCGCCGTGTGCGAGCGCGCAGACGAATTTGGTGCCGCCGGCTTCGATCGCGGCGTAGACGGGTTCGGTCATGCGTGACGGTCCGTTGCGGTCATGCGCGTTGCAGCCAGCGTAGCCCATGCGCGGGCAGCGCGGCCGGCCATGCGCCATCGAGGCCCGCATCGGGCGCGCCGTCGTCGAGCAGGTCGCGCCAATGCCCTGCGTTCTGCGGGGCGGGCACCGCGACCTCGCGCTCGGCGAGATTGAACAGGGCGAGCACGCCGTCGCCGCGTTCGATGCCGAGCAGCGCGGGATCGTCGAAGCGCAGCGCGCGCATCGGCGCGTCGCCGCGCAGCCCGGGCGCGATGCGGCGCGCCGCGATCATCCGCCGCAGCGCGGCGCCGACCCGGCCCGCGGTGGTGTCGGCCTGAGGTCGCTGCGCGACCGCATCGATCAGCGCCCAGTCCATCGCCGGCCGATGCAGCCAGCGCCCTTCGCCCGCACGCGCGGGGTCGTCGAGGTAGCGTTCGTCGTTGCCGAGCGCGATCTCGTCGCCCATGTACAGCGCCGGCAGGCCAGCGCTCGCCAGCACGATGCCGTAGAGCAGGACCAGCCGCCGCTCGGCCGCGCGCAGCGCATCGGCGTCTCCGCGCGCGATCGCGACGTCGATGCCGACGAGCGCGGCGGCCATGCCGTTGGTACCGTGCACGTGCGCGCTGCCGGCGCTCTGGAAGCTGCGGCCGCGGGCATAGGCATCGCCGCCATCGCCGGCGAAGAAGCGCGCGACCCGGGCCAGATCGAACGGTGCGCGGCCGTCGCCACCGGCGGCTTCCTCGCGCAAGACATTCCAGCCGATGTCGTCGTGACAGCGCAGATAGTTCAGCCAGCCGCAGGCTGGGGGCAGGGCCGGCGTCTGCGCGATCACTCCGGCCAGCAGATCGCCGCGACCTTCCGCAAGCGCGACCCAGAGCGCCGCCATCAGCGTGCTGTGATAGGCGAGGTGGCATTCGCGGTCGGCGCCGTCGGCCTGCAGTCCGAAATACGGCGGCAGTTCGCGTGCCGGCACGATCGCCTCGGCCTTCAGCAGGACGCCGGGCGCGACGATGTCGGTGACCGCGCGCAGCGCCTGCAGGATCGCGTGCGCTTCCGGCTGGTTCATGCAGTCGGTGCCCAGCCGTTTCCACAGATAGGCGGTGGAGTCGAGGCGGAACGCCTCGATGCCGCGATTGGCGAGCCGCAGCATCGTCAGCGCCATCTCGACGAAGACTTCGGGATTGGACCAGTCCAGATCCCACTGGTAGCCGTAGAACGTGGTCCACACCCAGCCGAGTCCGTCGACGCGGGTGAAGTTGCCGGGCGCGGTCTGCGGGAATACCTGACCCAGCCGATCTTCGTACGCGTCGGGAAGCCGGCGATCGGGAAAGACGTGGTAGAAGGCGCGGTATCGCGGATCGCCGCGGCGCGCGGCCTGCGCCCAGCGATGATCGTCGGCGGTGTGATTGAGCACGAGATCCGCGCACAGGCTGATGCCGGCGTCGCGCAGCCGCGCGGTGAGCGCGTCGAGATCGGCATCGCTGCCCAGCGTCGGATCGACCGTGTCGTAGTCGCGGACCGCGAAGCCGCCGTCGTTGTCGCCTTCGCGCGCGTGCAGGAAGGGCAACAGATGCAGGTAGCGCACGCCCAACGCCTGCAGGTAAGGCACCCGTGCGGAGACGCCGGACAGGGTGCCGCCGAAACGGTCGACGTAGGTGGTGTAGCCGATCATGTCCTGGCCGAGGAACCAGGCGGGGTCTTGCTCGCGCGCGGTATCCAGCGCGCGCAGCGCCGCGGGCCGCAGTTCGGCGCACGCGGCCATGCCGTCGATCAGCCGCGTCTGCACGGCGTCGAAGCCGGGCGCGTCGCCGTACAGCGCGGACAGGGTCGCGGCCAGTCGGGGGCCGTGCACGTCCCAGCGCGCGAGTGCGCGGGCGCCGTGCGCGGTGGACATCGCCGCCGCGAAGCGTTGCCGGAGGGAAGGGGCGTCGGTCGAAGGTCGGGCGCTCATGTCGGTTCGCGGACGTCGGAAGGGCGCGTCTGAAAAAAACGACGGCGCGCGTCGGGCGGGAGGGGCCGCTCCGGCGCGCGCCGTCGTCGCCTCAGAACTCGTAGCGCACGCTGAGCGACGCGGTGCGGCCCGGGATCGAGCGCGCACGGATGACGTTCTCGGTGCCGGAGGCGATGCTGCCTTCCTCGGCTTCGGTGATGCCGAATTCGTCGAACAGGTTGTTGATGTTCAGGCCCACGACCCAGTTGTCGGCGAAGCGGTAGTCCGCGAACAGGTTCACCTGGGTATAGCCCGGCATCACCAGCCGGTTGTTGTCCTGGGCGTAGGCGTCGGTGGTGCCGAGGATGTTCGCGCCCACGGTCCAGTTCGCCGCCTGATAGCCGCCGGTGAGCTGATAGACCACGTCCGCCTGGCGACGCGGCGTGTTGCCTTCGTTCGCGGGCGAAATGTCGTCCTGGCTGATCTCGGCGTCGGTCCAGGTCAGTCCGCCGCTGAGGAAGAATTCGTTGACCCGCAGCGAGGCTTCCAGTTCGATGCCGCGCGCTTCGTAGACGCGGTCGAAGAAGCGCTGGCTCGTGAGTTCGAAGTTCTGCTCCTCGGTTTCGGCGAAGAACGCGGTGGCGAACAGGCTGAAGCCGCCGCTGCGCCACTTCAGGCCGCCTTCGATCTGATCGACCAGATCCACCGCGTCTTCCGCGCGCACCGAGCCGTCGGGCTGGACCAGGCCGAACAGCAGACGGTCGGCGTTGGCGCGGCCGCCGCGGCTGATCCGCGCGAAACCGGCGATGTTGTCGTTGAACAGGTAGTTGGCGCCGACCGAGTACGAGGTATAGCCCCAGTCGTAGTCCACCGGCGATGCGGCGGCGTTGTTGATCTGCGAGACGTTGAGTTCGGGGGCGGAAATGACGCCGTCGCCGTCCACGTCGACGTTCGCGACCTGCACGCTGCCGGCATAATTTCCGCGGGCGTCGCCCGAGTCGCGGCGCACGCTGGCGTCGATGTCGAGCCGGCCGAGCGACAACGCCAGCGACAGATAGGGCGCGCCGATCTCGTACTTGGCGTTGTAGCTTCGCGTGCAGCAGTTGCCCCAGAACGGCACGCCGTAGGCGTAGAGGCCATTGTCGGAGAGGTTCACGCTGCTGGCGCTGATCACGTCCAGCAACGCCGAACGTCCGTCGCCCCGCAGCTCCTGCAGATACGAATTCCACACCCAGTCCATGTCGATGTTCTGGCGCGAAGCGTAGTAGCCGGCGCTGAGATCGAGGTTGCCGCCGTCGCCCACGTCGAAGTTGCGGGTCAGTTTGATGTCGTTGGCGTAATGGCCGAAATCGTTGATCTCGGTGTTGAACAGATGGGTGCGCACGACCGTGCCCGTGTAGGCCTGGCCGGCGTTCGGGCCGTTGGCGTAGCGCAGGGTGGCGCCGACGCCGCCGATTGTGGGTGCGATGTCGGCGGCGCTGCCCACTTCCGCCGGGAATTGGCCGACGAAACGACCCTGGTTGTCGGCGTAGCGGAATTTTTCGTCGATGCGCCAGCCGTCGCCGAAGCGGTACTGGACCTCGGCGCCGAACGCGGTGCTGTCCGGATGCATGCCGTCGGTGATGTCGGTGCGGCGCCGGTTGTTGTCGCCGTCGAGGCCGATGTCGCTGCGGAAATAGCGGCTCTGCAGGGTGTCGCGCGCGGGATCGAAGCCCCGATAGCTGCCGAGATTCGGGCTGCCGTTGCTGCCGGTCGCGCGCGTGGGCACGGGCAGATAGCCGATGGCGCGATCGTCGAGGCGCTTGAGATGGAAGCGCGCGTAGCCGTTCTCGAATTCCTTCGTCAGGTTCGCCTTGAGCTGACCGCCTTCCTCGGCGGTGTAGCCGGCGTCGCGCACGCCGTCGCCGCTGCGCCAGAAGCCCGCCACGTGGAAGCGCCAGCCGTCGCCGAAGGGCTGCCCATAGCGGAAATCGAGGCGGTTGCTGCCGTAGTCGAGACCGGTGGTGAAGCCGACGGCCCCGCCCTGGGCTTGGCCGGTGTTGCTGATGAAATTGATCACGCCGCCGGGCGAGTTGCTGGCGAAGGTGGAGGCGGAACCGCCGCGCACCGCCTCGATCCGGTCGATCGACCAGTCGTTGCGCAGGAAGATGTCGGCGTTGCCGAAGGCGATGTCGCCGAATTCCATGACCGGCATGCCGTCTTCCTGCAATTGCAGGAACTTGGCGCCGCCGGCCGCGACCGGCAGACCGCGCACGGCGATGTTGGCGTTGCCTTCGCCGCCGGTGGATTCGGAGCGGACGCCGGGGATGTTGCGGAAGATTTCGGCGGTGGAACGCGGCGCCGAGCGTTCGATGGTGTCGGGCGTGACGCTGCTGGTCGAAACGCTCGTACGCAGCTTGGATTTGCCCCCGGCGGTGGCGGTGATCACGATCGCATCGAGGTCGCTGGCGCCGTCGGTGTCTTCGGCGGGGGTCTCCTGCGCCTGCGCGGCGGCCAGACCCGGCGCCAGCGACAGACAGATCGCCCACGACAGGGCCCACGCGAGCGTGTGGGGGCGCGGGGTGGCGGTGCGGCATTGCAACGGCTTCGATTGGCGACGCATGGCGGCATGTCCTCCGGTGAATGGCGCGGGCGAGTGCCCGGGTGGCGGATGTGATATCCGATTACGCAATCGATTGCAAATATAATTTTCCATCGCCATATGCGTCGTTCGCGCTGCCTGCCTTGCGGTGCTTTTTCGTCAATTCACGAAATAATGCTGAAAACAAGCTTATAAACAGCCCTCGGAGTCGATCTCCATCGGTGTTTACGCAGGATCCAGGGGAGGGCGTCAGTCCGGATCCGTGTTGCGGCGCAGCATGCACAATCGATTGCATTGTCTCAGTATCGCGATGCCGGTCGGGCCCTCCGGCAGCTTTTGGGCCCCGATTTTTCGCGGAGCGTTCCATGGCCGATTTCCCTGTGCGACTCGCCGGCATCGATCTGGCGGTGATCGCGCTCTACGCCCTCGGCATCATCGCGTTGGGGCTGATGGTCTCGAAGCGACGAGCGTCCGCGGAGGATTATTTCCTCGCCTCGCGCGAAATGACCTGGCCGGTGATCGGGCTCGCGCTGCTGGCCTCGAACATTTCCTCGACCACGCTGATCGGCCTCGCGGGAGCGGCCTACGGTACCGGCATCTCGGTCTACAACTACGAGTGGATGGCGACGGTGGTGCTCGCGTTCTTCTGCGTGTTCTTCCTGCCGTTCCTGCTGCGCTCGCAGGTCTATACGCTGCCGGAATATCTCGAGCGCCGCTACGACGGCCGCGCGCGGATCTATTTTTCGGCGCTCACCATCTTCCTCAATATCGTCGTCGATACCGCTGGCACGCTGTACGGCGGCGCGATCATGCTCAAGCTGATCCTGCCCGACTGGCCGCTGTGGCAGATCGTCGCGGCGCTGGCGCTGTCGGCCGGCGTGTACACCGTCGCAGGCGGGCTGCGCGCCGTGATCTACACGGAAACCGTGCAGGCGGTGATCCTGCTCGGCGCATCGGTGTTCATCGCGTTCTTCGCCTTCGACAAGGCCGGCGGCTGGGACGCGGTCATGGCGGCGGTGGATCCGTCGAAACTCTCGCTGATCCGCCCGATCGACGATCCCGGGGTGCCGTGGCTGGGGTTGGTGCTGGGCGTGCCGTTGCTGGGTTTCTATTTCTGGTGCACCAACCAGTTCATGGTCCAGCGCGTGCTGTCGGCGAAGGACGAGAATCACGGCCGCTGGGGCGCGCTGTTCGCGGGCCTGCTGAAGCTGCCGGTGCTGTACGTGATGGTGCTGCCGGGCACCGCGGCCATCCTGCTGTATCCGACGCTGGAGAAGCCCGACCTCGTGTATCCGACGCTGATCTTCGATCTGCTGCCGGCAGGGCTGGTCGGTATCGTGATCGCCGGGTTTTTCGCGGCGATCATGTCCTCGATCGCCAGCACCTTCAATTCCGCCGCGACCCTGGTGACCATGGATTTCGTGCGCCCGCGCATGCCGCAGGCGGACAACGCCGCGCTGGTGCGCGCGGGGCGCATCACCACCATCGTGTTCATGGTGCTGGCGGTGGCGTGGGCGCCGCAGATCGAACGTTTCGAATCGCTGTGGCAATACCTGCAGGCGGTGCTGGCCTATGCGGTGCCGCCGGTGTGCGCGCTGTTCCTGGTCGGCCTGTTCTGGCGCGGGGCGAACGCTCGGGGCGCGTTCGCGTCGATCGTCGCCGGTCTCGTCGGCGGCGGCGCGCTGTTCTGGGCGAACGTACTGGCGGAGGAGCCGCTGGGCCTGCATTTCCTGCTGGTCGCGCCGCTGTTGTTCGCGCTCAGCGTGGTCGTGCTGGTGGCGGTCAGCGCGGCCACCGCGGCGCCGGCCTCCGCGCAGGTGCAGGCGATGCTGTGGACCCCCGCGTTCTATCGCGACGAATCGCGCGCGCTCGCCGGGATGCCGTGGTGGAAGAATTACCGCGTGCTGTCGGTGCTGTTGCTGCTGCTCACGGCGGCGATCGTGTGGGCGTTCCGCTGACCGGGCGGCGTGCGGTGCGCCGACGAGCACCCTATGCCGAGGCGCGAACGATCAGCGTCGGCGGCAGGATCGTCGATTCCGGGTGTTCGCCGCGGATCGCGGCGATGACGGTATCGACCAGCTTCACCGCGCCCTGTCCCAGTTCCTGGCGGACGGTGGTCAGCGGCGGGTGCGCGTGTTCGGCCAGCAGGATGTCGTCGAAGCCGACGACCGACACATCCTGCGGGACGCGACGGCCGGTGTCGGTGATGGCGCGGATCGCGCTGATCGCGATCACGTCGGACGCGGCGATCACACCGTCGAATTCGGCGCCGCCGTCGATCAGCGTGCGCACGCTGGCATAGGCGTCCTCGCTGGAGAACGGGCTGCGGACCAGCAGCGCCGGATGCGCCTTGAGGCCGGCCGCGCGCAGCGCCTGGCGATAGCCGTCGTGGCGGTGCGCGACCTCGGGCAGGCGCTCGTCGCCGAGGAAGGCGATGCGGCGGCGCCCGTGACGGATCAGATGTTCGGTGCCGAGCTGGCCGCCGAGCCGATTGTCGGTGCCCACCACCGGGTATTTCTGCCCCGGCATCCGCGTGCCCCAGGCGGCGAGCGGAATGCCGCTGCGCGCGGCCTCGTTGATCGCGGTGTGTTCGGAGCTCTGGCCGATCAGGATCACGCCGTCGCTGCGTCCCGGCTGCTGCAGCCGCCGCACCCAGCCGTCCTGATGCACGGCGATCTTCGCCAGGAGCATGTTGTAGCCGCGGTCGCCGAGCGCATCGGCCAGATGCGCGAGCATCGTCATCATGAACGGGTCGACCAGATGCGGTTCGCGTTCGTGCACCAGGGGGACCGCCACGGTGATCACGCCCGCCAGACGCGAGCGCAGGCTGCTGGCGACGGGGTTCACGACGTAACCGGCTTCCTCGGCGAGACGACGGATGCGTTCTCGGGTCCTTTCCGCGATCACCGGGCTTTCCCGAAGCGCTCGCGAGACGGTGGATTCGGACACGCCGGCGAGACGGGCGATGTCGGCCATCTGCAGGTTCGTCGGCGGTTGCGAGGTGCGGCGTCGGGAGCGTGTCATGGGATTAGAGTCCGACGAAGCGCGATTGCGATCAAGCGCGGCGGGAGTCGCTCGGAAGCGCGTGCCGGTAGCGGCGGACGATACCGCCGGACCCCGACCATGCTACGGCCGGGCGCTGAGGTTGCATTTCCCTGCGGCATCGGGAAGTCTGCGGGACGTGTCCGTCCGGTCCCGGTCCGCCTGTGCGCCCGGAGGTGACGGACGGGGGCGCAGGCCGCACGAGGGCGGCATCGGATGGACGATCTGGCCGGTTTTCTGATTCTGATCGGGCTTGCGGTGCTGGCGGTGCCCATCCTGCTGGTGGCGGCGCTGGTGAAGATCGCCAATGCGAAGGCGCGGATCGAGGCGCTCGAGCGCGATGTCCAGCGTCTGCAGGCGAAGGTGCTCACCGTCGAGGCCCGCACCGCGCAGATCCCATCCGCCGCCGCCGAGCCGGCTGTCGAAGCGTCCCCGCGTGCGCAACCGGCCGCTGCGGCGCCTCCGCCAGGCGTGGTCGCCGATGCCGCACCGCCTGCGACGCCGATGGAGAGACCGCAGCCCGTACCGCAGTCGGCTCCGCAGCCCGCCCCGCAGTCCGTGTCCGGGCGCGCCCGCTTCGAGGTGCCCGACGATGTCCCGCCCGTCCGTGCGCAGGCAACGGCGTCGGCCGTGCCGCCGCCGTTGCCGCCGGTGTCGGGCGAGCGTCCGCAGTTGGCCGCCGCTTCGATGCCGCCGCCGCGTCCGCAACGGACTGCGCCGCCGTCGGATCCGATCGGCGATGCCCTGGGCGGCGTCCGCCGCTGGTTCACCGAGGGCAATGTGCCGGTGAAGATCGGCATGCTGGTGCTGTTGGCCGGCGTCGCCTCCTTGCTCAAGTACGCCAACGACCAGGGCTGGGTGCGGGTCCCGATCGAAGTGCGTCTGGCCGCCGTGGCCGCGGCGGCGATCGCCGGTCTGGTGTTCGCCTGGCGGCAGCGCGTGGAACGTCGGGCGTTCGCGCTGTCGCTGCAGGGCGGCGCGATCGGCGTATTGATGCTGGTGACCTTCGCCGCCTTCAAGCTGTACGACACGATCCCGGCCGGTGCGGCGTTCGCGATCACCATCGCGCTGGTCGCGGGTCTGGGCGTGCTGGCGGTGTTGCAGAACGCGCTGGCGCTGGCGATGTTCGGTCTGCTCGCCGGTTTCCTCGCGCCGATCTGGCTGTCGACCGGCAGCGGCAATCATGTCGCGCTGTTCTCGTACTACGCGGTGCTCAATCTCGGCATCTTCGGCATCGCCTGGAACCGGCCGTGGCGACTGTTGAACCTGCTCGGATTCGTGTTCACCTTCGGCATCGGCACGCTCTGGGGCGTGCTCGATTACCGGCCGGAGAAATTCGCGAGCACCGAGCCCTTCCTGCTGCTGTTCTTCGCGCTGTATCTGCTGATTCCGGTGTTCTACGCGAACCGTCGCCACGACCATGGCCACGACGGCAACCTGCACGGTCTGGTCGACGGGACCCTGGTGTTCGGCACGCCGCTGGTCGCGTTCGCGCTGCAGGCCGGGTTGCTGCAGGGCGGCGCATTCGCAGACAGCCGCATGCCGCTGGCGTTGTCGGCGTTGGGCGCGGCGGCCGTCTACGCGGTGCTCGCCGCAGCGCTGCGCGGCCGCGAACGCTTCGCGTCGCTGGTCGACACCTACGCCGTGCTCGCGGTGGGATTCTCGACGCTCTCGGTGCCGCTGGCGCTATCGGCGCGCGCGACCGCCAGCGTATTCGCGCTGGAAGGCGCGGCGCTGGTCTGGCTGGGCGTGCGTCAGGGCCGACGTCTGCCGCAGTTGTCCGGTCTGCTGCTGCAACTCGCGGCCGCGGCAGCGTATGTCGCCGGCATCGGCGGTCTGAGCACCGGATTCTCGACGATGGCCGCGGCCACCGCGTCGACGCCGATCGCCAATCCGGCGTTCATGAGCGCGCTGCTGATCGCGATCGCCGGCCTCGCGACCGCATGGATCTATCGTCGCGAATACGACGGCGGCATCGTCGCGCTGTTCGCGCTGTGGGGACTGGGCTGGTGGACCTTCGCGGGCGTGAACGAAATCCTCGATCACGTGCCCTACGGCCATCGGGTCGATGCGCAGTTCGCGTTCCTGCTGGCGACGGGTTGGCTCACGGCGGAGGCGCGTCGCAGGCTCGACGACATGCCGGTGTTCGGCGCGACCGCGGCCGCCGCGCTGCTGCTGGGCGTGCCGTTCGCGATGGCGCAATCCGCCGAGCATCAGCATCCGTTCGCCGAGTGGGGCGTCGCGACGTGGGCGCTGTACGCGGCGCTGGGTTGGCGCGCGCTGGTCTGCCTGCGCGAGACCGGAACCGGTGTGCGCCTGATCGCGCACGGCGGCTGGCTGTGGTCGTGGGCGACGGCGCTGGCGCTCGGGGCGTTCCATCTCGTGTATCGCTCCGGGACCGGCGACGTCGACCCGTCCGCGTTCGCATCCGCGCCCGCAAGGATGGGCGACGGTTGGCACCTCGTGGCGCTCGGTCTGCCGGTGCTGGCGCTCGCGGCGGCGCTGCAACTGCGGCCTTCGCTGGTGGCGCCGCCGTTGTCCGAGCGCTTCGACGATGTCCGTCGCCCGCTGTGGTGGTCGGCGGTGTGCGTGCTCGGATTCGGTTGGATGCTGTCGCTGTTCTTCCCGGGCGACAGCGCGCCGCTGCCGTGGCTGACGCTCGCCAATCCGCTGGAATTGTTCCAGCTCGCGACGCTGGCGCTGCTCGCGCAACGGGTCTGGTCGGGGCGCGGCGAAGGTCGCGGCGCGTCGGGCGTCCCGGTGTTCGCGCTGGCCGCTTTCGTGTGGATCACCTTCGCGACCCTGCGCGCCGCGCATCACTGGGGCGGCGCGCCGTGGTCGCCGTCGATGCTGGACGACAACGTCGTGCAGACCGCGTTGACCGTGGTCTGGAGCGTGCTCGGCGTGCTCGGCTGGATCTTCGGTTCGCGTCGCGGCGATCGGTTGCTGTGGGGCGCCGGCGCGGTGTTGATGGGCGTGGTGCTGCTGAAGCTGCTGTTGATCGACCGCAGCCATCTGGGCAATCTGTTCGGCATCGTGTCGTTCATCGCCTACGGCCTGCTGTGCACCGCCGTGGGTTATTTCGCCCCGGCGCCGCCACGTCGCGCCGCCACGGAGACCGCGGTATGAAACGGATGCTCGCGAACGCAGGACCGAGCGCGCTGCTGGGAGCGGCGCTGCTGGGAGCGACGCTGCTGGGGACGGCGCTGCAGGTCCGGGCCGCACAACCCGGCGACTACGCCTATCGCTGGCCGCTGGCCACCGACGGCGCCAGCGCCGCCTGGCAATTCGAACTGACGCCGGAGGTCTATGCGGCGCTCGTCGACCCCGAATTGCGCGATTTCGAGGTGTTCAACGCCGATGGGCAGACGGTACCGGTGGCCCGGCTCACGGTCGATCCCGAAGCGTCGCCCGGGGTCGCGGAAGCCGCCCTGCCGGTCTTCTCGCTGCCGCGTCGCGTCGAGGGCGGCGACGATCTGTCGCTGCGTCTGGAACGCGACGGCACCGGTCGCTTGCGCCGGCTGGACGTCGATGCGGTCGCAGGCGTGCCGCAGACCGCGATCGACCACGTCATGGACGCGGATCTCTACCGCGATCCGAGCCGACCGGCGACGGTCGATCGGCTCGATCTGCGCTGGCCCGAGCGCGGCGACGTGCAGACCCGCTTCGCGGTCGAGGGCAGCGACGATCTGGAACACTGGCAGACGCTCGTCGATGCTGCGGCGGTGGTGTCGGTGCGTCGCGGCGGCGCATTGCTGCAGCGACGCGACATCGCGTTGCCGCCGACCCCGCTGCGCTACCTGCGCCTGCGCCAGCTCGACGGCGATCCGTTGCCGTCGCTGCAGGTGACCGCGCGACGCACCCGCGCCGGCGCGGTCGCACCGCAATGGCGGCGCATGCGCGCGGAGTTCGTCGACGCCGGGCCCGACGAGTTCGCGAAGGGCGAGGTCTATCGCTACAGATTGCCGGCGACGCTGCCGGTGTCGCGGCTCGGCATCGCGCTGGGCACCGACAACGCAACCACCGAGGTCATCGTCGATGCGCGCGCCGCGGGCGCGGAGGCCTGGGTGCCGATGGGGCGCACGCTGCTGTTCCGGCTCCGCCAGGGCGAGGTGCGCATCGACAACGACGATTTCGCGCTGAGCGCGCCGTTCGCGGCCCGCGAATGGCGGGTGCGCAGTCCGCTCGCGCTGAATCCGACGCCGCGCCTGGACGTGGTCTACCTGCCGGAGCGTTTCGTGTTCCTGGCGCAGGGCCCCGGCCCCTACACCCTGGCGGCGGGCAGCCGCCAGGCGCGCCGCGAGGCGCAGCCGGTGGAACAGGCGCTGGCGCCGCTGCGGTCGCGCCTCGGACCCGGCTGGACGCCGCCGACGGCCGCGCTGGGCGCGCGCGCCGAGTCCGCGGGAACGCAGGCGTACGCCGAGCGGTCCGCGCCGGTGGACTGGCGGCGCTGGATGCTCTGGGGCTTCCTGATCCTCGGCGCGGCGGTGGTGGGCGGCTTCGCGCTGACCCTGCTGCGCCAGCGCGACGCCGATGCGAAGGGGGCCGAGGCCGCGCCCGCACCGCCGGAACCGCCGCAACCGGCGCCGGTCGCGCGATTTGATGCCGGCCCGCCGGACCGGGGACAATCTCCGTTTTCCGCACCGGAGCCCCCCCGCATGTCCATCCTCCGCATGACCGATCTCGACCTCGCGAACAAGCGGGTCCTGATCCGCCAGGACCTCAACGTGCCCGTCGCCGACGGCAAGGTCACTTCCGACCAGCGCATCGTCGCTTCGCTGCCGACGCTGAAGCTCGCGCTGGAGAAGGGCGCGGCGGTGATGGTGATGTCGCACCTGGGCCGGCCGAAGGAAGGCGTGTGGAGCGAGGCCGATTCGCTGGCTCCGGTGGCCGCGCGCCTGTCCGAACTGCTCGGTCGCGACGTGCCGCTGGTGAAGGACTGGGTCGACGGCGTGAGCGTCGAACCCGGCCAACTGGTCCTGCTCGAGAACTGCCGCATGAACGTCGGCGAGGGCAAGGACGAAGACGCCCTGTCCAAGAAGTACGCCGCGCTGTGCGACGTGTTCGTGATGGACGCCTTCGGCACCGCGCATCGCGCGCAGGCCTCGACCCACGGCGTCATCCGTTTCGCGAAACAGGCCGCGGGCGGCCCCTTGCTGATGGCCGAACTCGACGCGCTGGCGAAGGCGCTGGAACATCCGGCGCGTCCGCTGTTGGCCATCGTCGCCGGCAGCAAGGTCAGCACCAAGCTCGAACTGCTGTCGTCGCTGGTCGGCAAGGTCGACCAGCTGATCGTCGGCGGCGGCATCGCCAACACCTTCATCGCCGCGATGGGGCACGGCGTCGGCAAGTCGCTGGTCGAAACCGATCTGATCGACACCGCGAAAAGGATCATGGCCGACGCGAAGGCGCGCGGCGCCGAGATTCCGGTGCCGACCGACGTGGTGGTCGCCCCCGCCTTCGCCGCCGACGCGCCGGCCACGATCAAGGCCGTCGATGCGGTGACCGCGGAGGACATGATCCTCGACATCGGTCCGGACACCGCCGCGCGCTACGCCGAGCTCATCAAGGCCGCCGGTACGGTGGTGTGGAACGGTCCGGTCGGCGTGTTCGAATTCGACGCCTTCGGCAAGGGCACCGAAACCCTCGCCCGCGCGATCGCCGACAGCGCCGCGTTCTCGATCGCCGGTGGCGGCGACACCCTCGCGGCGGTCGACAAGTACGGCATCGAGGACGCGGTCTCGTACATCTCCACCGGCGGCGGCGCCTTCCTCGAATTCCTCGAAGGCAAGACCCTGCCGGCGGTCGCCGCCCTCCGGGCGCGGGCCGGTTGAGTCGCTCTCCGGCCCGCAACGGGCCGGAATCCTCCGCGCCGCTCCCGCGATCCGGATGCTCCGGATCGCGGGCGCATGTCGCGAAGACGCGGCCCGATGCCGCGCCGCGCATTCAGTTTCGCGCCTCTCCGCGATCGGCGCAGGCCCGCATGTCCCGGGCCTGTGCGCCGCACGATGCCTCGTGACGGCGGGTGTGCTATATCCCGGGCAGCCCAGCACGCTTCGCGCATCGTCGGCACCCGCCGGCGAGCCGACACTTTTCTTCCGCGACGCGACGCCGGGCCATCGCCGGCGTCCGCCGGGCCGTGGGACGTCGACAGGGGGATTGGAGCGTTCACCCGTTCAGTCGTTTCTTACGTGGAGGAATACATGAACAACACGAAGTCCGCCGCCCGGCGTTCGCGCCAGCGCACCCTGCTCGCTCTCGCCGTGTTGGCCGCGATCGCCATCGGCGCTCCGGTCGCGGCGCGTCAGGGCAAGGCCCCCAGGCACGCATTCGAGGATCGCGGCCCGCGAACCGAACTGCGTCTGCCGATCGACGCGCGCGGCAACTGGATGCGCGAATACGTGCAACTGCGGGTCGCCCAGCAGAACCTGAAGTTCGCCGGCGGTCCGATGGCCGAATCCGAATTGCGGCAGACGATCCTGCCGGTGAAGATCGTCGGCGGGACCGTCGCCGGCGCGGCCGACAATCCCTTCCAGGTCGGTCTGCTCAGCAAGAGCGTGGCCAACAACTTCGACGCGCAGTTCTGCGGCGGCACGCTGGTGAAGGCGAACGTCATCGTCACCGCGGCCCACTGCAGCGACTTCGTCACCGCCGGCCAGGTGCAGGTGCTCACCGGCACCCGCAATCTCGACGGTACCGGCACCCGGCGCGACGTGACCAGCATCGCGATCCATCCGAACTGGAATCCGAACACCTTCGATTACGACGTCGCGGTGTGGACGCTGTCGTCGTCGACCAGCGGGATTCCCTTCGCCTCGCTCGCCAGCGCCGATCCGCCGGTCGGGACGAATCTCATGGTGACCGGCTGGGGTGCGCTGACCGAGGGCGGCAGTTTCCCGATCGACCTGCGCAAGGCCACGGTGCCGCTGGTGAGCGCCACCAATTGCAACGACCGCAATTCGTATCGCGGTTCGATCACGGCGCGGATGATCTGTGCGGGCTTCGACGCCGGCGGCGTCGACAGCTGCCAGGGCGATTCCGGCGGCCCGTTGACGCAGGGCAGCACGCTCACCGGCATCGTCAGCTGGGGCACCGGTTGCGCGCGCCGCAACAAATTCGGCGTCTACAGTCGCGTGTCGAACGCGTCCATCCGCAACTTCATCATCGCCCAGGCCGGCCTGTAGCCGGATCGGGGCCCGGCCCCGATGCCCCGCGATGGCGTTCTGCGCGATCGTCGCCTTCCGGAGACCCCGCCTCGGCGGGGTCTCCTTTTTCCGGCGGGGGCGCTCCGGTCCCGTTCCGCTTCCGCCGTCACGGTTGTGCCGCATCGCACGATGCATGCCTCAATCGCGCATGCTATATCTGCCAAGCCCTGTTCCCCCGCAGTTCCCGTGCGATCGCGATCCCCTGCGACGTACGTTTCCACCGCTGCGAATACCGTTGTCGATTCCCGTACGTCGATGCGCATCGCGCGTCGGGCGCTGGGGTCCGGCCGGTCGCGAGGGAACGGAGGCTTCCGCAGCATTCTCTTTTCGCATACATGGAGGCAGTGAAAGTGATGAATCAGAAGCATCCGATCTCGGCTACACCTCGTCGCAACATCCTCGCGCTCGCGCTGATCGCCACGGTCGCCGTGGGCGGTCCGGTCGCAGCGCGCCAGCTGAAGGGCCCGAAAGCCTCGCCCGAGGACAACGGTCGCACCGTTTCGTCCGTGCCGACCAATGTCCCGGCCGCCCGCGTGCGCGTCGATGCGCGCGGCAACTGGATGCGCGAATACGTGCAGCTGCGGGTCGCCGAACGGAATCTCCGCGCCCTGGAAGAGGCCGGCGTGACCGAAGCCGACCTGCGCGCCGCGATCCCGACGAAGATCGTGGGCGGCACCGTCGCCGGCTCCACCGACAATCGTTTCCAGGTCGCGCTGCTGACCAAGAGCGTCGCCAACAACTTCGACGCGCAGTTCTGCGGCGGTACCCTGGTCAAGGCCAACGTGATCGTGACCGCGGCGCATTGCAGCGACTTCGTCACCGCCAGCCAGGTCCAGGTGCTCACCGGTACCCGCAACCTCGACGGCACCGGCGTGCGCCGCAACGTCACCAAGATCGCGATCCATCCCAGCTGGAATCCCGGCACCTTCGACTACGACGTGGCGGTGTGGACGCTCTCCAGCTCGACCAGCGGGATCCCGTTCGCCTCGCTCGCCAGCACGACGCCTGCGACCGGCACCAACCTGCTCGTGACCGGCTGGGGCGCGCTGACGGAAGGCGGCAGCTTCCCGATCAACCTGCGCAAGGTGACCGTGCCGGTGGTGAGCACCACCAACTGCAACGACGCCAACTCGTACAACGGCCAGATCACCGCGCGCATGGTCTGCGCCGGCTTCGACGCCGGCGGCAAGGACAGCTGTCAGGGCGACTCCGGCGGCCCGCTGGCTCAGGGCAGCGTGCTGACCGGCATCGTCAGCTGGGGCGACGGTTGCGCCCGCCCGAACAAGCACGGCATCTACACCCGTGTTTCGAACAGCTCGGTGCGCAGCTTCATCGTTACCCAGGCCGGCCTCTGATCCGGTCCTGACATCGTGGATCGTCGGCGTGGAGATCGCGCCTTCGATCCGGCGAGTCCGGGGCTCCCGCGTTGCGCGGGGGCCCCGTTTCGTTTGCAGGCAGGGTGCCGTGTCCTGTCCGTTCGCTCGTTTCGTGCATCGCGGCCACGATGGCCCGGCCTTCGCGGCCTGTAGCCGTCGTCACGGGAATTCCCGGCAAGGCCGGTTACGCTCGCGATGCGGCGATGTCGCCGCGCAAGCGAAGGAGTGCCGACATGAACTTCCGTCGTTCGATCGCAGGGATCTCCCTGGTCGTCTCGCTCTGCCTGTCCGGCGCCGCGGGCGCCGATGGCGGTTGTCTGCAGGGGACCTGGCATTATTTCGACGCCAACGGGCGTCTGGTCGGCGAGCAGACCGTCGGCTGCGGCGAACTGGACGGCGTCTGGGGCAGCGTCACCGCCAACAGTGCGTTCACGCAGGGCTGCGCGAGCGGTTCCTGAACGCCGTGCGTTCGCCGTCCCGTCCGGGACGTCGCGCGGGGGGCCGGCATGCCGGACCCCCGCCTCGTGCGGCCGCGCCCGACGATCCCGCCTCCGCAGGAGGTACGCTGTCCGCATGAAGACGTTGTTGTTCGACCTCGACGGGACCCTGATCGACTCCGCCGTCGGCATCACCCGATCCGTCGTCTACGCGCTCGAAGGCATGGGCCATCCCGGGCTGCCGGAAGCGGAACTCCGCGGTTGGATCGGCCCGGCGCTGCGGGTGAGCTTCGGCCGCCTGTTCGAGCGCGCCGAGGATGTGGAACGCGCGGTCGCCCTGTATCGCGAACGCTACGACCGCGAAGGCTGGCGCGAGCACACCGTCTATTCGGGGGTCGGCGAGGCCGTCGAGGCGCTGCATGCCGCCGGCCATCGATTGGCGGTGGTGACCGCCAAGAACGAATCCTACGCGCGTCGGATCGTCGATTCGCTGCCGTTCGGCGCCCGCTTCGAGGACACCATCGGCGCCACGCCCGACGGTCGCCTCAGCCACAAGCCGGAGCTGATCGCCGAAGCCCTGGCGCGACTCGATCTGCGCGCCGAGGCCTGCGCGATGATCGGCGACCGTCATCTCGATATCGAGGGCGCGGCCCACCACCGCATGCGCGGCGTCGGCGTGCTCTGGGGCTTCGGCGACGAAGCCGAACTGCGCGCCGCCGGTGCCGACGCGCTCGCGCGCACGCCGGTCGAGCTGCCCGCGTTGCTGCGCGGCTGAACGCCGCGCCCGGGACGTTGCGGCGCATGGCTTTGGTGTAGCCTGTCCGCATCGGGGGACGGGAAACAGGCATGAAATTCTGGATATCGGCGGGCCTGCTGCTGGCGGCGTTCGCATCCCGGGCCGCGACGGTCGAACATGCGCGCGGCGACCTGGCGTTCTCGACCGGCGATGCGCCGTCGTACGTCGTTCCGCAGGAACTGCCGGCGCGTTGGGACGCCGACGCCCCCGGCGCGGACGATCCGCGTTGGCGCTACTGGTTGTTCGACATCCAGTCCGATCGTCGCGGCGGTCGCGACCAGGTCTATTACGAGCACGTCTTCGAACCGAAATCGCCGTCGCTGATCGGCGAGGCCGGCCGTTTCCAGATCGTCTGGAATCCGGAGTTCCAGCGCATGACGCTGCACCGGGTCGAGCTGCTGCGCGACGGCCGCTGGCAGAACCGGTTGGCGCCCGAGAGCATCTCGCTGGCCCGCCGCGAGAGCGAATTCGAACAGGATCTGACCAACGGCAGCGTCACCGCGCTGATCGTGCTCGACGACGTCCGCGTCGACGATGTCGTGCGCATCAGCTACTCCATCGCCGGCAGCAACCCGATCCTCGCCGGACAGACCGCGGACTGGACCACGTTGTCGTGGCGCAATCCGACCCTGCTCAGCGGTCTGCGCGTGCTCTACGACCCTGGCACCCGGTTCCGCGTGCATCGCGAAAACACCGCGATCGAGCCGCAGGTGCGCCGGGGGGCGGACGCGGTCGAGGTCCAGGTGCGGGCGCGCGCCCTGCCGGCGACCGTGTTCGAGGACGGCTACCCGACCTGGTACCAGCCGTATCCGATCGTTCAGATCGCGCCGGAGCGCAGCTGGGCCGACGTGGTCGCCTGGGCGCTGCCGTTGTACCCGCGCCACGACGCGCCGTTCGATGCGGATCTCGAAGGCCGGCTCGCCGAATGGAAGCGGCTGCCCGATCCGAACGCGCGTCTCACCGCCGCCCTGCGCGCGGTGCAGAACGACGTGCGCTACTTCGGGATCGAGATCGGCGACAACAGCCATCGGCCGAATCCGCCCGATCTGGTCTGGCGCCGGCGTTACGGCGACTGCAAGGACAAGGTCTACCTGTTGACCACCTTGCTGCGGCGGATGGGCATCGAGGCGGCGCCGGCGCTGGTCGCGACCGACCGCGGCCGCGCCGTGGGCGAGTTCGTGCCCAGCGCGTCGAGCTTCAATCACGTGATCGTGCGCGCCCGGGTCGGTGGCCAGACCGTGTGGGTCGATCCCACCATCGCCCAGCAGGGCGGCGACCCGCGCGCCTTCGATCTCGGCGATTACGGCATGGCGCTGCCGGTGATGCCGGGCGCGACCGCGCTGGAGGCGATCCCGCCGCCGCGCGAGGGCAATGCCGGCGTCGAAGTGGTGCAGCGCTTCGCGCCGACCGCCGACGGCCGCGAGGTCGCCTTCGAGGTCGAGACCGTCTACACCGGCTCCGCCGCCGACCACCAGCGCCGCAATACGCTGAGCCAGCGCGGAGCCGAGTTGGCGCGCCACTACTCCGAGTATTACCGCAAGCGCTACGGCGAACTCGAAGCGGTCGGCGAACCGGTGGTCGAGGACGACCCCGTGCGCAACCGGGTACGGATCAGCGAGCGCTACCGCCTGAAATCGCCGTTCGACGACAAGACGACCGGTTTGCGCGCGCTCGACGTCTACGCCGAGGCGCTGCAGAACGCGGGCGAACTGCCGTCCTCGCTGGAACGCAAGGGGCCGCTCGACTACGTGCCTCGCGGACGCTACCGCCACGAGATCGAGGTACGGCTGCCCGAGCGCTGGAAGCCGACCTTCGTCGCCGAACGCATCGACCGCAGTTCGCACGCCTTCGGCTTCCGTCGCGAGGTCGAGGTCGGCGACGCCTCGGTGCGGCTGGTGTACGAGATGGACGTCAAACGCAGCGAACTGCCGGTGGAGATGGTCGCGTCCCACCTGCAGGAATTGCGCAAGGTGAACGGCGAACTGTCGGCCAGCCTGCGCTTCGCGATTCCCTCCGCGCTCGACGCGCAGCAGCGCGAAACCCGCCTGCGCGACCTGCTGCGCAATGTCATGGACGAAAACAAACAACGATGACCCCGACGCTCCGACCCGGCTTCGCCGTCGCGTTCCCTCTCGTCGTCGCCTTCGCTTTCGTCTTCGCCGCGGGCCGCTCGGCCGCCGCGGACGCCGGGCTCGCCGCACAGGCGTCCGCATCGGCGACGCCGGAAGCGGTCGCGGCCGATCCCGCCGGCGTCTGGGAGCGCTTTCTCGCGCACGCCACGCTCAAGGAGGCGTACGAACGCTTCGCGATGATGGACGCCGTCGGCTACAGCTTTTCGGCGGTCGACGCGAACGCCTGCCGCGAACGCGCGGCGGAGCTGCGCGCGGCCGTGGACGCGGTGCCGGTCAGCATCGCCATGCATCGCGTCGCGATGATGTGCGCCGAGGCCACGGGAGATCGCGATGTCGCCGATCGCGAAGCCGCGGCGCTCGCGGCGCTGGCCAGGCACGCGCTGTCCGCCGATGCCGGGGGGCTCGTGAGTCGCCCGATCCAGGTGCTGTCGCCACGCGACGTCTACGCGTTGCTCGCGTTGCTCGGCTACGAGTTGCGCTACGAGTACTATCGTGGAGTCCGACCCAGACGCTATCTGCCGATGGCCGTGGCGGCATGGGATGCGGATGCGGGCGTCGAACGGCATCTCGTCTTCGACTTCGTCGATGTCACCCATACCATCGATCGCACCGACCCCTATTCGGACTACCCGTTCCAGCGCCACCTGCTCGCCAGCGTCTTCGGCGAAGGCCAGAAGAACGGAGGCGAATCCGTCGGCATCGACTTCGTCGCGATGCGCGATGCGCTCGCGGAGTCCGACCTCGATGCGCGCCTGCGGCATCTGCGCGAAGGCGCCGCGGCGGGCGGCATCCTGTCGCTCGCCAACTGGATGGTGTTCTGCTCGCAACGCAGGACGCCCGAATGCGCCGATGGGCTGATCGACGCGCTGCTGCCGCTGGCCGAGCGCGAACATGCGGTGCCGATGGCGTTGCTCGCTTTGGCGCATGCCGAAGGCATCGGCGTGGCGCGCGACCAGAAGGCCGCGGAAGCCCTGCTCGACGCCGCCGATCGGCGTTGGCATCGGCGCGGCGCGAGCGTCTATTACGCAGGCATCGAGAATCAGGTCCGGAGCGACGGTTACAGCGATTTCGCCGTGCGACGGCTGCAGCGATCGATCGATGCGGGGAACGCCGATGCCGGGATGCTGATGCTGCTCGTGCGCGCCGCCCGCAGCGACAAGACGAAACTGCGGGCGAAGGATCTGGAGATGCTGGCGCGCCCCTCGAACAACCTTCACGGGTTCGGCTTCGCCGTGATCGCCGCCCACCACCGGGAGCATGGGCGCGAAGCCGAGGCGCAGGCCGCGATGCGCAAGGCCGCCGAGGCGGGCCACGCCGAATCCCAGCGCATCATCGCGTTCCAGCGGAAGGAGGGCGGTGCGCCCGAGCCCGAATGGCTGCCCTGGATGACGGCCGCGGCGCACGGCGGCGATTTCGACGCCGCGCGCTTCCTGTCCCTGCGCGCCGGGGACGCGGGCGAATGGAAGCGGGCGGCCGGCTGGCTGATGGCCGATGTGGCCGAGGACAACATCGAGGCGGTCTATGCCCTGGCCGATCTGTACGAAGGCGAGCATCCCGAACTCGAAGGCGGGCTCGACAAGGCCATCGGCATGTACGAAGCGCTCGCTGCGATTCCCGGAGACGACGGCAACGAAGCGCGGCGGCGGCTCGCCGGCTTCGCTTCCGACGGACGCGGCATGAAGCGCAGCTTCGCCCGCGCCAAGCGATTGTTGGAGGCGGATGCCGAACGCGGCGATGTCGACTCGCAGGCCCTGCTCGGGGCGCTGCAGTTGGAGCAGGACGACGCGGCGGAGCGGACCGCGGGCGAACGTTGGCTGCAGAGGGCGATCGACGCGGGAGACAACTGGGCCCGCATCAGTTATGCGCGCTGGCTCCAGGTCCGGGACGACAGCGCGCCCGCGCATCGCGCACGCGCGCGCACCCTGCTGCGCGAGGCCGATCCCGAGGCCGACGGCTACGATGTGGCCCGGAACAACCTCGCCTGGATGCTGTGCGTGTCCCGCCACGACGATACCCGCGACCCGGCTGCCGGCCTGATCCTGGCCCGCGAGATGGAACGGGCGCAGGGGGAGGCCCTCTCGCCGGGCGACACCGATACCGTCGCCGCCTGCCTCGCCGCGAACGGCGATCACGCCGGCGCGGCGCGCCTGCAGCAGAAGGCGATCGACGCCCTGCCGAAAGGCGCGGATGGCGCGCCGCAGGGCAACGCGGGCATGTTCGATCGTCTCGCGCTCTACCGGGCCGGCAAGGCCTTCATCGAGATCGACTGAGCGGGACACCGCCCGTTCCGGGCGATCTGTGATCGTTTGCAGGGGCTTCGCCGCCATGAATGCGGCCGCGACGTGCTAGCGTTGGGCGATCAGGAGAGCCCCATGACCGAACAGCGCCGCCGCACCAAGATCCTCGCCACCCTCGGCCCGGCCACCGACGCGCCGGGCACGCTCGACGCGCTGCTGCGCGCGGGCGTCGAAGTCGTCCGCCTCAACTTTTCCCACGGCGATCCCTCCGGCCAGATCGCGCGCGCCGAAGCCGTGCGGGCCGCGGCCGCGCGCGTGGGCGCCGAAGTCGGCATCCTCGTCGATCTGCCGGGCCCCAAGATCCGGATCGAAACCTTCGCGAACGGCAAGGTGAAACTCCGCGCCGGCGACACCTTCACCCTGATCGCGCGCGCCGACGTCCCGCCGGGCGACGAGACCGCGGTCGGCGTGAGTTATCTCGGTCTGCCGGGCGACGTGGCGCCCGGCGATACGCTGCTGCTCGACGACGGCGTCGTGCAGCTGCAGGTCGTCGCGGTGGAGGGCGACAGGATCGTCACCACGGTGCTCAACGACAGCGAACTGTCGAACCGCAAGGGACTGAACAAACTCGGCGGCGGCCTGTCGCTGGGCGCCCTGACCGAACGCGACCGGGAGCTGATCGGGATCGCGGCGCAACTCGGCGCGGATTTCATCGCCGTGAGTTTCTGCCGCAACGCCGAGGACATGAACGAAGCCCGCCGCGTCGCCCGCGCCGCCGGCAGCGACGCCTGGCTCGTGGCCAAGATCGAGCGCGCCGAGGCGATCGAGAACCTGACCGAGATCGTCGACGCCAGCGACGTGGTGATGGTCGCCCGCGGCGATCTCGGCGTGGAGATCGGCGACGCCGAATTGCCCGGTCTGCAGAAGAAGATCATCCGCACCTCGCTGGAGCGCAACAAGATCGTCATCACCGCGACCCAGATGCTGCAGTCGATGGTGTCGAGTCCGATTCCGACCCGCGCCGAGGTGCTCGACGTGGCCAACGCGGTGATCGACGGCACCGATGCGGTGATGCTCTCGCAGGAGTCCGCCGCCGGCATGTATCCGGTCAGGGCGGTCGAGGCGATGGCGCGCATCTGCCTCGGCGCCGAACGCCAGTTCGAACACGACACCGACTTCGAGGATGCGCCGCGCAATCTCGAGCGCGCCGATCAGGCCATCGCGATGGCCGCGATGTTTCTCACCGAGCACATCGGCGTCGGCGCGATCGTCGCGATGACCGAGTCAGGCGGCACCGCGCGCTTCCTTTCGCGCTTCCGCGGCCGCGCCCCGATCTACGCCTTCGCCCGTCACGCCGCCTCCCGCAACCGCATGGCGCTGATGCGCGACGTGTTCCCGATGGACTACGACAGCCGCGGCGAAACTCCGCGTCAGGCCGCCCGCGGCAGCATCCGCAGGCTGGTCGAGATCGGGCTGCTCGGGCCCGGCGATCGCGTGGTGTTCACCAGCGGCGAGCATATGGAAACCCATGGCGCGACGAATACTCTTCGCTTGTTGCAGGTGGGAGAGGATGGGACGGCGGAGGGGTTGGGGGAGTTGTGATGTGGTTCTGAAGAAAGAGCATGGCAAGGCCGTCTCTTTCTTGGAGGCATGTCGCTCGGCGGGCGCATCAATTCGCGCATGGAGGCAGAAATGAAGCAACAACCTATTCGTGAACGTGTCAAGGCGGCGCTTGCGGATCCGTCGACCACCGACGCCCAGCGCGGGCTCGTGGAATCCGTATTGCGGGAAAATGGCGCCAGCTGTATTCAACAGGCCGGAAGAAACTACTACTTTTTTCTCCTTTTTTCCTTCCTTTTCACCTTTCTCGTGGCAACAGATGTCGAGAAAGTGGACATCGGAGGGATGGAGCTTTCGAATAAGAATCCTGCGATTCTGCTGATTCCGGTCCTGTCTGCCTTCTGCTTTTATCGTGCGATCTGCCTGTATCTGTATCAAGATATGTTGCACAAGGCGACTCAAGCCTACTATCGGGAAGCACTCAAATCATTCGAGGCGAATGACATCACCGATTTGTTCGCATACCCCGATTTCATGGAGATCGAGAACACGTTCGACAACATTCTTAAAATGCCGCTTCAATGGGTTTCGCTCGTCTGGATCGTCTTGGTTGGAGTGGTGTGCTTTGTTTGTCCTTTTGTCTGGTTCTTCTTTGCTTCTTCGTGGATGCTCGACTTGTTCGCTGCCTTTCAGGGCGTGGCTGTCTCGGCTATCGTGCTGGCGTGGATATTTCTGCTGCGAGCTCTGCTGCTCGTGATTCAGACGTGGAGTTATTAGCGCGAGGCGTGTCGCGGGTTGTCATATCCATCGAGCAGGCAGCGGACAATGATCGGTCGCGTCGTATTCGATCCACCTGGCGAGATTCACATGGCTCGGCCTTTGGTGATGATGGCGCTTCGTCTGCGCAACAGTATGTCAAAGGGTGTTGCGATTCTGCTTGTTCTACTCTGGGCGATGGTGTGCTTGAAGATTGCGATGGCAAACGAATCCTTCGCAGCGCGCTACGCCGAGGGCCAACTCTGGACCTTCAGCGCCCGCCCCACCGAAGAGGGTGCGACGCTGCTGATCAACCGCATCGAGCAGGATCCGCGGCTTGGTCCGATTTTCCACATCAGCGTGTTCGATGTGCGTGTCGCCAATCCGCACGCGCCGGGCGGCGTCACCGCAGCGTTGCCGCACTTTCCGGTCTCCCGCGAAACGCTGGACAAGAGTTGTCTGGAGCTGCGGGGCATCCGAGAGCCGAACCCCGACTATCTCGAGGGTTACCGGGAATGGCGCGGCGTGTTCGACGCTGGACGGGCCGGCGTCTTCGACATCCCCGTGTCCGAGATCGTGGATATCGTCCAGACTGCAATCGCCCGGCAGACCGCGCAATGAGGTCGGGCGCGGGTCGCGCCATACCCGATTCCGGGCCGCTCGCGATTTTCCGGGCGAGCCTTCCCCGGCAGCCCTTCGGCCCGTCCGGGCGAGCGCAACGGTCGCCATGAATCTGTCGTAGACTCAGGAAAGCGTTCGCCGCCGAGCGGCGGGCGCCATGTTCGATGCAACGGAATCGGGAGCAGTCGGTGTCGGCCAACGGAACGGTGTTCATGTTCTCGGGACAAGGGTCCCAGTACTTCCACATGGGGCGGGAGTTGTTCGACAGGAACGACGTCTTCCGCGCCTGGATGCTCCGCCTGGACGAGGGGGCGAAATCCGAGATCGGCGTGTCCGTGATCGCGGCGCTGTACGATCCCGCGCGCGGCAAGGGCGATGTCTTCGACCGTACGCTGCTGACCCATCCCGCGGTCTACATGATCGAGATCGCGCTGGCGCGCACGCTGATCGAAGCAGGTCTCAAGCCCGATCTCGTGCTCGGGGCGAGTCTCGGCTCGTTCGCCGCCGCCGCCGTCGCCGGTGCCGTCGGAATCGAGGACGGGCTGCGCGCGGTGATCCGTCAGGCGCAGGCCTTCGAGCGCCTGTGCCCGCCGGGCGGCATGACCGCGGTGATGGCGGAACCCGCGCTGTACGAAGAACCCTTCCTGCGCGATCGCGGCACGTTGGCCGCGGTGAATTTCGCCTCGCATTTCACGGTGTCCGCGGCGCTCGCGGATCTGGACGCGATCGAGCGCGAGCTGAAGTCGCGCAACACGCCGCATCTGCGCCTGCCGGTGTCGTTCGCGTTCCATTCGCGGTGGATCGATCCCGCGCGCGCGTCGTATCTCGCTTCGGTCGCCGATATTCCGATCCGCGCGGCGGTCTTGCCGATCGCCTGCTGCGAGCGCGCCGAGGTCGTCGCATCGCTTCCCGACGGGTTCTTCTGGAACGTCGCGCGCGAGCCGATCCGGTTCCGCGAGACGATCGAGCGCCTGGAGCGGGACGGGGCGCGTCGCTACATCGACGTCGGTCCGGCGGGGACCCTCGCGACCTTCCTCAAGTACCTGCTGCCGCCGACCTCCGGTTCGACGATGCGCGCGTTGCTCACGCCCTATGGCCAGGACCTGCGCAACCTCGACGCGCTGTTGGCCGCGCCGGCCTGAGCGCGGCGGCCGGCGCGTTCGTCCGAAGTCGCAGACCCCGCAGGAATCGAAGCCGATGCGCGTCTTCGCACTCTCCGACATCCACGTCGACCACGACGCGAACGCGAAGTGGGTCGATCAGCTGTCGCGTTCGGAACACCTCGACGACCTGCTGATCCTCGCCGGCGACGTGACCGATCGGTTGCCGCTGCTGGGGTGGTGTCTGGAGGCGTTCGCCCGCCGCTTCCGCAAGGTGCTGTTCGTTCCCGGCAATCACGATGTCTGGGTGATCCGCGACGATCGCGGCAAGCATTCGCTGCAGAAATTCGAGGAAGTGCGTTCGACGGTCGAGGCCAGCGGCGCGTCGATGCGCACGCATCGCGAGGCCGGGCTGACGATCCATCCGGTGCTGGGCTGGTACGACTACTCGTTCGGCGAACCGAGCGACGAACTGCAGGCGATGTGGATGGACTATCGCGCCTGCCGCTGGCCTGAGAATTTCGGACCGCAGGAGATCGCCGCGTTCTTCGATGCGCGCAACCGCGGCGAGCCCCCGGACGCGCGCGATCCGGACGAGATCGTCGTGACGTTCTCGCATTTCCTGCCGCGCATCGACCTGATGCCGTGGTATATCTCCGGCCACAACCGTCTTCTGTACCCGATCCTCGGGTCGGATCGGATCGAGGCCCAACTGCGCCGCTGGCGGCCCGACATCCACGTCTACGGCCACAGCCATGTCAATCGCGACACGATCATCGACGGCGTGCGTTACGTCAACAACGCGTTCGGTTATCCCGGCGAAACCTGGATCGCCGCGAAGCAGCTGGTCTGCATCCATGAGCGTTGACGGCGCGTCGCGCCTGCCGCTGGACGCGGACGATGTGCAACTGTGGCTGGTCGATTACGCCGAGATCGACGATCCTGCGCTGCTCGCGGCGTATCGCGGACTGTTGACGCCGGACGAGATCGCGCAGGAGCCGAAGTTCTTCTTCGCCCGCGATCGCCTGCGCTACCTCGTCACCCGTGCGCTCGTGCGGTCCGTGCTCTCGCGCTACCTGCCGGTCGACCCGCGCGACTGGGTCTTCGGGACGAACCTCTACGGTTGCCCGCATGCCGTCAACGCCGAAGCGGTCTCGAAGGGCGTGTCGTTCAATCTCTCGCATACCCACAGCCTGATCTCGCTCGCGATATCGCGGGGCCGCGCGGTGGGCGTCGATGTCGAGAACCATGGCGCGCGCGAGGTGCCGATCTCGGTCGCCGATCGCTATTTTTCGCCGCGCGAAGTCGCCGATCTGCTCGCGGCGCCGGCGACGGAGCGGCAATATCGATTCTTCGAGTACTGGACCTTCAAGGAGTCGTACATCAAGGCGCGCGGGATGGGGTTGTCGCTGCCCCTGGACGGCTTCGGGTTCCGCTATCCCGACCCCGGCCGGGTCGAGATCGAGATCGCGCCGGAGCTCGGCGACCTGCCGCAGCGCTGGCATTTCCGCCAGTTCCGGCCCGCGCCGGAGTACCTGCTCGCGCTGTGCGTGGAGCGGACCCGGCCGCGGCCGCCGGTGTTGACGATCCGCCATACGGTACCGTTGGTCGAGGAGCGCGCCCTTGCCCTCGAAGTCCTGCGCGCCTCAGAATAAAGCACTTGAAACAGCGCGCCACACACATGCGGTCGGGCGACGACGACGGCCGCCACAGGAGATGGAAATGATTGCATTCGTGTTTCCCGGCCAGGGATCGCAGAAACGCGGCATGGGCCAGGGACTGTTCGACGAAGTCCGCGAGTACGCCGCCGTCGAGCGCGACGTCGACGCGATCCTCGGGTATTCGATGCGCAAGCTGTGCCTCGAGGATGCCGACAATCGTCTGAAGGACACCCAGTACACCCAGCCCAGCCTGTACGTGGCCAATGCGCTCCACTACTACAAGGCCGTCGCCGACGGACAGCGTCCGGACTACGTCGCTGGCCACAGCCTCGGCGAGTACAACGCGTTGCTCGCCGCCGGCGTGTTCGATTTCCTGACCGGCCTGCGCCTGGTCAAGAAGCGCGGCGAACTGATGTCGCAGGCGAAGGACGGCGGCATGGCCGCGGTGATCGGCCTCGACGCCGACGCGATCGCCAACGTGCTCCGCGACAACGGCCTCGGCGGCATCGACGTCGCCAATTTCAATTCGCCGTCGCAGACGGTGGTCTCGGGTCCGGTCGAAGAGATCAAGCGCGCCGGCCCGCTGTTCGAAGCCGCAGGCGCGCGCATGTGCATGCCGCTGCCGGTCAGCGCCGCGTTCCATTCGCGCTACATGGAGGACGCGGCGAAGCAATTCGCCGAGTTCCTCGCGCCGATGACCTTCGCCGTGCCGAAGGTGCCGGTGATCGCCAACGTGACCGCCGAGCCCTACCCGGTCGAGGACGCGTCCGAAGCGGTGAAGGCGCTGCTGGTCCGCCAGATCACGCATTCGGTGCAGTGGGTACGGAGCGTGCGTTATCTCGGGGCGCAGGGCGTCGACCAGTTCGCCGAAATGGGCCCGGGCAACGTCCTGACCCGCCTGGTGCAGCAGATCCAGCAAAGCGCCTGACGGCGCAGGAAAGCCGCCGGTGACGTCGTCGCGCGATCCGCGCGCGGCGGCGCGTCCGCCGGTCGGCGCAGGGCAGGGAAGACGCGAGCGATGAGCGACTGGGGCAGGGATCTCGAAACGGCGCTGGCGTCCGGCGATGCCGCACGCATGACCGAAGTGCTCGCGCAGGTGCCGCGCGAAGTCGTGCTGCAGGGCGCGCCGCAACTGCTCGCGCACGCGCGCCGCTGCGTCCGCGCGCATCGCCCAGAGGACGCGGTCGCCTGCTACGACCGCCTGCTCGCCGCCGCGCCCGAACGCAGCGACTGGCTCGCCGAACGCGCCACGGCGCTGCTGGCGAGCGGCCGCCCGGACGCCGCCGCGCGCGATGCCCGCCGTCTCGTCGAGCTGGCGCCGATGCGCGCCCAGGGACATCGCCTCCTCGCCGACGCCTGCGAGGCGCTGGACGAACTCGACGAAGCGCTCGCCGCCCTGCGTCGGGCGTTGCATTGCGAACCCGGCGATCCTGCCCTGAAGACGCGGATCGCGGAGATCGAGGGCGCGATCCGGCAGCGCGAACGCCTGCGCGAGGCGCTCGATCCGGAGGCGGCGATGGCGTCGCTGCGTGCCGAGCCGACGCCCCCGCCGCTGACGACGTTCGATCCGGCGCTGTTCGAGGACGCCTCGATGCCAGCGGATGCCGATGCGACGATGCTCGACGGCCTTCGCCGGCACCTGCATCGCTACAGCGGGCAGGCGTCCTGCAAGCACGCGATCGCCCGCCTGGGCGATCCGATCTGGATCGACGCCTGGGATCGAGCGCTGGCCCAGACCGCCGGTTGCGACGTGCTCTTCGCCGGCAGCGAACTCGGCGTGTTCGCGCTGCGCGCGCTCGACCGGGGCGCGCGGCGCGCACGGATCGCGGAGGCGCATCCGCTCGATGCCCGGATCGCGGACGGCATCGTCCACAAGCACTTTCTCAAACGCTGGCACGCGCGGCACGCCGACGACATTCCCGGCTGGAGCGAGGAAGCGCGCCGCGAAGCCTTCCAGCAGTTCGCCGCCGCGGTCGAGATCGCCGCTCTGGAGGGCGCCGCTCTCGGGGGCGCCGACCCCGAGGGCGACGCGCCCGCCGATGCGCGCTGCGACGCGTTCGTGTTTCCCGCACTCGACCATACGCTGCTCGGCACCGGCCTGCTCGCCGCGCTGCGACGTTTCCGTCGACGCATGCCGGGATCCGGCGCGCGCGTGCTGCCGGGGCGCGCGACGCTCTACGCGATGGGCATCCGTTCGAACGATGCGCCTGCGGGATTCCGTCTCGCGCCGCTGGACCGGTTGCGCTGGAGCCCGTATCCGCAACCGTTGGAACTGCCGCCGGAAACCCGCGTCGCGATGACCGAACCGGTCGCGCTGGGCGCCATCGACTTCGCGTCGTTCGATTTCGCGTCGTTCGACGCGCAGGGCGGCATCGCCGCATTCGAGGCCGAACTCCCGGTATCCATGGAAGGCGAGATCGACGGCGTGGCGTTCTGGTACGCGTTGGATCTCGGTGTCGCGACGATCCACAACGCGCCGCCCGAGATCGACGCCGAGGGCGAACGCCTGCGCTGCATCCGTCCCGCGCTGCAATACACCGATCCCGTGACGGTGCGCGCCGGCGGTCGCCTGCGCGTGCGGGCGCAGGTGCGCGAGCACCGACTCCGCATCGCCGTCGAACCGGCGGCATCGCTTCCGCGCACGCAGGCCGTGCCGGCATGGTTCCTGGCGCGTCAGCTCGATCGCACGCGCAACGCGGTCTATCGCGACGCCATCGCCGCCGCGGTCGCCCGGACCCCGCCCGCGCTCGCGCTGGAGCTGGGCGCGGGCTGCGGCCTGCTCTCGATGATGGCCGCGCAGTCGGGTGCGGAACGCGTGGTCGCGAGCGAAGCGCATCCGACCCTGTGCGCGGTGGGCGAAGAGATCGTCGCTGCGAACGGTTTCGCGGAGCGGGTCCGCTACGTCGGCAAGGACAGTCGCCGACTCGAGATCCCGGCGGATCTGCCGCAGCGCGCGGATCTCGCGCTGTTCGAAATGTTCGACTGCAGCCTGATCGGCGAAGGCGTCCTGCATTTCCTCGCGCATGCGCGCGACCACCTGCTGGCCGAAGGCGCGCGTTGCCTGCCGATGGCAGGGACGATCCGCGCGATGCTGATCGAATGCCGTTTCGACCGCATCCGCGATATCGACGCGAATCTTCTCAATCCCTACCGCTATGCGCCGGGGTTCGAGACCGTCGATGCGGCCGCGCTGGACTATCGTCCGCTGAGCGCGTCGTTCGACGTGTTCGCGTTCGATTTCGCGAACGCGGATCCCACGCCGCAGGAACGCGAGTTCGCATTGCCGGCGATCGCCGACGGCGCGGCGGGTGCGGTGCTGTTCTGGTTCGAGTTGCGGCTGGACGCCGAGCGCACGCTGTCGAACGCGCCGGATGCCGCGGCTCCCGCGCACTGGAAACAGGGACTGCAATGGTTGCCGGAGGCGCATGTGGACGTCGGCGCCGCATGGCCGCTGATCGCGAAGCACAACGGCAGTCGTCTGCAATTCCAGTGGAAGCAGGGGGCGTTGCCGAC
Source organism: Pseudomonadota bacterium (assembly GCA_049324395.1). Taxonomy (GTDB): domain Bacteria; phylum Pseudomonadota; class Gammaproteobacteria; order Xanthomonadales; family Xanthomonadaceae; genus Lysobacter_I. Next base: position 182,611 of record JBMOOY010000064.1, read on the forward strand.
CGGCGCGTTTTCGAAACTGCCGCTGTTCGATCCGCGCTGGCTGGCGGCCACGACCGAACTGGAGCATCGCACCCAGGGACTGTTGCAGCACTGCCAGCAGCATCCGGGCGAATACGCGAAGGTCGCGGAACTGGCCAAGCGCTTCGCGATCGAACCCGCGGCGCATGGCATCGACCCGGCGATCGCGCAGCGCTTCGCGGCGACCTTCCTCGGGCTCTGAACGGTGGCGTGCGCGCAAGACGACGCGTTCCGACACGGATTCGGCACAGAACGGTGGCGTATGGAGCCGTCTGGCGTCGTCGGATTTCGCGCGTTTGGGAATCATTCGCGCAGAAAAATCGTTTACATGCCCGACTCGGGTGTCTGGTCGATGAGCGGCCCTTGACGAGCCGGCCCGCTGGCGGGCAGCATGAAGTTGGGAAGGACCTCCCGGTAGTCGTTCAGGAGTCGTTGTTTGAAAGCCGTGCTCAAGGAATATGGAGTGTGTGAGCCAGTCAAGACGTGCGCCAACCTGCGGATGAGCCGTTCCGGGCACTGACATCCGCAAGGGCAGGAAGCAGGAGTTGTACGTGCGCACGATCACGTCGGCAGCGGGATGCCGCGCGGTGTTTTCCGCCGCATTCCGCCGCGCGTTCACCATCGAAACCGTTCGGCCGGAGCGTTGCCGCTTCGCGACCGACGCGGGTTCGTCGTTGCCGGAGATTTCCGGGTCGTCGCGAAGGCCGACGGTCGGCCGCTTCCGATGTCGCCCCTGTCCGCACGTCGCGATCCACCGCGTTCGTCCCCGCAACAGCCGGTTTTCCAACGCAGTCTCCAGCGCACCGACGAACGACCGCACGCCGTTGCCGTCGTCTCCCGATTCCGATCCGCGCCCGTTCCCGCGCTTCCGTCGCTCCGACGTCTGCGCCGCTTCGCCTTATCCGCCGCCGCCTGCAACGTCGACGACACGATTCCGCCCGATCATGACGGTTCGTGCGCCAAGGCGGCCGTATCCGCACCGTTCCGTTTTCCGCTTCGATATCGGGGGGCTGCGCCGACCGGATACGCCCTGCGCGTCGCGGCGCCCACGCCCCGGGGGATCGGACGACACCCGCATGCGTCGCGAAGAGATCCGTCGCGACGACTGAACGTACCCGCGCCACCCGACACAGGAAGTCAGAGGTTTTGCATGACGCATCAGGAAGTGCTCCGCGAACTGACCGAGTCCTATCTCAAGGCATCGATCGCCGATGCGTCCGAATCGCTGGGTGCGGATTTCGACGCTTTCGCGCCCTTCGGCGAACTGGGAATCAACTCGTTCTACGTGCTGAAGATCATCAAGAAGCTGGAGGCCGATTTCGGGACCCTGCCGAAAAGCCTGCTGTTCGAGAACTTCAACATCCACGACCTCGCAGGTTATTTCCTTTCGAAGCATGCGGCGACGCTCGAGGCGATGTTCGCGAAAGCCCTGCAGGGAGGCGATCGGATCGTCGCTCCGGCGATCCATGCGCCTGCGACCGTGGGATCGGCGGTCGAGACGGCGGGAACCGAACCGACGAGCGCGACGTCCGACGTCGCACCTGCGACCGAAGCGAAACCGCTGCGGATCGCAGAAGCCGACGCCCATGCCGACCCGGAGCTGCGCGATCTGGTGCAGACGCTGTTCGCGCGACACAAGATCGAGGGTTGCGTCTCCCGCGGAACCCGTAAGATCGCGCCGTATCTGTTCTTCGGCGCGGAGCGGAAAGGGTTCTTCAACTACAGCCGCAATCGCGAGCTGCTGTTGGTCTACGGCTATACCGGTCCGCGCGATTACCTGCCGACGCTCGTCGGAGAACTGCAGGCCGATTGCGCGGCGCGCGGCCTGCAGCTGAACCTGCTCTGCGACGAGCCGCTGCCCCAGGTGAACGGCGTCGAGTACACCGCGACTCCGTTCGGCGTGCTGCAGCGGATCGTCGATCTGCGCGATTTTTCGCTGGAAGGCGGCGCCATGCGCAGGCTGCGCTATCAGGTCGGCAAGTTCGAGAAGGCCGGCGACGCGCGGACGGTCGAGTACCGCTGCGGCAGCGATCCCGACACCGACCGCGCGATCGCCGACATCATCGACCGCTGGTGCGCGCCGCGCACCATGGTCAATCCGCTGATCCACGACGTCCGTGCGGAGATCCTCGCCGGCGCGCTCGGCGCCGATCATCGACTGTTCCTGACCCGGCTCGACGGGACGCTGCAGAACGCGATCCTGATCACCGAAATGTCGGGAGAATTGAACGGCTACCTGATGGATCTGGAGTTCTACCCGCCGGAAATGCCGCTCGGCGGGCTCGAATTCGCGATCGCCAACATCATCTCGATCCTCGCGGCGGAAGGTCGCGACATGCTCAGCCTCGGCGGTACCTACGGCTGCAAGCTGGAGGCGTCGCCGCAGGCCGATCCGCAGCTCGACGCGATCCTCGACGAACTGCGCGAACAGAAGATCTTCAACGACGAGGGCAACCTCCAGTTCAAGAACAAATTCCGTCCGGAAAACCGCACGATCTTCCTGTGTCGCGCTTCCGGCGCCGGCCGCGCCGAGAACGTGATCGACATCATCATGATGATCGCCGATCCGCTGAAGGCGCAGGTCGCCGAGACCTTCGACGCGCCGACGACGATGCCCTTGGCCGAGCCGCCTGCGCCGGTCGCGGTCGTCGAAGCGCCGTCCGCCGCCGATGGCGCCGTTCTCGTCGCCGGCGAGCCGCGCTCCCGTCCGCTCGCCGAGGCCGGATTCAATCCGGCGAATCTGGCCCGCCGCGATGTGGAATTCGATCTCAGGACCGACTCCTGGGCGCAGCTGGACACGCCTTCGATCGAGGCGCATCTCCGTCAGTTGCACGCGCAGTTGCAGCAGCCGGCGAACCTCGAAGACGCGCTGCGCACGGTATTCCCGTACGCGCACCACCTGATCACCGATTCGGGCAAGGCGGCCGAGCACGCGTTCTTCAAGGCCTGGCCGAAGAAGGGCGTGGTCCTGCAGAACCTGCTGTTCCCGAGCACCATCTTCCACCAGATCGACAAGGGCTACACGGTCCGCGAGATCCCCTGCGCGGCCGCGCTGCAGCCGGAATCCGACGCGCCGTGGAAGGGCGAGGTGTCGATCGAGGCCCTGCGCGCCGAACTGGCGCGCGACCCCGGCGCGATCGCGATGGTCTGCATCGAGGTCTGCGACAACGCGACCGGCGGCGCGGCGGTATCCGTGCGCCATCTGCGCGAGGTCCGGGCCCTGCTGGCGTCGCATGCGATTCCGCTCGTGCTGGATACGACGAGGATCGTCGAGAACGCACGGCTCGTCGTCGAGCAGGAACCGGAGTTCGCCGGCAGGAGCGTGTGGACCGTGGTCCGCGAGATCCTGTCGTGCGCCGATGTCGCGATCGGCAGCCTGACCAAGGATTTCTGCGTCGGCAAGGGTGGGATCGTCGCCACCAACGACGCCGCGCTGTACCGCGCCCTGCAGGAGATCCAGCAGGCCGAGGGCGGCGGGCTGGACGCGATCGATCTCAAGGCGATCGCGGTCTCGCTGCAGAACCGCAACCGGATCGAGACCCGCGTCCTGCGACGGATCGAGGAGGTGCGCCAGGTCGCGCATGCGCTGCAGACGTGCGGGGTGCCGGTGGCGCAGCCGATCGGCGGGCATTGCGTGCTGATCGACGTCAAGCGGATCGCCGAATTCCGCGATCTCGAGCATCCGGTGGCGTCGTTGCTCGCATGGATATATCTGGATGCGGGTGTGCGCGCCGGGGCGCACAGCGTCGGCATGCAGCAGCGCACCCCGATCAACGATCTGGTCCGGCTGGCGATCCCGGTCGGCCTTCGCCAGGGGGAGGTCGACGCACTGATCGAACGTCTGGTGCGCTCGTTCGAGCGCAAACGCAACCTTCCGGATCTCGCGCTCGAACCCGGTGCACAGGCGACCGGCAACCTGCATGTGCGTTATCGGTTGAAGGGATATCGTCATCCGTCCGGCGCCTTGACGACCCTGTCGTCGGACGCTGCCGCGCGGCCGGGTCGGGCCGCCACCGCGGTCGTGCCGGAGTCCGCCCCGAAGCCGTCGGAAACGGTGTCCGCGTCGCCGAGGTTCGATGCGCCGGCGTCCGTGCCGCAGGCGATCGAAGCGCAGCGCGCACCCGTCCGCAGCCGCGGCGTGGCCGTCGTCGGCATGGCCGGGCGGTATCCGAAGGCGCAGAACCAGTCCGAATTCTGGGACAACCTGAGCGGAGGACGCGACTGCATCGGCGATCTGCCTTCGGATCGGCTGGAGCGTCGCAAGCGGCACGAAGACGCGCTGAAGTATCGCGGCGGCTTCATCGACGGTATCGATCGTTTCGATTCGCTGTTCTTCAACATCTCGCCGCGCGAGGCGGAGATGCTCGACCCGCAGGAACGCCTGTTCCTGGAGGTCGCGTGGGAAGCGATCGAGGACGCGGGCTATTACCCGGAACTGCTGGCGCAGGAGGACGCGTCGCGCAACATCGGCGTGTTCGTCGGCGCGGTCTGGGCGATGTACCAGATGCTCGGGGTCGAAGAGCGTCATGCCGGCGAGAAGCTCACGCCGAACTCGTTCCTGTGGAGCGTCGCCAACCGCGTCTCGTACTGGATGAACTTCTCGGGTCCGAGCCTCACGCTCGACACCGCCTGTTCCTCCAGCCTGACCGCCGCCTATCTTGCCTGCGAGGCGATCCTCAACGGCGAATGCTCCGGCGCCATCGTCGGCGGCGTGAACCTGGATCTGCACCAGGCCAAGTACGACATCAATTTCAACGGCGGCGCGCTGTCGGCCGACGGCCTGTGCCGCAGTTTCGGCAAGGGCGCCAACGGCTACGTCGCCGGCGAAGGCGTCGGCGCGCTGTTCCTCAAGCCGCTCGAACGCGCTGAACGGGACGGCGACCACATCTACGGCGTCATCCGCAGCGCGGTGGTCAATCACGGCGGCCGCACCAGCGGCTATACCGTGCCCAATCCGAAGGCGCAGTCGAATCTGATCTCGGCCGCGTTGGACAAGGCCGGCATCGACGCGCGCACCATCGGTTATATCGAGGCGCACGGCACCGGCACGGAACTGGGCGATCCGATCGAGATCGCCGGCCTCGACGCAGTCTTCAAGGCGCACGGCGCCGAAAACGGCAGCTGCGCGATCGGTTCGGTCAAGAGCAACATCGGCCATCTCGAGGCCGCGGCCGGCGTGGTCGGCATCGCCAAGGTGCTGCTGCAGATGAAGCATCGCCGGCTCGTACCGTCGCTGCATTCGGCCGAACTCAACGAGTTCATCGACTTCGCCGATTCGCCGTTCCGGGTCCAGCAGACGCTGGAAGCCTGGGCGCCGAAGACGGTCGACGGCGTGCGCCATCCGCTTCGCGCCGGGATCAGCTCGTTCGGGGCGGGCGGTTCCAACGCCCATGTCATCGTCGAACATTACGAGCCCGCCGAACGCGTCGCGGATTCGGAGCCGCGCGAGCGCATCTTCCCGCTGTCCGCGCGCACCGAGGAGCAGTTGCGGGAGGTCGCGTCGCGCCTGCGCGCGCATCTCGAACGCGAGTCCCCGGCGCCGGTCGATCTCGCGCATACGCTGAGGATCGGCCGCCGGTCGTTCGATCATCGTCTGGCGATCGTCGCCACGACCCTGGAGGAGCTGTCGGCGAAACTCGCCGCCTTCCTCGACGGACGCAAGGTCGAGGACATTGTCGTCGGCAACGCGAAGGGCGCGGATGGCGTCACCCGTCTGCTGAACCGCCGGGAGAAGGAAGAATTCGTGCGGATGCTGTCGCAGCGCCGCGATCCGCGCAAGGTCGCGGCGCTGTGGGCCGAAGGCCTGCTCTCCGACTGGCAGGGCTACGCCGGCGACGGCGAGGGCCGCCGGGTGTCGTTGCCGACCTATCCCTTCGCCGACAAGCGCCACTGGGTCGGCGGCGGCAAGGCGCAGGCGCGCCGGACCGCGCTGCCGTCCGCGGGCATGCATCCGATGGTCGACGCGAACGAGTCGACCTTCGAACGCCAGATCTTCCGCAAGACCTTCCACGAACGCGACTTCTTCATCTACGACCATCTGGTCGCGGACATCCCCACGCTGCCCGGCGTCGCCTATCTCGAATTCGCGCGCAAGGCCGGTGAACTGGCGGCCGGTCGCAAGGTGCAGAAGATCCGCAATATCCTGTGGATCAGCCCGATCGCGGTGCAGAACGGCGGCACCCGCGACGTGTTCATCGAGCTCAAGCCCGCCGGCGAGAGCGTGCAGTTCGAGGTCTTCAGCTTCGACGAGAAGGGCGGCAGGATTCCGCATTCGCAGGGGCGCCTGATCTACGCGACCCGCCGCGAGCTGGAGGCGCCGCCCGAGTACATCGACATCGCCGCGATCCGCGGTCGGGTCGAGCGGGTCATCGACGGCCCGACCGCCTATCCGCTGTTCAAGTCGCTGGGCCTCGATCTCGGTCCCAGCTTCCAGGTGCTGCAGGAGGTCTACCGCAACGACGAGGAAACCTTCGGCGTGCTGCGCCTGCCGGAATTCCGCCGCGACGATCTCGCGGACATGCCGCTGCACCCGTCGCTGGTCGACGGTTCGTTGCAGGCGGGCATGGGCGGCCAGCTCGGACAGAAGACCGGCGAGATGTTCGTGCCGTTCTCGATCGGCGAGGTCGAAATCCTGCACCCGCTGGAAAGCGACTGCTACAGCTACGTCACCGAGGTGAAGGACGGGCGCAAGGAAGGCTCGCAGGTGCTGAAGACCAATGTCTTCATCGCCGATGCCGCCGGGCGCGTGCTGGTGAAGATCCGCGAATCGACCGGCGTGCCGCTGCGCGACGTTCACAAGAAGCCGGCGGCGGACGTGGATGCCGATGGCTTCTCGCGCCTGTTCTATCGCTACGACTGGAATCCCGCGCCGCTGCCCGCGGATGCCGATGCGGCGCCGCCCGGCGAGGTCGTGTTCTTCGATCGCGACCCGGCGCTGCGCGATCTGTACGCGCAGCGTTGCGCCGAGGCGGGCGTCGAGTCCGCGCCGGTGCTGATCCTGCCGGGCGAGAAGTTCGAACGTCTCGACGCGCGTACCTATCGCGTCGCCCCGGGCGATCGCGAACATTGCGCGCTGCTGTTCGCCTCGTTGCAGGCCGGCGGCCGGTCGATCGAGGCCGTCTGCTTCGCCTGGCCGCTGGGTCATGCCGCGATCGGCGACGAAGAGGCCCTGCGCGCGGATCTGGCCACGGGCCCCCATGCGTTCCTGGCGGTGTGCCAGGGCCTGATCGAACACAAGCTCGATACGGTCGCCCAGACCGTCTACCTGCATGCGGCGACGCCGGAAGACGTGCGCCCGCAGGACGAGGCCATCGGCGGCTTCATCAAGGCGCTGCAGCTGGAACATCCCAAATTCCTGGCCAAGACCCTGGAAGTGCGCGACGCGGCCCGCGACGATGCGCGCCTGGTCGATGCGCTGACGGCGGAACTGCGCGCGCGCGTGCAGGACGCGACCGCAGTGCGTTGGCGCGACGGCGAGCGCAGCGTGCGCAAACTGCGCATCTTCGACGGTCCGATGCCGGTCGATGGCGCGGTCGGCCTGCGCGAGGGCGGGGTCTATCTGATCACCGGCGGCGCCGGCGGTCTCGGTCTGCTGTTCGCGGACCATCTGGCGCGCGAGTACCGCGCGAAGCTCGTGCTGACCGGTCGCTCGCAGCCGACCCCGGAACTGGAAGCGAAGCTCGACGCGTTGCGCGAAACCGGCGCCGAAGTGCTGTACGTCGCCGCCGACATCGCCACCCGCGCGGGCGCCGAAGCGCTCATCGCGGAGACTCGCGCGCGGTTCGGCGCGATTCACGGCATCCTGCATGCGGCGGGCGTGATCCGCGATTCTTTCGTGCGCAACAAGACCGCGGAGGAGATGGCCGCGGTGCTCGCGCCGAAGGTCTTCGGCACCCTGCATCTGGACGAGGCCAGCCGCGACGAGCCGCTCGATTTCTTCGTCGCGTTCTCGTCGCTGGCGGGCGTCGCCGGCAACGCCGGGCAGTGCGATTACAGCTACGCCAACCACTTCATGGATTCGTTCGCGGCGCTGCGCGAAACCCGCCGCGCGGCGGGCCTGCGCGCCGGTCGCAGCCTCAGCATCAACTGGTCGCTGTGGGCCGACGGCGGCATGAAGCTGGACGAACAGACCGAGATCTATTTCAAGAAGACGCTCGGCATCAAGCCGCTGGGCACCGTGCCGGGCCTGGACGCGTTCGCGACGGGCATCGTCTCCGACCTGCACCAGTTCGCTGCGCTGGAAGGCGTGCAGGACAAGGTCGAACTCGCGTGGGGCTTGCGAAGGAAGACGCCGCCCGCGGCCAAGGCCGCTGCGCCCGCGCCGACGGTGCAGGGCGCGGCTCCGGGCGCTGCGGTCGCGGCCGCGCCCGCGGCGGGCGGCGGCGATCTCGCCGCGCGCCTGCAGGACGATCTGTCGAAGATCGTGATGGACTTCCTCAAGCTCGACGCCGCCGACGTGGCGACCGACAAGATCCTGCTGGATCTGGGCTTCGATTCCATCGGATTGACCACGTTCGCGAACGCGATCAACGACAAATACGGGCTGGACATCACGCCCGTGCTGTTCTTCGACTATCCGTCGCTGGGCGAAATCTCGAAGCATCTCGCCGCCGAGCGCGGCGACGAGCTCGCGGCGCATTTCGGCGGCGGCGCACCGGCCGCGCCGGTCCAGGCGCCGGCATCCCCGGTCGTCTCGGTCGAGCCGGTCGGCGACGCCGTCGCGCCGGTCGAGTTCCGCAAGGGCTGGACCCCGGACGCGTTCGACCGCGAGCCCGCATCGTCGCCGGTCGCCGCCGGCTTCGACGCGCGCGCACGCTTCATGCACAGGCCGATCGCGATCGTCGGCATGAGCGGCGTGATGCCGATGTCGGACGATCTCGACGCGTTCTGGGAGAACCTGAAGAATTCCACCGACATGATCTCGGTGGTGCCGCCGGACCGTTGGCGCTGGGAGGATTACTTCGGCGATCCGCTGAAGGAAGTCAACAAGTCGAATTCCAAATGGGGCGGCTTCATGAACGAGGTCGACAAGTTCGATCCGTTCTTCTTCGGCATCTCGCCGCGCGAGGCGCAGATGATGGATCCGCAGCAGCGGATCTTCCTCGAAACCGTGTGGAAGGCGGTCGAGGATTCCGGCCAGAAGGTGTCCGACCTGTCCGGTACCCGCACCGGCGTGTTCGTCGGCGTGGCCACCAACGACTACATCGACGTGATGAGCGGACACGATATCCCGCTCGACGGCTATTCGGCGTCCGGCAACTCGCATTCGGTGCTGGCCAACCGCATTTCGTTCCTGCTCAATCTGCGCGGCCCCAGCGCGCCGATCGACACCGCCTGTTCCAGCTCGCTGGTGGCGCTGCATCGCGCGGTCGAATCGCTGCACACCGAAAGCTGCGACATGGCGATCGTCGGCGGCGTGCACGTGATGCTCAGCCCGGCCGCCTACATTTCCTTCAGCATGGCCGGCATGCTCAGCCCGGACGGGCGCTGCAAGACCTTCGACAAGCGCGCCAACGGCTACGTCCGCGGCGAGGGTTCGGGTGCGATCTTCCTCAAGCACTTGTCCGCGGCCGAGGCCGACGGCAACCACATCTATGCGGTCATCAGGGCCACCGCCGAGAACCACGGCGGCAAGGTCACCACGCTGACCGCGCCGAACTCCGCGGCGCAGGCGGAACTGCTGGTCGAGGCCTACGACAAGGCCGGGATCGATCCGACCACGGTCGGTTACATCGAATGCCATGGCACCGGCACCAGTCTCGGCGATCCGATCGAGATCCAGGCGCTGACCAAGGCGTTCGCCGAGCTGTACAAGAAGCGCGGCAAACCTGCGCCGCAGACGCCGCACTGCGGCCTGAGTTCGGTCAAGACCAACATCGGCCACCTCGAGACCGCGGCGGGCATCGCCGGTCTGCTCAAGGTGCTGCTGTCGATCAAGCACAAGCATATTCCGGCGAACCTGCATTTCGAGGAAGTCAATCCGTACATCAATCTGAAGGGCACGCCGTTCTTCATCGCCGAGCGACTCACGCCGTGGTCGCCGGCGACCTCGGACGACGGGCGCGCGCTGCCGCGCCGGGCGGGCGTGAGTTCGTTCGGATTCGGCGGCGCCAACGCGCACATCGTGCTCGAGGAGTACATCGCCCCCGCGCGCGCGCCGGCGACGACCGCTCCCGGCCCGCAGCTGATCGTGTTGTCGGCCAAGAGCGACGAGCGTCTGCGCGACTACGCGGGACGAATGCGCGCGCATCTCCAGCAGCACGACACCCCGCTCGACGACTTCGCCCGTACGCTGCAGGTCGGTCGCGACGAAATGGCCGAGCGCCTGGCGCTCGTGGTGTCGAACACCGACGAGCTGGTGGCGAAGTTCGGCACGTTCGCCGAGACCGGCGTCGCGCCGGCTGGCGGCGTGCTCGGCAACGTCCGCAGCGACGAATCGAAGGCCCGCCTGGTCGATGAAGCGGCCCTGCGCGCGATGCACGAGCGTCGCGATCTGCCCGCGCTCGCCGAACAGTGGGCGTCCGGCGCGCGGATCGACTGGCGCGCCCTGCACGACGGCACGCCCCTGCGGCGCTTGTCCCTGCCGACCTATCCGTTCGCGCGGGATCGCTACTGGATGCCGGTGGGCGAAGGTTCCGGCGAAGGCCGCGGCGGCCGCGATCGCGGCGTGCGCCACGTCGCCGCGACCGCGGTTCTGCATCCGCTGGTGCAGCGCAACGTTTCGACCCTGGAAGCGCAGACGTTCGCGACCGCGTTCGCCGGCGACGAGTTCTATTTCGAAGACCATCGGGTCCGCACCCGCAGCGAGACGCAGAAGATCCTGCCGGGCGTGGCCTACATCGAAATGGCGCGGATGGCCGGCGAGCTCTCGGCGAACGCCAAGGTCCGGGTCGTGCGCAATCTGATCTGGGAACGCCCGGTGGTCATCGGCGACGGCGACAACGCGGTCGAGATCGTGCTCGCGCCGGCCCGGAACGAAGTGAAATTCAGCGTACGCTCGGCCGGCGCCGAACCGCGTGTCACCCATTGCAGCGGTCGGCTGGCCTATGCCGCGGACGGCAAGGTGCCGGAGCGGCTGGACATCGGCGCCATCTGCGAGCGGTGCCGCGAACAGGTCGTCACCGGCGAGGAACTCTATGCGTTCCTCGAAGGCGCCGGCCTGCTGCTCGGCCCGAGTTTCCGGATCGTGCAGTCGATCCACGCCACCGCGATGGAGTCGCTGTCGGTGCTGCGTCTGCCGGAACATCTCAGGGACGGCGCCGACGCGTTCTGCCTGCATCCGGCGCTGATGGACGGTTCGCTGCATACCGCCATCGGCCTGATGAAACAGAACGGGATGGAGATCCCGATGAGCGTGCCGTACTCGGTCGGCGAAGTGCGGATCCTGCATCCGCTCGACGATCTGCACTACGGCTACGCCACCTGGGCGGTGGAGGATCCGAAGACGCATCGCGGCGCGCTCAAGGTCGACTTCCATCTGCTCGACCGCAATGGCCGCGTGCTGGTGCGGATGAAGGATTTCGTGTCGATGCCCTATCAGGCCGCCGCGGATCGCGCCGCGGCGTCGGCCGCGACCTCGGTGTCCGCGCCGGCCCCCGCCGCGGTAGCGCCGGGGCTGCAGCCGCTCGTGCCGGTGTGGAATCCGCTTCGGGTCGATCCCGTCGCGTCGCTGCCGGAAGGCGATGTCGCGCTGTTCGGCGGCGCCGACGCGCAGTTCGAATGGCTGCGCGCCGCGCGTCCGGAGGCGCAACGCCTGGCGCTCGCCGCGGATGCCGATGTCGACGCCATCGCCGCGCTGTTCGCGGCGTCCGTGCCGGATCATCTCGTCTGGGTCGCGCCCGATGTCGGCGTCGACGACGCTGCGACGAGCCCGGATCCCGAGGCGCTGGTCGCCGCGCAGGAGCAGGGCGTCGTCGTCCTCTTCCGCACGGTGAAGGCCCTGCTGCAGGCCGGTCATGCGAATCGCAGGCTGCAATGGACGCTGGTCGTCTCGCGCACCCAGCGCGTGACCGCACGCGACCGCGTGCGTCCCGCGCATGCCGGGGTCGTTGGGCTGGTCGGCAGTCTGGCGAAGGAATATCCGCAGTGGGAACTGCGGCTGCTCGACATCGACGGGCTCGACGCCGTGTCCGCCGGGGAATGTCTCGCCATCCCCGCCGACAGGCAGGGCGACCTCGTGGCGCATCGCGGCGGCGAATGGTTCCGCCAGTCGCTCGCGCTGGCCGGCGAACTGCCGGCGGCGACGCCGGTCTGCCGCGACGAGGGCGTCTACGTGGTCATCGGCGGCGCCGGCGGCGTCGGCGAAGTGTGGAGTCGCGAGATGATCGTGCGCCATCGCGCGCAGATCGTCTGGATCGGTCGTCGACCCCGCGATGCCGCGATCGACGCGAAGATCGAGGCGCTGGCGCAACTCGGTCCTGCGCCGATGTACCTGTCCGCCGACGCGACCGATCCCGAGGCGCTGGCCGCCGCCGCGCGCGAGGTGCTCGACGCCCATTCCGCGATCCATGGCGTCGTCCATTCCGCGATCGTGCTGCAGGACCAGAGCCTGGCGCGGATGGACGAGGCCACGTTCCGCGCCAGTCTCGCCGCGAAGGTCGACGTTTGCGCGGCGATGACGCGCGCCTTCGGCGGATTGCCGCTGGACTTCATGCTGTTCTTCTCGTCGGTGGTCTCGTTCGTGAAGTCGGCCGGCCAGGCCAACTACGCCGCGGGCTGCACCTTCAAGGACAGCTTCGCCCTGCATCTGGACCAGACCCGCGACTACGCCGCGAAGACCATCAACTGGGGTTACTGGGGCAGCGTCGGCATCGTCGCCGACGAGTCCTACAACAAGCTCATGGAGATGATGGGCATCGGCTCGATCGAGCCGGACGAGGGCATGGCCTGCCTGCGCGCGCTGATGGACTCCGCGACGCAGCAGCTGGCGCTGATCAAGACCCGGAACGCCGAGGCCACCGCCGGTCTGGGATTGACGGAGACGCTGCGCGCATTGCCGGTGAGCCTGCCACCGCTCCTGCCTCGGATCGAGGGACCGCTGCTCGACGCCGTCGGCGCCGAGTCGATCGCCGATCTCGAAGCGCAGTTGCCCACCGACGAGATGAACGATCTCGTCACCGAACTGCTGGCGGCGGGGCTGATCGCGGCGGGCGTGTTCCGGGACGGCGTGCGCCGGGTGTCCGAACTGCCGCATGCCGGCAAGGCGCCGCCCGCCTACTACGAGCGCTGGCTCGACAGCAGTCTCGACCAGCTTCGTCGGCAGGGTTTTCTCGCCGACGGTCCGGCCTTCGCGCGCGAGGTCCGCGATGCGGACGCGCTCTGGGCCCTCTGGACGGAGAAGCGCGCGGTGTGGGGCGGCAACCCCAACCTCAACGCCCAGTTGACCCTGATGGAAGTCTGCCTGCGCGCGCTTCCGGACATTCTCCTCGGCCGCCGTCCGGCGACCGACGTGATGTTCCCGAACTCGTCGATGGCGCTGGTCGAAGGCATCTATCGCGGCAACGCGATGGCCGACTATTTCAACGAAGTGCTCGGTCGTACCCTGGTCGCGGCCATCGAATGCGCGCTTCGCGACGATCCCGCCGCCCGGTTCCGCATCGTCGAGATCGGCGCCGGCACCGGCGGCACCACCGCGCGGCTGCTGCCGATGCTGGAAGGCCTGCCGATCGACGAGTACTGCTACACCGATGTCTCCCGCGCTTTCCTGATGTACGCGGAGAAGCACTACAAACCGCAGTTGCCGGCGCTGACCACGGCGCTGTTCGACGTCACCCGGCCGCTCGCCGGGCAGCCGATCGAGCCCGGCCGCTACGATTTCGCGGTCGCCACGAACGTGCTGCATGCGACGCCGAACATCCGCGAGACCCTTCGCAATACCAAGGCCGCCCTGAAACGCGAGGGCGTGCTGCTGGCGAACGAAATCAGCGAGTGGGCGCTGTTCAGCCATCTCACCTTCGGTCTGCTGGAAGGCTGGTGGCTGCACGAAGACACCGGCGTGCGCATCCCGGGCAGTCCCGGGCTGTCGCAGGCGGGCTGGCGCGACGTGCTGGTCGACGAAGGCTTCGACCGCTGCGTGTTTCCGACCGCCCATGCGCGGCGGCTGGGGCAGCAGGTCATCGCGGCCGCCAGCGACGGTCTGGTCCGCCAGCGCATCGTCGCGCCGGCGATGCCGGCCTCGGCGCCGCCATCGCCGGAAAAAACGACCACAACCGCGACGCAGCCGAAATCGCAATCGGACCTCCAGGCGAGACCCGCCGCCGCGCCGGTCGCGGCCCGCACCGCCGAACACCAGAACGCCGTCGCTGCAAGGAGCACACGGACGATGAAAGGATCACCGCGTTCCCCGGTCGTCGCCGAACAGGCGAAGAGCGATTTCGTCCAGAAGATCGTGGTCGACAATTTGTCGCAGTCGCTGCAGATGGATGCGGGCAAGATCCGCGCCGACTATCCCTTCGCCGATTACGGCGTGGATTCGATCGTCGGCGTCAATCTGGTGCGGACGATCAGCGAGACGCTGCAGATCGAGCTGGAAACCACGAGCCTGTTCGAGTACAGCACGGTCCAGCAATTGTCGAAATACATCCTCACGCGCTGGCCGAACGAAGTGCTGGCCGCGATGGGTCACGGCGGCGGCTCGGCCGGGACCGACGAGGCGGGCGCGGATTTCGGGAGCGCGGATTTCGAGAGCGCTGATTTCGAGAGCGCTGATACCGAGGGCGAAGCGCCCACGGTCGTCGCGTTCTCCGGGGGACGTTTCGCCGCCGAAGGCATCGTCGTCGATGCCGATGCGGAAGCGATCGAGGAAGCGCCCGCCGTCGCCGGTGCGGTCGAGCCGATCGCCATCGTCGGCATGAGCGGACGATTCGCCGAATCGGACACGCTGGACGCCTTCTGGGAAAACCTGCGCGACGGGCGCCACCTGGTCAAGCCGGTGACCCGCTGGGCGGCGAGCGACTGCATCTTCGCCGAAACCGGCCAGGAGTACTGCAGCGCCGGCAGCTTCATCGAGGCGATCGACCGTTTCGACCCCGACTTCTTCGGGATCTCGGCGGTCGAGGCGACCTACATGGATCCGCAGCACCGGTTGTTCCTGGAAGAAAGCTGGAAAGCGCTCGAAGATGCGGGCTACGGCGGCGACGCCGTGCACGAGAAGCAGTGCGGCGTGTACGTCGGCTGCGGCAGTTCCAACTACGAGTCCCTGTTCGCGGGCAATCCGCCGCCGCAGGCGTTCTGGGGCAATTCCGAAGCGGTGATCCCCGCGCGCATCGCCTATCACCTGAATCTGCAGGGGCCTGCGATCGCCATCGACACCGCGTGTTCCAGTTCGCTGGTGGCGATCCATCTCGCCTGCCAGGGATTGTGGTCGCGCGAAACCGAAATGGCACTGGCCGGCGGCGTGTTCCTGCAGGCCACGCCGGGCTTCTACCACGTCGCCAACCGCGCCGGCATGCTCTCGCCCGACGGCGTCTGCCGAAGCTTCGACGCCGGCGCCAACGGCTTCGTCCCGGGCGAGGGCGTCGGCGCGGTGGTCCTCAAGCGCCTGCGCGACGCGTTGCGCGACGGCGACCACGTGCATGGCGTGGTGATCGGCAGTGGCATCAACCAGGATGGCAGCTCCAACGGCCTGATCGCGCCGAACGCGCGCGCGCAGGAACGCCTGGAGCGCTCGGTCTACGATCGCTTCGGCATCGACCCGTCGTCGCTCCAGGCGGTCGAAGCGCACGGCACCGGTACGCTGCTCGGGGACTCCATCGAGTACGCCGCGATCCATCGCGCGTTCCGCGAGTACACCGACCGCAAGGGGTTCTGCGCGATCGGCACGGTCAAGACGAACATCGGCCATGCCGCGACCGCCGCCGGCGTCGCCGGCGTTCTCAAGCTGCTGCTGGCCATGCGTCATCGCCAGATCCCGCCGAGCCTGCACTACCGACAGGGCAATCCTGCGGTCGACTTCGAGTCGGGTCCCTTCTACGTCAATACCGCGCTGAAGGACTGGACGACCGAGGACGGCCGGCCGCGGCGGGCCGCGATCAGCGGATTCGGCTTCAGCGGCACCAACGCGCATCTGGTCCTCGAGGAAGCGCCGGAAGTTCCGCGCGTCGCCGACGTCGCCCAGGCCTATCTGCTCGCGCTCTCCGCGCGCACCGCGGAACAGCTGCGGGCGCAGGCGCGGAACCTGCTCGAACATGCGAAGCGGACGCCCGGATTGCCGATCAACGATGTGTGCTACAGCCTGCTCGTCGGGCGCACCGCCTTCGCGCATCGTCTGTCCTGCACCGTGCGCGATCGCGAGGACCTGATCGCGCGCATGGAGCAGTGGCTGTCCACCGGCGTCGCGCACGACCTCCATGTCGGCGAAGTGCAGGAGGGCCGGTTCCGCGAACAGACCGCGCTGAAGAAGTTCGGCAATTATTGCGTCCGTTCCTGCGTCGAAGCGCCCGACGCCGAGGACTATCCGGAGAACCTTTCCGCGATCGGCGACCTGTTCGTCCAGGGGTACGCGCTGGACTACGCCGCGCTGTTCGCGAAGGGGTCGCGCCGGCTGCCGCTGCCGACCTATCCCTTCGCCGACGGCCGGTACTGGGTCGAGACCGCGGCTTCGCCGTCGATGCCTTCGCGCGCCGCCGTCGGAACCCGACTGCATCCGCTGCTGCACGTCAATGCTTCGACGCTCGCCGAGCAGCGCTTCGAGACGACGTTCGACGGCAAGGAACCCTTCCTCCGCGATCACGCCGACGAAGGCGAGCGCGTCGTTCCCGCGATGATCCTGCTGGAGATGACCCGGGTCGCGTTGGAGAAGGCGTTGCCCGGGACGCAGACGCCGCTCTCGTTGGCGTTGCGCGACGTCGTCTGGGCGGATCCGCCGAAGGTCTCCGCGGGCGTATCGCTCGCGATCTCGCTGTTCGCGGTCGACGACGACCGGATCGATTGCGAGATCCACGCTGGCGGCGACGGCGACGCATCGGTCGTGCATCTGCAGACGCGGGCCGTGCGCGCCCCCGCGATCGCGCCGGCACGGCTGCCCCTGGACGCGCTGCGCGCCGGCCTGCGCCGCGTACCGCTCGGACCGGACGACATCGACGCCGCGCTTTCGCGCGCCGGCGTCCAGGTCGGTCCGGTCTGTCGCGCGCTCACCGACATCCACCAGGGCGAACGCCAGTTGCTGGCGCGGTTGGCGACACCGAGCGATGGCGGGGACGAAGCGATGCGCCAGGCCTGCCTGCTGACGGGCGCGCTGCAGGCCGGCGCGCGGCTGATCGACGGGCCGGTCGCCGTCGCACCGCGGACGCCGGCGGCGCTGGGGCAGTTGCGGTTCTTCGCGCCGTGCGGCGAGGACATGTACGCCTGGGTGCGCCATGCCCGCAACGACGCCGGCGACGACGGGCGCATCCGGCTCGATATCGACCTCGTCGACGCCGATGGGCGGATCTGCGTGCAGATGCACGAGTTGACGTTCGATGCCGCCGGGCCCGTTCCGCGCGCGCAGGATCGCGCGGAATGGCGCTTCCATGCCGATCCTGCGGAGGATGGCGATGCGGTCGCGGTGCCGATGTCGGCCGAAGACAAGATCGCGCTGTTCGTGAAGCAGGAAGCGGCGTTGCTGCTCGATCGGCGGGTCGACGACGTGCCGATGACCCTCAGCTATTTCGACCTCGGGCTGTCCTCGCTGGCGCTCGCGAACCTGATCCGGAAGACGAACGCCCTGCTCGGGGAGCAATTGTCGCCGAGCGCGTTGTTCGAGTACCGCGACATCCGCAGCCTGTCGTCGCATCTGGCCGGACAGTACGCCGGGAAGATCGATGCGCTGCGCGCATGCAGGCGATCGTCGATGCCGACGGCCGATGTCGGTCCGCGCCGGCGGTTGACGCCGCTGCCTCGCGTTCGCCGCTTCGATCCGGTGCGCGCGGAGGCGGCGCCGGCGACCGTTCTCGACGAGTCCGTCATCGACCGCCTGCTGTGGCGCGATACGGGTAGCGACGAGAGTTACGACAAGGTCACGTTCTGATCAGGGATCGATCCATGGACACCGTCATCGAGTTCCTCAATACGCTCGCCGGCCGGGGCATCAAGCTCTCGCTCGAGGAAGGGCGCCTGAACTGCTATGCGCAGAAAGGCATGCTGACCGACGAGATCCGCGGCGGCATCGCCCGCCACAAGCCCGAGATCGTGGCGTTGCTGGATCGCGTCTCGAAGTCGCAGACGGCGGGCGGTGCGGCGTCCGCGGAAACGGCGCGCGAACCGGAGCCGCCGGTCGGGCTGCCCGAGGAATTCCCGCTGTCCGCCGGGCAGAACGGCCTGTACATCGTCCAGAGCCTGCAACCCGGGATGAGCGCGTACAACGTGCCGCTGTGCTTCCGGATCCGTGGCGCGCTCGATCCCGCACTGCTCGCCCGTGCCTGGGAACGGGTGCTGGACCAGTTCCCGATCCTGACCGCACGCATCGTCGAAACCGAGGCCGGACTTCGTCATCGCATCGACCCCGACTGTCGCACCGGACTCGAGGTCGAGACCGTGCGATTCGACGACGTCGCCGAGCGGATCGCGTTCCTGCGCGCACAGGCGAAGATCCCGTTCGATCTCAATCGTGGCCCGCTGACGCGCGCCCGGCTGTTCGCGATGGGCGAGGGCGACGCCATCCTGCTGATCGTGGTCCACCACATCGTCTTCGACGGCACTTCGTCCGTCGTTCTGCTGCGGCACCTGCTCGAGTTCTATCGCCGCCTGTCCCTCGGCGAAGAGCCGCGGCTGTCGCGCGCGCCGCTCGGTTATGCGGAGTTCGTCGATTGGGAAGCGCGTCTGCTCGAATCGGCCGAAGGCCGCGGGCATGCCGACTACTGGCGCAGGCAGCTCGAAGGCGAACTGCCCACCTTCGAACTGCTGCCGCCCGAAGGCCAACCGCGCGTCGGCGCGGAATTCGAGGGCGACACGCTGGTCGGCGAACTGCCGACCGGGCTCGGTCGCTGGATCCGCGACTACTGCCGCGATCATGGACTGCCGCCGTCGGTGGTGTTCCTGGCCGCGTTCCGGATCCTGCTGCGTCGCTACACCGGGCTCGACGATATCGTCGTCGGCATGCCGGTGATGGGGCGCGACGGCGAACGTTTCCTCGCGGACGTCGGCTATTTCATCAACATGGTGCCGCTGCGCACGCGTTGCGACGGGGCGCAGTCGATCGGTGAGTTCTTCCGCAAGGTGCAGGGCACGATGCTCGATGCCCTGTATCACTCGAGTTATCCGTTCCCGAGGATGCTCGAAGCGCTGCGGTCGAAACCCCAGGATCGGGCGTCTCACGATGCCCGTAATCCGGTCTTCCAGGTCTCCTACGCCTATCAGAATTTCATCCGCGACGACGGTTTCGCCGAATTGATGAACGACATCGGCATCCGCGTCGACGGAGAGCATGAGGTCGTGCAGGAAGGCGACTTCGAGTTCGGCCTGGATGTGTTCGAGAACGAGGATGTGTTCCGGTTGCATCTCAAGTTCAATCCCGAACGCTATCCCCGCGCCGCCATCGGTCGATTCTTCGGACAGTTCCGCATCCTGCTGGAAGCCATCGCTGCGGATCCGCAGCGCGCGCTCGACGACTATCCGGTGCTCGACGCCGACGAAACGACGCTCCTGCTCGACGGTTTCAACGATACCGTCGCGGAGTACCCGCGAGAACGCTGCATCCACGCGTTCTTCGAGGAGCGCGCCGAGATGCAGCCGGAAAAGGTCGCCGTGGCGTGCGGCGAAGCGTCGCTGACCTACGGCGAACTGCTCGCGCGCAGTCGCGCGCTGGCCCTCTTCCTGCAGTCGAAGGGCGTGGGCCCCGACGTCATCGTCGGCCTGTGCATGGAGCGCGGAAATGAACTGATGGTGGCGATCCTGGGCACGGTGATGGCCGGCGGCGCGTATCTGCCGCTGGATCCCTCGTATCCGGACGACCGCCTGACCTACATGATGGAGGACAGCGAGGCGACCGTGGTGTTGACCCAGCGTCGATTCGAAGCGCGCATCGCTGCGTTGGCCGCCCGGCCGACGACGACCGTCGCTCTCGACGACGACTGGACGACGGTCGACGCCGCGGCCGCGGCGCTCGCCGCCGACGGCGCGGTCCTGCGCCGCGACGTCGGTCCGCGCCATCTCGCCTACGTGATCTACACCTCCGGTTCCACCGGGCGTCCCAAGGGCGTGCTGGTCGAGCATCAGGCCCTGGTCAATCGGTTGGTGTGGATGCAGCGCTGGTATCCGATCGACGAACGCGACGTGGTGCTGCAGAAGACGCCTTACAGTTTCGACGTGTCGGTCTGGGAGTTCTTCTGGCCGATGATGATGGGCGCCTCGGTCGTGTTCGCGGCGCCGGAAGGCCACAAGGACGTCGCTTATCTCGAACGCCTGATCGCCGCCGCGGGGGTAACCACCCTGCATTTCGTGCCGTCGATGCTGTACGCCTATCTCGAGAACGCCGGTCGCGCTTGTCCGACCGTCCGCCTGGTGTTCTGTAGCGGCGAGGCGCTCGACAAAAAGGGCGTCGACGGCTGTCCGACCCGTTTCCCGAACGCCGTCCTGCACAACCTCTACGGCCCGACCGAGGCCGCGATCGACGTGACCTGGTACGACTGTTCGCGACTGACCTATCCGTTCGTGCCGATCGGAAAGCCGATCTCGAACATCCGGATGCTGGTGCTCGACGAGCGCAACCGCCTGCAGCCGCTGGGCGTCCCGGGCGAACTGCACATCGCCGGCGACGGCCTGGCGCGCGGCTATCTCAACCGTCCCGACCTCACGGCGGAGAAATTCGTCGAGAATCCGCATGCGCCGGGAACGCGCATGTACAAGACCGGCGACCTCGCGCGCTGGTTGCCGGACGGCAACATCCAGTATCTCGGGCGGATCGACAACCAGGTGAAGATCCGCGGGTTCCGCATCGAGACCGGCGAGATCGAAGCCTGTCTCAACCAGCATCCGGAGGTGCAGGACTGCGCCGTGATCGCGGTCGGACAGGATGCCGGCAAGCAGCTGGTGGCGTTCTACCGGGCGCGCGACACCGAAGGCGACGAGGTGGTGCGGCTGCCCAACGACAGTCTGCGCGAGCATCTGTCGCAATCGCTGCCGGATTACATGGTGCCCGCGGCGTTCGTCAGCATCCCCGCCATTCCGCTCAGCGCCAACGGCAAGGTCGATCGCCGCGCGCTGTCCCGGATCGACATCGCGGTCGCGTCGGCGCGCGCCTACGTCGCGCCGCGCACCGATACCGAGCGCACGCTGGTCGCGATCTGGTCGCAGGTGCTCGGCGTCGCCGAAGAGACGATCGGCGTCGACGACGGGTTCTTCGAGCTCGGCGGTCATTCGCTGCTGGCCACCCAGGCGATTTCGAGGATCCGCGCCGCTTTCCGGCTCGAACTGCCGCTGAAGACCCTGTTCGAGGCGCCGAGCGTGGCGCAGATGGCGAAGGCGATCAGCGATGGACGAGCGGGCGACGAAGGTGCGGGCGAAGCATCTGTCGCGACCGTCGCGACGATCGTCCCCGCGGACCGCGGCGCCTGCGAGCGATTGCCGCTGAGCTACGCGCAGGAACGGCTGTGGTTCATCGCGCAACTCGAACCCGACAGCGCCGGCTACAACATCCCCGGTGCGGTCAGGATCCGCGGTGCGCTCGACGTGGATCTGGTGGAGCGTTCGCTGCAGCGCATCGTCGATCGCCACGAGAGCCTGCGCACGGTTTTCCCGTCGCGGGAAGGCGTCGCGTATCAGGAGATCCTGCCGCGTTCGGAGGTGCGGATCGAGCGCATCGACCTGTCGACGATCAAGGCCCGCAAGGCGCGCGACGCGAAGGCCCTGGCGCTCTGCACGCAGGACGCGGCAGCGCCGTTCGACCTCGCGCGGGGACCGTTGATGCGGGCGATGGCGATCCGCCTCGCCGCCGACGAGCACGTGCTGTTCCTGAACATGCACCACATCGTCGCCGACGGCTGGTCGTTGGGCGTGATGCTGCGCGAATTGTCCGAACTGATGCGCGCGACCGGCGAGGGGCGCGAGCCGATCCTGCCGGCATTGCCGATCCAGTACGCTGACTACGCGCTGTGGCAGCGCCAGCGGCTCGAAGCGGGCGGCGAGCTGGCGCGCCAGCTCGGCTATTGGCGGGCGAAGCTCGCCGGCCTGACGGAACGCCTCGATCTGACGACCGACTTCCCGCGTCCCGCGGTGCAGAGTTTCGCGGGCGCGAGCCACGCGTTCGCGTTGGATGCGGCGCTGGTCGGGCGACTGCGGGCCGTCGCCGAGCGCGAGGGCGCGACCCTGTTCATGGCGCTGCTGGCCGTCTACAAGGCGTTGTTGTACCGCTACACCGGACAGGACGATCTCTGCGTCGGCACGCCGGTCGCGAATCGTCAGTACGGCGAGACCGAGCCGCTGATCGGCATGTTCGTGAACACCCTAGCGCTGCGCACCGTCGTGCCCGTGGACGAATCGTTTCCGGCGCTGCTGTCGCGGGTCCGGCAGACCTGCCTCGAGGCCTACGATCACCAGGACGCGCCGTTCGAGAAGGTCGTGGACGCCGTCCAGCCGCACCGCGACATGTCGATCACGCCGCTGTTCCAGACCATGTTCTCTCTGCAGAACGCCGATCGAGACGATCCGTTGTCCGGCCATGAGGCTTTTCCGTTGGCGTCGGCCATCGCCAAGTTCGACCTGTCGTTGGAATTCGTCGAGCGCGGCGGCATGCTCGACGGTGCCTTGGAGTACTGCACGGCCCTGTTCTCGCCGCGGACCGCCGCGCGCATGGCGGAACATTTCGTCGCCCTCTGCCGTGCGATCGCATCCGCACCGGAGACCGCGATCCGTCGCCTCGAACTGCTCGGCGAGGACGAGCGGCGTCGCGTCCTGGGCGAATTCAACCGTACCCGGGTCGACGCCCCGCGTGATCCCTGCATCCAGGACGCGTTCGAGCGTCAGGCCACGGCGGAGCCTGCGCGGATCGCCTTGGCGCACGGCGACGACACGCTGGGTTACGGCGACCTGCTGGCGCGCAGTCGCGCGCTGGCGATCCGCCTGCAGGCGCTGGGCGTCGGTGCCGGCGTCGTTGTCGGGTTGTGCATGGAACGCTCGATCGACGCGATCGCCGGGCTGCTCGCCATCCTGCAGGCCGGCGGCGCGTGCCTGCCGCTGGATCCTGCGCATCCGGACGAGCGCCTCGCCTACATGCTCGACGACAGCGGCGCGATCCTCGTGCTGACCGTCGCCGCGCTGAGCGACCGCGTCGACACGGTGTCCGGCGGTCGCGTGCGCGTCATCGCGGTCAATGCCGAACGCGACGCCATGGCGCGCGCCGCGGGCGGAAAGAAGGCCGGCAGGAATGTCGGGAAGAAAGCCGCGACGAAAGCCGAGAACACGCCCGAGCGCAGGGCCGGTGCGGAAGACCCGGCCTGCGTGATCTACACCTCCGGCTCCACCGGAACGCCGAAGGGCGTCGCGATCCGCCATCGCGGGCTGGTCAACCATGGGCGCTTCGTCGCCGGACAGTACGGTATCGGTCGCGACGACGTGCAGCTGCAGGTCGCGAGCATCGGCTTCGACCTGTTCCTGGAAGAAGTGTTCGTGGTGCTCGGTTGCGGCGCGAAGCTGGTGATCGAGGATCGTGCCGTGCTGATGTCGCCGGAGCATCTGCATGCGTCGATGGCGCGCCACGGCGTGACCGCGCTGAACCTCCCGACCGCGTTGTTCCACCAGTTCGTCGGCGCCGGTCTGGACATGCGCGACATCCGCACGATCGTGGTCGGCGGCGAGGCGCTGTCGCATGCACGGGCCCGCGAGCTGTTCGCGCGCTGGCCGAACGTCCGCCTGCACAACACCTATGGCCCGACCGAGACCACGATCATCAGCGCCGCGATCGAAGTCACGCCGGCGCTGCTCGATCGCCATGCGGACGTCCCGATCGGTCGGCCCATCGACAACACCCGGATCTATGTGCTCGATGCGCTCGATCGCCCGCAGCCGATCGGCGTGCCGGGCGAGCTGTGCATCGCCGGCGACGGCGTGGCCGAAGGCTATCTGCATCTGCCGGAACTGACCGCCGAGAAGTTCGTCGAAGATCCCTTCGCGGGCCCGTCGGCGTCCGGCGCGCGGATGTACCGCACCGGGGACCTCGCGCGCTGGCTCGACGACGGCGCGCTGCAATATCTGGGACGCATCGACACCCAGGTCAAGATCCGCGGCTTCCGGGTCGAGACCGGCGAAATCGAGACGCGCCTGAATCTGCATCCGCGGATCCGCGACAGCGCGGTGGTCGCGCAGGAGCGTGCGGGCGTACGTCAGCTGGTCGCGTTCTATCGTCCCGAATCGGGGCGTGCGGACGCGCCGCCGGATGTCGCCGCGGACGTGCCTGCGGAGGAGCTGCGCGCGCATCTGCTGCGGACGCTGCCGGAATACATGGTCCCGGCCGCTTTCGTCGCGTTGGCGGAAATTCCGCTGAACGCCAACGGCAAGGTGGATCGCCGCGCACTGGCGCGCATGGACGTCGCGATCGCGGCCGGTCGCGATCGCGTGGCGCCGAGAACGCGCACCGAACGCGCGCTCGCGGCGATCTGGTCGCAGGTGCTCGGCGCATCGGAAGACGCGATCGGCGTCGACGACGATTTCTTCGCACTCGGCGGCAACTCGCTGTCGGCGGTCCGCCTGATGGCGAAGGTCGGCGCGGAATTCGCGCGCACGTTGCCGCTGGCGATCCTGTTCACGGCGCCGACCATCGCCGCGCTCGCGCAAGCGCTCTCCAGCGAGACGGAGACCTCCGGCGACATCCTCGTGCCGATCCGCGCGCAGGGCGATCTGCCGCCGGTGTTCGGCGTGCCCGGCGCCGGCGGCAACGTCCTGTCGCTGCAACCGCTGGCGCGTGCGTTGGGCGAGCGCCGGCCGTTCTTCGGCCTTCAGGCGGCCGGCCTGGATGGCGTCGAGGCGCCGGCGACGAGCGTCGAGGAGATCGCGCGTTCGAATATCGAGGCGATGCGCCGGGCGCAACCGGTCGGCCCGTACCGGATCGTCGGTCACTCCTTCGGCGGTGCGGTGGCGTTCGAAATGGTCCGCCAGTTGCAGGCGCAGGGCGAACGCGTCGCCACGCTCGCGCTGATCGACGCGCTGGCGCCGGCCGCATTGCACGAACGCGATCTCGCGGCGGACGACGTCGACGATCTGGTCGATGCCTGCGCCGCGCTGGCTGCGGCCAACGGTATCGCGCTCGAGATCGACGCCGCGCGTCTGCGTGCCGAAGGCCTCGAGCAGGGCCTGGCGACGATCGCTGCCGCGCTGGCCGAGCGAGGCATCGACGTCGACGCCCGTCAGCTCGGGGATTTCGCCGCGGTCTATCGCGCCAATCTGCGCGCCTACCGCGACTACCGGCCGCGTCGCCTGGCGCGTGGGCTGGACGTCGTGCTCCATCGCGCGGCGGGCGGCGTCGGGGATTACGGATGGTCGAGACTGCTGCGCAACCGGCTGCGGATCCGCGATCTGCCCGCCGACCACTTCACGATCCTCGCGCCGCCGCACGTGGACGCGATCGCCGCCGACCTGTCCGAGGCCGGGGGAGGCGAGAACGCATGACGGGCATCGACGCACACCGTCGGGACGCGACGTACGCGCGCCCCGACGCCACCGAACGCAAGAAAAGGAACGCATACATGCGGAGCAGGACATGCTGACCATCGACCGGATCAGGACGATCGCGAAACTCGCCGTACCGATCACCATCGCCATGAGCTCGACCATGGTGATGTCGCTGATCGACCTCGCCATGGTCGGAGCGCTCGGTACGGAGGCGGTGGCTGCGGTCGGTCTGGCCTCGTTCTGCAGCACCCTGATCTTCGCCTTCATGTACGGGCTCTCGCCGGCGGTGCAGGGATTCGTCGCCCGTCGTCGCGGCGAAGGTTCGACCGAGCCCAAGTGCATCCCGCTCAACGCCGCGTTGCTGATCGCCGTCGCGGTCGGCGTGCCGCTGACCGTCGTCTGCTACCTCGCGACGCCGTTCCTGTTCTCGCTGGTGTCCTCGGACCCGGAAGTGACGCGGATCGGCGTGCCCTATCTGCAGATCCTCTATCTCGCGATCGTGCCGATCGGCATCACCGGCGCGTTCCGCGGATTCTGGTCCGGAATGGAACGTCCGGCGATCTACATGGGCGTCGTCCTGTTCATGGACGCGCTCAACATCGTGCTCAACTACATCCTCATCTACGGCAACTTCGGCGCGCCCGCGCTCGGTGCGACCGGCGCCGCGATCGGGACGACCTCGGCGCTGTTCGTGGGGGTGGCGATCCATGCGATCATCGGCTTCTCCCGCCTGCGCGGCGAAGGTTTCCTCGCCTTCAGCGACGCCAGGCCATTGATCGGGCGGGTGTTCAATCTCGGTCTGCCGGCGACGATGCAGGAGTTCTTCTTCTCCGCCGGGTACATCGTGTTCTTCTGGATGGTGGGCCTGGTCGGCACGATCGAACTGGCCGCGGCGAGCGTGCTCGTGCGGATCACGATGATCCTGATCCTGATCGCGATCTCGCTCGGGCACGCGTCGGCGACCCTGGTGTCGAAGTCGATCGGCGAGGGCGATCCGGCCGGCGCCGAACGTTGGGGCTGGGACGTGGCCAAGGTCGGGGTCGCCGGCATCACCCTGCTCGGGCTGCCGCTGCTGATCTGGCCGGAATGGTTCTTGTCGGCGTTCGGATCCGACCCCGCCGCGATCTCGACCGCGGTGCTGCCGTTGCAGATGGTCGCGCTCACGACCGGCCTGGGCAGCCTGATCTACATCCTCGCCTATCCGATGGTGAGCGTCGGCGACGGCAAGCGGGTGATGCTTGTGTCCTTCAGCACGCAATGGCTGGTGTTCCTGCCGGCGGTCTGGGTGGTCGGGCCGTATCTCGATCACGGGCTGCTGGAGATCTGGATCGTGCAGATGGTCTATGGATTCCTGGCGACCGCGCTGATCGTGACGATCTGGGCCGGTGGGCGCTGGAAACAGATGACCATCTGATCCGGAACGACGGCAGGACTCCCGATGCGCAGCGCAGGACGGTTGGCATGAACGGCACGACGGACGGCGTGGAGTACGACGCGATCGTCGTCGGTTCCGGCGTGGCCGGCGCCACGATCGCGCGCGAGCTGTCGCGACGCGGCCGCCGCGTGCTCGTGCTCGAGCGCGGCCCCGATCTGCGACCCGGAAACGGACTGATCGCGATGGCGACGAAGCTCGACGCGGTCCCGGTCGGCGACGGCATGGCCGCCGCGAAGGCCGATCTCGTCGGGGGCACCACCGCGTTCTACTTCGGCGTCGCCGATGCGCCGGCGCTGGATGCGTTCCGCGCGCTGGGCGTCGAGCTCTCCGCGGAGCTGGCCGAAGCGACGGCCGAACTCCGCATCGGACCGCTGCCCGGCGCGCTGATGGGCGTACGCGCGGCGAACGTCCGCGATGCCGCCCGTGGGCTCGGTCACGACTGGAAAGCGCGGGACATGTTCGTCGATCCGGGCAGGACCGGCGGACGCTACGCCCCGGACGCGAGGTGGAGCGCGCGCGCCCATCTCGATGAAGCGATCGCGAACGGCGCGATCCTGATCGATCGCGCGAAGGCGCTGCGCGCGATCGTCGAGGGCGGCCGCGCGGTCGGCGTCGAGTACGAACGCACCGTCGGACGCGGCGCCCCGGTACGGCATCGCGTCCATGGCGCCCGGGTCGTGTTCGCCGCGGGCGCCGCGGCCACGCCGCGCCTGCTCCGCGACAGCGGCCTGGGCGATTTCGGGAACGCCGGGTTCTACTGCGATCCCAGCTTCATCGTCTTCGGCCGCATCGATCGCAGCGGCGACATCGACAATTTCGGCGGCGCGATGGGCACCGATCCCGACGATGGCGTGATGCTCGGCGACGCGAATTTCTGCGGCACGCTGCATCGCGTGCTGATGCTGGTGAACCGCAGGCCGCTGCAGATGTTCCTGCGTTCCCGCACCATCGGCGTCGGCGTGATGGTGCGCGACGCGCTGGGCGGCGGCGTCGACGCCGAGGGCAACTTTCGCAAGACCCTCGCGCCCGAGGACCACGCCCGCCTCGAACGCGGCGAGGCGCAGGCGAGGGAGATCGTCCGTGCGGCGGGCGGGCGCGACCTGTTCCGGTCCAGGAACAGCGCCGCGCACCTCGGCGGAATGGTGCGGATCGGCGAGCACGTCGATGCCGATCTGCGCGCGGCCTGCGAGGGCCTGTACGTCTGCGACGGATCGATCGTGCCGCAGCGGGCGATGGGGTCGCCGACCCTGTCGCTGGTGTGCCTGGGGAAGTACGCGGCGAAACGGATCGAACGCGGATGGTGAGTCTGGGGTTCCGCGGGCTGTTCCGCGGAATGTCGTGGGGGTTCGGATCAAGGGAGCGAACGCAGGATGAGTGCAGCAGTCGAAGTGGCAAAGCCGAGGAAATGGGGGCGCAGGATCGCGAAGTTCGCGTTGTACGCGGTGCTGTCCGCGGTCGCGGCCTATGTGGTGGCCGGTTGGATCTGGAGGTTCTCGGGCTCCAACCAGTGGGAATTCATGGAAGAGAAGAACGGGGTCAAGGTCTATTCGCTGAAATCGCCGGGCAGCGATTCGCTGCAGGTGAAAGGGGTCATGCGGATGCGGACGACGCTGGCCGGCCTGGTGGCGTTCATGCAGGACCCGACCGTCTGCGACGACGTCGGCTGCACCCATTCGCGGATGTTCGAGCGGGTCGACGACCAGGTCCAGTACTACACCTTCCGCTACGACTTCCCGCTGTGGTTCAAGCCGCGCGACTTCGTGGTCAAGGGCCAGTTCCACCAGAACCCCAAGACCCGCGAGGTCGTCCTCGAATTCGACGCCGAGCCGGACAAGCTGCCGCTCCAGGACTGCTGCTTCAGGATCGCCGACATGAACAACACGTGGCGGTTCATCCCGCTGGGCAACGGCGAGGTCGAGGTGCAGTACACGATGAACATGGACGAGGGCGGGTTCCTTCCGCATCTGCTGCTCAACAACGTCCGCCCGGGCGTGATGACCGGATTGATGCCGGAGCTGCCGCGACTCGTGGACAAGCCGAAGTACCAGACGGCGAAGTTCGACTTCATCGTCGAAAAGTGACGCCATCGCCTGCGGACGCAGGCGCAGGACGCCCGACCCGCGGCGATCGCGGGCGGCGCGGCGCGGGGCTCTCCGGAGCCCCGGCGCCGACAGGGATACGGAAACAATTCTTCAGCAGGAAAGCGCAATGCCCGTTCGTACGTCCGTCCATTGTCGTGGTTACGTCGCCATCCCGATCGTCGAATCCCTGCGTCGGCACGGATTCTTCGAACGTCTGGACAGCGTGGAATTCCGCAGCCGCGAGCGGCTCGGCGAAGGCCTGGGCGCGGATCCCGGGCATTTCGAGATCGCGCTGGAGATGCTCGAATCGCTGGGCTGGCTGGAGAGCCGCGGCGGCGATGCCTATCGCCTGACCGGCGCGGCCGGCGGACGCCTGCGGTTGGACACCGCGCCGCTGTACGCGGTCGAACCGCGACGATTGTTCGAGGATCCAGCGCGCGCCGAATCCGTCGCCCGGCTCGTCGCGCAGGTGGTGTCCGAGCGCAGGACCCGCGACACCGCCGATGCGGCGCTCGCGCGCGGAGCGCTGATGGTGACGTTGATCCTGGCGTTCCGCGCGGACGGCGAGGCGGACGTTCTGACCGCGTTGCGTTCCTCCGTTGCGGAGGCCGCCGCCATCGCGTTCGTCGCGGAGGGTTGGTTGACCGCAACGCGCGACGCGCTCACGGAGGCCGGTCGCGCGATCCTGACGGGACGCGATGCCCTGGACGAAATCGTCGCATATCGGTCCATGCTGGCGGAGACCGACGCCTGGTTGTTCGGCGATCGCGCGCAGGCGCGCGCCGCCCATCGTGCGGCGATCGCGGCCGGCGGTTTCGCCGGCGGTCTGCTGCGTCTGTCCGGACTCGAGACCGCGCTCGCGGCCGAGATCGCGGAATCGTTCGGGCGTTTGCCGGTCGAACGTCGGCCCGTCGCGCTGATCGGTTACGGCTGCGGCGACGATGCGTTGCTCGAACGTCTGGGCGACGTCGCGCGTACGCGGTCGGGCGCATCGCCGCAGACCTTCGCGATCGAGGCCGATCCGGACGCGCTGTCGGCGACGCTGCGATCGGTCGCCGCGGACGGCGATGCCGTCGTGGTCCACAGCCTCCGCGTCGATGTGGTCGACGAAATCGACAGGGACGCCTCCGCGCTGGCGGATCCGGCGCTCGCGGTACTCGCTGCGCGTCAGACGGCGCTGTTCCCCGATGTCGACGGCGGGCGTCTCGCCGGCATGGCGGTGCTCGCGGCCTGGCGTCGCGCGCTCAGCGGATTGCGCGATCGCGCCGCGGGCGCCCGGCTGCTCTTGCTGCAACCGCACTCGGCGCCCTACCGGACCGGTGCCGACGATTGCGGCGAACCCGGCGTCGGCTGCCTCGACGCCCTGCGCAGGTGGGCCTGCGAGTATCCGATCGGCGCCGAGGATTTCCTCTGTCTGGCCGCCAGCGTCGGCCTGTTCGACGACAAACCCGTGGTGCGCCACCCGCGCGCGCGCGGCGTCTGCCGCGCGACCCTCCACAACCTCGGGCGCCGCGAATATACGATCCGCCATGCCGGCATCGCCGATCTCGATCGCCTCTGCGAGCTGGAAAAACTGTGCTGGCAGCACACGCGCACGCCCAAGAAGCTGATCCGCGCCCGCCTGCAGAAGTATCCGGAAGGCCAGTTCGTGCTCGAGCGCGACGGCGAAGTGCTCGGCGTGGTCTACAGCCAGCGGATCGCGTCGGTCGAGGCGCTCGATCGCTGCACCGCGGCCGATGTCCACACCCTGCACGATCCGTCCGGGAGCACGGTGCAGTTGCTCGCGGTCAACGTCGATCCGGGCGTCCAGAACCTGAACTACGGCGACCAGCTTCTCGAATTCATGCTGCAGCGCTGCGCGCTGGTCGACGGCGTCGACCGCGTCGTCGGCGTCACGCTGTGCAAGAGCTACCGCGCCGATGGCGGCGAAGCGTTCGCCGACTACATCCGGCGCGAAGGCGCGGAACGCGATCCGGTGCTGACGTTCCACGACGCCCACGGCGCCGACATCGTCAAGCCCATGCCCGGCTATCGGCCCGAGGATCGGGCGAACCTCGGCAACGGCGTGCTCGTGTCCTACGACATTCTCCATCGGCAGCCGCGGCGCGGCGGCGCGGTCGCGCAGCGCGCGGTCGCCGGCGTCGACGAAGACCGGATCGCCGCCGAACTGCGCGCGCAGATCGCGGCGATGCTGGGCATCGGCGTCGATGCGATCGATGCCGATCGTCCGGTAATGGAGATGGGCCTGGACTCGGCCGATCTGCTGCAATTGCAGCAGCGTCTCGAATCGGTCCTCGGTCTGCCGCTGGAAGCGGGTTTCTTCTTCGAATACAGCACCGTGCGCAAGGTGCTCGCGCACTGCGGCGCGCGGTTGCGCGCGGTCGCGGCCGAGCAGGGCGCCGCGGAAGCCGTCTCCACGTCGACCGATGCGCGGATCGCCGAACCGCACGCGCAATACGATGCGATCTTCGGCGACGATGCGACGATGGATCGCGCCGTCGCCATCGTCGGCATGGCGTGCAGATTGCCCGGCGGCATCGACAGCCCGGACCGGCTGTGGGATGCGCTCGCGGCGGGCGAGTCGAAGATCGGCCGTTACCCCGCGAGCCGCGGACCGTGGGCCGATCCGGCCGAACGCCCCGGGATCGACCGCGGGGGCTTCGTCCACGATGCCGACGCGTTCGACGCGGCGTTCTTCCGCATGTCGCCGGCCGAAGCGCAGGTGACCGATCCGCAGCAGCGGATGCTGATGGAGCTGGCCTGGGCCTGCGCCGAGGACGCAGGCATTCCGCCGGCGGCGCTGCAGGGCACGCGCACCGGCGTGTTCGTCGGCGCCAGCAACACCGATTACAGCCGGCTTCTGCAGCAGACCGGCCGCGATGTCGAAGCGCATCACGGCGTGGGCAGTTCGCTGGCGATCCTGGCCAACCGCATTTCCTATTTCTTCGATCTGTCCGGGCCGAGCCTGCTGATCGACACCGCGTGTTCGTCCTCGCTCGTCGCGCTGCATACCGCGGTGCGCGCATTGCGCGTCGGCGAATGTCCGGCGGCGTTCGTCGCAGGCGTCAATCTGATCTGCCATCCGGATCTGTCGATCGCCTACCACAAGGCCGGCATGCTGGCGCCGGACGGCCTGTGCAAGACGTTCGATGCGCGTGCGAACGGTTACGTCCGTTCCGAGGGCGCGGTCGTGCTGCTGCTGAAACCGTTGCGCGCGGCGGTCGCCGACGGCGATCGCATCCACGCCGTGATCCGCGGCACCGCGATGAACCACGGCGGCCTCGCCGGCGGTCTGACCGTGCCCAACCCGCAGAAACAGGCGGAGTTGCTCCACGACGCGTGGCGCGACGCCGGCATCGCCGCGCGCGATCTCGGCTGTCTCGAAGCCCACGGTACCGGGACCGCGCTCGGCGATCCGATCGAGGTCCAGGGCATGCGCCATGCGTACGCCCGGCTCGCCGAGGGCGCGCCCGTGGTCGCCGACGCGTGCTCGATCGGTTCGGTGAAGAGCAATCTCGGCCATCTCGAATCCGCGGCGGGGCTCGCCGGACTGCTCAAGCTCGTGCTGTCGATGCAGCATCGCCAGTTGCCGGCCACCCTGCATTTCGAGCGCTTGAATCCGAAGATTCCGCTCGAGGGCACGCCGTTCCGCGTGCAGACCGCGCTCGAGGCCTGGCGCAGCGACGGCCCGCGCATCGCCGGCGTCAGCAGCTTCGGTTCCGGCGGCGCGAACGCGCATGCGGTGCTGCAGGAATATCCGCAGCCCCCGATTCGCGCGGAGGACGCCGCCGCGGCGTTGTGCGTGCTGTCCGCGGCCGACGGCGAGCGCCTGCGCGAGGTCGCGGATCGCGCCCTGACGTGGTTGTCGGATCCGCGGACCAACGGTCGTTTCGCCGATGCGATCCGGACCTGGCAGCGCGGACGCACCGCGATGCCGCAGCGGCTGGCGATCGCATGTCGCGGACGCGCAGGCCTGATCGATGCCCTGCGACGCTGGCTGCAGGGCGAAGCCGGCATCGTCGGCGTATTCGAAGGTCGCGTCGCGGAACCCGCGAAGGCGGGGGAGGACGTCGCTGCGGCGGTGGCGCGAGGCGATCACGCGCGACTCGGCGCGTTGTGGGCGGCGGGCGCCGACATCGATTGGCGCGATCTGGAGGCCGGCGGCGCGGGCAGCCCCGTGAGCCTGCCCACCTATCCGTTCGCGCGCGACCGCTTCTGGGCGAGCGCGCCGGTCGCGGAAGCGGTCCATCCGCTGCTGCAGACGCCTGTTCCGTCGGTACGCGGCGCGCGATATCGCTCGCGACTCGATGCCGACGCGTTCTTCTTCGTGGATCATCGTGTCCGTGGCCATCGCGTGTTGCCCGCCGTCGCCTATCTGGAGATGGCGGTCGCCGCCGCGATCCGCGCCGGTCTGGCGGATCCCGCCGATGGCGCGATCGAACTGCGCGATCTGGTGTGGACGCGACCGCTCGTCGTCGACGACGGCGCGGTCGAGGCCGTCGTCCGTCTGTCGATTGAGGACGATGCGGGCCGTGGCGCCGAGTTCGAGATCGCCGGCGACGACGCGAATGCGTCCGACGATGCGGCGGTCGTGCATTGCCGCGGCATCGCGAGTCGGCTGCAGGCGGCGCCGCTCCGCCACGATCCGGTCGCGCTGACGGCGCGCATGCGCGAAGGCGTCGAGACCTCGGAAACGTTCTATGCGATCTGCGCGGGCAAGGGGCTCGATTACGGCCCGCAATTCCGCGCGATCGTCGAATTGCGTCGCGGTCGCGGCGAACTGCTGGCGCGCCTGCGATTGCCGGCGACCGCGCTGCCGGGCTATCGGTTGCATCCGAGCCTGATGGACGGCGCGTTGCAGGCGGCGCTCGCGTTGATCGCGGTGCGCGCCGATCGCGTCGATGCGGATGCCGGGACGCCGGTGCCGTTCGCGCTCGATCGCCTGCAGGTCCTCTCGGACTGCGGCGACGAACTGATCGCCTGGGTACGTCCGACCGACGGCGGCAGCGACGTCGATGCCACGACCCGGCTCGACATCGACCTGTGCGCGCCGGACGGGCGCGTCTGCGTGCGCCTGCAGGGTTTCGCCACGCGCACCATGAAACCGGCCGCGACGCCCGCGTCCGGCGAACTGATCGCTTATGCGCCGGTGTGGAATCCGGTGCATCCGGAGACGGGGCCGACGGCTGCGACGGGTGCGGAAGCGCACGCCGAGCGCGTGCTGATGCTCGGCGGCGATGCGGCGCAGCGCGCCTGGTTGCGCGCGAGCTGCGCCGATGCCGACGTCGTCGATCTTCCGGCCGATGCCGACATCGAGGCGTGGCGGAACGCATTGGCGAGCCGTGCATTCGATCGTCTGTTGTGGGTCGCGCCCGATGTCGCGACGGAACCCGCCTCCGTCGACACCGATGCGCTCGACGACCTCGTCGCGCGCCAGGCGGAGGGGACGCTCGCCGTGTTCCGTATCGTCAAGGCGCTGTTGGCGACCGGTCAGGGCGACCGGGACCTGCGCTGGACCCTGATCACCGCCGCCACCCTGTGCGTCTCGCCCGACGATGCGGTGCGACCCGCCCATGCGGGCGTATCCGGCCTGATCGGCAGCCTCGCCAAGGAATATCCGCACTGGCGGCTGACCCTGCTCGACATGGACGCGCTCGCGGGCACGTCCGCGGCGGTATGCCTCGCGCAGCCGCCGGAACCGCGCGGCGATGTCCTCGCGCGCCGCGGCGGCGAGTGGTTCCGCCGACGCTTCGCGCGCCTGTCCGCCTTGCCCGAAACGGGCGCCGGTTATCGCGAAGGCGGCGTCTACGTCATCGTGGGCGGCGCCGGCGGCCTGGGCGAAGCCTGGACGCGGTTCATGATCGAGCGATACCGCGCGCGGATCGTCTGGATCGGTCGCGGCGCGTCCACGCCGGCGATCGAGGCGAAGCGCGCCGCGCTGGCCGCGCTCGGGCCGGCACCGGTCTACCTGTCCGCCGACGCCACCGATCCGCAGGCGCTCCGCGCCGCGCGCGATGCGATCCTGCGCGACTTCGGCGTCGTCCACGGCGTCGTGCATTCGGCGCTGGTCCTGCACGACCGCGGGCTGGCGCAGATGGAGGAGCCCGGCTTCCGCGCCGCGCTCGCGGCCAAGGTCGACGTCGGCGTCGGCATCGATCTCGCCTTCGGCGATCTGCCGCTGGACTTCGTCCTGTACTTCTCCTCGATGATGTCCTTCATCAAGCCGCCGGGGCAGGCCAACTACACGGCCGGCTGCACGTTCAAGGATGCGCATGCGCTCGCGCTGGGGCGGCGCCGTCCCTATCCCGTCAAGGTCGTCCACTGGGGGTTCTGGGGCGCGGTCGGCAGCGTCGCCGACGAGGCCTACCGGCAGAGCATGGCGCGCAACGGCATCGGCTCGATCGATGCCGCGGAAGGCATGGAAGCGCTGCGTGCGTTCATGGCTTCGGGCCTGCAGAGCATCGGCGTCATCCGCACCGCAGGCGATCGCGTCATCGAGGACATTCCGTTCGTCGAACGCCTCACCGCCCATCCCGCGCCCAACGGCGCCGCGTTCGAGCGCGCGCCGGAGACCGGCGTGTCCGCGGAGGCGCTCGCCGCGCTGGGCGGCGGGCTGCAGACGCCGACGCTCGACGAGCGATTGGCCGAACTGCTCGCGGCGACCCTCGACACGCTGGGCCTGTTCGCCGGCGGCATCGCCCGCATCGCCGATCTGCCGGCCTCGCGCCCGGTGTCGGCCTACTACGAGCGCTGGCTCGACAACAGCCTGCGCTGTCTGCGCGAACGCGGCTGGCTGGACGCCGACGGTCGTCCGCTGCGTCGACCGCGCGCGCTCGATATCCTCTGGGCCGCATGGGACGCAGAGAAGTCCGCATGGCTGGCGCAGCCCGACCGGCGCGCGCAGGTCGCGCTCGTCGAGGCCTGCCTTCGCGCGCTGCCGCGGATCCTGCGCGGCGAGCGCCTGGCGACCGAGGTCATGTTCCCCGAGTCCTCGATGCGCCTGGTCGAAGGCATCTATCGCGACAATGCGGTGTCCGACGGCTACAACCGCGCGCTCGGCGAAACCCTGGCCGCCTATGCGGCGCATCGCGCGGCGCAGGGCGCCGCGGACGGTCTGCGCGTGCTGGAGATCGGCGCCGGTACCGGCGGCACCACCGCCGCGCTGATCCCGGTGCTCGAACGCATCGCGCTCGACGAGTATTGCTACACCGACGTGTCCCGCGCGTTCCTGATGTACGCCGAGGAGCATTACAAACCGCGAATCGGTGCGCTGGTCACCTCGATCTTCGACGTCTCGCGGCCGCTTGCGGCGCAGGCGGTCGCGCCGGGGCGCTACGACGTGGTCGTCGCGACCAACGTGCTCCACGCCACCCCGGACATCCGGGAAACCCTGCGCAACGCCAAGGCCGCGCTGAAACACGGCGGTCTGCTGCTGTTGAACGAGATCAGCAACTGGTCGCTGTTCAGCCATCTCACGTTCGGTCTGCTCGAAGGCTGGTGGCTGCATGCCGACGGCGCGCTGCGCCTGTCCGGCAGCCCGGGCATCGCGCCGGAGCGCTGGCACGCGGTGCTCGCCGAAGAAGGCTTCTCGCCGGTGCTGTTCCCGGCGCGCGCGCTGCACGGCCTCGGCCAGCAGATCGTCGCGGCGGTCAGCGACGGCTGGGTGCGGCAGCGGATCGAGGCCGAGGCGCCGCGGGCCGCCGCCATCGCGGGCGGCCCCGCGCGCAACGATGCGACATCGACCGCCTCCGGCGTCGCGGAGCGCGGCCCGCTGCGCGAGCGCGCGCTGGCGTATTTCCGCGAACTGATCGCCCAGACCCTGAAAATGCCGGTCGAACGCATCGAGCCGCGGCGTCCGCTGGCCGACTACGGTCTGGATTCGATCCTCGTCGGCCAATTGACCTATCGTCTGCGCAAGGATTTCGCGGACGTCCCCGCGACCCTGTTCTTCGAGGTGCAAAGCCTCGAGGGACTCGTCGACCATTGCCTCCTGCGCTACACGGACGCGCTCGCCGCGCTGCTCGCGCCGGCGAGGGCCGAATCGATCGGCACCACCGATCACGGCGATGGACGCTCGCTGCGCGATCGCGCGACGGCGCATTTCCGCGGGCTGATCGCCGACACCCTGAAGCTGCCGGTCGAACGCATCGAACCGCGCCGCCCGCTGGCCGACTACGGTCTGGATTCGATCCTCGTCGGTCAGCTGACCTATCGTCTGCGCAAGACCTTCGCGGACGTCCCGGCGACCCTGTTCTTCGAAGTGCAGCATCTCGACGGACTGGTCGATCACTTCATCGCCCGGCATCGCGACACGCTGGTCGCCGAACTGGGCGGGGCCGGCGTCGCGACCGCGACGCAGGCGCCGCATCGCGATGCGTCCTCCGCGCCCGCTGCCGCGTCGGACGCGCCGGGCGGTGCGTTCGATGTCGCCATCGTCGGCCTGGCCGGCCGCTATCCGAAATCCGAGACGTTGGATGCGTTCTGGGACCATCTCGCGAACGGGCGCAGCTGCATCGACGAAATCCCGGCCGACCGTTGGCGCTGGGAGGACTATTACGATCCGGAGCGCGGCAAGGAAGGCCGGATGTACACCCGCTGGGGCGGGTTCCTGGAAAACATCGACCGCTTCGATCCGCTGTTCTTCCGCATCTCGCCGAAGGAAGCGAAACGCATCGACCCGCAGGAGCGCCTGTTCCTCGAAACCTGCTATCACGCGATCGAGGATGCGGGCTACACCCCGGACGGGCTCGACGCGCCGGACCGCGTGGGCGTGTTCGTCGGCGTGATGAACGCGCGCTACACCGCGCAGCCGTCGCACTATTCGATCGCGAACCGGGTGTCGTACGCGTTCGACTTCCGCGGTCCTTCGATGGCCGTGGACACCGCCTGTTCGTCCTCGCTGACCGCGATCCACGTCGCCCTGGAAAGCCTGTACGCCGGTACCACCGGCTGCGCCGTGGTCGGCGGCGTCAATCTGATCGTCGATCCCGTCCATTATCTGGAACTGTCCGAACTGACGATGCTGTCCGCCGGCGACCGCTGCCGCGCGTTCGGCGCCGAGGCCGACGGCTTCGTCGACGCCGAGGGCGTGGGCGCGATCGTGCTCAAGCCGCTGCATCGTGTACGATCCGGAGCGCGGCAAGGAAGGCCGGATGTACACCCGCTGGGGCGGGTTCCTGGAAAACATCGACCGCTTCGATCCGCTGTTCTTCCGCATCTCGCCGAAGGAAGCGAAACGCATCGACCCGCAGGAGCGCCTGTTCCTCGAAACCTGCTATCACGCGATCGAGGATGCGGGCTACACCCCGGACGGGCTCGACGCGCCGGACCGCGTGGGCGTGTTCGTCGGCGTGATGAACGCGCGCTACACCGCGCAGCCGTCGCACTATTCGATCGCGAACCGGGTGTCGTACGCGTTCGACTTCCGCGGTCCTTCGATGGCCGTGGACACCGCCTGTTCGTCCTCGCTGACCGCGATCCACGTCGCCCTGGAAAGCCTGTACGCCGGTACCACCGGCTGCGCCGTGGTCGGCGGCGTCAATCTGATCGTCGATCCCGTCCATTATCTGGAACTGTCCGAACTGACGATGCTGTCCGCCGGCGACCGCTGCCGCGCGTTCGGCGCCGAGGCCGACGGCTTCGTCGACGCCGAGGGCGTGGGCGCGATCGTGCTCAAGCCGCTGCATCGTGCGCGGGCCGATGGCGATCGCATCCATGCCCTGATCAAGGGCAGCGCGATCAACGCCGGCGGCCGCACCCACGGGTATACGGTGCCGAACCCGCTCGCGCAATCCTCGGTGGTCGCGCAGGCGCTGGAACGCGCGGGCGTGCCGGCCGATCATCTGAGCTACATCGAAGCGCACGGCACCGGCACCGCGCTCGGCGATCCGATCGAGATCGCGGGTCTGGTCCGCGCGTTCGGCGACACCGGCGACAGGCGAGTCGGCTGCGCCATCGGCTCGGTGAAATCCAACATCGGTCACTGCGAATCCGCCGCCGGCATCGCCGGAGTGACCAAGGTGCTGCTGCAGATGCGGCACGGCCGACTGGTGCCGTCGCTGCATGCCGATGCCCCGAATCCGGAGATCGACTTCGCGCGCACGCCGTTCCGGGTCCAG
Source organism: Pseudomonadota bacterium (assembly GCA_049324395.1). Lineage (GTDB taxonomy): Bacteria > Pseudomonadota > Gammaproteobacteria > Xanthomonadales > Xanthomonadaceae > Lysobacter_I. Next base: position 221,838 of record JBMOOY010000064.1, read on the forward strand.
AAGACGACGGAGGTCTGGACGCGCCCGCTGCGCGAGATCGACGGCGTGCTGGAGGAAATTCCGCGGATCGCCGGCGTGTCCTCGTTCGGCGCCGGCGGCGCCAACGCGCATGTCGTTCTGCAGGAATACATCGCGCCGGTGGAAGCGCCGGTGGCGCAGGCGTGGGTGGCGATCGTGCTGTCCGCGCGGACCGCGGAACAACTCCGGCGCAAGGCCGGGGATCTGCTCGCGTTCGTGCGTGCGGAGCCGGGGATCGACCTCGCCGCGATGGCCTACACGCTGCAGGTCGGCCGCGAAGCGATGGACGAACGCGCGGGTTTCGCGCTCGAAACGAACGATGGCGCGATCGAGCGGCTCGCGGCGGCGCTGGAGACGATCGCTTCCGGCGATCGCGCCCGGATCGATGCCGCGGGCATCTCGCGCGCCCATGCCAGACGCGATCGGGCTGCGCTGGCGCGCCATGGCGACGACGAAACCCTGTCGCGACGCGCGCGGAGCTGGATCGACGCCGGCGAACTCGGGCCGCTGGTCGACGCATGGGTCCACGGCTTCGATGTCGACTGGCGCGCGCTCCATCGCGACGCGCGACCGAAGCGGATCGGCCTGCCGCTGTATCCCTTCGCCCGCGATCGCTACTGGCGCGAAGACGGCCCGGTCGGCGCGCGCGGCGCGTCCGCGGCAAGGTCGGTGCGCCTGCACCCGCTGCTGCACGAGAACACGTCGGATCTGGACGGGCAGCGCTACACCTCGCGCTTCCGCGGCGACGAACCGCTGCTGCGCGATTACCGCATCCTCGCGGTCGACGGCGAGCGCTGCGCGCTGCCGCCGATGGCCTTCCTGGAGATGGCCCGCGCGGCGGTCGAACACGCGCAGCCGGTCCGCGAGGCCGGCTCGGTGCTCGAACTGCGCGACGTGGCGTGGGCGCAGCCGCTGGTGATCGAGTCGGGCGTCGACGGCGGAACCCGGGTCGATCTGCGTCTGCAGCCGTCGCGCGACGGCGTCGATTACGACATCGTCCGCGTGCACGGCGACGCGGAGACGATCCACGCGCAGGGCACCGCGCATGTCGTTCCGGCACCGGCACAGAGAGAACTCCTCGACCTCGGCGCGCTGCGCGCGCGCATGGGCCGCGGCACGCTGTCGGCGGAGGCGATCCAGGCGCAGGTGGAGCGTTCGGGGTCGAGCTGCGGCGCGGCGCTGCGCACGGCCATGGCGCTGCATGCTGGCACGGACGAAGCGCTGATCGAACTGCGTCTGCCCGTCGGTGAGGCGCAGGCGGGCGATGCGCTGTCGCCGGCGCTGCTGGAAGGCGCGCTGCAGGGTGCGCAGGCGTGGTTGTCGTCGCAGGGCGAGGATCGTCTGCCGTTCGCGGTGTCGCGCGTGCGGCTGCTGTCGCCGTGCGTCGATGGTCCGCTGGCGTGGGTGCGTCGCGCGTCCGGCGATGGCGCTGCGACGGAGATCGCGCTCGATGTCGACCTGTGCGATGCGCAGGGCCGGGTCTGCGTCGAACTGCGCGGCTGCGTCTGGCGCACGGTGCCGCGGATCGCCGTGGCCTCCGAAGCGCGCCCCCTCGTCGCGTCGGCGGCCGCGCTGCCGCCCATGCCGCAGGCGGTGGCCATGAAGCCGAGCGCGCCGAGTGAGCCATCGCCATCGGTCGCGCCGATCCACGTCGCGGCTCCGCTGCGGCATGCGCCGAAGCGGATCGAATTCCTCGCGGATATCCCGGTCGAGAACATGTCGAACACGGGCATGCCGATCACGGCTGCGCCGGTTGCGACCGCGCATGGACGGCCTTTCGTGACGCTGTCCGTGCCGGAGACGTTGCCGGCGGGATCGGGCACGAAGCCGAAGCCGTCGATCGCGCTGCAGGCGCCGGCTGCGTCGATCTCCGCACCGACGGCTCCGGTCGCGATGCCACGCGGTAACGCGCTGTCCTCAGCGGCGCGCGCGCGTCCGTCGATCGCGCTGATCGCGCTCGACGCGCTGCCTGCGGCATCGCCGCCGGCGCCACGTCCGCCTGTGATCCTGCCGCCGCTGGCCGACATCGCGCATGGCGCAGGCAGCGTCGGCAGCGCGATCGCCTCCGCGATCTCGCTTCACGACTGCGGCGATGGACAT
>JBMOOY010000065.1:0-48218 GCA_049324395.1 Pseudomonadota bacterium
ACCCAAGGTTGCCGCCAAGCCGGCCCCCGCGCCGACCACGGCACCGGTCGCGAAGCCCGCGCCGAAGCCCGAGGCCAAGGCCGTGAAGGTGTCGGAACCGGCCAAACCCGCCGCCAAGCCCGTCGTCGCCACGCCGAAGCCGGCCGCCGGCAAGGTCGCGGTCGCCGTGGCCTCGCGTCCGACCGCGCCCACGCCCCGTACCCAGTACAAGGTCGTGCCGTACAAGACCGACGAGGCCACCGGCCGCCCGATCCTCCCCGAGGGCTACAAGCCCAGCCCGGACGAGGAGTACATGAGCGCGCTGCAGCTGGAGTACTTCCGCCAGCGGCTGCTGCAGTGGCGCAACGACCTCATCGAGGAGTCGAAGCAGACCATCGAGAACCTCAAGGACGAAGTGCGCGACGTCGGCGACGACGCAGAACGCGCCACCCGCGAAACCGAGAATTCGCTGGAACTGCGCACCCGCGACCGCTACCGCAAGCTGATCGGCAAGATCGACAGCACGCTCAAGCGCCTGGAAGCCGGCGAATACGGCTACAGCGTCGACTCGGGCGAAGAGATCGGCCTCAGCCGCCTCGAAGCGCGCCTGACCGCCGAACGCACGATCGACGAACAGGAACGTTGGGAGCACCTGCAGAAGCAGCAGGGCGATTGAGCCGAGCCTCTTGGTCGCGATAACGAAAAACCCCGCGAAAGCGGGGTTTTTCGTTGTTCGTCGTCGGATGCGTCAGTGCAGGTCCCTCAGATCCAACCGCCGCAACGTCGGCGATTTGAGCGCCGTGAACGCCACCACGCCCAGGGTCACGCAGCCGCCGAGCACGACGGCATGGGCGAGGCCGAGCAGGCGCGCCATCGAGCCGGCGTAGAACGCGCCGAGTTCGTTCGATGAACTGATGAAGATGCTGTTGATCGACGACACCCGGCCGCGCATGTGGTCGGGCGTGGCCAGTTGCAGGATGGTCGAGCGCAGCACCACCGACACGCCGTCGAACAGGCCGGAGAAGAACATCAGCAGCACCGACAACCAGAGCAGTTCGGACAGGCCGAAGCCGATGATGCACAGACCGAAACCGGCCACCGCGGCGAGCAGGAAGCGGCCCGCGTGGCGCTGGATCGGACGTCGCGCCAACCACAGCCCGGCGACGGTCGCGCCGACCGCCGGCGCGCTGCGCAGCAGGCCCATGCCGAACGCGCCGGCATCGAGGATTTCTTCGCTGAACGCCGGCGCCAGCGACACCGCGCCGCCGAACAGCACCGCGAACATGTCCAGCGCCATCGCGCCCAGCATCACCGGCGTGCGGAACACGAAACCCAGGCCTTCGCCGATGCTGGCGAAGATCGCCGCGCGCTCGTGCGTGAGCGCGGGCTCCACGGTGCGCAGCGACAGCAGCGAGAACGCCGCGCCCAGCGCCGCGAGCGCGCCGAGCGCATAGGCCCAGGCGGTGGGCTCGACGGCCTCGTCCGGAAAGGCGCCGAGGTGCTTCGCGAGCAGGATCGTGCCCGAGGCGATCAGCGGTCCCATCGCGAGCGCGCCCTGGAACACCACCGCGCCGATGCCGGAGCCGCGTGCGAAATGCTCGCGCGGCAGCACGCAGGCGAACAGGGTGTTGTAGACGGGGCCGAGGAAGGCGCGCACCGCGCCGGTGAAGACGATCGCGGCGTAGATCAGCCACAGCCGTTGGCCGCTCTCGTCGGGCGCCGCGAACACCCAGCCGGCCGCGACCGGCACCAGCAGCAGCGGCGTGAGCGCGAGACCAAGGCAGGCGATGGTGCCGAGCCTGCGCTTCGGCAGATGATCCACCAGATAGCCAGCGAACGGCGCGACGCAGAAGAACGGCAGCACCTCGGCCAGTCCGAGCAGGCCGAGTTTCCAGGGGTCGCGGGTCAGCAGATAGACGTGCCAGCCGACCGTCGCCGCCACGATCTGGTACGAGACGATCGTCAGCAGCCGATAGCTCATCAGCAGCCGGAAGCCACGGCCGCGCAGCGGCGTCGCGGCCGGAGGCGCGGGGGCGTCGTCGGCGGCTTCGTTCATGCGTCGGCGCGGCGGTTCAGAGCGCGCCGACGTCGCGGCGATCGCGCGCGTCCTGCGCCGTGGCCCGGATGAAGGCGAGCAGCGAAGCGAGGCCGTTGTTGCGGGTCGGCGACAGATGCTTGGCCAGGCCGATGTCGGCGATGTAACGCGCGTCGGTGGAGAGGATCTCGTCGGCGCCGCGGCCCGAATAGACGCGCAGGGCGAGATAGATCAGGCCGGAGACGATGGCCGAATCGCTGGCGGCCTCGAAATCGAGTCGCTCGGCATCGCCCGACGCCACGATCCACACCATCGACTGGCAGCCGTGGAGGCGGTGTTCCTCGGTCTTGAACGCGTCGGCCATCGGCGGCAGCTTGCGGCCGAGGTCGATCAGGTACTGGTAGCGCTCCGACCAGTCGCCGAAGAACGCGAACTCGTCGCGGATGGCGTCCTGGGCTTGGGCGGCGGTGGGTTCGAGAGGGAAGGCGGTCATCGTTTTCTTGTGGGAGCGGCGGGAGCCGCGATACACGGCGGTGGCCTGTTCGGAGGCGCTGCGGAGACGGCCCGCGCGTCGCTAGGCGCGCTTCCATCTGACGCCCTGCGGCGTGTCTTCCAGCAGGATGCCCTCGTCGGCCAACTGCTTGCGGATCGCATCCGCGCGGGCGAAGTCGCGGGCCTGTTTCGCGGCATTGCGTTCGTCGACCAGCGCCTGGATGCGCGCATCGTCGTCGCCGGAGGCGCCGCGCGCGAACCAGGCTTCGGGCGATTGCTGCAGCAGGCCGAGGGCCAGACCGGCGCCGAGGAGTTCGGACTTCAGCCGCATCCGTTCGCCGGCATCGCTCGCCTTGCGCGCTTCGCCCGCGATGCGCGCGATCTCGGCCAGCGCCTGCGGCGTGTTCAGATCGTCGGCGAGCGCGGCCTCGATGCTGTCGGGAATGATCGCGGCGGCATCGACATCGGCCAGATCGCGCAGCGTGCCGTACAGCCGGTCCAGCGTCTTGACGGACTGTTCGGTCAGCGCGTCGGACCATTCGAGCGGTTGGCGATAGTGCGCGGACAGCAGAGCGTAGCGCAGGGCTTCGGGCTGGTGCTTGCGGACGAGTTCGTGCACGCGGAGCACGTTGCCCACGGATTTCGACATTTTCTCGGCGCGCTTCGGCTCCGCCTCGTCGTCGGTCGCGGGCCTGGCGATGGTCAGCATGCCGTTGTGCACCCACCAGCGCGAGAAGGTCCTGTGCGAGCCGTCGGCGTGCTTGTGCGCGCACTCGCTCTGCGCGACCTCGTTCTCGTGGTGCGGGAACATGAGGTCGTTGCCGCCGGCATGGATGTCGATGGTCTCGCCCAGATGCGCCTCGGCCATCGCCGAGCATTCGATATGCCAGCCCGGACGGCCGCGACCCCAGGGCGAGTCCCAGCCCGGGAGATCGTCGGAGGAGGGTTTCCACAGCACGAAATCGCCGGGACTGCGCTTGTACGGCGCCACTTCCACGCGCGCGCCGGCGAGCATTTCGTCCGGATCGCGGCGCGAGAGCTTGCCGTATTCGGCGAAGGTGTCGACCGCGAACAGCACGTGGCCTTCGGCGGCGTAGGCGTGGCCCTGGTCGATCAGCCGCTGGATCATCGCGATCATGTGCGGGATGTGCGCGGTGGCCGCCGGTTCCAGGTTCGGCGCGAACGCGCCGGTCACGCCGAGCGCCGCCATGTCCTCGCGGTAGGCGGCGGCGTAGCGGTCGGTGATGGTCGAGATCGGCGCCCCCAGTTCCTTCGCCGCGGCGTTGATCTTGTCGTCGACGTCGGTGATGTTGCGGGCAAAACGCAGCTTGCCGTAACGCCGGCGGAGCAGGGCGGCGAGCACCCCGAACACCACCGGGCCGCGGGCGTTGCCGATATGCACGTAGTTGTAGACGGTCGGGCCGCAGAGATAGAGGCTCGGGCCGGCCGCAGGGTCGAGCGGTTCGAACGCCTCGACCCGGCGGGTCAGGCTGTTGTAGAGATGCAGACTCATCGTGAGCGCGCAGGGGGGAGTCTCTCGATTCTAGCCGTCCCCGCACCCGCACGACAGCGGGGGTTCAGCCTCGTTTCGGCCGCGCCACCTACACTGGCCGGCCCATGCACAGCCCCATCGCCCCCCGCCTTCGCGCCCTGAGCCTGCCGCTGCTGCTGGCCGCGACGGTGTCGGCGCAGGCGCAGAGCGGCAACAACGGGCAGACGCCGAACGTCCGCACCGAATACGCCCAGGTGCTGCGGGTCGAGCCGGTCTACCAGACCCTGCGTGCGCAGGCGGTGGAACAACGTTGCGACCATCCGGCCGAAGCCGCGGGCGTCGCCCAGACCAACCGCAACTGTCGCCCGGTTCGGGTCGAGCGCCAGTTCCAGCGCCCGGTCGCCTACGACGTCGACTACATCCATCGCGGGGTCACCTACCGCTCCCGGCTGCCGATCGACCCGGGCAAGCGGCTGCGGGTGCGCATCACCATCACCCCCGACATCCCGCCGGGCGAGAAGCGCTGATCACGCGAGCGCAGATCCCGCAAGCGCAGGCCCGCCGCTTGCGCGCCGATGGGCCGCATGCGACGATTCGCCCCCGATGAAGACCGCGCAGCCCCTGTCGATGTCCAGCGCCCGGATGGCCTCCGGCATGACCTCGCGCGCGCGCCGACCGGAACCCCACACGCCAGCTGGGTGATCCGGTTTCGTCGTCATTCTCAACGACACAGAATCCAGGAACAGGCCCGGCTCCCCGCCGGGCCTTTTCTTTTTCCGCCTTCCCCACGTCTTCCCTTCGACCCAGAGATCCCGCCATGAAGCACTTCCTGAACACCCAGGACTGGACCCGCGCCGAGCTCGACGCGACCCTCGCCGAGGCCGCGCGCTTCAAGCGCGAGAAGCTGGGGCAGCAGCTGAAGGGCAAATCCATCGCGCTGGTGTTCTTCAACCCCTCGATGCGGACCCGCACCAGTTTCGAACTGGGCGCCTTCCAGCTCGGCGGCCATGCCGTGGTGCTGGCGCCGGGCAAGGACGCCTGGCCGATCGAATTCGATTTCGGCACGGTCATGGACGGCGACACCGAGGAGCACATCGCCGAAGTCGCGCAGGTGCTGAGCCGCTACGTCGACCTGATCGGCGTGCGCGCCTTCCCGAAGTTCGTCGACTGGTCGGTCGACCGCGAGGACAGGGTGCTGAAGGGCTTCGCGAAATACGCGACCGTTCCGGTCATCAACATGGAAACGATCACCCATCCCTGCCAGGAGCTGGCGCACGCGCTGGCGCTGCAGGAGCATTTCGGCACCACCGATCTGCGCGGAAAGAAATACGTGCTGACCTGGACCTATCATCCGAAAGCGCTGAACACCGCGGTCGCCAATTCCGCGCTGACCATCGCCACGCGCATGGGCATGGACGTGACCCTGCTGTGTCCGACGGCCGATTACATCCTCGACGAGCGCTACATGGACTGGGCGGCGCGCAACGTCGCCGAAAGCGGCGGTTCGCTGCAGGTCAGCCACGACATCGACAGCGCCTACGCCGGCGCCGACGTCGTCTACGCCAAGAGCTGGGGCGCGCTGCCGTTCTTCGGCAACTGGGAGCCGGAGAAGCCCATCCGCGACCGCTACAAACATTTCATCGTCGACGAACGCAAGATGGCGCTGACCAACAACGGCGTGTTCTCGCACTGCCTGCCGCTGCGCCGGAACGTCAAGGCCACCGACGCGGTGATGGACGCGCCGTACTGCATCGCCGTGAACGAAGCCGAGAACCGCCTGCACGTGCAGAAGGCGGTGATGGCCGCGCTCGCGAACCAATGACCTCTCCCCGGAACCCTTCCCCATGAGCAACCAGGATATCGTCCTCGCCTTCTCCGGCGGCCTCGACACCAGTTTCTGCGTTCCTTATCTCAAGGAACGCGGCTGGAACGTGCACACCGTGTTCGCCGATACCGGCGGCGTCGACGCCGAAGAGCGCGCCATCATCGAAGCGCGCGCGCAGGAACTCGGCGTCGCCTCGCACCTGACCATCGACGGCGGCCCTGCGCTGTGGGACGGCTTCGTCAAACCGTTCGTGCGCGCGGGCGAGGCCTATCAGGGCCAGTATCCGCTGCTGGTGTCGGACCGCTATCTCATCGTCGACGCGAGCCTCGCGCGGGCGCGCGAGCTGGGCACCAACGCCATCGCCCACGGCTGTACCGGCATGGGCAACGATCAGGTGCGCTTCGATCTTGCGGTCAAATCCAGTAGAAGCCGGGCCAGCGGCGATTACCGCATCGTCGCGCCGATCCGCGAAATCCAGAAGGAACACACCCAGACCCGCGCCTACGAACAGGCCTATCTCGAGGAACGCGGCTACGCCGTGCGCGCCAAGCAGAAGGCCTACACCATCAACGAGAACCTGCTCGGGCTGACGATGTCCGGCGGCGAGATCGACAAGTGGGAAGCGCCCGGCGAGGGCGCGCGCGGCTGGTGCGCGCCGCGCGCCGAGTGGCCCGAGGCCCCGCTGCGCGCGACCCTGCGGTTCGTGCAGGGCGAGGCGGTCGCGATCGATGGCGTCGAACTCCCCGGGGCGCAGCTGCTGGCGAAGCTCAACGCGCTGTTCGCCCCGTACGGCGTCGGTCGCGGGATGTACACCGGCGACACCACCATCGGCCTGAAGGGCCGAATCGTGTACGAAGCGCCGGGCCTCATCGCGTTGCTGGCCGCGCACCGCGCGCTGGAAGAAGCGGTGCTGACCAAGCAGCAGAACCGCTTCAAGCCCGAAGTCGCGCGCAAGTGGGTGGAACTGGTCTACGAGGGCTTCTGGCACGATCCGCTGAAGAGCGATCTTGAGGCCTTCCTCGCCTCCTCGCAGGCGATGGTCAACGGCGAGGTGGTGCTGGAGACCCGCGGCGGCCGCGTCGATGCCGTCGCCGTGCGTTCGCCGCACCTGCTCAACGCCAAGGGCGCGACCTACGCGCAGAGCGCGGACTGGGGCGTCGAGGAGGCCGAGGGCTTCATCAAGTTGTTCGGCATGAGCAGCACGCTCTGGGCCGAAGTCAATGGCGGCCAATGACGCCGTGAACGACGCCATGCTCGACGATCTCCTCAAGCACCTCGAAGCGCTGGTGTCCTTCGACACCCGCAACCCGCCGCGCGCGATCGGCACCGGCGGGATCTTCGACTACCTGCAGTCGCAACTGCCGGGTTTCCGCTGCGCCTTGACCGATCACGGCGACGGCGCGGTGTCGCTGCTCGCGGTGCGCGGTCGCCCGACGCGCGTGTTCAACGTGCATCTCGACACCGTGCCCTCATCCGACGCCTGGACCGCCGATCCGCTGCGCCTGCGCGTCGAGGATGGCCGCGCCATCGGCCTCGGCGCCTGCGACATCAAGGGCGCCGCCGCGGGCCTGATCGTCGCCGCGCAGCGCACGACCGGCGACGCCGCCTTCCTGTTCAGCACCGACGAGGAAGCGAACGACGCGCGTTGCATCGCCGCCTTCCTGGCCGGCGATCACGGTTTCTCCGAGGCGATCGTCGCCGAGCCGACGCGCTGCGAGGCGGTGCTCGCGCATCGCGGCATCAGTTCGGTGGTGATGAAATTCCGCGGCACCGCCGGCCACGCCTCCGGCGCCGACGCGCTGCGCCGGAACGCGCTGCATCATGCGATGCGCTGGGGGACCCGCGCGCTCGATCTGGTCGAAGGCGAATCGCATCGCCGCTTCGGCGGCCTGACCGGGCTGCGGTTCAACATCGGCCGGGTCGAGGGCGGGATCAAGGCGAACGTGATCGCACCGAGCGCCGAAGTGCGCTTCGGATTCCGGCCCTTGCCCTCGCACGCGATCGACGAACTGCACGCGCGCTTCGGCGGCTGCGCCGAGACCGGCGCGCTCGAACGCTACCAGGAAACCTTCCGCGGCCCGCCGCTGCCGGCCGGGGACATCGCCGACGCCGAGAACCGCCGCCTCGCCGCGCGCGATCTCGCCGACGAACTCGGTCTGCCGATCGGCAATGCGGTCGATTTCTGGACCGAGGCCTCGCTGTTCTCCGCCGCGGGACTGACCGCGATCGTCTACGGCCCGGGCGACATCGCCCAGGCCCACACCGCCGACGAATGGGTCGCGCTCGATCAGCTCGAGCGCTACGCCGACTCGATCGTCCGCATGCTGTCCGGGAGCCCCTCGGCATGAACCTGTTGCCCGAAACCGGCGTCCACGACCCGCAGACCCGGCAGACCATCGTCCGGCTGCTGTCGAGCATGGGCGGCGCCAAGGAAATCTCGCAGTACCTCAAGCGCTTCTCGCAGCTCGACGCCGCGCGTTTCGCGGTGGTCAAGGTCGGCGGCGCGGTGCTGCGCGACGACCTCGACGCGCTGACTTCGTCGCTGGCGTTCCTGCAGGACGTGGGCCTGACGCCCATCGTGATCCACGGCGCCGGGCCGCAGCTCGACGAGATGCTGGCGGTCGCGGGGATCGAGAAGCGCACCGTCGACGGTCTGCGCGTGACCTCGCCCGAAGCGCTGGCGATCGTGCGTCGCGTGTTCCACGCGCAGAACCTGAAGCTGGTCGAGGCGCTGCAGGCGCGCGACGCGCGCGCGACCTCGATCGTGAGCGGCGTGTTCGAGGCCGATTACCTCGACCGCGAGGTCTACGGCCTGGTCGGCGAGGTCAAGCGCGTCGATCTCGCGCCGATCCACGCCAGCCTGCAGGCCGGTTCGATTCCGGTCATCGCCAGTCTCGGCGAGACCGTCGGCGGCCAGATCCTCAACGTCAACGCCGACTTCGCCGCCAATGAACTGGTGCAGGTGCTGCAGCCGTACAAGATCGTGTTCCTCACCGGCACCGGCGGCCTGCTCGACGGCGAGGGCCGCATCATCGACTCGATCAATCTGTCGACCGAATACGATTCGCTGATGGCGCAGCCGTGGATCAACGGCGGGATGCGGGTGAAGATCGAGCAGATCAAGCAACTGCTCGACGCGTTGCCGCTGTCGTCGTCGGTCTCCATCACGCGTCCCGACGAGCTGGCCAAGGAGCTGTTCACGCACAAGGGCTCGGGTACGCTCGTGCGGCGCGGCGAGCGCGTGCTGCAGACGTCGTCGTGGGCCGATCTCGACCTCGATCGCCTGCGTTCGCTGATCGATTCGGCCTTCGGGCGCACGCTGGTGCCCGATTATTTCGAGCGTACCCGTCTGCATCGCGCCTACGTCAGCGAGAACTACCGCGCCGCGGTCGTCCTCACCGAGGAGAGCGGGGTGCCGTATCTCGACAAGTTCGCGGTGCTCGACGAAGCGCAGGGCGAAGGCCTCGGCCGCGCGGTGTGGCAGCTGATGCGCGAGGCCCAACCGCGATTGTTCTGGCGCTCCCGCCACGGCAATCCGGTGAACGCCTTCTACGACGCCGAAGCCGATGGCTGCGTGAAACAGGACAAGTGGCGGGCGTACTGGTACGGACTCGGCGATATCGAGCACGAAGGCCTGGAGAGCATCCGCGCCTGCCTCGAACACTGCCGGCAGCGGCCGGCGACGTTGACGGACTGAACGGCATGGCTGCCTGGACGACGCCGACCTTGCAGGGCCGTCACGTGCGGCTGGCGCCGCTGCTGGCGTCGCACGCCGACGCGCTGCGCGCCGCCGCGACCGATGGGGCGTTGTGGACGCTGCGTTACACCAGCGTCCCCGGACCGACCCCGGGCGAGGCGGAAGGGTACATCGCGACCGCATCGGCGCAGCGCGACGCGGGCACGGCGCTGCCGTTCGCGGTGTTCGACGCGAACGGCGACCTGGTCGGCAGCACGCGCTTCTACGACATCGACACCGCCGTGCCGCGGGCGAAGCTCGGCTACACCTGGTATGCGGCGCGGGCGCAGCGGACCGGGCTGAACACCGAAGCCAAGCGGCTGTTGCTCGGGCATGCGTTCGAGACCCGGGGCTGCGAAGCGGTCGTCCTCGAAACCAGTCACGAAAACCTGCGCTCACAGGCCGCGATCCTGCGCCTCGGCGCGAAGCGCGACGGCGTGCTGCGCGCGCACATGCGCCATCGCGACGGCACGCTCCGCGACACCCACGTTTTTTCGATCCTGCGGGCGGAATGGCCCGAGGTCGAGCGCGCGCTGCGCGAGAAACTGGAGAGCCATCCATGAACGCTTCCGCTCCGATCCGGGTCGGCATCGTCGGCGCGCGCGGCTACGTCGGCGCCGAGTTGATTCGCCTGCTGACGGCGCATCCGCGCTTCGAGCTCGCCTATGTCGGCTCCCGCGAACTGGCCGGGCAGCGACTCGCCGATCACATCGACGCCTATCGCGGCGAGCTGCGCTATTCGTCGCCCGCGAATGCGGAATTGCCGGCGCTGGGCGCCGATGCGGTGGTGCTGGCGCTGCCCAACGGCAAGGCGGCGGACTGCGTCGCCGCGTTCGATGCCGCCGGCGCGCAGCCGGTCGTCGTCGATCTCTCCGCCGATTATCGTTTCGACGACGGCTGGTACTACGGTCTTCCCGAATTGACGCGCGGCGGCTATGTCGGCCAGCCCCGGATCTCCAACCCGGGCTGCTACGCCACCGCGATGCAGCTGGCGATCGCGCCGATGCGCGGCCTGCTCGCCGGCCCCGTGCAGTGCTTCGGCGTGTCGGGGTATTCCGGCGCCGGCACCACGCCGTCGGACAAGAACGATCCCGACAAGCTGCGCGACAACCTGATGCCCTATGCGCTGACCGGACACGTCCACGAACGCGAGGTCTCGCGGCGGCTCGCGCACCCGGTCGAATTCATGCCGCATGTCGCGCCGCATTTCCGCGGCCTGACGATCACCGCCAATCTGCATCTCGCCGAAGCGACCCGCCGCGACGCCGTGCTCGCGCGCTATCGCGAGGCCTACGCCGGCGAGCCGCTGGTGCGGGTGCTCGACGACGCGCCCTGGGTCAGCCGCATCGCCGGCCGGCATCATGTCGAACTCGGCGGTTTCGCGCTGTCGGAGGACGGGCGCCGCCTGGTGGTGGTCGCGACCGAAGACAATCTGCTCAAGGGCGCGGCGACCCAGGCGCTGCAGAATCTCAATCTGGCGTTCGGATTTCCGGAAACCGCCGGAATTCCGTTCGACGACTGAACGAGGGAGAGACCCGTGTCCGATCTGCTTTGGCAAAAACCCGGCGTGAAGGTCGACGAGCGCATCCAGGCGTTCCTCGCCGGCGAGGACGTGATCCTCGATCGCGAGTTCTTCCTGTTCGACATCGAGGCCAGCCGTGCGCATGCCGCGGGACTGCTGCGCATCGGCATCCTCGCGGCCGACGAATTCGCCGGGATCGAGGTCGAATTGACCAACCTCGCCGAGGATTTCCGCAACGGCGATTTCGCGCTCGACGCGCGTTTCGAGGACGGCCATTCTGCGATCGAGGCGCGGCTGATCGAACGCCTGGGCGACGCCGGCCGCAAGATCCACACCGGTCGCAGCCGCAACGACCAGATCCTGGTGGCGACCCGGCTGTGGCTGAAGGACCGGCTCGCGCGTCTGCAGGCCCTGTGCGTCGAGTCCGCGCAGGTCGCGCTCGCCCGCGCCGAGGCCGAGGCCGCGGTGCCGCTGCCGGGCTATACGCATCTGCAGCGCGCGGTCGTGTCTTCGCTCGGCATGTGGTGGGCGGCGTGGGCCGAGGGCTTCGTCGACGATGCCCAGCGCGCGCGCGACACGCTCGCCTGGGTCGACGCCAATCCGCTCGGCAGCGCCGCCGGCTACGGCGTCAATCTGCCGCTCGATCGCGACCACGTCACCGCCGCGCTCGGTTTCGGGCGACTGCAGGTGTCCGCGGCCTACGCGCAGCTGTCGCGCGGCAAGTTCGAGATGGCCGCGGTCGACGCGCTGGCCTCGGCGCTGCTCGATCTGCGTCGTCTGGCCTGGGATCTGAGCCTGTTCACCAGCGCCGAATTCGGATTCGTCGCGCTGCCGGCGCAATACACCACCGGCAGTTCGATCATGCCGAACAAGCGCAACCCCGACGTCGTCGAGCTGATGCGCGCCAGCTACGCCAGCGTCGCCGCGGCGCGCGCCGAACTCGAACAACTGCTGTCGCTGCCGTCCGGCTATCACCGCGATCTGCAGTTCTCCAAGGGCGCGATCGTACACGCCTTCGGCCGCGGTCTCGGTGCGCTGGAGCTGCTGCCGGATCTGCTGCGCAACCTCGAATGGAAACCGGAGGCGATGCGCGCCGCGCTCGAACCGTCGATGTACGCCACCGATCTCGCGGTCGATCTCGCGCGCCAGGGCCTGCCGTTCCGCGATGCGTACCGGCAGGCCGCCGATCCGGCGCGCTGGGCCGAGGGCGATCCGGAGGCGAGCCTCGCCGCGCGCGTCTCGCCCGGCGCCGCGGCGGATCTGCGGCTCGATGCGCTGCGTGCGCGTCTGGACGCGCTCTGAGGTCGGCATGTCGAACCGCCATGCATTCGCTGAGCAGGAGATTCCCGCGTGGAAACGCGCGGTGCTCAAGGTCGGCAGCAGCCTGCTCGCCGGCGACGGCGGATTGTCGCCGCGCAATGCGGTGCATCTGGCCGCGTTCGTTCACGCCTGCCGCGCACAGGGGCGCGAGGTCGTGATCGTCTCGTCGGGGGCGGTCGCGGCCGGCCGCGCGGTCCTGCATGCGACGCCGCGGCCCGATGCGGCGATGGCCGAGCGCCAGGCGCTCGCCGCGCTCGGCCAGGCGAAGTTGATGGCCTTCTGGCAGGGCCTGTTCGCGCAACCGGTGGCGCAGGTGCTGTTGACCCACGACGACGTGCGCAATCGCCGCCGCTATCTCAACGCCCGTGCGACCCTGCAGGAATTGCTGCGCTGCGGCGCCCTGCCCATCGTCAACGAGAACGACACCGTGTCGGTCGACGAACTCAAGCTCGGCGACAACGATACCCTCGCCGCGATCGTCGCCGCGCTGATCGACGCCGACGTGCTGTTCATCGCCACCGATATCGACGGTCTGTACGATCGCGATCCGCGCACCCATGCCGACGCCAGGCCGCTCGCGACGGTCGTGGACCCGGGCGACGACGTGCTCGCGATGGCCGGCGGTGCCGGCAGCGCGGTCGGGACCGGGGGAATGCGGACGAAAGTACTGGCGGCGCAACGCGCCGGCGCCGCGGGCATCGACACGGTGCTGTTCAATGGCACTCGTGCCGCGCTGGCGCATGCATTGGCCGTGGGCCGCCTGAGCGGCACGCGTTTCGTCGCCGCCCGCAGTCGGATCGCCGCCCGCAAGCATTGGCTGCGTCATGCGCCGGTCGAATCGGATGCCGCGATCCTGGTCGATGCGGGCGCCGCCACGGCGATCATCGACAAGGGCGCATCGCTGCTGCCGATCGGCACGGTGGATGCCCGCGGCGAGTTCCGCCGCGGAGACCTGGTCGGCATCGTGCGCGCCGACGATCCGTCCGGCGCACCATTGGCGCGCGGTCTCACTCAGTATTCCGCAGCCGACATCCGCCGTCTGGCGCGCCGTCGTTCGAACGAGATCGACGCGCTGCTCGGCTACAACTACGGCGACACCATCGTCCACCGCGACGATCTGTCGCTGTCGACCGACACCGTGCGCGAGGCCGCCGATGACTGATATGACCGCGAACGTCACGATCCGCGCGCAGGCGCTGGCCTGTCGCGACGCCGCGCAGGCGGTCGCCGCGTTGTCGACCGGGGCCAAGGACGCCCTGCTGCGGGCGATGGCGGATGCGCTGGAAGACGACGCCGAGTCGATCCTCGTCGCCAACGCCGAAGATCTGCGTGCGGCGGCGGAGAAGGGCATCGCCGGAGCGCTGCTCGACCGCCTCAAGCTCGACCCGCAGCGGCTCTCCGGCATCGCGAACGCCCTGCGCGAGGTCGCGGCGCTGCCCGATCCGGTCGGCGTCGTCACCCGCCGCGAAGTGCGCCCCAACGGTGTCGCCGTCGAGCGCGTGCGGGTGCCGCTGGGTGTGGTGATGATGATCTACGAAGCGCGCCCGAACGTGACCGCGGACGCCGCGGCGCTGTGTCTGAAAGCCGGCAACGGCGTGATCCTGCGCGGCGGATCGGAGGCGATCCGCTCGAATACCGCGATCGCCGGCGCGTTGAGACGCACCCTGGGCGCGCACGGCATCCCCGCCGCGGCCCTCACCCTCGTCGAGGATCTGCGGCGGGAGACGATGATCGAGCTGCTGCAGCTCAACGACATCGTCGATCTGGCGATCCCGCGCGGCGGGGAAGGGTTGATCCGCTTTGTCGCCGAACACGCGCGGGTGCCGGTGATCAAGCACTACAAGGGCGTCTGCCATCTGTACGTGGATGCCGCGGCCGATCCCGATCTCGCGCTCGACCTGCTGCTCGACGGCAAAGTGTCGCGACCCGGTGTGTGCAATGCACTGGAAACGCTGCTGGTGCATGCCGACGTCGCCGATGCGTTTCTGCCGCGCGCCGCGGCGATGCTGTCCGCGCGCGGCGTGGAACTGCGCGCCTGCCCGCGCGCGCTCGCACGCATGCCCGACGCGGTGCCCGCGACCGACGACGACTGGGATGCGGAATTCCTCGACCTCATCCTCGCCGTCCGCGTGGTCGACACGCTCGACGACGCCATCGCCCACATCCGTCGCCACGGTTCCGATCACACCGAAGTGATCGCCACCCGCGATACCGCCGCCGCCGACCGCTTCGTCCACGCCCTGCGCAGCGCGGTGGTGATGGTCAACGCCTCCTCGCGCTTCTCCGACGGCGGCGAACTCGGCCTCGGCGCCGAGATCGGCATCTCCACCACCCGCCTGCACGCCTACGGCCCGATGGGCGCGGAATCGCTCACGATCGAACATTTCGTGGTGCGCGGGGAGGGGCAGACGCGGAATCTGCGGAATTGATCCGCCATGGGCCCGGCCCGTTGGCGGGGCAAACGAAAACGCCGACCTTTCGGTCGGCGTTTTCGTTGGAATCGGTTGGTCGGGGAGACAGGATTTGAACCTGCGACTTCTACGTCCCGAACGTAGCGCTCTACCAGGCTGAGCTACACCCCGACGTTCGAGCCGACAATTGTAAGGAATCCGGGGGCGGGTCGGCAAGCCCGGGCTGCGGACCGGGCGGTGGGGGCGGGTCGGGCGCCGCCGGGCCGGGTTGCGGGGCCGGCCAGCCGCTAAACTTGGCGGTCTCTGCTGCATGCCCCGGAGTGTCCTTTGATCAAGCCGCGTACCCCGCCCGGCGTCCTCGAATTGCTGCCGCGCGACCAGATCGCTTTCCAGCGGATGCTGGACACCATTCGCCGCAACTTCGAGCGGTACGGTTTCCTGCCGGTCGAAACCCCGGTGATGGAACTGTCCGAGGTGTTGCTGACCAAGACCGGCGGCGAGACCGAGCGGCAGGTGTATTTCGTGCAATCGACCGGTGCGCTGGAAAAGGATCGGGACGGTTCGTCGCGGCACACCATGCCTGAGCTGGCGCTTCGCTTCGATCTCACCGTGCCGCTGGCCCGCTACGTGGCCGAGCACGAACACGATCTGGCGTTCCCGTTCCGCCGCTACCAGATGCAGCGCGTGTATCGCGGCGAGCGCGCCCAGCGCGGTCGCTTCCGCGAGTTCTACCAGTGCGACATCGACGTGATCGGCAAGGACGCGCTGAGCACCCGTCACGACGCCGAGATCCCGGCGGTGATCGCCTCGGTGTTCGAGGCGCTGGCGATCGGCGAGTTCACCATCCAGTTCAACCACCGCAAGCTGCTGCGCGGCTTCTTCGAGGGGCAGGGCATCGGCGAGGGCGAGCGTCAGGTCGCGGTGCTGCGCGAGATCGACAAGCTCGACAAGCGCGGCGAGGAGGCGGTGCGCGCGACGCTGGTGGGCGAGGGCTTCGGCCTCGCGCCCGAGGTCGCCGATACGCTGCTCGCGTTCTCGCGCGTGCGCGCGGTCGGCCACGCCGCCGCGCAGGCCGCGCTCGATGCGCTGGGCGCGGGTACGCCGCTGTTCGAGGAAGGCCGGGCCGAACTGCGCGAGGTCCTGCGCCAGTTGCGCGCGCTCGGCGTCGCCGACAGCCGGTTCGCGCTGAATCTTTCGATCGCGCGCGGGCTCGATTACTACACCGGCATCGTCTACGAGACCACCCTGAACGCCCATCCGGAGATCGGTTCGATCTGCTCGGGCGGCCGTTACGAGAATCTCGCCAGTCACTACACGAAGTCGAAGCTGCCGGGCGTCGGCATCTCGATCGGTCTCACCCGCCTGTTCTGGCAGTTGCGCGAGGCGGGTCTGGTGGCGACCGCCGACAGTTCGGTCGACGTGCTGGTGTCGCTGATGGACGATGCGGGGCTGGAGTCCGCGCTCTCGCTGTCGCAGAAGCTGCGCGCCGCCGGCCTGAACGTCGAAACCCAACTGGAGCCGCGCAAACTCGCCAGGCAGATGCAGTACGCCGACCGGGCCGGCATCCGCTTCGTCGTCATCCGCGGCGAGGACGAGGCCGCGCGCGGCGCGGTGGCGGTGAAGGATCTGCGTCGCGGCGAGCAGTTCGAGGTCGCCGAGGCCGATCTGGCGCGCACGCTGCTGGTCGAGCGCGAGCAATGGCGCGCGCTGCCGAAATCCGAGGTGAAGGCATGAAACCCATCCGTCTCGACGGACGTTCGCTGACCCGCGAGAAGCTGGTCGAAGTCGCCTACGGCGCCCAGGTCATGCTCGACGAGGGCGCGCTGCGCAACGTCGCGCACGCCGCGGCCTTCCTCGCCGAACAGGTGCGCCGCGAGGAGCCCATCTACGGCGTCTCCACCGGTTTCGGCAGCAACGCCGACAAGCTGCTCGGCGCGCATCCGCTGCGCGACGAGCTGCCGGGCGCGATCCCGTCGGGACGCTCGCTGCACGAGGAACTGCAGCGCAATCTGATCGTTTCGCATGCGGTCTGCGTCGGCGAACCGTTCGCCGCCGATGTGGTGCGGGCGATGCTGTGCATCCGCATCAACACGCTGCTGCGCGGGCATTCCGGCGTGCGCGTCGAAACCCTCGCCGCGCTCGCGGCGCTGCTCAACGCCGGCGTGGTGCCGGTGGTGCCCCAACTGGGGTCGGTCGGCGCTTCGGGCGATCTCGCACCGCTGTCCCATCTCGCCATCGTGCTGCTCGGCGGCGGCGAGGCGTTCTACGAGGGCGAACGGTTGCGTGGCGACGAAGCGCTGCGCCGCGCCGGTCTGGCGCCGGTGTCGTTGTCGTACAAGGAAGGTCTCGCGCTGAACAACGGCACCGCGCAGATGCTCGCCACCGGCGCGCTCGCGTTGCACCGGCTGGACGAACTGCTCGACACCGCCGATCTCGCGGCGGCGATGACCATCGACGCGTTCGCCGGTCGCCTCGGCGCGTTCGCCGAGGAAGTGCATGCGCTGCGCCCGCATCCGGGGCAGGTCGAGACCGCGGCGAACCTGCGCGGCCTGCTCGCCGGATCGACGCTGGCGGACATTCCCTATCATCTCGTCCCGAAGTTCCGGCCGTGGTTGCCGAAGAGCTGGGACACCGCCGCTGCGCAGGCGTTGAGCTTCGACATCGGCTGGGACTGGGTGCCGTCCGACCAGCGCCACGGGCGCGAGAAGTTCTACCGCCGTTTCAAGCCGTTCCGCGGCGGCAAGAAGCATCAGCCGCAGGACAGCTATTCGCTGCGCTGCATCCCGCAGGTCCACGGCGCGGTGCGCGACGCCGCTGCGCAGGCGCGGCGCGTGCTCGACATCGAGTTGAACGCGGTTACCGACAATCCGCTGGTGTTTCCGGATGCGCGCGCCGAGCACGTCGAGCAACAGGTGATTTCCGCAGGCCACTTCCACGGCATGCCGCTGGCGCTGGCGATGAGCTACGTGAAGGCCGCCATTCCGGTGCTGGCCTCGATCAGCGAGCGCCGGCTCAACAAGCTCGTCGATCCCGCGACCAGCGACGGCCTGCCGCCGTTCCTGATCGGCAACGAGGACGCCACCGAGTCCGGTTTCATGATCGTGCAGTACACCGCGGCGGCGATCGTCAACGATCTCGCCAGTCGTGCGCATCCGGCCTCCGTATATTCGATCCCGACCAGCGCCAACGCCGAGGACCACGTGTCGATGGGCGCGAACGAAGCGCGCCACGTGCTCGCGATGGTCGATGATCTGGGCAAGGTGCTGGCGCTGGAGCTGATGACCGCCGCGCAGGCGCTCGATCTGCGCCGCGACATGATCAACGCCGCGCGCGATCTCGCCGATCGCGCCGATGCCGCCGACCTGGCCGCGAAAGTGCAGGGCGGTCCATCGCCCGGCGCATCGGGATACGACCTCTTCCTCGCCGAGGTCGAAGCGCTGCGCGCCGAGCTGTCCGCCGCCGAACCCTTCCATCCGGGCGCGGCCGTCGCCGCCGCGCATGCGGCGATCCGCGAACGCGTGCCGTTTCTCGATCGCGATCGCGCGCTCGACATCGACATCGCGGAGATGCTCGCGGTCGCCCGCGAGGGCGGCCTGCTCGCTGCCGCGCGCCAGGCGGCCTGAGTCGCGCGCCGAGGCACCGCGATGTCGGAGCGCTCCCACGACGACACCGCCGCGGAGATGCTGCCGGCCGGCGAGACGTGGACCGACGCCGACCGCGCCGATCTCGAACGCGCGGTCGGACTGTTGACGACGCCGTCGCTGACCGTGCGTATCGCGGCGGTGGTCGGTTCGCCGGTCGAAGGCCTGATCGCGAAATTGCCCAAGCCCATCTCCCGGCGCATCCACGGTGCGGTGGAGATGGCGCTGGAGCGTGCGGTGCGCGTGGCGCTGTGGAAGATGGCCGATGCGCCGGAGCGAAAGGCTTCGACCCGGCTGCACAAGGTAGCCGCCGCGGCCACCGGCGCGGTCGGCGGTTTCTTCGGCTGGGGCGGCCTGCTGGTGGAGATCCCGACCGCGACCACGGTGATGATGCGTGCGATCGCCGATGTCGCGCGCAGCGAAGGCTTCTCGATCGCCGATCCGCGCGTGCAGCAGGATTGCATCGCGGTCTTCTCGTTCGGCGGCAGCGGTCGCGACGACGATGCCGCGGACACCGGCTACTACGCCGCCCGGGCGATGATCGAGCAGGTCGCGCAGGGCGCCGAGGGCGCACTGGTCGCGCATGCGGCGAAACGCGCCGCCGAACAGGCCGGTCATCGCACCGCCGCGCGTTCGCTCGCGGCGAAGGAGGGCGGTCCGCTGCTCGCCAAGCTCATCCAGGCGGTGGCGGCGCGGCTCGGCGTGGTGTTCAGCGAGAAGGCCGCGGCGCAGATGTTGCCCGTTCTCGGCGCCGCGAGCGGCGCGACGATCAACACGTTGTTCACCGATCACTTCCAGGCGATGGCGCGCGGACACTTCATCGTCCGCCGGCTGGAGGCGCGCCATGGCGCGGCCCGGGTCCGCGCCGAGTTCGAACGCATCGTCGCCAGCCGTCGTGGACCACCGGTCCCCGCGACACCGCCCCGCGGCTGAGCCCCTCCTTCCCGTCGCTCGAACCCGCCCGTCCGGTCTCCCGCGCGACCTGCCGCCTCGATCCCACGGGTTGACCCGGCACGCTATGACGCGCTAATGTATTAACGCGTTAATACATG
This sequence comes from Pseudomonadota bacterium, assembly GCA_049324395.1. Lineage (GTDB taxonomy): Bacteria > Pseudomonadota > Gammaproteobacteria > Xanthomonadales > Xanthomonadaceae > Lysobacter_I. The sequence continues at coordinate 19,506 of JBMOOY010000065.1, forward strand.
CATCCATCTGACCGCACACCGATCCCATGAAACACCGCCCCCAGCCCGTTCCCGAACGCGACGCCGAGGCCGACCTCGACGCGCTGTCGCGCGCGTTGGCCGGGCTGCGCGGCCCCGGGGACGTACGGGCGTTCCTGGAGGACCTGTGCACGCCGGCGGAGCTGGAGGCCATGGCCGATCGCTGGAAGGTGGTTCCGCTGCTGGTCGAGGGCGTGCCCTACCGCGAGATCCACGATCGCACCGGCGTCAGCGTCACCACCATCGGCCGGGTCGCGCGCACGCTCGAGCGCGGCGCCGGCGGCTACCGACTCGCCATTCCGTCCCGCGGTTCCGACCAGCGTCGCGACCCCGACCCCGACGGCGCCCACTGAGGACATCGACATGCAACGTACGGCAGCGGCGGACGCGCGCGATCGCCTGCGCATCGCCATCCAGAAAAGCGGCCGGCTCAGCGAGCCGGCGCTGGCCCTGCTCGCGGCCGCGGGCCTGAGCTGGCAGGAAAGCCGCGACAAGTTGTTCTACTACGGCGAATCGTTGCCGATCGACCTGTTGCTGGTGCGCGACGACGACATCCCGGGGCTGATCGCCGACGGCGTCTGCGATCTCGGCATGGTCGGACGCAACGTGCTGCTGGAGCAGCGCTACGAACGCGAGGCGCGCGGCGCGGTGGCGCCGTTCCGCGAATGGCGCGCCCTCGGCTTCGGTCGCTGCCGGTTGATGTTCGGCATCCCCGACAGCTGGGACTGGGACCCGCAGGCGCAGCTGCCCGGGACCCGCATCGCGACGAGCTACCCGGCGCTGCTGGCGCGCTGGCTCGCCGAGCGCGGCATCGAGGCCTCGGTGGTGACGATGTCCGGCTCGGTGGAACTGGCGCCGCGCCTGGGGCAGGCCGATCTGGTCTGCGACCTGGTGTCCAGCGGCGCGACCCTGGCCTCCAATCGCCTCAAGCCGATCGAGGTGGTGCTCGACAGCGAGGCGGTCCTCGCCGGTCCGGCCGTCGGTTTCGCCGACGTGCGCGCCGGAATCGCCGAGCTGTTGCTGCGACGTCTCGACGGTGTGATGAAGATTCGCGAAAGCAAGCTGCTGATGCTGCAAGCTCCCCGCGCGGTCCTCCCGCATCTGATGCAGTTGCTGCCCGACGCCGAACCGCCGACGGTGATGTCGCTGGACGGCCAGGACGGGGGCGGGGACGTCGCGCTGCAGGCCCTGTGCCACGGCGCGATGACGTGGCAGCGACTCGAAGATCTCAAACGCGCCGGCGCGCGCGGCCTGATGGTGGTCCCCGTGGAGAGAATGTTGGCATGAGCATGCAGACGAACACCGCAGGCGCGAAGAGCACGGCGCTCGCGAACCGGATCGACCTGAATCTGTTGACCTGGGCCGGTCTCGACGAAGACGGCCGCCGCGCCGCGCTGCGTCGACCGACCCAGGATTCGGCCGCGGCGGTGCGTCTGGGCGTGGGCAAGATCGTCGCCCGCGTGCGCGCCGACGGCGATGCCGCGCTGCGCAAGTACACGCGACTGCTCGATCATGCGGTGCTCGACGAATTCGAGGTCGAGGACGCCGAATTCGCGGCCGCCGAGGCCGCGCTCGATCCGTCGCTCAAGACGGCCATCGTCGATGCGGCCGGCCGCATCGAGGCCTTCCATGCCGCCGGCGGCGCGCACGAATACGCCGTCGACACCGCCGAGGGCGTGCGTTGCCGGCGTATCGTGCGGCCGATCGGTCGGGTCGGGCTCTATATTCCGGCCGGCAGCGCGCCGCTGCCTTCGACCATGCTGATGCTCGGCGTGCCCGCGCGACTCGCCGGCTGCGGCGAGGTCGTCGTCTGCACGCCGCCGCGTCCGGACGGCAGCGCCGATCCGACGGTCCTGTTCGCCGCGCGTCACTGCGGCGCCACCCGCGTGTTCAAGCTCGGCGGCGCGCAGGCCATCGCCGCGATGGCGATCGGCACGGAATCGGTACCGGTCTGCGACAAACTGTTCGGCCCCGGCAACGCCTGGGTGACCGAGGCCAAGCGCCAGGTGTCGACGGTCGAGGGCGGCCCGGCGATCGACATGCCCGCGGGTCCGTCGGAACTGCTGGTGATCGCCGATAGCGGCGCCAATCCCGCGTTCGTCGCCGCGGATCTGTTGTCGCAGGCCGAGCATGGCCCGGACTCGCAGGTGATCCTGCTGTGCGATTCGGCGCCGCTGATCGCGCGCGTCGCGGCCGAGCTCGCCGGACAGCTCGCGCGCCTGCCGCGCGCGGATATCGCGCGTCGCGCGCTGTCGCAATCCCGTCTCATCCTGGTGTCGTCGATCGACGTCGCGTTCGACGTGTCCAACCGCTACGCGCCGGAGCACCTGATCCTCGCGTTGCGCGAACCGGAAGCGTGGGTGGCGCGCGTGCGCGCCGCGGGCTCGGTGTTCCTCGGCGACTACGCCGCCGAGGCGCTGGGCGACTACTGCAGCGGCACCAATCACGTGCTGCCTACCGGCGGGGCGGCGCGCGCGTGGAGCGGCCTGTCGGTGACCAGCTTCCAGACCGCGATCAGCGTGCAGAGCGTCAGCGCGGAGGGCCTGCGCCGGATCGGTCCGAGCGCGGTGCGCATCGCCGAGGCTGAAGGCCTGCAGGCGCACGCGAGCGCGGTCTCGATCCGGATGTCTGCGCTGGAGAACGCGACGTGAGCGCGCCATCGCCCGCATACGCGCGTCCCGATGTCCTCGAACTCGTGCGCGAGGATCTGCGCGCCTTCGCGGGCTACGCCTCGGCGCGCAGCCATGCGGTCGAAGGTCGGATCTGGCTCAACGCCAACGAGTCGTCCTGGCCGAATCCCGCCGACGCCGCCGGCGCGCTGCGTCGCTATCCGCAGCCGCAGCCCGAAGCCCTGCGCGCGCGGCTGGCGGAGGTGTACGGCGTGCGCGCCGAGCAGGTGCTGATCGGCCGCGGCAGCGACGAAGCGATCGACCTGCTGGTCCGCGCGCTGTGTCGCGCCGAGCGCGACGCGGTGGTGATCGCGCCGCCGGTGTTCGGCATGTATGCGGTGTGCGCCCGGCTGCAGGGCGCGCCGATCGTCGAAGCGCCGCTGCGCGACTATCCGGACGGCTGGGTCGCCGATCTCGCCGCGATGCGCGATCTCGCCACGGCACGACGCGCCAAGATCGTCTTCCTCTGCTCGCCTGGCAATCCCACCGGAGAACTCATTCCGCTCGCTGCGATCCGCGCGCTGGCGCAGGCGCTCAGCGGTCGCGCGCTGGTCGTGGTCGACGAAGCCTACATCGAGTACGCCGACGCGCCGTCCGCGGCCTCGCTGATCGACGAATATCCGAATCTCGCCGTGCTGCGCACGCTGTCCAAGCTGCACGCGCTGGCCGGCGCGCGGATCGGTTGCCTGCTCGCCGATCCGGGGCTGATCGCGGTGCTGCGCCGTTGCCAGGCGCCGTATCCGGTGCCCGAACCCAGCGCCGCGCTCGCCCTGCGCGCGCTCGCGCCCGAAGCGCTGACGCAGGCGAACGTCCGCGCCGAGCAGGTGCGCGCCGAGCGCGCGCGCATGCTCGCCACGCTGCCGGCGTTCGCGGGCGTGCGCCAGGTGTATCCGGGCGCCGGCAATTTCCTGCTGGCGCGTTTCGACGATGCCGAAGACGTCTATCGCCGTCTGCTCGCCGCCGGCGTGGTGGTGCGCGACATGCGCGCGGGGCCGGGTCTGGCGGATGCGCTGCGCATCACCATCGGCACCCGCGAGGAGAACGACGCGGTGTTCGCGGCGCTGCGCACCGTGGAAGCGGCGGCATGAGCGCATCGCGTCCCATCCTGTTCGTCGATCGCGACGGCACCCTGATCCGCGAGCCCGCCGATTTCCAGATCGACGCCTACGACAAGCTCGCGCTGGTCGACGGCGCGATCCCGGCGATGCTGAAGCTGCGCGACGCGGGTTACGACTTCGTGATGGTGACCAACCAGGACGGTCTCGGCACCGACGCCTTCCCGCAGGCGGCCTTCGACGGTCCGCACGCGCTGATGCTGCAGATCTTCGAGAGCCAGGGCATCCGCTTCCGCGACATCCTGATCGATCGCAGTTTCCCGCACGAGAACGCGCCGACGCGCAAGCCGCGACTGGGTCTCGTGCAACCGCTGATGCGCGAAGGCGGCATCGATTGGGCCCGCTCTGCGATGGTCGGCGACCGCGAGACCGACATCGAGTTCGCGGTCAATCTCGGCATCCGCGGCTTCAAGCTGAAGTCGCCGCAGTTCGGCGACGGCGTCGACTGGGCGGAAATCGCCCATGTCCTCGCCGATGCGCCGCGCACCGCGAAGGTGTTGCGCAACACCAGGGAAACCCGGATCGAGGTCGAGGTCGATCTCGATCGAGAGGCCGATCCCGATGTGAAGACCGGACTCGGGTTCTACGACCACATGCTGGAGCAATTGGGCAAGCACGGCGGTTTCGCGCTGCGCCTGCGCTGCGACGGCGACCTGCACATCGACGAGCATCACACGGTGGAGGACAGCGCGCTGGCGCTCGGCCAGGCGCTGCGCCAGGCGCTGGGCGACAAGAAGGGCATCGGGCGTTACGGTTTCACCCTGCCCATGGACGAGGCGCAGGCGACGGCCGCGCTCGACTGGTCGGGCCGGCCGTATTGCGTGTTCGATGGCGAGTTCAAACGCGAGAAGGTCGGCGATCTCGCCACCGAGCTCGTGCCGCACGTCTTCCGATCGCTGTGCGAGACCGCGGGCCTGAACCTGCACGTTTCGGTGAAGGGCGACAACGATCACCACAAGATCGAAGCCTGCTTCAAGGCGGTCGCGCGCGCGTTGCGCCAGTCGTTCCGCCGCGAGGGCAACGCGTTGCCGAGCACCAAGGGGGCGCTGTGACGGCCCATGGCGGAGATCTCGCGCTGATCGACGCGGGCGGCGCGAATCTCGGTTCGGTGATGATCGCGCTCGACCGGGTCGGCGCGCGACCGCGACTGGTCCGCGACGCCGACGAACTCGGCGCCCCCGAACGCGTGATCCTGCCGGGCGTGGGCGCCGCGGCGCCGTCGATGGCGCTGCTGCGCGCGCGCGGCCTCGATGTCGCGCTGCGCGCGAGCGAGGCGCCGCTGCTCGGCGTCTGCGTGGGTATGCAACTGCTCTTCGAATCCTCGGAAGAAGGCGATGTGGCCTGTCTCGGTCTGTTGCGGGGACGCGTGCGCCGGCTTGCCGGCGGCCCCGGGCTGCGCGTGCCGCACATGGGCTGGAACCGGCTGCGGATGCGCGTCGATGCGGACGACGCGCGCGTTCCGCTGCTCGACGGCATCGACGACGGGTCCCACGTCTATTTCGTGCACAGCTATGCGGTGCCTGTCGACGACGGCACCTCGGGATACGTGCTGGCCGACTGCGACCACGGCGAGCGTTTCGCCGCGGTGATCGGCGCGGGGCGCCGCTATGGTGCGCAGTTCCATCCCGAACGCTCGTCCGCCGCCGGTCTGCGCCTGCTCGACAACTTCCTGAAGCTCCCCGCCTGATCCGAACCGCATGAGCGACGACGCCTTCATTCCCTATCCCGCGATCGACGTGCGCGACGGACGCGTGGTCCGCCTGCAACAGGGCGACTACGACCGCGAAACCCGCTACGCCGAGGATCCCTACACGCTGGCGATGCGCTACGCCGACGCCGGCGCGCGCTGGCTGCATCTCGTCGACCTCGACGCCGCGCGCGCCGGCGGCTACACGCTCGCGCCGCTGCTGCGCCGGATCGCCGGGGACGGCCGCCTGCGCGTGCAGACCGGTGGCGGCGTGCGCGATGAAGCGGCGGTCGAGGACATGCTCGATGCCGGCGCTGCGCGCGTGGTCGTGGGTTCGCTGGCGGTGCGCGATCCCTCGCAGGTCGCCGGCTGGCTGCGGCGCCTGGGCCCCGAAAGCATCACCATCGCGCTCGATACGCGCCGCGACGACGACGGCGTCTGGCGCCTGCCGATCCACGGCTGGACCGAGCGCGCCGAACGCGACCTGGACGACTGCCTCGCCTTCTACCGCGATGCCGGCGCGCGGCACCTGCTGTGTACCGACATCGCACGCGACGGGATGATGCAGGGGCCGAACCTCGATCTGTATCGCGCGGTGGTCGCGCGCGGCGACGGCTTCGCGTTGCAGGCCAGCGGCGGCGTGCGCGATGCCGCCGACGTCGCCGCGGCGCGCGACGCGGGCTGCGCCGGCGCGGTGCTCGGCAAGGCCCTGCTCGAAGGCCGGCTCACGGTCGCGGAGGCGCTGTCGTGCTGAGCCGCAGGATCGTTCCCTGTCTCGACGTGCGCGACGGACGCGTGGTCAAGGGCGTCCGTTTCCGCGATCACGTCGACATGGGCGACATCGTCGAACTCGCCTGCCGCTATCGCGACGAAGGCGCAGACGAGCTGGTGTTCTACGACATCGGCGCCAGCCCGGACGGCCGTTCGGTGGACGTCGGCTGGGTGGAGCGCGTCGCGGCGGTGATCGACATCCCGTTCTGCGTCGCCGGCGGCATCCGCGACGTGGACACCGCGCAGCGCGTGCTGTTCGCGGGCGCCGACAAGGTCTCGATCAACACGCCGGCGCTGGAACGGCCGGCGTTGATCTCCGAGATCGCCGAGGCCTACGGCAGCCAGTGCGTCGTGGTCGGCATCGACTCGGTGCGCGACGCCGACGGCGTCTGGCGCGTGCGCAGCCACACCGGCGACCCGGAGCGGACGCGCGCGCCCGGCAGGACCACGTTGGACTGGGTGCGCGAGGCGCAGGCGCTGGGCGCCGGCGAGATCGTCCTCAACTGCATGGACAGCGACGGCGTCCGGCGCGGTTACGACATCGCGCAGTTGCGAGCGGTGCGTTCGATCTGCGCGGTCCCGCTGGTGGCTTCGGGCGGCGCGGGCGAGATCGCGCATTTCGTCGACGCGTTCCGCGACGCCGATGTCGACGCCGCGCTGGCGGCGAGCGTGTTCCATTCCGGCGCGATCGCGATTCCGGAACTCAAGCGCGCATTGCGCGACCAGGGCATCGAGGTGCGGTTGTGAGCGAACCCGCGACGAACGAATCCCGTGCCCACGCGGCCGTTGCGGGCCTCGACGCGCTCGACATCGAAGCGCTCGCCTGGGAGAAGCAGGACGGGTTGTTGCCGGCCATCGTGCAGGACGCCGACAGTCGACGCGTGCTGATGCTCGGCTACATGTCGCGCGAGGCCGTCGCGAAAACGCTGGAGACGCGTCGCGTGACGTTCTACAGCCGCAGCAAGGGTCGGCTGTGGACCAAGGGTGAGTCCAGCGGACATGTGTTGACGTTGGTCTCGATCGAGGCCGACTGCGATCGAGACGCGCTGCTGGTGCAGGCGCGGCCGCAGGGGCCGACCTGTCATCTCGGCACGGTCAGTTGTTTCCCGTCCGCGCCCGGAGACACGCTCGGCGCGTTGCAGGCCCTGATCCGCGCCCGGCATGCCGAGCGTCCGCCCGGCAGCTACACCACGAAACTGTTCGACGCCGGCATCAAGCGGATCGCGCAGAAGGTCGGCGAGGAAGGTCTGGAAACCGCACTGGCGGCGGTCGCCGAGGACGACGCGCCGTTGCTGGGAGAAGCCGCGGATCTGCTCTATCACCTCATCGTGCTGCTGCAGGCGCGCGGGCTCTCGCTCGCGGATGCGCTGGCGGTGCTGGAGCGGCGGCGCGGTTGAGGCGGTCGGGGCAGAAGCGGCCCGGACGCCGCTCTGCCGACGCGGGGCTCATGCGGCGGTGATCGACGTGCGGACGCAATCGCGACCGTTGGCCTTCGCGCTGTAGAGCGCCTTGTCAGCGACCGACAGCGCGGCGTCCGAATCGGCATCGGTGTCGGCATCGACGGTATGCACGCCGATGCTCGCGGACACGCGGAGGCGGTGTTCGCCGCTGACGCAAGGCTCATCGACCAGCCGACGGCGCAGGCTCTCGGCCACGTCCACCGCCTCCTGCAGGCCGTGTCCGGGCAGCACCGCCACGAACTCCTCGCCGCCGAAGCGCGCCAGCAGCGAGGAATCGTGCGTGCGCAGCGCCTGACCGATACGATGCGCCGCCCAGCGCAGACAGTCGTCGCCGACCAGATGACCGTAGCGGTCGTTGATCGACTTGAAGTGGTCGAGGTCGATCATCAACAACGAGACCGGATGGCCGCGCTCGCGACCGTCGCGCAGCAGCTCCTCGAATCGCTCGTGGAAATGGGCGCGGTTGTACAGCCCGGTCAGGCCGTCGCGGCGGCTGGAATCGCGCAGCCGGCGGTGGGCGTCCTCCAGTTGGGTCAGCGCGCCGACCGCTTCCTGCGTACGCTGCGCGACCTTGCGTTCCAGTTGTTGGTTGGCTTCGCCGACGATCCGGGCGTTCTCGCTGCGCAGGATCGAGTAGCGGTAACTCAGCGCCATCGACAGCATCAGCATTTCCAGCGCCGAGCCGATCTGCAGGCCGTATTCGGTGAGCAGGTTCTTCGGCACGACCCCGAAGGCCAGCAGCGCGAACAGGATGGTCCCCAACAGCAGCATCGACCACGCCAGGAGGAACAGCCGGGCGGGCGCGTAGCCGCGGCGCATGGTCACGAAGGCCGCGATCACGAGCCACAGCACGCTGGCGAGTTCGACCCGGGACGCGACCGAGATCGAGAGGCTGTAGGGAATCCAGAGCGATGCGATCCCCAGCGCAGAGAAGAACGCGATGAAGGCCAGGCTGATGCGATTGCCGAACGGGAAGCGCCTGTGCAGCCCGAGGAAAGTCCGCGCGAACTGCTGCATGCCGACGGTCGCCAGGCAGATCGATGCCGGCGCCGCGAGGTTCGCCAACCACGGGTTGTCGGGCCACAGGTATTCGAAGCTGTAGCCGTTGAACGTGAACAGCACCAACCCGAACGCGCTGATGTGGAAGAGGTACCAGAAATACGCGGATTCGCGCAGGGTCGCCCACAGCGCGACGTTGTAGACGAACAGGGCCAGCAGGATGCCGTAGTAGAGCCCCATCGCGAATTGCGAATCGCGCGAGAGCGAGGTGAAGGCATCGGGCGTGTGCAGGTCCAGCGGGACCTGGAGGGAACTCTGGCTTTCGATCCGGACCAGCATTTCGACCGGTTGGTCCGGCGGCAGCACGACCCGGAAGTTGGGCTGACGGTACGGGATGCTGCGCTCGGAGAAGGGCAGCATGTCGCCGCCGATGCGATGCTCGATGCGGCCGTCCGGATAGCGCAGGTAGAGGTCGATCCGGTCGATCAGGGCGAAGCCCTGCACGAGCATCCAGTAGGGCTCGTCGCGGTTGCGGTTGATCAGCCGGGCATGGAACCAGAGCGCGCCGGGACGGAATCCGAACGTGGTCTTGCCGGCGGGAACGGGTTCGAATTCCCCGCGTTCGAGCCGGCGCCAGGCGTCCTCGACACGATCCTTGCCGGTGGTGTCGTGCCGATGGACGAGGTGCGGCGTCAGCGACAGGGATCCGGTGTTCGCGGACAGCACCGCGGGCGGCTGCGCGGCGAGGGCGCAACCGCAGGTCAGCGCAATCAGTGCCGCCGCAGCGGCGATGGCGAGCTGCCGAGCGAACCGCAACGCCATGCTTTCCCCTGAGCGTACGTTGGCGTTGGGCCTACTGTACTCCAGTCGGTCGGCGGGTCGGCCGTTTCCCGACCACCGGCGTCGCCGGGAGGCGGGTGGACCGGTCCGAGGGGCGAGGGCGGTCGGACCGGAGCCGCCACGTCGGGGCGGTCAGGTCCGACGACCGAACCGAGACGGCCGGACCGAGACGGCCGGACCGAGACGATCAGGCGGCCGTGATCGACGTCCGCACGCAGTCGCGACCGTTGGCCTTGGCGCTGTACAGCGCCTGGTCTGCGACCGAGAGCGCGGCGTCGGAGTCCGCTTCGTTCCCGGGGTCGATGGTATGCACGCCGATGCTGGCCGACACGCGCAGCCGATGCGGTCCGCTGACGCATGGCTCTTCGATCAGCCGGCGACGCAGGCTCTCGGCCACGTTGACCGCGCCGTGCAGGTCGTGTCCAGGCAACACCACCACGAATTCTTCCCCGCCGAAGCGCGCCAGCAGCGAGTTCTCGTGCACCCGCAGCGTTTGGCCGATGCGCTGCGCCGCCCAGCGCAGGCAGTCGTCGCCGACCAGATGGCCGTAGCGGTCGTTGATCGACTTGAAGTGGTCGAGGTCGATCATCAACAACGACACCGGACGGCCCTGCTCGCGGCCTTCGCGGAGGAGGGCGTCGAAGCCCTCGTGGAAATGCGTGCGGTTGTAGAGGCCGGTCAGGCCGTCGCGACGGCTGGAATCGCGCAGTCGACGATGCGCGTCCTCCAGTTGCATCAGCGCGCTGCGCACTTCCTGCGTGCGCTGCGCGACCTTGCGTTCCAACTGCAGGTTCGCCTCGTTGACGATCCGCTCGTTCTCGTTGCGCAGCACCGCGTAGCGATAACTCAGCGCGATCGACAGCAGCAGCATCTCCAGCGCGGAGCCGATCTGCACGCCGTATTCGGTCAGCATGTTCTTCGGCAGCAGGCCGAAGGCGAGCGCGGCGATCGCCGCGGTGCCGGCGAGGAACAGCGACCAGGCCAGCAGGAAGATCCTGGCCGGCGCGTAGCCGCTGCGCAGCACCACGATGCTCGACACGGCCACCCACAGCACGCAGACCAACACCGCGCGCGTCGCCCAGGGCGTGGCCACGCGGTAGGGCAGGAACAGGGTGCCGATCGCCAGCGCGAAGCAGATCGCGATCAGCGCGATGCTGACCTTGTCCCCGCGCGGGAAGCGCGTGGGCATTTCCAGGAAGATCCGGGTGAACTGTTGCATCGCGATCAGCGCGATGCAGATCGTGAGCGGGACCGCGACGTTGGCCAGCCAGATCGAGTTCGGCCAGAGGTATTCGAAGGCGTAACCGTTCATCGTGAACAGCACCAGCCCGAACGCGCCGATGTGCAGCAGGTACCAGAAGTAGCTGGCGTCGCGCAGGCTCAGCCACAGCACCAGGTTGTAGACGAACAGCGCCAGCAGGATGCCGTAGTAGATGCCCATCACGAACTGCACGTCGCGGGAGAGCGAGGTGAAGGCCGCGGGCGTGTAGAGGTCGAGCGGGACCTGCATCGAGCTCTGGCTTTCGACCCGGACGAACACGTCCACCGGTTGCCCGGGCGGCAGGTCGAGCCGGAAATTGGGATGGCGATAGGGAATGCTTCGCGAATCGAACGGCAGATAGTCGCCGCTGGCCTGGTGCACGACCCGGCCGTCCGGATAGCGCGCGTAGACGTCGACGTGGTCGCTCAGCGCATAGCGCTGCACCAGCATCCAGCGCGGTTCGTCGCCGTTGCGGTTGAGCAGGCGGATATGGAACCAGTACGCGCCGCGCTGGAAACCGAACGCGCTCTTGTCGCCCGGCATCGGACGGTACTGGCCGGCATCCGCCCGACGCATCGCATCCTCCGGCGTATCGGTCAGATCCTGGTCGTGGCGGTAGGTCGTGTAGTGCGCGAGCGAGATTTCCGACAGACCCGGCGACAGCTCCGCGATCCGCTGCTGGGCGAACGCGGGCAGGCAGATCAATGCCAGCAACAGCGACGATGCGCACGCCAACGCGCGACGGGACAGCATGCCTCCCCCTTGCATGGATTCGAAAAACGGACATCCCGTGCGCTTTCCGAGCGATGGAGCCGGTGCGGCGTCCGGGCCGTGGGCGCTTCGTTCCGAGACGGCGTCCGCGGTCCGCACGCCACCGATCTTAGAGGGTGCCCGCGACTTTTGCATGCATCGCGACCGGTCGGCCGGGCGGGGCATAATCGTCGACGGTGTCGACTGCGGCGGGACGATCATGCGATTCGGGTGGGGATGGGGGCGGGTGGCCCTGGTGCTGTGCAGCATGGCGGTGGCCGCGAGTCCGCCCGTCGCGGCGTTCGGGGACGATGCGCGAAGCCTCTCGGGGACGGTGTTCGACGACCGGGACGGCGACGGTCGTCGGGATCCGGACGAACCCGGCGTGGCCGGGGTGGCGGTGTCGAACGGCCGGGATCTGGCGACCACCGATGCCGCCGGGCGCTACCGGATCGCGGCCGCCCCCGGTCAGACCGTGTTCCCGATCAAGCCCGCCGGTTGGCGTCTGCCCGCGGACGATCCGGCGCGGCCGCTGGTCTGGCGGCATGTGCCGTCGCGCAATGCGCCGACGCTGAAGTACGGGGGCATCCGCGGCGGTCCCGCGCCGGGTCGCTTCGATATCGGACTGCGCCGGGCGCCCGCGGGCGACGGTCGGCTCGACCTGCGGCTGTTCGCCGATCCGCAGACCGCGACCCGCAAGGAAGTCGGCTATTACGGTCGCGACATCGTCGACAGCGTGCTCGCCGAACAGCGCGGTCCGGACCTCGGCGCGCCGGAACTGGGCCTGAGCCTGGGCGACGTCGCCGACGACAGTCTCGATCTCTACCCGGCGCTCAACGCCGAAACCCGGCGCATCGGGGCGCCCTGGCTGCACGTCCCGGGCAACCACGATCTCGATTTCGATGCCGCGCGCGACGAGGATTCGCTGCTCAGTTTCCGCGAGGTCTTCGGCCCCGACACCATCGCCTGGGAAGAGGACGAGGCGGTGTTCGTGGGGCTGGACGACGTGATCTATCTGCCCGGTCCGCCGCGCGGCTACATCGGCGGTTTCCGCGAGGATCAGTTCGCCTTCCTCGAAGCCTATCTGCCGCGGGTGCCGAAGGATCGCCTGCTGGTGTTGGCGATGCACATCCCGCTGTTCGAGCCCGAGGGGCGCGATACGTTCCGCGACGCCGATCGCGAGCGTCTGTTCGCGCTGCTGCAGGCGTTTCCGAAGGTGCTCGTGCTCAGCGGCCACAGCCACGCCCAGCAGCACTGGATGCACGACGCCCGCACCGGCTGGCGCGGCGCGCAACCGCTGCACGAATACAACGTCGGCGCCGCCTGCGGCGCGTTCTGGACCGGGGCGAAGGATGCGGCCGGCATTCCGGACACCACGATGGCCGACGGCACGCCCAACGGCTACGCCAGCCTGCGCATCGACCGCGACGGCGCCTATGCGTTGCGCTGGCACGTCGCCCGCGATCCGCACGATGCCGCGATCGGTCTGCACGCTCCGAAGGTCCTGCGCCGGGGCGCCTATCCCGCGTACGGGGTGTTCGCGAACGTCTACATGGCCCGACGCGACGATCGGGTCGAATTCCGCATCGACGGCGGCCCCTGGATGCCGATGCGGCGCGTGTCGGCGCCCGATCCGAATCTGCTGCGCGAGAACCTGCGCGACGCCGACGCCGATGCGCTCCGCGGCTACGACCGCTCGCCGGAAGCGAACCTGTCGCCGCATCTGTGGCGCGGTACCTTGCCGACGGATCTCGCGAACGGCGCGCATCGCATCGAGGTCCGCGCCTTCGATGTCTGGCGCGGCGAACTGCGCGCGGAAACGAGCTATCGCCTCGACGAGGCCGAGGAATGAGCGCCGCAGGCCTGCCCGACGATCTGCCGGTGTTGCCGTTCGCGGATGCGGCCGCATTCGAGGACTGGCTGATCGCCAACGCGGCCTCGAAGGGGCTTTGGCTGAAGATCGCCAAGAAGGACAGCGGCATCGCGTCCGTCAGCTACGCGTAGGCGCTGGACGTCGCGCTGTGCCACGGCTGGATCGACGGTCAGAAACGCGGTTTCGACCAGACCTGGTTCCTGCAGCGCTTCACGCCGCGCCGGCCGAAGAGTCTGTGGTCGAAGATCAACATCGGGCATGTCGAGCGTCTGATCGCCGAGGGCCGGATGCGCGCGCGGGGTGCGCGAGATCGAGGCCGCCAGGGCCGATGGTCGCTGGGACGCGGCCTACGACGGCGCGGCGACGATGGCGGTTCCGCCGGAGCTGGCGCAGGCGCTCGCGAAGAACCGCAAGGCGAAGGCGTTCTTCGAAAGCCTGAACGCCACCAACCGCTATGCCGTCTGCTGGCGCGTGCAGACCGCGAAGAAGCCGGAGACGAAGGCGAAGCGGGTGGAGACCCTGGTCGCGATGCTCGCGCGGGGCGAGAAGCTGCACTGAGCCTGCGGCTTCACTTCTTCTTGCCGTCGACCTTGTCCGCGCGTTCGGTGGCGGTCCCCGTCGACATCCGTGCGGGCGTCGGATAGTCGTAGGCGAGGGTCGGGCCGGGCGTCAGCTGTCTGCGCCATGCGTCGAGTCTTGGACCGATCGCGTCGCCGATCTCGATCTGCGGCCGCGACGGGCGGAAGCCTTCGGTGCGCTCGCGTTCCGCGATCCGCGTTTTCGCGGCCTCGAACGCGGCGATGAAGTCGGTGGTCTCGTTCAGGCCCTCGATCATCCAGGCGCGTCCGAAATACGTGGCGTCGGAATCCGCGCCGCAGCCGAACGACGGCCGGTTGCGATGCGCGGCGGTGAGGATCAGGGTGTCGTCGTTCTTCAGCGCGGGCACGAATCCGCCGGAGAAACAGGCCGAGATCACCAGCACCCGGTTGCGGATGCCGGCGTCGTCCAGCGCCTTGCGCAGTTCCTCGGGGTCGATCAGATCCAGATAGGCCGGCGCCATGCGCACGAACAACTGGTGCTGCGGCGTGCCGTGCATGGTCATGAACAGCACCAGCACATCCTGCTCCGGATCCATCGCCTTGCCGATGCCGGCGAGCGTCGCGCGCAGGTTGTGGAGCGTCGCCAACGGTCGCGGTTTGTCGACCAGGCTTTCTTCGTGATTGATGAGGGTGACCACGCGCCCCCGCGCGCCGAAGCGCTCGCTCATCAGTCGGCCGAAATAATCCGCCTCGTTGCGGAACACGTCCTCGCTGCTGTCGCCGCCGAAGGACACGGCGTACAGATCCGGTTGCCCCGGACGTTGCGGGGTCAGTGCGGCGAGCGCATTCGCGATCCGTGCGCGTTCGCGCTCGAACTGCCCGGGATCGGACATCGTGCCCTTCGCCGCGAGCGCCCCGGCGGCATGCGCGCACAGCAGCAGGCCGAGCGCGAGCGAGGTCAGCAGCGGACGGAGGGCGCGCATGGGATCAGGGGTCATCCGGGGCGATGGCGTCGAAGCGCTCGACGCGGCGATGGCCGTGGGCCGCATCGCCGAGACGCGGCTGCGGATAGTCCTCGAGACGGTCGATCAGCGCGGTGCGCATGCCCGCTTCGCGCGCGGCGTCGAGTTCCTCGACCACGTCGGAGAGGAACAGGATGTCGGCGGCCGGACGATCGAGGCGGCGCGCGATCTCCCGATAGCTGTCGGCCTCGCGCTTGTGGCCGACTTCGGTATCGAACCAGCCCTCGAACAGGGCGGTGAGATCGCCGGCGTCGGTGTGGCCGAAGAACAGTTTCTGCGCCGGGACCGAACCGGAGGAGTACACCGCCAGCGGAATCCCGGCGTCGTGCCAGGCGCGCAGTCGCGCCGCGGCGTCGGGATAGATGTGCGCGGTGAAGTCGGCGCCGCGATAGCCGTCCTGCCAGATCATGCCCTGCAGCGCCTTGAGCGCGGTGTGCTTGCGATCCTCGTCGATCATCCCCTGCAGGATCTCGACGATGACGTCGTCGCTGCAGACCGCCCCGTGTTCGGTCGCCACCGCATCGAGCCAGCGCCGCACCTCCGGCTCGCGCCCGCGCGCGCGCACGAACGCCGGCAGCGCGCGCCGCGCGTACGGGAACAGCACGTCCTTCACGAACGAGATGCTGCTGGTGGTGCCTTCGATGTCGGTGAGGATCGTGCGCATGGGTTCAGACGCTGCCTTCGCTTTCGATCACCAGGATTCGGGCCTGGCCGATGGGGTGGGCGACGTGCTCGGTACCTGCGGACGCGAAGAACACATCCCCGGTTTCCAGGATCGTCGCAAGCTCCTCGCCCCGATCCCGGTAGCGCATCTCGACCCGGCCGTCGAGCACGGCGAAGACTTCCTCGCCATCGTTCACGTGCCAGCGGTACGGTTCGTCCGTCCAATGCAGGCGGGCGGTGATCCCGTTCATCGTCGCGATGTCGAGCGCCCCCCAGGCGCGGTCCGCGGTGAACTCGCGGCTGCGAATGACTTTCATGGGGATCTCACGCCGCCTGCCCGGCCTCGTACCGCGGAAACCGCTGCGCGATATCGGTGCCGGTGAAGTGACCGACCCAGCCGTCGGGCTGCTGGAAGAAGCGGATCGCGACGAAGCTCGGCTCCGGGCCCATGTCGAACCAGTGGGTGGTGCCGTCCGGCACCGAGATCAGGTCGCCGGCTTCGCACAGCACTTCGTAGACCCGGCCGTCGACGTGCAGGCTGAACAGCCCGGAGCCGGCGACGAAGAAGCGCACCTCGTCTTCCTTGTGATAGTGCTCGTCGAGGAATTTGGCGCGCATCGCTTCGCGGTTGGGGTTGTCCGGGGCGATGCTCACCACGTCGATGGTGGTGAAGTTCCGTTCGGCGCTGATCCGGTCGATATCGGCCCGGTACGCGTCGATGATGGCGTCCGGCGCGTCGCCCGGCGCGATCGGCTTCGTCGCGCGCCACTGCTCGAAATCGACGCCGATGGTCGCGAGGGTCTCGGCCATCCGGGCGCGGTCGTGGACGACCGAAAGCGGGGTGTCGGGACGGTCGTCGGCGAAGATGCGCAGGCGGCTCATGGGGCGGTGTTCCGGGCGATGACGTGGGTGGCCGGAAATATGGGGCACGCGGGGGTGGGGCGCAATGCGGCCGACGCGAATCGTCGTTCCATCCGTCGCACGCCGGACGCGCGTCCGCTCCGGCGGGCGGCGCGGGGCGCGATTCCGGATCGACGGTCGGGCCGGTCAGTTCCGCAGCCGGCGCAGTTCCAGTTCGCAGCTCAGCATGAACTCGAACGCATCGAGGTGCCGGCGGGCTTCCGAGATGTCGCGTCCCCAGGCGTACAGGCCGTGGCCGGCGATCAGATACCCCCAGGTGTTGGGCTCGGTCAGCGCGGCGTCGACGCTGGCGGTGAGCGCGTCCATGTCCTGCGAGTTCGGCACCACCGGGAGGTCGAAGGTTTTTTCGTGGGTGGTGTGGCCGCGCAGGGCCTTGAACAGTTCGTAGCCGCGCAGCCGGACGCGTCCTTCCCCGGCGAACAGCAGGCCGGCGACGGTCTGGTTGGGCGAATGGGTATGCAGGACCGCGCCCACGTCCGGGAACTTGCGGTAGAGATGGGTGTGCAGGGCGGTTTCGGCCGACGGGCGATGGTGGGTGGCGACCGGGTTGTTGGCCATGTCGACGACCATGATGTCGGCCTCGCTGAGGCGACCCTTGTCCTTGCCGGAAATGGTGATCGCGGCGAGGTTGGCGTCCATCCGGATCGAGAAATTGCCGGCGGTGGCGGGGGTCCAGCCCTTCGCGGCCAGTTCGCGGGTGTGCGAGACGATCTGGGCGGCGCAGCCGGCGTAGAGATTGTGGTCGAAGGCGGGGGCGTTCATGGCGCGCAGTGTAGCGGAGGCCGACCCGTCGGCCGCATGCGGGAAGGCATTCGTCTTATTCCGCACGGGCATGAGCCCGCCGCCGTCAGTCGTCCGAGCGTTGCTGGCCGTAGCTGCGGAATTTCTCGATCACGCGCGCCATCTCGTCCGCATCCAGGTTGCGGGTGGCGCCGAGACTGCGGGCCAGCACGTACTGCCGGGCGAGATTCTCGACTTCCTCGGCCAGGGCGTACGCATCGGAGAGCGTCTTGCCGGTGGCGACCTGCCCGTGGTTCGCCATCAGGCAGGCCCTGTGGCCGCCGTTCAGTGCGCGCAGCACGTTCGCCGACAGCTCCGGGGTGCCGAAGGTGGCGTAGTCGGCGCAGGGGATGTCCGCCCCGCCCGCCACTGCGACCATGTAGTGGAAGGCCGGGATGCCTTCGCCCAGGCAGGCGAGGGCGGTGGCGTGGGTCGAATGGACGTGGACGATCGCGTTGGCGTCCGGGTAGGCGCGGAGGATGTCGCAGTGGAACCGCCACTCGCTGGAGGGCAGCAACTGGCCCGGCGCACAGCCGCCGTCGGCGTCCAGGTAGACGATGTCCTCGGGCTGGAGGCGGTCGTAGGCGCGGCCGGTCGGGGTGATCAGCAGGCCGCCGCCCCAGCGCAGGCTGGCGTTGCCGGACTTGCCCAGCGACAGGCCGCTGGCGTTCATGGCGCAGCAGGTGTCGATCAGCGACTGCCGGGCGGCGCGTTCGTGGTCCAGCATGGGCGTTCTGGGGACGGTTCGGGGGCGCAAGGATAGCGCGTGCGTCGCCGGCCCGTGCCGACGACTTGATCCAGCGCAATGCGGCGGAGCCGGGCGCGTCGCAGAATGCGGGCATCTTCCCGAAAGGTACCCAGCCAGATGAGCCACGATGCCTCCCGCCGCCGTTTCCTGACCATCGCCGTCGTCGCCGCGGCCAGCGCCCCGCTGGCGCTGCGTTCCCTCGACGCCGAAGCCGCCGCCCCGGCCGCCACCGCCGCGCTGCCGAAGCTGGCGGTCACCGACCCCACCGCCAAGGCGCTGGCCTACGCCGAGGACGCGACCAAGGTAAAGCACGCCGCGTTCAAGCCCGGCAGCAACTGCGCGAACTGCAACTTCTTCAAGGGCGCGAAGGGCCAGGCCACCGGTCCCTGCACCCTGTTCCCGAAGAATTCGGTCGTCGCCAAGGGCTGGTGCAGCGCCTGGGCGAAGAAACCCTGATCGCCGCCGCCGGACACGCTCCGGTTCGCGGACAAAAAAACGGCGCGGGAGACCGCGCCGTTTTTCGTCGGGAAAGCACCCGGATCAGGGTCCCGTGTTCGGACCTTCCTGGACCAGCGGATCGGCCTGGAGTTTCTCGCCGCCCGCGTGGAGGAGGGCCTCGTTGCCCGGCGCCAGATGGCTGCGTTTCCGGGCGAACAGGTAGTACACGGCCATGCCGATGATGGCCCAGACCACGAAGAACTTGATCGTCGGGTTCCAGCCTAGGCTGAAGAACAGCAGCACGCAGCCGGCCATCGCCAGCGGGCCGACCACCCAGATCAGCGGCGTGCGGAACGGACGGGCGCGGCTCGGTTCGGTCCGGCGCAGGATCATCACGCCCGCGGCGACCATGAAGAATGCGAACAGCGTGCCGGCGTTGGAGATGTCGGCGAGGATGTCGACCGGGAACAGCGCGGCGAAGAAGGCCACGAAGATGCCCGTCGTCCAGGTCACCACGTGCGGGGTGTGGTACTTCGGATGCACCTTGGAGAATTTCTCCGGCATCAGGCCGTCGCGCGACATCGTGAACAGGATGCGGGTCTGGCCGAACATCATCATCAGCACGACCGACGGCAGCGCGAGGATCGCGGCGGCGGCGACCATGTCGCCGGTCTTCGGCCAGCCGATTTCGCGCAGCACGAACGCCAGCGGTTCCTTGCTCTGCGACAGCAGGCCGCCGGGCTGGGCGCCCATGGCGCCGACCGCGGCGTAGGCCACCAGCAGATAGAACACGGTGCAGATGCCGAGCGAGCCGATCAGGCCGATGGGGATGTTGCGGTTCGGATTCTTGGTTTCCTCGGCGGCGGTGGACACCGCGTCGAAACCGACGTAGGCGAAGAAGATCGACGCCGCCGCGCCGAGCACGCCGACGCCCGAGAGCGGCGTGCCCCAGCCGTTGGGCAGCATCGGTTCGAAATTGGCGCTCTCGACCGCCGGGAACGCCAGCGCGATGAACGCGCCCAGCGCCACGATCTTGATCATCACCAGCACGGCGGTGACCTTCGCGGACTTCGAGGTGCCCATCACCAGCAGCCAGGTGACCAGCAGCGCGAGCAGGAAGGCGATCAGGTTGAAGCCGCCCTTGTGGGTCACGCCGTCCACCATGTGGACCGAAGTGACGCCGTCGACGTGCTGGGTGTAGAACGGTCCCGCGGTGAGGAAGTCGGGCAATCCGACGCCATGGAAGGCGAGGAACCCGTTGGCGTAGCCGGACCAGCCCACCGATACCGCGCCCGCCGCGACCGCGTATTCGAGGATCAGCGCCCAGCCCACCATCCATGCGATGAGCTCGCCGAGCACGGCGTAGGAGTAGGTGTAGGCCGAACCGGAGACGGGCACCATCGCCGCGATCTCGGAGTAGATCAACGCGGTCAGCGCGCAGACGATGCCCGCGATCACGAACGAATACATCATGCCGGGGCCGGCCTTGTTGGCCGCGACCGCGGTCAGCACGAAGATGCCGGTGCCGATCACGGCGCCGATGCCGAGCATGGTGAGGTCGAATGCGCCGAGCTGGCGTTTGAGCGACCGCTTTTCGGCGGTCTCCAGAATCAGATCGAGCGGTTTCCTGCGCTGGAACAGCATTGAGGGGCTCCCCGGAAAGCTTGCAAAGGTCGCCGGCGAAGGGCCGGCACGGAACCCGGCGACCATAACCGTCCGCCGGTCGTGGCACAAGCGCGGAAGCGGGCCAGCGGACGGACGACGGGCGATAATGCGGCTCACCCTGCTTTGTTGCATTGCAGCATGACCCGACCGCACGCCCCCGTATCGCCCCTGCATTCCGGATTCGAAACCTACGCCCGGCGCTGGCCCGCCGAAGCCCCGGCCGCGACCGAATTCCTCGCGTTGTTGTCGGATGCGCAGGACCCTTTCGTCCGCGCACGTCTCGCCGGGCACTTCACCGCTTCGGCGTGGCTGGTGAACGCCGCAGGCACGCATCTGCTGATGACCCATCACCGCAAGCTCGACCGCTGGCTGCAGTTGGGCGGGCACGCCGACGGCGATCGCGATCTGGCCGCGGTGGCGCTGAAGGAGGCGGAGGAGGAGTCGGGATTGACCGGGCTCGTGGTCGAACCGGAGATCTTCGATCTCGATCGTCACTGGATCCCCGAGCGCGGCGACGTGCCCGGGCACTGGCATTACGATGCGCGCTACGTGGTGCGTGCGACATCGGGCGAGGACTACGTCGTGGGCGACGAGTCCCACGATCTCGCCTGGCGCGAGATCGCGCCGATGGCGGAGGACGCCGCGACCGAGCCTTCGATCGCGCGCATGGCCCGGAAGTGGCTGGGCAGGGACCGGTAGGGCGCGGGCAGGGCGAACCGGAGTCCGCCCTGCGACCCGTCACTCCGCGCGGCCGGCGAATTCCCCGGTGACGGTGTTCACCCACACCTTCTCGCCGTTGACGACGTACTCCGGCACCTGGATCTCGATGCCGGTGTTGAGCTTCGCCGGCTTCGGACGCTTGGTGGCGGTGCCGCCCTTGAGTTCCGGCGGCGTGTCGATCACTTCCAGCACCACGCTCTGCGGCAACTGCAGGCCGACCGGGGCGTCGTCGATGATCTGCACGTAGCAGCCGGTGAGTCCGTCGGTGATGTAACCGGCGCTGTCGCCGATCGCATCGGGATCGAGCGTGTATGGCGTGTAGTCCTCGTCGTCGAGGAACACGAACGCGTCGCCGTCCTTGTACGAGAAGGTCACCTGGCGGCGGGCGAGATCGACTTCCTTCAGATCGTCTTCGGCGCCGACGCTGATGTCGAGCTTGGTGCCGCCCGGCACGCTGTACATGGTGAATCGGTACTTCACGTTGCCGCCGCGGCCCTGCGGCGAGCTGCGTTCGATGTCGCGGATCTGATACGCGCCGCCGTTGTATTCGACGACGTTGCCCTTCTTGATGTCGTAAGCCTTCATTGCATGGGTTCCGTGGTGGGGCCGATCACTTCGGCGCGAGGCGCGTCGCGCCGTCGAGGCGGATGGTCTCGCCGTTGAGGTAGGGGTTGCCGAGGATGTAGGCGACGAGGTCGGCGAATTCCTCCGGCTTGCCCAGTCGCGAGGGGAACGGGATCGACGCCGAAAGCGACTGCTGCACACTCTCGGGCATGCCGTCGACCATCGGCGTCCAGAAGATGCCGGGCGCGACGGTCATGACGCGGATGCCGAAGCGGGCGAGTTCGCGCGCCATCGGCAGCGTCATGCCGACCACGCCGCCCTTCGAGGCGGAATACGCGGCCTGGCCGATCTGGCCTTCGTAGGCCGCGACCGATGCGGTGTTCACGATCACGCCGCGTTCGCCGTCGACGCCGGCCTCGTTGTGCTGCATCCGCTGCGCCGCGGCCTTGGCGACGTTGAAGCTGCCGACGAGGTTCACCATCACCGTGGTCTGGAACTGCGACAGCGGCATCGGCCCGTCCTTGCCGAGCACGCGACCGGCGCCGAGGATGCCGGCGCAGTTGATCGCGGCGTTGAGACCGCCGAGGACCTCGGCGGCGGCATCGACGTTGGCGGCCACGCGCGCTTCGTCGCTGACGTCGGTGCGGAAATAGCGGGCGTTGCCTTCGCCGAGTTCGGCGACCGCGGCGGCGCCCTTGTCGTCGTTGAGATCGAACAGCGCGACCTTGCCGCCATGGGCGACGAGGTGCCGGGCGACGGCGAAGCCGAGGCCGGAAACGCCACCGGTGACGATGGCGCGGACGTTGGACAATTGCATGGGGCGATCCCTGGCGCGAAAACCGGGATTTTACCGCAGCGCCCCACGACCGTTCGTCGGCACGGCCTTGTCATGAAGAGACCGGGCGGCGGCGCGCGACGCCGGCGAAGGGGCGTTCCCGTGATGCCGGGCCTTCCCCGGCAGCCCTTCCGAATCAAGGCGCTGGCGCGCATCGGTCGGTCGGGCGGACGGTCCCGGGCCGGTCGTGGGCGGGGCGGCGATGCCGCCCGCGCGGGGGGCGGATGTCCCGCGACATCGCCGGGCGCTCGTGCTATACAGGCGGCGAATTCGCCTTGAAGGTCGAAGTCCGCAGCACCGCTTCACCCACAACCCAATCCACCCAGTCGTATCCAACGAGGAAGCTGTCATGGCTGATACGAGACTGCAGGCAGTGGCCACTGCCGAACACCGCCCGGGACATCCGTCCCCGGGCGTCCGGGACACCGGGCCGGCGACCGCCGCGCCGGCGGTTCCGTCCGATGCCGACGCCGGCCACGCCGCTGCGTCCGCGCTGCCCGTGAAGGGCCCGACCACCCGTCGGCCACACGTTTTCGCCCACCCCTCCCGATCCACGCCCCCGGCATTCGTCCGGGGCGGTTCCGCGTCGACCACCGGTTTCCCCCGTTCGTGCCGGCCGACGTGGAACGGGATCTTCCTTCGCCGCCGGTTCCGCTCGCTCTCGGGCGCGCGGGTCGTTGCGTCGCGGGAGATCGTCGCAGCCCTGCGGGGCAGGGGTTCGATGGGCGCGGACCGCGATTCCATCCACATCGTCGTGCACTGAGGCCTTCGCGGCCCGGAGACGGATGCGATCGTGCGCACGATGCGCCGCGCTTCCGTCGTTCCGACCGCAAGGCCCGGTGCCCGACGCTGCGCGACAGGACATCCCGATGGATCGGTCATGGCCCGCGTCCCGCACGAATCGCGCGTCCGGATTTTTTTCGACAGATCGACGTACGCAACAGAAACGACGCAGCAGACGCAGCGGGATCGACGCTGCGGGTTTCGCCCGATCCGCAGACGACGCCTGCGGTATCGTGCGGAAGAGGGCATGGTCCGCGCGCGGCGATGCGCGACGATGCAGCCCGCTTCTGCGAACACGCCACCTCATGAGGACCCGATGACATCCGAAGCCGCTCCCGCCGAAAGATCCCGCACCCGCGCACCGCTGAGGTTCGCGCTGGCGGCGTTGTCGCTGGCGTTCGTCCTCGCTGCCTGCGATCGCGAGCCGCCGACGGACCCCGCGGTCGCGCCCACCGACGCGACCGCCGCGGAGTCGACGCCCGCAGCGCCGATAGCGCCTGCAGCGCCGGTGGTGGCACCGACGCCGTCGTCCTCGACACCGGTCGAGTCGACGCCCGCCGCGATCCCGGCCGCGACGCCGGCGCGCGCGGCGCTCGAAGCGTTCGCGGGATCGTCCCCGTGGGAGGCGTTCTCCGGGATCGCCGGCGTGATCTGGAACGACGCCGAGCCGGTGCCCACGCCCGGCGCGCTCGGCGCCGAGGACGCGCGTTCCCGCTCCGGAAAACTGGCCTGGACCGAAACCGCGCCGACGCCGGCGGGCATCGAGCCCGAGCGCGAGGCCGGCATCACCCTGGTCGGACGCGAGGCGGTCGAGTCGCTCGCCTTCCGCAAGTTCCGTCCTGCCACGGATTACGACGCGGCGATCCGCGCGCAGGTCGGCGACGACGTCGCGTTGACCCTGATCGCGGACGGTTGCGCCCGCATCTTCGGCACCCGTCGCGCGAACGCCCGCGGTACCGCCTTCTACGAGGTCCGTATCGGCGATCGACCGCCCGTGTATCTGGAGGGGAATGCCGATCGCGACGGCGGCAAGCTCGGCCCCGGCTTCACCACCTACGAATTCACCCGCACGCGTCCCGACGCGCGCATCGCCGACATGGGATGCGTCGCGCGCTGAGCGCGACGCATCCGGATCGCGATCGAACGGCACATCGAACCGAACATCGAACCGTATTTCGAACAGCACCCACAGGGAGGACCCAGCATGGCGCAGAATCCTGACAAGTCCGTACGCACCGCGAACGAATACCGGGCCGGCAACATCGCCAATCTCGACGACGCCTGGACCCGGCGTCTGGTCGCGTCCGTCGTCGACACCGAAAGCTCGGGCGGCAATCTGTCCGCGGACAATGGCGTCGGTTACTACGGCCGTTATCAGGGCGGCGCCGGCTGGCTGGTGGACGCGGGTCTGGTGAATCGCGAGAAATACGACGCCGCGCTGAAGGCGTCCGGTTTCGACAACGACTGGGACTGGGGCAAGTCCGGCGGCGCGCAGCGTTTCCTGCGCGACGCGTCCAACTGGAACAACGGACTGAGCCTCGACAAGTACCTCGCGTCCGCGGAGCTGCAGGATCAGGCGTTCCGGACCAATTCCAACGCCACCTACCAGAAGGCGGTGGAGGAAGGGGTGCTCAGCGCCAACACGCCGCCCAACGTGGTCGCGGGCTTCCTCAAGGCCCGCCATCTCGGCGGTTACGACAATGCCATCGAGGCCGGGCTGGGCCGTGGCACCGCGGCCGACGCCAACGGCACCACCACCGGCAAGTACTACAACGACATCGCACGCAACAACGACGGATTCGACCGGTATTTCGTGCCGAACTTCCACCGCACCCAGACCGAATTGACGATCGACCCGCTGGCCGACGGCGTGCTCAAGCACGGCGATCGCGGCGACGCGGTGGCCCGATTGCAGAAGGCGTTGAACGATGCCGGCATCCGCGATGCGCAGGGGCAGCCGCTGCCGACCACGGGGTTGTACGGCGACAGGACCCGCGCGGCGGTGCGCCAGTACCAGGAGCAGCACGGGCTCGGCGTCGACGGCAAGGCCGGCGAAAACACGCTCAAATCGCTGGGCATCTACGACGAATTGCAGCGGGCCCGAACGGCGCCCGCCCAGCAGCCGACGCAACAGCAGCCGACGCAGCAGCAGCCGACGCAGCAGCAGCCGACGCAGCAGCAGCCGACGCAGCAGCAGCCGACGCAGCAGCAGCCCGCCTCCGATCCGAATCTCAAGGCCAATTTCCAGGCTTCGGAATTCCTCAAGCAGCAGTCGCCGCAGGTGCGGGCGTATCTCGATCTGGTCGCCTGGAAGGAAGTCCATCAGTCGCTGAATGCGGATGGCTCGCCGGCGGGTTATCGCGAGCGCAACGGCGTCAACGGCAGCCGCGGCCTGATGCCCGAGTCCGCCATCGCCGACAACGGCACGCTTCCGCGCGACGAATTGCGCTACAACGTCGGCCGCTACCAGATGAAGCAGGTCGACGTCGACGACATGCGCAAGCGTTACGATCCGAAGATCGACGATTTCTCTCCCGAGAGCCAGGATCGCATCGCGGTCGCGAAAATGAAGTATCGCGGCGTGATGGAACCGCTGGCGAACGGCGACATCCGGACCGCGATCCAGCGCGGCGGACAGGAATGGGCCTCGCTGCCGGGGTCGCCCTACGGCCAGGTGCAGGCGGGCTATACCGCCGATCAGGCGGTCGCCTATTACAACCAGCGATTGGCGTTCCATCAGGCGCTCGACAAGGGCCAGGCGTTGCCGACCCAGAATCAGGGCGGCCAGAGCGCGGATCCGCTCGCCGACGGCGTGCTGAAGAAGGGCGAGAGCGGCGAGCCGGTGCGCAGGCTGCAGGAAGCGTTGAACAACGCCGGCATCCGCGACGCGCAGGGCCAACCGCTGCCGACGACGGGCTTCTACGGCGACAGGACCGAAGCGGCGGTGCGCGCCTACCAGCAGCAGAAGGGGCTGGAAGTCGACGGCAAGGCAGGCAACGACACGCTGACCGCGCTGGGCCTGAAGCAGGGACAACAACAACCCTCGCAGCAACCCACGCAACAGCCCGCGCAACAGCAACCCGCACAGCAGACGCCCGCGCCGCAGTCGCCGACCCCGCAACCGGCGGTCCGGACCAGCAGTTGGCCGACGCCCGGCAATTACACGATCAACGAGGCCGACAAGCCGCGCGAGGGCGACGGCGAGTACGGTTCGCCGCGCAGCAGCGGCAAGCCGCACGCGGGCATCGACATCAACGGCAAGGTCGGCGATCCCATCCAGTCGGTCGGTCCCGGGCGGGTGGTCCAGGCGGGTTATGCGAACGACACCGCGGGCTACACCGTGATCGTCCAGCACGACGACGGCACCCGCAGCCGCTATCTGCATCTGGACAAGGTGCAGGTGGAGATGGGCCAGCGTGTCGGTCAGGACACCCAGATCGGCACCATGGGGCGCAGCGGCAACACGCCGTCGCAGGGCGATACCCACCTGCATTTCGAGATGTACGACAAGAACGGTCAGCTGACCAATCCGCGCGAATTCTTCCATTTCCAGGGCGAGAAGAGCCCGGTGGTCAAGGACATCCAGGAGAGGCTGAACCAGCAGGGCTTCAAGGGCCCGGACGGCAAGCCGTTGGTGCCCGACAGCGATTTCGGTTCGCGGACGACGTTCGCGGTGCGCGAGTTCCAGAAAGCGCACGGGATCGAGGCCACCGGTATCGTGGATCCGAACACGCTGGCCTTGTTGCGGAATCCGCAGCAACAACAGAACCAGCAGCCGACGCAGCAACAGCCGACGCAGCAGGCGCCGACGCAGCAGCAACCGACGCAGCAGCAACCGACGCAGCAGCAACCGACGCAGCAGCAGCCGACGCCCGGCGCAATTTCGGGCGGCCCCAACGACTACGGTTCCGACAACCCGCTGGGCAATCTGATCGCCCGCGGCGAGGGCAATTACGGTTCCTACAATCGCGGCCGGGCCGGCGATGCCAATGGCGCCACCATCGACTTTTCGCAGATGACGGTCGGCGAACTGATGCGGCGCCAGAATCTGCCGTCGGGCGATCCGGATCGCCTGTTCGCAGTCGGCAAGTACCAGATCATTCCCACCACCATGGCCGGTGCGGTCAGCACCCTGGGCATCGATCCGAACGAGAAGTTCACCCCGCAGTTGCAGGAGCGGATCTTCGCGGACTATCTGATCGACGAGAAGCGTCCGGACATCAAGGCCTACATCACCGGCCAAACCAACGGCGCCGAGGGTCGCGAGCGTGCGCAGTACGCGGCCGCGCTCGAGTGGGCCAGCGTGGGCGATCCGCGGAAGGGCGGGGCGAGCCATTACGGTGGCATCGGCAACAACGCTGCGTCGATCACGCCCGATGAAGTCGGTCGCCAGCTCGACGGGATGCGCGATCAGTACCAGAAGAACGTCGCCGCAGGCATGAGCCCGGCGGATGCGTATCGCGCGCTCAGCGGCGATCCCAGGAATTTCGGCCAGAACCAGTCGCAGGGACAGACGCAGGGACAGAGCGGCGGTCTGGACGACAGACTGCTGATCCGCGAAGAACGCGGCGAAGGCGTGCGCAGGTTGCAGGAAGCGCTCAACAACGCCGGCATTCGCGACGATCAGGGCCAGCCGCTGCCGACGACGGGCTATTACGGCGAGAAGACCGAAGCCGCGGTGCGCAAGTACCAGGAACAGAAGGGGCTGGAAGTCGACGGCAAGGCGGGCAGGGACACGCTGACTGCGCTGGGGATTTATCCGGGCCAGCAACAGACCCAGAATCCGCAGCAGCCGGCGGCTCAGCAGCCGACGCAGCAGGCCCCGACGCAGCAGGCCCCGACGCAGCAGGCCCCGACGCAGCAGGCCCCGACGCAGCAGGCCCCGACGCAGCAGGCGCCGACGCAGCAGGCGCCGACGCAACAGGCCCCGACGCAACAGGCTCCGACGCAGCAGGCGCCTGCGCAGCCGCAGACGGGCGGCATTCCGGCCAACGTCGCGGCGAGCGAAGGCATTCTGCAGCAGGGCTCGACCGGTCCCGAGGTGGCGAGACTGCAGACGCTGCTCAACAACCAGGGCTATCGTGGTCCGGACGGCAATCCGCTGGCAGTCAACGGCAATTTCGACGCGTCGACGACGCATGCGTTGAAGGCGTTCGAGAAGGCGAACGGTCTGGAGCAGAACGGGATCGCCGGTCCGAAGACGCTGGAAGCGCTGGAACGTGCGGAGCGGACGCCGCAGCTGTCGAGCCCGAACCACCCGGACAACGCGCTGTACCAGCAGGCGATGAAGGGGTTGGAGCAGTTGCCGGCGGGGACGTTCAAGAACGCGCAGGAGCGTGAGAACGCGGCGGCGGCGCTGGCGTTCGAGGCGAAGGTGACGGGGATGAGCCGGATCGACCACGTGGCGCCCGCGGGGAACAACGCGGGATTCTTCGCGGTGCAGGGCGGTCTGGAGGACCCGGCGAACCGTCGCGTGTTCGTGGACCGGAACCAGGCGGTGAACCAGTCGGTGCAGCAGAGCACGCAGTTGCTGCAGACGGCGCCGACGCCGGTGCAACCTGCGCCGCAGCAGAGCTCGCAGGACCCGCAGCG
>JBMOOY010000066.1:0-4971 GCA_049324395.1 Pseudomonadota bacterium
TCGACGCGGCGAATGCCGAGCTTGGCAAGCTGCTCTTCGATCTGGCGGCGCAGGTCGCTGTGCATGGGGGCGCGCGTTTTGACAGCGAGGAAGGTCCGGAAATCACGCACCGGAATGCCGTGGAGCGCGCCAAGCCCGTTCCGGCCTTCGTTTAGATAAGCGTGCGTCCGGCGCGCCGATGCCTGGATCAGCGGATCTGGCCGGGTCTTGAGGTCGAGATAGGCGTCGAGCGCTGGCGCAATCAGCGGGTCGGCGAAGCTGATAAGCTGGACGACGCTGTTCTCGGGAAACTGGACGTTGAACAGGCCGAGCAGCGCCTGGTGAACATGCGCGAACATATAGGCGGTAGGGGTCAACTCCCAAGCATAGCCCCAGCCATCATCGATGCAGAGAAAGGCTTCCTCTTCCTCGACCCAGGCGACGAGCGGGAGGAAATCCGAATAGCGGTCGCGCGCAACGGCGCGGTGCAGGTCGGAGAAGGTAAGACCACCGCCGGTTCCGGGCGCCTTCATGGCCGCGGCTCCGCGCGCGCGGGCACAACCGGCGGCGTCAGTTCGCTTCCGGGCACCTCGCGGATCTGCTCGAGCACCGGCACGCGCGCCGCGGCTGAGACCGGCGGCACGAGATAGCCGCCGACGACCCAGGAGGGGGGCTCAAGCACCGAATAGACGAAACGCGGCATATAGAGCCGGTCGGGCCGGTTCCGATCGGCATAGGGCAGGATCAGTGTTCGCACCGCCTGCGCCGGCCGCAGCATCGGCGCCTCGGGCGCCTCGATCAGCCCCTGAAGCTCCCGGTAGACGCTGTCGCGGTAATCACCATAGGCATCAGCATCGCTGCGTCCTCGGCGCGCGGTGCCGCGCTGGTTCGCCTTGAGCAATATCTTGTCGCGTGTCACCGCCGGGTCCGAACGCGAAGCCCGGCCCTCCGCCGCATCCTCATAGGCTTTCTCGGGATGGATGCACTGGCCGTGATCGTCGTTCTTGCAGCTGAACTTTTCGCTGTACGGCGACATCGCTGAGCCGAGCGTTGCGCACCCTGAGAGTGGCAAGACGCCGGCAAGCAAGAGTGCGGCTGAGCAGAGGCGCGCGCGGCGCCGGTTTGACATATCGGTCATCGATATTCCTCCGAGGATGGGCGGGGGCATCAGAACTTGCTCCCGGCGGTCGGCTTGATCTCGAGCGTGACGCCTTCCTGGATGACGACGACGACGTCCTTGGCGGCGCCCACTTCGACGATAGGTCCCGCCTGCCGCGCGAGATCGAGATAGAAGTCGGTGAGCTTGTCGGACGACTTCGAGAGGCCGCCTGCGATCCCCACCTTGGCGGCGTCGCCGACATCGAGCGTCCGCACCGAACCCAAGGCCGATGTCGACACGTCACCGACCGTGTTCTCGACCGTCTGGCTGATCCCGCTGATCGTGCCGGCGATGAAGGCGCGCGCGAGACTCGCGCCGGCGCGCGTTACCACCTTGCCCGACAGCCCCTTCTTGCCGTCGGTGTCGACGAAGAAACCCTTGATCGGCTGGTCGACCACCGAGCGTTCGTCGAAATCGACGCAGGACAGCGATACGAGCTGGACCTCGACCCGCTCCTTGGCGAGGCTGCCCGTCGCGTTGCCGATGACGAAGCAGCCCGAGAGATTGGCCTTGACGTCATTCGGCAGCACGGCGGGCGCCTGGACGCGCGCAATCAGCGGCTCGGGGTTCGAGGTAGCATCGCGGCTCGCGAGCGCGTCGATCCCGGTCAGCAGCCGCGCCTTCATGAAACCAGGTGGCAAATAGATCGTCCGGGTCTTTTTTTTAGCGCCAGACGGCGCGCCCTTGCCATCGGCCGCGGCAATCGTGCCGGGGGCGGTCACCGCGGCGCCGATCGCGCCGACGGCCTTTTCAACCGGGGGCGCAGGAGGAGCAGGGGGCGCCGCGGGTGGTGAAGGAGGTGGCGGGATCTCGCCCGTCGCGATTTCGGCATCGCCGGGCGCGGGTGGATAATCCGGTATCGCGCCCGGCAGAGCCGGGGGAAGCCCGGGGTCGCCGTCGGGAGGTGCGCCTGGCTTGCTGCCGGGCACGACCTTGCCCTCCTCGATCGCGGTGACGCGGTCGCCGAGCAAGGTCTGGCCATCGAGAATCTTCTGGAGGTCGCCCCGCAGCTTGGTCTCGAGGCTGTCGCCGCGCAGGCCGGCGCCCATGTCGAGCTTGGTCACCGCTGGCGCCTCGGGCGCCTTCTCATCTCCGCCTGTACTCGCCGCGTAGAGACCGGTACCGAGCATCGCGACGACGCCCGCGACACTCAACTGCTTGGCGCGCAGCTTCTGTTTCGAGCCCAGCGTCGCCCAGCGCTCCTTGAATGCGAGAAGAGCGGGGCCGCGAGTGGCCTCGGGCGGAAGCGGTTTGCCGACCTCGCCGAGATCGAGCGGCTCTTGTTCGGGCGTGTCGTTCATTCGCCGTCTCCCCGGCGGATAACGATCAGCCGCGCGCTTTCGCCCGCCTTGAGGCTCAGTCGGTCGAGCGTGACTGCGAAGATGTCGATGCCAAGCGCGCGGTCGAGGAACTGCTGTTCCTCGAGCACGACATCGCTGTCGCTACCGAGGCGATACTCGGAGACGGAAAGGCCGGAGCCTTCGATCGCGAGACGCCGGCGCTCGACGAGCTGCGCCGAGGGGAGGCCGGCAATCGTGATCGTTCCCGACCGCGGCGCGACCTCGGTGAAGCTTGCCGGCACGCGGTCCTGAAGCATCGCGAGCGTGATCGACACTGCCCTCTCTTCCTCGACTAGCGGCCCGAGCAGCTCCTCATTGGCCCGTGCGCGCTGCGGCCGTCCGGGAGCAAGCGTGACCGTTTGCGCGGGAATTTCCGTAGGCTCGGCATAGAGCGGATAGATGGCCCCGTTGCAGCTGATGAAGAACTCAGAGGGTGTCGTCACATAGCTGCGCGTCACCATACCCATATCGTCGACTTCCTTGACGAGAAACTTGATCCAGGCGTCGGAGCCCGCGCGCTCGACCGCGATCGCCTTCTCGGCCGAGAATTTTACATCCTCGATCTCGCCGCCGACGCAGACGATATGATTGACGTCGCGGTTTGAGAGGCGGATCGTGCTCATCTGGTCGGGAAGGACGGTGATGGCTTGCGCTGATGCGGGCGCGGGCAACAGCAGCGCGGCAACGGGCAGCGCCGCCGCGAGCCTAGCGAGGCTGGACATCGAATTTCTCCTCGGTGAGCGAAATGACCCAGAAGCGTCCGTTCTCGACGGCGTAGCGGACGCGAAGTTCGCCGCGGAACTTGCGGATGACACCGCCGATCACGCGGACCTTCTCGATCGGGACCAGGATGTCACGCTCGGTCCACTGGACCGGCTGATCGGGGCGGATGTAGGTCGCGATCGACAGCGTCGGATTGCCCGCGAGCTCGTCCAATATGCCGTTCAGGCTGTCGCGCATGCTGTCGTACGCCGATGGATGGACGATCGAGAGCAGTTCCTGGAACTGCCGGTCGGCCGAGTAGGCCGAATAGGTCCCGGCGAGCGCGACGATATTGCGCGTCATCGTGCGGATATAGGCGGCCGATGGCTTCGAGCCGGTCACATAGAGATCGCCGCCCGAACCGAACGGCACGACCACCGTGCGCTCTTTCTGGTCCGAGCTGTAAATGACCGTGCCAAGCACCGCGGTAATGCCGAACAGCCCGACGATCGCGAACTTGAGCAGCCGGTTCTCTTCGAAGAGGTTCGATGAGCCCTGAATGTACCGATGGATCCCGAAGCTGGCGGGTTTACCGAGCAGCGGGTCGACCGGCGCGCTTCGGGGTTTGCGATGACGCGAGAACATCTGCGGCCTCACTCGTAAAATCGGGTTTGGGTCGGACCCGGATAATGGCGAAAGCGAAGCATCCCCCAGCGCCATGCGAGATGGGCGAGGAAACCGCGCGGCTGCGCGCGCTTCCATGGCAGGAAAAGGAGAAGGGCCGCGATGAACGCCCAACCGACCAGTCCGCCGACGATGACGGCGACGAAGATGGTGGTGACCACCAACACGAACTCGTCCGATCCGAACCACAGGATCTGAACCGGCTTGTGCAGATATTGGGGCAAGCGTTCGTCCATCGACCCTTCTCCTCCTGCTACGGTCCTCACCAGCGAAGCAAATCGAAAGCGAAGACGAGGGTCCGGGAGCACTTCCTCCCGGTGACCGGAACGTGGGCGAGCGTGGAACCCGAATGCTTGCCCACGTTCCGATGCCGTCAGATCACCATGCCGAAGGTTTGAAGGATGCTGTCCGCCTTAATGAGGCAGACGGCAGCGACGATCGTCGGGATGCCGATCATGATATTGCTGAACAGTCGCGACACGCCGAACAGGAAGGCGGCGACGCCCCCGACGAAGCCGAGCGGGCCTTTGACACCCTGGTTCACGACAATGTCGTAGATGTCGTAGCCGAGATCCCCCGCCACGGGCGCGGTAAAGGCGTGGGCGCTTGCCGCGAGGAGCGACAGAAGCAGGACCGGTACGCCGACATCGGCGGCCGAAAGTACGGTTCTGGTAAGTTTTTTGACCATGAATGATTGCTTTCTTGGGCATTGGGCCGCCCTGAACTCTGCCTGCCGGCATCGATGGTGATCGTTGTCGGCCGACGGCGGTGCTGGACGGCCCGAAGGGGCGTCGCCGCCGGCATTCCGGTGCGTTGGGACCGAGAGCGATGATGCTCTCTGCGTCCGAGCAGCCGCCATGAAGAGATGGAATTCAGCGAGAGACACGGTTGGTCTTCGCCGAGGATAGAAAGGCCTCGATCTCGGCCTGCTGAAATCCGGAGATGAGCTTGCCGCCCGCGATCAAGGTCGGCGTCCCGCTGACACCAGCGGCGCTGACCACTTTGGCGTGAGCTTCGACCTTTCCGCGGCCTTCAGCGCAGGTTCGCAGCGCTGTCGGCGCGGCACCCGAATAGATGGCTTTAAAGGCTACCGCCTTATCGACTGAG
>JBMOOY010000067.1:0-220974 GCA_049324395.1 Pseudomonadota bacterium
TCCGGGGATCGGGTGCCTGCGGGACGGGCTGTTCCGCGGCGGGGGGCGTCTGCGGTTGCGGTTGCGGCTCCGTCTGCGTCGGGGACGGGGCCGTCGGTGGCGTGGGTTGGGCCTGCGATGGCTGCTGGCCGGGATAGATGCCGAGCGCGAGCTGGGTCTCCTTGCCGGCCTCGCCGGTGACGGGCAAGCCGCGCTGCTCCTGGAATTGACGTACGGCCTGGGCGGTCATGTCGCCGTAGAACCCGGTCGTCGGCAGCGGGTTGCCGTCGACGCGGATGCCGGCGGCGTTCAGCGCTTCCTGCAGTTGCGTCACGCGACGACCTTGGTCGTCCTTGCGCAGGGTCGGTTCCTCGAAGAAGTTCTGATGCGCCCACAGCGAGGTGTCGACTCGCGGCGGCTCGGCGTTGTGGCTGCGGTAGAGCGTTCCGAGGCGTTCCTCGAACCGGTCGATCACGCGCTGCTGGGCGATCAGTTCCTGTTCGCTCAGATTCACGCCGTTGGCGCGCGTGGTGAGCGCGATCTTGAACTCGTCGACGCCGCGATACTGTTCGAAATTGTCGCGGATGTTCGTATACAGGCGATCGGTCATCTCCTGCACCTGCGACGCCTGCGCGCGATAGCCCTGGATTTCGATGCTTTCGGTGCGCGGCGCGAGTCTGGCGATGTCGATGCCCATGCGCAGCGAGCCGGCCGGATCGGCGGCGCTCGACAGTCCGGAACGCAGCCCGGCGTCGTCGATCGTGGACAGCACCCTGTCGTAGGCGCCGGTGATCGCGTTCTGGACCTGCGCATCGCTCGTGAATCCGTTCGCCGATTTGAATGCGCCCACCGCGGTGGTGGGAATGCCGATGTGATCGTCGACCACGACGGTGCCGATCCCGAGCTCTCTCGCCAGTTGCGTCGCCGGCTGCACGCGCGTGCGGATGAACTCGTCGACGACCTGCGGGTTGTTCCAGTTCGGCACGAGGCGCGTGACGCCCTGGCTGGTGTCCTCCGCGACGCTGCCGCTGCCGGGACGCGCGCGATCCAATCCCTTGAGGAAGGTCGCGAAATCGTTGTTCGGACCGCCCGGCTCGTTCGGGTTGCCGAGGACCGGGCGACCGTCCGAAACGAACAGCCGGAGTTCGGGACGCTGATCGGCCGGCACCATCGCGAGCGCCGCCGGCAGCGTGCGTCGCAGTTCCTCGACGTACGAACCGTCGCGCGGACCGCCCGCTTCCAGCAGCAGCACGTTGCCCGGCCCGACGCTGCGCATGGCGTCGGCGAGTCGTTCGATCTGCTGTTGTTCGCTCGCCCCCACCAGGTTGCCGGTGCGGGAGTAGTAGACGTTGACCCCCTGCGAGTTGACCGGATGTCCTGGGTTCTCGGAGATCGGTTGCTTGATGTCGGGCACCCGTTGGGTGTCCGGGGTCGACGGGGCCTGGGCGAGCGTGGACCCGGGCAGGCCGGTCGGTTCGTCGTGCTGCTGGGAACTGGTCGTCATCATGACTTTCCCGAAGGGGTTCCGAGCCCGGATCATGGCATTTCACGGGGCGCCCGGGGAGTGAACCGGTCATGGAACCGATCCGGTGGAGGGGGGCGGCCGGCTGCCCGGGATCGCGGGAGGCCGCCCGAGGCCTCCGCCCCCGTTCCTGCTCGGTGGGGTGGTGGCGAGGCCTGCTCCCGTGGTCGAATGCCTCGCATCGAACGTCCACCGGATGAGGGAGCATCGCGCATGTCGCAGATCACGCTGATCAACAGAACGGACGAGGTGGTGCGCCTGGCGCTTTTCCGGATGCCGGTGTTGCGGCCCACGCTGGACGCCATCGCGTGGCGGATCGCCTCGCCGCCCCCGGGCGGTTCGACGATCGTGGAGCTGCCTTCCTCTTTGGCCGTGCGGGGGCGTTACTCCGGCGATCCGGGAAATCCATCCCTTCTGGATACCTCCACCGCAGCCGTCGCCTTCGACGAAACGACCGCCGTGTTTTCGATCGACAGCGTCGCTTCGCAGGATCGGCGGACGACCGCCGCGGTCATCACCCAGAAGTACACGGATCTGGTGATGAACGAGGTCCGCATCTTCAACAACTACGGGATCGGCGTCGAAGTGTCGATCCTCGGCGACGGCGACCCGATCTACGCGCCGCAGGTCGTCTGGCCCGGCGGCCTCTTGTTGGAGGACGTGCGTTCGCCGATCCATGTCGCCGTCGTCGCGGGCTTCACGTTCAAGGGGCAGCGCATGGTGCAGGAGGAATTCAGCCAGACCCAGACCGAGGCGCTCCCGGGCGGCGTGCTGGTCCTGACCGGTTCGCAGTGGAAGGGCTACGCCCTCTCGGCGGAGTGAGCCGGCCGGCACGGGACGCCGCGAGCCCTTGCGCGATGGCGGCAACGTCACGCCCGATCGCCGGACCGTCTCGCCACGAGGTAGAGGGCTTTCGACGGGGGCGGGGTCCGGTGTTCGCGTTCGTCTCCGGTGGACGTCGCCCGCTCCGGCGATCGAGCCCGTCGAACCTCCCGCAAGCGGGGCCGTCGTGGCCGATCCGGACGTGGTTCTCGAATCGACGCGTCCATCTCGGATCGGCGCCTGTCTGGTGTTACGCTCCGCACCATCGCAAGGGGTGCGGGAGAGCGGCGTGAGGGATGGCGGGCACTATTTCTGTCCTGTCTGCGGATGGCTGGGGCTGGAGGTCCGGCCGGTGCATCCGTTCGACAGCTACGAGATCTGTTCCTGCTGCGGGACCGAATTCGGTCTGGATGTTTCCGAGAAGGACGACATCGAGATCGTCCGCGAGGACTGGTTGAACGAGGGGGCGGCGTGGTTCTCCGAGGAGGACAGGCCCGCGGACTGGAACGTCGAGCGGGCGCAGGCGCAGATCCGCGCCTACGAGGACCGGAAACGCCGCGCAAGCTGAGGTTCCGGGCGCGCTTTTGATACCCTTGGCGTCTCTTCGCGACGTGGCCGCCGGCCGGTGTCTTTCATGTTGTGGTTCCGCGTGGTCCCGATCCTTCTGTTGATCGCGGCCAATACTCTGGTGCATGCCACGCCGCTGCTGGCGGTGGCGCTGTTCAAGGCCCTGTTTCCGTTCGAGCGATTCCGCCTGGCCTGCAACCCCGTGTTGACCGGTCTGGCGGAGAACTGGATCGCGGTGAACAGCCTGATGTTCGATGCGTTCACGCGCACCCGGTTCGCGGTCGAGGAACACGGCGCGCTGCGGCGCGACGGTCACTATCTGGTGCTGGCCAACCATCAGAGCTGGGTCGACATCGTGGTCCTGCAGAAGGTGTTCAACCGGCGCATCCCGTTCCTGCGCTTCTTCCTCAAGCGGCAGTTGTTCTGGGTGCCGGTGCTGGGACTGTGCTGGTGGGCCTTGGATTTCCCGTTCATGGGGCGCTACACGCGGCGGGAGATCGAGAAGAATCCCGAGCTCGGCCGTCGCGACATGGAGGCCACGCGCCGCGCCTGCGAAAAGTTCAGGGCGATCCCGGTGTCGGTGATGAATTTCGTGGAAGGCACGCGCTTCACGCCGGAAAAGCATGCCCGACAGGCGTCGCCGTACCGGCATCTGCTCAAGCCGAAATCCGGCGGTGTGGCGTTCGTGCTCGATGCGATGGGAGACGGTCTGCACGCGCTGATCGACGTGACCATCGTGTATCCCGGCGGCCGGCCGTCGATGGTCGATCTCATGGGGGGGCGCATCCCGGAAGTGCGGCTGATCGTGCGCGAACGGCCGATTCCGCAGGCGCTGCTCGGCGGCGACTACCAGCAGGATCGCGCTTTCCGCGCCCGTTTCCAGCAATGGATGAACGGGCTGTGGGAAGAGAAGGATGCCGAGCTCGTGCGGCATCTGGGTCGGAACGAATGAGAACCGTCGGTATTCGCAGCGGAACGAAGCGTCTGCGGTGCTGGGCTGCCGCCGGCTTGGCGATGTTCTGCGGTTGGGCGCAGGCAGGCGAGCCGTATCTGCGACCGCACATCGACTACGGCGGCGCGTTCTCGAGCGAAAAGCCGAAGGCGAATGCGCCGAAGGGTTGCCTCGCCGGCAGCGTGGGTCGCATGACCGCCGGCAAGGGCGCCGCGAGCACCGTGCGTGTCGGCATCCACTTCCAGGGCGCCGATGCGCCGCGCGGGTCGCGCAAGCGGATGATCGAGCTGGGCTGGTGGCAACCGATGTCGGGGCAACCTCCGGAAATCCGGGAAGGCGACTCGGTGCGCGACGTGTTCCTCTTCTGCCTGCGCCCCGGTGAATATCGGTTGGCCACTTTCACGTTCGGCTACAACACCATGACGAAATACATGGGCGAGCACATGACGATCCCGCTGACCGTCGAGGCGGGAAAGACCCGCTATCTCGGCAGTTTCATGCTGAGCGATCAGGGCGAACTCCACCCCTGTTCGGGAGAGGATCGCGGGATGCGGATGATCCTGCAGGATCGCGCCGAGACGGATGTGCCGCTGATCGACCGGTTCGTCGAAGGCGAGCCGACGGTCGTCGATATCCCCGACGTGCGCGGTCACGAGCCATTGTTCTACGGTTGCCGGCCCGCGTCTACGCCATGATCGCCAACAGAGGAAATCCCGCACGATGAACGCGCAGGCCGTCTATCCCATCGGAACGCCGGGGCAGCCCTGGGGCGCCGCGGAGATCGCCGAATGGCGTTCGCGGCAGATCCGTCGACGCAGTCATGCGGGCGAGGTGGTGTCCGCGATCGAGCGCCTGAGCGTCCGTTTCGACGTCGAGCGCTATGGCGAGACGGTCTACGGCGACGAGCGACACCCGCTGATCGCGGTGCGCAGCCGCGACTGGCGCACGGATCGGCCCCTCGCGCTGGTGACCGGCGGCGTTCACGGCTACGAAACCAGCGGCGTACATGGGGCGCTGCGTTTTCTCGACCGGCATGCCGAGGCCTATGCCGGTCGCATCGACCTGCTGGTCGTGCCCTGCGTCAGCCCCTGGGCCTACGAGCGCATCCATCGCTGGAACCACGATGCGATCGATCCGAACCGTTCGTTCCGCGAGAACGCGCCGGCGCAGGAGTCGGCGGCGCTGTTGCGGTTGATCGCGCCGCTGCGCGGGCGGTTCCTGTTGCACGTCGATCTCCACGAGACCACCGACAGCGACGAGTCCGAATTCCGGCCGGCGTTGGCGGCGCGCGATGGCAAGCCGTTCGAGCCGGGCACGATTCCCGATGGGTTCTACGTCGTCGACGATACCGAGAACCCGCAGCCGGCGTTCCAGCGCGCGATCGTCGCGGCGGTCGCGCAGGTCACCCATATCGCGCCGGCGGACGAGCGTGGCGAGATCATCGGTTCGCCGGTCGTCGCACCCGGCGTGATCGAATATCCGCTGCGCGAACTGGGACTGTGCGCCGGCATCACCGGCGCGCGCTACACCACGACCACCGAGGTCTATCCCGACAGCCCGCGCGCGACGCCCGAGCAATGCGACGCGGCGCAGGCCGCGGCGGTCTGCGCCGCGATCGACTTCGCGCTGTCGGCCTGACCGGCGGTCGCGGTCGCGGTCGGGGCGGCTGCTGTCGTCGGCTTCGGCCTTGCGCTAAGGTGCGGTCGTCGCCAAGCAAACAAAAACGTCGAGGTGGCGCCATGAGCCAGCCCCCGCGCAAGACCGCCGCCGACTTCGATCCGGAAGTGTTGCGCCTGTTCGATCGCTACGTCCATGGCGACATCGACCGGCGAGGCTTCCTCGCCGGCGCCGCGCGTTTCGCGCTGGGCGCCACCACCGCGGCCGGGTTGCTCGCGGCGCTGAGTCCGCAGTTCGCGATGGCGCAGCAGGTGAAACCCGACGACCGCCGGCTGAAGGCGTCGTACCTCGAATTCCCATCGCCCGAGGGCCACGGTACCGGGCGCGGCTATCTGGTGCGTCCGGCGAAGGCGCGCCGCGCGCTGCCGGCGGTGCTGGTGGTGCACGAGAACCGCGGCCTCAACCCCCATATCGAGGACATCGCGCGGAGGTTGGCGCTGGAGGGTTATCTCGTTTTCGCGCCGGACGCGCTGTTCCCGCTCGGCGGTTATCCCGGGACCGAGGACGAAGCGCGCGCGCTGTTCGCGAAGCTGGAGCAAGCGAAGACGCGGCAGGATTTCCTGGCCGCGGCGCGGATGCTGCTGCGGATCGAGGGCGGCAATGGCCGACTCGGCGCGGTCGGCTTCTGCTACGGCGGCGGGATGTCGAATTTCCTCGCGACGCGATTGCCGGAATTGCGCGCGGCGGCGCCGTTCTACGGCAGCGCGCCGGCGCTCGAGGACGTGCCGAAGATCGCGGCCGAGCTGCTCGTGGTCCTGGCCGCGAACGACGAACGCATCAACGCCGGCTGGCCGGCCTACGAGGCGGCGTTGAAGCAGGCCGGCGTGCGCTACGACCTGTTCCAGCCGCCGGGCACGCAGCACGGATTCAACAACGACACCACCCCGCGCTACGACGAGGCCGCCGCGGCCGAGGCCTGGAAGCGGCTGCTGGCGCTGTTCGCGCGCACCCTGCGCGGACGCGGCTGACGCCCGCCGCCGCGACGTTCACACCGGCGGCGCGATCCCCGGACCGAACATCGCCGATGCGGCGGCGGGATTCATGAAGGCGCGATAGCGCGCGGTTTCCGGCTCGGTCAGCACTTCGATCAGATGGGTGTTGTCCAGCCACAGCTCGATCAGGCCGAACACGCCCCCGCGTTCGCACGGGACCGCGCGCAGCCCGGCGTCGCGCGCGAGCGCGAGCACCTGCGAGGCGTCGAGTCGCGTCGACAGCGCGATATGGAACGCGCTCGGACGCAACTGATCGCCGTCGGGATGGATCTGGTCTTCCCAGGGCATCGCCTGCGGGCCCTGCGGTTGCGCCATCGGGTCGACTTCGCCGCGGCCGGGATGGTGGGCCATGGTGCCGGGATACACCTCGACGGCGGTCCCCGAGCCGTCGCGGGCGATGGCGATCCAGGCGTCGGGAACGACGGGAAAGGGAAAGGCTTCGCCGTCGATCAGCGCGGCGAACAGCAGCGCGGTCGCTTGCGGCGTGCGGGACGGGACGGAGACGTGCGCGATCATGGCGAGCTGTCCTTCTTGCGTTCGACGATGGGTGCGGCATGCGCCGCGAGCAGGGTTTCGATCGCCCAGCGGGTGGCGTCGGCGGCTTCGTCGCCGGCCATGCCCCACTGCTCGCGCAGCGACAGCCAGGCGTAGGCGCTGTGCAGCAGTTGCACGATGCCGGCGACGCGGCGGCGCGCGGCGGCGTCCGCGTTCGGCGCGACCTCGGCGGCGATGGCGAGGAAGGCCTCTCGGCGTTCCGCGTCGATCACCGAGCGCATTTCGCGACCGTGCGACGTGGTCAGGCTGGCGAGGATCTGCGCCGGGATCCGGTCGAATCCCTCGAACAGCGCGCGGTGCTGGGCGTACAGGCGTTCGGCGGTGTCGGGCAGGCCGATACCGGGATCCATTCGCGCGTTGAGGTGTTCCCACAGTCCCTTGAGCAATTCCTCGCGCGAGGGGAAATGCCGGTATGCGGTCATCTCGGTGACGCCGGCCAGCGCAGCGACGCGCTTGTAGGTGATGCCGTCATCGCCCTCGCTTTCGAGCAGTCCGGCCGCGGCGCGCAGAATCCTCTGACGGGTCATGTCGGCCTGCGCGCGGCGGAGTTCGGACCGGTAGCCGGGTCTCCGTGTTGGCTTTGCCATATTCATGTTATTTACGCTAACATCAAAATCGCGACGACGCAATCCGTCGGCCCGCGGATGCGGCGGCGCATCAATACGCGGGCGGATGCATTCGCGCGATCCGCGATTTAACGTGAGACCAACATCCGGCCGGCTAAGGTCGGAAGACCGGTCGGATCGGGGGACCGCCCGGGCGGGCCGTGGATGGCCCGGAGCCGGGTCGCCGCCGCCGTCGCGCGGCGCCGGCGTACCTCCATCGTCCGACTCAAGGAGTGAATACGATGTCCGATCGAGAGTTCGACCTCGCCCACCGCGCCGTTCGCCGCACCGCTCTCGCGGTGGCGTTGTGCGCGACCGCCACCGCCGCGTTCGCGGCGCCGCCATCCTCCCCAGAGGACCGCGGTACGCTGAGTCCCGCGCTCGCCGCGGCGATGAAACGCGATCTGCGCCTCGACGATGCGCAGTTGGCCCAGTACTTCCGAACGGAGCGCCTCGCCTACGTCCGCGACGCGCAACTCAAGCGCAGTCTCGGCGGCGACTACGCCGGCGCCTGGATCGAGCGTGGCGGGGACGGCGCGTTCCGATACGTGGTCGCGACCGCCGGCGCCAAGCGCGCGGCGAGCCTCGATGGCGTCGAATTGCGCGCGCACCGCTATCCGCTGCGGCAACTGGAGAGCGCCGCGGCGAGTCTCGATGCGGTGTACGCCCGCGCCGCAGACCGCAAGCGCCTCGCCGGCGTGTTCTCGTGGTACGTCGACGTGCCCTCGAACCGTGTGGTGGTGACGGTGGGGCAGGGCGGCCTGCGCTCGGCGATCGACTTCGTGGCCCGCAGCGGCATCGACGTCGATGCGCTGCGTTTCGTCCAGAGTCGCGAGCAGGCGCCGACCCATTTCGCCGACGTGATCGGCGGCAACGAATACATCGTCGTCACGCCGTCGGGCAGCGGCGCATGCTCGATCGGGTTCGCGGTGACCAAAGGCGCGACCAAGGGTTTCGCGACCGCCGGCCATTGCGGCGGCGTGGGAACGACCGTGCGGATCGGCAACGTGACGGTCGGTTCGGTGCAGGGACAGAGCTATCCGGGCAACGACATGGCATGGGCCAACGTGCGCAGCAGCGATGCCCTGTTCGCCCAGGTCAATCGCTACAGCGCGGGCGGCACGCAGGCGGTACTGGGCAGCACCGAAGCGGCGATCGGCGCGGCGGTCTGCCGTTCGGGCCGGACCACGGGCTGGCGTTGCGGCACCATCACCGCGAAGAACGCGACCGTGAACTACGGCAACGGCAACATTCGCGGACTGACCCAGTCCAACGCCTGCGCCGGTCGCGGCGACTCCGGCGGTTCGTGGATCACCGGCAGCGGCCAGGCCCAGGGCGTGACCTCCGGCGGCCAATTGCCCGCAGGCCAGAACAGCAACTGCAGCGTGGCCTCGCCGGTGACCTGGTTCCAGCCGATCAATCCGCTGTTGAGCAAACTCAAGGTGACGCTGTTCCTCTGAGTCCGTTGTTCCGAGCGCGTCCGTCCGTCGCGATGTCCCGGGCCACCCGGGGCATCGCGACGGCGTAGCGCGGCGCGTCTCCGTCGGATGTCGCCCTCGGCCGAGTCGCCGCCGGTACGGTGACCCAAGCGGGGCCGGATGTGTCATCATCGCACCGGGTCGGGAGGCGAAGGGGTTCGCGCCCGACCGACTGCTGAGGGGCCGGTCCATGGACGTCCCGTCGCCTTCTGGGCGACCCGGCAGATCTGTCGTGCATTTCCGGAAATCGGGGGACATCATGAATCGCACCGGCAAGATGGCGCAGTTGCTGCGCCTCGCGCGCATCGCCGCGCATTGCGAACGTACGGGCCAGAGCGCGCAGGAGGCCATCGAACAGGACGCGCTGCGCGATGCGGGTCGTCGCCGTTTCACCCAGGGCGCGGTCGCCGCCGCGGTCACGGCCGCCGCGGGCGCCGGCGCGATGAGTCCGGTCGCGATGGCGGGCATGGCCCGCGTCCGTCGGGCGATGACCGGCAGCGGCGGCGGCATCGCCGTGATCGGCGCCGGCATCGCCGGCCTCAGCTGCGCCTACGAGCTCGGCCGCCACGGCGTCGACGCCAAGGTCTACGAAGCGTCGGGTCGCGTCGGCGGACGCTGTCTCAGCGAACGCGGCGTCTTCCCGGGCCAGGTCGCCGAGCGCGGCGCCGAGTTCATCGGCGCGTCGCACCACACCATGCTCGGCTACGCGCGCGCCTTCGGGCTGCAGCTCGAGGACGCCTCGATGCTGCCGGGCTCGACCTATTACCACTTCGAGGGCGGCACCTGGACCGAAGCCCAGGTGGTCGAGGAATTCCGCAGCTTCGTCGGTTCGATCCGCGAGGATCTCGGTGCGCTGGGTCGTCCGGTCGCCGATGCCCACAGCGAGGCCGATGAACTGTTCGACCTGATGAGCCTCGACGATTACCTCACCCTGCACGGCGCAGGCGGTCTGCTGCGCAAGGTGATCGGTTCGGCCTACGCGGCCGAGTACGGCGCCGGCATCGACGAACTGAGCGCCATCGGTTTCATGCGCTTCCTCCACGGCGACAAGCGCGGCAAGTTCGCGCAGGTCGGCGCTTTCGGCGGCGAGGGTTTCCACGTCGTCGACGGCAACGACCGCATCGCCACCGAACTGGCCGCGCGCCTGAGCGCGCCGGTGCAGGTCGGTCACCGCCTGGTGGCGCTGCGCAAGCTCGCCAACGGCAAGGTCCGCCTGAGTTTCGACGCCGGCGGCCGTCGCGTGCAGGCCGATCACGACGCCGTGGTCCTCGCGCTGCCGTTCAGCGTGCTGCGCGACGTGCAGCTCGATCCCACGCTCGAACTGCCGGCGTGGAAGCGCTATGCGATCGACTATTCGACGATGGGCGACAACGCCAAGCTGATGGTCGGTTTCAACCAGCCCTACTGGTATATCCGCCACGGCTCGAACGGCACCGGCTACAGCGACCGCGCGCGCATCCAGACCACCTGGGAAACCAACCCGTCCAACGGCGGCGAGACCCGCGCCGTGCTGTCCGCCTACGTCGGCGGCGCCGACGCCAAGGCGATGGATCCGCGCAATCTGCAGACCGAGGCGCGGCTGTTCCTCGACGCCCTCGA
Organism: Pseudomonadota bacterium; assembly: GCA_049324395.1. Taxonomy (GTDB): domain Bacteria; phylum Pseudomonadota; class Gammaproteobacteria; order Xanthomonadales; family Xanthomonadaceae; genus Lysobacter_I. Next base: position 10,749 of record JBMOOY010000067.1, read on the forward strand.
TGCGGCCCTGCCGGGTGCGCACGATGCCGCGATGCGCAGCAACTCGGGCGAGATCGTGGCCGCGATGCACAACTGGAGCCGCAACCCGCTGAGCAAGGGCTCCTATACCTGCCACCGTCCGGGTTACTTCACCACCATCGCCCACAACGAGGCGAAGGCCGTCGGCAACGTGCTGTTCGCGGGCGAGCACACCAGCAGCTTCTACGAATGGCAGGGCTTCATGGAAGGCGCCGCGCTGTCCGGTCTGCGCGCCGCGGGCGAAGTGATGGCCCTCGCGCAGACGCGCTCGGTGTTCCAGCGGTTCGCCTCGCGCTGAGTCGTCCGCCTCGTCGCGAGGCGACGCACGAGGTCGGGGGTGGCACCGCCGCCTCCGGTCTCAGCGGCAGGGCGCCAGCAGCGCCGCGATCGCCTCGTTGATGGCGTTCGCGGCCGCGGCGTCCTCGGGGCTCGACATCGCGGTCAGGGCCTTGCCGGCCTCCGTCGCATGGAACGCGTTCGCGCGCTCCTGCGCCTGCGTGTCGAAGTCGACCGGGTCGAGGATCGGAAGATTCTGCTGCGTGCGCAGTTGATTGATCGACCAGCGGAAATAGCGCTGCCCCAGATCCGACCGGTAGAACGCGTCCAGCTCGCGGATCTGCTCAGGCGTGATCCGTTCGCGGAAAAGCCGCTGGTAGAGCGGAGCGAGCGCGTCGTCGTCGATCGCGCGGACGCAGGCTTCGACGCTCGCCGCGACCGTTCCGTTCGCCACCGCCCTGTCGAGACCGACGTGAACGCCGGCCAGGACCGCGCGGGACATCTGCGTCGCGGTGTACGAGGGCGGCTCTTCCGCCCGGGCCGGTTCCGCGCCCTGCAGCGAGGAGAGCGGAAGTGCGAAGAGCAGGAGACACATCGTCAGCGTGCGCATGGGCGGCTCCGGGTCGCGTCGACGGCGGTGGACGCGTACCGACATCATGCCATCGCCCCGGGCACCCTGCCAGAACCGACAGGGTGACGCCCCTTGACCCTCCCGATCGCAGCGCATTAGCGTGATTCCTCACGAAGCCAGGGGGGGGCTGCGTAGTCATGACGACCGTTCGAATGGAGGTATTGGCCGGCGGGAAGTTCGCCGCTCGTTTCGCTGCGGTATCCGGATCGCCCGACGCAGATCGGCGATTCCCGTGCGAACCGAACGATCCGGACGTCGCGCGCCTTCTTGCGTTGGGCATGGATGCGGTGCGGGCATGAAACAGTCCTTCGCGATTCCCTACTCCCACAGCACCCTCTTTTTACCTAAACGCGTACGGCACATCCTGCAGATTCCGAGGAATACCGTCCTCAGCTGCAGGGTCATCGACGATGCGGCGTCGCCGTCGCTGATCGTGTCGACGCTGCCGTTCGGGTGCTGGGCATCGACGCATCGCGTCGTCATCAACACTCACCATTCCGTCGGTGCGTTCCAGGAAATCCTGGGCGTGCTTCGCGATCTCGATCTGAATATCCTTCACATGTGGGCCTCCGCGGCCTCGACGGAAGGGGAGTTGACGCTCACCGCGATGGTGTCGCCGCTGTCGACGGAGATGCCGCAGCCGGAAGAATTGCGGAAGCGCATCGTTTCGCTCGTGCAGGATCGCGAGCGCGCGCAATCGCGAGAGTTGTTGTCGTCGTCCAGGCTCTATCGGGAAAGCAACCTCGATCACTGCAGGGTGACGCCGATGAAGGTACTCCGGGCACTCGCGACGCTGCCGCCGCTCAAGGGCGGTGCATTGCAGAGCCTCATCCGAAACCGGATCGCCCAGGAAGCCCAGATACAACTCCGCGAAGGACGAATGGATATCGCCGGCACCCTGCTGCACTCGGCGGATCCAGGCGGCGAGGCGGCCTCGCTGGCCGACGTGCTGAGGATCCCCGGAAGGCGGCACAGTTCTTCCGTGCTCGTCACACCGGATACGGAAGAATGGTATCTGCGCGTTTCGCTGATGCCGGACACCCGGTTCTATACGGTAAGACTGCCGATCCAGGTCGAGGCCTCGAGCGAGCAGGGTCTGATCGGCGCTTCGCAGGATCTGGTGTCGGCGCTGGTGCAGAGCACCGAGATGAACATCTATTACGCCCAGAGCATCCTCCATGGCAAGAGCAGCGGAGGCGGTATCCACCGGGAAGAGTCCGAGTTGACCGTCAGCGGTTCCCGCGAGAGCATCGTGCAGAGGAGCATCCAGGAAGCGATCCTGGGCCCGATGCAGGACCGTCTCGCAGCGGTGGCCAAGAACCGACAGACCCTCGATCCGGGGTCTTCTTACCTGATCGATGCCGCCCGCTGTTCGGTGACGCCGATGCTGGCGCCGTTCGTCTTCCTGGCGACCAATGCGAAGGTGGATACGCCGGAGTACCTCGATGTCGCGATCGAACTTTGTCGGTTGCTGAAGGACATGCATTTCCGGCCGGTGTTCCTGGATCGGGCCAATTCCACGCTGGGCGCGACCATGGCCGAGGAAATGACCAGGATTCTCGATTGCTCGCCGTTGCTGGTCAGTCTGCATCTGCCGGAGCAGGCGACACGGCTCAAGAACGAGCGAAGCGGGATCGCCTACTCGCCTTCGGCGTGGACCATGTTCGAGGAGGCCTACCTGCGCGCCAAGGGCGGGCGTGGGATGTTTCGCCTGATCCACGAAGAAGTGTTCCCGCCGCCGTTTCTCGAGGGTCAGCAGGCCTGGCGGTTCCATTCGCCGGAAGCGCTGAAGGACATTTTCCCGAGGCTGCGGGTCAGTCTGGACAAATTCCGGCAAGACGCCGATTGGCCTGATCTTGTCGTCCGATGCCAATCGGTGATGCTGGAGAGCGGTCTCGGCAACGAGCTGATCGCTCGGGACCCGGAGCAGTTCTTCCTGGAGGAAAAGACGAAAATGGTCTTGCCATGATGCGCCCGGAGGGCGGACAGTCGCCGACATGACAGGCCTGAAGAACGTCCGCCAGCGACGCGACGACGCGCTCAGCCGCATGCATTGGGCCGAGTTGGAGCGGGTGCTGGCGGCGTATTACCGCGATGTCGGCTGGTGGGTGGAGCATGCGGGTACCGGCGGTACCGGGGCGCGTTTCGATGGCGGCGTGGATCTGCGCCTGCGCCGCGATGCGGAGATCGTGCTGGTGCAGTGCAAGCACTGGAACGCGAAGCAGGTCACGCACAACGCCGTCCACGAGTTGCTCGGCGTGATGGTCAACGAGGGGGCGACCGGCGCGATCCTCATCAGCAGCGGCGAGTTCACGATTGCGGCGATCGAGGCGGCGAATCGTCAGGGCAGGGTGAAGCTGATCGACGGCGACGGGCTGCGGGCGATGCTCGGCACGCTGCCGGAGTCGCCTTCCGCTGCGGATCCGTTCGCGGCCTCGGTGGCGGAGCCTTCGCCGCGAAGGAAGGCGACAGCGCCGGACCGCAGCGGTGGGGGGCGCATTCGGCTGTGGCTCTTCGCGCTCGCCTGCGCCGTCGGTTTCGTGCTGATCGTGCGCGCGATGCTCGATCGCACCGCCGACACCGCGGGCGAGCCGCCGCCGGACGTGCGCAAACCGCCGCGTCCGACGATCGTGATCCACGAAGCGCGGCCCGCGGCGGTTCCGACGACGGTGCCGGAGTCCCCGCAAGCGCCGCTGCGTCGGCCCACCGAGGCCGAAATCCGAGAATCGCAGCGCAAGGCCGACGAGGCGATCCGGACGATCGAGGAAACGACGCCCGAGCTGTGAGCGATCGTCGCCGCGCCTGCGATCATCGCAGGGCTTCGGTCAACGCGTCCATGCCGCGGTCGTCGGTCGCGTGGAAGCGACGCAGGCGCTCCATGTTCGGCTCGCCGTCGCGCAGCCCGTAGAAGGTCCGCGCGGTGTCGCCCATGAGCGCCGCGCGTTGCGGCGCGTCCAGGCCCAGGTCGCGTTCGATGAAACCGGCGAAATCGTCGATGTAGCGCCGCCACCGCGGCTGCGCGGCGAGCATGCTCCAGTCCGAACCGTACATCGTGTGCTGCCAGACGCCGTCGCGCTTGATCATCTGCATTTGCCGCGCCAGCGCCCGGCGCACGTCGGCATCGCCCATCATGTGCTCGTAGTAGCTCAGGTCGGCGTAGACCTGCCCGGGAAAGCGCAGCATCGCCTCCGCGACCCGCTCGCGCCATGCGTTCGGCGCGGAGGTCGAATGGTCTCCGCCCATGTGGCCGAGATTGATCCGCAGCTTCGTCCGGTCCGCGGCGAATTCGCGGCCATAGCTGCCGAGAAGATCCTCCCAGAACTTCGGCGCGGCGAGCGCGCCCGCACCGGCGTAGGCGGCGTTGGAGTCCGAAGCGTGGGCCATCACCGGGATGCCTTGCTCGGCGCAGTGCGAGAAGAAGTCGTGCAGGATGCGGTCGAGCTGCGGCCGCGTCGCCACGGGGCGATTCCCGGGGCATTGCTTCAACGCCGGCTGCGCGACCTGCGCGTTGTCGGTCGCGCGGAACCCCATCGGCGGATAGACCTTGAATGCGATGCAGCCGTACGTCTCGATCGCGCGGCGGAGATAGCCCGCGTCCGGATCGCAGGCCGCGCGCAGCGGGTTGAACGGCGCCATCGCCTGCACGCGGCCCTGTGTGGCGAGCGCGATCTCGCTCATCACCTTCAACTGGTCCTCGATCGGCGAGCGGGTACGCCCGCGGTTGCGATCGGCATCGCCGAGCCACAGATCGAAATCCACCATGGCCGGGCACAGCAGGTCGAGGCCGGCCCCCGAATCGCAGCCGTAGGTCTGCATCATCGTCCAGGCGTTCTCGGTCCTGAACCGGAAGAAGGTCTTGAGGAAGCTGACGATCGCCGATACCCGGCCGTCGCCGGCTTCTTCCTCCCGCAGCGCCTGCTCGACGCCGGCGCGGCTCTGCAACTGCAGGCGCAGCGGCACGGCGCTGTTGCGGACGCCCGCGCGCGACTTGTCGCTCTCGAGGCTGCGGAAGAACGCATCGACGCGCGCCGGGGCGTCGTCCGCGCGCAGCAGGCCGCTGCGTTTCGCGGCGCCGTCGTCGAACGCGTGCAGGCGTCGCCAGAATTCGACGTAGCGTTCGTCGCTGTCCGGGCCCATGTCCAGCAACGTCGCCGACAGCGGGTGCGGGACGCTGCCGAGCGCCTTCGTGTCCGGGCGGGTGCCCTGGGGATCGCCGCCGCGGCGTCTGCGCAACCAGCGCAGCTCCTCGTCGGCGGTCGGCGCGAGGCTCCAGGCCAGCGTCTGGACGATGTCGCCGATGAGGTTCAGCGGGCTCAGGTCCGGTTGGCCGAGCCCGACCTGATTGACGAAACCGGCGACCTGCAGATCGCTGCCGTTGAAGATGTGGCAGTGCGCGTCGATCACGATGCGTCCGTCGGGGCGCTGGTACTGCGGACAATCCGGCGGCCTGACGAGACGCCCCCGGCAGCCGCCGACGAAGGCGAGCGCGCCGAGCGCGAGGGCCGACTGGACGAATCTGCGACGGTCGTACATGCGCCTGCTCCCTGTGCGGTCGATCCGTATCGCGCGCGGCCCCATGGGCACGCGCCGAGCGGAACTTAGCACGGCACGACGGCCGTCGCGTCAGTCGCCGGCGTCGCTGCGGGATCACTGCGAGCGTTCGCCCGGGGCGCCCGCCGAGAGGCGCGAAGGATGTCGGGAGGGGCGACAGGACGCTTCAGCGCGCCTTCGCCATGCACCTGCGGTAGCGTCCGTTCACCCGCGTGGCGAACCATTCCGTGGTGAGCTTGCGGGTGATCTTGGGGCTCTGCAGGCGGATCCGCGGCAGTGTCGCGCGCGGCAGCGGCTTGCCGTTGCGCGCATCGGCGATCCGGTACACGCCGAGGTACAGCGCGCTGCGTTCGAACCGTTCGCGATGGCCGTCCTCCAGCGCGTCCCGGATCCGTTCGCGGGGCATGCCCAGTTCGTCGGCGAGCGCGTACACGGCGGTTTCCGTGGCGCTCGGCGCGCCCTTGTCGCGTTTGCGGTGGCGAACGAGATCGCCGTCGAGGTCGAGCGCGGTGCCGGTGGCGACCGCGACCGCGTTCTGGAAGGCCGCGTTGCGGCTGGCGTAGCGTCCGGCGTTGTAGTCCGCGAAACGGAACAGCGGTTTGTCGTACGACGCCGGGTAATCGAGCAGATGGGCGATGCCGAAGTACATGCCGCCGCGACGGGTGAAGACCTCGCGCCGGATCGAGCCGTCGACGGCGTAGGGATACGGCCGCTCTCCGGCGTGCGCTTCGGCGAAGGCGATGCTCACCTGCATCGGGCCGCCGGTACGGACCGGATTCGCGCGCGCCAGCAGCCGCTTTCCCATGGGCACCTTCGCGATCATCTCCTCGAACAGATCGCTCAGTTCCTTCTCGGTGCGTGCGGCGGCGATGCGATCGGCCCAGGGTTCGCCGTTGGGCGACTTCAGCCGCAGCGCGCCGCGCACGACGAACGCCGGGACCTTGTAGCGCGCCGCGCGGTCCTCGATTTCCTTCAGCGCGATCCGCCCCAGTCCCGGCACCGGCGGATTGGCGGTGTAGGTGGATTCCTGCTCGGTCACGGCGAGCACCGCGCACAGGTTTTCCACGGAAGGGTCCAGATCGAGCGCGGCGAACGCCGCCTGGATGTCCGCGGCCCAACCGCTGCGGTCGGGGACCGACGCGGGAATCAATCGCTGCAACTGCCGACGGACCTCTTCCGGCGAGGGACGCGGGTCGGCGTCGAGGCAACCTCCCAGCAGGAGGGCGAGCAGGACGACGAGCGGGGCGAACGGCGCGATGCGGCTCGCGCGGGGCCGGGACGGGTCGACGGTCATCGCGGCGACTGTAGCGATGGCGCCGGACGCGGGAAAGGCGCGCGAGACCGCCACCGCCGTCACACGGGCGGCTGAACGGCTAGCGTTCAGGATCGCGGCAATGCGACGCGAGGCAGGCGCGCGGCGTTGCGAGGCCCTACCATCGCCCGCATCCGGCCGATGCGGCCGCTTTCCAGATCCCGGAGCGATCCATGTCCTGCCGTCGCGTCCTGACGATGCTTCTTCCCGCAATGGCGATCCTGTGCCTGACCGTTGCGCCGGCGTTCGCCGCGCAGTCGAACAAATGGCGCCTGCAGTTCAGCGGCGCCGCCGAGTCCGCCGGCGAGCTGGTGTTCGAGATCGCCCCTGCGGGCGAGCCGCCGGTGCGGGTGACGGTGGCGATCGAACGCAACGACGGCGAGAACCGCGTCGCGCGCAAGGTGAAGACCGCGATCGACCGCCAGGCCGGCCGCTGGGTGGATGCGGAACTCGACGACGGCGAGGACGTGCTGGTCAAACGCCATTTCTTCCGCCGCTTCTCGATCGCGCTGGTGTCCAGCACGGTGAAGGACGTGCGTATCGCCTTCGATCGGGAGTGAGCGCGGTCCGGACGAAAAAAAACGGCGCACGTCCGGTGCGCCGGTGCAAAGGGGGCATTGCGAAGCAGCGGTCGGGACGCCCCCTGATGAGCGGCCCGATGCTGTCTTCTTCAGCGGAATCCGGCGGCGGACAGGATCACGCGGTCGTTGCGGCGCCCGAAATGCCGGATTCGCCAAGACGGGCCATGACAAGCGCCGCGGAACCGACCGAGAATGCGGACGGAGCCGTCCGCCCCGGGCCGCTCCGCTCCCGGGAGAGACCGCGATGCCTGTGCGTCCTTCGTTGCGAGAGATCGGCCTGATCGGCGTTTGCGCGCTCGCGACCGCGTCCTGCGAACGCGCGACGCCGCAACCCGCGGCGCCGGCCCTGCGCGCCGCCGCCTCGGGCGCCGTCGCCGACAGGCCGCGGATCACCGGCGGTCGCCAGCCCGCGCTCGCGGCAGAGCCGCTGACGTATCCGGTCTCCGGCCCTTCGCCGCTCGCCAGCGGTTGCGAGGGACCGCTCGGCGGCGGCGTGGTCTATCTCGGGGCGGAAGTCGAGCCATCGCTCGCGGCGCATCCCGCCAATCCGAACATCCTCGTCGGCGCCTGGCAGCAGGACCGCTGGTCCAACGGTTCGGCGCGCGCGCTGGTCGCGGCCACGTCGCTCGACGGCGGTCGCAACTGGACGCTCGCGCCGCTGCCGTTCTCCCGCTGCGGCGGCGGCACCGTGGTCAACGGCGGCGACTATCAGCGCGCGTCCGATCCCTGGGTGACCTATTCGCCCAACGGCGTGGTCCATGCGATGTCGCTGTCCACGAACGGCGGCGTGTTCCAGGCCGGCGGCACCAACGCGATGCTGGCCAGCCGATCGTTCGATCACGGTCGGACCTGGACGCATCCGACGACCCTGATCCTCGACGGCGAAGCCGCCTTCAACGACAAGAACGCGATGACCGCCGACCCGCACGACGCGAACTACGTCTATGCGGTGTGGGATCGCCTGATCGCGGCGACCGATCGCGGGCCGACCTATTTCGCGCGCAGCACCAACGGCGGCGCGAGCTGGGAAGCCGCGCGCCCCATCTTCGACCCGGGCGCCGCCAACCAGACCATCGGCAACATCGTCGCGGTGCTGTCGAACGGCGTCCTGCTCAACGTCTTCAATCGCATCGACAGCCCGCCCGGCGGCTTGCGTACATCGCGGATCGCGGTCGTCCGTTCGCTGGACCGCGGCCAGACCTGGTCGCAACCGGTCTATATCGCGGAGCAGTTCGCCGTGGGCACGCGCGATCCGGTGTCCGGCACCGCGGTGCGCGACGGTTCGATCGTGCCGACGATCGCCGCGGGCCCCAATGGCGAGGTCTATGTGGCGTGGCAGGATTCGCGTTTCACCGGCGGCGTCCACGACGGCATCGCGTTGTCGCGTTCCAGCGACGGCGGACTGAGCTGGTCGACCCCGGTGCGCGTGAACGGCGCCCCGGCGGTGCCTGCGTTCACGCCGAGCCTGCACGTCGCCGCGGACGGCACGGTCGGCGTGTCCTACTACGATCTGCGCAACGACACCGCGACCGCCCCGCTGTCCACCGATGCGTGGCTGGCGCGCTCCCGCGACGGCGGCGCGACCTGGACCGATCTGCGTCTCGGCGCCACGTTCGATCTGGCGCAGGCGCCGTTCGCGAACGGGCTCTTCGTCGGCGATTACACCGGTCTGGTCAGCGTCGGTGGACGATTCCTGCCGTTCTACGCCCGCGTCAACGCCGGCGAGACGACCAATCGCACCGACGTGGTCGCGGTCTCGCTGGCGCAGTTGCCGTCGCCCGCGCCGAAGCGCCCGACCGCGGCTGCGCGCGCCGAAACGCAGTCGCGCCTTGCGCCGGCGGCGTTCCTGCCCAGCCACGCGCTGCGTCTGCGCGTCGATGCGAATCTCCGCCGACGCCTGAAGCATCCGCCGGAGCCCGGCGCGCCGGAGCGCTTCATGCCGCACTTCGCGACGCTGGCGCTGCTGCAGCGCTGAGAGAGTCAGGCGTCGTTCCTGCCTCCGCCGGAGATCGGGCGGCCCCGGACTCAGGTGCCCTCGATGCGTCCCGATCCGGCCGTCGGTTCGAGGCTCGCCGCACGCATGAGCCGGTCGCGTACGTCGCGCCATTCCTCCTGCGCCGGAGGCCGCTCCATCCAGATCGCGGTCACGCCCGCGGCGTCGAGCGTGTGCAGCATGTCGTAGAGACGTTGCGCGTAGTCCGCCTTGTTCTCGGGCATCGCCACGGTGCGGGCGATGCCGCGCGCGTGGTCGACATCCACCCCGTGCCGCGATACCACGGCGATCGGCGCGTCGTCGGTCTTCGCGCGCAACCGCGCGCGCAGTTCGTCGATCCCGAACAGATACAGCGGCGTGCGCGGGCGATAGTGCATCGCGACGTTGCCCGGCACCGCGACATCGTGGGTCTCCGGGAAGTCGACCGCTTGTCCCAGCGCATCCTGCAGTTCGGCCCGCGTGACCGGGCCGGCGCGGACGATCCGCGGGACATCGCCGGTGAGATCGACGATGGTCGATTCGACGCCGACCTCGCAGCGACCGCCGTCGAGGACGGCGTCGATGCGCCCGCCCAGGCCTTCCATCACCTGCCAGGCGGAGGTCGGACTGAGTTGCTGGTAGCGATTCGCCGAGGGCGCGGCGAGTCCGCCTCCGAAGGCTTCCAGCAACCGGTGCATGACCGGATGCGCCGGCACCCGCAGGCCGATGGTGTCGCGGCCGCCGGTCACCACCGGCGAGACGTTCGGGGCCTTGTGCAGCAGCAGCGTGAGCGGGCCCGGCCAGAAGGCCGCGGCCAGCCGCCGGGCGGTGTCGGGAATGTCGCGCGCCCAGTGGTCCAACTGGTGCGGGGCGGCCAGATGCACGATCAGCGGGTGGTGTTCCGGCCGCTGCTTGGCCGCGAAGATGCCGCGGACCGCTTCGGGATTGGACGCGTCGGCGGCGAGGCCGTAGACGGTTTCGGTGGGGACGGCGACCAGCCGGCCGCGGCGCAGCAGGTCGACGGCGCGTTCGAAATCGCCGGGCGCATCGGGGCGCAGCAGTTCGGTGACGAGGGCTTCGGACATCCGCGCAGGGTAACAAATCGACCGCCGCGGCCGAGGCGGCGATGGGCCGCCGCCCTCGCGTCAGCGCGGGAGCGTGTGCCCGCGGTCGAGCGCCCGGGCGCGCGCCATGGCCCTGCTCGCGCCGCGCGCGTCGCCCGACATGGTGAGGGCGTGGGCCAGTGCGGTGTGGAACTCCGGTGCGTCGCGGAGCAGGCGGATCGCCCGGCGATAGCCGTCGACGGCCTCGCGATAGCGCCCCGCGTCCATGTGCGCGGTGGCGCGCAGGAAATGATGGAAAGGGTCGCGCGCCTGGACCCGATCCAGTCGACGCTGCAGGGCTTCCGCGCGACGCGCATCGCCCAGTCGACGCGCCAGCCCGATCGCATTGAACAGGGCGCCGGCTTCGTCGGGATCGCGCGCCAGCGCCTGCGCATAGGCGCGACCGGCGGCATCGGCGTCGCCGGAACGCAGATGAATCACGCCGAGATTGCTCCAGTGCGGCGCGAACGTCGGGTCCAGTCGCAGCGCGAGGCGCATGCGACGCAGCGCCGACGCCGTATCGAGCGCGACCAGGTCGCGCATCGCGAGGTTGTTGTGGTAGTGCGCGAGCAGTTGCCGTTCGTCGATGGATTCCGGCGCATCGCGCGCGATCACGGGCGCGGTCACGAAATCGACCGCGTACTCGCGCACGCCCACCCGCACCTGCGCGTAGACGTGGCTGGTCAGATAGAGGGTATCCGCGTCCTGGCGCAGCGACAGGATCCGGCGGATGCGCACCGGTCGCGCCTCGAGGCCGGCTTCGCGCGCCATCGCCAGGAAGAGCAGGGTGTAGGTGACGCAGTTCGCGGTGCGCGTCGCGTAGGCGTCCGCGACCGATTGCGTCGCGTGTTCGCCGTAACGCATCGCGAGGCCGTCGGACGCGCGCATGAAGCGCACGAGGCGTTCGAACCGGCGCCCCTGCGAGGGCGCGCCGGCGAGCACTTCGTCTTGCAGGCGCGCCCGCAGCGCCGGCGGCATCGCCATCGCCCGTGCGGGGTCTTCGCCGATGGGGTCCTCCGCGGTCGAGTCGCCCCCGATCGGATTCTCGACGCCGGCAGCGATCTCCGCAGCGGATCCATTCGCGGCATCGGCGGATGGTGCGCGCGTCGAGGTCGCGAACGCCAGCGCGAGCAGCGCCGCGCAACGCAACGCCATCCCGTGCCGTGCGCCCTGCCACGGTAGCGGCCACCGCGCATTCGGACCGGGACTCTTGCGGCGCCGCATCGGCGGACTCTCCTGCGGGAGCGGTGTGGAATGGACCTGCGCGCGGTCGATCTTACGCCCGACGTGCGGCGGGCGGACTTGCCGGTCCCGGCGGTATCATGCGGCCCGAACCCCATGCGGAGACGACCATGGCGACAGGTTGGGCGGGCGACGGCGCCGTGCAGGACCAGATCGACGCCACGATCAAGGACGGTATCCAGCGGGTCCGCAATCGGCTGCCGCAGGGGCCGGGTCTGAGCCACTGCGAAGATTGCGACGCGCCGATCCCCGAGGCCCGGCGCCAGGCGGTCCCGGGCGTGCGCCTGTGCGTGCAGTGCCAGGACGCGCACGACCGCGAAGAGGCCGCGTTCAGCGGGTACAACCGGCGCGGCAGCAAGGACAGTCAACTGCGCTGAATCGCGCGCGGCATCCCGGCGCGCGTTCATCTCGCCGACCGTGCGCTGAACCGAGGCGTCGATCGACGTGATCCCGGTCACGGGATGCGGCGGGCGATCCGCGCGACTGGCCGCTGGCCGCAGCCGGACGCGTTGGATGCGATGGCGGTCGCCGACTCGCCAGGCGGTTCGACGGAAGGAACGCCCGGGACGATATCGCGTGAGGATGGGGACGATGCCGCGGCGGGAGGGATGCCCGTCTTCGCGGCCTCCGCGCAGGGAAGGGCGTTTCCGTGGATCGCTTCCATGGAAAGCACAAGGAAGAGACGCATGAACGCATACGCAAGAACGGCACTCACGCTGGCCTGCCTGTCGCTCGCGCCGCTGGCGGCGATGGCCTCGAACTGGGAAATGACCTCCGGCCTCCCGACCTATCGCGAAGAACATCGCGGAACGAAGGAGGTCCGCAGCTGCGCCAGCCCCGGCGGCTCGATCAGCGTCGGTACGGCGAGTCCGTCCGGCAGCAACACCAACATGCTGGCCGAGCGGCTGAACGTGTCCTCCGGTCTCGTGTTCCGCTTCCAGTACGACTCCGCGGGTCGGCCGGAGCGCGCTGCGCAGGTGGCGGAATTCCGCGACGGCACCGGCTTCGCGGTGGTCGGCAGCATCGACCCGACGAGCGTCGCCGCGCCGACCTCGAATTTCGTGATCACCAAGATCGGTTGCAACGGCGCGCCGTTGTGGCGCTTCTATTACGGCGACACGACCGACTACAACACCGGCTTCGACATCCTGCAGACGACCTCCGGCGACGGCGCGTTCTCGACCTCGGTGGGCGATCTGGTCGCGCTGGGCAAATACGTCAGGCCGGCCGCCGGCGGCCTGCCCGCGGTTTACCGCGCCCGCATCGTGCGCACGCGTTCCAACGGCGCGTTGATCTGGGCCCGCGACTACCAGAACGCGATCGCCGGCGATTTCGAACTGCAGGCGATCGCGGAACTCGTGCCGGTGGCGCCGAGCCTCACCGGCGATCTGGTCGCGGTCGGGCGCATCGGCAGCGAGACCGCGCTGATGCAGGTCAACGGCAACACCGGCGCGGTGGTCTGCACCGTCCGTACGCGCGGCATCGGTACGGCGCAGTTCCACGATGTCGTCGGCGTGAAGACCAGCGCCGGCACGCCCGAAGTGTTGGCCGTCGGCGAAACCAGCAGCGCCGCCGGCGGTACGCCGCAGGTCTACCTGGCGCGTTTCGTGCCCAATTGCCTGCTGCGCGTGCATACCCACTGGGGCGCGACCGCGGATCGGGAGATCGGCTGGGCCACGGATCTGACCCTGTCGACCACGTACGCCGGCGCGCCGGCGGGCGTGATGATGATCGCCGGCGAAGTCAACGGCGCCTATGGCGGGTCCGCGAACAGCCAGGACGCGTTCACCCATCTCGCCCATCCGCAATCGCTGATGCCCTACGTGCTGCCGACCGGCGTGCCGGTGATCGGCAAGCGTTACGGCACCCAGGGTGCGCTGGCCGAGAAGGCGTTCTCGCTGTCCGCGGCGAACAACGGCGCGTACTTCGCCGGCTCCACCTCGACCAACTGGCTGCTCAACGGCGATCCGTTGCATGCCCTGACCGTGCGTCCCGACGTCAGCGCATTCAAGACGATCTGCTCGGTCGACTGGAATCCGCTGGCGACCAATCTGCCGTTGTCCAGCGGCACCTTCGGCATCACGCCAACAGTCAAGGACTTCAACCAGTTGCCGGTGCCGACCCCGATCACGGTCACGCCGCAACAACCCTGCTGCACCGTGGTGCCCTGAGCGAACGCACCGCGATGCATCTTGCGCGTCGCGCCGCCGGGACCTTCGCGTCCCGGCGGTCGCGCATCGCGTCAGTCCCGGCGCATCCACCACAGGAACAGGGCGAACAGCACGCCCAGCACCGCGGCGATCTTCAGCACCGTGCCGAAGCGCGTCTTCTGGCCGGGCAGGGCGGAGCGGTCGTGGGCGCCGTAGAACAGGCGCGCGCGGATCGCCTTCGGTTCGAGGTTCTTCCGGTCCTGCAACGCCAGTTGGACTTCGACGTAGGTATCCTGCGGGAAGGTGTAGGCATGCGATTCGCGGCCGACCCACGCCGCTTCCGGCGCCGCGCCGACATCGACCACGCTTTCGCCCATGTACTCGCTGTGGATGCCGATGGTGCCGAGCGTGATCGGGATCGCGCAGGGATCGCGGGCTTCCGGGCACTCGATGCCGACGTCGATGATCGCTTCGCCCTCGGCGTCCGGGTCGGGCCGGGTCGCCGCGTAGTCGACGACCAGCGTCACCGGCCCCTGGCTCGCGTCGTACTTGAACGCGCCGACCGCGAGTCGACTGAAATCCTTCGCCTGCGCCTGGATCTCGGGGCCGGTCCAGGTCTGGTCGGCGATGATGTTCAGCGGTTTCGCCGGGTCGTCGCTCTCCAGCGGCATCGGCAGCGCGCTGGATTGCGCGCCGGCCGTCGGCGTCGCGATCAGCAGCGCGCACAGCAGGGAAAGGGGCAGGGCGAGGCGGTGGGTCGGGATCATCGGAAACGGTCTCGTGAGGGCGGGAGATGCGGTGCGGACGGGGGTCATTCGATCAGCCGCCATCCACCGGGGCCGTCGAAGAACGTGGCCTTCGTGCGGATGGATTCGGTCTCGTCCTTCACCGGCGGATAACTGGCGACGTAGGTCAGTTCGCAGACGTAGACCCGATCGCGCCCGATGCATCCGTGCAGGATGACGTGGTGCAGGCGCACGTCGAAGCGCAGGTGGAGAAAACCGCCCATCGAGCCGAGCTGGATGCGGACCCCGCCGCGGTCGTTCATGTGCTCGAAATGATCCTCCAGCGCGCCCTTCGCGTCGTCGACGTCGGGCGGGCCGCCGGACGTCCCGCAGCCGCCGAGCGCGAGCCCCGCCGCCAGCGCCAGCAGCGGCGCCGACGCGCGCCGGCGACATCGTGCCATCGTGTTCGGCATCGTTTCCCCCTGCAGTCGCGGCCGAAGCGGCGAGCATAACGGAGGCCGGGACGGCCGTGCATCCGGGCGCGAACCCCGGCGCGAATCCGGCGGCATCCGATAAGATGTCGCCTGCTGTCGTCGAGCGACGACCGGCGTCTTCGCAGGGGGCCATGATGATTCGGATGTTCGTCGGTGCCGGCCGGAAACTCGCCGCGGTCCTCGCCGTGCTGCTGCTGGCGGCCGCGCTGCCCGCGCAGGCGATCATCCGCGAAGTCGATCCGGGCAAGCTGCCGAAGCTGGATGCCGACGAAGGCCTGCTGGTGCTGGCGGTCGACAGCAACAAGCCGCTGCGCATGGTGCGCATCTCGCGAGACGGCGTGAATCTCGATGTGCGCACGATGCGCGGCGTCGAGAAGGGTCAGAGCGCCAGACTCTATGTCGTTCCCGCCGGCCGCTATCGCTGGACGAGCGTCGGCTATCTCGGCGATTACAAGATCTCGAAGGATCCGGAATTCGCCTTCGAGGTCAAGCCGGGCGTGCTGAACTACCCGGGTCATCTCGTGTTCCGTTCGACCGGCTGGTTCAGCGCCCTCGTCCATGTCAGCAACCGGGGACTGGTCGCGCTCGACTGGCTGGACAAGACCCACCCGGCGCTGGCCCGCGCGCAGCGGTTCGCGTACACCGGACACTACCCGGACCCCTTTCCGGCGATCTATCGCGAGGCGCTCGCCGGCGCCGCGCCGGCCGAGGACAAGACCGTCGATGCGCCGTCCCCGGGGACGCTGCCGTTGTCGTTGGACGAGTTGTGGCGACCGAACCGCGTGCAGATGATCGAACTCAATCCTGCCGGGGACATGTTCGCCGAGGTGGTGGTGTTCCGCCTGCCCGGCAACGATCGCGGAAAAGGCGACAAAAATCCGGCGCCGGCCAGCGGGGACTGGCGTTGGGCGATCGACCTCGTCGATATCGCCAAGGGTTCGGTGGTGCGTCTCTACGAATCGCCCAAGCCGGTGTCGCGACTGGACTGGGCCGACGACCGTTCGTTGATCATGAGCATCGGTCGCAGCCACGAGCCTGACGCGCTGATCGTCGCCAACGTCGTCGACAAGCCCGAAGGTCGCAGTTACGAGAAGGTCGTCGTGCCGCGCGTCGGCGTGCTCGTGAAGGTGAGACGGGATCGTCCGGGACGGATCCTGTTCGCGTCCGGGACCAGTTCCGGCCGGGTGGCCGTGCACGAACTCGACGTCCGCACGCAGAAGGCGGCGAGCGGTTTCGACTTCACCAGCGGAGGTCGGTTGAACAAGGGGATCGACAACGGCCTGGCGTTCTTCGTCGACGCCGCCGATCGGATCCGGATGGCGATCGGCGTCGACGAGGAAGGCAATCGGGTGCTGATCCATGGCGCCGAAGGCGCCTACCGCCAGATCATGACCCTGGACGACGAGGCCGACTTCGATCCGATGGCCCTGTCGGCCGACGGCAATCTGATCTACGGACTCGCCGAGCGCGACCGCGGCCAGCGCGAACTGGTCGAATACGATCCTGCGGCCGGCAAGGTCGTGCGCACGGTGTTCTCGAAGCCGGGGCGCGACATCCTGTCGCCGCTGTTCTCCCCTGCGGGCGAACTGATCGGCGCCAGCTATTACGACAACGGATTCGTGGTCAGCCACTACTTCCAGGAGACCGACGCCCGTCTCTACAAGCGCCTGAACGCGGCGTTTCCCGGCAAGGCGGTGACGATCCTCCAGCGCAACGCCACCGGGCGGAAGTTCCTGGTCGCCGTGGGCGGCAGCGACAAACCGACCGATGTCTATTTCTACGATGCGGATACCGCACAGGCCTCGCTGGTCAGCGAAACCAGACCGTGGCTCGCGCAGCGCAGGTTCGCGCCCGCGACCGCGCTGCGCGTGAAGAGCAAGGACGGTTTCGAGATCGAAGCCTATCTGACTCTGCCGCCGGGCGCGAAAGGCAAATCGCCGCTGGTGCTGTTCCCGCACGGAGGCCCGATCGGCGTGCGCGACGACCGCTATTTCGATCCCGAGGTGCAGATCCTCGCGTCGCTCGGCTATGCCGTGCTGCAGGTGAATTTCCGCGGTTCGGAGGGCTTCGGCACCGCGTTCCGCAAGGCCGGCGAGCGCAGCTATGGCAGCGCGATCGAGGACGATATCGACGCCGCGCTGGCGGTGGCGCTGGCCGGGCATCCGGTCGACCCGTCGCGGATGTGCGCGATGGGCGCGAGCTACGGCGGCTACTCGGCGATGGTCTCGGCGGTGCGCTGGCCGGGGCGGTTCCGCTGCGTGGTATCGATCTCGGGCGTGAGCGACCGCGCCCTCTTCTTCACCGCCAGCGATACCGCGCGTTCGGAGGAAGGGCGCAAGCTGATCGAGGAAAGGATCGGCAACCCGAACACCGACATGGACGAGATGCTCCGCTACTCGCCGTTGTACCGGTATCGCGAACTGGAATTGCCCATCCTGCTGGTTCACGGTCGCGAGGACCTGCGCGTGGACTACGAACACACGCGTCGACTGGTGCGCATGCTCAACATCGCCGGTCGCCCGCCGGCGCTGATCGAACTGGAAGACGAAGGCCATGGCATCGAGGACGACGCCAACCGGACGAAAGTCTGGACCGCCGTCGCCGGCTTCCTGCGGGCGCATCTCGGCGACCCGCTGGCGGCGAAGTAGGCGCCAGCGGATCGCGTCGGGCCCGACGGCTCAGGGCTGCCAGGTCACCGTCAACGTCGCCGTCGTGCCGTTGCCGATCCACAGATAGTGGGTCGCGGTCTGATCCGCGGCGAAGCGCAGGCGCACCTGGGTGCGCCCCGTGCGGTTGATCGCGCCCAGGCCGGGCGTGGCGAACAGGGTGCTGGTCTGGGTGCCGCCGCTGAACGTCGGGATCTGCGCGACGGCGCTCGCGGTCGCGACCGCGCCCCAGTCGCCGGTCTCGATGGTGCAGGCGCCGAGGCAGCCGCGATGGGCATCGACGACCAAGCTGTTGCCCGCGGGGTTGTTCCATGGGTCGCCCGACGCGCTGCGATAGGTGACGGTGAGCGTGGCGGAGAGGATGGTCGCGCCATCCGGTAGCGAAGAGGTGTCGAACGAGAGCAGCGTGCGATTGAACTTGCCGTCGGTACCGCGACCGATGGCCAGCCCGAGGCTCGATTCGAGCGTGCCCACCGCCGGCGATGCGCCGCCCGCGGCCGCTTTCACGTAACCGTCGTTGGCGTTCTCGTTCTGGAAGGCGGTCGTCGTCGACGATCCGCCGCCACCGGTGCCGCCGCTCACGGTCACGCCGACCGGCGCCGACGTGCCGGTATTGCCGGCGAAATCGACCGCGCGCGCGGTGAGGACGTGGCTGCCGTCGGTCGCCGCGGCACTGTTCCAGGCGAAGCCGTAGGGCGCGCTCGCGTCGCTGCCGAGCAGTCCGCCGTCGAGCAGGAACTCCACGCGATCGACGCCGATGTCGTCGCTGGCGGTCGCGGCGATGTTCACGGTGCCGCTGACCGTCGCGCCGTTCGCGGGCGAAGAGATCGTCGCGGTCGGCGGCGTGCCGTCGAGGTCGTCGAGTCCGAAGAAGCGCGCGATGTAGTAGCTGGAGCAGAGATTGACGTCGAGGATGTACGCGCCCGCGGTGCCGCACTGGGTTTCGCCGGTGCCGGGGTCGACCGGCGTGCCATGGCCCATGCCGGCGATCGTCCAGGTCTCGACGCGGGCCGCGCCGCTGGCGTCCTTGTACACCCGATGCGGATAACCGCCGACGGTTTCGCTGACGTCCGCGGTCTGGTCGATGCCGTGGACGTTCGTCCACTGTTCCATGCTTTCCGTGAGATTCATCGGCCGCACCGTGAAGTCGGCGTCGCCGTGCCAGATCGAGACGACCGGTCGCGCGCCGCTCCATGCGAAGGCGGCGCGGACCTTGTCGCCCCACTGCGCAGGGGTGAGATCGGTGCCCGGGTTCATGCAGCCGAAGGCGGCGGTCTGGCCGACGCCGCAGCGATAGGGAATGCCCGCGAGGATCGCGCCGCCGGCGAATACGTCCGGATAGGCCGCGAGCATGACCGCGGTCATCGCGCCGCCCGCCGACAGGCCGGTGATGTAGATCCGCGACGTCGAGACGCCATGGTCGGCGATCATCCGGTCGACCATCTGCCGGATCGACAGCGCTTCGCCCTGGCCGCGCGCGATGTCGCCGCTCTCGAACCAGTTGAAACAGGTCGCGCTGTTGTTGGCGCTCTGCTGTTGCGGCAGCAGGAGCGCGAAACGGTAGCGGTCGGCGAAGCGTTGCCAGCCGGTTTCGGCATCGTAATTGGCGGCGGTCTGGCTGCAGCCGTGCAGCGCCACCACCATCGGCGCGCCGGCGGGCAGGGAGGCGGGCACGTACTTGAACATGCGGAGGTTGCCCGGGTTGCTCCCGAACCCGGTCACTTCGGTCTGCGCGTGTACCGGCGCGACGCCGACGACGCATGACAGGATCAGCGCCGCGAACGCGGCGTGCAGGACGGAACGGATGGCGATGCGGAACATCGGCGCGGTCTCCGGCGGGGGATGCCGGCAGTGGGCCACAGCGCCGACGGCGGCGACACTGGTCGATGGGGCAAGCTGCAGCGCAGCAAAAACGCGCGTCAGCCGTCCGTCCTCGGTTGCGCGTCCGCGTCCGCCGCGTCGCGATCCTCCGGCGCGAGCCACCAGCGGATACCGGATGCCGGCGTCGGCTCGGGTTCGCGATCGCGGTGCTCGATCGCATCGAGCCGGCGGCCGCGGCCGGGTGCGGCGGCTTTCCAGCGTTCGATCAGGCGTTGCACCGCATGTCCGCTCTGCGCGGCGAAACCGAGATTCCGCTCGGGGCGCCATTCGGTCGCGTCGGTCGCGTCGCGATGGCGATGCGGAACGCCATAACTGCAGCGCAGGCAGAGGTGGACGATGCCCGCGGTCCAGTCCTCGACGAGGCCGATGCCGGGCCCGCGCATCGCCAGCAACGCGTCGAGATCGGCGGCTTCGGGGCAGGTCGCGAACACGGCGAAGGTACGGAATTCCGAGGTTTCCAGTCGCTGCAGCGCGTTGAGGACCGGGACGCGGCTCTGATGGAAGAAGCGCTCGCCGGTGGAGGCGCCGTCGTGCAGCAGGACATCGCCGTAGCGATAGCCGGTGTCGGGCAGAGGCACGTTGATGAGACGCGCGCGCACCGGGTCGATCCGTTTCGCGAAGAGGGTTTCGGCCTGTCCCCACGCTTCCAGTCGGAGGCTCGCGACGCCGAAATTCCCGTCGATCGGCCCCGCTCCAGGCGGAATCGCGATTCCGCAATCGGTCCACTGCCGGCGCGCTTCCGTCCAGTCGCCCAGCGCGGTGGCCGCGATCGCCGCGTTCCAGCGCATGGCCTCGCGATCCGCATCGTCCCCCTCCGCCAATCGCAGCGCCTGCAGGTTGTGACGCAGCGAACGCATCCAGTCGCCCAGGTATTTGCAGGTCAGGCCCTGCATGTAGTGGAACGCGGGGTCGTCGGGCTCGACGGCGAGCAGCGCATCGAACGCGATACGGGCGGCGAGGAGATCGCCGGCGTCGAAGGCGACGTAGGCGCGCGCGGCGAGCGATTCCGGATCGGCGGGGGGCGATGCGTCGGCCATGGGCGCGTTCGGGGTCGATCATGGAGGAGGCGGACCTGCCCGGCGATCCTGCCATGCCGGGTCGGGCTTGTCTCGGCCGCCACCGTCGACGTTATGCTGTCGGCGACTTCGCAGCGGAGGCGCCATGTCCTCGCAGACCGAACCCGATCCTGTACCGCCGACGGAACCCGGGCCCGAGGATGTCGGCGACGCCCGGCCGTTCGTCGTGCCCTGCGTCGCCCTCGATTCCGGTGCGCCCTTGCGCTGGCTGCGCGCGGGCTGGCGGGATCTGCGCGCCGCGCCCGGACTGTCGCTGGTCTTCGGCGTCGTCATCGTCCTGGTCAGCGCCGGCATCTCGCTGCTGGCCTGGAACCTCGGGCGTTTCGCGCTGCTCGCGACGCTGCTGTCGGGCTTCGTGTTCGTCGCGCCGTTGATCTGCGTCGGCCTTTACTGCGTCAGCCGCGCGCTCGAGCGCGGCGACACCCCGCGTCTGGCCGATTCCTTCGTGCTCGCGCGTCGCGTCGTCGGCCAGGCCGGCGTGTTCGCCATCGCCCAGGGCGTGATCGTGCTGCTGTGGTCCCGCGCCGGCATGATGGTCGGCGCGTTCTTCCCGATCGACGAAAGCAATGCGTCGACGCTCTGGGAATTCCTGGCGATCGGTTCGGCGGTCGGCTCGATCTTCGCCGCCCTGACCTTCGCGGTGGCGGCCTTTTCGCTGCCGATGATCGCCGACCGCGACGTCGACATGATCACCGCCGGCGTGTCCAGCATCAACGCGGTACTGCGCAACAAGGCCGTGATGCTGCTGTGGGCGGCGATCATCGTGGCGCTGACCGCGATCGGCTTCGCCACCGCGCTGCTCGGGCTCGGCGTGCTGATGCCCTGGCTCGCCTATGCGGCCTGGCACGGCTATCGGGAAACGCTCGATGCCGGCGCATGGCCCGGGCTCGACTGAATCGCCTCTGAGGATTCAGTCGGCCGGCGGCTTGATTCTCGCGGCATGGATCGCGCGGATGATCCGATAGAGATCGCCGTCGTCGAATCGGTAGGGCCGTTCGGTGTCGACGCGGTGCACCATCACCAACCGATGCTTCGGATAGACGCCGATCATGTGGATGCCGACGCCGGTGTGATAGAACGAGGGCGTCTCTTCCGGCGACTCCGGCACGAGCACGTTCCAGAGCATGCCGTAGGCGAGGCCGTATTCGGCGTCTTCGATCGAATAAGGACGGGTGCTGCGGGCGATCCATTCGGACGGCACGATCTGACGGCCTTTCCATTGCCCGCGTTGCAGATACAACTGGCCGAACAGCGCCAGATCGTGCGCGCTCATCCTGAAGTGCCAGGCGGGATGGCGCGACTTGTCCGGCTCATAGACGTAGTAGCCGTCGGCATCCGGGTCGCCCGGACGGCCATCCCGATCCGGCACCACGATGCGGTTGCGATAGTCGAGCATCCCCAGCGGTTTCGCGATTTCCCGGTCGAAGTCGTCGTAGATGCGACGGCCCGTGGCGCGCTCCAGAATCCGTCCCGCGACGTTGAAGTCCCAGTTGTTGTAGTAGTAGAACGTGCCTGGCGCATGGCTGCCGCGCGGTGGCCGGCTCGTCGACATGCCCTCCGATTCCGCGGCGGCCGGATGATAGACGCCGGAGCGCGACTTCAGCATGTCCTCGAGTTTCGCGCTTTTCTCGACATCGTCGAGCGCCGGGAAGGTGTCGTCCAGGCCCAGCGCCCCGATGGTCGCATCCAGATCGATCTCGCCGCGCGACACGTGAATCCCGTAAAGCGCGTTGAGCAACGGTTTGCGCATCGAGTGCAGCAGCAGCTTTCTGCGGATGTCCCCGTATTCGAAGAAGATCCTGCCGTCGTGGACCAGGACCAGGCTGTCTGAACCGGACTCGCGCAACACTGCGCGCAGGGCTTCGAGTTTCTCCGGCGAATAGCCGGCGTCCTGCGGCGAGATCCTTTCGAAGGCATCGCCCGCAAACAAGGGCATGGGCACAGCCACGACCAACAGTGCGCAGGCGAATCCGAGGGCGAGCGTGCGCATGCGGCTCCGTGTCTGGATGGGACGATACGAAGCTGCCCGGCCCGGAATGGGACGACAAGCGCCGGAAGTCATGCGCTTGCCGTTCCCTCTGCGGGCGTCGACAATATCGCGCCGGCGCTCGCCGGCTCGCCCGCAAAGAGCTTCCGATGACCGATACGCCCGCGTGTCCGCAGTGCACCCTCACCAACACGTATCGCGACGGCGACCGTTTCGTCTGCGCCGATTGCGGGTACGAGTGGAGCGACGAGGCGCCGGCGGAAAGCGCGCAGGTCGTCCGCGACAGCAACGGCAATGCGCTCGCCGACGGCGATACCGTGGTCGTCATCAAGGATCTGAAGGTCAAAGGCTCGTCGATCCCGCTGAAGCAGGGGACGGTGATCAAGCACATCCGCCTGGTCGACGGCGATTCGGAGCACATCGAAGGCAACTCCGACAAGATCAAGGGGCTGGTGCTGAAGACCTGCTTCCTGCGCAAGGCCTGATGCCGGCGAGGCGATGAAGGCGAAGCGTGACCTGCCGACCAAACAATGCCCGGTCTGCGGTCGCCCGTTCGCGTGGCGGCGGAAGTGGGCGCGCGATTGGGATGCGGTGAAATACTGCTCCGATGCCTGCCGCAAGGGCACGCCGCGCGGCCGCGCGCACTGAGTCGACGAATCGCGCGTCGCTTCGATAGCGGATATCGCGACGCGCGTTGATTATTTTCGCAATCTCGGCGCATCGACGTGCGTCGACGATGACGATGCGGCGTGAATACGAATACAGCTGCGCATGTTGCAGTGCGATGCGGCCCTAGCATCCATCGCCGTCGCGCGATTGCGCGACGCTGGCCGGCGCAGGGGACGGTCGTCGAAGGCAGTGATCCATCGAAGCCCGTTCGCGCGATCGCGCGACGACGGGAGCAGGAAGTGTTCGCCCGCGAAATGCGGGATTCCGCCATCCAACAGGAGACCGAATCATGCCGTCCTTATCGAAGTCGTCCGTTCGCGCCCGCCGTCTCGCCCTGCGACTCGGCGCCGCGTTGTCGTTGTGCGTCGCCGCCGGCGCGGCGCACGCCGACGCCGTCCTGCACGCTTTCAACTGGCGCTACGCCGACGTACAGGCCCGCGCCGACGCGATCCGCACCGCCGGATACAAGGCCGTGCTCGTCGCGCCTGCCTACAAGTCCGCGGGCAGCGCCTGGTGGGCGCGTTACCAGCCGCAGGACTATCGCGTCATCCATCATCCGCTCGGCGACACCACCGCGTTCCGCAACATGGTATCCGCACTGCGCGCCCGCGGTATCGACGTCTACGCCGACGTGGTGCTCAACCACATGGCGAACGAATCCGCGCAGCGCTCCGACCTGAACTATCCCGGCACCAGCGTCCTCAATCTGTACGCGTCCAACACCACGTACTACAACGGCATCCGGCTGTTCGGCAATCTCGGCTACAACTTCCTCGGCGGCGGCGACTTCGGCGAGGCCCGCTGCATCGCCGATTACAACGACGTCTGGCAGGTGCAGAACTGGCGCCTGTGCGGCGGCGGCGGGGATGCCGGACTTCCCGACCTCAAGGCCAACGCCTGGGTGATCTCGCAGCAGCAGGAGTATCTGCGCCAGTTGAAGGCCATCGGCGTCAAGGGCTTCCGTATCGACGCGGCCAAGCACATGCCGATCTCGCATCTCAACAGCGTGCTGACCGACGACATCAAGAGCGGCGTCTACGTCTTCGGCGAGATCATCACCGGCGGCGGCAGCGGCAATCTGGAGTACGACCGCTTCCTGCAGCCGTATCTGCAGTACACCAGCCACGCCGCCTACGACTTTCCGCTGCAGACCACGATCCGCAACGCTTTCTCCTTCGGCGGCAGCATGAGCGGTCTTGTCGATCCGGGGGCTTACGGTCAGGCGTTGCAGGGCGCGCGGGCGCTGACCTTCACCGTGACCCACGACATTCCCAACAACAGCGGCTTCCGCTATGCGCTGATGGATCCGACCGACGAGACCCTGGCCTACGCCTATCTGTTCGGCCGCAACGGTGGCAAGCCGATGGTCTATTCCGACAACAACGAGAGCGGCGACAACCGCTGGGTCAACGCCTACAACCGAAACGACATCAAAGGCATGATCCGCTTCCACAACGCGGTCCAGGGCAACGACATGCAGGTGCTGTCGCACGGCAGTTGCCACATCGTCTTCCGGCGCGGCAGCCTGGGCATCGTCGGCATCAACAAGTGCGGCAGCACGGTGAACGCCACGGTCAACATGAACAACAGCGTCCTGTGGTGGTACGCCAACTACACCGACACCCTGGGGTCGGGCAGCGTGGTGAACATCGGCACCGCCAATTACACCTTCAGCCTGCCGGCGCGCAGCGCGAGGATGTGGCTCCGCTGAGTCGGTCCCGGCGACGGGGCTCCTGCGGCGGCGGCGGACCTCCCATCCGCCGCCGTACGCATCCGCACCGTATCGCAGCGGCGCCCTGGCCGGGCATGCGCTGCGGGTCCGCATACGCGGCGACCGTTCGTCGGAAAGCCCCGGCGCTCGATAGCGGTGGTTCCCTCGCTGCCGCTTGGGGCGCATGATGCGCGTGACGGAGTTCTCGGCCGAGGAATGGGAGGTGAGCCATGCCTGAATCCGGCGAAATACCGCGATACAACGCGCACATTTCGGGCACCGACCGCACTAGAATCCGCCCCTCGCATGGCGGGCATCCCACGGGGGTCCCCGGGCCATGACACAACGTCCGCAGGGGGGCGGAACCATGTACCAGACACCCGGCCCCGGACGATCCGGCGCCCCGGGCTGCGCTCCATTGCCGCAGTCTCATTCACGCGCGGTCCGCGCGTCGCACGACGACCTGGCCGGGGCCGACTGAGGCCGCCCTGCGGATGCCGCGCGAACTCGCCCCGATCCTGTTCGACATGCGCCTGCCCGGCTCGTCCGGTCGGGTCGCGCTGTGCGCGCTCGCGCTCGTCGCCGGACTGCCGGTCGCGGCGGCGGCCCAGAAGACCGCGCCGAGTCCCCAGGTCGAAGTGCGCGCGCTGCTGGCGAAGGTCGAGACCGAGGTCGAGAACAATCCCGGCCGGGCGCTGACCCTCGCCCGGCGGGCGGTCGAGGTCGCGCGGGCCAGCGAGAACGTCGAACTCCTGCGCGAAGCCGAAGTCGATGCCTGCGAAACCGCCGCGGTGGTCGATCCGCACGCGGCCCAGCGCGAGGCCGAAGCGGCCCTGCGCGCGGCGAGCAACCGCGGCGACGACATCGCCGTCTCCGGCTTCCACAGCTGCCGCGGCTACGCGCTGGACCTCCAGGGCAAGCCCGGCGAGGCCGCGATCGAATACGAAGCCTCGGTCGCCGCCGCCGAACGCGCCGGCAGCAAGGCGGCGCTGGCCGAAGCGCTCGCGCTGCGCGGCGAAAGCCGGCATTACCACGGCCGTTACGACGACGCGATCTCCGATCTCAATCGCGCCTACGCGCTCAATCTCGAACTGGGCCTCAAGAACGGCCAGCGTTACACCCTCAACGCCATCGCCAACGTCTACAGCGATGCCAACGTCGGCGAATTCGACAAGGCGATCGGCTATTACCGCCAGTTGCTGAAGTACGACGAGGCTGCCGGGCTCCAGAGCGGGGTCGCGACCTCGCGCTTCAATATCGCCTCGGCGCTGGAAATGAAGGGCGAGCACGAGGCCGCGCTGGTGGAATACCGGCGGGCGCTGGAGATCGACTCGGCGCTGGGCAACCGCGCCGCGATCGCCGAGAGCGAACGCTCGATCGGGGCGCTGCTGGTGAAGCAGGACAAGGCCGCGGAAGCGCTGCCGTGGATCGAGCGCGCGCTCGGCTATTTTTCGGGCGCCGACGAAAGCGAAGGCGTCGCCCGCACGCGGCTGACCCGGGCCCGCGCCCTGCGCGCGCTCGGGCGCCTGCGCGAGGCGGTGGCGGACCTGGAGTTCGCCGAGCGCCACTTCCGCGCCAACAACAATCCCCGGCAACTCGCCAAGGTCTACGAAGCGCTGGCCGATGCGCGCGCCGCTTCCGGCGACTGGCGCCGCGCCTACGAAGCCTCGGTGGCGTACCGCCAGGCCCAGCAGGAGTTGGAGCGGCGCGCGCGCGAGGAGCAGACGTCGCGGCTGCGGGTGCAGTTCGACACCGCGAAGAAGGAACAGGAAAACCGGGCGCTGCTGATCGAGAACGCGCATCGGGGCGAGGCGCTGCGCAACGCCGAGCGCATGCGTTCGCTGCAGCGGCTGGCGATCCTGCTGGGCACCGCCCTGCTGGTCCTGCTCGGGGCGATGGCGCTGCAACTGGTTCATCGCGGCCGACGCCTGCGGCGCCTGGCGATGACCGACGAACTGACCAGCCTCCCCAATCGACGCCATATCCTCGATTTCCTCGAAAACGCGCTGCAGGAAGCGCAGGGGAACGGCAAGCCGCTGGCGGTGATCGCCTTCGACGTCGATCACTTCAAGCGGATCAACGATCTGCACGGCCACATCGGCGGCGACCGGGTGCTGCAGACGATCGCGGGTCTGGTCGACGTGTGGCTGCCCGCGCAGGCGCGTGCCGGCCGCATGGGCGGCGAGGAGTTCCTGGCCGTGCTCCCCGGCGTCGACGGGGAGGCCGCGCGCATCGCCGCCGAGTCGCTGCGCGAGGCGGTCTCGCGAGCCGTCTTCGACGGTTTCCACAGCGGTGAGCGCGTCAGCATCAGCCTCGGGACCGCCGCCGCCGGCGTCGGCGACGACATCGAAAGCCTGCTGCGCCGCGCAGACAGCGCGATGTATCTGGCGAAACGCGAGGGTCGAGACCGCGTCGTGGCCGGATGAGGGCGTGGTCGGCGGCGGCCCGTCGTCGCTTTCGCGCAGGAGCCGGTCGACTGTTCGACGAATCGAATCCCGGCGTTCGATATTCCGGACACGACGACTGTGAATGTTGGCGCCTGAAAGCCTAATCCGACCGAAATCATTTCTTTGTCGCATCGGTGGAACGATAGGCGCCGTCTGTCGATGTCCGGGTGTTTGAAAGTGTGACGTTATCGGATAATGAATCGGGACAAAGCGTCATCGCGGATGGCGAGTCGCCTTGACGAGTGGGGTGCAGTCGGCACAGGGGGAATGTGCGGAACAGCCTGCATCGCCCGCAACCGCATCGCGGTCGCGGGAGATCGCTGGTCCGTGCGCGTGCGGTCGCTGCGCCCGCATCGGAAACAGGGGGAAGTGTGAGAACCGTTCGATCCAGTCGCAAGAAATTGGCGATTCGCAGTCTGTGGTTCGTGGAATTGTGCGTGTTGATGGTGTCGGTCATGGTCGCGGCCCGGCTGCGCTTCCACGGCGATCCCTCGGGTCTGGACCATTTCGTCGAAGGCATCGCGCTGCGCGCGCTGCTGGTGGCGCTGTGCGTCACCGGGGCGATGCTGGCCTTCGGCCTGTATCAGGTCTACGTCCGGCACAGCAGGATCGACCTGCTGCTGCGGATCGCGCTGTCGTTCGTGCTCGGCGGCGTGGCCCTGCTGGTGATCTATTACGCGATCCCGGGGACCTACATCGGCCGCGGCGTGCTCGCGATCGCGCTCGGTATCGGCGCGGGCGCGGTTCTCGGCGTCCGCTACGTCGTGTCCAAGCTCTCGAGCGCGCAGGCGCTGAAGCAGCGCGTCCTTGTCTATGGCGCCGGCAACAACGCGAACCTGATCAATACCCGGCTCCGCCGCAAGAGCGATCGGCAGTCGTTCAACGTCCTCGGGTTCGTGCCGGCGCCGAACCAGCCGATCGTCGTCGACGAATCGCAGTTGCTGCGCACCGACGAAACGCTCTGCGCCGTCGCCGATCGGCTCGACGTCGACGAGATCGTGATCGCGCCGGACGAGCGCCGCGGCGGCATGCCGATGGAGCAGATGCTCAACTGCGTGCAGCTGGGCGTCCGGGTCACCGATCTGTCGACCTTCTTCGAGCGCGAGGCCGGCATGGTCCAGCTCAATATCGTCGACCCTTCGTGGCTGGTGTTCTCGGGGGGGTTCGATTACTCGACGCCGCGCCGGTTGACCAAGCGTTTCTTCGATCTGCTGGCTGCGGGCGCCCTGCTGGCCATCAGTTGGCCGGCGATGGCGCTGGTGGCGCTGGCGGTGAAGCTCGAATCCAGGGGGCCGATCATCTATCGGCAGGTGCGCGTCGGCGAACACGGGCGCCATTTCGAGATGATCAAGTTCCGCAGCATGCGCGTCGACGCCGAGAGCGACGGCGTGGCGCGCTGGGCGACCAAGGACGACGACCGCAGCACCCGGGTCGGCAAGTTGATCCGCAAGACGCGGCTCGACGAGCTGCCGCAGCTGTTCCTGGTGCTCAAGGGCGAGATGAGTTTCGTCGGCCCGCGCCCGGAACGTCCGCAGTTCGTCGAGATGCTCAACAGCGAGATCCGCTACTACGATGTGCGCCATTCGGTGAAGCCGGGTCTGACCGGCTGGGCGCAGTTGCGCTATCCGTACGGCGCATCCGTGCGCGACGCCAACGAGAAGCTGAAATTCGATCTATTCTACGTGAAGAACCACGGTCTGCTGTTCGATCTGATGATCATGCTGCAGACGGTCGAAGTGGTGCTGTTCGGTCGCGGCGCGCGCTGAGTCGCGGGTTCGGCGGCGGTTCGGACCGGGATCTCAGTTGCGGGAGAGGGCGCCGGCGAGCATGCGTTTCGCCGCGAACGGCACCAGCGCCCACGCCTGCGCGCGCGCCTCGGCCGTCGGCGCCTGACGCAGGGCTTCGCGCCACAAACGCCAGGCGTCGCGCCAGCGCCGACGGATCAGCATGCCGCGCGCGTTGCGGGCGTAGGTGACCGACAGCGCTTCGCGGCGGACCGCTTCCTCGACCGTGTCGCCGGCGTCGGCCACCGCGCGTTCGACGACCTTCACGTAATCGTCGTAGGTGGTGGATTCGGCGGACAGACCGTCGTGTCCGCGCATCGCCTCGACCAGTTCGGCCTCGACCACGCCGATCTTCCAGCGTCGCGCCACCCGCAGGTGGAAGTCGATGTCCTCCGCGGTGCGCAGCGCGGTGTCGAAGCCGCCGCAGGTCTCGAAGACTTCGCGACGCAACATCGCCGATGCCGGGACCAGCGACGGGTTGAGCAGCAGCCAGCGCAGCGCCCAGCCGTCCTCGCGCAGCACCTCGCGCCGATGGAACACGTCGTAGGGCGTGCCGTCGGCGTCGACGCGGACCACGTCGCACAGGACCATGCCGAACTCGGGATGCGCCTCCATCCATTCCAGCTGGCGCGCGGTCTTTTCCGGACGCCAGAGATCGTCGCTGTCGAGCAGGGCGAAATATCGGCCTCGGGCCAGGCGCATCCCGGCGTTGCGCGCCGCGGAGACGCCGGCGTTCTCCTGGCGGTGGTAGACGATGCGCTCGCCGACCAGCTCGCCGTAGCGCTCGCGCAGAGCGTCGCCGGTGCCGTCGGTCGAGCCGTCGTCGACCACGACGATCTCGTCCGGCGGACGGGTCTGCGCCAGCGCCGAGTCGATCGCCCGCATCACCAGCTCGCGCCGGTTCCAGGTCGGTATAATCGCCGAAACTCCGGCGGAAACTTCGAACTCGCGCGCCATGCTCAGGGACTTCGCCAGAAAATGTCTGTATGCCAGCGGTGCGCTGGGCCTGTATCACCGTCTGCGCAATCGCGACAGTTTAACGGTGGTCATGTTCCATCGCACGCTCCGTCGCGACGACCCGCGCTGGGCTTCCTGCGACCCCGATTACACCCTGGGCGAAGATCTGTTCGAACGCTCGATCGCCTTCTTCCGGCGACATTACCGCGTGGTCTCGCTGGACGACGTGTTGCGCGCGCGCCGCGACGGCGTCCGCCTGCCCGCGCGCGCCCTGCTGATCACCTTCGACGACGGTTGGCTCGACAACGTCGACTACGCGCTGCCCGCGCTGCGACGGTCCGGTCTGCCGGCGGTCATGTTCGTCGCCGCGGATGCGGTCGGCGCGCGGCAGCCGTTCTGGCAGGAGCGCCTGGTCGGGTCCCTGCGCCTCGGCCGACTCGCGCTGGACGATCTGGCCGCCGCGCTGGTCGAACACGGCGGCGCGCGCCCCGAGCGGCGGGGCATCGCGGGGCTGCGGGCGATCATCGCGCAGCTCGAGAAGATGCCCGCGTCGACGCGCAACGAGGTTCTGGCGCGTTTCGCGGACGTGCTGGACGACGGCCACCGGCACATGGTCGACGTCGCCGATCTGAAGGTCTTGCGCGCGGGCGGCGTCGAACTCGGGCTGCATGGCAAGAGCCACGTGGCGATGACCCGCGCGGAAGACCTCGATGCCGAACTCGGTGGCGCACGCTCGGCGATGGCGTCGATGCTCGACGCGCCGGAAGGCCTCGCGTCCGTCGCCTGCGCGACGATGTCGTTCCCGCACGGCGCCTTCGATCCGGATATCGCCGCGCGCGCGCGCGAAGCGGGTTACGAACTGCTGTTCACCAGCGTGCCGGTGCTGAACGCGGTGGGCGAGCGTCCGTCCTGGCTGCTCGGTCGCACGGGTTACGAAACCGATACCGTCGCCGATGCGCGGGGGCGTTTCCGTCCGGAACGGCTCGCCTGGTATCTGTTCCGCAAGCAGGCGCAGCGATTGGCCTGAGGCGGGACGTCGGAAAGAGACATCCGTCTTGCCCGGCGAAGGCCGGCGCCGGTGCGACGAAACACGAAGATCAAAGGGGCTCAACCCTGCAGGCGTTCGAGCGCGCAGGATGCCCGCAGTCTCGCCTTGCGTTATTCGTCCTCGTCCGCCGAGGTCAGATGCAGGTCCGCTTCGCCATCGGCGCCGCCGCTCAGGAGTCCGAAGACCGGGCGTCTGCTGCGCGCTTCGAAACCGAGCGCGCGCCAGGGGCGCAGGCGGGCGTCGGAGGTGGCCAGTTCGATCGACACCGCGGCGTAGCCCTGCGCGTACGCGGCGCGCAGCAGCGCGCAGACCGTGTCGTTCGTCGGTTCGGCGCCCTCTCTGGTCCAGAAGTCGTGAACGTGCAGGGTGCGATCCTCTGCGCGCGTCGCGAACCACGCGACCGGCGTGTCGCGTTGGGAGAGCAGCAGGTGCCGGAACGGGGCGATGCCGTCGACGGCGGGCGCTTCGTCGAAACGCCAGCGCAGGTGGGCGGCGTCGCGCACGGCGGTGAGGGCATCGGGTTTCGGCGAGGACGCCCACAGCGCGGCGATGTCGGGCGCGCGGTCGTGCCACACGGCGCGCAGTCGAGGCGCGCGGCGGTGGCGCCAGGCGTCGCGGACGCGGGTGGCGAGGTCGATCGACGCGCCCAGCGGCGTCGCGACGAACGCGGGCAGCTTCGGCAGCCGTCGGCGCAGGTACGGCGCGTGGCGCACGACCCGGGCATGCCGCACCATTTCCGCGAGTTGCCGATAGCCGATGCGCTTGAACACCGGTGCGGCCTTGGGATTCGGGAATCCATAGAGCAGATCGAGTTCGCGCCGGCCGGTCGCGAACAATCCCTGCTGCAGGATCAGCGCCGGGCCGAGCGAACGGTGTTCCGGCGCCACCGCCAGATCCACCAGCACGCCGGCGCGCTGCGATTCGCCGGCGCGCAGCATGCGGCGGCGACCGGCCGCGCAGATGCCGACCGGCGCTTCGGTGCCGGCATGCATCAACAACTGCAGCAGCGGCGCGCCCGCCGGCGCACGCAGGTAGAACCAGTCGTATTTCGCGGCCATCCGCGCGTCCTGGCCGAGATTGCCGCGCCAGACCGCGAGGACCGCCTCGCGGTCGGCGACGGCATCGCCGTCGCGGGCGACGTATTGCGGCGCGGGCGCGTTCACGACGCGATCGACCTGCTGCGTTCCACGCGTTGCGCTCAGCCGGCGTCGTGCGGTTCGGGCACGTCGACGACGAGCACCGGCGGCAGATGCATGTAACGGGTCGTGCGGCGCTTGTTGCGGATGTCGTCGTAGATCGCGTTGGCGCGGGCCTCCGGAATCTCGAGCGCGCGCGCCAGCTCGGCCGCGGGATAGCCGTGGTTGAGCGCGTACAGCGCGAGGTCCATCTGCCGGTAGGGCAGGGCGAAGTAGAACTCGTCCTGACCCTGGCTGAGGCTGTAGGTGTCGGTGGTCGGCACCGCCGCGCACACGCGCTCGGGCAGGCCCAGGTGTCGGGCCATCCCGTAGACCTGCGATTTGTACAGGTGCGCGATCGGTTTGACGTCCGCCGAGCCGTCGCCGTTCTTCACGAAGAAGCCCTGGTCGTATTCGAGCCGGTTCGGCGTGCCGACCACGCCGTAGTTGAGGCGATCGGCGTGGAAGTATTCGAGGGTCTTGCGGATGCGTTGCTTAAAATTGGTGGCGGCGACGATGGTGAGGTAGTCGGCCAGCGCGAGATCGCGGTCGTGCAGGCCGCCCTGCGGGTCTTCCGCGATCAGGCGGAAGCGATTGAAGCGTCCCTCGATGCCGCCGTCGATGACGATCTTGAATTTCCAGCCGTCGCCGTATTCGGGAATCGTGTTGCGCACCGCGGCGTCGCGGGCGCGGTAGCAGCCGATCGCGTCCAGCGCCGGGGCGATGTCGACGGTCTCGGTGCGGATGCCCAGGTGCGCGGCGAGGATGTTCGCGCGCGCCGCGCTGTCGTCGGAGGAGTCGCGTTCCGGCAGGATCAGGCCGAACACGCGATCGGGGCCGAGCGCCCGCACCGCCAGCGACACGCTCGCCGAGCTGTCGATGCCGCCCGAGATCGCGACCACCAGTCCGCGACGATGCAGTTGGCGTGCGGTGATTTCGCGCAGCCGTGCGGCGATGCGGTCGGCTTCGGCTTCGTAGTCGAGATCGAGGACGTTCCAGTCCAGGGCGGTGGTGGCGTTCATGAGGCGGTATCGGGTTCCAGGAGGGCGGCGCGCCGGATCTTGCCGGAGGCGGTTCGCGGGAGTGCGGAGACGAAAGCGATTTCGCGCGGGATCTTGTAGCTGGCGAGGCGCTCCCGGCAGTGCGCCTTGACGAGGTTTTCGCTGCGCGGCGGCAGCCCCGGCGCGACCACGAATGCCTTCACGACCTGACCGAGCACGTCGTCGTCGATGCCCACCACCGCCACTTCGTTCACGCCGTCCATTTCGGCGATCACTTCCTCGATGTCGGCGGGATGCACGCGATGCGCGCCGGTCTTGATCATGTCGCTGCGGCGGCCCGCGAGCCAGAGATAGCCCTCGGCGTCCAGGCGCCCGATGTCGCCGGTGCGAAGCCAGCCGTCGCGGAACACCGCGGCGCTGGCCTCGGGATTGTTCCAGTAGCCGCGCATCACGTTCGCGCCCCGCACCCAGACTTCGCCGTCCTCTCCGGGCGCGGCGTCGCCGCCGTCCTCACGCGCGATCCGCAGCGAGACGCCGTCGACCGGAACGCCGACCGAGCCGAGCTTCTCGTCGAGCCGTTCCGGCGGCAGCCAGGTGAGACGCGAGGTCGCTTCGGTCTGGCCGTACATCACGAACAGTCGCGCGTGCGGCAGCGCCGCGCGCAGTCGCCGGGTCAACGTCGGGCTCATCGCGCCGCCGGCCTGGGTGAGATAGCGCAGCGAGGACAGGTCGTAGTCGGCCAGCTTCACCCGTTCCAGCAGCAGCGCGAAGGTCGAGGGCACGCCGGAGAAACCGCTGATCCGTTCGCGCGCGATGGTGTCCATCAGCAGGTGCGGGAACAGCAGGTTCTGCGCGAGCACCACGCACCCGCCCGACAGCAGATGCGTATGCAGCACGGAGGCGCCGTAGGCGTAGTAGAAGGCGAGGATCGACAGCACGCTGTCGCGCTCGTCGAGTCGCAGATATCCGATCACCGCCTCGGCGTTGGCCAGCAGGTTGCCGTGGGTGAGCACGACGCCCTTCGGCGCGCCCGTGGTGCCGGAGGTGTAGAGGATGAGCGCGGTGTCGTCGGGGGCGATCGTGCCGGCATCGATCGTGCCGGCATCGATCGCGTCGGGTGCGATGTCCGTCGTCGCGTCGACAGTGGTGGCCGTCGATGCGCACAGCGGATGTTCCGCGCCCACCGGCCAGCGCTGCAGCGGCGGTCGGTCGCCGATCGCGTCGACCGCGTCGATGGCGTCGATCGCATCGGTGTGGCTGTGCTCGTGGACGATGTGGCGCGCGTCGCAATGACGCAACCAGGCCTCGAAGTCGCGGGAGCGGGCCTGGGCGTTGAGCGGGGCGGCGATGCCGCCCGCCAGCCAGCAGCCGTAGCACGCCACCGCGGCCTCGATCCGATTGGGCAGCAGGATCGCCACGCGGTCGCCGGGATGCAGCCCGCGCGCGCGCAGCGCGTGCGCGAACCGCAGGACTTCCTGCCAGAAATCGGCATAGACGATGCGGCGGTCGTCGGCGACGATCGCCACGCGTTCGGGATGGCGTCGGGCGACTTCGGCGACCCGGGCGGGAACCGACGACATGCGGCCGGGTCAGCCCGCCCGTTTGCGGGCGATGAACGCCTCGATGGATTCGAGGGTGTCGAAGTTGTCCGGAATCATCTCTTCGGGCGCGATCGACAGGCCGAAGGCTTCCTCGATGTGGAGGATGAGTTCGTAGATGCCGGTCGAGTCGAGAATTCCGCCGCGGACGAGCGAATCCCGGTCGCCGAGGGCGCCGTCGTCGTCCGAGAAAAGGAAGTTCTTCAGGATGTACTGCTTGATCTGTTGCCGCGGCTGCATGCTGGATCCCCGTGTCGTAGGCTTTGAACGCAATAACGGCCCGGCGACGGCCAGCGCGGACGGGGCGTCGGAACGGATGCGGTCGTTGTGCGGGCGCCGGCGCCGCGGTCTTGTCCCGCGGTCGAAATCCCCTGTCGCGGCGACCCGCGGATAGGATAGCCTCCCGCCTCCCGCCCCGATAGCCGGCCGCGCATGTTCCCGACTCGTTCCGCCGTCAATGTCCGCTCGCGTATCGTCCTGTTGCCGCTGTCCGGCCTGTTGCTGGTCGCGACCGCCTGCGGCCGTCCCGAGCCGCCGCCGCCGCCGTCCGAACCGCCGCGTACGGTGGCCGATGCGAAGCCGCAGTCGAACGCTTCCGAGCGCGTCGCCTTCGAGGTGGTGGAAAAGGTCGTCGGGCTGGAGCATCCCTGGTCGCTGGCGTTCCTGCCCGACGGCGGGATGCTGGTGACCGAGCGTCCCGGCCGGCTGCGCCGCATCGATCCGGACGGCCGCGTTTCCGCGCCGATGTCCGGGGTGCCCGACGTCTACGTCGACGGTCAGGCGGGTCTGCTGGATGTCGCGCTGTCGCCGAGCTTCGCCGAGGATCGCCTGGTCTATCTCGCGTTCGCCGAACCGAGTCTGCGCGGCAACAAATGCGGCACTGCGGTCGCGCGCGGTCGCCTCGAAGGCGATGCGTTGAAAGACGTGGAAGTGATCTATCGCCAGGAGCCGAAATTGTCGAGCGGCACCCATGTCGGCGCGCGGCTGGTGTTCGACGACGCCGGTTTCCTGTTCGTGACCCAGGGCGAGAACCGGGTCGCGGAAGCGTCGCAGGATCTCGGCAAGCTCCAGGGCAAGCTCGTGCGCATCCGCCCCGACGGCGGCATTCCCGACGACAACCCCTTCGTCGGCCGCGACGGCGCGCGTCCCGAGATCTGGTCGTACGGCCATCGCAACATGCAGGGCGCGGCGCTGCATCCGATCACGCGGAAACTCTGGACCAGCGAACACGGCCCGATGGGCGGCGACGAACTCAATATTCCCGAGCCGGGCCGCAACTACGGCTGGCCGGTCATCACCCATGGCGCGGATTACAGCGGCGCGAAGGTCAAGGGGTCGGTGGGCAAGGCGGCCGAAGGCATGGAGCCCCCGCATCACGTCTGGGACGTGTCGCCCGCGCTCAGCGGCATGCTGTTCTACGGCGGCGACGCGTTTCCGGAGTGGAAGGGCAACCTCTTCCTCGGCGCGCTGGCGAAGAACGCGCTGATCCGCCTCGAGCTCGACGGCGACCGCATCGTCCACGAAGAACGCCTGCTGACCGATCGCCACGAACGCATCCGCGACGTGCGCCAGGGGCCGGACGGCGCGATCTGGGTCGTGGTGGACGACAGCCGCAACGGCAAACTGCTGCGCATCCAGCCGCGCGCTTCACGACAGCGCGGTTTGCAGCCGTAACGGATTCGGCGGGCCGAAGCGCGCCGCTGGCGCTGCGGTCGTCCGGCGCGCTTCAGGGTTTGCGCCCGATGAAATCCACGCTGGTGATGCAGAGCTTTTCCGGGGCGATGTGCCGGAATTGTTCGGCGACGGTCATCTCGCGCAATTGCTGCAGGCGTTGCGGACGCGCGGTCGCGGTGTCGAGGACGATCTCGAATCCGCCCTCGCGGGCGACATCGACGAAATGGTGCGCGCGCAGGCGATTCTGGTACAGGAAGCGGTTGTTCCAGAACGCCCACCGGCGATCGTCGAACCGCAGGTAGTTGAGCTGGTGGACGCTGCGATCGGCGTAGGCGTAATGATCGCCGCAGTTCACGGAGTGGAACATCGCGCCGCCGGGACGCAGGATGCGCATGGATTCGGCATACAGCGGCGCGAGCACCGACGGCGAGACGTGTTCCAGCACGCTGTTGGAGAACACCAGGTCGACGCTCGCGGCGTCGAGACCGGTGGCGGTGGCGTCGGCCGGGGCGTGATAGCGCACGCCGCCGCCGGTGGCGCGTTCGAGGTCGCTGCCGTCGCCGAGCGCGGCCATCAGTCGCGCGTGGCGGGCGCGGACCTCGTCGGCGTCGGCGCCTGCGGCGTCGGCGATCGCGGGCAGGAAGTCGGCGAAACCGGCCGCGCACTGCCGCACCAGATCGGGCCGCAGGTGACGGTTGAGGTCGTAGGTGTGGACGCGCGTCGCGCCGGCGAGATGGCAGGCGAACGGGAAGGTCGGATACCAGCCGGTGCCGATCTCCAGCAGTTCGGCGCCGCGGATGTCGCAGCCGTGGCCCCGCAGCTGGCCGATCATGATCTTCCAGTCGTCGACCTTGATGTCGAATTCGCGACGGAAATTCCGCAGACCGCCGAAACGGCGCTGCAGCTGGTAGTGCAGGAATTCCCCGCCCGGCAGCGGGCCGAGCGCTTTCTGGATGAGGCCTTTGAGTCGCCAATGCATGGTGCGGCAGGTCCGTGGGCGGCGGGTCAAGTCGTGGCGTTGCGGGTGTCCCGCAACGTACGGTCGATCAGCATCGTCGACAGCACGCCGACGAACGCCTGGTTGTCGGCGAAGCCGGTGGCGCGGCCGGCGCGGCATTTCTCGAACAGACGGCCGACCGCAGCGGGGTCGAACAGCCCCGCCGCGCGCAGGCTGTCTTCGCTCAGCAGATCGGCCACGTAGTCCAGCGGCTTGCCGTCGAAGAAGAAGCTCGCGCTGTCCGGCGCGCGGTAAGGCTGCTTGGTGCGGTTGACGATGTCGTTCGGCAACAGATCGGCGAGCGCGCGGCGCAGCAGGTATTTCTCGGTCATGCCGCGGATCTTGTAGCTCGGCGGCAGCCGGTTGGCGAATTCGATCACGCGATGGTCGAGGTACGGGAAGCGGCCTTCGATCGAGTTCGCCATCGCGACGCGGTCGCCCTGCGAGGACAGCAGATAGCCCGCGAGCAGCGACTTCGCTTCGACGTACTGGTCGCGCGCGAGCGGCGACCAGCGCGCGATCCCGGGCGGCAGCGTCGCCTCGAAGGCGTCCAGCGCGTTGAAGCCGCCGACCTCGGCCCGCAGGTCGGCAGACAGCAGGCCCAGCGCGCGCTGCGAGGTCGTCCAGCGCGGCACGTGGGCGAAGATCGGCCGCTGCAGATGTTCCATGCCCTGGCCGAAGAAGGTCTGCGCGAACGCGGGGTTGCGCACCGGCGAGTTCGGCAGATAGCCGTACAGGCGTTCCAGCAGGCGCGGACGGAACCGCGACTCCGGCTGGCGCGCCCAGAATCGGCGTACCTTGGATTCCTTGAACAGGTCGTAGCCGCCGAACACCTCGTCCGCACCTTCGCCGGTCAGCACCACCTTGTAGCCGTGCTCGCGCACGCTGCCGGCGAGCAGCATCAGCGGCACCGGGGCGGTGCGCAGGACCGGGGTTTCGGCATGGCGGATCAGGCGCGGGAACGCTTCGCCGATATCGCGGCGGGTGCAGCGCAGGGTGGTGTGATCGGTGCCGAGGTGGCGCACCATCGCCATCTGATGTTCGCTCTCGTCGAATTCGCCGTCCTCGAACGCCACCGAGAACGTGCGCACCGGCGTATCGGTGAAGCCGCGGATCATCGCGACGATGCCGGAGGAATCGAGCCCGCCGCTGAGATAGGCCCCGACCGGCACGTCGGCCCGCAACTGCAGGCGCACGGCGTCCACCAGCAGTGCGCGCAGCTCCGCGGTCGCGGCCTCGACGCTGAGCGGGTGGCGCGACGGCGCGGTCGCTTCGGCGTCGGTGAAGGTCCAGTCCCAGTAGCGCCGCAGGGTTTCGCGGCCGTCCGCTTCGAGGGCGAGCAGGTGGCCGGGCGGCAGGCTTTCGATGCCGCGATATGCGGTGTGCGGCTCGATCGGCGACCAGGTGGCGAAGGTTTCCGCCAGTCCCAGCGGATCGAACTGCGCGCGCTGCGGCAGCGCGGCGAACAGCGCCTTGACCTCCGAGGCGAACCACAGCCGTCCGCCGTCGCGGGCGAGATACAGCGGGCGGATGCCGGCGCGATCGCGCGCCAGCACCAGCCGGCGACGCGCCTCGTCCCACAGCGCGATCGCGAACTGGCCGTTGAGGCGTTCGACGAAGGCGTCGCCGTCGCGGTCGTACAGGTGCACGATCACTTCGGTGTCGGACTGCGTGTAGAACGCGCGGCCCTCGGCTTCGAGTTCGCGGCGGAGTTCGACGTAGTTGAAGATCTCGCCGTTGAACACGGTCCAGACCGTGCGCCGCGGGTTGTGGATCGGCTGGTCGCCGGTACTGAGGTCGATGATCGACAGCCGCGCATGCGCCAGGCCGACGCCCTCGTCGGCATGGAAACCGTAGCCGTCGGGTCCGCGGTGGGCGAGGGTGCGGATCATCCGCTCGAGCGTCGGGCGCGCCGTGTCCGGGCGCACGTCCGGCCCGCTGAATCCCGCGATTCCACACACGTTGTCGATTCCCCTGTCGATACCGCGCGATTCGGCGGCGTGTCGTTGGCGGTGCGAACGGAAAAAACGCGGCCGGGCAGCCATCGCAGGCCGACCGCCGCGTATCCGGCATCCCGGGCGATTCCGGTTACCGGTCCCCGACGAGCGCCTCTTCGCAGGCGCGCAGTGTATCCGTTGCGACCGCGTCCCAGCCCCGCGAGAAGCGCCGCGACAGCGCGTCTTCGTCCCAGTCCCGGTCCAGCGCATCGCGCAGCCCCCCGGCGAGCGCCGCGGGATCGCGCGCCGGCACCAGCAGGCCGCAAGCGGCATCGACCACCTCCGGGATGCCGCCGACCGGCGTCGCCACCACCGGCCGGCCGCAGGCCAGGGCTTCGACCAGGACGTTGGGATGGCCTTCGGAATAGCTGGGCAGGGTCGCGAGATCGGACGCCGCCATCCAGCGCGCGACCTCCTGCGGCCCCTGCGCGCCGGGCAGGTGGATGCGCAAGCCGGACGCTGCGGCGGCGCGCGCCTGCAGTTCGGCGCGCATCGGTCCGTCGCCGACCAGCGCGAGTTGCAGGCGCGGACGTTGCGGCGCCAGTTCGATCGCGGCGTCGAGCAGTTCGCGCAGCCCCTTCTCGGGCACGAGCCGGCCGACGTAGAGGACCAGTTCCGCGTCCGCGTCCAGACCGAGCGCGGCGCGCGCATCGGCGCGCGGCTGCGGATGGAAGATCGCCGCGTCGCAGCCGTTGGGGATCGCGCGGATCCGCGCCGGATCGGCCCCGTAGTCGCGCACCGCGACCCGGCCGAGGTCTTCGCTCACGACCAGGATGCGTCGCGCCGCGTGCAGCACCGGACGGGTCAGCCGTTTGCTCACCGCGTCGCGAACGCGCAGGTCCGAACCGCGCGAGCCCACGACCAGCGGCACGCGAGCCTTCCGTGCGGCGCGCATCGCGCCGAACGCATCGGGATAGAGCCAGTACGACAGCACCACGTCCGGCGCGAATTCGCGCAGGGGCGCGTGCAGCGTGCGCGCGCACAGCCAGCCGTTGAACGGCCTGCTCAGCGCGGGCAGCGCGGGATACTCGACGTAGCGGACGTCGCAGCCAGGGACGGCATGGGCCGGATCGGCGTCGCGGTAGAGGTAACTGCGGGGGCGCGCCCAGCGCGGATAGCGCGCCACGGGGCTGAGCACCCGCACCTCGGCCAGCTTCGACAGCTCGCGCACGGTCTGCAGGATCGGTCGGCCCCGATTGGGTTCGCCGGCGATCGGGAATTGGGAGGTGACGATCAGCAGGCGCATGCGCGGCCCGTCCGTGGTTCCCGCGGCAGCGCGCGGGTCTGTCCCCTGCGCGCCCCGGAAATCGTTGATAATGCGGAGTTTATTGCCATCGGAGGGGATGCGTGCAGCAAGGGGACACCGCGATCGCGGCGACAGGGAATGTGGTCGGAACCGATACCGGATCGCTGTCCGGCGGAGCCTCGCGCGTCGGCGAACTCGATGCCCTGCGCGGACTCGCCGCGCTGGGCGTGGTCCTGTTCCATTACACCACGTTCTACCAGCAGGAGCAGGGACATCTGCAGCCGCTGGGATTCGGCTTCCCGGCCGGCAATTACGGGGTGCATCTGTTCTTCCTCATCAGCGGCTTCGTGATCTTCATGACCCTCGAGCGCACCCGCACCGCGATGGATTTCGTGGTGTCGCGCTTCTCGCGCCTGTTCCCCGCGTATTGGGCCGCGATGGCGATCACCGCGGCGGTGGTCTACGCGATCGGCCTGCCCGGACAGCAGCTGCCGGCGATGCACCTGCTGGCGAACGTGTCGATGCTCCAGGAAATCCTCGGGTTCGAGCACCTCGACGGCTCCTACTGGACCCTGCAGGTCGAACTGTTCTTCTACGTGCAGATGCTGTTCTGGTTCGTGGTCGGACAGCTCGGGCGCATCCACTGGGTGATCCTGGCCTGGCTGGCGATGACCCTGGCCTACGCGCTGACCGCGCAGCACCACCTGCATTTTTCCTACACCCTGCGCGAATTGCTGCTGCTGCGCCACATCCCGTTCTTCGCGCTCGGCATCCTGTTCTATCGCATCCATACCCGTTCCGGCGATCTGCGCGTCGATCTGGCCCTGATCGCGCTGTCGCTGGTCGCGATCGGGGTCGCGTACGCGCCGGCGTATCTCGCCGCGGCGCTGGTCTGTACCGCGATCTTCGGCCTGTTCGTCGTCGGCGCGCTGCGCTGGCTGCGGGCGGCGCCGTTCGTGTTTCTCGGCGGGATCTCGTATTCGCTGTATCTGTTGCACCAGGCCATCGGTTTCGCGTTGATCCATCGTCTGGAAGCCGCGGGCGTGCCGAGCCTCGCCGCGGTCGCGCTGGCGATCGCGGTCGTCCTGGCGCTGGCCACCGCGCTGACCCGGTTGGTCGAGCGGCCGGCGATGCGGATCCTCCGGGAAAGCTGGCGCGCACGGCGCCCACCGGCGGCTGCGGCCGGTTAGAATGCCGCCCTTTCGACAGGGACGGGTCGAGGATCGGCCCGGGACGACATGCCGACGATGGCGAACACACTGCAGACAGCCGATATCCGCGACGACGCATTCGCGATGCGCGAACCGCATCGTTCGCGTTTCGTCGAGATGATCCGACGCGGCGCGGCGTCTCGGGATATCCACGATTCCGACGGCGACGGCAGCTACGACGGCGCGTTCGACGGGCGCGTGTCCGAGCGCTTCCTCGAACGCGAGCTCACCCGCGTCGCGATGCATGCGCAGAGCCTGTGCGCGCCGCTCGCGGCGCGATTGGGACGCGCGCCGCGCATCCTCGACGTCGGTTGCGGCACCGGCGGCACCACCGTGGCTCTCGCCGCCTCCGCCCTGCGTCCGCAGGACGTGGTCGGCGTCGACGCCAGCGCCGAGGCGGTCGAGGCCGCGATCGTTCGTGCGGCGGGGCATGGTTTCGCCGCGGGTTCCGCAGACGAAGGCTTCGCAGACGCGGGCTCCGCAGGCGCGGCTTCGGGCAATGGACATGCCGTCGATACGCCGCGCGTGCGATTCCTGCAGGTCGACGCCGGTCGGCCGCTGCCGTTTCCCGACGGTCATTTCGATCTGGTGACCTGCGTGTCGGTGCTCGAATTCATCGGCACAGCGGCGGCCCGGGAGGCCTTCGTGGCCGAACTGCTGCGGGTGACCCGCCGCGAAGGCCATGTCTATCTCGCGACGCCGAATCCCCTGCGATTCCGCGAGAACCATTCGCGCCGGCTGTTCGGCGACTGGCGCCGCACCCGGGGTTATCCGTGGTCGAGTTCCGCGTCCGCGTTGCGCCGCATGTTCGCGGGGTGCGAGGTCGATTCGCTCGCCGTCGAGCGCCTGCGTCGCCACCCGCGTCTGCGCGGCCTCGGATGGGCGGCGCCGGCGCTGGCCTGGGCGGCGCCGTGGCAGCGCCTGCTCGCGCGCAAGCGCTGATCTTCCCCGGCGGTTCCCTGCGCCGCGCGCGGCGTCAGC
Source organism: Pseudomonadota bacterium (assembly GCA_049324395.1). Classification (GTDB taxonomy): domain Bacteria; phylum Pseudomonadota; class Gammaproteobacteria; order Xanthomonadales; family Xanthomonadaceae; genus Lysobacter_I. The sequence goes on from JBMOOY010000067.1 coordinate 53,910, forward strand.
CTTCGCCGAACGTGATGTCGAGGCCCTTGCGCACGCCGATGCGCGGCGTCCAGCCGAGCACGTCGCGCGCCGCCTTCGTGTCGAAGTTGGTCAACGGACGCAGCGACCGCACCCGGTAGCGGGTCAGCGGCACGTCGCGTTTCAGGACCTTGCCCAGCAGTTCGACGCCGATGGCCAGACACAGGAACACCCACTGCGGCACCCGCATCAGTTTCAGCCGGTCGCCGAGTTTCGCCTTGCACCGGCGCAGGTAGGTCGTGCGGTCGACCGAATCGGTGTCGACGAGATTGAAGACGCCGCCCAGCGCCCGCGGCGATTCCGCGGCCAGCAACAGGGCGTCGACGATGTCGTCGCGATAGACCAGCGGCAACGGCAACGATCCGCCGCCGATGGCGATCCAGCGTCCCGCCAGCGCGATCGTGCCGTTCGGGGTCACCTGCTCGGCGCCGGGGCCGAAGATCTGGCCCGGGCGCAGGATCACCGCCGGCAGGCGATGTTCGACGATCGCTTCGCTCACCATCCGTTCGGCGACGAGCTTGGTCTGGGTGTAGGCGCCGCGCAGCTGCGGATGCGGCTCGAACCGGTAGTCCTCGGTCAGCACGTCGCCGTCGCGGCGGCCGGCGTGGTCGAACACGCTCATCGAGCTGACGTAGACCAGTCGCGGGCTGGCGTGTCTGCGGCAGGCCTCGATGACGTTCCGCGTGCCCCAGATCGTGCCGGCCTCGAAATCGCGGGGACCGCCGCGCATCGCGGCGCCGACGTGATACACGACGCCGGCGCCGGCGACGGCGTGGTCGACGATCCGCGGGTCGCCGAGGTCGCCGATCACCGTCTGCACGCCCGGGTCGTCGCGGAACGACGGGAGCGGGCGGCGCACCAGCACGCGTACGGTCTTCCCTTGGGCGCGCAAGGCGGCGACCGTCGCGCGGCCGAGGAATCCCGCCGCGCCGGTCACCAGCGCATCCGCGGGCGGCAGGCGTTCGTAGCGCGATTCGAGCTGCTCCAGCCGCAGGCGATCGGGCTCCGCGCACAGCGGGTCGAGCAGGCGCGCGATGCGCAGGCCATCCTCGCCGCCGAACGGCGGAGCTTCGTCGTGATGCACGGCTCTCGCGAAGGCCTCGGCGCCCTTCTGGATGCCCGGCGACGGTTTCAGCCGGCCGGTCGCGAAGCGGAGCACGTTCAGTGGAATGCGAAAGGTGTCCTTCGCCGCGCTGAAGAACGCGTTGAGGATGATGCCGATGAACTTCGGACCGGGCAGGACGCGGTGGATGCGGCAGGTCTGGGTGAAGCGGTCGACCTCGACGATGCCGCGGGTACCGCGCACGATCAGCCGGTTCTCCATCGGCCGCGCGTTCCACGACAGCAGCAATCGACCGACGCCGTGCGCGGTGCGGGCCTGCGCCTGCCATTCGTCGAAGCCGAGATTGGGGTCCGCGCCGCGCGACTGGAAGCGCACGTCGGCCTCGGCGATCGGGCCGAGGAAGGCCTCGATGGTGTAGAAGCCGTGCACGCCGAGATCGCGGAACGGATACGAGCCCTGTTTCACCTGTCCCGGCAACGGACCGCCGGCGTAGGGCGGGTATTCGGAGTTGCGGACGATGTCGACCGACAGCACCTCGCCGATGTCGCCGTTGCGGGCGGCGTCGAGCGCGCGCATGAGCACCGGGTCGAACAGGTCGGAATGGTTCACGCCCAGCTTCAGGCCCGTCTCGCGGGCCTTGGCGAGCATCGCCTCGCAGTCGGCGGCGCTGTCGGCCATCGGCTTCTCGACCAGGACGTGGCAGCCCATGTCCATGGCGCGCAGGGCCAGCGCCGCGTGCGAGGCCGGCGGCGTCAGGACGTAGACGACGTTCGGCCGGGCATCGGCCAGCGCTTCGAGGTCGGCGGCGACGCGCGGCACCTTGAAGCGCGCGGCCAGCGCTTCCGCGGCCACAGGATTGCTGTCGCACAGGCCGACGACTTCGACGAAATCGAGCCGCGAGAGCGCGGCGAGATGGTGGGTGGCGACGTAGCCGGCGCCGATCACGACGACGCGGAGTTTGCGGGAAGCGGAGACGGTCATGAAGGTGCTGTCTGGGAACGTGCTTACTGAGAGCGGACTGCGGAAGACGGCGTCGGGGAGAGACGCGCGGCCACTTCGGCCAGCACCGCGTCGACGCGCGCATCCCAGGTCTGGTCCGCGACCGCGGCCATGCGCGCGGCGATCGCGCCCGGCGCGTTGTCGCGCACGGCGTCGTCGAGCGCGGCGAGGAAGGCGTCGCGGTCGTCGACCAGGCGGACCCAGCGCGAGAATTTCTCGATCTCGGGATTGCGCACGCTGACCACGGCCTTGCCGGCGGCGAGGTATTCGCGCAGCTTCAACGGATTGGCGTTGGCGACCTGACGGTTGAGCCGGTACGGGATGATCGCCGCGTCGAAGACCTTCGACCACGACGGCAGGCTCAAGTAGGGCTGCGGCCCCGCGAGCGTCACGTTGGGCAGCGCGCGCAGGCCGTCGACGTTCGTGTGGGCGTGACCGACGAGCAGGAAGCTCCACTGCGGACGCTGTCGCGCGAGCCATTCGATCAGCGGTACGTCGATCCAGTCGTGGATCGAACCGATGTAGCCGACGATCGGACGCGGCAGGTCGTCGGCGAGGGGCGGCGTTTCGGTGGCCGGATCCTGCGCCCGCGCGAACAGGTCCACGTCCACGCCGTGCGGCGAGAACACGGTCTGCGGATTCAGCGCGCGCTTGGCGTCGAGCAGCGACGGCGGGGCGACGCAGAGCAGGTCGGCGCGCCGGCTCAGCGCCTCGTCGCGCCGCGCGATCAGGTCGGCGTCCACGCCCGGATGCGCGGCGTAGTCGTCGATGCAGTAGTAGACGACGAGGTCTTCGCCGAGCTTGCCGGCGTGCACGCCCGGATGCGGCACCACGAACCAGGAGATGCGTCGGCGGATGCCGGCCAGGCGCAACGCGCGGCGGACCGCCCAGCGGCCGAACAGGCGGTTGAACGCGTCGACGCCGGGCAGGCGCCGGAACGGCAATTGCGGCACGGTGCAATGCCAGAGGCCGTCGGCGACGCGGGTGGGGCGCTTGAAGGCCGCGAGCAGCTTGCGCACCGCGCGCCTGAGGTCGCGCCCGGACGCGCTCGGCGCGCGCATTCCGGGCGAGTCGACGTAGAGCACCGGCACGCGACGGGCCAGCCGGATCGCGACGTGATGGCTGCTGGTGCGGTTCTCCGCGTACCAGTCGTTGCCGAAATACACGATGCCGCAGCCCGCGAGCGCGGGCGCAGGCGCGGCCTCATTCATCGCGCCACCACCCGATCAGCCACGCGGTGCCGCCGTGCCAGATCCAGTCCTTGTGCAGGCCGGGGATCGCGTCGAGATGCGGGCCGATGCGGCCGCAGGCGGGCGCGAAGAACGTCACCAGGCCGTTGCGTCCCAGATGACGCATGCGTTCGATGGTCTTCGCCGGCTCGCTGAGGTAGTAGAGCACTTCGCAGGCGGTGACCAGATCGAAGCGATGGCGTTCGTCGCCCCAGGGCTGGCCGAAGATGTCGGTCGCTTCGAACTGCGCCTGCGGCAGGCGCTTGCGCGCGCGCTCGACCGCCTGCGCGCTGACGTCGAGGCCGTACTGCGCGTCGCTGAGTCTCGCCAGATATTCGGTCTGGTGGCCTTCGCCGCAGCCCAGTTCGAGCACCGAACCGACCCGGCCGAAGGCGCGTTCGATCACCCGGTTGGTGGCCTCGAAGCGCGCGCGCTCCAGTTCGGAGCCCATGTTCCAGGGATCCTCGACGTTGTAGGCCAACTCGAGGCGGTCGAACTTGTCGCGCCCGCCGACGCCGCGCAGGGCGTACTTCATCCACAGGCGCCTGCGCGCCTTCCGCAGCAATGCGGTCGTCTTGTCGAACACCGGCGTCTCCGTCGCGGTCGCGGTTTCAGTCGCAGCCGCGATCGGCGGCTGAGGCCGCTTGCGGCGCGCGCTCGGTGGCGACCGGCAGCGGGCGCAGCGGCGAGCTGTACCAGTCGGCGACCCGGTCGCAGTCGAAGTCGACCCACGACGGGCCGTATTGCCAGCGCAACGCATGCATTTCGAGCGGTTCCCCCAGAATGTTCCGCACCGTGTCTTTCCCCATCCCCGGCTCGATCGCGATCGCCGAGGCCCCGCCGTGGCGCGACGCAGACGTGGCGATCGTCGTCGCCGTGTCGTCGTGCGTTGCGTCCCCCGATGTGTCCCCGGTCGCGCTCCCCGCCGCGGTGTCCGTCTCCGGAACGGCTTCCGTCGTCGGCGCTGCGCCCTCGGGCGCGCGCTCGGCGGCGCGCTCCACGATCCGCCAACCGAGCACGAGCAGGGCGGCCGATACCACCACTGCGAGCCATGCCGAGAAAAGCGAACGGGATATTCTGCCAAATCCGGCCGCCGACCGCGCCCCGGGCGTTCCCTCGGACGTCGTGTCCGCCCGCCGCCAGACCGCGTCGCGGAGCTCCGCGTGGGCCGCGGAGGCATGCGCCGAGCCGGCGGAGCCGGACATCGTCTCGTCGACGCCGCCCGGGACCGGCGCCCCGGGCATGCGGCCGAATCGGGCGTGGAAGTCGACCGCCGCGTCGTACAGCCGGTTCAATTCCTGCAGGCGTCCGGTATCCTCTGCGCTCCCGCCGAGATCCGGGTGCAGCTTCGACACGCGTCGCCGCCACGCGGCCCGCAGCTCGGCGGGCGAACAGGCCGCATCCACCCCGAGTTCCCGGAACAGCGCCGCGAAGTCCGGCGCCGTGGCGTGTCTTGTCTTGGCGCCGGTCATGCCCGCGCGCTCCCCCTGCGTTCCTGCGAGGCGCGCAGTGGACCGCGTCCGCTGCGCGATTGCAAGCGGAACGCGATGCGGAGCGCATGGGCGGGCGCAGCGTCCGGACGGGGCCGGAAAATGCGTTGAGCGAGTGAGCATGGGGGATTCGATGGGCGGTGCCGGAATGCAAGCGGAGGACGGTCCCGGACCGTCGGCCGGTCGACGGCCGCGGCTGGCGCGGGCATTGCGCCGGGCCGGCGCGCTGCCGCTGCTCGCGCGCCTGCGCGCGGCGCTGCGCAACGACGTCCGCATCCTGGCGTATCACCGCGTGCTCGACACCGCCGAGCCCGAGGACTTCCGCTTCGACCCCGAACTGGTCAGCGCCTCGCGCGAGGCTTTTCGCGCGCAACTCGCGATCGTCGCCCGTCGCTGTTCGCCGATCCGGTTCGACGAGTTGATCGACCGCCTCGACCGCGGCCGCGCGCCGCCGCGCCGCGCGGTGCTCATCACCTTCGACGACGGTTACGACGACAACTACCGCATCGCCTTCCCGCTGCTGCGCGAAGCGGGATTGTCGGCGATGTTCTTCGTGTCCACCGGACACATCGACAGCGGCCGACCCTACGCCTACGACTGGCTGGTGCACATGCTGTGCACCACCTCCGCCGCGCGATTGCAGGCGCCCGAACTGGGCATGGACCTGCCGTTGCCCGACGATCTCGCCGGGCGCCGCGCGCTGGCCGGCCAGGCGCTGGACCGGATCAAGCTGCTGCCGGCGACCGCGCAGGAAGCGCTGATCGAACGTCTGCAAGGCGAATGGTCGTTGCCTGCGGAGCCCCATCGCGACTGTCGGCCGATGACCTGGGCGCAAGTGCGCGAGATGCGCGAAGGCGGGATGGAAATCGGGTCGCACGGCGTCCACCACCGGATGCTCGCCAAACTGCCCGCCGACGCCATGCGCGAGGAACTGGAGGCCTCGAAGCGGGCGATCGAACGCGAGACCGGCGCCGAGGCGAAGGTGTTGTCCTATCCGGTCGGCGGCAGCGACGCCTACGACGAGGCGGTGATGCGCGCGGCGCGCGAGGTCGGCTACCGCATGGCCTGCAGCTATCAGGCCGGCCCGGAATCGCTGGCGCCGGCGTCGCGCTACCGGATGCGGCGGATTCCGGTCGAACGCGACACGGGCGCCGACTGGTTCGAGGGCATGCTCGCGCTGCCCGAGCTGTTCTGCCATCGCTCGCGGACGCGGCTCGGCTAGGGGCGTCCATGTTCTTCGCGATGATGTCCTATCTGCTGCTGGTGCTGATCCGACCGCAGGACTATCCGGCCCTGGTCGACAGCTTCGGCGTGCCGCTGCAGCCGATCATGCTCCTGCTGGCCGCGATCGTCTGGGCGATCGCCGGGCGCAAGGATTTCGAGGCGCCGCAGTTTCCCGTGCTGCTGGCGTTCTTCCTCGTCCTGATGGTCTCGCACGTGTTCAACGGCTGGGTCGGCGGCGCGCTGGAACAGTTCGGGAAATTCGCCCCGGTCGTCCTCGCCTTCGTGGTCTTCGCCAACGGCCTCGATCGGCGCGAGCGGATCCTCAAGGTCATGGCGGCGTTCGCGATCAGCGCGGCGGTGCTGTCGCTGCACGGCATCGAACAGAAGCAGCTGGGCGTGGGCTGGACCGGCATCGGCCTTTCCCAGGGCACGCGCATCCAGTACGTCGGCATCTTCAACGACCCCAACGACCTGGGCATGCTGTTCGTCGCCTGCGTGCCGATGGCGGCCTATCTCAGCAGTCGCGGCGGCCTGATGGGGCTGCGCCGGCTGTTCTGGCTGGTCGTCGTCGGCGTATTGGTCTACGGCGTGTATCTCACCGACTCGCGCGGTTCCCTGCTCGCGCTGCTGGCGGTGATGGGCGTGTACGTGTGGCAGACACGCGGGATGTTCGTGGCCGGCGCGCTCGGCGCGGCCGCGGTCGGCGTGCTGCTGGCCCTGCCTTCGCGCTTCAACGAGATCGACGTCGAGGAAGCCTCGGCCCAGGGGCGCGTGGATTCCTGGTACGAAGGCATGCAGATGTTCCAGCAGCATCCGCTGTTCGGCGTCGGCCCCGACATGTACTCCGATTACCACCACCTCACCGCGCACAATTCCTTCGTGCTGGTGCTGGCCGAGACCGGCATCGTCGGCTTCACGCTGTGGCTGGCGTTCGTGCTGTATTGCTTCCGCATGATGTGGACGGGGTCGCGCCCGCTCGGCGAACTGACCTGGGAGCGCACCGCGGCGCTCGAGGCCGATGGCGACGCGGAGGCCGCGCTGGCGGAGCTGGACGCGATCGAGGCGCGCATCGCCGAGGGACGCGCCATCGCCATGACCCTGCTGCTGTCGCTGGTCGGTTTCTTCGTCTGCGCGTTCTTCCTGAGCCGCAGTTACGTCGTGGTGCTCTACCTGCTGGCGGCGCTGGTGGTGGCGCACTACGCCGACATGCGTCGCGAGGACCCCTCGCTGCGCAGGTTCTCGCTCGGGGACGATCTCTTCCTGGTGCCGGCGATCGGCGTCGGCGGCGCGATCGGTCTCTTCGTCCTGGTCAAGGTGCTTCTGGTGATGCAATGACGCTGCGCGCGCGCACACTCCGCAACACGCTGTTCTCCTCGGTGGCGATGTACACCGAGTTCGTGCTCGGCATGCTCACCTCGATCCTGATCGCGCGCCACCTGGGCCCGGAAGGCTTCGGCGCCTACAGCGCGGTGATTCTGCTGGTCGGCATGGGCGTGGCGGCGACCAACTCGGGGACCGCCAGCGCCGCGATCAAGTTCGTGGCCGAGCTGCGCGGCGGCGGTCGCGAGTCGCTGGTGCGGCCATTGGTGGCCTATCTGCGGCGTGCGCAGCGCGCGTTCCTGGCTGCGGTGCTGGCGATCGGCGCGCTCGCGCTGTGGATGGCGGGGCATCGGGTGGCGCCGACTTTCCATCACGGCCTGCTGTTCTGCTTCCTGGTTGTCGCGATCGCTCTGCGCGCCGGCTACATGTTCAACATCGGCGTGGCCAAGGGGTTGGAGAATTTCCGCATCAACGCGATGGTCGCCCTGTATTCGACGCCGCTGAACCTGGCGATGGTGGCGGCGGTGATGTGGCTGGATCTTCCGGTGGAATGGCTGCTCGGCGTCTTCCTGGTGTCGAGCGTGATGTTCTACGCGATGTCCTGGGCGCAGCTGCGGCCGCTGCTGCCGCCGGGCGAGGATCGTCCGGCGCTGCCCGAGGATCTGATGCCCCGCGTGCGCCGGCAGATGCTCTACAGCACGTTGATCGTCACCGTCGGCTTCATTGTCGCCAGCGAAGTCGAGGTCCTGTTCCTGAACGCCTACGCCGACCCCCACGCAGCCGGCCAGTTCAAGGTCGGCTATCAGCTCGCGAGCGGCGCGGCCACCCTGGTGCCCGGCGTGTTCGGCGCCTTGCTGTTGCCGATGATGGCCAACGCGCTCAGCCAGGGGCGCGAGGTCGCCGGGCACCGCTTCGCGGCCTCGACCGCCTATCTGATGCTGCTCGCGGCGCCGCTGGTCGCTTTCGGCATGGTGCTGTCCGATCCGCTGATCGACCTGCTGTACGGCGCGGAGTACGAGGAGGCCTCGGTCGTGTTCGCGGTCTGTCTGGCCGGCGCCGCGATCATCACCACCGCGCAGGGCGCGTCGAGCCTGCTGATCAGCGCCGACCGACAGCGCGCGGTGCTCGCGCTGATCGTCGCCTGCGGTCTGCTCAAGCTCGGCCTCGATGCCTGGCTCATCCACCTCGACGGATTGCGCGGCGCGCTGATCGCTTACGGCGTGGTCGCGCTGGTGAACGTCGCGACCTACACCACGCTCGCGATCCGCGAATGCGGCGCCGCGCCCGACTGGGGACGCCTCGCGCGCACCATCCTGGCGAGCGCGCTGTCGGCCGCGCCGTTGCTGTTCGTGCACCGCCACCTGCCGCCGCTCGCGGAGTTGGCGGTCGGCGGCGCGCTCGCCACGCTCTATCTGCCGATCACACTCGCGCTGGGATGCTGGACGCGCAACGACATCGCGCACATGCAGCAGCTGCATCAGCGCCTGCTGCGCGGCCGCCCGCGCCTCGGGGCGCGTCTGCTCGACTGGGCGCATGCGCGGGCCTCAGCGGGAGCCGCGACATGAGCGGCCTCTACGAATCCCTGTTCCGCCGGGTGCTCTATCCGGCCTACGAAAGCGGATTGCGCCGCCGCAGGACCCTGGCGTACCTGCGCGAATACGAACGCGACCAGTGGCGTTCCGCCGACGAACTGCAGGCCCTGCAATGGCGGAAATTGCAGACGTTGATCGCGCACTGCTGGGAGTGCGTGCCGTTCTACCGGCGCTGGTGGGGCGATGCCGGCGTCGCTTCGCCCGCCGACATCCGCGATCGCGACGATTACGCGAAGCTGCCGGTCCTGACCAAGCCGGTCATCCGCGAACACGTCGACGCGCTGGTGTCCTCCGCGCATCGCGGCGCGCTGTATTCCAAGACCACCGGCGGGTCGACCGGCGAACCGCTGCGTTTCGGTTACACCCGCGAGAGCTACGAGCGTCGGGTGGCGGTGATGTTCCGCGGTTACGCCTGGTCAGGCGCGCATCTCGGTCAGCGCACCGCGTATGTGTGGGGCGCGCCGGTGGCGGCGCCGGCGGGGTTCGCGCTGTTCAAGGATCGCCTGTATCACGCCGCCTTCAATCGCCGCATGCTCAACGCCTTCGACATGGACGAGCGGCGCATGACCGAGTACGCCGATGCGCTCGATCGTTTCCGTCCGGAGACCATCGTGTCCTACGTCGGGCCGCTGGTCGAACTGGCGCGGTGGATCGAGCGCAATGGGCGAACGCCGCATCGCCCGCAGCGTATTCTTGGCGCTGCCGAAGCTCTCCATCCGCACCAGCGCGAGCTGTTGCAGCGGGTGTTCGGGGCGCCGGCCTACGACACCTACGGCTGCCGCGAATTCATGCTCATCGCCGCCGAGTGCGAAGCACGCGACGGCCTGCACCTGAATACCGACCACCTGCACGTCGAGTTCGCGGCCGGGCCGCAGTCGGATGCGCCGAGCGACCTGATCGTGACCGACCTGCACAACTTCGGCATGCCGCTGATGCGCTACGTCAACGGCGATCTCGGCACCCCGGGCCATGCGCACTGCGCCTGCGGGCGCGGCCTGCCGAAGCTGGCGAAGGTCGACGGCCGTAGGCTCGACGCACTGCGCCTGCGCGACGGCCGCCTGTTGCCCGGCGAGTACATCGTCTATGTGTTCCTGTACGCGACCGGGATCAAGCAGTACCAGGTCGTGCAGAGAAGCATGGATGCGCTGCTCGTCCGGCTCGTGCCCGACGCCGACTACGATCCGTCGATGCACGCGCCCATCGTCGACGGCATCCGCAAGCTGGCCGGCGACGACATCGCGATCGAATTCGAGCTGGTGGACGCGATCGCGCTCACCGCCAGCGGCAAGCGCCGCGTCACCGTCTGCGAGTTGCCGGCATGACCGCGACCGCGCACCCGCCGCCGCTGCGGATCGTCCACGTGGTCGAGAACCTCGAGCGCGGCGGACTGGAACGGATGGTCGTCGACCTCGCCGTGGCACAGCGCGCCGCCGGTCACGCGACCGGCGTGCTCTGTCTGTTCCAGCCCGGGGCGCTCGCGGCGGAACTGCAGGCGCAGGGCATCGACGTGCGCGCCTGCGGCAAGCGCGGCGGCCTCGATCTCGGTGCGTTGCGTCGTCTCCGCGAACAGTTGCGCGCGGTTCCCGGCGCGGTGGTCCACACCCACAACGCCAATGCGCATTACCACACGGTCGCGTCCGCGCCGGGCCTGCCGCTGGCGCGACTGATCAACACCCGCCACGGCATGGGCGCGGCGCGACCGCGCAGCCGCGGCGAGTGGCTGTACCGCAGGACCATGCCGCGGACCGACTGCGTGGCAGCGGTCTGCGAAGCGGCGCGATCGCGGTTCGCCGCGCAGGGCGTGCGCCCGCGGCGCGGGCTGCTCGCGGTGCCGAACGGCATCCGGATCGAGCTTTTCGTCGCGGCGGGCGCCGAGCGTCGCGCCGCGCTGCGCAGCGTGCTCGAACTGCCGCCTGGCGCGCGGATCGTCGGGACCGTCGGCCGGCTCAATCCGGTGAAGGATCAGTCGACCCTGCTGCGCGCCTTCGCGCGCCTGCATCGCGACCTGCCCGATACCGCACTGGTGCTGGTCGGCGACGGCGCACTGCGCCCCAGGCTCGAAGCCGAGGCCGCCGGATTGGGCATCGGCGATGCGGTCCGTTTCCTCGGCGACCGCGGCGACGTGCGCCAGTTGCTGCAGGGATTCGACGCCTTCGCGCTGTCGTCGCTGAGCGAGGGGTATTCGATGGCGTTGCTCGAAGCCTGCGCCAGCGGGCTGCCGATCGTGGCGACCGATGTCGGCGGCAATCGCGAGATCGTGGCCGACGGTCGGAACGGCGTGCTGGTGCCCGCGGCCGACGAGGCCGCGCTGGGGGATGCGCTCGCCGGACTGCTGCGCGATCCGGCGCGCGCCGAGGCGATGGGGGGCGCCGGGCGCGACTGGGCGCTCCGCGAAGCGTCCATCGCCACCATGGCCGCGCGCTACGAAGCCCTGTATCGGGGCGAGGCGGGTGCGGCATGACCCGGTATGCTGTCGTTTCTCCCGATCCCGTCCTGCCGCCCGCGTCCCGTTCCGGGACGAGCGTGCGGCGGTCGTCCCGTTTCATTCCGTTTCCGACCGCATGAATCCACGTCCGAAAAAGTTGCAGGTGTTGCGCTGGTTGCCGGATCGCTGGGTGTCGACCCACGGTCCGCGCCGGGGGCGCACGCTGCATCTGACCTTCGACGACGGCCCGCACCCGGAACACACGCCGGCGCTGCTCGATCTGCTCGCGGAGCACCGCGCGCGCGCCACGTTCTTCCTGATCGGCGAACAGGCCGAGCTTCACCCGCGGACCGTCGAACGGATCCTGCGCGAGGGGCACACCCTGGGCAATCACTCCTGGAGCCATCCGCGCTTCGAACGGCTCGCGCTGGCCGAACAGCGCGAGGAGATCGAGCGTACGGATCGCCTGCTCGAGCGTTTCGACGGCCTGCCGCGGCACGATTTCCGCCCGCCGCGCGGGGTGATGCCGCGCTCGATGCTCATCGACTGCATCCGGCGGGGACGCCGGATCGCCTACTGGTCCTACGACAGTCTCGACTACAGCCGGCGTCCGGCAGCGGAACTCATCGCGTCGGCGCGTCGGCATCCGCCGCGGCCGGGCGAAATCCTGCTGCTGCACGACGACGGCGGTTTGGCGCTGGAATTGCTGGCGGCGATGCTGCCGGCGTGGGCGGCGGACGGCTTCGCGTTCGAGCCGCTGCCCACGGGAACGAAAGATGTCGACGCGACGAACGGGGGGGCGGCATGAGCCATCGACAAGGGAAGGCGCGCGCGCGGCGCGGGTATCGGAGGCGCGCATGAGCCTCGTCTGGGGGATCGCGCTGATCGCGGCGCTGATCGGCCTCGCCGTCGCGGCGCTGGTCGTGCGCGACATGCGCCGGCGCAACATGCACCTGTGGCTGGCCGACTATCTGCGCCGATCCGCGCCGTCGGTGTCGGACCGGCCGGTGCACATCCTGTTCTGCTTCGTCGATCATTTCGAACCGATGTGGAAGGGCGGGGACCTGGAGACCCAGCGGCGTCGCGTCGACCGCTGGTGCTCGGAATACCGCGCGATGGCGGCGAAGCACCGCGACGCGGACGGCCGCCCGCCCCAGCACAGCTTCTTCTATCCGGAAGAGGAATACGCCGAGGAACATCTCGACAAGCTCGCGTCGCTGTGCTCCGACGGGTTCGGCGAGATCGAGGTGCATCTGCATCACGACAACGACACCGAGGCGAATTTCCGCGCCTCGATCGGCCGCTTCTGCAAGACCCTGCACGAGCGGCACGGGGCGTTGCCTCGCGATCCGGACACCGGACAATTGCGCTTCGGCTTCATCCACGGCAACTGGTGCCTGGACAATTCCCGCGCCGACGGCCGCTGGTGCGGCCTGAACAACGAACTGATCCTGCTGCGCGAACTCGGTTGCTACGCCGATTTCACCCTGCCGTCCGCGCCCAGCGACACCCAGACCGCGACGGTCAACCGCATCTACTACGCCACCGACGATCCGCATGCGCCGAAATCGCACGATGTCGGCGATCCGGTGAAGGTCGGCGGCGGCACGCGCGGCGATCTGATGATCGTGCAGGGGCCGCTGGGGCTGAACTGGCGCGAGCGCCGGATGGGCGTGATGCCGCGGATCGAGAACGCCGATGTCCGTCGCAACTGCCCGCCGACCGAAGCACGCGTGGATCTCTGGGTGAAGACCGGCATCCATGTCGAGGGTCGCCCGGACTGGGTGTTCGTGAAGATCCACACCCACGGCACCCAGGAGCACGACATCGACACCCTGCTCGGCGAGCCGGTGGACGCGATGCACCGTTATCTCGAAAGCCGCTACAACGACGGCAAGCGCCACGTGCTGCACTACGTGACCGCGCGCGAGGTCTACAACATCGTCAAGGCCGCCGAAGCGGGCGAACAGGGCGACCCCGGCCAGTACCGCGATTACCTGCTGCCGGCGCCGCGCGCATCGTGGATCGGCGGGCGCAAGGCGCGCGGCGGATGAGCGCGACGGCCGCATCGGCGACGGCAGATCCCGTCGCCGGTACCGAGAAAGTCAGTGTCGTGATGCCGGCGTACAACGCCGCGGCCACCCTGCGCGCGTCGATGGATTCGGTGTTCGCGCAGACCCATGCCGATGTCGAACTGCTGGTGATCGACGACCGTTCGAAGGACGCGACCTGGGAGATCGTCCAGGAGGTCGCCGCGCGCGAGCCGCGACTGGTGCCGATCCGGCAGCCGCAGAACAGCGGCGTCGCCGCCGCGCGCAACGCCGGCCTCGAAGCCGCCACCGGCACCCACATCGCCTTCCTCGACAGCGACGACCGCTGGCGGCCGGAGAAACTCGCGATCCAGCTCGCGCACCTGCGCGAGACCGGCGCGGCGATCGGCTATACCGCATACCGCCGTTTCGACGAACAGGAACGCACGCTGTCGATCGTGCGTCCGCCGCCGACGGCGACCTACGCGGACATGCTGAAAAGCAACCGCATCGGCAATCTCACCGGGCTCTACGATCGCGCGCTCGGCGAAGCCAGGTTCCAGCGCATCGGCCACGAGGACTACGTCTTCTGGCTCGCGCTCGTGCGCAAGGCCGGCATCGCCCGTCGCGTGCCGACCGACGAGCCCCTGGCCGATTACCTGGTGCGCACCGGCTCGCTGTCCGCGGACAAGAAAAAAGCGGCGCAATGGCAGTGGAACATCTACCGCAAGGTCGAGAAGCTCGACCCGATCCGCGCGGCCTGGTATTTCGCGCATTACGCGGCGATCGCGGTGGCCAAGCGGCGGTAGGACGCGACGCCGTTCCACAGCCCCCTGCCGGAGCGGCCTGTGGGAGCGGTCCATGGGAGCGGCCTATTGGAGCGGTCTGTGGGAGCGATCTGTGGGAGCGGCGGAAGCCGCGATCGGCTGCGGCCGGTCTTTCCGGAATCCATCGCGGCTTCCGCCGCTCCCAAGGCCGCTCGGGCAGGGGGCGCCGGGCCCCGTCTCCGGGTCGTCAGCCGGCGGCGGTCAGGCGCGCGAGTTCGTCGGCCTGATGCTCGCGCGCCAGGCGTTCGATCAACGGGTCGATCTGGCCTTCCATGATGTTCGGCAGGTCGTAGAGGGTCAGGCCCTCGACGCGATGGTCGGTCACGCGGCCCTGCGGGAAGTTGTAGGTGCGGATGCGCTGGCTGCGGTCGCCGCTGCCGACCTGCAGTTTGCGGTCGAGCGCCTGCGCGGCCTCTCGTTTGGCGGCTTCGGATTCGATCAGCATCGCCTTCAGCCGCTTCATCGCCTTGTCGCGGTTGGCGTGCTGGCTGCGTTCGGTCTGCGATTCCACCACCACGCCGCTTGGGACGTGGGTGATGCGGATCGCCGATTCGGTCTTGTTGACGTGCTGGCCGCCGGCGCCGCTGGAGCGGAAGGTGTCGATCTTCAGGTCCGCCGGATTGATCTCGACCTCGGTCTCGCCGATGTCCTCGGCGATGATCGCCACGGTCGCCGCGGAGGTGTGGATCCGGCCCTGCGATTCGGTTTCCGGAACGCGCTGCACGCGATGGGTGCCGGATTCGAACTTGAGCTTGGAGTACGCGCCGGGACCGTCGACGCGGGCGATGATTTCCCGGAAACCGCCGTGCTCGCCGGGGTTCGCCGATTCCACTTCGACCTTCCAGCCCTGGCGTTCCGCATAGCGCGAATACATCCGGAACAGATCGCCGGCGAAGATCGCGGCTTCGTCGCCGCCGGTGCCGGCGCGGACTTCGAGATAGAGGCCGCCGTCGTCGCGCGCGTCCTTCGGCACCAGTTGGGCCATCAGTTCGCCGTCGAGCTCGGCCAATCGCGCCTGCGCCGCGGCGATTTCCTCTTCGGCCAGTTCCGCGAGTTCCGGATCGCCGCGCATCGCTTCGGCGGCGGCGAGATCGCCGCGGGCGCGCCGCTCCGCGGCGAGTCCGGTCGCGATCGGCTCCAACTGCGAGAATTCGCGCATCAGCGCGCGGTAGCGCGCGGCGTCCGCCACCGTCGCCGGATCGGCGAGCAGGCGTTCGATTTCCTCGCGGCGCTCGGCCAGGGCCTCAAGCTTGCGGCGCAGGGTCGGCGTCATCGCGGGCCTGTTCGGGATGCAGCTGGTGTTCGACCGCATCGGCGAGCGGCGAATGCGGCGGCGCGCGATGCGGGAACATCCGCTCGGCCGCGCGGACGATGTCGACGTCGCCGTTGAGCGCGGCTTCGCGCAGCGCCGCGGTCGGCGCGTGCAGGAGGCGGTTGGTGAGGGTGTGGGCGAGCTGCTGCAGCACCGCGGCCGGATCGTGTCCCGCGGCGAGCATCTGCTGCGCCTTGGCCAGCGTCTCGTCGCGCGCGGCCTCGCCATGGGCGCGCAGTTGCCGCAGCGAGCCGTTGTGCGCGGTGGCGTTGAGGGTTTCGACGAAACGCGCGACCTGCAGTTCGACGATGGCCTCGGCGTCGGCCGCGGCTTCCTGACGGCTGCGGCGGTTCTCCTCGATCACCCGCTCCAGATCGTCGACGGTGTAGAGGAAGACGTCGTCGATCTCGGCCACATCCGGGGCGATGTCGCGCGGCACCGCCAGATCCAGCAGCAGCATCGGCCTGTGTCGGCGCTGTTTGAGCGCAGCCGAGACCTGCGGGCGACGCAGGATCGGCTCGCGCGCGGCGGTCGCCGAGAACACGATGTCGGCCTCGGCCAGATGCTTGTCGAGCTCGGTCAGCGGCAGGGCGACGCCGCCGTGACGGCTGGCCAGCTCCTGCGCATGGGCGAGGGTGCGGTTGGCGAACAGCAGTCGCCGCGCCTTCGCCTGGACCAGGTGCAGCGCGGTGAGTTCGATGGTTTCGCCGGCGCCGATCAGCAGGATCGTGCTGTCCGCGGGGCGGGCGAAGGTTTCTTCGGCCATCCGCACCGCGGCCGAGGCCACAGAGACCGGATTGGCGCCGATCCGGGTGTCGGTGCGGGCGCGCTTGGCGGTGACGAAGGCGTGCTGGAACAGGCGGTCGAGCCGGCCGCCCAGAGTGCCGGCGCTGCGCGCCGCGCTCCAGGCCTGTTTCACCTGGCCGAGGATCTGCGGTTCGCCCAGCACCATCGAATCCAGCCCGGTCGCGACCCGGAACAGATGCCGCACCGCCTCGTCGTCGCGATGCCAGTGCAGGTACTCGCGCAGCGCCATCGGCGCGCGCGCGCCGCTGCCGTCCTGCGGATGGGCGGCCAGCCAGTCGGCCAGGGCGTTCCCGTCGCCGCCGGTCAGGGCGTAGATCTCGGTGCGGTTGCAGGTCGAGAGCAGAGCCACTTCCTCCACTCCGGGCAGCGCGCGCAGTGCGGCCAGGGTCGCCGGCAGGGCCTCGTCCGAGAACGCCACCCGTTCGCGCAGGGCGACCGGCGCGTTCTGGTGGTTGAGGCTGAGGGCGACGAGGTGGGACATGCGGACGTGACGATCGGGACGGGTTCGTTCAGGCGGTTCGGGTAAGCTGGCGATCCCGCACAGTTTACGGCCGGATAGTTTACGGCCGCGCCCGCCGATGCCCGCATCCGGTTTCGCATCCCGTGTCCGAATTCGCCGTTGCGCAGGCGTCGCGCTCCTGATGCTCTCCGCCTTCGCGGGATGCGCGATCGCCGGCCCCGCGGCGCCGGAGCGCCCGCGCAGCGCCGAGGAGGGTCCGCTGTCGCCGACCCTGGCCGGCGAGTTCGCCCTCCAGGCCGGACGGCTCGACGAGGCGGCGCGCTGGTATCTCGAGGCCGCCCGCGCGTCGGAGAGCGATGCGGTCCTGGCCGAGCGCGCCACCCGGATCGCGCTGCTGGCCAAGGACGATGCCAGCGCCGCGGCCGCACTGAAGCTGTGGCGTGCCCGCGCCGAGCGCTCGGCCGCGATGCGCGGCGCCGAGGCCACCCTCGCGCTGCGGCGCAAGGACGAACGCGGCGCGCGACGCGAACTGCGGACGCTGATGGGCGTCGACAAGGACGGCTGGCGGCATGCGTTGGTCGCGCTGGACGCCGGCTCGGGCGATCCCGCGCTGGCCGGCCGCCTGCTCGAAGGCCTCATCGACGTCATCCCGGACTCGCTGGAAGCCTGGCTGTCCTTCGGCGATTTCTCGCAGCAGTTGCAGCGCAACGATCTGACCGAGCGGATCGTCGATCGTCTGATCGCGAAATTCCCCGACGAACCTGCGGTGGCGCTGCTGCACGCGAGCCAGCTGCGCGAGGCCGGCAAGGACGAGGACGCGCGCAAGGTGCTGCAGGCGTTGCTGGACGCGCCCGACGCAACGTCGGAACTCGGCTTCGCGGTGGCTCGCCAGTACAGCGCGATGGGCGATCACGCCCGAGCGGCGGACGTGCTCTCGAAAGGGCCGCAGAACGATCGCACCTACACCCTGCGCGCGGCCTATCTGGCCCAGGCGGAGGACAAGGCCGGGGTCGGCCGGGTCTACGACGAGCTCAAGCGCGACTCGGCCGCGCCCGATCCTGAGCGCCGCCTGCTGCTGGGCCAGATCGCCGAATTCATCGAACGCCACGACGAGGCGCTGGCCTGGTACGCCAGCGTCCCCGGCGGCCCGCAGCGCTGGCAGGCGAAGCTGCGCACCGCGACCGTGCTGCACAAGCTCGAGCGCGGCGACGAGGCGTTCGCCCGTCTGCGCGAGTTGCAGGCCGATGGCGATGCCGACGACGAGACCCGCCGCGACGCCTATCTGCTCGAAGCCGAGCTGCACAAGGACGATGGCGCGCTGGATGCGGAGCTGGACAGTTTCGCCCGCGGCCTCGCCGCGTATCCCGACGACCTCCAGTTGCTCTACGCGCGCGCGCTCATGTGGGAGCGCCGCGACGACATCCCGCGCGCCGAGGCCGATTTCCGCCGCATCCTGGCGATCGACGCCGACGACGTGAATGCGCTGAACGCGCTCGGCTACACCCTGGCCGACCGCACGGAGCGCTACAAGGAAGCGCTGGAGCTGATCTCGCGCGCGATCGCCGCGCAGCCGGACAGCGCCGCGATCATCGACAGTTACGGCTGGGTGCTGTATCGCCTCGGCCGCACCGAGGAGGCGCTGGTCGAACTGCGCCGCGCCTTCACCAAGCAGAAGGACGCCGAGATCGCCGCTCACGTCGCCGAAGTGTTGTGGGTGCTCGGGAAGAAGGACGAGGCGATCCACTATTTCCTGGAATCGCGGCGGATCGATCCGGAGAACCGTTCGCTCAAGCGCGCGCTCGACCAGACCGGCGCAGTGCTGCCGCCGCCCGCGACGAAGCCGGCGCCATGAAGGCACGGTTCGCGACGTTCGCGCTGGCGGTCGGCGCGCTCGCCGGCTGCGCGACCGCGCCGACCCGGATGGCGTCGCCGCTGTCTGCCGAAGTCCTCGCCGAGCGTCAGCGCATCCGCAGCGAATGGCTGTCCCTGTACGCGACCTGGTCGTTCTCCGGACGCGCCGCGATCAGCCGCGGCGACCGCGGCGGCAGCGGTCGGATCGAATGGGACCAGCGCGACCGCGGTCGCTACAGCGTCGCCCTCAGCGCGCCGGTGACCCGGCAGAGCTGGCGGTTGTCCGGCGACCTGGCCACCGGTGCCGCGCGCATCGAGGGCCTGGAGGGCGGGGCACGCGAAGGGACGCCGGCCGAAGGTCTGTTGCTGGAAGCCACCGGCTGGCGGGTGCCGTTCCGTGAGTTGGGGCATTGGGTCCGCGGTGCGCCGGCGGACGGCGTCGTGGTGGACTCGGTCGAATACGACGCCGAAGGGCGCCTGCTGCGACTGCGCCAGTCCGGCTGGACCGTCCGCTACGCCGAGTGGCGCCCCGGGCCGGTCGGTCAACCGGACCTCCCGGTCCGGATCGAGGCGGAGTCCGGCGACGCCCGGGTCCGGCTGGCGATCGACGACTGGACCTTCGCGAGCCCATGAGCGCCGCCGCCTCCGCCGATGGCTGGTCGATCTGGCCGGCCCCGGCCAAGCTGAACCTGTTCCTGCGGATCATTGGGCGCCAGGCGGACGGCTATCACGCGCTGCAGACCGTGTTCCGGCTCCTCGACTGGGGAGACACCCTGCGCCTGCGGGTTCGCGACGACGGCCGCATCCTGCGTCATGGGCCCTCGGTACCGGGCGTGGATCCCGACGACGATCTTACTGTCCGGGCGGCGAAACTGCTGCAAACGACGGCCAGAATTGCGTCTGGTGCCGATATCGTCGTCGAAAAACGCATTCCGGCCGGCGGCGGCCTGGGTGGCGGCTCCAGCGACGCGGCCACGGTCCTGCGCGCCCTCGATCGGCTGTGGGGAACGGGGCTGGATGTCGACGCGCTCGCCGGGCTCGGCCTGCGGTTGGGCGCGGACGTGCCGGTCTTCGTGCGCGGCGCCAACGCCTGGGCCGAGGGGCGGGGCGAGCGCCTGACCCCGCTCGATCTGCCGCCGGCGTGGTATGTGCTGCTGGCCCCGGGCGTTCATGCCGCGACCGCCGCCCTGTTCCAAGCCCCTGAATTGACGCGAAATGCCCCAGCCGCGACAATATCCGACTTCGTTTCGGACCCATTCCTGCAAGGGCAGGCGCTCGGCAACGCGTTCGAGCCGGTCCTGCGTCGCCGCGAACCGGCCGTCGAGGCCGCTTTCGCCGCGTTGCGCAGCGTCGGCCCCCCGCGTCTGACCGGCTCGGGCAGCGTGTCCTTCGTCGAATTCGCCGACCGCGAATCCGCCGAACGCGCGCTCCACGCGCTCCGCGATCGGCTGCCGCCGGGAGCGGACGCCTGGATCGCCGCAGGCGCCCCGCGCTCGCCGCTGCTGGATGCGCTCGAAACGGATTGACGGACCGCGGAGCGGTGCGTCGGAAGTCGGGCCGTACGGCGGGACGTTGTCGAAGCAACGCCCTTCCGAACCGTCCGGCCTCACCTGATTTTCCAGCCCCCGATGTTCGGGGGCGACCAGGTCCGAGAGGACTTGGTGGGGGCTAGGAGGTACGGCGGGACGTTGTCGAAGCAACGACCTTCCGGACAGGCCGGCCTCACCGAAGGGGCGTCGCCAAGTGGTTAAGGCACCGGGTTTTGATCCCGGCATTCGTAGGTTCGAATCCTTCCGCCCCTGCCATTCCACCGGAAGTCCGTCCGCGGACTTCCACCCACCCGCCACGGTCAGAGCGAAGCGGAGTTCACATGCAGGACGATCGTCAGTTGTTGATCTTCTCCGGCAACGCCAACCGGCCCCTCGCCGATGCCGTATGCAGGGAACTCGGCGTTCGCCCGGGCAAGGCGCTGGTGTCGCGCTTCTCCGACGGCGAAGTCCAGATCGAGATCGAGGAGAACGTCCGCCGCCAGGAAGTGTTCGTGGTCCAGCCCACGAACGCGCCCAGCGCCGAAAACCTGATGGAACTGCTGGTGATCACCGATGCGCTGAAGCGCGCCTCGGCCGCCAGCGTGACCGCGGTGGTGCCGTACTTCGGCTACGCCCGCCAGGATCGCCGCCCGCGTTCCTCGCGCGTGCCGATCACCGCGAAGGTCGTGGCCAAGATGTTCGCCGCCGCCGGCGTGGACAGCGTGCTCACCGTCGATCTGCACGCCGACCAGATCCAGGGTTTCTTCGACATCCCGGTCGACAACGTGTACTCCTCGCCGTTGCTGCTCGCCGACATCTGGCGGACCTACGGCACCGACAATCTGATCGTGGTGTCCCCGGACGTCGGCGGCGTGGTTCGCGCCCGCGCCATCGCCAAGCGCCTCGACGACGCGGATCTCGCGATCATCGACAAGCGCCGTCCGCGCGCCAACGTCGCCACGGTGATGAACATCATCGGCGACGTCTCCGGCAAGACCTGCGTGCTGGTCGACGACATCGTCGACACCGCCGGCACCCTCTGCGCCGCCGCCGCGGCGCTGAAGGCGCAGGGCGCCCAGCGCGTGATCGCCTACTGCACCCACCCGGTGCTGTCGGGTCCGGCGATCGACAATCTGAACAAATCGCAGCTCGACGAACTGGTGGTGACCGACACCATCGCGCTGTCGGAAGCGGCAGGCAATTGCGCCCGCATCCGTCAGCTCAGCGTCGCCGAGCTGCTCGCCGAGACGATCCGCCGGGTCGCGTTCGGCGAATCCGTCAGTTCCTTGTACGTGGACTGACGATCGCGTTTCCCGGCTTCGGCCGGATCCGAAGGCTTCCCTGGTCGCGGGGGAGTCGAACCACCGCCGCGAGGCGGTTCACTTCAAGCAAAGCGAGTCATCACAATGTCCGAACACAACATCTCGGCCGTCAGCCGCAAGGACGAGGGGAAAGGTGCGAGCCGCCGCCTGCGTCACGCGGGCCTGATTCCGGCCGTCGTCTACGGCGGCGAAGCCGCCCCCCAGAGCATCCAGCTGGAACACGAGAAGACCTGGCTGGCCAGCCAGCACGAGTGGTTCTACTCGTCGATCCTCAATCTCGAGATCGACGGCAAGGTGCAGAAGGCCCTGCTGCGCGACATCCAGCGCCATCCGTACAAGCAGATCATCATGCACATCGACTTCCAGCGCGTCGATGAGAACAAGGCCCTGCGCACCGCGGTGCCGCTGCACTTCCTCAACGAAGAGAAGTCGCCGGCCGGCAAGTCGGCCGAAGTCGTCGTGACCCACGAGCTCAACGAAGTCGTGGTCGAATGCCTGCCGAAGGACCTGCCGGAGTATCTGGAAGTCGACCTGTCGGCGCTCGCCGTCGGTCAGATCATCCACCTCTCCGACCTCCAGCTGCCGGCCGGCGTTTCGATCCCGGAACTCAAGCTCGGCAAGGAACACGACCTCGCCGTCGTGATCGCCAAGCACGGCAAGGAAGAGTCCGAGTCGGCCGACGCTCCGGCCGCGGCCGAAGTCCCGGCCTCGAAGGTCACCAAGAAGGATCAGAAGTAATCGTCCGGCGGCGGGGCGCCACGCGTCCCGCCGTCGCGATGCGCTTCTGCGCCGATGGCAGGCCTGCGCCTCATCGTCGGGCTCGGCAATCCCGGTCCCGAACACGCCCGAACCCGGCACAACGCCGGGTTCTGGTTTGTGGACGCCCTGGCGCAGCAATGCGGCGGGCGTTTCGGTCTGGAGAGCAAGCTGTTCGGCGAAACCGCCAAGGTCGAGATCGCCGGCGAGTCCGTCTGGCTGCTCAAGCCGGCCACGTTCATGAATCTCAGCGGCAAGTCGGTGACCGCCGCGTTGGGGTACTGGAAGATCGAGCCGGAAGAGATGCTCGTCGCCCACGATGAACTGGATCTTCCGCCCGGCGTCGCCCGCTTCAAGTTCGATGGCGGTCATGGCGGACAGAACGGCCTGCGCGACATCGTCAAGCTGCTCGGACACGGCAAGTTCCACCGGCTGCGCGTGGCCATCGGCCATCCCGGGCACAAGGACAAGGTCACGCCGTGGGTGCTGGGACGGCCCGGCAAGGACGACGAAGCGTCGATCCTGCGCGCCATCGACGACGCGCTCGCGGCGCTGCCGCTGGCGGTGCAGGGCAACTTCATGGACGCGATGACGAAGCTGCACACCCCGAAATGAATCCAGACGCCGGCGGCCCGGCCCTGTCCTGGCCGCCGGCGTCTGCATTCCGAACCGGACACGAATCATGGGCATCAAATGCGGCATCGTCGGTCTGCCGAACGTCGGCAAATCGACCCTGTTCAACGCGCTCACCAAGGCGGGTATCGCCGCGGCCAACTTCCCGTTCTGCACGATCGAACCCAATGTCGGGATCGTGCCGGTGCCGGATCCCCGTCTGAACGCGCTGGCGGAGATCGTCAAGCCGCAGAAGTGCATCCCGACCGCGGTCGAATTCGTGGACATCGCCGGCCTGGTCGCCGGCGCCGCCAGCGGCGAAGGCCTGGGCAACAAGTTCCTCGCCCACATCCGCGAGGTCGACGCGATCACCCACGTGGTCCGCTGCTTCGACCACCCGGACGTGATCCACGTGAACAACAAGGTCGATCCGATCGCCGACATCGAGACCATCGACACCGAGCTGGCGCTAGCCGATCTGGAATCGGTCGAGAAGGCGCTGCAGCGCGCCGAGCGTTCGGCCAAGACCGGCGACAAGGACGCGAAGGCGCGGGTGGAAGTCCTGACCCGCGTGCGCGCCGGTCTCGACAGCGGCAAGCCGGCGCGCGCGCTGGGCCTCTCGGACGACGACAAACTGGCGGTGCGCGATCTGTTCCTGCTCACGCTGAAGCCGGTGATGTACGTCGCGAACGTGCTGGAAGACGGCTTCGAGAACAATCCGCACCTCGACGCCGTGCGCGCGCGCGCCGTGGGCGAGGGCGCCGAAGTGGTGCCGGTCTCGGCCGCGATCGAGGAAGAGCTGAGCCAACTCGACGATGCCGACCGCGACGCTTTCCTCGCCGATCTCGGCCTGGACGAGCCCGGCCTGAACCGCGTCATCCGCGCCGCCTACAAGCTGCTCGGTCTGCAGACCTATTTCACCGCCGGCGTGAAGGAAGTCCGCGCGTGGACCGTCAGGGCCGGTTCCACCGCGCCGCAGGCCGCGGCGGTGATCCACACCGATTTCGAGAAGGGCTTCATCCGCGCCGAAACCATCGCCTACGAGGACTACATCAAGTACCGCGGCGAGTCCGGTGCGCGCGACGCCGGTCGGTTGCGCCTGGAAGGCAAGGAATACAGGGTGCAGGAGGGGGACGTCCTGCATTTCCGCTTCAACGTCTGATCGGGCCTTCCCGCAGGTTCGAAGCGCCGACGCCCCGCCTCGCGCGGGGCGTCGCGCATCCGGCGCCCGGGTTTCCCGACGACGGGCAGGGCGGGCGAAAAAAAGGCCCTCCCATCCCTGGGAGGGCCGTCCGCTTCCATTCGGGACAGCAACTGCGCGGGGGATGTCACCTGGCGCTCAGAGGCGTCCGTTCCCGCCGAACTTCCAGGTGAAATCCAGGTGCACCGTCCGGCCGACGGAGTCGAACCAGGCGATGTCGTAGTACGGGTAGGCGGTGTAGGTGCGGTCCTTCGGCGGCATCTTGTCGAAGACGTTGTTCACGCCGAGCGTCAGCTGCATCGCATCGTTGAACCGATAGCCGGCGGTCAGGTTGTAGCGCCAGGTCGCGCCGATCCACGGCGAGATGCCGTCTTCCGGGTCGTAGACCTGGTCGTACGAATCCGAGGTCGGCAGCTTGCCCAGGCGCTGGCCGTGGACGCTGGCGGACCAGCGATCTCGGCTCCAGGCGACGGTCGCGCTGGTCTTGGTGCGCGGGATGTCGAACCCGCTGTTCACCGCGAACTGGTCCTCGACCGGGTCGCCGTCGTACTGCTGGAAATCGTGTTCGCGCACCCAGCTGTGGTTCAGGCCGAAGCGGAAGTCGCCGGCGCGCGTGGACAGCTTGTAGTGCGCGCTCAGATCCACGCCGCTGGTGTTCTCGCGGGCGACGTTGATCGGATTGACGTAGATGCCGTACAGGCGGCCGTCGATGCGGGTGATGCGGGCGAGGGCGTCGACGCAGGTCGGCGACGCGGGATCGAGCGTGCCCAGGCGGCAGGCGGCCTCGTCGCGCAGGATCGCGTTGACGCTCATGTCCTGCACCTGGTCGCGCATTCGGATGTCGAAGTAATCCAGGGACACGTCGAAATTCGTCGTCGGCGACCACACCACGCCGGCGGTCCACGACGTGCTGGTTTCCGGTTCGAGATCGCGGTTGCCTTGCCGGGTGCGGATCAGGTTCTCGTCGTAATCCGAGCAGTCGTTGGCGCCGGGATCGTCGACGAGGCAGCTGTAGTAGTCGGTGCCGGAGGTCTCGTCGTTGCCGATTCCGGCGTAGACGTAGTGGAGGTCCGCAGCGCGGAACGCGGTGCCGTAGGAGCCGCGGAGCAGCAGCGATTCCAACGGCCGCCATTCCAGGCCCGCGCTCCAGGTGAACTTGCCCGGATGGTTGCCCGAGTAGCGATACTGGTCGTAGCGGCCCGCGATGCTGAGATTGACGCGCTCGTGCAGCGGCGCGCGGAATTCCCCGGCCGCCGCCCAACGGTTGCGGCTGCCGTGGCCGTCGGAATCCTTCCAGCTGTAGTAGTAGTAGCCGGTGGCGAGCGGATCCGGATTGAGGTCGTAGGATTGATTGCCGAGTTCGACGATGCCCGCAAAGCCCACCGGGCCGGCCGGCAGCGAGAACAGGTTCTGATTGGTGAGGGTCAGCGACAGCGTGTCGGTACGCGATTTCGGGTGGTACACGGTGCGCGCGGCGATCGCATCGTATTCGGCCCGGGTCAACGGCGTGTAGAGACGCGCCGGATCGGCGTCGAAGATCGGGAACAGGCCGCCGTCGCCGTCGTCGTAGACGCCCAGTTGCGGGCCGAGGAAGAGGGCGTTGGCACGTTCGGCGACGATCTGCGGCCATGAAATGGTGGCGCGATACTGCGAGTGGCTGAGCGTCGCCTCGTAGTCCCAGTCGCCGTCCCCGAGCTGGCCGGCGAAGCCGGTCGCGATGCTGAAGGTGTTCTGGGTGTTGCGGATCATGCCGCGGTTCAGGCCGCCCATCTCCTCGGGGCTGAACTGGCGCTGCCAGTATTCCACCTCACCGGTGGCCTGGTTGTAGAAATAGCCGTCCTCGTTGCCGTCGGGCGCCTGGTAGCTCCAGGCGGACACGTCGCGGAACAGGCCGAGCTTGTGATGGCTCAGCTGCACGTCGGCGAACCATTCGCCGCCGTTCGCGAACCGGTAGTGGAACGAGCCGTAGGCGTTGATGCCCTTGCGCTCGCTGAGGATGGTGCCGTAGCCGATCGACGCGGTGCTGCCGCAGTAGTAACCGTCGTCGCCGTCGACGCCCCAGCCGGGGCGCACGCTGTAACCCGTGGTGCCGCCGTTGAGCGACGACAACGCGTCGCAGGTCGCCTGGCCCGGGTCGAGGTATTCGTCGTACCAGTTGGTGCGCAGGAAAGCGCGGCGGGCCACCTGCGAACGGGCGGTCGGCGCATCGAGGGTGGAGTCCTGGATGCCGCGCTCGTACGCCCACAGCGGACGCTGATGCTGCAGTTCGGCGCCCACGATGGCGCTGAAGTCGCCGCGCTCGAAGCCGGAGGTCAGGCTCAGATCGAAGGATTCGCCGCCGCCGCGGGTGGTGTCGCCGTAGCGCATGTCGACGGTCGTGCCGTCGGCCTGGCGTTTGAGGATGAAGTTCACCACGCCGGAGATGGCGTCGGAGCCGTACACCGCGGAAGCGCTGCCGGTCAGCACCTCGACGCGCTCGACCATGCCGAGCGGGATGTTGGAGACATCGGTGAAATTGCTGCGGCCCTTGAACGGCATCGGGAAGTCGGCGATGCGGCGACCGTTGATGAGCACGAGGGTGTGATTCGGGCCGAGGCCGCGCAGATCGACCTGCTGCGCGCCGGGAGAGAAATCGGCGCCGCTGGCCGACTGCTGGCTCTGGGTTTCGCCGCTGTTCTGGGTGATCGCGCGCAGCACGTCCGGAACGGTGGTGAAGCCGCCGGCTTCGATGTCGCGCGCCGTCATCACGGTGACCGGCGCCGGGCCTTCGATCTGGGTGCGCGGAATGCGCGAACCGGTGACTTCGACGCTTTCGAGTTCGGAGGGCGGCGGCGCAGGCGGAGCCGGTTGTGCGCTGCCGCCCGACGGGACGTCCTGATCGGCAGGCGCGGGGGCCCGCTTCGGCGTGTCGCGTCGGACGATGACGACGGCGCCGGTCGCGGGATCGCGACGCGAGGCGAATCCGCTGTCGCGCAGCAGGCCTTCCAGCGCCGCATCGGCGCTGCGCGCGCCGCGCACGCCGCGGGTGCGCACGCCCTGCAACTGGTCGGTGCGGTAGACGAGCTGGGTGCCGGACTGGCGCGCCAGGGTGTCGAGCGCGGCGACGAGATCGCCGGCCGGCAGATCGATCGAGGCCGGTTGGCCGGTGGCGCCCTGGGCCTGCGCCTGGAGCGCGGCGACGCAGGCGGCGGTCAGCGCCAGAAGACGAAGCGGTTTCAGCATGAACTCCCCCACGGTTGCGAGATCGCGGTCTCGAGATTCGGCGCATCGACGCGCCCCCGGTTGTCCGGGACGAACGGATGCGCGGTATCCCTCCCTCCGGAGGGGGATCAACGGCTGTGGAGCACGATCAGCTCGCCACGGCGCTCGACGCGAACGGCGAATCCGGATTCCAGCAGACGCACGAAGCCGTCAAGGTTCGACCAGCGGAAATTGCCGCCGATCCGCAGCGCGGCCACCTCGGCGTCGCCCATCACCAGCTTGCGGGCGTGGAAGCGGTTGAACTCCTCGGCGGCTTCGGCCAACGAGGTGTCCTCGAAACGCAGGAATCCGCCGCGCCATTCCAGTGCCCGTTCGGCGGACGCCAGCGAACCCTGGTAGGCGCTCACGCCGTCGTGATCGACCACGGCCACCGCGCCGGCGGGCAGCAGGCGCACGATGTCCGCCGCGCCGGCCCGCGCCGACGGCACCTCCAATCGAACCACGCCTTCGGTCACCACCACGCGCAGATCCGTTTCCGATCTGCGCACCGAGAACCGGGTGCCGACCGCGACCACGCGACGATCGCCCGCGGCGATCACGAATGGCCGCTCGGGGTCCTTCGCCGCCTCGAAAAAGGCTTCGCCGTCCTGCAGATCGATCCTGCGTTCGTGCCGCGACAGCGCGATCTCGATCCGGGTGTCGCTGCTCAGGGTGGCCCGGGACCCGTCCGAGAGCCGGACGCTGTCGAGCGCGCCCATCGCCGTGGCGTAGGTCGCCCGTTCGACCCGGTATTCGACGCGCCAGACCCAGAGCGCGGCCATGCCGAGGACGAGCGTCGCCGCCGCCGCGAACAGGCGGCCGCCGCGTCGTGAGCGGCGCATGGCGGGCGGGCGATCCGGTCGCGATCCCGTGCCGCCGTCGTCCGACGGTTGCGGCCACCCCCAGCGGCCGCGATCCGGTGGCCCCGTCGTTCGGCGGCCCGCCGCCAGGGCCTGCAGCCGGCCGGTCTCCGACCAGGCGTGCTCCAGGCGCAGGAAGGCGACGCGATGCGCGGTCGACGCCTCCAGCCACGCGGCCAGACGCGCTTCGTCGGCCTCCGTCCAGAGGTCGCCGTCGCGGCGGGCCAGCCAGTCGGCGGCCGCCTGCTCAATCCGCGCGCTGTCGGTCGTGCGCATCGTCGTGTCCGGATTGCGGCGCCGCATCGTCGGCGTCGGCCCACGCCCGCCCGCCGCCGCCGAAATGTTCGGCGATCAATCGGATGCCATGGGCCACATGCTTTTCCACGGTTTTCTCGCTGATTCCCAGTTTCGCCGCGACCACCTTCTGCGGCAGCTCCTCGACCTTGCGCAGCCAGACCACGTCCCGGCAGCGGTCCGGCAGCCGGTCGAACGCCTCGCTCAGCCGGCGCAGGGCCTGTCGGCCGCCGAGACGGCGTTCCGGCGAAAGCTCATCCACCAGGACGTTCGAAGGGTCGAGATCACCCATCGGCTCGATCGAAACCACCCTCGCGCGGCGCAGCCGGTCCGTGATCAGATTGCGCGCGGTGGTGAACAGGAACGATTTCGGCGACGCGGGAAGCGCGCGCCCGGCGGCTTCGTAGACGCGGACGTACACTTCCTGGCGAAGATCGTGGACCTCGTCGCGGGCCGGCCAGCAGCGATGCAGATAGCGCACGAGGGCCTCCTCGTGGACGAGGATCTCGCGGACGAACCATGCGTCGAGCGGGGTGCGCATCGACGCACCTTAGCGGATCGCCGGGCGTGCGGGCACGCATCCGCGGGCCGGGAGGGAAACGGCCTGTCCGTTCGTCACGACAACGAACCGCCTCGGCAACGACGCGTCGCGACGACGCACGATCGCCGCATCGCATTCGCTCGCCGCCCCATGGTTCAATCCGCCACGATCCGTCAGGAGAACCGCATGTCCCGTTCCGCCGCACGCACGCGCATCGGTACGCTGCTCGCGCTCGTCGCCCTCGCTCTGTCGCTGGTCGCGATGCCGGCCGCGGCCCGCGACTACAAGCGCTATTTCATCGGCGATCGCGCGCTGCCGACTCCCGGCCGCGTCTCGCCCGGCCTGCTGCTGGCCGGCGGCGGCGACCGCAATCGCGACGCCGTGCGCTGGTTTCTCGACCGTGCCGGCAACGGCCACGTCGTCGTGCTCAGCGCTTCCTACACCACCGAGATCGCGAACGAGTTCTATCGGGACGTAGGCGGCGTGGCGTCGGTCGAGACCTTCGTCTTCAGGAACGGCAAACCGGCGAACGACCCGAGGATTCTCGACAGCCTCGCCCGCGCCGACGGCATCTTCATCGCCGGCGGCGACCAGGCCCGCTACGTCCGCTACTGGCGAGGCACGCCCATCGCGGAAGCGCTGGACGCACACGTCCGCGCCGGCAAGCCGCTCGGCGGCACCAGCGCCGGGCTCGCGATGCTCGGCGAATACCTGTACGGCGCGATGGACGGCGGCAGCATCCGCAGTCCGGAGGCGCTGGCCGACCCGCTGGGGCCCGCGGTCACGATCGAAGGCGGTTTCCTGCACATCCAGACCCTGCGCGGGGTGGTGACCGACACCCACTTCAGCGAGCGCGACCGGCTCGGCCGGCTGTTCGCTTTCCTCGCCAAGGCCGAAACCCTGACCGGCGAGCCGCGACGCCCGCTGCTCGGCCTGGGGGTCGACGAAAGCGCGGCGCTGGCCGTCGACGGCGATGGCGTGGGTCGGCTCTTCGCGACCGACCCTGCCGGCAGCGCATGGGTGGTCCGCGGCGGCTTCGCGGAGTCGCAGTCGCCCGGTCGCCCGCTGACCCTGCGTCGGGTCGAAGCGATCGGCGTCGGTGCGGGCTCCACGGTCCATCTCCCCGAGGGCCGGGTGGAGGCGCCGACCTTCCGCCGGACCTATCGGGTGGCCGAGGGCCGGGTCGTCGAGGTGCCTCGGTACCTGCTGGTCCTCCACGGTGGCGCCGGGGTCGAACGGCGCGACATGACGCCCGAGGAGGAGCGCGCCGCCCGCGAAGCCCTGGAGACGGCCCTCCGCCGGGGCGCTGCAGCCCTCGCCGCCGGCCGGTCGGCGATGGACGCGGTGGCCGAGGCGATCGTCGTGCTCGAGGACGATCCCCACTTCAACGCCGGCCGGGGCGCGGTCTTCACCCACGACGGCCGCAACGAACTGGACGCCTCGATCATGGACGGCGTCACCCGCAAGGCGGGCGCGGTCGCCGGCCTGCGTCGGGTCAAGAATCCGATCCTGCTCGCCCGGGAAGTCCTGGAGAAATCCCCCCACGCGATGATGATCGGGGAGGGCGCCGAGGAATTCGCCAGGGCGCGGGGCGTCGAACTGGTCGACCCGTCCTGGTTCCGGACCGAGAAGCGCTGGCAGCAGTTGCAGCGCCGCCTGCGCGAGCAGGGCGGCGGCGCGGCCGGCGTGGAGCGCAGCGGCCGCCGGTACACCGGCACGGTCGGCGCGGTGGCGCTCGACCTCCGCGGCGGGCTGGCCGCGGGCACCTCCACCGGCGGCATGACCGACAAGCGCTATGGCCGCGTCGGCGACTCGCCGATCGTCGGCGCCGGCACCTACGCCAACGACCTGTGCGCGGTGTCCGGCACCGGTTGGGGCGAGTTCTACATCCGCACCGCGGCCGCGCACGAGATCTGCGCCCGGATGCGCTACCTGAACGAGGGGCCGGCCGAGGCGGGACAGGCCGTCATCAACGTCGAAATTCCGGCGCTGGGCGGCGACGGCGGCGCCATCGTCCTGTCCGCGGACGGCCGGATCGCGTTCCCGTTCAACACCGAAGGCATGTTCCGCGGCTGGATCGGCGAGGACGGCGAGCCGCATGTCGCGATCTACGCCGGCGATCCGCTCGCGATGCCCGGAGCGCCCGCCCCCTGAGCGATCGGCGCCCCGGATTTCGGGCGTCGGAAGCGTTGACACCCGGTCGCTCTGCCGTCAGAATTGCGGGCTGTTTTCACCGTGTACTGTTTTACCGGACGTTGTTCAGCCGGAGGGATACCCAAGCGGCCAACGGGGGCAGACTGTAAATCTGCTGGCTTACGCCTTCGGTGGTTCGAATCCACCTCCCTCCACCATCTCGCGGCCCCGGTCGCGGGCATGGTCTCCGGGTCGGACATGCCGTTCCGCACGATGCGGGAGTAGTTCAATGGTAGAACCTCAGCCTTCCAAGCTGATGGTGCGGGTTCGATTCCCGTCTCCCGCTCCAAGCGGTAGCGCCTTGAACGCCCCGGTCCGCGGCGCCGCATCCGGATAGCGCGCGGTATCGCCAAATCGTTGCTCACGTAGCTCAGTCGGTAGAGCACCTCCTTGGTAAGGAGGAGGTCGAAGGTTCGATTCCTTTCGTGAGCACCACCCCATCGTCATAAACCCAGTTGAGTTCAAAGAGAAGCAATCATGGCCAAGGGTAAGTTCGAGCGCACCAAGCCGCACGTGAACGTGGGCACGATCGGTCACGTAGACCACGGCAAGACGACGCTGACGGCGGCGCTGACGAAGATCGGCGCGGAGCGTTTCGGCGGCGAGTTCAAGGCGTACGACGCGATCGACGCGGCGCCGGAAGAGAAGGCTCGCGGGATCACGATTTCGACGGCGCACGTGGAATACGAGAGCCCGACGCGCCACTACGCGCACGTGGACTGCCCGGGCCACGCCGACTACGTGAAGAACATGATCACGGGTGCGGCGCAGATGGACGGCGCGATTCTGGTGTGCTCGGCCGCTGACGGTCCGATGCCGCAGACGCGCGAGCACATTCTGCTGTCGCGCCAGGTGGGCGTGCCGTACATCGTGGTGTTCCTGAACAAGGCGGACATGGTGGACGACGCCGAGCTTCTGGAACTGGTCGAGATGGAAGTTCGCGAGCTGCTGTCGAAGTACGACTTCCCGGGCGACGACACCCCGATCATCAAGGGTTCGGCGCGTCTGGCGCTGGAAGGCGACCAGTCGGAGATCGGCGTGCCTGCGATCATCAAGCTGGTGGACGCGCTGGACAGCTTCATTCCGGAGCCGCAGCGCGACGTGGACAAGCCGTTCCTGATGCCGGTGGAAGACGTGTTCTCGATTTCGGGTCGCGGCACGGTGGTGACGGGCCGAATCGAGCGCGGCATCATCAAGGTGGGCGACGAAATCGAGATCGTGGGTATCCGTCCGACGCAGAAGACGACGGTGACCGGCGTGGAGATGTTCCGCAAGCTGCTGGATCAGGGTCAGGCGGGCGACAACGCGGGTCTGCTGCTGCGCGGCACGAAGCGCGACGAAGTGGAGCGCGGCCAGGTGCTGTGCAAGCCGGGTTCGATCACGCCGCACACGGACTTCGAGGCCGAGGTGTACGTGCTGTCGAAGGACGAGGGCGGCCGTCACACGCCGTTCTTCAAGGGTTACCGTCCGCAGTTCTACTTCCGGACGACGGACATCACCGGTGCGGTGACGCTGCCGGAAGGCGTGGAGATGGTGATGCCTGGCGACAACGTGAAGATGGTGGTGTCGCTGATCAACCCGGTGGCGATGGACGAAGGCCTGCGCTTCGCGATTCGCGAAGGCGGCCGTACCGTCGGCGCGGGCGTCGTCGCCAAGATCATCAAGTGATGGGTTGATCGCCTTCGGGTGGTCAGCCTCCCGGCCTCGGTCGGGAGACGGCTTGAAGAGGCAAGCGACAGGCGAGTCGGCGACGGCTCGCCGTCGCCGTCTCAGGAAGCGAGACAAATTCCAACGCGTCAGTAGCTCAACTGGCAGAGCAGCGGTCTCCAAAACCGCAGGTTGGGGGTTCGAGTCCCTCCTGGCGCGCCATCCACGCGGAACGTTCCGCGCGACGTCCGGTCGAACAGGCCGACGCCCGCGCGCAGCGGGTCGCATCGGGACGAAGCAGACTTGAACAGCAGAGTCGAACAACCCAAGGCCGGCGGTTCCGCGGGCGACATCGTGAAGTACGCGCTGGCGCTGCTCCTGGTGGCGGCCGGCGTGTTCGCGTTCTATTGGTTCAACGGCCAGTGGCCGACGGTCGCGCGCGTGATGGCGGTCATCGGCGGCCTGGTCGCCGGCGGCGTCGTGTTCATGACCAGCGCCAAGGGCGCGCAGACCCGCGAATTCCTCGGCGAATCGCGCTTCGAACTGCGCAAGGTCGTGTGGCCGACGCGTCAGGAAACCACCCGCACCACCTGGGTGGTGATCGCGGCGGTGATCGTGATCAGCCTGATCCTCGCGGCCTTCGACTGGATCATCCAGTTCGGCGTGAAGCTGCTGCTCGGCACGTGATGGAGAAGCAAGTGAGCAATTCCGAAGTCCAAAAGCGCTGGTACGTCGTTCACGCCTACTCCGGCTTCGAGAAGTCGGTGGCCCAGGCCCTGCGCGATCGCATCGCCCGCACCGGCATGCAGGACAGGTTCGGCGAAGTGCTGGTGCCGACCGAAGAGGTCGTCGAAATGCGCTCCGGCCAGAAGCGCCGTTCCGAGCGCAAGTTCTTCCCGGGCTACGTCCTGGTGCAGATCGCCACCCACGACGAGGGCGGCATTCCGCGCATGGACAACGAAAGCTGGCACCTGGTCAAGGAAACGCCGAAGGTGATGGGTTTCATCGGCGGTACCGCCGATCGCCCGCTGCCGATCCGCGATTCCGAGGCGGACGCGATCCTGCAGCGCGTGCAGGAAGGCGTCGAGAAGCCGAAGCCGAAGGTGCTGTTCGAGCCGGGCCAGATGGTGCGCGTCACCGACGGTCCGTTCAACGACTTCAACGGCGTCGTCGAGGAAGTCAATTACGAAAAGAGCCGCCTGCGCGTCTCGGTGCTGATCTTCGGTCGCGCCACGCCGGTGGAACTGGAATTCGGTCAGGTCGAGAAGGCGTAAGCCGCTTCGTCCGGACCTTCACCGCCCGTCGCGTCCGCGTCGGGCAACAACGATGGAGGAGCCCCGCAGCCGCAAGGCGTGCAGGCGCTAGCACTCCGGGAGAATCCCAATGGCAAAGAAAGTCGTCGGTTACATCAAGCTGCAGGTGAAGGCCGGTCAGGCCAACCCCTCGCCGCCGGTCGGTCCCGCGCTCGGTCAGCGCGGCCTGAACATCATGGAGTTCTGCAAGCAGTTCAACGCTGCGACCTCCAAGCTCGAGCCGGGTCTGCCGACTCCGGTCATCATCACCGCCTACTCGGACCGCACCTTCACCTTCGTCACCAAGTCGACCCCGGCTTCGGTGCTCCTGAAGAAGGCGGCGGGCATCCAGTCCGGCTCCAAGCGTCCGAACACCGAAAAGGTGGGCAAGGTCACGCGCAAGCAGCTGGAAGACATCGCGAAGATGAAGGAAGCGGATCTGACCGCGGCCGATCTCGATGCGGCAGTGAAGACCATCGCGGGCTCGGCCCGTTCGATGGGCCTCGTGGTGGAGGGCTGAGACCATGGCGATGAACAAGCGACAGAAAGCGATCCTCAACGCCGTCGAGCCGGGCAAGGCCTACGCGTTCGACGACGCCATCAAGATCATCAAGACCGCGACCAAGGCGAAGTTCGTCGAGTCGGTCGACGTGGCCGTGCGTCTCGGCGTCGATGCCAAGAAGTCCGACCAGCAGGTCCGCGGTTCCACCGTGCTTCCCGCCGGCACCGGCAAGACCGTGCGCGTGGCCGTGTTCTGCCCGGCCGGCGCCAAGGCCGATGAAGCCCTCGCCGCCGGCGCCGACATCGTCGGCATGGACGATCTGGCCGAGAAGATGCTCGGTGGCGATCTGAACTACGACGTGGTCATCGCCACGCCGGACGCGATGCGCGTCGTCGGCAAGCTCGGCCAGGTGCTGGGTCCGCGCGGCCTGATGCCGAACCCGAAGGTCGGCACCGTGTCGCCGAATCCGGCGGAAGCGGTGAAGAACGCCAAGGGCGGTCAGGTCCGTTACCGTACCGACAAGGCCGGCATCATCCACTGCACCATCGGCAAGGCGAACTTCCAGGACGCCGACCTGAAGGGCAATCTCGAAGCGCTGCTGCACGACCTGATCAAGGCGAAGCCGGCCACCGCGAAGGGCACGTACCTGCAGAAGGTGTCGATCAGCTCGACGATGGGCCCGGGCGTCACCGTCGACCAGGCTTCGCTGGCGCTGAAGTGATCCCGCGGCGAAGCCGCAGGATCGCCCCGGGCGAAGCGAGGAATCCGCTGTCCATCTCCGCGCCGAAGAGATCGGCAGGTTCCTAGCCTCGTTCGAAACACTCGAGTTTCAACCCGCGTGCAGCGAGATCCCTCGCTGCGCACGGGGCAAGTTTTGAGGGCATCGCCGAGGAGTCCGCTCCGGAGCGATCGCCGTCAAAGACCGCAGGTGCGGTCAGCGCGCGACGCGCACGGGCAGGGAAGCGCCCGTCATGGCAGGGAATCGTGCCGTCGCAAGCGGGATCGCTTAATCGCACGCGAAAGCGTCGACCTGCGCAGATGGTGCCGCCCCCTCTGGATGTTTCGCGTTTGGAAACCTCTGTGAAGGGCCGCCACCGGGACGCGTTCCGCGTCCCCGGCGTCGAAGGAACGATGCCGTCCGGGACCGCAAGCGGCAGGAGCCGCGAGCGGAGTTCACATGAGGAGTGCATATGGCTCTGAATCTCACCCAGAAGCAAGACGTTGTGGCCGAAGTGGCGGAAATCGCCGCCAAGGCGCACTCCCTGATCGCTGCCGAATACGCTGGCACCACGGTCTCCCAGATGACCGAGATGCGCAAGAAGGCGCGCGAAAA
This sequence comes from Pseudomonadota bacterium, assembly GCA_049324395.1. GTDB lineage: Bacteria > Pseudomonadota > Gammaproteobacteria > Xanthomonadales > Xanthomonadaceae > Lysobacter_I. The sequence continues at coordinate 89,879 of JBMOOY010000067.1, forward strand.
CGGCGTGTACTTGAAAGTCGTCAAGAACACGCTGGCCGCGCGCGCCGTGGCGGGCACCGAGTACGAGGTTGTCCAGGACAAGCTCGTCGGCCCGCTGCTCTATGCGTTCTCGCTGGAAGAACCCGGCGCCGCCGGTCGGCTGATCAAGGAGTTCGCCAAGGGCAACGACAAGCTGCAGCCGAAGGTCGTCGCCGTCGGTGGCCAGGCCTATCCGGCCAGCCATGTCGACGTGCTGGCCTCGCTGCCGACCCGCGATCAGGCCCTGGCCATGCTGGCCCGCGTCCTGGCCGAGCCGGCGACCATGCTGGCCCGCGCGATCAAGGCGGTGGCCGACAAGCAGGGCGGTGGCGACGCTTCCACTACGGAAGCTGCTGCCGAAGCCGCGGCCGAAGCCTGAGTCCGACGTCATCGAAGATTTCCCGGGCCGCCGGCTCGTGAAATCCAAACCCAATCAAATCCAGAGGTATCAACAATGTCCCTTACCAACGAACAGATCGTCGAAGCCGTCGCCGGCAAGACCCTGATGGAAGTGATGGAGCTGGTCAAGGCCATCGAAGACAAGTTCGGCGTCACCGCCGCCGCGCCGGTCGCCGTCGCCGTTGCGGCCGGCCCGGCCGCCGTGGTCGAAGAGCAGACCGAATTCACCGTCGTCCTGAAGGCCGCCGGCGAGAAGAAGGTCGAGGTCATCAAGGCCGTCCGCGCCATCACCGGCCTGGGCCTGAAGGAAGCGAAGGATCTCGTCGAAGGCGCTCCGCAGAACGTCAAGGAAGCCGTGTCGAAGGAAGACGCCGAGAAGTTCAAGAAGGAACTCGAAGCCGCCGGCGCACAGGTCGAGCTCAAGTAACCTTCGAAGATGGTCATCCCGGGCGGCGCGCGCAGGCGCAACGGCCCGGGGTCCGGTGCCTTCGGCGACGAAGACGCCGGGTCCCCGCCTCCGCGGGGGCGACGGCAACCAAGGCTGGGGGCGGAAGCCCCCGGCCTTTGGCCGTTATGACGGGAAGCCCTTTTTGCGGGCTCCCGGGCGACAAAAGAAGCAAGTCGACATTGGGAAGTAGCGGGAGAGGGCGTGCTGGTGCCGGCAATACCAGCGACTTCCGAATGTCGATTCGACCGGAACGGGCAACGGCCCGCTTCCACCCGGCAGTGGCCGTGCACAGGCACGTTCCGCGCCGGCGACAACGCAATCCAAGCTGAGAGGCCTTTCTCCCATGACCACAGCTCACTCGACGACGTACTCGTTCACCGAGAAGAAGCGCATCCGCAAGAATTTCGGCAAGCGCCGCTCGATCCTCGAAGTGCCGTTCCTGCTCGCGATCCAGGTCGATTCCTACCGCGAATTCCTGCAGGCCGACGCGGAATCGAACCGCCGCGAGGATCGCGGCCTGCACGCCGCCCTCAAATCGGTGTTCCCGATCACCAGCTACAACGGCTACGCCGCCCTCGAATACGTCGGCTACAAGCTCGGCGAGCCCGTGTTCGACGAGCGCGAATGCCGCAACCGCGGCCTGAGCTACGGCGCGCCGCTGCGCGTGACCGTGCGCCTGGTGATCTACGACAAGGAATCGTCGAGCAAGGCCGTGAAGTACGTGAAGGAGCAGGAAGTCTACATGGGCGAAATTCCGCTCATGACCGACAACGGCACCTTCATCGTCAACGGCACCGAGCGCGTCATCGTCTCCCAGCTGCACCGCTCGCCGGGCGTGTTTTTCGACCACGACCGCGGCAAGACCCACAGCTCGGGCAAGCTGCTGTACAGCGCCCGCATCATTCCCTACCGCGGTTCGTGGCTGGACTTCGAGTTCGACCCGAAGGACGCGGTGTTCACCCGTATCGACCGCCGCCGCAAACTGCCGGTCACGATCCTGCTGCGCGCGCTCGGCTACTCGAACGAGGAGATCCTGCAGCAGTTCTTCGAGATCAACACCTTCCACATCCTGCCGGAAGGCGTGCAGCTCGAGCTGATCCCCGAGCGCCTGCGCGGCGAAACCCTCGACTTCGACCTCGCCGACGGCGATCGCGTCATCGTCGAGGCCGGCAAGCGCATCACCGCGCGCCACATCAAGCAGCTGGAACAGTCGGGCATCGCCGCCCTGGCCGTGCCGGACAGCTACCTCGTCGGTCGCATCCTTTCGCACGACGTCATCGACGGCAACACCGGGGAGCTCATCGCTTCGGCGAACGACGAGATCGGCGACGACCATCTGGCCAAGTTCCGCAAGCACGGCATCGACAGCGTCGGCACCCTGTGGGTGAACGACCTCGACCGCGGCCCGTACATCTCGAACACCCTGCGCATCGACCCGACCAAGACCCAGCTCGAAGCGCTGGTCGAGATCTACCGCATGATGCGTCCGGGCGAGCCGCCGACCAAGGACGCCGCGCAGAACCTGTTCCACAACCTGTTCTTCACCTTCGAACGCTACGATCTGTCGGGCGTCGGCCGGATGAAGTTCAACCGCCGCATCGGCCGCAAGGAAGTCGAAGGCAGCCCGGTGCTGTACGACTACAAGTACTTCGCCGACCGCAAGGACGACGAATCGACCCGCCTGCGCAACCAGTGCGGCGACGCGATGTCCGACATCCTCGACGTGATCCGCGTGCTGTGCGAGATCCGCAACGGCCGCGGCGTGGTCGACGACATCGACCATCTGGGCAACCGTCGCGTGCGTTCGGTCGGCGAGATGGCCGAGAACGTCTTCCGCGTCGGTCTGGTCCGCGTCGAGCGCGCCGTGAAGGAACGCCTGACGATGGCCGAGTCCGAAGGCCTGACCCCGCAGGAACTCATCAACGCCAAGCCGGTGGCCGCCGCGATCAAGGAATTCTTCGGTTCCTCGCAGCTGTCGCAGTTCATGGACCAGAACAACCCGCTGTCGGAAGTGACGCACAAGCGTCGCGTCTCGGCGCTGGGTCCGGGCGGTCTGACCCGCGAGCGCGCCGGCTTCGAAGTGCGCGACGTGCATCCGACCCACTACGGCCGCGTCTGCACCATCGAAACGCCGGAAGGCCCGAACATCGGCCTGATCAACTCGCTCGCCGTGTTCGCCCGCACCAACCAGTACGGCTTCCTGGAGACGCCGTACCGCAAGGTCGTGGACGGCCGCGTCACCGACGACGTCGAGTACCTGTCGGCGATCGAGGAGAACGAGTACGTCATCGCCCAGGCCAACGCCCAGCGCGACGACAAGGGCAAGATCACCGCCCAGTTCGTCGCCTGCCGATTCCAGGGCGAATCGATGCTGCGTCCGCCGAGCGAAATCCACTTCATGGACGTCTCGCCGATGCAGACCGTGTCGGTCGCGGCGGCGCTGGTGCCGTTCCTCGAGCACGACGACGCGAACCGCGCGCTGATGGGCGCGAACATGCAGCGTCAGGCGGTGCCGACCCTGCGCGCGCAGAAGCCGCTCGTGGGCACGGGCATCGAGCGTGCGGTCGCGCGCGACTCGGGCGTGACCGTGAACGCGCGCCGCGGCGGCGTGATCGAGCAGATCGACGCCGGCCGCATCGTGGTCAAGGTCAACGAGGTCGAGATCACCGACGCCACCGACGCCGGCGTCGACATCTACACCCTGATCAAGTACACCCGTTCCAACCAGAACACCTGCATCAACCAGCGTCCGCTGGTGAACGTGGGCGACCGCGTCGAGCGCGGCGACGTGTTGGCCGACGGTCCGTCGACCGACATCGGCGAGCTGGCGCTGGGCCAGAACATGCTGGTCGCGTTCATGCCCTGGAACGGCTACAACTTCGAAGACTCGATCCTGCTGTCCGAGCGCGTGGTGAAGGAAGACCGCTACACCACCATCCACATCGAAGAACTGACCTGCCAGGCCCGCGACACCAAGCTGGGTCCGGAAGAGATCACCGCCGACATCCCGAACGTCTCCGAACAGGCGCTGTCGCGTCTCGACGAGTCCGGCGTGGTGTACATCGGCGCCGAAGTGCGCGCCGGCGACATCCTGGTCGGCAAGGTCACGCCGAAGGGCGAGAGCCAGCTGACGCCGGAAGAGAAGCTGCTGCGCGCGATCTTCGGCGAGAAGGCGTCCGACGTGAAGGACAGCTCGCTGCGCGTGCCGCCGGGCATGGACGGCACCGTCATCGACGTGCAGGTCTTCACCCGCGACGGGATCGAGAAGGACAAGCGTGCCCGCCAGATCGAGGAAGAGGAAATCCGTCGAGTCAAGAAGGACTTCGACGATCAGTTCCGCATCCTGGAATCGGCGATCTACGCGCGTCTGCGCTCGCAGATCGTCGGCAAGGTCGCCAACGGCGGTCCGGGCCTGAAGAAGGGCGACACCATCGCCGACGCCTACCTCGACGGCCTGAAGAAGGCCGACTGGTTCCAGATCCGCATGAAGGACGACGATGCGGCCGACGCGATCGAGCGCGCCCAGAAGCAGATCGACGCGCACCAGAAGGAGTTCGAGCGCCGCTTCGCCGACAAGCGCGGCAAGATCACCCAGGGCGACGACCTCGCCCCGGGCGTGCTGAAGATGGTCAAGGTGTTCCTCGCGGTGAAGCGCCGCATCCAGCCGGGCGACAAGATGGCCGGCCGCCACGGCAACAAGGGCGTGGTGTCGAACATCGTGCCGGTCGAGGACATGCCCTACATGGCCAGCGGCGAGACGGTCGACATCGTCCTCAACCCGCTGGGCGTGCCGTCGCGTATGAACATCGGCCAGATCCTCGAAGTGCATCTGGGCTGGGCCGCCAAGGGCCTGGGCCAGAAGATCGGTCGCATGCTCGAAGCGCAGGCCAAGATCGCCGAGCTGCGCAAGTTCCTCGACGACATCTACAACCACGACACCGTCGCCCACGGTCAGCGCGTCGACCTCAAGCAGTTCAGCGACGAGGAACTGCTGCGTCTGGCGAACAACCTGATCGACGGCGTGCCGATGGCGACGCCGGTGTTCGACGGCGCCGCGGAAGAAGAGATCAAGGCGATGCTCAAGCTCGCCGATCTGCCGGAGTCGGGTCAGACCCAGCTGTACGACGGCCGCACCGGCGAAGCCTTCGACCGTCGAACCACGGTCGGCTACATGCACATGCTGAAGCTGAACCACCTCGTCGACGACAAGATGCACGCGCGTTCGACCGGCCCGTACTCGCTCGTCACCCAGCAGCCGCTGGGCGGCAAGGCGCAGTTCGGCGGCCAGCGCTTCGGCGAAATGGAAGTCTGGGCGCTGGAAGCCTACGGCGCGGCCTACACCCTGCAGGAAATGCTGACGGTGAAGTCCGACGACGTGCAGGGCCGCAACCAGATGTACAAGAACATCGTCGACGGCGAGTACGAGATGGTCGCCGGCATGCCGGAATCCTTCAACGTCCTGGTGAAGGAAATCCGCTCGCTGGCCATCAACATGGAGCTGGAAGAGCACTGAGCGATCGACGGGCCCCTGTAAGGCCCGCGCCCGGTTCCCTCTTCCAGATTCCCGGAGAAATCAAATGAAAGATTTGCTCAACCTCTTCAACCAGCAGCGCCAGACCCTCGACTTCGACGCGATCAAGATCGCGCTGGCGTCGCCGGACATGATCCGCTCGTGGTCGTACGGCGAAGTGAAGAAGCCCGAGACCATCAACTACCGCACCTTCAAGCCGGAGCGCGACGGCCTGTTCTGCGCCGCCATCTTCGGTCCGATCAAGGACTACGAGTGCCTCTGCGGCAAGTACAAGCGCATGAAGCACCGCGGCGTGGTCTGCGAGAAGTGCGGCACCGAAGTGACCCTCGCCCGCGTCCGTCGCGAGCGCATGGGCCATATCGACCTCGCTTCGCCGGTCGCCCACATCTGGTTCCTCAAGTCGCTGCCGTCGCGCATCGGCCTGATGCTGGACATGACCCTGCGCGACATCGAACGCATCCTGTACTTCGAAGCCTTCGTCGTGACCGAGCCGGGCCTGACCCCGCTCGAACGCGGCATGCTGCTGACCGAAGAGCAGTTCATGACCGCGCGTCAGGAGCACGGCGACGACTTCGAGGCCGCGATGGGCGCCGAAGCCGTGTACGAGCTGCTGCGCACGATCGACCTGCAGTCCGAGATGGTGAACCTGCGCGAGGAGATCGCCAGCACCGGTTCCGAGACCAAGCTCAAGCGCCTCACCAAGCGGATCAAGCTGGTCGAAGCCTTCCTCGAATCCGGCAACCGTCCGGAGTGGATGGTGATGACCGTGCTGCCGGTGCTGCCGCCGGATCTGCGTCCGCTGGTGCCGCTGGACGGCGGTCGCTTCGCGACCTCCGACCTCAACGATCTGTACCGCCGCGTCATCAACCGCAACAACCGCCTGAAGCGTTTGCTCGAACTCAACGCGCCCGACATCATCGTGCGCAACGAGAAGCGCATGCTGCAGGAATCGGTCGACGCGCTGATGGACAACGGCCGTCGCGGCCGCGCCATCACCGGCACCAACAAGAGGCCTTTGAAGTCGCTCGCCGACATGATCAAGGGCAAGCAGGGTCGGTTCCGCCAGAACCTGCTCGGCAAGCGCGTGGACTACTCCGGCCGTTCTGTCATCGTGGTCGGCCCGACCCTGCGCCTGCACGAGTGCGGCCTGCCGAAGAAGATGGCGCTGGAACTGTTCAAGCCGTTCATCTTCGCCAAGCTGCAGCGTCGCGGCCTCGCCACCACGATCAAGGCGGCCAAGAAGCTGGTCGAGCGCGAAGAACCGATCGTGTGGGACATCCTCGAAGAGGTGATCCGCGAGCATCCGGTACTGCTGAACCGCGCACCGACCCTGCATCGCCTCGGCATCCAGGCGTTCGAGCCGGTGCTGATCGAGGGCAAGGCCATCCAGCTGCATCCGCTGGTCTGCACCGCGTTCAACGCCGACTTCGACGGCGACCAGATGGCCGTGCACGTGCCGCTCTCGCTGGAAGCCCAGCTGGAAGCGCGCGCGCTGATGATGTCGTCGAACAACATCCTCTCGCCGGCGAACGGCGAGCCGATCATCGTGCCGTCGCAGGACGTCGTGCTCGGCCTGTACTACATGACCCGCGCCCTCGAGAACAAGGCGGGCGAGGGCATGGCGTTCGCGAACATCGCCGAAGTGAAGCGCGCCTACGACAACCGCGTGGTCGAGCTGCACGCCAAGGTCAAGGTGCGCATCGTCGAAACCGTGATCAGCGAGGATCCCGACACCGGCAAGCGTCTGCGCGAGCAGAAGTCGGCCATCGTCGACACCACCGTCGGCCGCGCCCTGCTGCAGGAAATCCTGCCGGTCGGCCTGCCGTTCGCGCTGGTGAACACCGAGCTGACCAAGAAGAACATCAGCCGTCTGATCAACAGCTGCTACCGCCAGCTGGGCCTGAAGGACACGGTCGTCTTCGCCGACAAGCTGATGTACACCGGCTTCGCCTACGCGACCCGTTCGGGCGTGTCGATCGGCATCGACGACATGACCATCCCGCTGGAGAAGAAGGGCATCCTCGGCGAGGCCGAGGCCGAAGTCCTCGAAATCCAGCAGCAGTACCAGTCGGGTCTGGTCACCGCCGGCGAGCGCTACAACAAGGTCGTCGACATCTGGTCGCGCACCAACGAGCGCGTGGCCAAGGCGATGATGGACACCATCGGCACCGAGAAGGTCCAGAACGCCAAGGGCGAGACCATCGACCAGAAGTCGATGAACTCGATCTACATCATGGCCGACTCGGGCGCGCGCGGTTCGCAGGCGCAGATCCGTCAGCTCGCCGGCATGCGCGGCCTGATGGCCAAGCCCGACGGTTCGATCATCGAAACGCCGATCACCGCGAACTTCCGCGAAGGTCTGAACGTTCTGCAGTACTTCATCTCGACCCACGGCGCCCGAAAGGGCCTCGCGGATACCGCGCTGAAGACCGCGAACTCCGGTTACCTGACCCGTCGTCTCGTCGACGTGGCCCAGGACGTGGTGATCACCGAAGTCGACTGCGGCACGCTCGAAGGTCTGACCATGACCCCGATCGTCGAAGGCGGAGACGTGGTCGAACCGCTGCGCGACCGCGTGCTGGGTCGCGTCGTGGCCGAGGACGTGTTCCTGCCGGGCAACGACGAGGATCCGTTCGTCGTCCGCAACACCCTGCTCGACGAAGCCTGGGTGCAGAAGCTCGAAGACGCCGGCGTGCAGTCGATCAAGGTCCGTTCGACCATCACCTGCGCCTCGTCGTTCGGCGTGTGCTCGCACTGCTACGGTCGCGATCTGGCCCGTGGCCATATCGTCAACATCGGCGAAGCGGTCGGCGTCATCGCGGCGCAGTCGATCGGCGAGCCGGGTACCCAGCTGACGATGCGTACGTTCCACATCGGCGGCGCGGCTTCGCGAGCGGCGGCGATCGACAACGTCACGGTCAAGACCACCGGCACCATCAAGTTCAACAACCTGAAGCACGTCAGCCACAGCGCCGGTCATCTGGTCGCGGTGTCGCGTTCGGGCGAACTGTCGGTGCTCGACGGTCACGGCCGCGAGCGCGAGCGCTACAAGCTGCCCTACGGCGCCACCATCCAGGTCAAGGACGGCGGCGAAGTGAAGGCCGGCCAGACCGTCGCGAACTGGGATCCGCACAACCATCCGATCGTTTCCGAAGTCGCGGGCTTCATCCGCTTCGTCGATTTCGTCGACGGCGTGACCGTGATCGAGAAGACCGACGAACTGACCGGTCTGGCCTCGCGCGAGATCACCGACCCGAAGCGTCGCGGCACCCAGGCCAAGGATCTGCGTCCGCTGGTGCGCATCGTCGACGCCAACGGCAAGGACCTGAGCATCCCGGGCACCGATCTGCCGGCGCAGTACCTGCTGCCGCCGCGCTCGATCGTCAACCTGCAGGACGGCGCGCCGGTCGGCGTGGGCGACGTGGTCGCCAAGATCCCGCAGGAAGCCTCGAAGACCCGCGACATCACCGGCGGTCTGCCGCGCGTCGCCGACCTCTTCGAAGCCCGCAAGCCGAAGGATCCGGCGGTCCTCGCCGAGCGCTCGGGTATCGTCAGCTTCGGCAAGGACACCAAGGGCAAGCAGCGTCTGATCATCAAGGACACCGACGGCAGCGAGCACGAGGAGCTGATTCCGAAGTACCGCCAGATCATCGTGTTCGAAGGCGAACACGTGCAGAAGGGCGAGACCGTGGTCGACGGCGAGCCCAGCCCGCAGGACATCCTGCGCCTGCTCGGCGTGGAGCCGCTGGCTTCGTACCTGACCAAGGAAATCCAGGACGTCTATCGCCTGCAGGGCGTGAAGATCAACGACAAGCACATCGAAGTGATCGTCCGCCAGATGCTGCGCAAGGTCGAAATCGTCGACCAGGGCGACAGCAAGTTCCTGAACGGCGAGCAGGTCGAGCGTCAGCGGTTGATCGAGGAGAACGCGCGCCTGGATGCCAAGGGCGAGATCGTGGCCAAGTACGACCCGGTGCTGCTCGGCATCACCAAGGCCTCGCTGGCGACCGAGTCGTTCATCTCCGCGGCCTCGTTCCAGGAGACCACCCGCGTGTTGACCGAGGCGGCCGTCCGCGGTACCCGCGACACGCTGCGCGGCCTGAAGGAGAACGTGATCGTCGGCCGACTGATCCCGGCGGGTACCGGTCTGGCCTATCACAGCCAGCGCCGGAAGGGCGCCTCCGGTCTGACCGACTCGGAAATGGAGGCCCTGTCCGCGGCTCCGGTCGCGGCCGCGCCGGCCGAGCCGGTCATGATCGAGGCTCCGGCCCCGGCCGCCGGCAACGCCGTGCCCGACATGATCGAGGGCGACGACGCCGAGTAAGTCCCGCCGCCGCCGGTCGTCCGGACCCGTCCGGACGGCCCCGGCTGGCAAGGGCGCGCCGACTGCTGTACAATGCGCGCCTCTTTCGGCGGCCTCGGCCGCCCAGATCACGAAATGAGGCTACAGGATGTGCCTCGTATTCGGTCCAGGAGGACGGGAAAGTCCGGGAAAACGGCCTGTTTCGACAGGCGGTCTCCCCGGGACCGCGACGGCTCACCAGGCTGGCGCGGGCAAAGATCAGCGTGTCGGCAGATCGGGTTTCCCGGTCTGCCGGCGTTTTTTGTCGTCGTCGCGCTCCCGGGCGCTTCGACCCGGTTTTCAGACCCAACCAGCAGACCAATCCTGATGGCAACGATCAACCAGCTCGTGCGTAAGCCGCGCAGCCCCGAAACCTACAAGAGCGCCTCGCCGGCCCTCAACAAGTGTCCGCAGCGTCGCGGCGTGTGCACCCGCGTGTACACCACGACCCCGAAGAAGCCGAACTCGGCGCTCCGCAAGGTCGCCAAGGTGCGCCTGACCAACGGGTACGAAGTCATTTCGTACATCGGCGGCGAAGGCCACAACCTGCAGGAGCACTCGGTCGTGCTGATCCGCGGCGGTCGCGTCAAGGACCTCCCGGGCGTGCGTTACCACACCGTGCGCGGCTCGCTCGACGCCGCCGGCGTCGCCAAGCGTCGCCAGGGTCGCTCGAAGTACGGCGCCAAGCGTCCGAAGTCGTAATCGGCGTTCGCGAACATTCGTGGGGTGGGCTGCGCCCATCCTCCGCAATAACGGCGGGCATGGGCCCGCCCTACAGACATCGGTAATTCAACATGTCCCGTAAAGGCAATACTCCGCAGCGCTCCGTTCTGCCCGACCCGAAGCACGGGAGCGAGACCATCGCCCGCTTCATCAACATGGTGATGCAGAGCGGCAAGAAGTCCATCGCCGAGAAGATCGTCTACGGCGCGATGGACGTGATCAACGAGAAGAACGGCAATTCGCTGGAGCTGGTCGAGAAGGCCCTCGGCAACGTCGCTCCGGCGGTGGAAGTGAAGTCCCGCCGCGTCGGCGGCGCGACCTACCAGGTGCCGGTCGAAGTCCGTTCTTCCCGCCGCATGGCGCTGGCGATGCGCTGGATCATCGAATCCGCCCGCAAGCGCGGCGAGAACTCGATGCCGCGCAAGCTCGCGGCCGAGCTGATCGACGCCTCCGAGAACCGCGGCGGCGCGATCAAGAAGCGCGAGGAAACCCACCGCATGGCCGAAGCCAACAAGGCCTTCGCCCACTACCGCTGGTGATCCGGCGCTAGCGGTCCGCCCCGGTCGGGGCGCCGCGCACGGCGCGACGGACGCTTCCGTCGCGTCGACGAACGAGATTCCGGAGGCCGCCGCAAGGCGGCGTCCGGCCATTCAGGCCCGCGCATTCGTCCAATCCGGATGTCGGGCATCAATATCGAGAGAACCACCGTGGCCCGTACCACTCCCATCGAGCGTTACCGCAACTTCGGCATCATGGCGCACATCGATGCCGGCAAGACGACGACGACCGAACGCATCCTGTTCTACACCGGCGTCAACCACAAGATCGGCGAGGTGCACGAAGGCGCCGCGACGATGGACTGGATGGAGCAGGAACAGGAACGCGGTATCACCATCACTTCAGCCGCCACCACGGCGTTCTGGAAGGGCATGGACAAGTCGTTCCCCGAGCACCGCTTCAACATCATCGACACCCCCGGGCACGTCGACTTCACCATCGAAGTCGAGCGCTCGCTCCGCGTGCTCGACGGCGCCGTGTTCGTGCTCTGCGCGGTCGGCGGCGTGCAGCCGCAGTCCGAGACCGTGTGGCGCCAGGCCAACAAGTACCAGGTCCCGCGCATGGCGTTCGTCAACAAGATGGACCGCACCGGCGCGAACTTCGACAAGGTCGTGGATCAGCTGAAGGCCCGTCTCGGCGCGTATGCCGTGCCGATGCAGGTGCCGATCGGCGCCGAGGAAGGCTTCGAAGGCGTCGTCGACCTGCTCAAGATGAAGTCGATCATCTGGAACATGGAAGACAAGGGCGCGACCTTCGTCTACGGCGACATCCCGGCGAACCTGGTCGACAAGGCCAAGGATGCCCGCAACTTCATGGTCGAGGCCGCGGCCGAGGCCAGCGAAGAGCTGATGGACAAGTACCTCAACGAGGGCGAGCTCTCGGAAGAGGAAATCATCGCCGGCATCCGCGCGCGCACCATCAAGTGCGAGATCGTCCCGGTCTTCTGCGGCACCGCGTTCAAGAACAAGGGCGTTCAGGCGATGCTCGATGCGGTCGTGCAGCTGCTGCCGTCGCCGATCGACCGTCCGCCGGTGCAGGGCGTGAACGACGACGACAAGGAAGACAGCCGCATCGCCGACGACAAGGCGCCGTTCTCGGCGCTGGCGTTCAAGATCATGACCGACCCCTTCGTCGGTTCGCTGACCTTCTTCCGCGTCTATTCGGGCACCCTGAACTCGGGCGACCAGGTCTACAACCCGGTCAAGTCGAAGAAGGAGCGCATCGGCCGCATCCTGCAGATGCACGCCAACAATCGCGAAGAGATCAAGGAAGTCCGCGCCGGCGACATCGCCGCGGCCGTGGGCCTGAAGGACGTGACCACCGGCGACACCCTGTGCGCCCAGGATCACATCATCACCCTGGAACGCATGACGTTCCCGGAGCCGGTGATCTCGATGGCGGTCGAACCGAAGACCAAGTCGGACCAGGAAAAGATGGGTATCGCCCTGAGCCGCCTGGCGCAGGAAGATCCCTCGTTCCGCGTCCGGACCGACGAAGAATCCGGCCAGACCATCATCGCCGGCATGGGCGAGTTGCACCTCGACATCATCGTCGACCGCATGCGCCGCGAATTCAACGTCGAAGCGAACGTCGGCAAGCCGCAGGTCGCGTACCGCGAGACCATCCGCAAGTCGGACGTGAAGTCGGACTACAAGCACGCCAAGCAGTCGGGCGGCAAGGGCCAGTACGGTCACGTCGTGATCGAGCTGTCGCCGATGAACGAAGCCGACCGCGCCAACGAGGACGTCGAGAACGATTTCCTGTTCATCAACGACATCACCGGCGGCGTGATTCCGAAGGAATTCATCCCGGCGGTCGAGAAGGGTCTGCGCGAGACGATCACCAGCGGCCCGCTCGCCGGCTTCCCGGTGGTCGGCGTCAAGGTCAAGCTCGTGTTCGGTTCGTACCACGACGTCGACTCGTCGGAAATGGCGTTCAAGCTCGCCGCGTCGATGGCGTTCAAGGAAGGTTTCCGCAAGGCCGATCCGGTCCTGCTCGAGCCGATGATGAAGGTCGAGGTGGTGACGCCGGAAGAGTACGTCGGCGACGTCATGGGCGACCTGAGCCGTCGTCGCGGTCTGCTCCAGGGTCAGGACGACACGCCGTCGGGCAAGACCATCAACGCGATGGTGCCGCTGGGCGAAATGTTCGGCTACGCGACCACCATCCGCTCGCTGACCCAGGGTCGCGCGACGTTCACGATGGAATTCGACCATTACGCCGAAGCGCCGCAGAACATCGCGGACGCGGTGATCAAGAAGAACTGATGCGCGGCCGGCTCCGGCCGGCCCGCGCTTTCGATCCAAGCATCCCATTCAAGAGAGACACACATCATGGCCAAGGGTAAGTTCGAGCGCACCAAGCCGCACGTGAACGTGGGCACGATCGGTCACGTAGACCACGGCAAGACGACGCTGACGGCGGCGCTGACGAAGATCGGCGCGGAGCGTTTCGGCGGCGAGTTCAAGGCGTACGACGCGATCGACGCGGCGCCGGAAGAGAAGGCTCGCGGGATCACGATTTCGACGGCGCACGTGGAATACGAGAGCCCGACGCGCCACTACGCGCACGTGGACTGCCCGGGCCACGCCGACTACGTGAAGAACATGATCACGGGTGCGGCGCAGATGGACGGCGCGATTCTGGTGTGCTCGGCCGCTGACGGTCCGATGCCGCAGACGCGCGAGCACATTCTGCTGTCGCGCCAGGTGGGCGTGCCGTACATCGTGGTGTTCCTGAACAAGGCGGACATGGTGGACGACGCCGAGCTTCTGGAACTGGTCGAGATGGAAGTTCGCGAGCTGCTGTCGAAGTACGACTTCCCGGGCGACGACACCCCGATCATCAAGGGTTCGGCGCGTCTGGCGCTGGAAGGCGACCAGTCGGAGATCGGCGTGCCTGCGATCATCAAGCTGGTGGACGCGCTGGACAGCTTCATTCCGGAGCCGCAGCGCGACGTGGACAAGCCGTTCCTGATGCCGGTGGAAGACGTGTTCTCGATTTCGGGTCGCGGCACGGTGGTGACGGGCCGAATCGAGCGCGGCATCATCAAGGTGGGCGACGAAATCGAGATCGTGGGTATCCGTCCGACGCAGAAGACGACGGTGACCGGCGTGGAGATGTTCCGCAAGCTGCTGGATCAGGGTCAGGCGGGCGACAACGCGGGTCTGCTGCTGCGCGGCACGAAGCGCGACGAAGTGGAGCGCGGCCAGGTGCTGTGCAAGCCGGGTTCGATCACGCCGCACACGGACTTCGAGGCCGAGGTGTACGTGCTGTCGAAGGACGAGGGCGGCCGTCACACGCCGTTCTTCAAGGGTTACCGTCCGCAGTTCTACTTCCGGACGACGGACATCACCGGTGCGGTGACGCTGCCGGAAGGCGTGGAGATGGTGATGCCTGGCGACAACGTGAAGATGGTGGTGTCGCTGATCAACCCGGTGGCGATGGACGAAGGCCTGCGCTTCGCGATTCGCGAAGGCGGCCGTACCGTCGGCGCGGGCGTCGTCGCCAAGATCATCAAGTGATGGGTTGATCGCCTTCGGGCGGTCAGCCTCCCGGCCTTGGTCGGGAGTCGGTTTCGACCGATCGGTCCGCCCTTCCGGCGTACGGAAGGCAGGCAGGGACGATTCGGCGGGGGGAGGGCGGCTTGCATGGCCGCCCCGAACCCTTTTATAATGCAAGACCACTTCGCGAAAAGCCTTCGGGCGACGCGCGAAACAGCGAAATGAGGGGCAGGAAGCGCCTCGTCTTCGCCGGACAGGGAAACGTCGCGACGGCATCGCCCCGCCCGCTCCGAAATCGTTCGGGGCACCTGCGGCAGGGGTAGATCGTCGCGTTCGCGAATCTCCGTCTGGCGGGCCGGGCAACCGGCCTGCCTTTGCTTTTGGGTTTCTTTCGCCCTTCGGGGCGTCTTTCCGGGGGCTGACTCTTTCCGGAAAGTCATTGGCTTCAACGAGTTGCGTTGCATACAGCAGTTCAAAAGGGGGTTCGGCGCACCCAGCCGCCGGGCCTGTCGCTCTTTCAACGAGGAATTCCGTCATGGCGGATCAGAAAATCCGGATCCGGCTGAAAGCGTTCGATCATCGACTGATCGACCGTTCGGCCAGCGAGATCGTCGAGACGGCCAAGCGGACGGGCGCCCAAGTGCGCGGCCCGATCCCGCTGCCGACCAAAATCGAACGCTACACCGTCCTGGTGTCGCCGCACGTCGACAAGGATGCGCGCGACCAGTACGAAACCCGCACGCACAAGCGCGTGCTCGACATCGTCGACCCCAACGACAAGACCGTGGACGCGCTGATGAAGCTCGAGCTCGCGGCAGGCGTCGACGTCCAGATCAAGCTGACCTGAGGCTGAGACCATGACCGCGAAGAAATATTCGTTGGGCATCGTCGGCCGCAAGGCCGGCATGAGCCGCCTGTTCACCGAGGACGGCAAGTCCATCCCGGTGACCCTGATCGAAGCCACTCCGAACCGCATTGTCCAGGTCAAGACCCCGGACAGCGACGGCTACAGCGCCATCCAGGTCACCGCCGGCGTCAAGCGCGCCGCGCTGATCAACAAGCCGGAAGCCGGTCACCTCGCCAAGGCGAAGGTCGAAGCCGGTCGCGGCCTGTGGGAGCTGCGCGTCGAGGCCGACAAGATCGGCGACTTCCAGGTCGGCGGCGAAATCAAGGCCGACATCTTCGAAGTCGGCCAGCTGGTCGACGTCCAGGGCGTCACCAAGGGCAAGGGCTTCCAGGGCACGATCAAGCGCTGGAACTTCACCATGGGCGACGCGACGCACGGCAACTCGCTGTCGCACCGCTCGCCGGGCTCGATCGGCCAGCGCCAGACCCCGGGTCGCGTGTTCCCGGGCAAGAAAATGTCCGGCCACATGGGCGCCGAGACGCAGACGACGCAGCGCCTGGAAGTGGTCAAGGTCGACGCCGAGCGCGGCCTGATCGCGATCAAGGGTGCGGTCCCGGGCGCTCCGGGCGGCGACGTCATTGTCCGTCCGACCAGCAAGTAAGGGAGACGACAATGGAACTCGCCATCAGCAACAGCAGCAACAAGATCACCGTCTCCGACGCGATCTTCGGCCGCGATTTCAATGAGGATCTGGTCCATCAGGTCGTCGTCGCCTATCGCAACGCCGGTCGCGCCGGCACCAAGGCGCAGAAGACCCGCGCCGAAGTCAACGGCACGACCAAGAAGTCGAAGAAGCAGAAGGGCGGCGGCGCGCGTCACGGCGCCCTGACGGCCCCGATCTTCGTCGGCGGCGGTCGCGCCTTCGCGGCCAAGCCGCGCAGCTTCGCGCAGAAGGTCAACCGCAAGATGTACCGCGCCGCGATCGCCGCGATCCTGTCGGAACTGAACCGCCAGGGCCGCATCACGATCGTCGAGTCGTTCGACGTCGATGCGCCGAAGACCAGCGGTCTGGTCGCCAAGCTCAAGGGCTTCGAGCTCGGTCAGCGTCCGCTGATCGTCACCGAAGACGCCTCCGAGAACCTGTTCCTGTCCTCGCGCAATCTGCCGTACGTGCAGGTCCGCGACGTGCAGGGCCTGGATCCGGTGGCCCTTGTCGGCGCCGACAGCGTCCTGATGACCGCCGACGCGGTCAAGAAGATCGAGGAGTGGCTGGCATGAACGACGCCAAGCTCTATAGCGTGATCCGTGCGCCGCGCGTGTCCGAAAAGACCGTCCGCGCGCAGGAAAACAATCAGTACGCCTTCGAAGTCGCCAACGACGCCACCAAGGCCGACATCAAGACCGCCGTCGAGAAGCTGTTCGACGTCAAGGTCCAGTCGGTGAACGTGGTGAACGTCAAGGGCAAGACCAAGGCGTTCCGTTACCGCAACGGTCGCCGCGGCGACTGGCGCAAGGCCTACGTCACGCTGGCCGAAGGCCAGTCGATCGACGTCACCGCGGTCAAGGTCTGAGGACGCACCGATGCCATTGATGACTTTCAAACCCACTTCCGCAGGCCGCCGCAGCGCGGTCCGGGTGGTCACGCCGGGCCTGCACAAGGGCGCCCCGCACGCCGCGCTGGTCGAGAAGCAGGGCAAGACCGGCGGCCGTAACCATCACGGCCGCATCACCACCCGCCACATCGGCGGTGGCCACAAGCAGCACTACCGCATCATCGACTTCAAGCGCGACAAGGAAGGCATTCCGGCGAAGGTCGAGCGGATCGAATACGATCCGAACCGCACCGCGCACATCGCGCTGCTGTGCTACGTCGACGGCGAGCGCCGCTACATCATCGCGCCGAAGGGCCTGAAGGCCGGCGATCAGGTGATTGCGGGCAACGACGCTCCGATCAAGGCCGGCAACACCCTGCCGCTGCGCAACATTCCGGTCGGTTCGACCGTGCATTGCGTCGAAATGAAGCCGGGCAAGGGCGCCCAGCTCGCCCGCGCCGCCGGCGCCGGCGTGCAGCTCGTCGCCCGCGAAGGCATCTACGCGATGCTCCGCCTGCGTTCGGGCGAAATGCGCAAGGTGCCGGCCGAGTGCCGCGCTACCATCGGCGAAGTCGGCAACACCGAACACAACCTCGAGAAGCTCGGCAAGGCCGGCGCCTCGCGCTGGCGCGGCGTCAAGCCGACCGTCCGCGGCGCCGCCATGAACCCCGTCGACCATCCGCACGGCGGCGGCGAGGCGAAGGCCGGCCAGGGCAACCCGCATCCGGTCACCCCGTGGGGCGTGCCGACCAAGGGTTACAAGACCCGCAAGAACAAGCGCACCCAGAAGTTCATCGTGCGCGACCGCAGGAGCTAATCGACCATGGCACGTTCACTCAAGAAAGGTCCGTTCGTCGACCACCACCTGCTCAAGAAGGTGGAGACCGCGGGCGGCAGCAAGAAGCCGATCAAGACCTGGTCGCGTCGCTCCACCATCCTGCCGGAAATGATCGGGTTCACGATCGCCGTGCACAACGGGAAGAACCACGTCCCGGTGCTCGTCAACGAGAACATGGTCGGCCACAAGCTCGGCGAGTTCGCTCTGACCCGGACCTTCAAGGGTCACGGCGGCGACAAGAAGGGCAAGTAAGGAGACGACCATGAGCAACGCTACCGAAGCGAAAGCCATTCTGCGCACCGCGCGCATCTCGCCGCAGAAAGCCCGTCTGGTCGCCGACCAGGTGCGCGGCCTGTCCGCCGAGCGCGCCGTGAACCTCCTGAAGTTCTCGGACAAGAAGGCCGCCTCCCTGATCCGCAAGGTCGTGGAGTCCGCGATCGCCAACGCCGAGAACAACCAGGGCGCCGACATCGACCTGCTGAAGGTCAAGACCATCATGGTCGACGAAGGTCCGGTGCTGAAGCGTTTCATGGCCCGCGCCAAAGGCCGCGGCACCCGCATTCTGAAGCGCACCAGCCACATCACCGTGGTCGTGGGCGAGGGCAAATAAGTATGGGTCACAAAGTTCATCCGACCGGTATCCGCCTCGGCATCGCCAAGGACTGGAACTCGAAGTGGTACGCCGGCAAGAAGGAATACGCCGAGTACCTGGCCGCCGACCTCAAGGTCCGCGAGATGCTGCGCAAGAAGCTGGCCGCCGCCGGGATCAGCAAGATCCTGATCGAACGCCCGGCCAAGACCGCGCGCGTCACCGTGCACACCGCCCGTCCGGGCGTGGTGATCGGCAAGCGCGGCGAGGACATCGAGAAGCTGCGCAAGGAGATCAGCGACGTGATGGGCGTTCCCGCGCACATCAACGTCACCGAAGTCCGCAAGCCTGAACTCGACGCCCAGCTCGTGGCCGAGTCGATCGCCCAGCAGCTCGAGCGCCGCATCATGTTCCGCCGCGCGATGAAGCGCGCCGTCGGCAACGCGATGCGCCTCGGCGCGCTCGGCATCAAGGTCAACGTCGCCGGCCGCCTCAACGGCGCCGAAATCGCACGTTCGGAGTGGTATCGCGAAGGCCGCGTGCCGCTGCACACCCTCCGCGCCGACGTCGACTACGGCTTCGCCGAAGCCCACACCACCTACGGCGTGATCGGCATCAAGACCTGGATCTACAAGGGCGAGATCTTCGACTTCTCCCTGGTCGGCCAGGAAAAGCAGGACGACAGTCCGCGTAGCGAACGCGGCGATCGCGGCGACCGCAACGATCGCGCCGACCGTCCGCGCGGCCCGCGCCGTGAGCGCGGCGATCGCGGCGAAGCGAGGGAATAAACCATGTTGCAACCCAAGCGAACCAAATACCGCAAGGTCTTCAAGGGCCGCAACGAAGGCCTGAGCTGGAACGCCAACCAGGTCAGCTTCGGCGAGTACGGCCTCAAGGCCACCATGACCGGTCGCCTGACCGCCCGTCAGATCGAGGCCGCGCGCCGCACGATCAGCCGCTACGTCAAGCGCGGCGGCAAGATGTGGATCCGCGTGTTCCCCGACAAGCCGATCACGCAGAAGCCGATCGAAGTCCGCATGGGCTCCGGTAAGGGCAACGTCGAGTACTGGGTCGCGCAGATCCAGCCCGGCCGCATGATCTACGAGATCGAGGGCGTCGACGAGGCGACCGCGCGCGAGGCGTTCCGCCTGGCCGCCGCCAAGCTCTCGGTCACCACCACTTTCGTGACCCGGACGGTGCGCTGATGGAACTGAAACAACTCAAAGCCAAGTCGGCCGCCGAGCTGCAGGCCCATCTGACCGATCTGCACAAGGAGCAGTTCTCGCTCCGCATGCAGAAGGCCACCGGCCAGCTCGCCAAGACCCACGACATTCGTCGCGTGCGCCGTGAAATCGCCCGCGTCAACATGTTGCTCGGTCAGAAGAAGTAAGGACTGACCCATGAACAACACCGAAAAGAAGCAGCGTACGGTCCAGGGCCGCGTCGTCAGCAACAAGATGGACAAGACCGTCACCGTGCTCGTCGAACGCCAGGTCAAGCACGAGCTGTACGGCAAGTACATCCGTCGCTCGACGAAGCTCCACGCCCACGACGCCGACAACAGCTGCAACGAAGGCGACGTGGTGCGGGTGGCCGAGTGCGCCCCGATGTCCAAGACCAAGAACTGGCGCGTCGTCGAAATCGTCGAACGCGCGGCCGAATAACCGAGGAGGCTGAATCATGATCCAGATGCAGAGCCACCTCGAAGTGGCCGACAATTCAGGTGCGAAGGAAGTGATGTGCATCAAGGTGCTGGGCGGCTCCAAGCGCCGTTACGCCGGCATCGGCGACATCATCAAGGTGTCCATCAAGGACGCCATTCCGCGCGGCAAGGTGAAGAAGGGCGAGGTCTACAACGCCGTCGTGGTCCGCACCCGCAAGGGCGTGCGCCGCGCCGACGGTTCGCTGATCCGCTTCGACGCCAACGCCGCCGTGCTGCTCAACAACAAGCATGAGCCGATCGGCACCCGTATCTTCGGACCGGTCACTCGCGAGCTGCGCTCCGAGAAGTTCATGAAGATCGTCTCGCTCGCGCCCGAAGTGCTCTGAGCGGAGGAACAGACATGAATCGCATCAAGAAAGGCGACCGCGTGGTCGTGACCGCCGGCAAGGACAAGGGCAAGCAGGGCGACGTGGTGAGCGTTCTCGGCGACCGCGTGGTCGTCTCGAACATCAACATCGTCAAGCGCCACACCAAGCCCAATCCGCAGGCGGGTCAGCCGGGCGGTGTGATCGAGCGCGAAGCCTCGATCCATATTTCCAACGTCATGCTGTTCAACCCTGCCTCCGGCAAGGGCGAGCGCATCGGTATCAAGAAGCTGGAGGATGGACGCAAACTGCGCGTGTTCCGCTCCAGCGGTGAGGCGGTCGACGCCTGAGGAATGCAAAAATGACGACTCGTCTGGAACAGTTCTACAAGGATGAAGTGGTGCCGAAGCTGATGAAGCAGTTCGGCTACACCAATCCGATGGAAGTGCCGAAGCTGGTGAAGATCACGCTGAACATGGGCGTGGGCGAAGCCGCGGCGAACAAGAAGGTGCTCGAGAACGCGGTGGCCGACATGGCCAAGATCTCCGGCCAGAAGCCGGTGGTCACCAAGGCCCGCGTTTCGGTGGCTTCGTTCAAGATCCGCGACGGCTGGCCGATCGGCTGCAAGGTCACCCTGCGTCGCGCCAAGATGTTCGAGTTCCTCGATCGCCTGGTCAACATCTCGCTGCCCCGCGTCCGCGACTTCCGCGGCGTGTCCGGTCGTGCGTTCGACGGTCGCGGCAACTACAACATGGGCATCAAGGAACAGATCATCTTCCCGGAAATCGACTTCGACGCCGTCGACGCCCTGCGCGGCATGGATATCGCGATCACCACGACCGCGAAGACCGACGCCGAGGCGAAAGCCCTGCTGGAAGCTTTCCGCTTCCCCTTCCGCAACTGATTCGGGACCACACGCAATGGCCAAGACCTCGATGGTGAACCGCGAAATCAAGCGGGCCAAGCTGGCGAAGAAGTACGCCGCCAAGCGCGAAGCGCTGAAGAAGATCATCAACAACCAGGACGGCGACTTCGAAGAGAAGATGGCCGCCGCGGCCAAGCTGCAGAAGCTGCCGCGCGACTCCTCGCCGAGCCGCCAGACCACGCGCTGCGCCCTGACCGGCCGTCCGCGCGGCGTCTATCGCAAGTTCGGCCTGGGCCGCAACAAGCTGCGCGAAGCCACCATGCGCGGCGACGTGCCCGGTCTGCGCAAGGCCAGCTGGTAAGCGGGCCTTCCGGCCTGCTAGACTAGGCGGCTGTTGTCAGTTCTCCCGCAGGCCGGCTCGTCCGGCCTGCAGCCGTCTCCGACGGCGGCCCCGCGAGGGGCGGTCCTTCGGGTACGGGTTCCATCCCGGGCGCGAGCCCGGTTCACAACCAGACAGATTTCGCGAAAGCGGATATCGGTGCTACTCATCAAGGTGACTCTCTAATGAGCATGACTGATCCCATCGCCGACATGCTGGTCCGCATCAAGAATGCGGCGGCGGTCGGCAAGCAGACGGTGAAAATGCCGTCGTCCAAGATCAAGGTCGCGATCGCCAACGTTCTCAAGAGCGAAGGCTACATCACCGACCTGCGCGTGACCGAGGAAGGCGCGAAGGCCGAACTCGAGATCGTCCTGAAGTACTACGAAGGCCGTCCGGTGATCGAGCGCCTGCAGCGCGTGTCGCGCTCCGGCCTGCGCCAGTACCGCGGCAAGGACGCGCTTCCCAAGGTCCTCGGCGGCCTCGGCGTCGCCATCATTTCCACCTCCAAGGGCATCATGACCGATGCGCAGGCGCGCCAGCAGGGCGTCGGCGGCGAAGTCCTGTGCTTCGTGGCGTAAGGAGAACGGAACCATGTCTCGCGTCGCCAAAAAGCCGATCGCCCTCCCGAAGGGCGTCGAATTCAACGTCCAGTCCGACACCGTGAGCGTCAAGGGCCCGAAGGGCACCTTGTCCATCGCCAAGCCGGCAGGCATCGAAGTCAAGATCGACAATGGCGCAGCCCAGCTGTCGGCCAACGACGATTCGCTGATCCCGCTGACCGGTACCCTCCGCGCCATCCTCTCGAACATGGTCCACGGCGTCAGCCAGGGCTTCGAGCGCAAGCTCGAGCTCGTCGGCGTCGGCTACCGCGCGTCGATGCAGGGCAAGGACCTGAACATCGCGCTGGGCTTCTCGCACCCGGTCGTGTTTCCGGCTCCGGAAGGCATCACCATCGCCACCCCGACCCAGACCGAAATCGTGGTCTCGGGCGCCGACAAGCAGCGCGTCGGCGAAGTCGCGGCGAAGATCCGCGCGTTCCGTCCGCCGGAACCCTACAAGGGCAAGGGCGTGAAGTATTCCGACGAAACCATCATTCGCAAGGAAGCCAAGAAGGCGTAATGCGTGGCAGGCGCCGGCGACGGCGCCCACCGCATCCTTCAGCTTCCGAGGACACAGCAATGGAAAAGAAAATCGCCCGCCTGCGTCGCGCCAAGTCGACCCGCGCGCACATCCGCGAACTCGGCGTCGCCCGTCTGTCGGTGCTTCGCACCGGTCAGCATCTCTACGCCCAGGTCTTCACCGCCGACGGCTCCAAGGTGCTCGCTGCCGCCAACACCCAGCAGGCCGACGTGCGCGACGGTCTGAAGAGCGGCAAGAACGCCGAAGCCGCCGCCAAGGTCGGCCGCATCATCGCCGAGAAGGCGAAGGCCGCCGGTATCGAGAAGGTCGCGTTCGATCGCTCGGGCTACCGCTACCACGGTCGCATCAAGGCTCTGGCCGAAGCGGCCCGCGAAGCAGGTCTGCAGTTCTAAGACGGGCTCGTCCCGTCGTCAGCGGAACTCGAACGGACCGTCGCGGTCCATACGGTTCCCGAACCGCCGGCGCGGTCTGCGCCGGACGCACGCGTCGGTTCCGATGCGTGCGGAGCACCCGAGTCGAATCACAACCATAAGCGGCCACGCCGCAAATCCCTCAACAACCGAGATATCGCAATGGCAGAACAACGTGAACCGCGGGGCCGCGATCGCGATCGCAACCGCGAAGAGATCGACGACGGCATGATCGAGAAGCTGATCGCGGTCAACCGCGTCAGCAAGACCGTCAAGGGCGGTCGTCAGTTCACCTTCACCGCGCTGACGGTGGTGGGCGACGGCGCCGGCAAGGTCGGCTTCGGCTACGGCAAGGCGCGCGAAGTGCCGGTCGCCATCCAGAAGTCGATGGAATACGCCCGCAAGAACATGAGCAACGTCGACCTGAACAACGGCACCCTGTGGCATGCCGTGAAGTCGGGCCATGGCGCCGCCCACGTCTTCATGCAGCCGGCGTCCGAAGGTACCGGCGTGATCGCCGGCGGCGCGATGCGCGCCGTGCTCGAAGCGGTCGGCGTGAAGAACGTGTTGGCCAAGGCCACCGGCTCGCGCAACCCGATCAATCTGGTCCGCGCCACCCTGAAGGGCCTGGAAGCCATGCAGTCGCCGGCCCGCATCGCGGCCAAGCGCGGCAAGAAGGCGGAGGATCTCCTCAATGGCTAATTCGTCCAACAATGGCACCATCAAGGTCCGTCTGGTCAAGGGGCTGCGCGGCTCGCAGTCGCGTCACCGTCTGTCCGTGAAGGCGCTCGGCCTGAACAAGCTCAACGACGTGCGTGAACTGAAGGACAGCCCGCAGGTCCGCGGCCTGATCAACCAGCTTCACTACCTCGTCCGCGTGGAGGAGTAATCATCATGCGTCTCAACACTCTCAAGCCCGCCGACGGCGCCCGCAGGGAGCGCACCCGCGTCGGTCGCGGCATCGGTTCGGGCCTCGGCAAGACCGCGGGCCGCGGCCACAAGGGTTCGTTCGCTCGCGCCGGCAAGGGCAAGATCAAGGCCGGCTTCGAAGGCGGCCAGATGCCGATGCAGCGTCGCCTGCCGAAGATCGGCTTCCGTTCGCCGATCGCCAAGGACACCGCCGAAGTCCTGCTGTACCAGCTGGACAAGCTCGATGGCACGATCGACCTGGCCGCGCTGCGCGCCGCCAAGCTGATTCCGACCACGGCGAAGAAGGCGAAGATCGTGAAGAAGGGCGAGCTGACCAAGAAGCTCGCGATCAAGGGCATTGCGGCGACGGCCGGCGCCAAGGCGGCCATCGAAGCCGCCGGCGGCAGCGTCGAGGAGTAACCCGGGCATGGCGCGTAGCGCGGATGCGATGAGCGGAATCGGCGGCGGGCTCGGCAAATTCACCGAGCTGCGCCAGCGTCTGCTGTTCGTGCTGGGGGCGTTGATCGTCTACCGCATCGGGTGCTACATCCCGGTGCCGGGCGTCAACCCCGATGCGATGCTGGAGCTGATGAAGACCCAGGAAGGCACCATCGTGGACATGTTCAACATGTTCTCGGGCGGTGCGCTGGAACGCTTCAGCCTGTTCGCGCTCAACGTCGTGCCGTACATCTCGGCCTCGATCATCGTCCAGTTGTTGGTGCAGATCGTGCCCAGCCTGAAGGCGATCCAGAAGGAAGGCGAGTCCGGTCGCCGCCGGATCACCCAGTGGTCGCGCATCGGCGCGATCCCGCTGGCCGTGTTCCAGGCCGCCGGCATCGCCACCGCGCTGCAGGCCTCCGGCGCCAACAACGGCATCCCGGTGGTCTATTCCCCCGGCATGGGCTTCATCCTGACCGCGGTGGTCTCGCTGACCGCCGGCACGATGTTCCTGATGTGGCTGGGCGAGCAGGTGACCGAGCGCGGCATCGGCAACGGCGTTTCGCTGATCATCTTCGCCGGCATCGTCGCCGGTCTGCCGGGCGCGGTGCTCAACACGCTCGAACAGGCCCGCAACGGCGACCTCAGCCCGCTCACGGTGATCTTCATCCTCGCGATCGTATTGGCGTTCACCTTCTTCGTGGTGTTCGTGGAACGCGGACAGCGTCGGATCACGGTGAACTACGCGCGACGCCAGGGCGGCCGCAACGCCTACATGAACCAGACGTCGTTCCTGCCGCTCAAGCTGAACATGTCCGGCGTGATCCCGGCGATCTTCGCCTCGTCGATCATCATGTTCCCGGCGACGGCGTCGACCTGGTTCAGCCAGACCGGCAACGTCAGCGTGCTGCAGAAGATCGCGCAGGCCCTGTCTCCGGGCGAGCCGCTGTACGCGATCCTGTTCGCGGCGCTCATCATCGGGTTCGCGTTCTTCTACACCGCGCTGGTGTTCAATTCGCAGGAAACGGCCGACAACCTCAAGAAGTCGGGCGCGCTGATCCCGGGCATTCGTCCCGGCAAGGCGACCGCGGATTACATCGACGGCGTGCTGACCCGCCTGACCGCGGCCGGCGCCGTCTATCTGGTGATCGTCTGCCTGCTGCCGACGTTCATGCAGACGGAACTCGGCACCTCGTTCTACTTCGGCGGCACCTCGCTGCTGATCGTGGTCGTGGTGGTGATGGATTTCATGGCGCAGGTCCAGGCGCACCTGATGACGCACCAGTACGAAAGCCTGCTGAAGAAGGCCAACCTGAAGGGCGGCAGCAGAGGTTCCACGCGGTAAATACTCTCAGGCGGAGCGGCTACGCCGTTCCGCCCGCGGCCTCGGTCGACGCACGACCGAGGCCGCAACCCGCCGATCCCTTTCGGGGTGCATCGGCGGTCCCCCCGGCCAGAAGCCGGGGAATGGGCGACTCGCGCGGCGGTCTCGAGCGCGAGTGGGCCGAAGCCGGTGCCGACACCTGAGGAGTGTCGGCCGGCGGGGCAGGGCTTCGTGAGAAGTCCGACGTCCCGCCAGCCTCGGTTCGTCGCCGGAGCATGGGCACTCTCCCCATGCCGGAAGGTCCGTCGGGGTCCGCAAGGACATCGGCGGCGTACGGTTTCGGCCGTGCCCCTTCCCTGATGCTCGAGGCCCTGTTAGAATTTCGAGTTCACTTAGTCAAGTGCCCCAGCCGCCGGGGAGACCCGGCCGTCAAACCAGTTGGAGATCCGCGCATGGCGCGTATTGCAGGTGTCAACCTGCCTGCCCAGAAGCACGTCTGGGTCGGGCTGCAAAGCATCTACGGCATCGGCCGTACCCGTTCGAAGCAGGTCTGCGAAGCCGCAGGCGTGAATTCGAGCACCAAGATCCGCGACCTGTCGGAAGCCGAGGTCGAGCGCCTCCGCGCCGAAGTCGGCAAGTTCACGGTCGAGGGCGACCTCCGCCGCGAGATCGGCATCGCGATCAAGCGACTGATGGACCTCGGCTGCTACCGCGGCCTCCGTCATCGCCGCGGCCTGCCGCTGCGCGGTCAGCGTACCCGGACCAATGCCCGTACCCGCAAGGGTCCGCGCAAGGCCATCAAGAAGTAAGGGGCATAGACCATGGCCAAGCCGGCTGCCACCAAGACCAAGAAGAAGATCAAGCGCGTCGTCACCGACGGCATCGCCCACGTCCACGCTTCTTTCAACAACACCATCGTCACGATCACCGACCGCCAGGGCAATGCGCTGTCGTGGGCGACCTCGGGCGGCGCGGGTTTCCGCGGTTCGCGCAAGTCGACCCCGTTCGCCGCGCAGGTCGCCGCCGAAAAGGCCGGCAAGGCCGCTCTGGATTACGGCCTGAAGGCGCTCGAAGTGCGCATCAAGGGCCCGGGTCCGGGTCGCGAATCGGCCGTGCGTTCGCTGAACGCCGTCGGCTACAAGATCACCAACATCATCGACGTGACGCCCATCCCGCACAACGGATGCCGTCCGCCGAAGAAGCGTCGCGTCTGACCGCGGCCTGAGGAGCAGACACCACCATGGCTCGTTATATCGGTCCCACCTGCAAACTCGCTCGCCGCGAAGGCGCAGACCTCAGCCTGAAGTCGCCGGCCCGCGCGCTCGACTCGAAGTGCAAGCTCGAGCAGAAGCCCGGCCAGCACGGCGCCGCCCGCAAGGGCAAGCTGTCCGACTACGCCACCCAGCTGCGCGAGAAGCAGAAGGTCAAGCGTATCTACGGTCTGCTTGAACGGCAGTTCCGCAACTACTACAAGAAGGCCTCGACCAAGAAGGGCAACACCGGCGAGAACCTCCTGCAGATGCTCGAGACCCGTCTCGACAACGTCGTCTATCGCATGGGCTTCGCGGTGACCCGTCCGGCCGCCCGCCAGTTGGTCTCGCACCGCGGCGTTCTGGTCAACGGCAAGTCGGTCAACCTGCCGTCGTACCAGGTCAAGGCCGGCGACGCGATCACGCTCTCCGAGCGCGCCCAGAAGCAGCTGCGCGTGCAGGAAGCCCTGAACGTCGCCTCGACCATGGACCTGACCCCGGGCTGGATCGAAGTCGACAGCAAGAAGTTCAGCGGCGTGTTCAAGGCCGTGCCGGATCGCAGCGATCTGCCGGCCGACATCAACGAAGCGCTGATCGTCGAGCTGTATTCGAAGTAAGCGACGGCGAGACGCCGCCGGCGATACCGGCGGACCTGCTCCCGAACCCCACGGCCGTCGCGCCCTGCGCGCCGGCCGCCTCCCTCGCCCGGGGAGGCCCCCAGAAACACCGCCGCGGCCGCGAGGCCCCGGCTCCAGGAGACACCACAAGATGACGGTATCCGCCAACCAGGTCCTGCGTCCGCGCGCTCCGCAGATCGAGCGCCTTGCCGGCAACCGCGCCAAGGTTGTGATCGAGCCGCTGGAGCGTGGTTACGGCCACACTCTCGGCAACGCGCTCCGCCGCGTGCTGCTGTCTTCGATCCCCGGCTACGCCATCACCGAAGTCGAGATCGACGGCGTGCTGCACGAGTACACCACGGTCGAAGGCCTGCAGGAAGATGTGCTGGAAGTGCTGCTGAACCTCAAGGACGTCGCGATCCGGATGGGCACCGGCGAGTCCGCCACCCTGAGCCTGAACAAGCAGGGCCCGGGCGTCGTCACCGCCGGCGACATCAAGACCGATCACAACGTCGAGATCCTCAACACCGACCACGTCATCGCGCACCTGACCAAGGATGCCGCGCTGAACATGCGTCTCAAGATCGAGCGCGGTTTCGGTTACCAGCCGGCCGCTTCGCGTCGTCGTCCGGACGAAGAGACCCGCGCCATCGGCCGCCTGATGCTGGACGCCAGCTTCTCGCCGGTCCGCCGCGTGGCCTACGAAGTCGAAGCCGCGCGCGTCGAACAGCGGACCGACCTCGACAAGCTGGTGCTCGACATCGAAACCAACGGCACGATCGACGCCGAGGAAGCCGTGCGCACCGCCGCCGATATCCTCACCGATCAGCTGTCGGTCTTCGGCGACTTCACCCATCGCGACCGCGGCGCCGCCAAGCCCGCCGCGACCGGCGTGGATCCGATCCTGCTCCGCCCGATCGACGATCTGGAGCTGACGGTGCGTTCGGCCAACTGCCTCAAGGCCGAGAGCATCTACTACGTCGGCGACCTGATCCAGAAGACCGAAGTCGAGCTGCTGAAGACCCCGAACCTCGGCAAGAAATCGCTCACCGAGATCAAGGAAGTCCTCGCCCAGCGCGGTCTTTCGCTCGGCATGAAGCTCGAAAACTGGCCGCCGGCCGGCATCGCCTCGCACGGCATGCTGGGCTGAGTCAACGAACCAACTTTGAAAATCGATCCCGGCACAGGGTGCCGGGGATAACCAGGAACCACGACCATGCGCCACCAGAAGTCCGGCCGCAAATTCAGCCGCACCAGCGCCCATCGCGAAGCGATGTTCCGCAACATGGCCGCCTCGCTGATCAAGCACGGCCTGATCCGCACCACGCTGCCGAAAGCGAAGGAACTCCGTCGCGTCGCCGAGCCGCTGATCACGCTTTCGAAGATCGACGGCGTCGCCAATCGCCGCCTCGCCTTCGCGCGCCTGCGCGACAAGGAAGCGGTGGGCACGCTGTTCACCACCCTCGGCCCGCGCTACCGCGAGCGTCCGGGCGGTTACCTGCGCATCCTGAAGTGCGGTTTCCGCGACGGCGACAACGCTCCGATGGCCTACGTCGAGCTGGTCGACCGCCCCGAAGCCGCGGCCTGATCGCGCTCCGCCGGCCGCGCGATCGCACGGCCGGCGTCGGCGCAGGCATCAGCTGCTGCGTCGACGTCATGACGAAAACCCCGGCATCCGCCGGGGTTTTTGCTATTGTGGACTTCGATCGGGACGGAACTCGGGCGGGTTTCGCCTGTCTGCCGTACCGACGCCCAACGAAGAAGCCGTGTCCATGTCCGCCAATCCCTTCCGCTGGTCCTTCCGCCTTCAGTTCCTGATCGGTTTCCTCGTGTGCGCGGGCCTGATCGGCTTCGCGATCTTCTCGCAGGAGCACTGGGAGCTGAAACCCTGCCCGCTGTGCATCTTCCAGCGGATCGCCTTCGCCGCGCTCGGCGTGGTCATGTTGATCGGCGGGCTGCACGCGCCGAAGGGCGCGCTGGGCCGCAGGATCTATGGTCTGCTGGCGCTGATTCCCGCGGCGATCGGCACCTTCATCGCCGGTCGCCATGTCTGGCTGACCACGCTTCCGCCGGACAAGGTCCCGGAATGCGGCCCGCCGCTGCAGTTCATGTGGGAAACCAACCCCGTCGGCGACGTGATCAAGAAGGTGCTCACCGGCTCGGGCGAGTGCGCCAAGGTCGACTGGGATTTCCTCGGCCTGTCGATGCCGGCCTGGAGTCTGGTCTGGTTCCTCCTGCTGACCCTGTGGCTGCTCTACGCCGCCTTCCGTCGCCGTTCTCCCTGATGCCGTCGCTCCCTATCGCCCTCCCCCCACAGGACGAGATCATGACCCGCCCCGAACCCCTACAGGCCGTCGCGTCGCCGCCACCCGGCTGGACGCCCGCGAGCTGGCGCCAACGCCAGGCCCTGCAGCAGCCCACCTATGCCGACGCCGATGCGCTCGAAGGCGTCCTCAACGAACTGCACGCCCTTCCGCCGCTGGTCACCTCGCGCGAGATCGTGAATCTCCGCCAGCAGTTGGCCGACGCCCAGGAAGGGCGCCGCTTCCTGCTCCAGGGCGGCGACTGCGCCGAGATCTTCAGCGACTGCACGCCGGAAGTGATCTCCAACCGGCTCAAGGTGCTGCTGCAGATGAGCCTGGTGCTCGTGCATGGCCTGCGCGTGCCGGTGGTGCGCGTCGGCCGTTTCGCCGGCCAGTACGCGAAGCCGCGTTCGGCCGATACCGAAACGAAGGATGGTCTGACCCTGCCGAGCTATCGCGGCGACATGGTGAACGGCCCGGAATTCACGCCCGAGGCGCGCAACGCCGATCCGCGGCGCATGATCAAGGCGCACGCGCGTTCGGCGATGACGATGAACTTCATCCGCGCGCTGATCGACGACGGCTTCGCCGACCTGCATCACCCGGAATACTGGAATCTGGCCTGGGTCGGGCATTCGCCGCTGGCCGAGGAGTACCAGAAGATGGTCGCCGGCATCGGCGACGCGGTCCGCTTCATGGAGACGCTGTCCGGCGAGTCCATCCACAACCTCCGCAGCGTCGATTTCTACACGTCGCACGAAGCGCTGCTGCTGCCGTACGAGGAGGGCGTGACCCGCCAGGTGCCGCGGCAGTCCGGTTGGTTCAATCTCGGCACGCATTTCCCGTGGATCGGCATGCGCACGGCGGCGCTCGACGGCGCCCATGTCGAGTACTTCCGCGGCATCCGCAATCCGATCGCGATCAAGCTCGGCCCGTCGGTGACGCCGGACCAGTTGTTGCGCCTGATCGAAGCGCTGAATCCGAACGACGAGCCCGGCAGGCTGAGCCTGATCCATCGCATGAGCGCGTCGAGCATCGCGCAGAAACTGCCGCCGCTGCTGGACGCGGTGCGGCGCGAAGGCCGGCGCGTGCTGTGGATCTGCGATCCGATGCACGGCAACACCGAGTCGACCGCGAACGGTTACAAGACCCGTCGTTTCGAGAACATCCGCAGCGAGCTGGAACAGGCGTTCGAGATCCATGCCGCGGCCGGCACCCGCCTCGGCGGCGCGCATCTGGAGCTGACCGGCGAGGACGTCACCGAATGCACCGGCGGCGCCCGCGAACTGACCGAGACCGATCTCGAACGCGCGTACCGTACGACCGTCGATCCGCGCCTGAACTACGAGCAGGCGCTGGAGATCGCGATGCTGATCGTGCGCAAGCAGGCGCAGATCAACGCGCCGACGCCGATCTGATCGTTCGGCATCGGCGACGCCACGAAAAAGCCCGCTCGCGCGGGCTTTTTCGTGGAACGACGCGAGGCGTCGAGCGAGGACTCAGTCGCTCGATCTGGCTTCGTTGCCCGTGGCTGCGTTCTCACCGGCCTTCTTCACCAGCGCTTCGATCGCCGGCGGCAGCGCGAACGCGTCGGCGGGCACGGCCGGGTCGTAGGAGAGCAGGTTGATGATCTGGGTCATGCCCGCAGCCTTGCTCTTGGCCTTGGCGGACACCTTCGCGCCGCCGATGTCGCGGTACTCGGTGATGTGCGAGACCTGTTTGACCTCGCCCATCGCGGTGACGACGGTGGATTCGTTGGACAACATCAGGCCGTCGGCAGTGCTGAAGCAGGCGGCGCTGTCGCGGCCGTTGGTCCACTTGATCTCGACGCGGTAGCACGGACGACCTTCGGAGTCCGACAGGCCGACGGTCTTCGCCGAGGCGATGACGCTGGCGTCGTAGAAGCTGTAGCGGTTGTCGCTCTGCTCGACGGCCTGATCGCGCTCCTTGCCCTGGAGCAGACGCGGACCGTTCATCGGGTCCATGCCCCAGGCGACGCCGCCGACATAGCCGCTGCGGAAGTCGCCGGCGCCGGGGATGGTCATGATCGTGGCGCGATCGCTGTCGCGGGCATACATGGTCATGTCGAGTTTCATGCCGTTCTCGACGATTTCCATCTGGACCTTGCTGGTGCCCTGCGCGGCGCGGAGCAGCGCTTCGCGACCGCCGGCGGCGGCGATGTGGGCGTCGATCAGCGTGCGGGCGTCGGGCAGATCCGCCGCCTGGGCGAGCGGGACGAGGGACAGGGCCAGGCCGAAGGCGAGGGCGGTGCGGGAAAAGCGGTTCATGGTCGACTCCGATGTCGGTGGTATTCGGGAGAGTGCGGGATGAAGAAGGGAGGGGCGGCGGGGAGACAGATACAGCGGATCAGCGTTGCTTTCCGGCCTCGCCGATCCACGCCAGCGCCGCATCGAGCGTCCGGTCGCGTCCGGCGCGAAGGGCGTCGACGGTGGGCGCACTGGGCGTATCCGGAATCACGCCGACGCCTTCGATGCGGCGACCTTTCGGGTCGGAAAAATCGGCGATGGGATAGTACAGGCGATCGCCCGACGGCAGGGGGACGGTGGTGGCGGGAAGCGCCATGCCGGCGCTGGTGTCGCCGAAGATGCGGGCGCGTTCGAGCGCCTGCATGCTGGCCGGGAAGATGTCCGAGCAGCTGATCGACGCGCGGTCGGTGAGGATCGCCAGCGGGCCCCGGAAACGGCGGACGTCGCGGCCGTCGTCGGTCACCTGCCGGGGAAACGCGGTGAGCTGCAGGTTGCCGCCGCCCGTGCTGAGCGTGCCCAGCGAGACCGTTTCCTCGAAGAACAGCCCGCCGACCGCGCTCATCGTCGCCATCATCCCGCCGGAGTTGCCGCGCAGGTCGATGACCACGCCGCTGCAGCCGCCGTGCTCGCGCAGCGCTTCGACGAAGCGGTCGTAGACCGGCATCGCCCACTGGCTGAACTCGACGTACAGGACGCATCCGCCGTCGCGTGCGGGCAGCGTGCGCTGGGTGAATCGCAGCGGCATCGGCGGCAGGCCGAGCAGGGTGATCGCCTGCACGTGCGGATTCGCCATCGCGGTCAGCGACACCGTGCGCGTCGCGCCGTCGAGGTCGCGCAGCTGCAGGTTCACGGCCTTGTCCGAGGGCAACTGGTCGACCAGATCGTTGCTGCGCAGCTGCAGCATCGACGCGCCGCGACGCGCGGCGTCCGGCGAGGCCTGGTCCAGCGCCGTCAGGGTCTTTGCGGCATCGAAATCGTCGATGCGCTCGACCTGCCAACCCGGTCGGATGCCTGCGCGCGCGGCCGGGAAACCGTCGATCACGTGTTCGACCAGGAGCTTGCCGTCGACGATGGCCAGCCGCAGCCCCACTTCGGCCATGCCGATGTCCACGGTCTTGTTCGGCGGCGGCATCGCTTCCGCGGGAATCAGCGACAGATGCGATGCGCGCAGATCCTTCAGCAGCGCGTTGATGCGGTTGCGCAGGGACGCGAGGTCCTTCGCGCCTTCGATCGCGGGCTGGTGCTCGGCTTTCAGCGCGGCCCAGTCGAGGCCTTCGTGCTGGCCCTTGAAACCGCTGTTCTGCAGGCGCTCCCAGACGACCGCGAACGTCTCCTTGGCGCGGATATCGACGGGCGCGGTGGCGGCGGACGTCGCGGGCGCATCGGCGCGGACCGCAGGCGCGAGGGCCAGTGTCATGGCGAGCGCGAGCAGCGAGCGGGCGAATCGGGATGTCATCGGGTGTTCCTTCCGGTTGCGAGGGGGCGGCCGGCGTCTCTTCCGGTTTGCATGCCATCAGGACCGCCCTGCGCGGCGAATGTGACCATGACCGATGGCAGGGGTCGCTTCGCATCGCTGTCGATGCCATCGACGACCGGTTTCATGGATTGCAGCGATCGCAGTGGCTCGGATCCGCCGATTCGAGGCCGTCGCTGCGTGGGCGCGTTGCCGATGCCGCGCAACGCACGCATCCGAGAAGCTCCCGCCGGATCATCGCGGTGGGGGTGCCGCAATCGACGCACGGCAGACCGGGTTCGCTGCCGATCGGTCCGAAGCCCGGAGCGCCGCACGCCGGACAGCGACAGCCGAGACGTCCCGCCAGTCGCTCGCCGAGTCGTGCGATGTGGCGCATTCGCGACGGATTGAAGTGAGCGCGCATATCGGTTTCGACCCGCACGGATCCCACGGGCGAAGCCGCCAGACATTCCTCGATCGCGCGTTCGAGCGCGCCGCGGTCGCAGATGCCCTTGCGCACCGGCGCGTCGGGGGGCGCCTGCTCGGCGCGCACGATCAGCGCATGCGCGGGGAATCCCCAGCGCGCGAGTTCGGCATCCGTGAGCGCGTCTGCGGATGCGATGCTGCGTCCACCGAGATTGGTCTCGTGCGTGGCCAGTGTCTCGAACACCGTCAGGCCGCGCGCATCGTCGACCAGGACCGCGATCTCGCGGTGCAGGGGCAACAGGCCCAGAACGGGATCCGGTCCGAAACTGCCTTCGGTCGCGAGCCCCACCGGAAGGCCGCTGGCGCGCATGCCCATGCGCGCTTTTTCGATCGCGGTATCCAGCGGCGACGATCGACGCGGGATTTCGCCGCTGAAGGTGCCGAGGACATCGGTATCGACGCCTTCGACGGCCACCAGTCGCGCGCCGATGGCAGCGAAGGCGGGCGCCAACGCGTCCGCCTTGCCGTGCAGGGTGGTCAGCGCGACGGCGGCGCCGGCATACGGATGCGTGCCGTCGCTCACTCGCCCTGCGCCTGCGAGTAGCCGCGCACGCCGTCGAACGCGTAGAGATTCTCGGTCTTCACCGCATCGAAACCGGCCTCGGCGATCCGCAGCAGCAGCCGAGAGATGGCCTTGCCGTCCACCGCGGTGTCTTCCGCCGCCGGGAAACGGCAGCGCCAGTGATCCGTGCGCAGCGTTTGCGGATTGCCGTTCGGGAACACCTTCACGCCGCGATTGGTGATCAGGGCGAGCCGGAACTCCGGTCCGGCCAGCGGCTCGAGCGCGGCGCCCAGCGCGTCCGGATCGCGATCGTCGGCATCCCAGTTCAGGAAAACGTCGACGCCGACCAGGGTCTTGGTCGCGGCGGCGTGCGGAGACAGGCTCGCGTCCGGGTGCGCGAGGGATTCGGGCTCGCGCTCCGGATAGTCGACGGCCGGCAGATGCTGCGGGCGCTGTCCCAGGCGCGCGATCACCGCCTCGGCGAAGGCCCGCGTGCCGACCCGCTGCCGGCTCGCGCCCTCGCGGAAGATGTCTGCGGTGTGCAGCCCTTCCTCCAGCGCGCACAGCCAGGCGTTGTGGATGTCGGTGGCCGGCTTCGCGCGGCCCAGATGCACCAGCATCATCACCGACGACAACAGCAGGCCGGAAGGGTTGGCGATGTCCCGGCCGGCGATGTCCGGGGCCGAACCGTGCACGGCCTCGAACATCGCGCAATCGCGGCCGATGTTCGACGATCCGGCGAGACCGATGGAACCGGCGACTTCCGCGGCCACGTCGGAGAGGATGTCGCCGTAGAGATTGGGCGTGACGACCACGTCGAAATCGGTCGGTCGGCTCGCGATGCGCGCGGTGCCGATGTCGATGATCATGTGGTTCGCGGCGATTTCGGGATACTCCGGCGCGATCTCGTCGAAGACCTTGTGGAACAGGCCGTCGGTGAGCTTCATGATGTTGTCCTTGGTCATGCACGTGACCTTTTTCCGCCCGTGCGCGCGGGCGTACTCGAAGGCGTAGCGCACGATGCGTTCGCAACCGGGCCGGGTGATGAGCTTGAGGCACTGATACACCTCGTCGCTCTGCCGATGCTCGATGCCGGCGTAGGTGTCCTCCTCGTTCTCGCGCACGATCACCACGTCCATCGCCGGGTGCAGCGCGGTCACCCACGGGTGATAGGACACGCAGGGGCGAAGGTTGGCGTACAGGCCGAGGGTCTTGCGCATGGTCACGTTGACCGATTTGTAGCCGCCGCCCTGGGGCGTCGTGATCGGGCCCTTGAGGATGACCTTGTGCGCGTCGATCGCCTGCCAGGTGTCTTCGCCGATGCCGGCCATCCGGCCCGCTTCGTAGGCCTTGAGGCCGACGGTGACCGGATGGAAGCGCAAGGCCGGGTCGGCGGCCTTCAGGATCGCGAGCGTCGCGTCCATGATTTCGGGGCCGATGCCGTCCCCGGGGGCGACCGGCACGGTGCGGGCGGGGAGGGCTGCGGGGACGTAGGCGGCGGCTTCGATCTGAGGTTTGACGACGGCATTCATTTTCATGATTCCTAATGCATGAAATACATGTCATGTATTATTTGTCGGTAGAATCCCGCCGTCAAGTGGAGCGGATGCATGGCGGCGAAAGATCAAGACGAACCGGGCTGGACCTTCCTCAGCAACCACACCCATGTGCTGGTCTGCCTGGCGGGCGAGGAGGATCCCACCGTCCGGGATATCGCCCTGCGGGTCGGGATCACCGAACGGGCGGTGCTGCGGATCGTGGCCGAGCTGGAATCGGCCGGAGTGCTCACCCGCGAGCGCGACGGCCGCCGCAACCGTTACCGGATCGATCCCGATGTCCGCCTCCGCCATCCGCTGGAGGCGCATTGCCGGATAGGCGAACTGTTGCGACTGGTCGTGGCGAGGTCGCCTGCGGACTGAGGCGGCCG
The DNA here is from genome assembly GCA_049324395.1 of Pseudomonadota bacterium. Classification (GTDB taxonomy): domain Bacteria; phylum Pseudomonadota; class Gammaproteobacteria; order Xanthomonadales; family Xanthomonadaceae; genus Lysobacter_I. The sequence continues at coordinate 126,568 of JBMOOY010000067.1, forward strand.
GCGTCGCAGGCGGCTTCCGGGTGTCTCCGGATCAGTGCGTCGCCAACTGCCAGGCCTGGCGCGCGATCAGCGCGAGGACGACGACCAGGAAGGCTGCGCGGACGAAGCCTTGGCCGCGGCGGATCGCCAGATGGCTGCCGAGGTAGCTGCCGAGCATGTTGCCCAGGATCAGCGGCAGCGCGAGCGCCCACATCACGAAGCCGCCGATCGCCAGCACCGTCCACGAGCTGAGGTCGGCGGCGACGTTGGCGCTCTTGGACACTGCCGAGGATTTCAGGAAGTCGAGTCCGAGGAAGCTGACGAACGCGAACACCATGATCGTGCCGGTGCCGGGTCCGATCAGGCCGTTGTAGAAGCCGGTCGCGGCGCCGATCGACGCCGCGGCCAGGGCCTCGTGCCTGGGATGGAACCGGCGTTCCTCGCGCAGCCCGAGGTCCTTGCGCACCGCGGTGTAGATCGCCAGCGCGACGCAGATCGCGAGCACGATCCATTTCAGCGCTTCGCCGTCGACGCGCTTCGCCAGTTGCACGCCGATCGCCGAAGCCGACAGCGCGGCGATGCAGGCGGGCAGCAGCACGCGGCGCTCGATCCGGATCCTGCGCAGGTAATTCCACGCGGCGACGCCGGTGCCGAAGATCGAACTCGTGCGATTGGTGCCGATGATCTGCAGGATGTGCAGACCAGGATGCAGGTTGAGCATCGCCGGCGTCGCCACCAGCCCGCCGCCGACGACGATGCTGTCGATCAAGCCTGCGGAGAAACCGACCAGTGCGGTCAGCAGCCAGAGCGAGAGGTCGATGTCCATCGGCGGCCGGCACCCGCGCGGCCGGAAATGCATCGGAAAAACAGCGGGCATTGTAGGCGCCCGCGATGCGCGCCGACAGGCCGTCGCGGATCCCGGGATCGGGCCGCAGGATCGGGCTGCAGGATCAGGCTGCAGGATCAAGCTGCAGGATCAAGCTGCAGGATCAAGCTGCAGGATCAGGCTGCAGGATCAGGCTGCAGGATCAGGCTGCAGGATCAGGCTGCAGGATCAGGCTGCAGGATCAGGCTGCAGGATCAGGCTGCAGGATCAGGCTGCAGGATCAGGCTGCGGCGTTGCGCGCCGCGCGACGTCGCTTGCGCAGGTCGCGCACCAGCACCCAGACGATCGCGATGTTGAGCGTGAGCACCGCGAGCGTGGGCCAGCCGGGGTAGCGCCAGATCGCGTACAGACAGAACGGCAGATAGAGGCTCGCGGCCATCGAGCCCAGCCATGAGGCCCAGGCGCGGACCCGCCACAGGCCGTAGAACAGGGTGAAGCGAAGCGCGGCGTAGACGCCGATCGCCAATGCCGCCAGCAGGACCGTGTCCGGCGTGATCTGCGCGAGCAGGCGGCCGAGGGCGCTGTGATGCGGGTCGAAATGCAGGTACTCGCCGATGCCGGCGATGAAGTCGCGGATCGGCGCCGGGCCGACCGCCGCGAGCGCGATCGCCGAAGCCGCCGCGACCACGCCCTTGGCGAGTTCGATCAGGGCGATGACGTGCAGTCCCGGGTGCGCGGCCGGGCGCGGGTCGTAGCGGGGAGCGTCCTGCTGCACGCCGACGGGTCCGGATCGGTCCGCGCGGATCAGGCCGCGCGGGAGGCGCGCTTGCGATCGGTTTCGGTACGCAGTTTCTTGCGCAGGCGGATCTGCTTCGGCGTGACTTCGACCAGTTCGTCGTCGTCGATGAACTCCAGCGCCTGTTCGAGCGAGAACTTGATCGCCGGGATCAAGCCTTCGTCGTCGTCCTTGCCGGACGCGCGGAAGTTGGTCAGCTGCTTGCCGCGCAGCGCGTTGACGGTGAGGTCGTTGTCCTTGGCGTGGATGCCGACGATCTGGCCTTCGTAGATTTCCTCGCCCGGCTCGATGAACAGCCGGCCGCGTTCCTGCATCGCGATCTGCGCGTAGGCCGGCGAACTGCCGGTGCCGTTGGAGATCAGCACGCCGTTTTGGCGCTGACCGATGCTGCCTTCGGTCTTCGGGCCGTAGTGGTCGAAGACGTGGAACAACAGGCCGGTGCCGGCGGTCAGGGTGCGGAATTCGGTCTGGAAGCCGATCAGGCCGCGCGCCGGGATGATGTAGTCGAGACGCACGCGCCCCTTGCCGTCGGGTTCCATGTTCTGCAGCAGCGCCTTGCGCTCGCCGAGGCGGCCCATCACGCCGCCCTGGAACTGCTCTTCCATGTCGACGACCAGCGATTCATAGGGTTCCTGCAGGATCCCGTCGATTTCCTTGATGATCACTTCCGGTCGCGACACCGCCAGCTCGTAGCCTTCGCGGCGCATGGTTTCGATCAGGATCGACAAATGCAGTTCGCCGCGGCCGCTGACCTTGAACTTGTCGGCGTCCTGGGTGTCCTCGACCTTCAGCGCGACGTTGTGCTGGGTCTCGCGGGTGAGGCGATCGCGCAGCTGGCGCGAGGTCAGGAACTTGCCGCCCGAACGCTCCTTCACGCCGGCGAACGGCGAGTCGTTGACCTGGAAGGTCATCGAGATGGTCGGTTCGTCGACCGCGAGCACGGGCAGTTGTTCCACCGCCTCCGGCGCGCACAGCGTGTCGGAGATGCCGATGCCTTCGATGCCGCTGAACGCGATGATGTCGCCGGCCTGCGCCTCGGCGACTTCCACGCGCTCCAGACCCATGAAGCCCAGCACCTGCAGCACGCGGCCGTTGCGGGTCTTGCCTTCGCGGTCGATCACGACGACGTTCTGGTTGGTCTTCACCTTGCCGCGCTGGATGCGGCCGACACCGATGATGCCGACGTAGTTGTTGTAGTCCAGCGAGGTCACGCGCATCTGGAACGGACCGTCGGGGTCGACCGGCGGCGCCGGCACGTGCTCGCAGATGGCCTCGAACAGCGGGGTCATGTCGCCGCCGCGCACGTCTTCGGTCATGCCGGCGTAACCCTGCAGGCCCGACGCGTAGACGGTGGTGAAATCGAGCTGGTCGTCGGTCGCGCCGAGGCGGTCGAACAGGTCGAAGGTCTGGTCGAGCACCCAGCTGGCGCGCGCGCCGGGGCGATCGACCTTGTTGACGACCACGATCGGCTTGAAGCCCATCGCGAACGCCTTCTGGGTGACGAACCGCGTCTGCGGCATCGGGCCGTCCATCGCGTCGACCAGGATCAGCACCGAATCGACCATCGACAGCACGCGCTCGACTTCGCCGCCGAAGTCGGCGTGGCCGGGCGTGTCGACGATGTTGATGCGCCAGACTTCGCCGGTCTTCGGATTCGTCCAGCGGATCGCGGTGTTCTTGGACAGGATCGTGATGCCGCGTTCCTTTTCCAGGTCGTTGCTGTCCATGACGCGGTCCGGGACCACGGCGCGCTCGTTCAGGGTGCCGGACTGCTTGAGCAGCTGGTCGACGAGGGTGGTCTTGCCATGGTCGACGTGAGCGACGATGGCGATGTTGCGGAGGCGTTCGACGGAATTCTGGGCGGACATGGCGAAAGGCGCCGCGGGAGGGCCGGGCGCGGATTGTCGTGAAGGAAGCCGACTATTATAGCCGGCGGCCGAGAGCATTGGCTCGGTTCGCCCGTTCAGACTTCGGAGAATCTCCCATGTCCCCGTCGAATCCGCCGCGGAAGACGCCCTGGAAGCCGCCGCTCGGCCTGCTGGCGCTGGATGTCTTCGGGATCGTGCTGCTGGCGGTCGGCCTGCTCATGCACTTTTCGCCGGAGGCCGCGCTCGTCCGGGGCTTGCCCCCGACCTTCCGGCTGCCGCTGCTGATCGTCGGCGGAACGATGGCCGCCGCAGGCTGGCTGGGGCTGGTGGCGTCCGTGCTGGCGCATCGCCGCCCGGGCTGAGGCGCCTCGGCGCAACCTCCGATTCTAGTCCTTTTCCCGTGCCCGGCGCCTGCCCGGGGACAAGGCGAGCGCGGTCCGCACGTGGGAGCCTGTGGTCATTCCCACAGCGCCCGCGGAGGCCCGATGATCCACGAAGTGACCGGCGACATTCTCAAGACCCAGGCCCAGGCCATCGCCCACGGCGTCGCGCCGAACGACGACTTCCATACCGGTCTCGCGCTGTCGTTGCGCGAGCATGCGCCGGCGCTCTACAAGGATTTCCGTCATTACTGCCAGTCCACCCACCCCAGGCCGGGCGGTCTGTGGACCTGGGCCGGCGCCGACGGTCGTCGCATCGTCAACCTGTTCACCCAGGACGGCGCGGAAGGCCATCACGGCGGAAAGCCGGGGAAGGCGAGCCTGTCCCATGTCCGGCATGCGCTGAAGGCGCTGCGCGAGGAAATCGCGAAGCAGGAGCTGACCAGCGTCGCGTTGCCCCGCCTGGCCACCGGCGTCGGCGGCCTGGAATGGGAAGACGTCCGGCCGCTCGTCAACGAGGCGCTGGCCGACGTCGGCATCCCGGTGATCGTCTACACGACCTATCGGGCCGGCGTCGCCGCGGAAGAGCACCTCTGACCGCACGACCGGGCGACATGGCCGATCGCCCGCGGAATGCGGTTCCGCAGGCGGATCCCGCCACGTTCGCCGATGGCGGCGAGCGTGGTAGGGTGTGCCCCCGTTCCCGCCCGCATCGCCGGAGTCCGTCATGTCCCTCATCGCCCATTTCGATACCGACCGCGGTCCGATCCGCATCGAACTGCACGCCGACAAGGCGCCGCTGACCGTCGCCAACTTCGTCAATCTGGTCCAGCGCGGCTTCTACAACGGCCTGATCTTCCACCGCGTGATCGCCGACTTCATGGTCCAGGGCGGTTGCCCGCAGGGCCGCGGCACCGGCGGCCCGGGCTATCGTTTCGAGGACGAGGCCAACAACGGCGTCCGCCACGAGCGCGGCGTGCTGTCGATGGCCAACGCCGGCCCGGACACCAACGGCAGCCAGTTCTTCATCACCCACGTCCCCTGCGGCTGGCTGGACGGCAAGCACACCGTGTTCGGCAAGGTGCTCGAATGCATGGAGGTGGTCGACAGCATCCGCCAGGGCGACACCATCCGTTCGATCAAGATCGAGGGCGATGCCCAGGCCGCGCTGGACGCCAAGGCCGATCGCGTCGCCGAGTGGAACAAGATCCTCGCGGCCTGAATTGCGGTCCGAATCGCAGCCTGAATCGCGGATTCGACGCGTGGATCCGACCGGACGGTGGCCGTTTCGGCCGCCGTCTGCGTTGTTCGCGATAGACGTCCGCCGTCACCGGAGTCATGCCATGCGCCGCCAGTTCGTCCCGTTCGCCGCCCTTCTCCTCGCCCTGAGCCTGCTGCTGGCCGGTTGCATGAAGGATCCGGTCTATGCCGATATCGAGGCCTTCGACCGTTACGGCGCCACCGCCCTGCGCGACACGGTGTCCAAGGATATCGAGAAGCGTCTGCTCGCCGCGAAGAGCAACGGGGAGCGGATCGCCATCCTCGATGAATGGATCGCGATGATGGACAAGAACGTCTCCGCGGTCGGCGCCTACAAGGCGACCACGCCGGAGTTCGGCAAGATCCACAAGGGGTTGCACGAAGGGCTCGCCATCACCCTCGACGGCGCGAAACAGATGCGCGCCGCGCTGGCCGCGAACAACAGCATGATGATGGACAACGCCGCGATCCGCGTGACCCAGGGCAACTCGCGGCTGGTCGAGGAAATGACCGCGCTGCGGCGGCTCGCCGCGGAAAAAGGCTATCCGCTCAAGGAGTGAGTCGCGCGTGCCGATGCCACGAACGAAAAGAGCGCCTTCCGGCGCTCTTTTCGTATGCGGGAAGGGGTTGCGGTTATTTGAAGCGCATGCCGTCGAGCATGGATTCGACCGCGGCGGCGTCGCGACCATGGTAGTACTCCTTCGGCGCGATCCAGACCAGCACGTTGAGCAGATTGTTGCGCTCGGCGACCGCCACGGTGCCCTTGTACATCAGGCCGTCGGTGTCGGTCATCTCGATGTCGAAGCGGATGCCTTCCACGCTGCCGAACGTGTGCGGGCGAAGATTGCTGGTGCGCACGCCGACCCAGCCCTCGTTGAAGCCGTCGGCCACCAGGGCCTCCAGTTCGTCCAGGCGCATGCCGGGGCGGTACCACAGGCCGTTCGGGCGCGACTTGCGCTCCTTGGCGCGCTGGAAGACGTCCTCGTTCGGTTTGATCTTCGAGAAGATGAGCAGCCGGTTGAGCAGCACGCCGTCGATCGTCCACAGCTCGTTGCGCCGCGACTTGATCCGCGACCAGTCCAGCGATGTGGTCATCGTCATGTCGAACACCGTCACGTCGCCCTTGGTCTGCAGCGCGCCGCCGGGCGATACGCAGGCGGTGAGCAGCAGCGCGAGTGCGACCGGCAGCAGCCATTTCAACGAACGCAGCGTCATGGGGTGGGCTCCAGTTTATCGAGATAGTGTTTGATCAACGCCGCATCGGACGCCTGCGGCGCGGCCTGCAGATAGGTGCGCAAGGCGGTGGCGGCGCCGGCGGTGTCGCCCTTGCCGCGGAGGAACATGCCCTGCTCGCGCCATGCGGCCGGGGGCGGGTTGGGCAGGCTCAGCGCTTCCGCGTACAACTGCCCGGCCAGGCTCATGTCCTCGCCCTTGTTGCGGCGGCGATGCGCTTCGGCGAGATAGAACGTGGCGAGCGCGGAGGTCTCGGCGGTGGCGTCCTGTTTCAGCTCCTTGAACACCTGGATCGAGGTGTCGTAGGTGCGGCGGGACAGCTCGCTTTCCATCCAGCGTTCCATGAACGGCCGCATCGCCGTGCGATAGGCGTCGGCATTGGTGCGCGGCTCCGCCACCGCGACCTTCGTCGCCGCCGCGCGGATATCCTCGATGCGCTCGGCCGATTGCGGGTGGCTCGCGAACACCGCGCGATCCTTGTGGGTGACGTCCGCCTTTTCCTCGCGACGGATGCGCTCCCAGACGCGGACGCCGGCCTGCGGGTCGTAGCCTTCGGCGGTGGCGGCCTGGAAGCCGAGCGCATCGGCCTCGCGTTCGTTGTCGCGCGACTGCTTGAACAACCCGCCGATCCCGCCGAGATAGGCGATCTGTCCGGCGATCGGGATGCCCGCACCGAACGTGATGATTCCGAACGTGCTCAGGAATGCGGCGGTGCGCTTGGTCGTCATGTACGACTCGAGCGAATGCCGCGCCTTGTAGTGCGCGAACTCGTGGCCCAGGACGGTGGCCAGTTCCGACTCGTCGCGCATCCGCAGCAGCGCGCCGGTGAACACCAGGGTCACGCCGTTCGGCGCCATCGAGGCGTTGAACACCGGGATGTCGACGATGTAGATGCGCAGGTCCTTGCAATACTCGCCGGTGACCTTGCAGGTCACGCCCTCGACGTAGCGCTGCAGTTCAGGATCGCGGACGATCAACGGCGAGTTGCGGATCTGCTTTTCGGCCTGGTCCATGCTGTACCACAGCTCCGACTCGACCGAACCCGACGCCGGGCGCTCGCCCGGCTGGATGTGCGGCGTCGGCGCGGCGCCGGCGGCGCCGGCGACCAGGGCGGCGGTGAGCAGCGAGACCGCGAGACGTTGGCGGCGACCGCGCATGGGATCACTCCACGGGAAGCTTGTTGAGCAATTGGCGAACGGTGGTCTTGGTGCCGTCGGGGGTCCGCAGGTCGCCGGTCTGCTTGGCGAGGATGTTGTGCCACACCACCTGGCCGGTGCGCAGGTCGACCAGCGCGGTCACCCCGAACTGGCTGCCGCCGCCGATGTCCGCGCCGGCGATCAGGAAGCCGATCACCCGCAGCGCGGCGCGGCCGCCGCTGGTGTAGCTGTCGCGGATGTAGGTGAACAGGGCGTAGTCGGCGCCGGTCTGGTCGCGCAGGGTGGACACGCCCGGGCCGAGGCTCCAGTCCATCCGCAGCTTGCCCTTGGCGTCCTTCTTGGTCGCGAGTACCGAGCCCGGCATCGTCGAGTACGCGATGCTGATCGCCACGGCATCGTAGAGGCGCAGGATCTGGCCGAGCTGCGAGGCGGGGTCCAGATCGTCGGGGATGTCGTAATCGGGCACCACGACCACGCGCTTGCCCTGCAGGTGCGTGCGGACTTCGGCCGGGAACAGGCGGCGGGCGGTGTCCGACCACTCCTTGCGCGGCTCGTTCAGCCCGCCGGCGGTGATCAGGGACAGTTCGATGTCGGGCTCGATCACGGCCAGCGAGCCGTCGATCTTGAGGGCCTTGCCTTCGGCGTCGGTCGCGACCCGGGCCCGGGTCGCGGCATCGGCGCCCATGGCGGCGCAGGCCAGGACCGCGCAGGCCAGGAGGGCACAGAAACGCTTGTTCACGGAGGTTCCCCTTGCCGGCCCTTGCGCCGGTCGTCATGCGTGGATGATTCGCGGCCGGACTTCGCGGGTTCCGAAGTCCGACGCCCGCATACCTCGGTGCTGCGGCCTGCAGCCCGCGGGGCTACAATAGTGCAAACCTTCCGCAGGTCAAACCCCCATGCCCCAACTCGCCCGGCGCGTCGGTCGCGCCAAGCCCAGCGCGATCATGGTCGTCGCCGAAAAGGCCAAGCGCCTCAAGGCCGAAGGCCGCGACATCATCAGTTTCTCGATCGGCGTCCCGAATTTCCTGCCCGGTCCGCACGTGTACGAGGCGGTGCGCGAAGCGCTGGCGAAGGACTCCGGCCAGTACGGCAGCAACCGCGGCGCGGACGCCCTGCTCGATGCGTTCATCAAGCACATGGAAGCGATCGGCCTGGCCGGCTACACCCGTGCCAACGTCGCCACCGGCATCGGCGCCAAGCACGTGATCTACAACCTCGCCGAAGTGCTGCTGGACGAGGGCGACACGATCGCCTTCCCGACGCCGTACTGGACGAGCTATCTCGACATCGCCGAGATCGTCGATGCGAAGATCGACCTGCTGCCGTGCCCGCCGGAGCAGGACTACAAGCTCACGCCCGCGCAGCTCGACGCCGCGCTGGCGAAAAAGCCGAAGGTGTTCCTGTTCAACAATCCGTCCAACCCGACCGGCATGGTCTACACGAAGGACGAGATTTCCGCGCTCGCGGACGTGGTCGCGAAGCATCCCGATACCTGGATCATCACCGACGACATCTACAATCGCATGGTGTTCGACGGCGTCGGCTACCACAATTTCGTGCATGCCCGTCCGGAGCTGCGCGACCGCGTGATCTTCATCGACTCGCTCTCCAAGACCTACGGCATGCCCGGTTGGCGCGTCGGCTTCATGGCCGGCCCCGAAGCGGTGGCCTCGGCGGTGGTGACGATGAACTCGAACCACATCACCAACATTCCCGAGCTGACCACGGCCGCGGCGATCGCCGCCCTGACCGGCCCGCAGGACGTGCCGACCCAGAAGAACGCCGAGTTCCAGGCCAAGCGCGATCAGGTGATGGCGACGTTCGCCGGGATTCCGGGCATCGTCTGCCCGAAACCGCAGGGCGCCTTCTACGTGTTCCCGGACGTCAGCGCGTATTTCGGCAAGACCCATGGTCCGAGCGGTCAGAAGATCGCCAACGACGTCGACCTGTGCAACGCGCTGCTCGACGCCAAGGGCGTCGCCTGCGTGCCGGGTTCGGCCTTCGGCGAGCCGCGCGCGCTGCGCATCAGCTACACCTGCCCGACGCCGCAGCTCGCGCCGGGGCTGCAGCGGATCAAGGAGTTCTTCTCCGAGCTGCAGTGACCGCGTGCCGCAGGGCGGGTCTCGACCCGCGATTGCGGCGGTTCCGATCGCACCGAACGTCGTTCCAGATGACCCCGGTCATTCGCGGCGCGTCGGCGAAGTTTCGATGGCGGGTCGAGACCCGCCCTACATTCCAAATGTTCGAGGAGTCGCGTTGATGAAAGCCCCCGTCCGTGTTGCCGTCACCGGCGCCGCCGGCCAGATCGGTTACGCCCTGTTGTTCCGCATCGCCTCGGGCGAAATGCTCGGCAAGGACCAGCCGGTGATCCTGCAGATGCTGGAACTGCCGCTGGAGAAGGCCCAGGCCGCGCTCAAGGGCGTGATGATGGAGCTTGAAGACTGCGCGTTCCCGCTGCTCGCCGGCATGGTCGGCACCGACGACCCGATGGTCGCGTTCAAGGACGCCGACTACGCCCTGCTGGTCGGCGCGATGCCGCGCGGCCCGGGCATGGAGCGCAAGGATCTGCTGCTGAAGAACGCCGAGATCTTCACCGTGCAGGGCAAGGCCCTCAACGCCGTCGCTTCGCGCAACGTCAAAGTGCTGGTGGTCGGCAACCCGGCGAACACCAACGCCTACATCGCCATGAAATCGGCGCCGGATCTGCCGGCGAAGAACTTCACCGCGATGCTGCGTCTCGACCACAACCGCGCGCTGTCGCAGCTGGCCACCAAGGCCGGCGTCGCGGTCGCCGACATCAAGAAGATGGTCGTGTGGGGCAACCACAGCCCGACGATGTACCCCGACTACCGTTTCGCCACCGTCGGCGGCGCCTCGCTGAAGGACAAGATCGCCGACGCCGACTGGAACGCCAACACCTTCATTCCGGTGGTGGGCAAGCGCGGCGCCGCGATCATCGAAGCCCGCGGCCTGTCCTCGGCCGCCTCGGCCGCCAACGCCGCCATCGACCACATGCGCGACTGGGCCCTCGGCACCAACGGCGAATGGGTCACCATGGGCGTTCCGTCCGACGGCAGCTACGGCATCCCGGAAACCGTGATGTACGGCGTGCCGGTAATCTGCGCCAACGGCGAATACACCCGCGTCGAAGGCCTCGAGATCGACACGTTCAGCCGCGAGCGCATGGACAAGACCCTGGCCGAACTCGAAGAAGAGCGCGCCGGCGTCGCGCATCTGCTCTGAACATCGAACGACATCCCGCGATTTCGAGAAAAGGCGGCTTCGGCCGCCTTTTCCTTGAGACGCTCGTGCCGCCATTTCAAGGCGCGCCGGCTGGCTGCCGGAAAGCCGGCGACGATCGCGAAGGACGGGGCGTCGAGCGCTCCCGCATACGGTCTCTCAGTCGAAGATGGTAGCGATGCTGCGATAGCCGCGAAACACGCTGCTCAGATCCCGGACCGGGAGCGTATCCGGCGCGGGGCGCCACTTCCTGCCCAGCAGGGCGCGGAATGCCGCATGCGCTTCGGCCCTTGCGAGGAAAGCGCCAAGACAGAAATGCACGCCGACGCCGAAGCTGAGATGAGGGTTGGTTCTTCTGGTCAGCAGAACGCTGTCGGGGTCCTCGAACACATCGGGATCCCGATTCGCGGAGCCGATCAGGAGAACGACGATCCTTCCCGGGCGAATCTCGTGTTCGCCGATCCGTACCGATTCCCGGGTATAGCGCGCCCGGCTCTGGATCGGCGCATCGAAACGCAGGACTTCCTCGATGAACGGCGCGAGCAGACGTTCGTCCCGCGAGAGCCTGTCTACGAGATCCTCACGCTCGCAGAGAATCGCTCCGCCGGTGGCGATCAGGCTGCTCGTGGTTTCGAATCCAGCGAACAACAGGAACACCAGATTGTCGATCACGTCGTCCCGGGAGATCGTATTCCCGGCGGCGTGCGACAACCAGACGGGTCTGCGCGGCGATTCGAGGACCGCCGCGACCGCGTCGCGGAGGAACAGGACGGCCTCGTCGGCCAGTCGTCGATCGTCGTCGGACAGTTGTAGGCGGAACGCCCGGCTGAGCGCGACGATCCGGGGCCGAACGGCTTCGCTCATCTCCTCAGGTAATCCGATGATCTCGCAGATCATGCGCACTGGAAGCGGAATGGCCAGGTCCTGGACGAGGTCGAAACGGCCATCCGGAGAGGTCCGCAGGAGGGATCCCGTCAGCTCGACGGCGCGCCGGGCCAACTGCGGAAGACGGGATTTCTCGAAAGGGATGCCGAGCATCCTCCGGATCTCGCGGTGGAACGGCGGATCCCGATGCAGCATGATGCGCGCGAGAAAGTCCGCTGCGGGGCCGTCGCCGTGCAATTGATGGCGATAGGATTCGGGGAATTCGTTGGAGAGGCGGCCGGAACGGAGCAGATCGGAGACATCGTCGTAACGCGGGATGACGAACTGGCCGGGCCCGCCCCTGATGACGCGCCCGTGCTTGCGCAGCTCCGCATACGCAGGATAGGGGTCTTCCAGGTTCGCGAGCGAAGCGGCATCGATCCGGGGCGGCAACAACCGGCCTGTCATCCTTGCGTCCCTGCCTAGATCGGGCCGAGTCGGGCCGCTTCGATGAGGGCGCCGGGATCGAGTGGCACCACGGGCGGGTCCCGGATCAATTCCGGCGGACCGACGGTCTTGTCGAAATCGTGCAGGACCCGCGTCAGCGCAAGGTAGTACTGCGAATCGTAAGGCTCCTGCTCACCTTCGACCCGCCGCCGCACGAGAGCGACCGCCCGCCGCGCCGCATCGCGCCATTGCCGTCCGATCACATCCCGCCAGTCGCCGCTACCGGCATGCACGACCGTGCAGGCCGCGAGATCGAGGGCAGGATCGATGCACGCTTCCGGTTCTTCGGCCTGCTGGATCGAAAGCGGGATATGGGGCCGCGGAAACCAGAGGATCGGGCCGTTGGTATCGGTCAGGACCAGGCTGCCGGACGCTGTGCCCAAGGTGATGCGATGCATCGCATGGCTGTAATTGTCCGGATCCGTCGCGTGCAGCTGATTCTGCAGTCGGATGACGATCGGCAGGCCGCCCAACACCCCCTGGATCGACCGCCATGGCGATTGCGGAGCGTTCGAAGCGGGGGAGAACGGCAGGGATTCGAAACTCCAGGGTCGCACTCGATCGAGTATCCGACAGAGGATATCGAATGCGGAAAGCTTGAATTGCACGGCGCAGGTGATGTCCGCATACAGGAGCGGCTGGACGTTGCGCAGCGCCCTCGCGGCGCGGACGAAGCGGCCGATGTTCTCCGTGTAGGGGTATAGCGTACACAGCTGATGCACGGTCCTGTTGCGGACCGCGACGGAAGCGACCCTGGCAAGCTCGTCGTGATGCATCGGGTGTTCCTGCAGCACGGCCACGCCACGCCCCAGCAGAGCGGTCGCGATCTCCGTGCCTTTGCCTCCGGCGATCCCGGCCCCCACGATCACGCATGCGGCGTCGACCGATGATGGCAGGTCGTCGATGCTCTCGTACAAGGGGACGCCATGGAAACGCGCGCAGTCCACGGAGCGTTGGCTGCCCCGTGCGATGATGCCTGCCAATTGCAGATCGTCGATCCCTTTCGCGAGCGCGGCGGCGTATACGCGACCGAATTTGGTGCCGCAGACCACTACCTGCCAGGGGCGTTTCATCAGTCGTCTTTCCCGGCGGCCTGCAGCAGTTCGCCAACGACTTCATCGATCGACGTTTCGCTGGCGAAGACCTCCAGTCGACCCATGGCCACATCCTCCCAATCGCTTCCGGGAAGCGGCGGTCGACCGATCAGCGCCACATCGCCAAGATAGGGATAGGGGACGAAAGCGTCCATTGCCCGTTGCCAGAAGCTCGGGATATGCGTCTCGGTCGACCCGGCTGCGATCACCCAGACTTGCTGTAGGCCACTTTCGCGAAGGCGACGCGCAGTCTCGAGCGCGGCAACGGACATGGCGCCTTCCGCAGCGAGCACCACCCCTGTCGCGGCACTCGGACTCGTCAGCGATTCGAAGGCCGTATCCGCGAATCGATCGATGACCATGTCCTCCGGAACGCCAGCCCAGGCGTCGTCGTCGCCGATGGAAATCGCTTGACTGCCCGCGCCGCCGAGCGCTTCGCGCAGTTTCGCGGCAAGTGCGGCGGCGGCGTCCGCATCGAAGCCGAGTGCGACCGTCGCGATGCCGGGTTGCCCGGGTTCGCCCGCGATCCGAAGCAGTGCGGAGGTCCCGGCGATTTCCGATTCGCGCCGTGCGATCGCCGCGCTCACGCCGGCGATCGTCCGCTCCCTGAGCAGCGTCACGAGCAGTTCGTCGAAGCCGATGGCATGGGCGGCGGGCAGGATCTGCCGGATCTGCGCCACGATACGTGCGGCCAACAGGGAATTGCCGCCCGCATCGATGAAATTCTCGTCTCTTGCGATATGGGTTACGCCGAACGCATCCTGGAACACTTCGGCGACCGTCGCCTCCAGTTCGCTGCTCGGGATGGAAATTGCTTCGCCGCCGTCCGTGACAGGCTCGCGGGGGAGCTGTTCGATCATGCGCACGATCGCGGCCCTGTCGACTTTCGCGTTCCCCGACTGCGGGAGACGCTCCACGATCCGGACGATGGTGGGGACCATGTAGTCCGGCAGACGCGATCGAAGACCTGCGATCACGCCCGCGGGGTCGATCGTCGCGTTCGGCACCGGCTTGACCGCGAGGGCGAGCCGACGATCCGTGCGCTCGCCGATGGCGACGGCAGCAGCGGCCGCAACGCCGGGGATCGCGACCGCCGCAGCGTCTATTTCGAGCAGCTCGATGCGATGGCCGAGGATCTTGACCTGCAGATCGCTGCGTCCCAGCAGTTCGATCACGCCCTGATCGTCGTAACGGCCGATATCGCCGGTCCGATACACGCGAATGCCCTTGTCCGGATGGATCCGGAATGCCGCGGCAGTCCGGGCGTCGTCCCCCAGATAGCCGTCCGCCAGGCCTGCGCCGCCGATATAGAGATCCCCAGCGACCCAGTCGGGTCGCTCGCGGAGTCCGCGATCGAGAACGTACATGCGCTGGTTGGACAGAGGCGTGCCGTAGGGAATGCTCGATCTGGCGGCGTCTTCCGCCACGACAGGGTGGAAAATGCTCCAGATTGCAGCCTCGGTTGCGCCGCCGAGACTCATGACCGAGGCGCAAGGCAGCAGGGCCGAAAGACGGTTCGGCAAGTCGACCGGAATCCAGTCCCCGCTCAACATGATATGCCTCAGCCGAATTCCATCGCACAACGCGCGATTCGCCTCCAGGTACTCGGCCAGCATCAACGCTTGCGCCGGCACCGTATTCCAGATGGTGATCCGGTGCGCGCGCAGCAGATCGACCCAGTGCGAAGGATCCGCGAGTCGTTCCGACGAGGGCAGCACGAGCCTTCCGCCGGATCCGAGGATGCCGAAAATGTCGAAAACGGAAAGATCGAAGCCGAGGTGCGCCAAGCCGAGTACGGCATCCTCGGGACCGATATTCAATCGCTCATCGAGATCGCGCAGCGTGTTGTTCACGGCGCGATGACTGATCACAACCCCCTTGGGGTCGCCCGTGGAGCCGCTGGTGTAGATGACATAGGCGGTCGCGCTCGGATCGATCGCCGCGCTCTCGCCATTCTCCGGGAGTGCTGCGACTCCTGCCGGTTCCGGGTGCCGCAAGGCAATGCGCCGTATCGAGGCGGGCCATTCGGTGTCGGCATCCGAATCGACCAGCGCGCAGCGAACCCCGCTATCCGCGAGGATGCGGTCGCGCCTGGAGGGAGGCTGATGCGCATCGACCGGCACATAGCAGCCGCCGGCGAGCAGCACGCCGAGTGTTCCGACGACCTGCTCCAGACTTTTGCGGGTGACGATGGCGGCGCGATCGCCCGCTGCGAAGCCCGACGCCTGCAGGCGCCGGCAGACGCTCGACGCAGCGGCGATCAACTCGGCATAAGTGATCCGTTGCCCATTCTCGATCACCGCGATGGCGTGCGGCGCGCGTTCGCATCGCATGGCGATCGGAGCGTGGAGAAGCATCGGTTTGATCGCGCGATCGATCGAATTGCTCATGGTGCGCGAATGCACCTGACTGGCCGGTAGTGCGACGGGGTCCGCGGAACGCCATCCCGAGTCGCTGCTCGCCAGGTCGTGAAGCAATCGCACGAAGGAGCCGGACATGGCGTCGATCACGTCTTTTCGAATCGTTCCAGCGCGAGTGTCCCAATTGACGATGAGCGCGTCGCCGTCCAGCATCGCCTGGCAGTCCAGCCAGACCTGGGGCGTCTGGGTGATGCCGTATCGCGCCCTTGCGAAGTTCCATTCGCCGTTCCGGCGCATCGGTTGACCGATGGTGCTCGTGAACACGATCGGGAACATCACGTCCTTCCTGCCGGTGCGGCGCGCCATTTCGCGCGCCATTTCCACTCCGGAAAAAGACCTGTGATCGAGGTCCTGCCAGAGTTGCTGCTGGCAGCCGCGTGCGCGCCTAAGAAAATCGACCGTCGGGTCGTGGTCGACCTCGAGGAGGTTGACCGTCGTGAAGTCGCCGACGATGTTCTCGACATCAGGATGCAACGGCATCCGATCGAGCAGCGGCAGGGCGATCGTGAAATGCTCGGTGCGGCTCCATTTTCCGACGACTTCGCAGAACGCCGCCAGCAGAGTCGCGGAAGCCGTGAGTTCGTAGCCGGCGGCGCGTCTCTGGAGTTTCTCCCAATCCGAGGTTTCGATCCGCATCGCGATCCGCTCGAAGCGCGGGGTCTCCGCCGTATCCGTCTCGAGCGGAAACTCCGGTGGCGGAGGCAGCGTGTCGACGCGCTGCAGCCACCATGCCTTGTCCGTCTCGTAGGCGGTCCTGTCTTGGCTTTCGCGACGTTCCGCGATGTCCAGCATGTAGTCGCGAAAGCTGTAGGAGAGCGCGGGAAGCGTCGTTGCAGGCTCCCGGTAAAGGGTTTCCAGTTCGGCCAGCAACAGCGCGAACCCGGAGAAATCAGCAACCAGCAGATCGAAAGAGATGTGCAACGCCGACTTGCCATGCCCTTCGGACACGGCCGCAGCGAACAGCGGCCATGTCGTCCCGTCGTAGAGACGATGGCTCATCGTATCGCGGCGTGACTTCAGCAGCATGTCGAAGCGCAGGTCGTTGCGCTGATGGTCTACGACGAATGCGGGCGTCCGGGCCAGCACCCGCTGGGTGCCATCGGGCGAGAATACGGTTCGAAGAGCCGGATGCCGCGCGATGAGGGTCTCGAAAGCCTGCTCGAGGCGATGCACGTCCAACGGGCGATCGTGATGAAACTCCAGGTAGCCATGGCAGCCGACACCGCCCCAGGCGAATGTCGGTCGGCGGCCGATGAGATAGGCGAACTGCAGGTCCGTCTGGGGGAAGGAGGTATGGGCTTCGCTGGCCGGGCGCGTGCGGCCGCCGGCGGTCGAGGCCGCGAGCTCGCGGATGATGTCTTCGCGCAGTTCCCTCAGTTTTCCGAAATCCGATTCGGGAATCGCGCCCTTCGGGGCGCGGTACTTGAGGTTCCCGTTGTCGAGCCAGAGCTCGACTCGCCTTTCCCTGAGTTCGGCGATGAAATCCAGTGCGAGTTTTGACATGTCCGTTCGAAGCCTCGGAGATATGGGCGAACTGATGCCTGTTCGACCCCCCTGTACCACGAAAAAGCGCCATCCAGGTGCAGTGGAATAATCGAAGCTGTCGTCAGAATGTCGGCGACAGATATCCTCCAGTCAAGAGGCCATGCCGCTTCCACGGCGGTGGGCGGTCCGGGCGCAGGCGCCGACAGGCGAAGTCCGGCTGGCGGTCGCCCTGACTCGGGCGCCGGCCTGTCGCCCTGCCTTTCCGTGGCGACTAGTCATATTCGGCGAAGGTGACCAGATTTCCGTCAGGATCGACGACCGAGAATTCCCGCGCGTCCCAGGGTTTCGTTTCCAGAAGGGCGCGCGGGTGCACGATCTTTGCGGCCCAACATGCGGCATAAAGGCTGTCGATGCCGTCGACCCGGATCCTGCAGCTCGTGTTCTCGGAAATGTAGCGATCGGAACAGGCGCGAAAATGCAGGCTGACGTTGCCGCGGACGATGACGGCGTACGCGCCGGCTTCCACGAACAGACTCGTGAAACCGAGTTTCGTGCAGAAGAACTCGACAGAGCGCGGGATGTCGCGGGAAGCGAGGATCGGGATTGCCGAAATGAATTGCGCGTCGCCAGTCATGCGTTCTCCTGATGAGGGGCCATGGTCGGGTGGTGCGCGGAGCAGGTCCACAGTGTGCACCCGTCGAGCGGAGGGTGGGAGCTACGCGGGCGATTTCCGGTTGCGGGCGCTCGTCGTGCGGGCGGGCTTGCGGGTCGTCCGACCCGGGGCGCCGGCGTCGGCGCCTTTTTTCGTGACGGACGTCGCGCTATCGGGTTCGTAGTAGAAATCGATCAGATAGATGTTGGAGCCTGCCCCGTGCTTGGCGACCCTGAGAAGCTCGATCACGCTGCCGAAGCCGCTGCGTTTCGCCATCGTCGTATCGATATCGCCGAGGGTGATCTCGCGCACCGAAGTCACGCAGATCCATCCGTCCTCGAAGCGATAGCGCCCTCCGGCCTTCACATGGGGATTCGTCCAGATCCGGACCGTCTGCGTGATCGTCCCGTCGACGACCCTCGGCCTGAGTTCTCGCTTGAAAACCATGTCGCCTCCGGAGGTCGATCAGGGGGAGGCCGCGATGGCGGCGTCGATGGTGGCGTCGCGGAAACGGATGCCGAGTCCTTCCAGCCCATGCTGCATGCGTTGGTCCAACAGACCGACGCTGCGGATGATCGACACGGCCTTCAAAAGCAGCGTGCGTCGGTAAGCGATCATCACCGGATCCCGCTCCGCGAAGGCGTTGCCGAGACCAGGCGCGATGCCGATGCGCTCCCATACTTCGGGAAGCAGGAAGCGACGCATCGTGAGGTCGAGGGCGGTGAGCAGGAAATCGACGCGTTCGCGCCGCTCGAGCGCTGTCATTTCGGCATAAAGGGGTTTCAGATGGATCATGCCGAAAGCGGCGTGTCTCGCTTCGTCGCGTTGCACGGCTTGGACGATGCTGCGGATCAGAGGGTCGTGGAGCGTGGAAGCCGCCATCCTGAACGCTGCGACGGCGATGCCTTCGATGAGCACCTGGATCCCCAGCAATTCGAAGTCGCGGTCGCTGCGTTCCTGCATCGTCCGGACCAGATCGGTAAAGGCTGGAGAGGTCGAGTAAGGGCCGTCGGGCGCGTGCTCCTCCAGGTAGCGTCTGAACACGAGGATATGGCGCTGTTCGTCCATGACCTGTACGCTCGCGGCCCGTCGAACGAGCGGGTCCGCAGCCGAATCCCGGACGCGCGCCGCGCCGTCGAGAGCGACTTGCTCGCCGTGGAGGAACTGGCTCACGAGCCAGATCTGGAATTGCCAGCGGAACCGGTTCCAGGTCGTTCGCCCATGGTGGCCCAGAGGCGATTCGAGGTAACCGCGCAGCCCGGGATCTTCCGGGAGACTCGCGCCGAACGCGACCTCCTGGTTCCAGTCGATCGCCAGCGCGGGGTCCCATTGTCCCTCGAGACCTTGATCGCAAAGCGCCTGGAGTTTGGTATTCGCGACGCTCACCAGTGGCCCGCTCCCGTCTGGATCTTCCAGTCTCCGAATCCGGAATGCCGCGCGTTCGAAGGCGACCGACCGTGCCTCCAGCGCCGGCACTCGATCTAGTGTAGGAGAGTGCAACCGGACGTGTCTAGCGGTGCGGACGATGCGGTTCCCGCTGCGCGGCCCGCACGTTCGTGGGTGATCCCGGGCGCCGGAATCTGCGGTACGCTGGCTCCGGAACCCATGGGGTCGCTAGGCGTTGCCGCGCTTCCGTGGCACGATCACGATGGATCGAGTGCGAGGTGAAGCTGTATGGCGGAACTGACGCTTCCGAACGGACTGGTCGTCCGGCACATGAATACGCTCGAGACCATGGGCCTGTTCAGGGAAATCTTCGAACTTCGGGTCTATGCCGAGCACGGCTTGACGTTGGCGGCGGGCAGCGTCGTGGTCGATGCGGGCGCCAACATCGGTCTGTTCGCCCTGTTCGTCATCGCGCAGTGTCCGGACGCGGTCGTGCATTGCTTCGAACCGGCGCCCCCGGTCGCCGAATTGTTGCGCGCCAATACGCATCGCCACCCCGGGATTCTCGTGAACCAGGCCGGCTTGGGCGCGACGAGCGGCCGCGCCGCATTCACCTACTTCCCGCGGGCTTCTCTGTTTTCCGGTTACGACGCAGAAGACGCGAAGCGCCGTGTGATCGCGTCGCTCGGCGAACAATGGCGACGAAACACGCGCGGTCGCAGCGGCGTCGAGGCGTTCTGCAAGACTGAGTCGGTCGATACGCGCGTCGAGTCGCTGAGCGATTACATCGATGCCCACGGCATCGAACGCATCGATCTCCTGAAGATCGACGTCGAAGGATGGGAATGCGCGGTCGTGGACGGCGTGCGTCCCGAGCATTGGCCGCGCATCGCCAGGGTCGCGATGGAAGTGCACTGCGATGAGCATCTGCGACGACTCTCGCCGTTTCTTGCCGAGCGCGGCTTCCGCGTCGAAGCCGTACAGCAGGAACCCGCCATCCACATGGTCTATGCGATCCGCGAGATCTAGCGGTTTTCGGTGCGATCGGCGAATGCCTCCCTGCCTCATGCCATCGAGGAATGCCTCAGCGTTCGAAGCGCATCGGCGTCCGCGAGCATCGGAGCAATGAAGGCATCGAGTCGTCCATTCTGGACGGCATCGAAATAGGCCCCCAGAAAGCGTTCGAAAGCATCCGCGGCAGGCACATGGATCCGCTGCTGCGCATCGCGGCGTCGCACGCTCAGTTCCAAGGCGATATCCTTGGGCGGCGAGAACGCGCGGTCGATGCCGACGACCAGATCGGGGCCCATGATTTCAAGACGGTTCACGTATCCCGTGCTCGATCCGAAGAGACCGATGCAGTCGCGTCCACCGGTGTACCCAGCGAGCATCGCGAATGCGACGTCCACATCTCCGCGCCGTTCCGCGATCCGACCGATCAGGTCCTGCGGCGGGACGCCGAAGACGATGCGACCGGCGCTCACGGCGTAGGGTCCGAGGTCCCAGAGCGCGCCGCCGCCGGCGTCCCGGCGATGGCGGTAGTCGCCGGGCGGCAACGGCGGAAACGAGAACGTCCCGACGATGCGCGTCGGCGCCGTTCCCGCCTCTTCGAACAGGCGCAGGGCGACGGCCATCTGCGGGTGATGGGGATAAACCAGCGCTTCGGCCAGGCACCGTCGCTCACGGGCGGCGAGTTCCGCGAGCGATGCGACTTCTCCGTACGACAGGCAGGCGGGCTTGTCCACCACGACGTGATAACCGGACCGCAGCGCTTCGGCGGCCCATTTCGCATGCAGGCTGTTGATCAGGGATACGTACACGACATCGGCATCGGATCGCTTCAGCGCCGTTGCGTAGTCGCGGAACAATCGGAACGGCGGCGACCCGGCGAGCGATGTCGCCTGGGTCGATACGGACGCGATGTCCACGCGCTCGTGTCCCATCGCGGCGAGCGCAGGCAGCACCCGTCTTCTGGCGATGCTGGAACAACCGAGCAGAAGGACTTTCATGATCCACTCTCCGCACAACGGAGTGCGCGAACGCGACGTCGCTCCTCCGCGGTACCGCGCATCGGGAGGCTCATCGTGCGGTCTCCGCGACGGCAGCGAGTTTCGCGAGTTCGGTGGAAGAGGGAGGACCGAGCCTGACCGGCAGCGACGACAGCCCGCGTTGGGTGAGAGTCGGTCGCCATTCGAGCGCTTCCGTGGCAAGCCGCATCCCCGGGAATGCGAAGAACAGAGCCTCGAAAGCAGCCTTCCCCATGACTTTCGCGATCTGCATGCCGAAGCAGTAGTGCGGGCCTGCGCCGAAGCTCAGGCTTTCGCTTTTCCTTCTCGCGAAATCGAGGGTGTCCGGCGAAGGGAATGCGTCGGGGTCACGATTGGCCGATCCGATCAGGCCCAGCGCCAGATCTCCGCGCGGGATCCGCACTCCGCCGCATTCGATGTCGCGAAGCGCGGCCCGCGGTGTGAGCTGTACGGGATTGTCGAACCGGAGCAGTTCCTCCACGACCTCGCGCGTATCTGCTGTGCGGGCGACGAACGATCGACGGGCTCGTTCGTCGCGCAGAAGGGCCAACGCGCCATTGCCGATCATGTGGGTCGAAGTCATCTGACCGGCGGCGACGATGAGAAGGCATATCGAGACGATGTCCTGATACCGCAGATTGCGCTCGACGGCCTCGCGGACGAGTCGCGACATGAGATCGTCGGCGGGTCGCCTCCGCTTCTCCTTCATCAGCTCGAAGAAATAGGGCTGCAGCGCGTTCGCCACGACTGCGGCGGAATCGATCGCGTCCGGAGATGGTTTCCAGTCGACCATGCTCGCGAGCCCGATCGCATCAGGCGACAGCGCCGGGACATCCGAGTCGGGAATGCCGATCAACCTGGCGAGCATGCGCAACGGCAGACGCACGGCGTAACGCTCGATCAGGTCGACGTCCTCGTCGGCGTCCGCTTCGGCCAACTCGAGGATCAGTTCGGCGGTGCAGGCGGCCGCATATTCGGAGAGCCGAATCGTCATCGCCGTGTCGACCGAACGGGTCAGTGCGCGCCTGATCCTGGCGTGCCGGGTTCCGTCCATGAAGAGAAGAATCGAGCCTTGTCCCTGCTCCGACTCCATCCGCGAACGCTCGTCTTCATCGAGTACGGTGTTGAAGTAGTTGCTGCTCCAGTTCGGATCCTTGAGCATGCGGGAAACGTCCGCATGTCTGGCGATGACCCAGGCGCCGAGCGATTCGGACCAGGAGACCGGTGCATGTTCCCGAAGCGCCGCGTAGACCGGATACGGATCGCGCCGTGTCGACGGATCGGATGGAACGTAGCGTGGTGGAGGAACGTCTGTCATCTGCGCCAATCCCGTTGTGCTCGCGGTTGCCGACAGCCGCGGGAACCGCATCCGAAAGCCCTTGGCCGTCCTTGCCCGGCAGCGTCCGCCATCATCGTGTGCCGGGTCGATCGATCAAGGGCGCGCCATCGGCCCGGCCCGACATCCTCTGTTCGCGCGGCGTTCCGATTCCTTGACTCGGACCATCTGTTGGGTGATGCTGGCCCAACTCGGGTGTCGCCCGCAATAGCCGCGGCAATGTGTCCGGTGGGTTGCGCCGGATTCCGCCGCGCGGCCCGATGCCTCATGGAACAAGTGCGCGACCTTGGTGAAAGGGGATGTCGGACGGCTTGGCTGCGGCCGGCCGGGCGTCCAGAAGTCAGGGAGATCATGATGGGTAGTCCGGAAGGTCAGAAGGGCCGTTTGAATCTCGACGCGATCTCCAGGCTGTCCGCGATGGCCGATTTCGCTTTTGCCTTCGCGATTCGCGCCGTCGGTGCGATCGGCGTCGCCGACCATTTGAAGGACGGTCCGCTGGACATCGCGACGCTGGCTGCGAGAACCGACTGCAACGAGGATGCGCTGCTTCGGGTGATGCGAGCGCTCGCGTCGAAGTCGGTTTTTTCCGAAGGGCCGAGCGGCACATTCACGCTCGAGCCGATGGGCGATCTGCTTCGGACCGATCATCCCCTGTCGATGCGTTGGTTCTTCCGTACGGATCCGGATGCCCAGGCCATGGCGGGCCTTGAATACTCGATCCGCACCGGCCAGCCAGCCTTCGACCATCTCTTCGGCATGGATTACTTCGACTGGCTGGCGGCGCATCCGGAGCCGCTCGAGCGCTTCAGACAGAGCCAGAGCGCGCTCAACCGCCTCGAGTTCCTCGCGATCACGCGGTCGTACCCGTGGCGGGAGATCCGGACGATCGTCGACATCGGAGGCAACGACGGCTCCCTCCTGAAGGCGCTTCTGCAGAAGAATCCGGAACTTTCCGGTACCGTCTTCGATCTTCCTGGAACCGCGGAAAAAGCGCACAGCGTGTTCGAACCGGCGGGAATTTCCGACCGTACGACGGTCGTGTCCGGCAACATCTTCGAGGGCAACGTCCCGCCAGGCGCCGACCTCTACATCATGAAGCGGATCCTGGTCGGCTTCAGCGACGAGCAGACCGTGCTGGCGCTGAGCAACGTGCGTCGCGCGATGGCGCCGCACAGCCGTCTCCTGATCATGGAACCGACGCCCGATGGCGCCGACCAGGTCGGCCTCTCCCTGGATCTGCTGATGGTGGTGCTCGGTCTCGGGCGCGTGAGGAGCCGGGAACAGTTCGAGTCGTTGCTGAATTCCGCGGGTCTCGCGTTCCAGCGGCGGATCAATGCCGGTCTGCTGACGATCATCGAATCCCGGATCGCGCGCGACTGAAACCCGTTTCCAGAAGCGCGTTCCGCGATGCCGCAGGGGCGGTTCACGGTATCGCTGATCCGCGGAAGTCGGCGCTCCGCAGGTTCGCCCCCTTGCGCTAGATGGTTCCCTCTTCGTATGCCTCGTGCTGTCGCTCGATCGTGCGCGCCAGTTGGCCGAGATTGCGGGATTCCAGCAGATCGCGCAGCAGGATTTCGACGCCGAAGTGTCGCCGGATTTCGGCCAACATGCGTGTGGCGAGCAGGCTGTCGCCGCCGAGCGCGAAGAAACTGTCGTCGCGCCCCACCGGCCCGTCCAGTTGCAGGACCGATCGCCAGACCGAAGCGAGTGTCGCTTCCACGGTCGTGAACGCCGAGTCCGCTGCGGAACGGGCCGCGGGAACAGCCGCGAGCTCGGCGATTCGTGCCCGATCCACTTTGCCGTTGCGCGTCAGCGGAAGCGCATCGATGGCGACGATACGTTCCGGCACCATGTAGGCGGGCAGGAGTGCGCTTGCGTGAGCGATCAGCGTCTCCTCCGCGGGAGTCGCACCCTGGTGAAGGATCACGCCTGCGATCAGTCGAGGCGGAACCGAGGTGGCGGATGCCACCGCCTTGGCGACCGAAGGATGCCTGGCGAGCGCGCTCTCGACCTCTCCCAGCTCGACACGGTACCCGTTGAGCTTGATCTGGCCGTCTTTCCTGCCGAGAAACTCGATGCTGCCGTCCGGCAGGAACCGGCCGAAGTCTCCGGTCCGATACCAGCGTTCACCCGAGTATTCGACGAAGCGGTCGCGGGTACGGGTGGCGTCGCCGCGATAACCGATGGCGACGCCTTTGCCGCCGATCCACAACTCGCCGGCGACCCATGTCGGGCAATCGCGTCCTTGCCAGTCGACGACCCTGTACGCTTGACCGGAAAGCGCCTTGCCGTATGGGATCGAACGCCAGGCGGGATCGATGTCGTTCACCTCGAAACAGTTGGACCAGATGGCGGCTTCGGTGGCGCCGCCGAGCGCGACGAAACGGCATTCCGGTGCCAGTCTCCGCAATCGTCCGGGTTGATCGAGGCCGACCCAGTCTCCCGAGACGAGCGCGAGTCCGAGTGGCAGCGCCTCCGCGTCCACTTCGCTCGCCGCCAGAAGCATGTCCAGCAATGCCGGCACGGAGTTCCATACCGTGATCCGGTCGTCGTGCAGATGCCTGAGCCAGAATGCGGCTTCCTTCTGCGTTCCTTCTTCGAGCAGACGAACGGTTCCGCCCGCCGCGAGCAGGCCGAAGATGTCGTACACCGACAGATCGAATTCCAGGGACGATACGGCGAGCACCGTGTCGTCTTCGCCCACGCCGAAACGGCGATTGATGTCGCGGATGGTGTTCACAGCGGCGCGGTGCGAAATCTCGACGCCTTTCGGGGTCCCGGTCGAACCCGAGGTGAAAATGACGTACGCGGTCGCATCGGGCGATATCGGCAGTGGTTGCGGAATCGGTGCGGAGCTCGAACACGCGCCGATCTCCAGGGTCGGCACATGCGCCGGCAGTCTCTGTCCGGACCCGTCGTGAGTCGCGACGATCGCGCGCTTCGCGCCGGACAGGGAAAGCACTTCGTCCCTGCGTGCTGGCGGTTGATCGATTCCGATCGGCACATAGGCCGCGCCGGCGGACAGAATCCCGAGCAGTGCGACGATCTGGTCGGGGCCGCGCGGAAGCACGACCGCCACCGTATCTCCCGACCGGATCCCCGTTTTCGCCAGAGCGCTTGCGACCGCCAGCGCACGGTCGGCGAGCGATCCGTACGTCAGTGTCCCCTCGTTTCCCCAGCGCAATGCGACTCGATCCGGAGTGCTCTCGGCGCGCGCGAAGAAGCCAGCATGCAGCAGGCTGTCGGAATCCCGTTCGTCGGATGCGGCCGGCGGGTCGGCGGGCACGATGGCGGCGAGAGTATGGCTCGCGGGGGATGCGATATCGGTCGCTGCGCCGGCGAGTCGGTCCACATGTGCAACGAAGGCGGCGAACATCGCATCGACGACGCCTTCGGGGAAAAGGTCCGCGACCGAGTCCCAGTTGATCAACAGCCCGCCGTCGGACTCCATGACCTGGCAGTCGAGCCAGACCTGCGGTGTCTGCGAACTGATCCAGACCGGCGTTCCGAAGCGATCGCGGACCGAGCGGTCGAACAAGTCGCCCAGACCGATGACGCTGGTGAACACGACGGGCGCCACGATCCAGGCTTCGGAATCGCGCCTGGCGAGATCGCGCAGCACTTCGACCCCCGAGTAGGCCGCATTCGACGCATCCGCGAGAATGCGCTGCTGCAGGGTACGGATCCGTTGTTCGAACGATGCCGGTTGCGACAGGTCCACCTCGAGGATCAGCACGTTGGTGAAGTCTCCGACGAGCCGATGCACATCCGGATGCAGCTCTTCGCGCTCGAACATCGGCAGATTGAGCAGGAATCGCGGGCTGTTCGACCACGCGCCGACGACCTCCGCATAGAGGGTCGCCAGGGTCGCGGACAGGGTCACGCCCATCGCGCGGACGCTGTCGGTCAGTCGACGCAGGGCGTCGCTGGAGAGGTAGTGATGTCGACGTTCCGAGCGGACTTCCTCCAGATCGGACAGATGCCGGTGGAGCGGCAGGGTTGGACAACCGGGCAGGCTTTCGAGCCGTTTCCGCCAATACGCTTCGGCGCGCGTCCGGGCATCGGCATTCGCGCGCGTCAGATCCTGCAGATATCGCCGGAACGAATATTCGGGCGGCGGCAGGATCGATTCCGGATGTTCGTAGACGGCGGCGAGTTCGCTCAGCAGGATCTGGAAACTGCGTCCGTCGCAGACCAGCATTTCGATGTTGATGTGGAGACGGTGCGCGCCGTCCGGCAGGGTCGAGACCTGGACATCGAACACTTCCCCCGCTTCGACGCGGAGTCGGCGATGGGCCAACGTATCACGCAGACGAAGCAGCCTGTCACGGATGCTGTCGGGATCCATGCGGTCTAGGGCATGCACGACGATTCCCCGCCATGGCGCCTGAGCCAGCACCTGTTGCGTGCCGTCTTCCAGGAAGCGGGTGCGCAGCGCCTCATGCCGATCGAAAAGGGCCCGGACGGCATGCTCGATGCGAGGCAGTTCGAGGTCATGACCATCGAGTTCGAGGTAGTAGTGTGCGTTCACGCCTCCGCGGATCTGCCGGGCATCGGCTCCGATCCAGTACGCCTGCTGCATCGGACTCAGCGGGAAGGGCTGGTCAGGGGCGGGGTCCGGTTCGTGTGCGGGCGCGGCGCTCGTCGTTACAGGGGCCGGCGGTTTGCCATGTTCGATCGATGCCTTCACCCATGCTTCCAGGGTCGGACGTCGAATCAGCACTTCGTAGGGGATGTCGATGCCCTTGCGTCGCCATGCGCGGGCAAGACGCATGATGCCGATGGAATCCAGTCCGAGCGAGACGAGATCGTCTTCGTCGCCGATGCCGTCCGGATGGATGTCGAGTACGGTCGCCAGGTCTTCGAGAATGCTGTGCTTGTTCAGCGGCATGGCCGACTTGTCTCCTCGATCGGGTCTGCGGACTTCGCGGCGGATGCGATCCGGAGTGTCGTGGCGCGGAGACGATCGTCGCTCCGCGTCGCAGCAACCGGCATCGCGCCGTGGGGATCATCCGGAGTAGCGCCTGCGCAATTCCGCCTTGTTGAGCTTTCCGGCGCTCGTTCTCGGCATCGTATCCAACACCTGGATCAAGTCCGGCAATTTATAGGTCGCGAATCCGCGATCGCGAAGGAAATCCTTGATCTGCTGCAAGCTCGGCGCCGGTTCGCGAGCCACGATGCAAACGCAGCTCTTTTCGCCCATCGTGGTATCGGGAAGCGCGACGAGCGCGACTTCGCGAATGCCCGGATGGGTGGCCAACGCGTCTTCGATCTCGCTGGCGACGATTTTCTCGCCGCCGCGATTGATCACGTCCTTGATCCGTCCCTCGACGACGAGATTGCCGTCTGCGGTGATCCGCACCAGATCGCCGGTCCTCAGGAAACCATCAGCGGTGAAGGCCTGGGCATTGTGCGCGGCGGCTTTGTAATAACCGCGCAGCGTATAGGGCCCCCGTGTGATGAGTTCGCCGACGCCACCGGGAGGGACGGGTTCGCCCTCCTCGTCGACCACCATCAGCTCATCATCTGGACAGATCGGACGCCCCTGGGTGGTTTCGATGATGTCCTGCGCGTCGTCGAGCCTGGTGCACGTGAGCAGCCCTTCGGCCATGCCGAACCAGTGCGAGAGGCGGCAGCCAAGCTCGGTCCGGACCCGTTTCGCGAGTTCCGGCGCGAAACGGGCGCTGCCGACCTGCAGGATCATGCGCGACAGGTCGACGAGATAGTCCTCGATCACCTCCAGCCAGATCAGAACAAGAGGAGGCATCAGCGTCGTCAGCGTCACCCCTTCGCGCATGACCAGCGGGAATACGTCATCGGGGCTGGGAGTCCTCGGCAACAGTACCTTGCCCCCCGCACGCAAGGTGCCGAGCAGGCCGGGACACCCTAGCGCCGCGTTGTGGCTGATCGAGACGCAGGCAAGATAGATTCCGTCCTGATCGAAATCGAGGACTTCGGCCGTTCTGCGCAACTGGTAGGCGTAGTCGTCGTGCGTTCGCGGGATCAACTTGGGCAGACCGGTCGTGCCGCCGGAGAGGAGGAAGAAAGCGACTTCCGCAGGATCGGTCGCGATCGCAGTCCGAAGCGGGGCGTCGACGGTCTCGAATGCGGTCAGCCCGGAAGGCGCGCCGACGACGATTGCGTGGCGAAGTGTGGGAATCGCATCCATGGCATGCCGGGCGAGCGACCTGTAGTCGAAGCCCGCATATTCGTCGACGCAGAGATAGGCGACCGCTTCGGAGGTTTCGCAAAGATATGTGATCTCGTGCGCCCGGTGCGCAGGGAGGGCGAACACCGGTACGACGCCGGCGCGGAACATGCCGAGCGTCGCGATCGCGAATTCCAGGATGTTGGGCAGTTGGATGACCAGTCGATCGCCCGGCTTCAGGCCCAGAGCCAACAGTCCACCCGCGAAGCGGTCGGCGCGATCGTTCAGTTCGCCGTAGCTGAGCCGGCGCTCCTTCTCGACGATCGCGATTCTGTCGGGACAATTCTGCCGATGATCGCGTGCGATGTCTGCCAGGATTTCGCCGCGCCAGTAACCGGTGCGACGATAACGCTCCGCAAAATCCTCTGGCCAGCGGTCGAAATCGATGTTCATGCCGTTCGGTACCTCATTTCCCTTGTGTTGACCTGTGCGATGGTGCGACGGCTGGTCGGCTTCCCCGGACCCCTCAAGCGCAGGGCGCAGTCCGAGCGCCACGACCGGAGCGCCGGCAGCATGGCGGTTGCTGTACGGACGCCTCGTACCCAAACATAGCATCAGGAACCGGCGGCGTGGACGGGTTCGAGTCGGACAGGTATGCGACCGGCGCACCGTCTCGCCGCTGCATCGCCGGGACGCATCCGATCCCGTCATGCGTACTTGCGCGCGCCGATCGGAAGTGACATCGGTGGCTGGCGGAAACCGACCGGATGAGCCGTCGCCGACGCTGCGGTCGCAGTATCGACCGAGCGGCCACAGGTGCCGGAGCGGCTTGAAATCGCCGTTCCTTTGTGCATATGATCTGGCGTAATCGGACGAGCGGCCGGTCCCGTCCGAGGTGCGCGCGGCAAAATCATCGCAACGGGCCAGCATCCCGTGTGGATCTGGTGAATCCGGATCGATGGATTTGCCGAGCGACAGCCGACGCGAGCATACCGTGCACGATGGTGTGGATTACAGGCGCGTCAGACAAGGAGACTATACGTGAACGATATTTCCACGCCTGCCGCTCGCGATGAAGTGTCCGTACGCTCCATCGTCCGGGAACTCGTACGTGAGTTGTCGCCGGACTATGCCGGCGAAGAAGCGCGATCGGACCAGAAGCTCGTCGACGACCTGCACTATCACTCGCTGGCGCTCATGGAACTTGCCTTCACGCTCGAGGACGAATTCGGACTCGATCCCATCGACGAACAGTCCGTGATGAACATCGTGCTGGTGGGGGATGTCGAGAATCACGTGGTTTCGGAGCTGAAGCGCAAGGGGCTGTGCGCCTGAATCCGTAGATGACGCAGTGGGGCTCGACGGCGCCTATTCGGCCGTAATCTCGGGTGCCGGGCCCGCCGGCGTATCCTTGGCGCTGTTTCTCGCCAGACGAGGGCATCGCATTGCGCTTCTCGACCCCGGCTCGGTATCGCAGGGAGAAGCCGAGCCTCGTGGGCGAGCTCTGCCCCACAGATTGCAGGGACACTCCTTCCTCGCCTTGGGCACGGGCATTCTCGACCGGGAACTACCGGATGTCGTGGCCGCGCTGCTCCAAGGGGGAGGCACGCGGGCGCCCCTTCCGCATGAGCCGCAGCACTGGAACCTGCTTTCCAGCCGTCGTCTGCTCGACGAAATCCTGGTCGGCACCGCGCGTGCGCAACAGGGCATCGACTTCATCGAGGACGCGGCGGCCCGCGATCTGTTGTTCGAGGGGCGTCGGGCGGGTGCGGCCCCGCACGTCATCGGATTGCGCACCGATCGGGGCGATCTGCGAGCCCGATACGTCGTCGATGCAACCGGAAGGCGATCCCCGTTCCGGGGCTGGCTGAGGAGCCGCGGCGTCGAGCTGGCGGGCGAGAATCACGCGAGCCGACACATCTACCTCACCCGGCACTATCGGCTTCGTCCTGGGCGATGCTTTCCGCCGTTCCGGGTTCCGGTCGTCGCCGCACTGCCATATGCGACCGTGCTGGCGTTTCCCGAAGACAACGGTCATTTCCAGATCTCGATCCAGCTCCACGGCAGCGACCCGGTACGTCGCGCGCTGCACGAGGCCGACAGGTTCGATGGTTTCCTGAGCGAAGTTCCGGTCGTGGCGCCGTGGCTGGAGGCGGGAGAGCCCGTCTCCGAACCGTTGCCATGCGCCAGCGTCGGAAACCGCCGCGTCAGTCTGTGGCGCGCCGCACCGCTGGTGACGGGCCTGCTTTTGGTCGGCGACGCTGCGGCGCACACCAACCCGACGGCGGGTCGTGGCGTATCGCTCGCGCTGGCGCACGCGCGCCGGATCGCCTTGTTGCTCGATACGGCGATCGACGACAAGTCGCCATCCGAGGTCTGCAGGGAGTGGGAAGAGCTCACTGCCGATGTGATCGGGCCGTGGCTGACGAGCCAGATCCGCATCGACCAGGAGCGCGAACAGGAAGTGCTGGCGAGCATCGAAGGACGTGCCCACGCCGTCTCGTCGGACTCGAGCCGTCGCGTGGCGGTCGCGATGGCGGCGTTGCACGACTGCCCGGTCGTCGGCCCGGCGGCCGATCGTCTGCTCAACATGCTGGCGTTGCCGGACGAGGTGTTCTCCGATCAGGATGTCATGCGCAGAGTATTCCGTCAGTTGCGCAATTCCGACATCGGCACGCGCAGGATGGGGCCGAATCGTGACGAGTTCGAAGCGATGATGAGGGAGTACCGACATGCTGTCTGAGAAGGAGTTGGCGGCCTTGAACGACTTGTTGTCCCTCGTCGATGTCGCCACACCCGCCGCACTGAGAGCCGCATCGACATTGGGTGTGCCCGATGCGTTCCGGGGAGAGACGGCCGATCTGGAGTCGCTGCGCGCCGAGACCGGCGTTGCATCCGCGAAGATGCCGTATCTGCTGGATGCGCTGGTGCGGACTGGAGTGCTGGTCGAGCGCGAGCGGTCCGTCTACGGGCTGACCGCCCGAGGCGCTCTTTTGAGGACGGATCATGCCTGGTCGATGCGCGATGCTTTCGCGCTCGCCGACACCGAAATTGCCGCATGGTCCGAACTCGAACATGCGGTGAGGACCTGCGGCTCCGGATTCGAGAAGGCGTTCGGGGAATCCCACCGGCAATATCGCGCCCGGCATGCCGAGGAGGACATCCGCATGGACCGGATGCATCAGGCGGCCAGTCGCGTGGATCTGTACACGCTGACGCGCGCCTATCCGTGGGGTGCTTTTCGGCGCATCGCAGACATCGGAGGCGGTACTGGAACTTTTCTCGGCGGGATACTGAAGCAGTGCCCGGCGCTGCAGGGCACGCTGTTCGATCTTGAGAGAATGCTGGAACGGGCCCCAGAAGTGCTGGCAAGGTATGGAGTGCACGATCGATGCCGGATTTTGCCGGGCGATTTTTTCCGCGACATCCCCGGCGATCACGATTTATATGTGCTGAAAGCCGTACTGGGCGGTTGGGACGACGATGCCTGCATCAGGATCCTGACCGGAATCCGGCATGCGATGCCTCCCGGGAGTCGTCTTCTCGTCATCGAACCGCTGATGGGGGCGGGCAGCGCCTACGCACGCGGCAATCTCGTGCAATTGCATCTGCTGGTTCTCTACGGAGGGCGTTACCGCGGCGTCGACGAGTACCGGGAGATGGCGAGTCGGGCGGGCCTGCACGTCTCGCGAGTGATCCCTCGATCCACGATGCCCATCGTGGAAATGGAGATTTCGGAAGGCTGCTGAACGGCGTTCAATCGCGCGCGGCGATATACAGCGCGAAGTTGTACCAGCGGAAGGCCTGCTCGATTTCGTGGAAGCCAGCCTTCCTGAGCATCAGGATGTTCTCTTGATTCTCGTAGGGGATCAGTACGTTTTCGAGGGCGTCCCGCTTTCGGGCGATCTCGTTGACGGAATAGCCGTTTCGGCCTTTGTATTCGTGATAGAACTCGATGAAACGACGGCGCGCGAAACGCGTGTCGGAAAGCACTTTCTCCGCCAGGATGAAACACCCTCCGGGCAGGATCGAATCGTGGATTCTCGAGATGACATCGGCCCGGTCGATCGGCCTGATGAACTGGAGGGTGTAGAGCATCGTGATCACATTGGCCGGCCTGAGCATGTGCTCTTCCTGCACGGAGCCGTGAAGCAACTCGACACGGTCGCTCAGGTGCGCCAGCTTCTGGGTCGCCTGCTCGAGCATCGGCGCGGATGGATCGATGCCGATATATCGCACCTTCGATTCCGGCTGCAGGGCGGCGAGCGCTTCGATCGTCGTGCCTGTCGAACAGCCGATGTCGCAGAAAACCCCGCCTCCCTGCAGAAAAGAGTTCGCGGTTTCCACTACCATTCGCTGGACTTCGGCGTAGAATGGAACGCTCCTTGCGACCATGTCGTCGAAAACCGCGGCGACTTTCGCGTCGAAGGAAAAATCCTCGATACGTTCGATCTGTTCGAACAATTGGTCTTTCGTGTTGCCCATGTTATTCGTCGGCCCTCAGTCCTTCAGTGAGAATCTCCAAGTCTGTTCCTGGCAAATCCACGGAGCATCGAATTACACATGACCGAAACCACAGACGAAATAGCCAAGGCGCTTGTCGCGGTCACCGAGGAAATCCTCGGCATTACGGGAGTCAGGCCGGAAGACGACTTTCTCAGGCTGGGCGGCAACTCCATCATGGCGTTCCGCTTGGCCGTCCGTATCGAAGCCGTCTTCGGCGTCTACTGCCCGCAAGCCGCGATCTTCGATTCGCGGTCGTTGTCCGAGTTAACACAGTTCATCGTCCAAAGTCAATCCGAATCCGCGGGCGGAGAGGCGAATCTGCTCAACGGGGAGTCCGGGAAAGAAGCGACGTAACGGGACATCGCGAGATATCCGCGCAGCAGACGATCGGCTTCGACATCGTCCAGTCGTCCCCGGTTGTAGGTGATGCGGACGATATAGGCGTCTTCGCTCGGCCGGACCGCGATTTCGAGATCGAATCTCCCGACGACCTCCGGCACCGCAATCCGCAGTCGGCAATCGCCAGCCGGAAGCGTGCGCTCGATGGGCTCGGGAACGACATGGAACACGACGTCGTCCACTCGGGCATTGTCGTGAACGCGCATTCTGGGTGGCGGTGGAGAGAGCAACTGGAACGGGAGGTCGGCATGCTGTAGTGCGCCGGCGATCGCACGCTGGCATTGTTCGACGCAATGGGCATAGGTCCCTTCGCCCGGAAGCCGCACGCGCAGGACGAGCAGATTGACCAGGAAGGCGATCGTCCGACGAAGCGATGGGGACGTCCGACCAGAGAACAGCGTGGCGACGCTCAGGTCCCGTTGCCCTGTCTGGACGTGAGCGGTAGCGAACAGCACGCCCAGCAGACAGGCGAAAGCCGTCGTTCCGCGACGTTCGGCGATGGCGTCGAGACGACATCGCGTCCCCGGGTCGATCGTCCCTTCGATGAGGCCGGTGCTTCCCAGTGCATCGTTGCGCCGCGGATGTAGCGGCGTTCGTATGGGCTGCATTCCGGCGAGGCGTTCGTACCAGTAACGCTGCTGGGCGTTCATCGCCTCCGACCCTTGCGTCGCATGCGCTTCCTGACTGACGCGAACGCTGTCCCAGGCCGTATCGGTCCCGCCTTCGATCCCTGGTGTGCCCGAGAGACAGGCCGCGAGATCCTCTATCAGCACCGTTGATCCCACCAGATCGGTGACGAGATGATGGATATTGATCAGCAGGCAGTGCTCGTTCGCCCCGCAAGTGATGAGCGTTGCAGCCCAGGGCGACACGAGCGGATCCAGTCGTCGTCGCAGCGCGTCGTGCACCATCGGCATGGCTTGCGGCCATCCCTCGCAGCACAGGTGCTCCAGTGGAATATCGTCCGGCGCAGGCGCGGGACGGACGACCTGCGACAGTCCGCGATCGACCCTGAAAACGGTGCGCAGCGCGCTGTGCGCGCGCGCGACTTCCGCCAGGGCGCGACGGAGCGTCCGCTCGTGCAATGGGCCTTCGACGCGGCACAGCGCGGGACAGTTGAGCGCGCCGCTTTCGCCCCGATAGCGGTCCAGCGCCCACAGCAATCGCTGCCCCACGGTGGCGGGTATTCGGATTTCCCCGGGCATCATGGGTGGGCCTTCAGGTCCGGATGAACTCCCGCGTGCGCAGTTCGTTGTTGTCCGTGGCGATCAGGCGTTCCTGGTACCCGGGCCAGTCCGTGCCGAATTCGGGGCGCATGTATCCGCGATAGAGCTCGGCCAGTTCAGGCCATGGATAATTGGACTCCCAGGGCTTCGGTTGGCCGACATAGTGGAGGATCCTGGGGCGCCGCTGCGCCGGTTCCCACGAGCGAAGCTCCTCGGTGATCGCCGGGTTCATGTGCGACAGGCCGCGGAGAATCGGCGCATCGTCCATCGGGCCGGCTGGAACATTCCACTCCTTGTCCAGAACGCACCAGTCGCCGGAGAGGATCACGTTCCACGCATCCTGATCGAGGATGCGCGTCGCGGGGTACCGGTTGAGAAATGCGCGGCTGCGTTGCCCGATCGATCGCTCCTGCCATTTGCGCGCATCGAACAGCACTACCCCTGCGTTGAAGTAGGGAGCTTCCGGATCCGCATCGCCGCGGCGCGACTTCGGCACCGCTACCCGCATCACGCTCATCGGCGGGAAATGGACCACCGCGGCGGCGGACCGGCCGCCCAGATCGTATCGCATCAGCGGATCGAGATCGTCGAGGATCAGGAGATCGGCGTCGAGGAAAAGGACGCGATCGAAGTCCGCGCAGACATCGCCGACGAACAGGCGCAGGCATGCGGGCACCGCCCATTCCGGAATCGCTCCCAGCTCCGAGACGTCCTCGACGAACCTGAATTCGATCGGGATGCCGGTTGATGCGCTCGTTTCGCGCAGTGCCGCCAGTGAAGCGTCGCTGAGGCCTCTGCTGACGACAACCAGGGTGACGCCGCGTTTGGGGCCTCCGTTCCGGTGTATGGACTCTATCGTCGCGCGTGCCGGAGGCACGTAGCGATCGTCAAGCGTCATCGCGATCGCGATTTTCATGTCCGTGGTTTGCTTCATCTTTATGCTCCAGGTCGACGATGCAGAGTGCCGGCGTACTGGTGATCCTTGGTGCACTGAAATCGCACGCTGCGAATGCGACGAGCAATTCGGGCAGCGCGCGCAGGAGAGGGCGACGGCCGGCGGCCAGTCGGGACAGATCGCTCGCCCGCGCGAAAAGGTCGTCGCTGCGGCCGAAATGGTCGATTAGCAGCGCGCGGTCTCCGAAACGGCAGGCGGCGGCCAGGCCGCGTATCGCCTCCGACAGATCGCGGTCGTCCAGGCGAGAGACGCCGCCGATGACGCAATGCGTCATCGGCGAGCGTGAAGCCGACGACGAGGTGAGCGCGCCCGCTTCGGAAGCCATGTGTTCCCACCATCGCTGGTCCCCACCGATCGCCTGGATCCGCATGTCGGGATGCTCGCGGAGAAGTGCGGCGCAGAACGCATCGCAACCGTGGCCGTACAGTCGGAGTTCCTGGGCTTCGCGCCAGGGATGGATTGCGAGCGCAACCTCGGTTTCCAGGGCGGACAGACCATTCGGTGGCGCGTGCTCGTCGAGACATTCGTCGAGGGCGTATTGCGGCGATCGCAGCCCGCCGTCGAGTCCGACGTATGCGGTCGGCGCCGGCATCGTCCGGAGGTACTCCGCGACGGCGGCCGGGTGATCGCGCCGCAGCAGCCGGCCGATGGCCGTGCCGCGGAAGGTTTCCGGCGCGCATTCCTCGAAGACGCCCTTGGCCGCTAGGGCTCGCATCAGGCGCAGGAGGCCGTGACTGTCGGCGTCGACGGCTTCCGCGAGAGAGGCGATGTCGCGCGGAGCGTCGGCGAGCGCATCGGCGATTCCGAGCGCGACCGCAGCCCGGATCGCGAACCCCATGCCGTAGTCGGCGTGCGCTGCGAGGATGCCGATGTCGAGCAGGGTCCGGCTCGCGCGGGAGCGCGCTTCGTCCGAGGCGCTCTGCGATCGATCCATCGCCGGATCAAGCATGTCGCGACTCCCGCAAACGATTCTGGCAGTGGTGTCGGGTGAGCCCGCCGCGGAGCGCGAGTCGGCCTTGCGGCTCGTCGGCGAATATCCGAAGAATGCCCCTGTCGTCGGTCATTTGCAACCGGCGACAGGCGAGGACAGAGAAGGCGCTGCGGCGATGCAGGCCTGTCGTCGATGTCGCTCCTTATGTCGCAGTTCGAGTCGGTGCGAAGCCTCCGGACCGGCCTGCGCCGAAACGGCTGTCCGGCCATGGGGAGCGGCAGTCGCGACGCGCGAACGAGTACGGCGATCGAAAGCGCGATCGTTGTTCCCGGCGAACGAAGCCGGGCGGTTCTTGCGTATCCTGTTCGCTCTCCCCGCGGATATCGTCGAGACACGTCCCGAACCGGTCCAGTCGGCCGGACGTCGACGACATGCCGTGTCCGATCGGTGCGTCAATGTCGCGCTGCTGGATGCCTCGGTGCGTTCGTGGGCAGGGGGCGGGCCGCGCTCCGGATCCCGGGTCGCAAGGCATCGCAAATTCGTTCAACTCCTGGTTTTTTCGGGATTCGTCGCAGTCGCCGGGGCAGTGGTTGCGCCTGCTTGATCTACCTTTCAAATCGGTTATGATCGGGCGCATACGGCACGGAACTTCTCGAGGCATTCATCGTTTCGTTCGCCTGATCGTTCCCCGCGCCGAGGCTGGGGCGGGGCGACGATGGATCTTCGCAGGAAGGTTCTGAGGAAAGGACGGTCTCATGTGCAGTCGTTACCGCCAGGAATCGAGCGACGAGACGATCGGCCCGGCCAGCCTCGGGCAACGCCTGTTGTGGACTTTCGAACGCAGATATGGGCATGCCGGCGCACTCAGTACGCATGTGGTCGTACGTCTCCGGGCTCCTCTGGATCGTGCGCGGTTGGAGCATGCCGTTCGCGAGCTCACGGCACGACACGATGCCTTGCGAGCGAAGCTGCGATGGGACAGGACGAAGCTGCTGCGGATCGTTTCCGACTCCTGGCGACCGGAGATCCGCTATCTCGATGTCTCCGCGTCCGGAGATGCATTGGCGATGGCGCAACAGGAGCTGACGCGGGAGATCACGGCGCCCCTGGTTTCCAGCGACTGGCCGTTGCGTTGTCTGGTGATCGGCATTTCGGCGGAGGACCATGTCATCTGCTTGAACATCCACCACATCGCCACCGATTGGACTTCGGGAGAAATTCTCGTCGCGGATCTGGCCGCGCTGTACTCGGGCAATGAACTGCCGGCGGAGGATGGCTGGGATTATTCGCGCTGGATCGAGTGGAAGAATTCGGAAGCCGGAACGCGCCGGCAGGCGCGCGCGGAAGCCTATTGGACAAAGGTCCTCGAGGGCGCGACCGGCTGTCGCATCCCTGCAGAGTCGCATCCCGCTGGAGAAGAGCGGTTGACCGCATACGAGCACGGTACGCTCGATCCGGAGACCGTAGCCGGTCTGAAGGCCCTTGTCTCGGAGGCTCGGGTGCCGATGTTCTGTGTCGCGGCGGCGATTTTCTACGCTGCGGTTCACGCGATGACGGGGCAGACCGATCTCACGGTCACGACCATTTCATCCGAGCGGAACCGTCCCGAGCTTCTTCGTACCGTCGGCTATTTCATCAGCACCGTCGCTCTGCGGGTTCGCTTTCGGCCGGAAGAATCCTTCGCCGAACTGGCACGGAAGTGCCGCGGTGCGCTTTTCGGAGCGATCGAACACGAGCTCGTGCCGATTCGCGCGTTGCCAGCCGTCGCGACCAGACAGATGGACCCGGGCATCGAGAGCGTGGTGTTCCAGATGGTCAGGGGGTCGTCGGCGCCGCCGGCGCCTTTCGACAACTGGAGCTGGCGTCCGGACGTCGGGCAGGGTCGGACTTTCGATCTCGAGATGATGCTGCAACTGCTGGATGGACAGAGCGCGCAGGTGAACGTTCTCTATCTGTCGCGGAAGTACAAGCCGGAGACGATCGCTGCGCTGATCGATCTGTATTGCCGGATCGCGGACACGGTCGCGCGCGCACCCGATGTTCCGCTGCGCGACCTGATCGACGTGGCGCGCATATCCGATCGAGCACGCGAACAGACCTCGCCGCCGCCCGTCGGAACGCGGGATCCCGCCGAGTGCGCTTGAAGGAGCCTTGGTCGATGCAAACCGCATGGATCATCGCGGGTCGCCTTGTCCATATCGGTACTCCGGTGGCGGAAGAGGGAAGCAGAAGGAAACGAGAATGAGCGATTTCATAGAGGTTTCTGAGGTTGGAAAATCGTACGCGCGCGGTAAAGAACGGGTCGAAGTGCTCAGACAGGCGAACCTCCGGGTGCCCAAAGGGCAGTTCCTGGCGTTGATGGGGCCATCCGGATCGGGCAAGACCACGTTGCTCAACCTCATCAGCGGTCTCGATTCTCCCGATCAGGGGACCATCCTGGTCGGCGAGACGCGCATCGACCGGATGGGCGACGCGGCGCTCGCGAACTGGCGCGCCGTCAATGTCGGCTTCGTTTTCCAGTTCTACAATCTCCTGCCGATGCTTTCGGCGGAAGAGAACGTCGCGCTTCCCCTCATGCTCACCCGGCTCGGCGCTTCGGATCGGAAGAAACGGGCGGGTATCGCGCTCGGATTGGTCGGTCTCGAGCAGCGGGCTTCGCACAAGCCGTCCGAACTGTCCGGCGGTCAGCAACAGCGCGTCGCGATCGCAAGGGCGATCGTCTCCGACCCTGAATTGCTGGTCTGCGACGAGCCGACGGGCGACTTGGATCGCGAGTCCGCGATCGAAGTCCTGCGCCTTCTGCAGGCACTCAACCGCGAACATGGCAAGACCATCGTGATGGTGACCCACGACGCCAAGGCGGCCGAATTCGCCGGCCGGGTCCTTCACCTCGACAAGGGCACCCTCGCCGAATGAAGGCGCAACCGTTCGGAGCATCGAGATGAACTACCCGCGACTGATCTTTGCGTCGTTGCTGCACAGGAAGACGCGGACCCTGCTCACGCTGGCGTCGATCGTGGCGGCATTCCTGCTTTTCGGTTTGCTCGACGATGTCCGACGGGCTCTCACCCATGGCATGCAGGTCGCCGAGAGTGCCTACCGTCTGCAGACGCAGGCCCGTCTGTCCATTACCACTCCGCTTCCCCATGCGCTCGAGGCGCGGATCAGGACTGTGCCCGGGGTGGCGGACGTGGCTTACGCCAACTGGTTCGGCGGGTTCTACCAGGATCCGCGCAATCAGATTTTCACCGTCGCGGCCAGTCCGAACTATCTCGACCTGTATCCGGAGATCTCCGTCTCGCCGGAGGAGCGCGAGGCTTTCGCCAAGGACCCGAACGGCATTCTCGCGGGAGAGACCGTCGTCAAGAAGTACGGATGGAAGGTCGGGCAGCGGATTCCGCTGCAGTCGCTGATCTTCCCCGACAGGAAAGGCAGCAAGAGCTGGACCTTCAATCTCGTCGGAGTCATGAAGCTGGAAGACCCGAAGGCCGCGCAGAGCGAGATGATCGTCCTGCACTGGAAAACCTTCGACGATACGACCCCCTACAACCAAGGACTCGTCGGGTGGTACATCAGCCGGATCGCCGATCTCGACGAAACCAGCAGGATCGGGAGGGCGATCGATGCGATTTCCGCAAACTCGGACCACGAGACCAGGACCACCACCGAACAGGCCGCCGCGCAGGGTTGGCTCAAACAGCTCGTGAACATCAACATGATCGTCTTTCCCATCATCGGGGCCGTGTTCTTCACCCTGACGATCGTCATCGGCAACATCATGATGCAGAGCGCTCGTGAACGGACTTCCGAGTTTGCGGTGATGAAGACCATCGGCTTTTCGCGGACACGCATTTTCTGGTTGGTGATCGGAGAAGCGGTTGGCCTGCTCGTCGTCGGCGCCGCGATCGGTTTGATGCTTTCCGCGCTCATCGGTGCCGTGCTGCCCGGCATGATCGGCGGCGGCTTCGCCTTCGCGGGCGCACGTCCGTTGACATGGGGCGCGGGAATCGGACTTGCGGCTGCGCTCGGCGTCGTCATCGGCGGTCTGCCCGCCTATCGCGCGGTCCGAATCCGCATCGTCGACGCCCTTGGAAAGCATTGAGGAGAACGCGAGATGCGTTTCGTCCAGGAAATCTCCCGGTTCGCCTTCGGCGCCGCAGGCGTCGGAGGCCTGATCTTTCTCCCTTGGCCGGCTCTCGCCGCGATGGCGGCCCTGCTCGTGGCGTGGATGGCCTTCACCTGGAAGGGGCGGCAGGCCGCCTCTCTGGCCTCGGTCGGCCTCCGGACACTGGGCCGTAGATGGGGAACGTCGTTCGTGATCGTGATCGGTATCGCCGGCGTGACCGCGGTTCTGGTCGCGATGCTCGCGATGGCGCACGGCTATCGCGAGACGCTCCGTCGTACCGGCAGCGCCGACGTTGCGATCGTGCTCCGCGGCGGTTCCTCGGCGGAAGTGATGTCCGTGCTCCGCCAGCAGGACACGGCGCTGATCGCGGACGCTCCGGGCGTCGCCAGGGATCGACAGGGACAGCCTCTGGCGTCTGCGGAGACCATCGCCTCCGTCGATCTGCCGCTCAAGGGCGGCAACCCCGACATCGACATCGGCAGCGTGCAGTTGCGGGGGGTCGGCGAGTCCGCATGGAGACTCCGCACCAACGCACGGGTCGTCGAAGGGCGGCGTTTCCGGCCGGGGACCTATGAGCTCATGGTCGGCAGCGGTGCGCGCGCCCATTTCGCCGGGCTCGATGTCGGCAAGGAGATCAAGCTCGCCAACCAGGTCTGGAAGATCGTCGGCGAATTTTCGACGCGAGATGCGCTGGATTCCGAGATCTGGACCGATGTGAAGACTCTCGGCGACGTCTATCGGCGTGGGTCGTCCGTTTCGACGGTGATCGCGAGGCTAGAGAATGCGGCGGCCTACGACGGTTTCAGGAAGTCTCTGCAGAGCAATCCGCGCCTCAGCGTCAGTGTCGAGACGACCGAATCCTACTTCGGACGACAGTCGCAGGAGACCATCCGAGTCATCACAGTGCTGGCCATGCTCGTTGGCGCGATCATGGCGATAGGCGCATCCTTCGGATGTCTCAATACGATGTACGCCGCCATCGAGAACCGCTCGCGGGAGATCGCCACGTTGCGCGCAATCGGCTTCGGCGGCATGCCCGTCGTGGTCGCCATCCTGCTCGAGGCGATGTCGCTCGCTTTGATCGGTGGTCTGCTGGGTGGGGCGATTGCCTGGTCGTTCTTCGACGGGAATACGGCATCGACCCTCGCAGCCGGAACGACCGGGCAATTGACTTTCCAGTTCGACACGGCGCCTGCCGTGCTCTGGACGGGCGTGAAATGGGCGCTCGCGATCGGTTTCTTCGGCGGACTGTACCCTGCGTTGCGCGCGGCACAGGGATCTGTCGTCGCCGCCTTGCGCGAGTCGTGATGCGCGCGCTCGCGGTTAGCGATGGGTGCCTAGTATTGTCGACGACGACCCCGATGGCCCTGCGTTGAGCCGCAGCAGCGGGTTCGAGTGTTCAAGGCGGGAAGGAATAATGCATGCGGATCACGATCGTCGCCGTGGGTACCCGAGGTGATGTGCAGCCATTGCTGGCGCTCGGCATCGGTCTGCGGAAGGCGGGCCACGAGGTCCGCTTCGCGACGGAGGAGAGTTATCGCGATCGCGTTGTCGGTGCGGGTCACGATTACCACCGTATGAGCGGCGAGTCGGAATCCTTCAGCGCCGCACGCGCGGCTTCATTGTTCCGCGATACGATCGAAAAGCCGGTCACCCGATACAAGCGTTTCTGGAGAATGTTCGTCGGGCCTACCGCCGATCAGCACCTGCGGGAGTCGCTTGCGCCCTGCGTTGGCGCGGATGTCGTCCTCTGTCAACCCTGGTTCGGCATCGGTCCGTCGCTGCGCGAAGCGCTCGGGATCCCAGTGATCGTGACGGGTGTATTTCCGGTGCCTGCCTTGCCGACGGCGGACTTCCCGTTCCCTCTCAATTCGGGCGCGCGCGCCGACCTCGGCAAACGGGAGAATCTTCGCTCCTGGCGACGTGCCGTACCGGTATTGCGGGTTGGCGACGATGTCCTGCAGTCGTGGCGGCGCGATGTGCTCGGCCTGCCGGCATTGACTTTCCAGGAACATCTGCGGCGCACGCAGGCGATGCCGCACCTGCTGGGTTACAGCCCGACGATCCTGCCGAAAGCGTCCGAGTGGGGAGCGGACGTGCGCGTCGTCGGCTACTGGTTCCTCGATTCCGACGACGAATACCGGCCGCCGGATGCGCTGAGCGACTTTCTCGCCGCCGGCGAGCCCCCGGTCGTCATCGGCTTCGGAAGCCACGTCGGACGCAATCCACGGAAATTGACCGCCCTCGTCGCGAGCGCGCTTGCGCAGTCCGGGCAACGAGGCGTCATCGTTTCCGGATGGGGAGGGCTCGAGGATCCGGGCGGCCTGTCCGGCGTGCACTTCGTCAAGCAGGTGCCTTACGGTTGGCTATTGCCCCGCGCGAAGGCCCTCGTACATCACGGTGGTGCGGGCACCACGTCCATCGCGCTCGCGACGGGAACCCCGCAGATCACGGTTCCCTTCGGTTGGGATCAGGCGTTCTGGGGCTATCGCTGCGCGGCGCTCGGCGTCGGCCTGGGCCCCTTCGCTGCGGCCAGGCTCACGCCGGAA
This sequence comes from Pseudomonadota bacterium, assembly GCA_049324395.1. Classification (GTDB taxonomy): domain Bacteria; phylum Pseudomonadota; class Gammaproteobacteria; order Xanthomonadales; family Xanthomonadaceae; genus Lysobacter_I. Next base: position 169,918 of record JBMOOY010000067.1, read on the forward strand.
AGCCTGGCATCGGCCATCGCGACCGTGTGCGGCGACTCCGGTTTCGCCCAGCGCGCCGAACGGATAGCATCGTCCGTGCGCCAGGAACGCGGCGTGGAAACCGCGATCGCTGCGATCGAGAGCATCGCGAGCAGTCGAATGACCTCGGGAGAACGCGCATGAAAAGTCTCGATCGCATCCGCTGGATTCCGTTGTCGCCGAACATCGATGCGCGTGGTGCCTTGGTTGCGGTGGAGGCCGAATCCACCGTGCCGTTTCCGATCCGCCGCGTTTACTACATGTTCGACCTGAACGACGGCCGTGGTGGCCATGCGCATCGCGATACCGAACAGTTGCTGGTCGCTCTTGCCGGGAGCTGCGACGTCGTCCTATCGGATGGGGAGGAGCAGCGTCGCTTCCGTTGCGATGATCCTGGAAAGGGCCTGTACATCGTACCGATGGTGTTCATCCAGGTGGAAAACATCGCGCCCGGGTCGGTCATACTGGTGATCGCGAGCACGCACTACGACAAGTCGCGATCAATCCGTTCCTGGGAAGCGTATCTCGAGGAAGTCGGATGAGTCCGCACCAGCGGATCGACCCGGTCTGCGACGACGCGATCCAGCCACCCGCGTCGTCGGACGGCGTCCAGACGCAAGCAGAGATCTGGCTCGGGCGCATGCGCGAACGCCATCCTCTGTTCGTCGAACGGGTCCCGCTAGATGCTCTCGAGCGGTGGGCATTCGAAGGCGACCCTCTGCGACTGCGGCACGAATCCGGCAAGTTCTTCTCGATCGACGGCATTCGCACGACGACCGATTACGGCCCCATTCCCGTTTGGGACCAGCCGATCATCAATCAACCGGAAGTCGGCATCCTCGGCATCCTGACCCGGGTCGATGACGGTGTCCGGCGTTATCTCATGCAGGCCAAGGTCGAGCCGGGCAACATCGGTGGTGCCCAGATCGCTCCGACCTTGCAGGCCACATGGAGCAACTACAATCGGGTACACGGTGGCGCGAGGCCCAAGTACCTCGAGTATTTCATCGGCGAGCGGCCCGCGCGGGTCCGCTTCGATCAGCCACAGCCCGAGCAGGCCTCGCGTTTCCTGAAGAAACTCAATCGCAACGTCGTACTCGAAATCGACGAGGAACCCCTCGTCCACGATGAATTCCGATGGTTCACCCTGGAGGAGATCAAGCTCATGCTTCGCTCCGACAATATCGTGAACATGGATGCGAGAAGCGTGCTTTCCTGCATCGGTCTCGCGACGCGGGAAACCCTTCCGCACGAGAGGGCGGCCATCGACGATTTCGGTGCCTCCCTGCTCGATTCGGCGAACATCTGCGGATCGCTCGACGCTATCCTCGCGTGGTTGAGCGATCTGCGGGCACGGCATCACTTCGACGTAACCCGGCGCGGCCTGGACCGACTCGATGCTTGGGAATTGACTTCCGACGAGCTTCGCCACCGGGAGGGACAGTTCTTTTCGGTGATCGGCGCGCGCGCGCGAATCAACAGCCGCGAAGTCTGCGAATGGATGCAACCCCTCGTCTATCATGCGGGCAAGGGGCTCAATGGTTTCGTCGCGCAACGGATCGACGATGTCCTCCATTTCCTGGTGCGCGCCTGTTTCTACCCGGGCAACAGGTCGATGTTCGAACTCGGGCCGACGATTTCCCGTTCGAACTACGAGTCCGTGACGCAGCGCATGCCCATGCTTCCGTTCATCGAGCTTTTTCTCGATCCTCCGGCAGGCAGCGTCCGCCACTCCTCCATCCAGTCCGAAGAGGGCGGCAGGTTCTATCATTACCAGAACCGATACATGATTCTCGAACTGCCGGAAGGCAGCTTGCGCGACCACCCGCCGGAGTACAGATGGATGACGCTCGGACAGATTCAGCGCCTGCTTGGCGACGGCCTGTTCACGATCGAAGCGAGGAATCTTCTGGCGTGTCTGTCGCTCGGTTGATCGGCGGCCTTCGCGACCGTTTTTCCTGCCGCTTTCGCCTGCTGAAGACCTGCGGTTTCCAGCGGTCGGCAGGTCAGTGGGCCGGTATGCCGCTCGGGGGCACGATGGCGCCGAGCGGGGTCTGTCCCTGCGTTCGGTAGCCTGCTGCCTGGATCGAATAGAGCTCCGCGTACAGACCGCCGAGCCGCATCAATTCGGCATGAGTGCCCTGCTCGGCGACCGACGCCCCGTGGAGCACGACGATCTGATCGGCCATCCTGACGTTCGCGAACCGATGGGTGACGATGAGCGCGATCGTGTCGCGATTCTGTTCGCGCGCCGCATAGTCGTCGAATGCGGAGAAGATCTCGTACTCCGCTTCGGCGTCGAGCGAGGCCGTCGGTTCGTCGAGGACGAGTAACCAAGGCCGTTTCCGCATCATTCCCCGCGCCAGACCGATCCGATGCCATTGCCCTTCGGAAAGTTCGACGCCGCCCGGCCACTGTCTGCCAAGTTGGGTCTCGCCCCCCATCGGAAGTTCGTCCACGATCGACTGGGCATGCCCGTTGCGAAGCGCATCGGCGAGCGCCTCGGGATCATCGCGATGTTCCAGATCTCCGATGCCGACGGTCTCCTTGAGCTGGAATTCGAACCGGAAGGTGTCCTGGAACGCGCCGGAACAATGCCGCCGCCATTCGGCGGTGTCGACCGTCTGCAGATCGACGCCATCGATCGTGATCTTGCCGGTATCCGGTGGATAGAGTCCGCACAGGAGCTTGATCAGCGTCGACTTTCCTGCGCCGTTTTCGCCGACGATGGCGACGACGGTTCCGGGTTTGAGCGTCAGATCGATGCCTTGCAGGATCCGTTGCTCCGTCCCCGGATAAGTGAAATCGACGCCCTCGAGCCGGATTCCGTTCTGCATCCGCGTCGGCAGATGGGCCTTGGGCCCCGCGCGCCGCGCGCCGACCCATTGCTCCAGCCACACGAGCTGTTCGGCGGCTCCCACCATGAAACGCAACTCGCCGAGCTGACCGGTCGTCGCGCTGATGTAGTTGACGAGATTCGCGGCGCATACCATCACGAGCACCAGATTCCCGGCGGAGTCGCCGGACAGGCGACTCGCGAAGAACGTGGCGCCGAGATATCCGATTCCGAAAACGAGCCATCCGAAGGAATTGGCGGCGGCCGTCGTCCAGCGCTGCCGTGCTTCGTATCCGTAGACGGTTTCGAACAGCGCTTCGCGGCGCTGGCGCAGGAGATCCCGCGTCTGCGACGTCCGCAGCTCTTTCGCCGGGCCGGCCGTGGTTCCGAGCTCGAAGTGGTTGCGGAGCAATCGACGCTGCGGAGCGTGCTTGATCCACGTCTCCTGCATCAGCTTGCCGCGGCTCTTCCCGATGAGGATCAACGGCACGGCGAAAAGCGGCAGGGCGAGCAGGGCGGGATGAACCGCCGCGAGGATGCCGAGGGTGATCAGCAGTCGGACCACGACGCCCATGAACGTGATCGTGGAACCGTATACGTTCACGATTCGCCAGACCTGATCGCGCAGGACCGCGATGCGGTTCAGATGATCGGGCCGCTCGAACAGTTCGAGCGTGTCCGCTGCGCCGATCAGCTCCGCGATGTGCACTTCGAGCGCGATCGTGGCGCGCTGGGTGAAGTGATTCAGCGGTCTCTCGCCCCAGGTCCTGAGAATCCAGCCGACCACGATCGTGGCGGTGAACCCGATCAGTCCGAGTGCCAGACGCGCATGATCCATCTGGAGAAGGCCATCGATCGCGATCGCCATCCACACCACCATCAGCGCGGGCGGGACGAAAGTGAGAATGCCGAGGCCGACCGCGATGAGCATGAGTCGGGGTTCGGCGCGGCGGGCGACCCGGAAAGTGTTCCAGACCGCGCCGAACATTTTGCGCCATTCGTTCATCCGGCGGACTCCTCAGCAATCCTCATCGAAGCGCGAGGCCTGAAGATCGAACATGTGTCGATACAGGCCATTCAGCCGCATCAGATCCTCGTGGTTTCCCAGCTCGCGGACGCGTCCCTGTTCGATCACGCAGATCAGATCGGCCTTCCTGACGGTCGAGAAACGATGCGAGATCAGCAGGGTGGTGGTCCCTCGCATCGCTTCCAGCAGTCGATTGAAGGTGTGCTCCTCGGCTCTGACATCGAGATGCTCGGTCGGCTCGTCCAGAACGACCAGTCCGGCGTTCGCGGCCGAGTGTCGCGCGATGACGCGCGCGAGACACACGCGTTGCCACTGCCCCCCGGAAAGATCGACGCCGTTCTCCACTCCGCGCATCAGGATCGCATCCGGCGAGGCGACATCGCTCGCTTCGGCGAGCGACAGCGCTCGTTCGATCAGGGCATCGTCCCCGGATTCCGCCGCCACGTTGTCGTGCAGCGTCCATGGGTAGCGCACGAAATCCTGATAGGCGATGGCGAGGCGACTCCGCCACGACTCGATGTCGAAATCGCGCAAGTCCTTGCCGTCGACGAGTATCCTGCCGGCGGTCGGGTCGTAAAGTCGGGCCAGCAGTTTGATCAGAGTGGTCTTGCCGGCGCCGTTCTGGCCGACGATCGCCATCGACTTTCCGGCGGGGATGACCAGCGTGAATCCATCGAGGATGGCCTTGTCATCTCCCGGGTAATGGAAGCCGACGTTCTCGAGGCGGATTTCGTGGCGCGGCAGGTCGGCGGCCGGCATGTCGCCGTCGTCGAGATTGCCCTCGCGCCGCATCGTTTCGATCATGCGCAGGATTCGCGGCATCGGTTGCAGTGCCGTACGCAGGAAGTAGTCGTCCTGGAAGCCGATGTTGACGATGGCCGCCAGAGCCAGAAGCGCGGTCGTCAGTTGCGCCGGGGTCATATCGAGCCCGGACGACGGCCGCACCATCGCGGCGATCACCGCGGCGTTCGCGGCGAGCACCAGGAGGACGCTCGCTCCCATGCCGGACCATTTGAGAGTCTGCTCCTTCCACGACTGTTCGAAGAGTTGCAACCGCAACTTCCGGAAGGCGTCGGCGAGCCATTCGCCGAGACCGAACAGTCGCACTTCCTTCGCTGCCGGCGTGTCGACCAGCAGTTGGTAAAAATACCGGGTCCGCTGCTGGATCAGCATCACCGCCTGCGAGAAGTGGGGCGACCACCGCGACGAAACGCCAAGCATGACGCTGGTGAGCAGCCATGCGGGGATCAGAATCAAGGGCGCATACCAGCCCATCGCCAGCAGCAGCGGCGCATGGAACAGTCCGGTTCCGATCGCCACGAGTCTCCCCGAAACGCGCGGCAACGAGACCGCAAGCGGAGCCCCTGCGATACCGAGATCGAAATCGCGCGCCGCCGAAAGATCCGCCATCAGTCCCGGTTGTTCGAGATGAGAGATTGACTGCGGCGCCAGACAGGCCTGGAGGAGTTGCCGGTGACACCATTCGGAGGCGCGTGCCCCGAGGCTGCCCGACACCGCTTCCCCGAGGGTCGACAGCATGTTGAGCGCGATGAAGACGAATCCGAGCAGTGCGAGGGACTCCGGCTCGATCTTCCCCTTCATGGCCGATTCGACGATCCAGCCGATCGACAGCGTCAGCGCGATGGGCAACAGCGAATTGACGGCGATGAAGCCCCACCATGCCATGGCCAGACGAGGGTGCGAGCGGTACAGGATGCGGAGGAGCGCGCGCAGCTCGGAGGCGTATGGGCCGATGCCGAGGATCTTCGCGATCCAGATGAAGCGTCTGGGGGGGAGGGTCGCTATCGTGTTCACGTCGCGTCACCTTCATATGCCCGCAGTATCGGCGGGACGGTGGCCCGGTGGTCTCCGTCATGCGAACCGTCGCGAATCCGCCGGACGGGGCCGGACGTCCGGAACGACGGAGGCGTGATGGCGTTTCGGGTCACTTCCGATGGTCTCCGGAACCGGAAGCGTTGACCGCGTCCGACGCGCGGATGTCCGCCAGTATGCGCCATAGCCGACCGCGTTTGACCTTGCCGCTGGAAGTCCTCGGAATCGTGCCGGCGGGTACGGACGTGACGTGCAATCTCGCCCCTTCCGTTCTGCCCTGCAGTCCGCGCATCGTCGCCTCGATCCTGGATGCATCCGCCTCTTCGACGGCGACGACGACGAGCGGCTCACCGCCTTCCAGGCCCAGCGCGGCAGCGGCGACGGTCGTGCCGAGATCGCAAGCCCGCAATGCGCGTTCGATGTCTTCCGCGAACAGGGTCCTGCCGCGAACCTTCAGGCTGTCGCCGAAGCGACCCACGACGTAGAGTTCGCCTCGGATCAACGCGCCCGCATCGCCCGTGCGGAGCCCCCGCGGAGAAAATGTCCCGGTTCGCGTGCGAACGGGTTCTGCATAACCTTCGCAGATGGATTCACCGGTCAGGAAGATTTCTCCGATCGCGCCTTCCGGTAACGCATCGCCGGCGTCGTCCAGTATCGCGATCTTCAAGCCTTCCAACGGAGGGCCGCAACTGACCAGCGCAGTCGCTGCGTCCGTGGCCGCGACATGCGAGCCGTGCGTCGGTTCATCGATGATGCCCGCCCTGAGATCGGAGAGGCGCACCGCCTTCCAGCCTTCGCGCAGCGGCACGCCGGTCGCGGCGAGCGTCGCTTCAGCGAGGCCGTAGGCCGGCAGCAGGGCTTCTCGACGGAAACCGAAAGGCCCAAGCAGCGCGTGGAAGCGCTCCAGGGTCGGGGGATGGATCGGTTCCGCGCCCACGACCAGCGCCCGCCATTCCGAGAAATCGCATCCCTGCAATTGGGCAGGGGAGACATGCCGCACGATATAGTCGAGCGCGAAATTCGGCATCGCGGTCAGCCGCGCCCCATGCGTGCCGAAACAATGCAGATATTTGGCCGGATCCCGGATGAAGTGCGACGGATTCATCAGCCAGAGGTCGCTGCGGGCGACGACGGGCGTGACCAGACACGCGATCAGCCCCATGTCGTGGTAGAGCGGCAGCCAGGAGGCGACGGGGTCCTGCTCCGTCCATTCCAGCCAGCGCCGGATCGCGCGCGAATTCGCCATCAGTGCGCTCACCGGAATCCGCACCGCCTTGCCCGCCGCATTCGATCCGGAAGTGAACTGGATGAGCGCGAGCCGTTCGGGGGCGGTCGGTAGAGGAGGCAGTTCGGACGGAGCCATGGCGCCATCGAGCACGGCGGCGATGTTCACCAGCCTGCATCGCACTCCGGATGCCGTTTCGACTCCGACAAGATGTTCGACTCGGGGATCGACCACGACCAGGCTCGGCGCGCATGCGGAGAACGCGTGGCGCAGGAAATCGGCGTACTGGTCCGAAGACTGGTACGCGCCCGGAGGTGGCAGCAGGCAGGCCGTGGCGCCGATCCTCCATGCACCGAACAGCATGGCGACAAAAGCGGGCTCGTGCGCCTGTATGAGAATCACTACGTCGCCCGGTCGCACGTCGAGACCGAGCAGTCCATGCGCCGCCCGCTCGGTCAAGTCGGCGAGCGCGGCGTAACTGGTCTGATTCCAGCCGTCTGCGCTCGAAAAACGAATGCCGCGGGATCGGGACGGCATTTCGAGCCATGACAGCGGCCCCGCTTCGCTGCGGGTTTCCGTGCGCGTAGCGGGGAGCCGCTCCGGATCGCGGTCTCCTACGGTCTCTGCGCAGTCTGGCTGCACCGGAGTCATCGCATCCGCAACTCGTGCAAATCCGACTCGACATGTCCGATGATCTGCCTCGCCGCATCGGCGGGAAAGGCACCGACCGCGATCCCCGGGGCTACGGCTTCGATCAGCGCCCTGAGCGTGGGAGAAAGCTCGACGCGCGTTTCCAGGAATGCGGCGCCTTCGGTATCGCCCGTACCGCGACGTTGGCCGATCATCCGGCGTACGACGGCCAGATGAATGCACTGCCACAACTGCGCGGTTGCGATCACGAGCCCGATCCGGCGGTCGATCGCCGCGAATGACGCGCCGGTCCCGGCGCATGCGACGCGGATGCGGTCGATGTCGGGATGGGTACCCCCGGCGATACGCATCAACTCTCCGAACTGACGCGATTCGGCGCCGCTGGCGCCCATCAACAGCGGGCGGAAAGCGAGGAAGTCCGTGTCGGGCAGGAACGCACCGAGCTGATCGATGAGCCTGCACAGCGACAACAGGACGGATGCGATGCGTTCCAGAAGACAGGCAACGCGCTCCAGTTCCCGCGAATCCGCTGCGGCGATCCGGCACGCCGTCGCCATATCGTCCAGCGCCTGGGAAACCAGCAGTTCGCTGCTCTGGTGGATAACGATGAAATAGCGCTCGGCATTGCGAATCTCCGGATCCGTGTCGGCCGTCAGCGGAGAAGCAGAGGCGAGGAGCGCATCCAGTTGCAGGTATCGCGCATAGGACACTGCGGCAGACATGGTGTCAGCGGCCTGTGCTGCGGACGTAGTCGACGATCCTGCGCACGCCTTCCAGAGTGAATTCGCGCTCGCGGCAGAACGCCAGGCGGGCCAGATAGGGCGCTTCCTTGTGGCCCGGGGGGCCGAAGCTTTCGCCGGGTGCGATCGCCACTCCGGTTTCGGCGAGCATTCGCCGACAGAAGCTCTGCGCGTTCCGGGTATACCGCCCGAGCGTCAGGATGACGTACCAGCCGCCCTGCGGAGCGATCCACGCCAGTTGCTCTTCCGCCAGCAGGGCGAGCACGGCATCGCGGGTCCCGCGGACATATCGATGATGCTCGGCGACGTGATCGGTGCATTCGAGCGCAGCCAGGCCGGCATACTGGACCGGCGTACACGGAGCGACAAGGGTCGCTTCCTGGACGCGCAGCAATCGACCGGCGCGCTCGCGGTTCGGGGCAATGGCGTAGCCCAAGCGATAGCCCGTCATCGAATAACTCTTCGAAAACGTCCGGATCGAGAACACGATCCGGTCGCGCTCCGGCAATCGCGCATCGATGGCCGCCATCCTGGCGGGCTCTCCTTCGAAAACGAAGTCCTCGTAGGCCTCGTCGCTGAGGACCCACGCGCCGTGCGCTAGAGACCATTCATGGATGCGCTCGACCGTTTCCTGGCGGAGAACCTGCCCCGTGGGATTGCTGGGGGAGCAGACGATGATCGCCCTTACACTTCCGTCCGAGGCGTGATCCAGCGTGCCCGAAGGATCTTCCTCGAGAGACGTAAGGCTGTAGAAACGAGGTCTGAGACCGTGCATCAGGATCTGATGCAGATGCATCGGCCAGTGGATGTCCGGCAGCAGCACCGATGCGCCATCGCGGGCGATCGACGCGAGTACCGCGGAAATCGCCTGGCATGAGCCCGGCGTGACAAAAACGAGATCCGGATCGACGTCCGTCGCGGTGCGTGCGGACACGGTCTCGGCCAACCGTTCGCGCAACACGGCCAAGCCGGGAGCGTCGCAGTAGGACGATCTTCCTTGGCGCAAGGCTTCGATGAATGCTTCCCGGGCGCGTTCCGGGATGCCGATGTGCGCCTCGCCGACATGGAGCGCGATCGTTCCGGGGCCGCATGCCCCGACTTCGCGATGGACTTCGTGCAGCGCCGATACCGGAATTGAGCCGCTACGCTCCATGTCGTTCATGTGCGGACCTCGTGCCGTGCAGGTCAACCGATCGGCCGACAGCAGAAGACCTCGAAGCTCATCAGACTGGGATCGCGGTCGCCGATCAGCCTGCTCTCGACGATCCTGTAGCCGCTCAGGCTCAACTCGCGCTGGAGCAGATAGCTGGAGGTCTTGTGTTCCGAGGCGAACTCGGTCATCAGATCATCCCGTGCGATCTGCAGTTCGCAGACGGCGACCATCCACTCGTTGTTTTCGATCGCCTTGTCGCACACGAACTTGTACCAGTGCCACAGCGCCTTCCTGCGGGAGATCTCGAGATCGAGGCTCCACTCGGGAATCGAGCCGTTATCGCGATACGCCCGCAGATCCGATTCGCTGTCGAAGATATAGCCTCCTGCCAGCACGATCGTATCGGCACGATCAAGTCGATCGCGGACGTCCTGGGGAATGTATTCGGGGCAGAACTCGTCGCCGACGATGAATACGCCATCCTCGGTAAGGATGTTCTTGAGGCGGGAAAGATAGCCGTGGCTCATGTGATGATGAGAGCCCCAGGAGATCACCACGTCGGTCGGTTCGTTCCATTCGTCGAACGGGCGCTCGAACACCCTGGCGTTGGGGTGCGGCAGGAGTTTGGCCTTCGCCTGCGCGATCGGCGCGGATTCGATTTCGTTCGCGATCACTTCGCAGTCGGGCAAGGCTTCAGCGAGGAGCTTGGTGAGATGGCCGGAGCCCGAGCCGATATCGATGATGCGGAGCGGTTTGCCGATTTCCGCCCGGTGCCTGACGACGACGTCGATGATGTAACGGTCGCCGTCCGCGATGTCGACGTGCCCGATGCGCATCACCTGTCCGACATCGACATCCCTGAAGCTCGAATCGCCGTATATGTTGGTTTCCGCCGGAGTCATGTCTCGCACCTTGTTCAAAGCTCAATGCGGACATGGCGCTGTACAGGATCAACAGGCTCGTCCGCCGTCGATGACGATCAGGCTGCCCGTAACCCATCGTCCACCATCGGAGAAGAGCAGCTCGATCCAAGGCGAGATGTCTTCTGTGGTGCCCATACGCCCCATCGGCGTGGTCGAAACGAGGCTTTGCTTGAACGCGTGCAGGGTCTGCTCGTCCATCCCAAGCGTGCCGTAGATTTCCGTTTCGATCGCTCCTGGGATGATGGCATTGACGCGGATATCGGGCGCAAGTTCACGAGCCATTGACCGCGTGAAATGCATAAGAGCAGCCTTGCTGGCACCATACATCGATCGCCCAGGCATTGCAAGTAGGCCTCCGATCGAGCCGATATTGACGATCATTCCTCGCGTTTCACGCAGTGCCGGAATCGCTGCGCGCATCAGTCTCGCGGCTGCGAAGAAATTCGTTTCGAAAGTCGTCGACCAGTCGTCTTCATCGGTCGCATCGAGTGCTCCGAACTTCGCGACGGCGGCATTGTTGACCAGGCCGCCGATCGATCCGAGCGCATCGATGGCGCGTGAGACGATTCTGTCGGCCTCTCCCGGAGTCGTGATGTCGGCTGCATGGACATGGCATGCCGTCGCTGCGAGACCCGTCTCCATGCATGCGCGCTGCGTCGCGAGCAGTCGACTTGTGTCTCGCCCGACGAGCAGGAGCGGAGTGCTGCGACGCGCCAGGGCGAGCGCTGTCGCTCGTCCCAGACCCGAACCGGCTCCTGTAACGACGACCGGAGGCCTCGCGGCGCCGGGTGCTCCCTCGGGCAGGGGGTGTTTTTGCATGGTTGGAAGTCCGGAATACCGCCGTTCATCGGCGTTTGCGGCGAGCAGGACCGAAACCGTGCCGGCAATGCCGACGCGCCGCGGCCCCGCGGATGTCCGGATGGTATGAGGCCGATGCGGGTTCCCGCAATCGAGTCGATGTCGAGGATGCGTAGGCGTTTTCCCGATGTCCGATCGCATGTAGGAATTGCGTCCAGCACTACTGAGACGAATGCCATCTGCTGTCCGCCATGCGCTCTGCGTTCCAAGGATTTCATGAGATTACCGGAATACTGATCGAGCGGGTTGACAAATCGAGATCGTTCTGATATTGAAGGCTCTTAAGCGGATCGAATGGCAAGCTTCATGAGGGAGGGCGTCGTGCAACGCTTTGGCGAGCCCGCCTGCCTAGTGCCACCAACGCAAAAAATGGAGGTGTATATGAGCAGTGAGAATGTGACTCGTACGACTTCGGCGCTTGCCGAGCAGGCTGCCTGTGCCGATCCCGCGCTGACGACCATGACGTTCAAAGATGCGCCGGCAGCGATCGATTTCTACACCAAGGTCCTCGGTTTCGAAGAGGGCTTTCGCGTTGCCGATGAAACCGGAAGAATCGCGAATTGCGCGCTTTCGTTCGAAGGCAGGCTGTTCTGCATCCAGTCCGAGTATCCCGAGATCGGCATGCTCAGCGCCGAGACCCTCGGCGGTTCCCCGGTCACTCTGACCATCCGCGTCAAGGATGCCCGTGACCTGCTTCGCAAGGCCCTTGCCGCGGGCTGCAAGGAAATTCTCCCGCTGAAAGAATCCTTCTGGGGCGAACTGACCACGACGATTCGCGATCCGTTCGGCTATAACGTCACCATCGCGCAGACTGTGGAAGTGCTCTCCGCTGCGGAGATCATCGAGCGCTCGAAGCGCGTCTTCGCCAGGGCAAACGCGGCCTGAGCCCACCCCCCGCGTCCGTCGGACGATAGAAAAACCGGGCGATCGGAAGATCGTCCGGTTTGTTTTTTTGGCCCACTCTGATCACGGAGGCGGATCCGATCAGGGGTGCCAGCCATGCGTCGCTCCCAATCCCTCTAGGTCGAATCGATCGTGGGACTTGAAAAAACGCGCCAGGGAGATCGAGTCCTTCTGCCAGGGCATCTTCGCCCGCTTCTCGTTTTCGATTCTCCAGTCCAGCATGGTCTGCAGTTCCGATCGCCATTTGAAATGATGGGCGATGCCGGTATGCGGGGCCGGACGTGTCGACTCGCGATAGCGCGGGAAATGATGGCCAGCCGACAGTTCGACGTCGCCCTTCGACAACAGAACCTTGTCCGTCCATCCGCCTGCCACCAGTGCGGTGGCGTCCGTCTCCCACGGATATTGGCTCCAGATCGATACCCCGTGGTCGAAAGGCAGCAGGGGCGCGAGCGTGCCATCGGGCGAAATGCGATCGCGCATGACGCCGCTCATGTGGGTGAAGCCTTCCGACTCGAACTCGGCGATCAATGCCGGTAGCGGGGAGGGGTACTGATTCAGTTCGTCGAGGTCCGCCGGGATGATCCAGTCGTCCGGGCCCGCATGCTTCCGACGCATTTCCTCTTCGATGAAACCGACCAGTTGCGACCGCCGGAAGCTCTTCGGCAACGCGTCGAGGACGACATCCGGCTGTGCGCGGAGATGGTCGGAGAGCCTGCCGGTGGGGTCGAGGGCGTCCGCATCGCAGGCGATCACGAACCGCGACACGCCGAGTTTGCGGTAATGATCGAGATAATAGGGAAGCAGGTCGTAGCCGTGCACGATCCCGACGATGCAGAGAATCATCCGGGGCTCCAGATGCCGATACCGCCGAAATGGGCCGGTTCGCCCATGAACCGGACGCGACCGGACGAGCGGTCGGTACGGAGCATGGTCTTCGTTCCTTCACTCAGCTCCTGCCAGAAGCGATGGACGCCACCGGCTTCCTTGTCCTTGAACACATGATCGGGGTCGACGTCGTGGAACATGATCACGCCGCGCTCGCTGAGCAACTCGCGGTACATTTCGAAGTCGCGCGCGACGCCCTCGTAGCGATGATCTCCGTCTATGAAGATGACATCGTATGCTCCGCAGTACGAGGCGATCGCATCTCGCGTCGATTCGCTGTGCGAGTCTCCCTGGAAGAACTGCCATTCGTGGCCGAACATGAAGCCGTGGATCCGATGCCTGATATCGCGGATGTCGACGCAGGCCTTCTTGCCGGTGGACAGTTGCGACAATACGAAGAAGGTGGCGCCGACGGTGCCGATCTCGAGTACGTTGCGAGGGCGGAACCCGCGTAACCAGTAGGCGAGATGCAGCAACTCCTCGTACACCTGCATCACCTGGCGATCGTCGATGAGGAAGGGCTGGCAGTAGTAGTCGACCACCTGTCTGGGGTAGTCCGGAGAAGCGGGATCCGCCGGCACGAAACTGCCTTTCGGCCCGAAGGGGAGTCTCGATTCGCGCGTCACGACGCGAACGACCTTTGTGCGGTGCGGAGCGGAGTCGCCGAAACGCGGCGTCCGGTCGGTGGTATCGGCGTATGAAGGATATTCCCTATCGCGTTCCGCATGCCACGAACCTGTCCACATCCGGTATCGTTCCGGGAAGATAGTCCCGGGCCACGAAGATTGCAACGGGGCGTATTTGCGGTTGTTCGAGCAGGCGTTCCCGAAGCCGCCGCCATGCGGCGATGTTCGGATGCCTGTAGGCCGTGCATCGCTCGGCCGGCGACATGCAGGCGATCGCTTCCTCCAACGCGCCTGCGGTCAGCGACAGGATCTGTGTCCCCATACGGTGCCCGAGGATCGACGCAAGCAGCATCGCCGGGAAATCGTGCCCTTCGGTGTTGAATACCTCGACGACCAGGGGCTGCTCCGGAGAGAGATAGCCGACTCCATGCATCGCGGGAGGCTCGTACCCCGGCAGAGCAGAAAGCAGGGCCGAGATCCCGCCGGCGATTCCTTCGACGGTGGACAGATCGTAGTCGGAAAGTACGGCGTGCGGGGGAAGCATGAATGTATCCGAAGTTTTTGTCAGAGCCGAGAAGTTCCGGAATAGTGTCGGGCGATCTCGCCGAACTGCAGCGCCTGTTCGTGGAAATGCGGATTGACGAAGACGTCGGGCTCGTCCGTCCGGCGCGCCGATGTCGTCGCGAAGACGGAGAAGCAGTCGATCAGACGACCGGATCCGTCCCACGGGATGATTTCCTGGGAAATGCAGGACAGGCCCGCGACAGCGTCGCAGGCCTCGAGCACGAGGGATGCGCTGACATCGGGCGACCGCAGATGGTTGTTCGCGATGGCCCCACGCCCCGATTCGGCGGCCAGTACCGCATGGAGATTGGAGTGGTGCAGGAACGCATGCCCGTCCGGTCTGAGCACACGGCGGATCTCGCCGAGATACTCGCCGAGGGTTTCCAGATCGGCGTGCACGAGCGAATCGAAACTGAAAACGAAATCGAGGCTGGCATCGGCCGCGCACGACAGGCTGCGGCCGTCGTTGAGGTGGCAGCGGATGCGCGGGTCGTCGTGGAAACGTTGAAGACAGGCATCCACGCAATTGGGCGCCATGTCGACGAGAAGCAACGAGGAACAGTGATGGCGCAGGTGAGCGCTGAGTCTGCCGTAGCCGGGTGCGATTTCCAGCGCGTCGACGTCCCCGACGAATGCGCCGATCCGCGGCAACAGCGTGCCGTGCCAGAGGTTCGCGGTGTTGCCCCAGCGCGCAGACCATTCCTCGCCGCCGCCGCCCCAGTCGTAACGGGTCCAGAGCTTGCAATTCTGCTCGCGTGTGGGCATAAATCACGTGTCCGTCGATGCTTTTCGCGGTCGGCAGGGGCTGTCGAAGACTCCGCCAAGCATCCCTGCGCGGGCAGCATATCAAATCGTCGTCCGGGTGGCTCCCAGTGCCAGAACGTCATCCCCGTTTCCGAATGTCGATGCGCGCCGGCGTAATGCCGACTCGTCGGAGTCGGGGAGGTCGAAGCGGAAGGGGCGGGGCGCGCCCGCAACAGGCAGGAGGTTCGCGGGTGGCTTGCGCCGCGCGGCCGTCTCGGCATTTCGCCGGGGCGCTCCAGCGCACAAGCATTACGGGCAGTGCGACGGCAGGAAGATCGCAGTGATGCATTCCGGGTTGCGGATGCCGTATCGGTTCGATCTGGCACAGCTTTACGATGCCGAGGACCCTTTCCCGGTCTACGACGATCTCAGGGCCCGTGGGCCGATCTGTCGCGCAGGCGGAAACCAGTGGCTGGTGCTTTCGTATCGCGACGTCGCCCGACATCTGAAGAACCCGTCTCTGGAACAGTTCCAGTTGCGGGGCGTCCTCCGCCAGTTTCCGGCGTCTTCCGAACTGCAGACCCTGTCGACCAGCCCGGCGGCGGAATTCACCCAGCGTATTCTCGCCGGTCTCGACGGCGGCGAACACAAGGCGTTGCGTCAAATCATGGCCGTCGCGCTCCGGCCGGCATTCGCGCGCCTGGGCGACATCGTGAGCGAAGAAGCCGCGCGGCTGATCGCGGATCTGCACGGACGCACGTCGCTCGATGCGATCCCGGACATCGCGTTCCCGTTCCCGCTCGCGGTGATGGGGAGGCTCGTGGGCGTGCCGGAAACGTGGCGCGAAACGATCGGCAGGGACTGTCTCGCGCTCGCCGAGATCTTCAAGAACAGTTACACCTCCGGCGATCGGCAGTTTGTGGATGGTGCGCTTGCCCGGCTGCGCGACCGGATCGGCGAGTTGATCGACCGCCGTCTGCATGGTCGGGAGGACATCGGGACCGAGCCGAGCTTCATCGCCCGTTTCGCCGAGCTGGCGGGCGGGGAGTACGCCCGGGACGTGCTGGTCGACAACACGATTTTCCTGCTCTTCGCGGGATTCGAGACGTCGCTCAACCTCATCGCCAACGCCATCGATGCGCTGCTCGATTTTCCGGATCAGGCGGCGTTTCTGGCCGGATCTCCGGGGCTGATGCCGGGGGCGATCGACGAATTCCTGCGTTATCGCAGTCCCGTGCATTTCACCGGCCGATTGACCGTGGCGCCCGTGGTCATCGCGGGACAATCGATCGCTCCCGGCAGGGTCATCTATCTGGGGCTCGCCTCGGCGAATCGCGATCCGGACGAATTCCCGCAGCCCTCGCAGTTGCGACTCGATCGCACCCCGAACCGTCATGTCGCGTTCGGGGAAGGGCCTCATCAGTGCCTGGGCACCGCCATCGCACGCAAGGAAGCGGAAGGGCTGTTTCGGGCATTCCTCCAGGCGTTTCCGCGCATCGAGCGCGCAGGCCCCGCGCTGCGCATCCGGTCCTTCACTTTCCGCACGCTGACCACGCTGCCGTTCCGGATAGCATGAGGCGCCCTTGCGGCCTGGGAGCGGCGCACCCCGCGCTCATGCCGATGCCTTTCGATGTAGAGTCTCGTGGCTGTTTCAGTGGCGGTCGCTCCGTTCCCTCGACATTGTCTCGTTTTCGACGGCACGGGCCTGCTCGATGATGGCGCTCCACAGGTGGCGCGCGAATTCCGGCGAGATTCCCCGTTCGCTGGCGCGCGTGGCGATCCGGTCGAGAACGTGTTCCTCGCGATCGTGCACGACGACGGGGAGCCCCAGCGTTTCCTTGAGCCTGCTGATGCGCATGCAGACATCGAATCGCCGCGACAGGAGCCGCATGAGATCGTCGTCGATGGCGTCGATTTCGCGCCTGAGCGCGGATACGGCTGTCGAATCTCTCACCAATGGCATGGACATCTCCTCGTGCGGTTCTTGTGCGGATGCGATGTTGGTCCGGATCCTCGCCGATTCGTGCCGGCATTTCATGCACGAATCGAGACGCGATACGTTTCGAGCCAGTCGTGCAATGCGATCGCGCGTTCCAGTCCCATGCGAACCGCAGTCGCCTGACGCTCCGATGCCGCCGCCAGCGTTCTGAGCGTGGGACGCTGGAGAAGATCCAGGACCGGCGACCGCCCTTCGTCGAGAATCGTCCGCATGCGTGCGGTCAGGTACCGATGGTACTGCGCATCCAGCAGGGCGGGGAAAGCGCTCTTCGCCCGGTTCAGGACCGTCTCGGGCAACCAGTCTCCCGCGACCGCGCGCAGCAGGCTTTTTTCGCGGCCATCGAAGCGTTTCATCTCCCAGGGGACATTGAACACGTATTCGACGAGTCTGTGGTCGACGTACGGGACGCGGACTTCCAGCCCGACGGCCATGCTCATCCTGTCCTTCCGTTCCAGCGGAGTCGGCAAGAAATGGGTGAGATGGAGGTAGGAGATTTCGCGCATCCGGGACTCGCTGGCGGTCTCGCCGTCGAGCCGCGGCACCCGACGGATCGCATCGGCGTAGAGATCCGCCTGATAGGAGCGGACATCCAGTTTCGCTCCGGCGGGTTCGAACATGCTGTAGCGTCCCAGCCCCCGGGCCATGGCCAGCCAGGGGAACGTGTGCTGCGAGATGATCTCCGGGTCGTCGAACCAGCGATAGCCGCCGAAGAGTTCGTCGGCGCCCTCGCCGGAAATCGCGACGGTGAACGTGCGCCTGATCGCCGAGAACAACAGGAAGAGCGTGGCGTCGACTTCGCCGAGACCCGGGAGATCGCGGGCGCGCAGCGTCGTCGCATGCAAGCGCTCCGACAGCATGCCCTCGACGGAGACCTCCACCCGATGGTGTCGGGTGCCGAGGTGCCCGACCATCAGTTCCACGAAAGCGTCGTCCTGGCTCGGACGCATCGCGTCGGGGACGAACAGTTCCGGAGGAATGCCGAAGCCGACGGATGCGGTATCGAGCGCGTCGCCTTGACCGGCCAGATGCCGATGGGCCACCGCAGCGATGGTGCTCGAATCGAGTCCTCCCGAAAGCAGGGCGCAGATCGGAACGTCGCTCGCGAGATTCTCGATGATGATCCGCGAGAGCAGGTCGCGCGTGCGCTCGATCGTGCCCGACAGGTCCTCGGCGTGAGGCCGGGATTCGAGCTGCCAGTACCGTCGCACGCGCAGACCGCTTTCATCGAAGACGATCGCGCAACCGGGCTCCACTTCGCGAATGCCGGCGTAGACGGCATCGCCGGGCGCGCGGACGAGTGCGAATACCTGTCGAAGCCCATCGGCGTCGACCGCAGGTTCGATCGCCGGATGCGCGAAAATCGCTTTGGGCTCCGATCCGAAGAGGAGCCCCGTGCCGTGTCGCATGTAGTACAGCGGCTTCACGCCGAGCCGGTCCCGGGCGAGCATCAGTCTCCGGGTCCGGTCGTCCCAGATCGCGAATGCGAACATGCCCGCGAGCCGTTCGATGCATTCGTCGCCCCATTGCAGATAGGCGGCGAGCAGGGTCTCGGTGTCGCCATCGGTACGGAACGCGTGGCCGGCAGCGGTCAGTTCGCGCCGCAGTTCCCTGAAGTTGTAGACCTCGCCCGAAAAAGACAGCGCAACGGTGCCCTGCGCCGTGCGCGACAGCATCGGCTGGCGACTATGCTGCGGGTCGAGGATGGCCAGCCGCGCATGACCCAGGCCCCCTTGGGCGCATGCCCAGATGCCCGAATCGTCCGGTCCCCGGTGCCGCATCGCCGCGACCATGTCCGCGAGGACCTTGCGGATTTCGTCGGCAGGTCGCGCTGCAAAATCGATCCATCCCGATATGCCGCACATGGAGTCTCCTTGAGCCGTGCCGGTCGCCGGATTATAGGGGGCTGGCGGACATGGATGCGATGCGGCCCCGTGGTCCCGTCCGCAGCCGTCCTCGCGCCGGTGCCGCGCGGCAGGTCGACATCCCTTTCCGTGCCCGCGAGTTTTCCATGGCGCCTGCTTCAATTCGTTCGACGCCACCCGTGTGCTGACCAGTGAAACCTGCTCATGTGCAACCTAATCGAAGGAGACACCGATCAGTACAGTGATGGAAGAAGGGACCAAGGGATGGACGGCGCGACGGAAGTCGCATCTGGTGCTCGAAATCAACCAAGGCAAGACGATCGTGTCGGAGGCGAGTCGACAGTTCGATCTGCCGCCGTCGGAGATCGAAAGTAGGGTCGATGATGGCAAGTGCGGCCTGTGCCCTTCGAGCCAAGCCCGAAGACGTGCGCGGGGCAGTACGTTGGCGTCCCTGTTGGGCAGGACGAGACCTGATGGTCTCGATCCAGCAGGGACTGCTGGCGGAGGGCGTTCGGGTATCGATGTCGCAGTTGTGCCGCTGGTTCGGCCCGCCGCGCCATCGCGGATCGGGTCCGGTTCTACAGCCAGCGGCGGCCACATCAGGCGCTGGGCATGAAGACACCCGCTCAAGCGTATGCTTTGGCGGCCTGACCTGTGCAGGAAGGGCTGGGTCATTACATACTCCGCCCGTATGACGATGAGGATGGACATGAACAAACGAACGGGCGCAGTGATGGCGATCGCGGCCGGCGGCGCATGCGCGGGCCTGCTCTGGGCCTCGCAGGCGAACGATCTTGTCCGTCGGTCGTTCTTCCCGCGGGCCAGCGCCCCGACCGCCGCGCTGCCCGATGCGCGCCTGCGAGCAGGGGCGATAGCGAGATCGCGCACGCAGGCAGCCGGGATGTCGGGCGCTTCCTCGCAGAGCGCCGTCGGTTTCGCCCGTCCGTCGATGTCGGCGGTGTCCCTGGTGTCGTCGTCCTACTCGATGGCGCCGCCGGAATTCCTGTCCGATCCGGCCGCCGCGGGGGCGCGCTCGGTCGACGTGGGCGATATCTCGGGCGACGGCCGCGACGACATCGCCTTCATCGCCCTGCGCTCCGCCGCCAATCCGGCGGACAGCCGTATGGAGATCTACGTCGCCTATCAGCGTAGCGATGGTCGCCTCGATGCGGCGGTCAGGATCGCGGAATCGAACGACGCGTTCGCCACCCGGATCGCGACTGCCGATCTCGATCGCGACGGCAGGGCCGACATCGTGACCACCACCCTCGATGGCGTGCTCGTGCTGCGCACGAACGGCGATGGCACGTTCGCGTCGAGCACGGCCGTGGCCGGCGATCCCGCGGATTTCAGCCTGACCGACGTCGATCGCGACGGCGACCTCGACATCCTCGTCGATTCGAGCAACACATCGGCCACGGTCGTCCACGGCGACGGCCTCGGCGGCATCGCCGGGACATCGACGCTGCCGTTGCCCGCCTCCGCGGTTCGCACGACCGGCGACGTGACCGGCGATGGCCTCGACGATCTCATCCTCGCGACGATCTTCAATCGGCCGATGCAGGAATTCCGGATCTACCCGGCGCTCGCCTCGGGCGGATACGCCGCGCCGATCGTGCTTTCGCGGCCGCAGGACGCCAACCAGACCTCGTCGCTCGCCGTCGGCGATTTCAACGCGGACGGTCGCGGCGACCTGATTCTCGACGAAGCGAGGGACGGCGCAAGCCTGCAGCTCTATCTCCAGGATGCGCAGGGCAACCTCGGGCCGAGCGTCGCCATTCCCAGGGAGCGGGGCGGCGGGGTCCTGATGGCGACCGACCTCGACCGCGACCGCCGGACCGACGTGGTGATGGGGCACAGCGGGTGGGGCTACATCGGGTACTACCTGCAGACGGCGGCCGGTTTGACGCCCGAGACCGTCGTCAACGCCTATCAATTCCAGGGGCGGGCGTACTACTTCGCGGCGGGCGACCTCAACCGCGACGGATGCGGCGATCTGATCATCGCCCGGACGAGTCAATCCCCCGTGCTGCTGTACGGCCGAGGCTGCCCCCGCCCGCGCATCGCCAATTGCCGTCTCCCGCCAACGGCGGTGCAGAGTCCGGCGCTCCCGCCGGCAGGCCTGATGTCCCCGCTCGCGAACCGGCACGACGGCGATGCGGCCGCCAACCTCGGAGCGGAGCTGCCGCGAAGCGTCGACGCGCGTCTTCGCAATGGACGCCGTTGAGGCGGTCGCCGCCTCGACATCAAGCCGTCCAGTCGCGGGAATAGAACGTCGTCGGTGAGTTCGTGGGGTGCATGAGCCGAAAGCGTCGTGCGCCACGGCGCATCGCGGATGGCAGATGACTTCGAGAAAATGCATGCCGCTTCGGTAGAGGCCATGGGCGGCGCCGACGGCAGGGATCGAACCTGCACCCACAAAGTTCAAACCCTGCGGGACCACCGCGTTGGTCCGTCTACCTGTTCCGTCAAGTCGGCTTGAAGCTTGTGTGGAAAATGAACCTGATCCCTTTGGGTTTCCTTGGGTTGTTAGGCGGCAGTTCTTTGAAACCACTCGAGAGCTTTGTAAGACTGGGTGATCTCTTGTCTGTAGTGGAGCCAGCAAGCAACGCCTGCGATGAGTGAGAGCGTCATAGGGAATGCCGCCGCAAACTTGACCGCTTTTCGGGAATAGCTACGCGAAATGCCGAGCTGCCAGCAGTGAAGTGACCAACTTGCCGCAACGAGAACGCTGGCTGCCGGATACAAATGGCCAACCGGATGAGGCAGCCAGAGTTCATGGTTTGAACAGACAAAGATGCTCGCGGAAGCATAGGCAGACGCCGCAACGACATTGGCTTTGTATAGATACGCAAGCATGCCAGTGGTCTTTTTCTGCCGCCTAACGTGCTAGCTCAGCCGATGGAAAAAAGCGCAGCTTTTTGACGGTCGGCTGGAGCGGGATGTTAGACCTCTGGGAATGGCACGCCTTCATTGATGAAACGCTCCATTTCGTTGATTCCAGATGGATGAAGGCCTGCGTCCTGCATAGCGGAGTACCAGCTCACCAAAGCCTTCTTCGCCGCAAGCAGATCGTTCTTTGGCGCTGCACCTACATGCCGTATCCAAAGCTCGATTTCTTCGGCTGTGGTTTCGTGCTTGCGAACGAAAAGCTTGGCGATCTGAACAAGGCCTCTAGCAAGCTTTTCGTCGATCACCTCGACCGGAACAGACCAATGACGATTTCCGAGGCAATCTGTGTAAAACCCGAGCTGTTTGACTTGATCGAGAATAAACGGATGCTCGGCATCCTCTTCAAAAAGCGGGCGCAGATCCTCGAGCTTCCGAGCGCCCTTCATTGCAAGTTCCGGGAGCAGCCACTGAGCGTTCTTGCGAGTATGCGATCGATAGCTCTTCCAGGCGGCAGCCACTTCTTCCTTGGAGGTGGCCATTGCGAGTTGGCGCAAGATAGAGACTTTGCCGGTCTCTTCGATTGATAGAGCTGCAAGGGAAGCGGCACTCGGGCAACGGCCAGCAGCAAGTAACGCCTGAGCGTCTTACACAAGACGGTAGGCGTTTGCGTTGGCGGCGTTCATTCCAGCTGCAATCTCTGCAGCGGATAGCGGCCCTCGATATGCATTTAGTTTCTTCGAAGACATGAGAAGTCTAACGTCGGAGTTAAGCCGCGCCGCGAAGCGGCATCGGCTTGAATGAATTGTTAGGTCCCAGCACTACGGCAGCCCACACGAAAATAGTCATGCAAACGGTGAGCGGATGCAAACGCTCGTTCTCGCTCGCGGCTGTCTGCGGCCGACATGTCCACTCCACGCTTATAGGTAACGCTACCGAGTAAGAAGACATCCTCTTTGGTCGCCGGCGGATCTTGAACAAGCTCTCGAACGGCAGCAATTAGGGGCGCTGGAAGGCCAGGAACATAGCTGGCAGGGTCCATATCAGCCGCAAGGTCAACGAGCTTGTTGATCAGCTCGCTGCGTGTCAGCAACCCGGTTGCATAGATTTCTAACAGTTGCGACGGTGTGTCCATGGGGCCTAACTACAAATAGACCTCAAAGTGGGATGTGGCACGGAGGCTGCCACAGCCCAGAAGCACGGTCAATGCGAAAAGAGGCGGAAAAACATCGGTTTGGCAACCATGTGGCGTGTAATTGATCAAAACTATCGGCGGGATATCCGGCAGTCGCGCCCCGATATCACATATCAGGGTGCGCACGCCCCGATATCGGATGCGCAATCAGGTTATTCGTAGACTCTCGAATTGACGGCCGATGGATGCAGTTGCGCGCCGATCCTTGCAGAATGGGGGCGCCGTATTCCGCTTCGCCCGAATATTGGTGTCGATGAAACACATGCCGCATAAGTGGCGGAAGATCGTCCGTCGGCGACAGGGTCGCCTCTCGTTGCGGCAGGCCGTAGAGGGACATCCCGGTTGTCTTCGACAACCGGGCTACGTGTCCGGCATCAGGTCGAATTCGGCTCCACCCCCGTATACCGCGCCCTCGGACGAATCAGCTTCCCTTCCGCCTGCTGTTCCAACGCGTGCGCCAACCACCCCGCGAGTCGTCCCGATGCGAACATCACCAGCGCCGGCGTCGCCGGCAACGCATGCGCGTGACAGATCGCGGCGAGCAGGAAGTCGATGTTCGGATGCTGGCCGCTGAGGTCTTCGGTGGCGGCGACGATCGCGTCGAGCGATGCCATCGCCGGCGCGTTCGCGTGCTGGGCGCGGAGGCGGGCGAGGAGTTCGGCGGCGCGCGGGTCGCCGTGCGGGTAGAGGGCGTGGGCGAAGCCGGGGAGGTCGTCGCCGCGTTGCAATCGCTCCTCGATGAATGCGCGCGGCGAGGGCGCGTCGCGCGCGTCCGCGATGAGCGCATACGCGCGCGCGGTGGCGCCGCCGTGACGCGGGCCCGAAAGCGCGGCGAGGCCCGCGCAGACGGTCGCGTGCAGATGCGCGCCGGTGGAGGCGACCACGCGCGCGGCGAAGGCGGAGACGTTGAGTTCGTGGTCGGCGCAGAGGACGAGCGCGGCGCGGACCAGGTCGGCGAAGCCGTCGTCGTCCGGTTTCCAGACGTCCGCGAGCAGGCGATGCACCGGACCGGCCGGCGGCGGTCGGCCGACGAGCAGCGCCGCGTTCTGACGGAGCAGGGCGGCGGCGATGTCGTGGCGGATGCGCGGCGCGGAATTGAACGAGTGGCGCACGTCGAGCGCGAGCAGCGGAATCGCCGCCATCGCCCGTTCCAGCGGCGGCAACGCGGCGTTGCCGGCGATCCCGGCGACCGCGTCCGGCCAGCGCGCGGGCAGGTCGGCCGCGAACGGGTCGTGATCGCCGCAGTCCCACAGCCGGCGCGCGGCGTCCTCGAGCGTCGCGCCGGTGCGGACCATGTCCACCGCCGAGCGGCCGCGGTAGTACGGGCCGTCGGGCCGGATCAGCGAGATCCGCGTTTCCAGCACCGGCAGGCCGCGGTCGAGGCTGTGCGCGGCTGCCGCGGCGGCGCTGCGACCGACCTGCTTGCGCTGCGCCAGCCGCTCCACGTCGAGGCGCGGATACAGCCGGGTGCGATGGTCGGGGCCGGGCCGGGATTCGAGCAGGCCACGGCTGACGTAGGCGTACAGCGTCGCCTGGCTGATGCCGAGCAGGCGGCAGGTTTCGCGGGCGGTGAGCAGGTCGGCCATGGCGACAGATTGATTGGTTCGATCAAGATTGATCAACCCTCGGGATGGTGCCAGATTTGCGGCCCCGGGCGGGGGCGTACGATGCCTGCCTGCGCGTTCCCCGGGCCCGCGAACGACCAGGAGTTCCGACCATGTCATTGCCGTCCCCCGGCGCGCGCTTCCGCGCCGCGCTCGTCGAAGAATCCCCACTGCAGGTCATCGGCGCGATCAACGCCAACCACGCCCTGCTGGCGAAGCGCGCCGGCTATCGCGCGATCTATCTCTCGGGCGGCGGCGTCGCTGCCGGCTCGCTCGGTCTGCCCGACCTGGGCATCAACACGCTCGAAGACGTGCTGATCGACGTGCGCCGCATCGCCGATGTCTGCGATCTGCCGCTGCTGGTCGACATCGACACCGGTTTTGGTCCCAGCGCCTTCAATATCGAGCGTACGGTGAAGTCGCTGATCAAGGCCGGCGCCGCGGCCTGCCACATCGAGGACCAGGTCGGCGCCAAGCGCTGCGGCCATCGTCCCGGCAAGGAAATCGTGTCGCAGGGCGAAATGGTCGACCGCGTGAAGGCCGCCGCCGATGCGAAGACCGATCCGGCGTTCTTCCTGATCGCGCGCACCGATGCGATCCAGGTCGACGGCGTCGACGCGGCGATCGAACGCGCCATCGCCTGCGTCGAGGCCGGCGCCGACGGCATCTTCGCCGAGGCCGCCTACGACCTCGGCACCTATCGCCGCTTCGTCGATGCGGTCCGGGTGCCGGTGCTCGCCAACATCACCGAATTCGGCAAGACCCCGCTGTTCACCCGCGACGAACTGGCCTCGGCCGGCGTCGCCATCCAGTTGTTCCCGCTGTCCGCGTTCCGGGCCATGAACAAGGCCGCGGAAAACGTCTATCAGGCGATCCGCCGCGACGGCCACCAGAAGGCCGTGGTCGACACGATGCAGACCCGCGAGGAACTCTACGACCGCATCGGTTACCACGCTTTCGAACAGAAGCTCGACGCGCTCTTCGCGCAGAAAAAGTGACAAGGACCCAGACCATGAGCGATTCCCAGCAAGTCCTCCCCAAGGCCAAGAAATCCGTCGCGCTGAGCGGCACCGCGGCCGGCAACACCGCGCTGTGCACGGTCGGTCGCAGCGGCAACGACCTGCATTACCGCGGCTACGACATCCACGATCTGGCGACGAAGTCCACCTTCGAGGAAGTCGCGCACCTGCTGGTGCACGGCAGCCTGCCGACCGCATCGCAGCTGAAGGCCTACAAGGCCAAGCTCAAGCGCCTGCGCGGCCTGCCGGCGATCGTCCAGGAAGCGCTGGAACTGGTGCCGGCGAACGCGCATCCGATGGACGTGATGCGCACCGGTTGTTCGGTGCTCGGTACCGTGCTGCCCGAGCGCGAGGGCCATCCGGCCAGCGAGGCCCGCGACATCGCCGATCGCCTGATCGCGAGCTTCGGCTCGATGCTGCTGTACTGGTGGCACTTCACCCGCAACGGCCGCCGCATCGACCTCGAAACCGACGACGATTCGGTCGCCGCGCATTTCCTCCATCTGCTGCACGGCGAGCCGCCGAGCGATCTGCACGCGGAGTCGCTGGACAAGTCGCTGATCCTCTACGCCGAGCACGAGTTCAATGCTTCGACGTTCACGGCGCGCGTGATCGCCGGCACCGGTTCCGATCTGCATTCGTGCATCACCGGCGCGATCGGTGCGCTGCGCGGCCCGAAGCACGGCGGCGCGAACGAAGTGGCGATGGACATCATCAGCCGTTACGGTTCGGCGGACGAGGCCGAGGCCGACATCCGCGCGCGGATGGAGCGCAAGGAGATCATCATCGGCTTCGGCCATCCGGTCTACACCATCGGCGACCCGCGCAACCCGATCATCAAGGCGATCTCGAAGACGCTGTGCGAGAGCGGCGGCAACCGGACCCTGTTCGACGTGTCCGAGCGCATCGAAACGCTGATGATGGACACCAAGAAGATGTTCCCGAACCTGGACTGGTACAGCGCGTCGGCCTATCACATGATGGGCATCCCGACCCCGATGTTCACGCCGCTGTTCGTGATCGCCCGCACCACCGGCTGGAGCGCGCACGTGATCGAGCAGCGCGAAGACGGCAAGATCATCCGCCCGAGCGCGAACTACACCGGTCCGGAAGATCGCGCGTACGTGCCGATCGCCGAGCGCTGAGCGTACGCGTCGCGAACGCAAGGACGGGCGTCGCCGGAGGGCGGCGCCCGTTTTTTTCGCGCCGCGTTGCGACCAAAGTTGCAGACGTTTCGTCTTGCGGATCCGGCGGCGCGGTGCCAACGTGATCGCACCAGACAGTCGCGTGATGCCCTCGGGGGAGGGCGACGATGATGGCCGGCGGGATCTTCCTCAAAACGGGGGCAGGACGCTCGGAAATCGACACGCGGGCCATGAAGCTGTCGCCGGCCCTGCGTCTGGTGCTGTTGCTGGTCGACGGGCGCCGCACGGGCCCGGAACTGATGCGTCTGGCCGCCGACCTTCACGCGCCGCCGGACGCGCTCGACAGTCTCGTGGCCATGGGCCTGATCGAGCCCGCGGGCAGCCTCGCCGACAGCGGCGTCGCGCCGCACGCGCAGCAGGAAGCATCCAGGGTCGAGCGTTTTCGCCTGTTGTACGGACTGATGTCCGAATCGGTGAGCCAGTTCCTCGGGCTTCGCGGCTACTTCGTGCAGTTGAAGATCGAGCGCTGCGCCGACGCCGATGCGCTGGCGGCGCTGTTGCCGCAATTGTCGGATGCCATCGCGAAAGCCAGGGGCGAGACGGTCCGGACGCAATGGGAGCGCGGCATCCGCGAAGCGCTCGGTTGAGCCGGACCGCGCGAGCGCAGACGCGAGGTGCGCCGGATCGACGGGGGAGATGTCGGCATCGCGGTCCGGTCGCGTAGTCTATGCGGATGTTCCCGGCGATCCGATGCGACGGATGGAAACTTCCTGGCTGATTCCTGCCGAGCAGTGGGGCGAGCATGCGCTCGTCGCCCTCGTGGCCGCGGCGGTGACCGCGCTGGTGGTGGTGATCCACTACGAGGGTCTGCACTGGCTCGCGCACCGGTTTTCCGGCCGCGCGCCGAGCCGCAGCCGCGGCGTCATGCTGCGCATCATGTTCGCGTTGATGGGCCTGCACATCGTCGAGATCTGGTGCTACGGCATCACCTACTGGCTGCTGCTCAAGGTGCCCGGAACCGGATTCGTCCATGGCGAACACGGCCTGGACAATCTGTTCGACGCGATCTACCTCTCGGCCACCACCTACAGCACGCTGGGTTTCGGCGATCTGGCGCCGGTGGGGGCGGTGCGCCTGTTGAGCGGCATGGAAGCGTTGACCGGATTCCTGCTCGTGACCTGGTCGGCGTCCTTCACCTATCTCGAGATGTCGCGCTACTGGCGGCGGGAGAACTGAAGCCGCCGCACGGCGGCTTCGGTTCCGGCGATGCGTCCGACGACCGGCGTCAGGCCAGACCTTCGTCCTTCAACGCCTTCTGGACCGCCGGATCGGCTTCCATCCGCGCCGCGAACGCGGCGAGACGATCGAGACCGGACAGATCGACGCCGGTGCTGCGCGCCCAGCGATACGTGACGTAGAGATACGGGTCGGCGACCGAGCGGCGGTCGTTCGCGAACCATTCGCGGCCTTCCAGATGCGCGTCGGCGCGTTCGTAGAGGCCGCGGAGCTTGGCGCGCGCGGCGTCCTTGGTCCTGTCGACGATCGCCGCGTCTTCGAGATAGGCGGTGCTGCCGAAGATCGGATGGAACGCCGGATGCACATCGGAATTCGCGAACGCCAGCCATTTGTTCACTTCGGCGCGGCTCTTCGCGCTGCCGTCGCCGCCGAGTCCGGCTTCGGGGTGCAGATCGGCCAGGTAGTTGAGGATCGCCGCGTTCTGGGTCAGCACCCAGCCGTCGTGCTCGAGCGCGGGCACGGCGCCGGCGGGATTGATCGCGAGGAATTCCGGGCTCTTGCGGTCCTCGCGCGCGACCTTGACCGCCTCGTACGGCCGGCCGATCCATTCCAGCACGATATGGTCGGCGAGCGAGCAGGCGCCGGGCGAGTAATACAATTTCATGGACGACTCCATCGGATGGGAGGGCGAGGGTGGCGCCGGCCGATGCGGGCCGCAATCGCGCAGGGTGGAACGCATTGTCGTCCGCTCCCGCCGGGCCGTGAAGCCGCGGGAAGCCTCGTTCCGAACGTCGTCCTGGAACCTCGGGCAAAAAAAAGCCGCATCGCTGCGGCTCCAATCTTCGATTCCGGATCGAAACCGGCGGCGGCTCAGCCGCGGCCGGGTTTGTCTTTCTGCGGTTTCAGCGACTGCACCTTCAGGAAGGTGTGGTCGCCGATGGTCGCCACCCGGTAGGCGTTGCGCCAGCTGGGCTGGGCGATCGACAGGGCGGCGAAATGGCTGGCGCCGGGAACGATCTCCTTGCGCTCGCCTTCGGGCAGGGCCCAGTTGCGTTCGGCCTCCAGGGCGATGGTGACCGCCTGCGACCAGGCTTCGGCATTGCTCAGTTCGGTCCGCGGCGAAACGATCGTCGGGGCGAACTGCTTGCGGGCGGTGACGACTTCGCACATCGAGTCGCCCCACAGGCCGCTGTCCTCGCGGCGGAGGGCGACTTCGGCGACGGCCTGCTGGCCGCGGACGGGCTGGTCGCGCGCTTCGAGGTAGAGGGTGGTGCTGAGGCACAACGAGTCGGCGGCCTGAGGGGGCAACACCGAGGCGATCCAGAGGATCCATGCGAGCTTCATGAGGACTCCTTGCTCCGTTGCTTCGGGCCGTGGATCGCGGTCGCCGTACGGCGGGGCCTGGCGCTGCGATCGGCGGGACGAGTTGGCGTACTGGGGAGGGCTGCGTGCTCTATGGCCGCTTGTAGCCCAAACGTGGACCGGGCAGGGGGATCACCGATTCGAGGTGAGCCGTCGCCTGACGCGATCTCGCGCTGGTCCCGCATCCGGTGGCGGGAAAGCGGGCGCATGGTAGCCAGCGAAACATAACGCCGGCTGAATGCAGAATCGGAAATCCATGATTCGATTGGAGTTTTTGTTCAAAAGGTCGCGTAAGCCCCTGTCCGCGAAGGCGGATCGCAGGGGCATGAGACGTGCCAGCCGTGTTGCGGCGCGACAAAAAGAACCGCCAACGGGTTCACGGATTGCGCGGGTTTCGGGCCTCGCCGGGGGAGGGCGAGGCTTCTCCGGCCCGGCCGGGGGCCTTACAACGATGCCGCCAACCGGCTGCCCTGATCGATGGCGCGCTTGGCGTCGAGCTCGGCGGCCACGTCGGCGCCGCCGATGAGGTGGACGGGCGTGCCGGCGGCCTGCAGCGCTTCGAACAACTCGCGTCGCGGTTCCTGTCCGGCGCACACGACCACGTGGTCCACCGGCAGCGTGCGTACGTCTTCGCCGACCCGGATCCGGAAGCCGTCGTCGTCCATGCCGAGATACGACACGCCGCCCAGCATCGTCACCTGCTTGGCCTTGAGCGTGGCGCGATGGATCCAGCCGGTGGTCTTGCCCAGGCGCGCGCCGGGCTTGCCCGGGCTGCGCTGCAGCAACCAGACCTCGCGGTTCGGCGGTTCCGGTTCCGGGCGGCGCAGTCCGCCGGGCGACGAGAACGTCGGGTCCACGCCCCATTCCGCCATCCAGCGCGACGGATCCACGGCCGGGGCCGCGTCCATCGCTCCGCGATGCATCGGGTCGTCGGCGAATCTGGCCTGATCGAGGATCGGTTGATGGACGAGGAATTCGGCCACGTCGAAACCGATGCCGCCGGCGCCGACGATGGCGACCCGCGCACCGATCCGCACTCGGCCGCTCAACACGTCGACATAGCTTACGACGCGCGAATGGTCGGATCCGGGGAAATCCACCTTGCGCGGGACGATGCCCGTGGCCAGCACCACGACGTCGAAGTCCTGCAGCGTCGCCGCGTCGGCGGTCGTGCCCAGGCGCACGTCCACGCCCGTGTCTTCCAGCCGATGGCGGAAATACCGCAGGGTTTCGTGGAATTCCTCCTTGCCCGGAATCCGTTTCGCGTAATTGAACTGACCGCCGATCTCGTTCGC
Source organism: Pseudomonadota bacterium (assembly GCA_049324395.1). GTDB lineage: Bacteria > Pseudomonadota > Gammaproteobacteria > Xanthomonadales > Xanthomonadaceae > Lysobacter_I. The sequence continues at coordinate 200,513 of JBMOOY010000067.1, forward strand.
GGCGTCGATCAGGGTCACGCGATGCCCGCGTTCGGCGGCGACCGTCGCGCAGGCGAGGCCCGCCGGGCCGGCGCCGACCACGGCGATGCGCTTCGGCGCGGCCGTCTTCGCGTAGACCAGTTCGGTTTCGACGCAGGCGCGCGGATTCACCAGACAGCTCGCGCGCTTGCTCTCGAACACGTGGTCGAGGCAGGCCTGGTTGCAGGCGATGCAGGTGTTGATCCGATCGGCGCGTCCCGCGCGGGCCTTGTTTGCCCATTCCGGATCGGCCAGCAGCGGTCGCGCCATCGAGATCAGGTCGGCGCCGCCGGCCGCGAGGATGCCTTCGGCCACGTCGGGCATGTTGATGCGGTTGGTCGCGACCAGCGGCAGTTTCACCTCGGGACGCAGTTTCGCCGTCACCCCGGCGAAAGCCGCGCGCGGCACCGAGGTGGCGATGGTCGGCACCCGCGCCTCGTGCCAGCCGATGCCGGTGTTCAGGATGGTCGCGCCGGCGGCTTCGATCGCCTTCGCCTGGGCGACGATCTCCTCCCAGTTCGAGCCTTCCGGCACCAGTTCGAGCATCGACAGCCGATAGACGATGATGAAATCGCGGCCGCAGGCTTCGCGGATCCGGCGCACGATCTCGGTCGCGAAGCGCATCCGCCGCTGCAGGTCGCCGCCCCAGGCGTCGCCGCGGCGGTTGGTCCGAGCGCTGAGGAACTGGTTGATCAGATAGCCCTCGGAGCCCATCACCTCGACGCCGTCGTAGCCGCCGTCGCGGGCGAGTTTCGCGGCGTGGACGTAGGCCGAAATCGTGCGCTCGACGCCGAAACCGGTCAGCGCGCGCGGCGTGAACGGATTGATCGGGGCCTTGATCCGCGATGGCGCCACCGAGAGCGGGTGGTAGGCGTAACGGCCGGCATGCAGCAACTGCAGGCAGATCTTCGCCCCGTGCCCGTGCACGGCGGCGGTGACCTGCCGGTGCTTGCGGGCTTCCCAAGGCCAGCTGAGCTTGCCGGAGAAGGGCTTCAGCCATCCCATCATGTTCGGCGAGAAGCCGCCGGTGACGATCAGGCCGACGCCGCCCGCGGCGCGCTCGGCGAAATATGCGGCGAGCCTCGGGAAGTCGCTGGCCCGGTCCTCCAGACCGGTGTGCATCGACCCCATCAGCACGCGGTTGCGCAGCGTGGTGAAGCCGAGGTCCAGGGGGGAAAACAGATGGGGGTAGGGCGAGTCGGAAGCGGACATCGGCCGGGCGCTGGCAAAGGGGATCGCGCACGATGCCGGGAAAGCCGTCGACGCTCAAGGGGAAGGCGGCGCCCGACTGTGCGGCCTGCACGAAGCGGTCGTTTTCCGCACGACCGGAATCCATTCAGCTTTGCGCAGGAATGATGTCCACCGGGCGGGACAACGATCCGGATCTGGAGTTCCGTTGGAACCTGAATCGTGCTTGGATTCCCGAAACTGTTATGCTAGTGTTAACAAAGGCCAAGATGCGGCCGGATGATAATGAATGGGCAGGCCCGCTCCCCACCGGCGCACCTCCCATCCGCGATCGAAACCACCGAATCAATTCCTCCAAGGAGCATTGAGTCAATGAACAAGAAACTCCTCTGTGCCGCGCTGCTGAGCGGGCTGGCCGTGGCCCAGACCGTCTCCGCGCAGGACTTCGATGACCGCTGGTACCTGACCACCTCGGCCGGCTTCAACATGCAGGACGGCGCCCGCGGTACCCGCAACGCCCCGTTCGGCACCATCGGCTTCGGCAAGTTCATCGCCGACAACTGGTCGCTCGACGGCGAGTTCAACTACCAGAACCCGCATTTCGAAAACCAGGATGTGATCCGCGCCCCCTTCCAGCGCGCCGGCAACCTGAACTGGAGCCAGTACGGCGTCTCCGTCGATCTGCGTCGCCACTTCATCGCCGAAGGCCGCAACTGGAACCCGTACCTGCTGGCCGGTCTCGGCTATCAGCGCGCGGAAGAAGAATTCGACGCCTTCCCGAACCCGAACTCGCCGGGACAGCGTGAAGACGGCAACCTGGCCGCGAAGGTCGGTGGCGGTCTGCAGGGCGATCTGGGTCGCTGGGGCGTCCGCGCCGAAGTCGCCTATCGCGCCGACTTCGACGACACCAGCGTCAACTCCGACGAGAGCTGGTTCGGCGACGTCCTCGCCTCGGTTGGCTTCGTCGTGCCGCTGGGCCCGGAACCGTCCGAGCCGGTCGCCGATGCTCCGCCGCCGCCGCCGGCCCCGAACTGCGCCGACAAGGACAGCGACGGCGACGGCGTGAACGATTGCAACGACCGCTGCCCGAACTCGCAGCCGGGCGAAGCCATCGGTCCCGACGGCTGCAAGGTGCAGATCTCGATCGACCTGAAGGGCGTGAACTTCGACTTCGACAAGGCCACCCTGCGTACGGACGCCGTCGCGATCCTGAACGAGGCCGTCGAAATCCTGAAGCGCTATCCGGAACTGCGCGTCGAAGTCGCCGGTCACACCGACCTGTGCGGCAACGACGGCTACAACCAGTCGCTGTCGCAGCGTCGTGCCGATGCCGTGTACAACTACCTGACCAGCAACGGTATCGACGCTGGCCGTCTGGCCGGCCCGAACGGCTACGGCGAGAGCCGTCCGCTCGTCTCGACCCCGCAGACCACCCCGGAATGCCGCAACGAGACCAACCGTCGCACCGAGCTCAACGTCCAGTAATTCCGGACGCGCTCGTCGCACTCCCCGAAGCCCGGCCTTGTGCCGGGCTTCGGCGTTTGAGGAGCCTGATCGGAGGAGGGCAGACGGCATCCCCTCGTCATGCTTCCCACCACGCTCGTGGCGTTTCCGGCCCATGGTCACGATCCGGGCAATCGACCGACGCCTCCGGTTGTCGGTCCCGCGCGGGCGGGCCTACACTCCATCTCCCAGTCCTGCCGACGCCAGCCGAGAACGCCCATGCGCCGAGCCACACCGATGTTTGCGACGTTTCTCGCGCCAGGGTCGCGTCTCGCTCGCGGTCTGATCGTCCTGTCTTCGTTCGCCTTCGCCGCTGGCGCCCAGGCGTCGGTCGATTGCAGCACGCTCAAGCCGCAGACGCCCTCCCGCACGGGGGCGCTGCAATCGGCGCCGATCGCGGACGAGTTGGCCGCGCCGAATGCGCAGGTCGGCGCCGGCGTCGGTTTCGCCCAGTTGTTTCCGGAAGGCACCACCGTCGAACTGGTGCTGGCCCGGGTGAAGCACAACGAATGCCGCGCCACCGCTGCGGCCACGCAGCCGCTGAGCGGCGCTTATCAGCCTGCGCCCGGCGATACCCAGGCCTGGCGGTTCAACATGACCCAGAACGGCAAACGCATGACGGCCGACGAGTTCGACGCCTGGATGAAGGCCCGCGGCGTGCGCGTCGTGCAGGGGCCGAAGCCGGCGGAACCGCCGCCGCCACCGCCGGCCCCCGCTCCCGAACCGCCGAAAAAGAAGCGTCGCTGATCGACCGCGCATCCCTGCGGGGCCGCCATGCGCGCGCGGAGGGGAGGGGGGATCGTGCTCTATCTGTTCTTCGGATTGTTCCTGGCCGTCGGGCTGGGGATTCTCGGCACCGGCGTGCGCGCCTGGATCAAGTCGAACGCGGTCGGCGGCTGGCCCTCGACCTGGGGCACGCTGACCGAGCGCGAGCTGGTCGAAAGCAGCGATTCCGACGGCACCACCTATCGCGTGAAGGTGCGTTATCTCTATCGCGTGGCCGGCGTCGAATACGCAGCGGATCGCATCGCATTCGGCTACGGCGGGAGCAGCGGATACGCCTCGCATCGGGCGCTGCACGAGAAACTGGCGAGCGGCGACGCCGTGCAGGTGCGCTACAACCCGCGGGCGCCCGGGGAAGCCGCGTTGGCGCACGGCTTCAACCGTTCGACCTTGTTCCTGTTGATCTTCGGAACCGTGTGGACCCTGTTCACCGTCGGTCTGTTCGCGCTGTTCTTCCTCTCCGAGCGCCCCGATACCGCCCTGCTGGAACGCGTGATCGTCCGATGAGCGATCGGGAGTCTCGTCGTCCGCCGTCCGCTACGCCGGCGCGCGCGGAAAAGCGTTACGGGTTGGCCCGGGTCCTCTCCAAACGCGGGATCTGCTCGCGCACGCAGGCGGCGGAGTGGGTGCGCGCCGGGCGCGTGCGCGTCGACGGTCGGGTGGTGCGCGATCCGGAATTCCCGACGGATCCCGAACGCGCCGGGATCGCGATCGACGGCGAGCGGGCCGTGTCGACGTCGCCGCTCCATCTCATGCTCAACAAACCGCGCGGACTGGTCACGACCGCGCGCGACGAACGCGGTCGCGATACGGTGTATCGCTGTTTCGAAGGCGCGCGTCTCGACGGCGCGCCTTTGCCGTGGCTGGCGCCGGTCGGGCGCCTGGACAAGGCCAGCGAAGGGCTGCTGCTGTTCACCAACGATCCGGCCTGGGCGGCGCGGGTCGCCGATCCGGCGACCGGACCGAACAAGACCTATCACGTGCAGGTCGATCGCATCCCCGATACCGCACTGCTCGATGCCCTGCGGACGGGGATCGACGACGGGGGCGAGCGGTTGGCCGCGGTGTCGGCGAAGCTGCTCCGCTCCGGCGAACGCAACGCGTGGCTGGAGATCGTCCTCGACGAAGGCCGCAACCGGCAGATCCGGCGGCTTCTGGCGGCCTTCGACATCGCCACCCTGCGCCTGATCCGGGTCGCGATCGGCGATCTGGGGCTCGGCGATCTGCCGAAAGGCCAGTGGCGCGCGCTCGACACGGAAGATCTTCGGCGTCTCTGTACGTTGTGAGGTTGTGACAGACTTCACGCCGTTTCGATGCGGATGTCCGGAACTGTGCGCGAAGCCCGAGCGGGTTCAGCCACCTCGCGAATCGGCTGTCTACACTGCGCCGCGGGGGGAGCCGGTGGTTCCAGTGGAGTTCCTGATCGATGCGCATCGTCCTGCCGACGGCCATGGCCGCCCTGTTCCTGTCCCTGCTTTCGGGGTGCGCGAGCCACGCGCCTTCGGCCGGGAAATCGCCGCCGCCGCCGCCGGTCGCCGTGGCCAAGAACAACCGTTTCGAGATGACCCAGAACGGCCAGAGGATGAGCGCCGACGACTTCGACCGCTGGATGAAGGCGCGCGGGATCCGCATCGCCAAGGGCGCGCCCGCGGCGCGCAAACCCAGGAGCGACGCGCGCGCCGAAGCGACGGCGAAGCCTGCGCCGAAGACACCGTCCCGGCGGCGCTGATCGTCGTCGTCCGCCGCGGTGCATGACCGTCCCCGCGCGAAGGGGACGGGGATTCCCGGCCGCATCGGCGGCCACATCCACATCATCAAGGAGGAAGTGATGCACAACCGCGAAAAACTCCATGCGTTCCAGGCCTTCCGGCGCTGGATGCTCGGCGTCGTCCTGGCGCTCGCGGCGACGACCGCCGCGGCCGATCCGCAATTCGCGATGGCCGAGTTGCAGCGGGTCCGTGCCCAGTACGCGACGTTGGAGCTCGATTTCCAGTTCGGCAAGGCTTTCGCGTCGGTCGGGAACGCCGCCAGCGCGCGATCCCAGTTCGAACGCGCGAGAATCGATGCGGCGTTGTTCGGTGCGTACGCGACTCGATTGCAGCAGCAGAACCAGGACAGCTTGCAGCGGGGGCTCTACGATGATCGCGCCGCGCTCGAGCGCGCCATCGTCTGCAACAGCGTTCTCAGGGCGCAGGCGAGCGTCCTCCAGGTCCAGATGGCCTTCCTCGTGCAGCAGCCGCTGTCGCAGGCGCAGATCGCATCGACCGATGTGCAGATGGCGGTGACGAAAGTCCGGCTTCAGCAGTGCATCCGGGAGCAACAGGCGGCCGGCAGCTGATCGACGGAAGCGTCCGCGTCCATGGGAGATGCCCTCGTCCACGGACGCGCGATGCCTTCCCGATTCGACAGGCCGTCGTACGGAGCGTCGCGAGAGACGTCAGGCGGATTCGGGCTCGCGCCAACGCGCGAGCCGGCTCTCGAGCAACCGCGTCACGACCTCCAGCGCGCGCGCGTCGCCCGGTCCGCGGGCGTCGTGGCTCATCCCCTTGCCGTGATTGCAGCCCGCGCAGGCCACGGCGAGGTTGCGCGGGTCGTTGGCGTCGTCGCCGACGCGTGCGGCGAGCGCGGCCGCCGCGCGTTTGCCGGACCAGGCCTGCGGCACCACATGTTCGAGCGTCGCGCGGCCCAACGCTTCGCCGTCGGTGCGCACATGCAATCGGCGTCGGCAGTGCAGGCAGCGGGTTTCCCAGCCGTCGTCGTCCAGGACCGCTTCGTCGTCGGTCGACAGCGCGAGCAGGAACAATCGACGCAGGGCGGGGCGCATGCGGGCGACGGGTCAGCGGCGGGCGAGCAGTCGCAGCGCGACGATGCCGAGCGTCGCGCAGACCAGCAGGGCCAGTCCGTACCAGAGCGCCGCGCCGGAGAAACCGTAGACGAAGGCGAGCGCCATCTGCACGCCGCTGTAGAAGCCGCCGAGACAGGCGGCCACGATCAACGGAATGCCGACGAGGCGCGGCTTCATGGCGATCGTCTCGCGGCCGGACGTCCGGTCAGCCGTTCAGCACGCCGAGCTCGCGACCGATCCGGGTGAAGGCGTCGATCGCGCGGTCGAGGTGTTCGCGGGTATGCGCCGCGCTCATCTGCGTACGGATGCGCGCCTTGCCCTGCGGCACCACCGGGAAGAAGAAACCGATCGCGTAGATCCCTTCTTCGAGCAGACGCTCCGCGAACCGCTGCGCCAGCGGCGCGTCGTACAGCATGACCGGGCAGATCGGATGCACGCCGGGCCGGATGTCGAATCCCGCGGCGGTCATCCGCTCGCGGAAATAGCGGGTGTTTTCGGCCAGGCGCTCGCGCAGCTCGCCGGCGGTGGCGAGCATCTCGAAGGCCTGGATGCCCGCGGCCACGACGTGCGGCGGCAGCGAATTGGAGAACAGATACGGCCGCGAGCGTTGGCGCAGCATTTCGATCACTTCCCTGCGCGCCGTGGTGAACCCGCCGAGCGCGCCGCCCATGGCCTTGCCGAGCGTGCCGGTGAAGATGTCGATCCGGTCCATCACGCCCTTGACCTCGGCCGAGCCGCGGCCGCTGGCGCCGAGGAAGCCGGTGGCGTGGCATTCGTCGATGTGGACCAGCGCGCCGTACTTGCGGGCGAGCGCGGTGATCTCGTCCAGCGGTGCGATGAACCCGTCCATCGAGAACACGCCGTCGGAGGTGATCAGGATCGTGCGCGCGCCGTCGGCCTTCGCCTGCTGCAGCTGCTTCTCCAGATCGGCCATGTCGCAGTTGGCGTAGCGGTAGCGCCGGGCCTTGCACAGGCGTACGCCGTCGATGATCGAGGCGTGGTTGAGGGCGTCGCTGACGACCGCGTCGTTCTCGTCCAGCAAGGGTTCGAACAGACCGCCGTTGGCGTCGAAACACGCGGCGTAGAGGATGGCGTCTTCGGTGCCGAAGAAGTCGGCGATGGTCTTTTCGAGCCGTTTGTGGAGGTCCTGGGTGCCGCAGATGAAGCGCACCGAGGCCATGCCGAAGCCGTGGGTGTCGAGCGCGTCCTTGGCGGCGGCGACGATGTCCGGATGGTCGGCCAGACCGAGATAGTTGTTGGCGCAGAAATTCAGGACCCTGCGGCCGTCGGCCAACGCGATCTCGGCGGATTGCGGGCTGGTGATGATCCGTTCGGACTTGAACAGACCCTGGGCGCGGATGGCGTCGAGTTCTTCGGCGTAGCGGCGGGTGAGGGTGGCGTCGTTGGACATGGCGGGGCGCGCGGCGAAAACGGACGCCTAGTGTACGCGGAGCCCGCGGGGACGGGCCGCGTCCGCGCGCGGGGCGGTGCGACTCAGGCGGTCGCGGCGGCCGCGCCGCGCGCCGCGATCAGTTCCCGCACCAGTTGGATCAGCCCGTCTTCGGAGAAGGGTTTGCCGATCATCCGGGTGACGCCCGCCTGTTCGGCCATGGCCTGATGCTTGTCGGTGGCGCGCGAAGTGATCATCACCACCGGCAGGTCCCGGGTCTCGACGTGATTGCGGAGGTTGCGGGCGACTTCCAGGCCGTTCATGCGCGGCATTTCGAGATCGACCAGCAGGGCGTGAGTCGGCTTGGCCTGGATTTCGGCGAGCGCCTCGAAGCCGTCGCGCGCGGTCGCGACCTCGAAGCCGGCGTCCTGCATCAGCTGCTCCAGCGCGCGGCGCACGCTGAGCGAGTCGTCGGCGACGACGACGCGGGTCGTGGTCGCGGCGCCCGGGGCCAGCGCGGTGGCGTCGAACCGACGTTCCGACGCCGACTGCAGCAACACGTCCAGATCGATCACCGGCGCGAGACCGCCGTCGCCGAGCTGGGTGATGCCGCGGACCGCGGGGATCGGCGGCAGGAACGCGCCGAGCGGTTTGACCACGACGCTGCGGACTTCGTCGATCGCGCGCACCAGCACCACGTTGGAGCGACCGAGGGCGTCCCGCACGAGCAGGCCGACGCCCTGGCTGCCGAGCCACATCGACGGATCGGCGGCGTCGCCATAGAAGGCTTCGATCGGCCAGGCGGGCATGTCCTCGCCGTCGACGAACACGCGCAGACGGCCTTCGTCGATGCGGCATTCGCCGGCGGCGAAGCTGATCACGCGCTCGACCGAACCGGCGACGACCGCGCTGACCTGATGCTGTCCGCGCGCGATCACCACATTCGCCAGGGTCTGGGTCACCGGCAGTCGCAACTGCACGCGGGTGCCGCGGCCGGCCTCGCTCGAGAGCGCGAGCGTGCCGCGCAGCGCGGCGATGCGCTGATTGACCACGTCCATGCCGATGCCGCGCCCCGACACTTCCGAGGCGGTATCGCGGGTCGAGAAGCCCGGCAGCAGGATCAGGCGTTCGAGCTGCCGTTCGTCGATCGTTCGATCGGCCTCGATCAGTTTGGCTTCGATCGCGCGCCGGCGGATCGCGGCGAGATCGAGCCCGCGGCCGTCGTCCTGCAGTTCGATCAGCGCGGCGTCGCCCTGCAGGCCCACGCGGACGACGATGCGACCGCTCTCGGGCTTGCCGGCGGCGCGGCGCTCCTCGGACGATTCGATGCCGTGGTCGATCGCGTTGCGCAACAGGTGCGCGAGCGGCTCGACGATCCGTTCCAGCAACTCGGCGTCGACCGGGATCTCTTCGCCGACGATCTCCAGATGCACCTGCTTGAACACGAGCTTTGCGGTCTGGCGCACGATGCGCTGCAGTCGCTGCGCGATCTGGCCGAACGGCACGGTGCGGGTGCGCAGGATCGAACGCTGCAGATCGCGGTTCAGTTGTTCCTGTTCGCTGCGAAGGTCCGACAGCGCGTTCATGATGCGGTCGATGCGGCGCATGAATTCGCCGCTGTCGGCGTGCGCTTCGAGCAACTGCCGGGAAATCACGTGCAGTTCGTTGTACTGGTCGATCTCCAGCGGGTCGAGATCCGCGCCGGCCTTCTGGGCGGTGGATTGCAGCGCGGCGCCACGCAGCGCGACCAGGTCGTCGAGCCGGCCCATCAGTTCGTGGGTGCTGCGCACGCCCTGGCGCTGCTCGCGATGGATCGCGCCGAGGCTGTCCAGCTGCTGGTCGATCTGGCGCGCCGTCACCATGCTTTCGCCGGACAGTCGCTGCAGTTCGTCGAGGAGCGCGCTCGGGACGTTGAGGCTCTGGATGCCGCTCGCGGCCATGCCCGAGGCGACGGGCGCAGGGCCGGGCGCGGCGGTCTCGGTGGGTGCGCGCTGCGCCTCCGAGGGCGGTGCGATGCGCTCCGCTCGTGGCGTCTCCGCCGTTTCGTCGCGTGCGGCGATCGGCGTCGTGTCCGCGCCGTCGGCGAGCGCATTCGCGACGTCCAGCGCATGCTGATAGATGTCGAGCAGATTGTCCGGCGCGGGCCCGCGGCCGAGCAGATGGTCGGCGATCTCCTCGACGCAATCGCTGGCGCCGGTGAGCAGGTCCGCGCAGGCGTCGTCCAGCCTGTCCGGCCGCTTGGCCAGCGCGATCAAAATGTCTTCGAGCGCATGGGTCAGGTTGGCCAGACCGCGGACGCCGACGGTGTTCGCGTCGCCCTTGAGCGTGTGCGCCACGCGGCGCGCTTCGTCGATCGGTTCGGGCGAGCGCGTCTCGGCCAGCGCCCGCACCGAGGCGCCGAGACGCTCGGCGTTGCCCGGCAGTTCGCGGAGCATGCCGTCGAGCACGCTGGGCAGCACGTCGTCTGCGGGCGTCAGGCCGACATCGTCGAACTCGGCGACGGTCTTGCGCTGGGCGATCAGCGCCGGATCGAAACCGACGACGACGCGCGCGAGTTCGTCGCCCAGGGTCGCGGTCCAGTCGTCGCCGAGGCCGGGCAGGCCCTGCGCGGCCAGGGCCAACGGCTCTGCGGATTCGCGGCCCGGATGCGCGAAGGCGTCGAGCAGCGATGCGGACCACAGCGTCATCGTGTCCGGCGTGACCGCGGGATCGCGTCGTTCCAGGCCTTCGCGGATCGCGCCCATGCCGCGGGCGAGGATCGGCATGCCGATCAGGTCCATGACGTTCTCGATCAACTGGCACTGATAACCGAGTTCGTCCGCGATCGCGTTCGCCGCGGCGGCATCGGCCGCATCGACGCCGCCGGCCTCGGACCAGGAGCGCGTCAACGGCAGCAGTTGATCGACGATGGCCATGCGGGTCAGATCGAGTTCTTCCTGTCCGATCCAGATCGGCGCAGCGTTCGCCGTCCCTGCGGCGGCTTCGATGTCGGGCGCGATCGCTTCCTCGACGACGACGGTCGTTCCACCGTGCGCGTTCGATGCGATCGTGGCGGTATCGAAAACGGCCGAGTAGGTCGGCGCGGCGACGGTCGGTGCGCTGTCGGTCGATCCGATCGCGAAGGCGAACGCCGCGGATGAGGACGGCTCGAACGCGAGCGCATGTTCGACGATCGGCTCCGCGACGACCGTCGGCGGTTCCGCGATGGCGCTCGTCGCCTCGCTGCGCGCGGCGGCCATCGTTTCCGCGGCGTGATCCAGTCGGCGCACGATCACATGGGCGAAGCTCGGCGACAGCCTCGGCAGCCAGCGGATGTCTTCGGGCATCCGCGCGAGCATACGTCGGCCGTCGCGGTCGAGACGACCGGCGAGATGTTCCTGCAGACCGGTGAACCACAGGTTCATGCGGATCAGATCGTCGTGGGCGGGCACGGCGCCTCGGCGGCTCAGGTCCTGCAACGCGGTCTGCCAGCTGCGCAGCAGTTCGGCCACGCCCGGCAGCGAGGCGCTCGCCGCGCCGGATTGCAGCGACTCCACCATCTGTCCGATCAGGGTCGGATCCGCCGCTTCGGGCAGCGCATTGGCCAGCTGCAGCAGCGACACGAAGGTGTCGAGCTGCGTGAGGTACTCCGGCGGCGGGAGCGCTGCGCGGTCGGACGTTGCCATGGCGATGGGCCTCGCTGGGTCGCGTGCGTGCGTTGGGACGGAGCGGCGCCGGGCTCAGCCCGGCAGCCGGAATTCCGACACCGTGCGCACCAGCGCCGACGCCGACTCGTTGAGGTGTTCGGTGTCGCCGCGCTGCTGTTCGATTTCCTCCAGCGTGCGCTGCGAGGCGCTGATCAGTTCGTAGGCGCGGGCCAGCAGTCGCTGCGAGGCTTCGCCCTGGGCCTGGGTCGCCTGGGAGATCGTGCGCACCGAGTTCACCAGCGCTTCGGTCGCCGCGCGGGTGTCGTTCATCTGCGCGCCGGCCTTGTCGGCGAGGCGGGTGATGTCGACGACCTGGGTGATCGTGCCGTTCATCGCCTGCAGGGTTTCCGTGGTGTCGGACTGGATCGCGCTCACCAGCCCGGCGATCTGCTGGGTCGCCTCGCGGGCGTTCTCCGCGAGCCGCTTCACTTCGTCCGCCACCACCGCGAAACCGCGACCGGCCTCGCCGGCCGCGACCGCCTGCATCGACGCGTTCAACGCCAGCACCGAGGTGCGTTCCGCGATCTGGCCGATGATCGTCACCGCCGAGGAGATTTCCTGCGAGCGTTCGGCGAGGCGCTTCACGCGTTTTTCCGTCTCGCGGATCTGGTCGCGCGAGGCGGTGATGCCTTCGACCGTGGCGCGCACGACCGAGAGCGCTTCGCCCGTCGTCGTCAGCGCGCGTTCCGCTTCGCGGCCCGCGCCCTGCGCCTGTTCGCCGATCTGACGGAGCGCGTTCGCGGTGGTGCTCAGTTCGGCCGATGCCGCGTTCGCCTGGTTGCTCGCCTCGTCGGCGAGCTTCAGCACGGCGTCGGCGCGCTGTTTGACGCGGCTCGAGCTGTCCGACACCTGCGCCGAAATGCTGTTCACCTGCTTCAACGCCTGCGCGGTGGAGCCGGTCATCATGTTGATCGCGTCCGACACCGCGCCGGTCACGTCCTCGGACACCGGGACCTTCACGTTGAGATCGCGCTGGGCCAGTTGCGCGACCGAGGTCATGATCTCGATCACCGAGTTGTTGAGTTGTTCGTTCTCGCGCTGCGCGCGCGCCAGCTCGGCCACCTTTTCGTCGAGCAGGCCGTCGAAGGCGGTGGCCAGCTGGCCGATTTCGTCCTTCGTCTGCAGGCCCGTGCGGGCCTCGAGATCGCCGGCGGCGACCTTCTGCACGGTGTCCTGCACCTGTCCGAGCGGGACGTTGATCGAACGCGCCAGTCGCAGGCCGGCGAACAGCGCGATCAGACCCACCAACAGCACCGTGCCGAGGCCGGCGATCAGGATGCCGCGCTGCAGCTCGGCGACCGGGGCGTTGGATTCCGCTTCGTCGATTTCCGACAGGATCACCCAGCGCAGGCCGAGCACGTCGATCGGGGCGTAGGACCCCAGTACGCCGATGCCGCGATAGTCGGGGTAGACGGCGGTGCCGGTCTGTCCGGCCAGCGCGTTGCGGACGCCGGCGGTGTCGATGGTCATCAGGCCGATGTTGGAGTCGCGCGAGTCCATCGCCGCCAGTTTCGCCTGGGGCAGCTTGAGACCGCGCATCATCTGCATGAAGCCCGTGCTGTTTTCCTGCATGAAGCGCGAGATCGAACGCGGCGTCTTGTCCGGTCCGACCAGGTAGGTTTCGCCCGACTGGCCCAGGCCGACGTCCTTCCACTTGCCTTCGAAGGTCATGATCTGGTTCACGCGGTCGATCGGCAGCTGCACGATGAACACGCCGATGGTCTTGCCGTCCTCGACGATGGGCGTGCTCACGAACGACGCCTGATCGTCGTAGGAAGGACGGTAGGGCGCGTAGTCGGTGATCGCGACGTCGTCGGCGCTCTTCGCCGCCATCGCCTTGGCGTAGGCCTGGCCGAGACCGCTCTGCGCCCACGGGCCGTCGCGCAGGCTCGTGGCGTAGTCGAGTTCCTTGAAGTAGGTGTAGACCACGTAGCCGGTCTGGGCGTCGACGAGGAAGAAGTCGTACAGGCCGTAGTCCTGCACCGCGCGGCGCGCGTAGCCGTGGATCCGGCCATGCATCTCGCTGTAGGCGCTGCCGTCGGCGGCCTTGTCGAGCTCGTTCTTCTTGCCCAGCGGATTGGGGTTCGAGGCGATGTAGGCGTACTGCGCCGCGAGCGTCTGCGGCGGCAGCGTCGCGACCAGCTCGGCGATGTCCGCGCGCTGGCCCGGATTGCGGATCGAATACTGCCGACTGAAATCGTTGCGGTAGTAGTCGGTCAGCGCCGCTTTCGCGCGCTCGAGATCGGTCGTCGCGGCCATTTCCGGCTGTGTCGCGATGCCTTCGCGCAGCGCCTGCCGCACTTCCGCGGTGTTGGCGACGGTGCGCATGAGGTCGGCGACGTTGCCGAAGTAGGCCCGGATTTCCTCCTGCTTGCCGGCGCGGATCGAGGCCATCTGGTCGTTGGCGCGTTGCGCCAGCGCCGCGGCCGACTGTCGGCTGGCGTAGTAGCCGAGGGCGCCGGCGAGCAGCAGCAGCGGAATCAGCGCCAGCGCCGTGGTACCGACCAGGAGTCGGCCGCGGATGCTGCCAAGGAACGAGGACGAAGAACTGGCCATGTTTCCCCCGAAGAGCGAAAGGCTGGATGCGGTGGCGGCCTGCGCGTCCGGCTCAGCCGGATGCGCCGCCGGAAATCTGCTGCGCCGCCGCCGTCAACCAGCGCCGGAAATCGAACTCCCGCGCGCTCCCCTGCGCGCTGGCATAACCGCGACCGAGGAAGTCGGACAGGGCGCCGCCCTCGTCGGTCGAAGGAATTTCGCCGCCCGTCGCGATCAGCGTCGGAGCGGTGTCGCACAGCACGGCGCAGGCGAGCGCGCCCACGCCGATCGCGACGGTCTGCGCGCGCGCGTCCGGATCGGCGGGCAGGCCCGCCCAGCCGGCCAGATCGAAGACGGGCAACAGATTGCCGCGCTGGCTGACCATGCCCCGGAACCACTCGCGCGTATTGGGCACGCGCACCGGCGCCGCGTCGATGAGGACCTGCAGCGGGACGCCTTCCGGCGCGAGCAGCCACGGCAGGTCGCGATGCGGACGGAACGCGATCCGCAGGGTCGCGCTGCCGCCGTCGGCATCGGGCGCGTCGCGCGTCGACATGCTCAGCCGAAGGCCTTGAGCGTGTCGTGGATCTGATCGGCCGAATAGGGCTTGCCGATGAGGGCCTTGCCGCCCTGCATCTTGGCCCAGATATGGTCGGCCTTCTGGTTCTTGCTGGAGACGAAGACCACGGGAATCGCCTTGGTGTCCGCGTTCGCCTGCAACTGCCGACAGGCTTCGTAGCCGTCCATGTCCGGCATGATGATGTCGAGGAAGATCAGCGCCGGCTTCTCCGTCAATGCCTTCTGCACCGCTTCGGCGCCGTTCGAGGCGGTGACCGAGTGCCAGCCGGCGTCGGTGAGAATGCTGCGGAGATTAGCCAGTTCGGCGGCGGAATCGTCGCAAATGAGGACTTTCGGCATCGGTGCGGCTCCAGGTCGGTGGTCGGTGCCCGCGCCCTGTCAGGCACGGGCGAGGCGCGCGTCGGATCAGGCGCGATAGCCGCGCGCGATCATCTGTTCGCGGTCGTTGCGGAAATGCTTCATCAGCGCCTTGTCGACCGCCTGGCTGAAGGTGTCCCATGTGATCGGCTTGATCAGGTAGCTGTCGCAACCCGACAGGGCGCCGCGGGCGCGGTCGAAGGGCGACG
The DNA here is from genome assembly GCA_049324395.1 of Pseudomonadota bacterium. GTDB lineage: Bacteria > Pseudomonadota > Gammaproteobacteria > Xanthomonadales > Xanthomonadaceae > Lysobacter_I. The sequence continues at coordinate 215,606 of JBMOOY010000067.1, forward strand.
AACGGCTGGTCAGCATCAGCACCGGCATCATCCGGCGATAGCTGTCGTGCTTGATCCGGCGACACAGCTCGTAACCGTCGGTGCCGGGCATCACGACGTCGAGGAAGGCGAGGTTGTAGGTGTGGTGTTCGAGCAGTCGCATCGCGGCTTCGGCGCTGTCTGCGAGGTCGCAGCCGATGCCGAGCCGCTCGAGCGCGAGACGCATCTGCTCGCGGACCGTGAGGCTGTCGTCCACCACCAGGGCGGTGAGCGGCGGCGGCGCGCCGGCATGGCCCGCGACGAAGGCCGAATCCTGGGTCTCGGCGCCGCTGTCGGGCGAATGGCCGGACGGCTGGACGGTCGCCGGGTGCGCGGTGACCTTGCTGCCCGTGAATTCGTGATCGACGAGATCGTCGAGCACTTTCATCACCTGGACGAGCAGGGATTTGCGCACGATGCGGTAGCGGGTGTCGCCGGCCATGCCGTGGTCGGAGATGGTCACGGCGATCGCCCGCGGATGGCGCCGCAGCAGGTCCAGGTACATGTCCTGGGACAGCGGCGAGGCGGCGTCGACGATGACCGCGTGGGGGTCGGAGACGTTCTCCGACTGGGCCGCGTGGTAGGCGTGGCGGCCGCCGCTGGTGCGGTTGATGACGATCTCCAGCAGCCTGGAGTCCCGGGCGGTGAGTCCACAAAGGGCGATCCGATACGTCATGCACGTGCTCCGCCAGTGGTTCCGTGAGGTCCCGCGCCGGCTCGGGTCGTTCCGGCAGACGCTGGGGTGTTCGGGATATCGAGCAAGATTGATGCCAGATCCTGAACAGTCGGCCGATGCGCCGGCCCTGGCTCGATCCTTGCTGAACCGACCCAAGGGGTTAAATATGAGTTAATCTCGACCCGATGCAGCCATCGGCGGCATCCTCTCCCCCCCCGATCCCATCCGCAAACCCCGAGGAGGTTCTTGTGCGCAAACAGCTGATTTCCCTCGCCTTGCTGGCGCTGATGCCGTTGGCGGCCCAGGCCCAGGAAGAAGACGATTCCGGCTTCAACTGGAACGCCGCCGCGACGTCCGAGTACATGTTCCGCGGTATTTCCCAGACCGACGACAGCCCCGCGATCCAGGCCGGCGCCGGCTACAGCTGGTCGAACGGTCTCTACGTCGGCGCGTGGGCCTCGAACGTCGACTTCAACGAAGGCACCGATGCCGAAATCGACACCTTCGTCGGCTGGAACGGCGATGTCTCCGACAGCGTCAATCTCGACGTGCAACTGGTGCGCTACAACTACGTCGGCGAGCCCGATGGCGTGGATTACGCCTACAACGAGCTGATCGGCAAGGCCACCATCGCCGAGAACTACACGCTCACGCTCGGCTACACCAACGACTATCTGGCGACCGAAACCGACAGCTTCTATTTCGGCGCGGGCGGCAGCTGGGAAGTCGGCGACGGTTACAACATCACCGCCGGCGTCGGCTACACGACGATCGACGAAGATCTGGCGACCGAGGACGGCTACATGGACTACTCGGTCGGCGTGAACCGCGATTTCGGCCCGGTCAACATCGGCCTGAGCTACGTCGGCACCGACAACAACGGCGAGGACCTGTTCGGCGAAGACAACGCCGAGGAGAAGTTCGTCCTGACCTTCTCGGTCGGCGGCTGATCCGCCTCCGCGAAGCGGAAACGCGAAGGGCGCCCTCGGGCGCCCTTCTTTTTTGGCCGGTGAGGCGACGAAATTGCTGCGTCGCAGCATCCACCGTGTCAATCCAATGTGACGCTATGCGCGCATTGCGTCTATGAATACGTATTCAGGGACGATCCTTGCGGCATCGCCCGAACGCCGCCGGCGGTCAGTTCCAGCTGAGGACGACCTTGCCGGACTTGCCCGATTCCATCAGCTCGAAGCCCTTCTGGAAATCGTCGATCGGCAGCTGATGGGTCAGGACCTTCTGCAGCGGGAAGCCCGACAGCACCAGTTGGGTCATCTTGTACCAGGTCTCGTACATCCGGCGGCCATAGATACCCTGCAGCGTCAGGCCCTTGAAGATGATCTTGTCCCAGTCGGCGCCGGCGCCCTTGGGCATGATCCCGAGCATCGCGATCTTGCCGCCGTGGTACATGCAGTCGAGCATGTCGTTGAAGGCGCGCGGGTTGCCGCTCATTTCCAGGCCCACGTCGAAGCCTTCCATGTGCAGGTCGGCCATCACGTCCTTGAGCGAGGTCTTGCTGACGTTGACCACCCGGGTCGCGCCCATGTCGGCCGCGAGCTTGAGCCGGAAGTCGTTGACGTCGGTGACGACCACGTTCCGCGCCCCGATATGCTTGCAGATGCCGGCGGCGATGATCCCGATCGGACCGGCGCCGGTGATCAGGACGTCCTCGCCGACCACGTCGAACTCCAGCGCGCAATGCGCGGCGTTGCCGTAGGGGTCGAAGAACGCCGCCAGTTCGCTGGGAATCTGGTCGGGGATCGGCCACAGGTTGCTCGCCGGCATGACCAGGTATTCCGCGAACGCGCCGTTGCGGTTCACGCCGATGCCGACGGTGTTCGGGCACAGGTGCGGGCGACCGGCGCGGCAGTTGCGGCAATGGCCGCAGACGATGTGGCCTTCTGCGGACACGCGCTGGCCGAGGACGTAACCGGTGACGCCGGGTCCGATCTCGACGATGCGGCCGACGAATTCGTGGCCGATCACCAGACCGGGCTGGATCGTGCGCTGGCTCCACTCGTCCCAGAGGTAGATGTGGAGGTCGGTCCCGCAGATCGCGGTCTTCTCCAGTTTGATCAGCACCTCGTTGGGTCCCGGGCTCGGCACCGGCACCTCTTCCATCCAGATGCCTTTGGCGGCTTCGCGCTTCACCAGCGCCTTCATCGTCGTCGCGGCCATGGTCGCCCATCGCGGTGGTCGGGGCGCGAATTATACGCCGCCGACCGTGGCGACCCGTCGACGGTCGCCGCCCGCGACCGTGCCCGGGCGTATGGCCGGGCGGGGGCGCGCATTGCGACGCCGGTCGCGTCTCCATGACCTGCGGGCATGACCATCGGACATGGTGGCGGGTCGCGGACTCCCGATACACTCGGGCTCTTTGCCTCCTCCGTCCAGAGAACGCCATGCAACGCCACGGATCCTCCCCGACCCTGCTCGCCGTCGCGACCCTCACCATCGTCGCCGGCGCGCTCTCGCCGATGTCCATTCCCGATGCGCATGCCGTCGAGGGCATGTGGGTTCCGCAGCAGTTGCCCGAGATCTCCGGGCCGCTGAAGACGGCGGGACTCAAGCTGCCGCCCAAGCAACTCAGCGACCTCACCGGCGACCCGCTGGGCGCGGTGGTCTCGCTCGGCGGCTGCACCGCGAGCTTCGTCTCGCCGCAGGGGCTGGTCACCACCAACCATCATTGCGCCTACGGCGCGATCCAGTTGAATTCGACGCCCGAGCGCAATCTCATCAACGACGGCTTCTACGCCGCCGAGCCGGGTCAGGAGCTGAGCGCCGGTCCGAACGCGCGCATCTTCGTGCTCGATCGCATCGACGACGTCACCGAGCAGGTGCGCGCCGCGATCGCCGCCGCGCCAGACGCGCTGGCGCGCAGCAAGGCCCGCGACACGATCGAGAAGCGCCTGGTCGCCGAATGCGAATCCGCGCCCGGCTACCGCTGCCAGTTCTACAGCTTCTTCGGCGGCGGCGCCTATCGCCTGTTCCGCAACCTCGAGATCAAGGACGTCCGCCTCGTCTACGCGCCGCCGCGCAGCGTCGGCAACTACGGCGGCGAGGTCGACAACTGGATGTGGCCGCGCCACACCGGCGATTTCGCGTTCTACCGCGCCTATGTCGGTCGCGATGGCCGCCCGGCCGCGTATTCGAAGGACAACGTGCCCTACAAGCCCAAGCGCTGGCTGAAGATCGCGGACAAGCCGCTCGCCGCCGGCGACTTCGTCATGGTGGCCGGCTATCCGGGCAGCACCAACCGCTACGCGCTCGCCGAGGAATTCGACAACACCGCCGACTGGAGCCATCCCACGATCAGCCGTCACAACAAGGCGGTGGTCGCGCTGGTCGACGCCGAGGGTCGCAAGACCCCGGACATCGCGGTGAAGTACGCCAGCATCGTGCGCAGTTGGGAAAACGTCCTGAAGAACTACGACGGCCAGCTCGAAGGCTTCGAGCGGATGGGCGCGTCCGGCATCAAGCAGAAGCAGGAGCAGGCGGTGCTGGCGTGGCTTCGCAAGCGCGGCAAGGCCGGCGCGCCGGCGCTGCAGGCCTACGACACGCTGCGCGGGCTCAACGCGCAGGTGCGGGCGACGCGCGAACGCGATCTGGTCCTCGGCCGCCTCGGCGGCAACGGCGTGCTCGCGGTCGCGACGCAGTTGTACCGTCTGTCGATCGAGCGCCAGAAACCCGACGCCGAACGCGAGCCGGGCTTCCAGCAGCGCGACATGGCCGGGACCGAGGGCGCGCTGCGCCAGATGGAGCGCCGCTATCACCCGACGATGGATCGGGAGCTGATGCGCTACTGGCTGAACGAGTACGTGCGCCTCCCGAAGGAACAGCGCCTGCAGGCCATGGACAAGTGGCTGGGCGGCAGCGACGAGAAGGCGGTCGCCGCGGCGCTGCGCAATCTCGGCGCGACCAAGCTCGGCAATACCGAGGAACGCCTGCGCTGGATGAAGGCCGATCGCGCCGAATTCGAGCGCAGCAAGGACCCGGCGATCCGCTACGCGGTGGCGATGATGCCGACCCTGCTGCAGCTGGAGGAAGCGCGGAAGATGCGCGCCGGCGACAGCATGGTCGCGCGCCCGCTGTTCCTGCAGGCGGTGGCGGACTACAAGAAGAGCCGCGGCGAAGCGGTGTATCCGGACGCGAACGGTTCGCTGCGGATCACCTTCGGCAACGTCATGGGCTACACCAAGCGCGACGGCAGCCGCCAGAAACCGTTCACGCTGCTGGAGGAAGTCGCGGCGAAGGCCACCGGACAGGAGCCGTTCGACGCGCCGCAGGCCCAGCTCGACGCGATCCGCGCCAAGCGTTACGCCGGTCTCGCCGACAAGAAGCTCGGCACCGTCCCGGTCAACTTCCTCTCCGACCTCGACATCACCGGCGGCAATTCCGGTTCGCCGGTGCTCGACGCGAACGGTCGCCTGGTGGGGCTTGCCTTCGACGGCAACTGGGAATCGGTCAGCTCGAACTGGGTATTCGATCCGAGCGTGACCCGCATGATTTCCGTCGATCAGCGCTACATGCGCTGGATCATGCAGGAGGTCTATCCGGCCCCGGCGCTGCTGCAGGAACTGGGCGTGCCGGCGAAGAAGTGATTCCGCCGGACCCCCGCATCGCGAAAACGCCGGCGCAAGCCGGCGTTTTCGTTTCCGCGCTGGCGGCGCGACGTCGC
>JBMOOY010000068.1:0-4825 GCA_049324395.1 Pseudomonadota bacterium
CGGCAACATCGACGATCATCGTCCACGACGCGACATCCGGGATTTCTTCTCGTAAGTGGATCGGTCGCTACCGCGCCGGACGGCGGTAGCGCGTGCCGAACAGCACCTGCGCCGCCATCGCGGCGACGCCGTCGGGACGATCGAGCAGCACCGATTCCTGGAACTGCAGCGGCAGCGCCAGCGGCGCCTGCGCGTAGCCATCCAGCGCATCCTCGATATCGGCGAGGGTCTCGACGATGCGCTGCTGCGCGTTGTCGATCCGGACCGGCACCAGCGCCTCGACGACGAAACTGAAACCGCGCTCCGTCGCCGAGCGCGCGTCCTCTGGGTACAGCATCGTCAGCGGATAGAGCGTGATCCGTGCGGCATCGCCCGGATCGAACGGCGCAGGTTCGAGGCGCACATCGCGACCGGCGTCGGTGCGGTAGTCGTTCGCCCGGCGCACGGTGCGCAGTCGCGCCTGCACCAGTTCGAGGATCGCCCACGGGATTGGGGTCTCACCCATGCAGCACCGTTTCGGTCACGAAGCCGTCGTCGACGACGATGCGCTCGATCCGGGACCGACCGCCGGGGACATGCAGGACATCGCCCGCACGCGGTCGCCACTCGGGATTGCGGAACTTCACGGTGGTGACGCGGGCGAAGCCCTGGCTGTAGTCGCCCAACTCGGTGACGTTGTAGGTGATCACCACCCGCACCGCGACCGGCGGCCGGCGCCCCCGGCGCACGATGGCCGGCTCGCCGAACACCGCGAACAGCGCGTCGTGCGCGGCCTCGAAGGCCGGATCGAGCGGCGCGCTCACGCCAGATCCCGCGCGGCGTAGCGCAGGTTCTCGGCGATCCGCCGCGTCCAGCCGCGACCGAACACGGCGAAGCGGTCGTGCTCGACATACAGGTCGAGCCGCAGCGCAAGCAGCCGCTCGATCAGCGACGCCTCATCGGCCGAACGCAGGGCGGCCAGCGTCACCGGCCCGAGTTGCCCGTCGATCCGCACGCCCGCCAGCCGTTGCAGCCAGCGCACCGTGCGGCCGACGCCGTGATTCACCGCGGCGTCGAGCGCCTGAAAGGCGAGTGCGGGCGGCAACGCATCGCCCTGCAGCGGCGTCCAGAAGTCGCGCCGGTACAGTGCGATCGCCTCCGCCCGCGTGAGCTTGCCGATGACGAGGGTCGGATACGTGCGCTGGCTGATGCCCCAGCGCGTGCGACCGCCGGGATCGCGCGGATCGTCGGCATCGCCGCCCTCGTGGATCAGCACGCGGTCGATCGCGCGGACAAAGCGATCCCCGGCCGGCGGCATTGCCGCCCGCCCATCGTCTGTGGTCATGGGGGCTTCCTCAATTGATCGAGAGCTTGACCAGCACGCTCGGCCGCAGGCACATCGGCAGCGGATTGGACTGCGTGTGCAGATCGGTGCCACGCTCGAACTTGCGCGGATCGAGCTTGGCGTACACCGGCCGGCCGAGCGTGTTGACCGTCTCGTTGAAGTCGGCCGGCGCGTTGTAGGTGCCGAAGGTGTTGAGGGTGCCGATCGGGAAGGCGTGCGCCTCGCCCGGCGCGATGAACCGGCGCACGGTCCCTTCCAGGTCCGACGCCTTGCCGCGGTACTCCTCGAACACCAGACCGCCGAAGCTGAAGCCCTTGCGCACGTCGTTGATCAGCACCGCGCCCTGCTGCCACTGCGCGTAGGCGGTCTTGACGTCCTTGTGCGAGGTCAGCGCGGCGAAGAATTCCTGCGAGCACAGCACGCGCGCGCCGGTCATGAACTCGCCGAGCAGTCCCTCCTCGATCAGCGCCAGCGTCTCGATGCACTTCTGCTTGACGTCGGTGCCGTTGTTCGGGTTGTCGATCTGGAAGGGCACGTGCTGCTGCGCGATCCGGAACTCCTCGAACAGGTCGTAGAGCACGCTGCCGTCGGAGTCGAGGATCTGGCCCTTGAGCGCACCCATGCGCAGGTGCTCGAGCGTGATCGCGTGTTTGTTGCGCATGGTCTCCAGGCGCTCGGCGATCACGCCCGCGACCGATTCGAGTTCGGTCTCCGAGCCGAAGGCGCGCAGGCCGGAGACTTCCTCGGGCAGGACCACGTCGTCGTGCGGAATGTGCGGCGCGACGAACGAGCGCACGCGGCGCTTGTCGTGCGCAGCGAGCGTGCCGGGCGAGCCCGGCGGCCGGGTCGGCAGCAGGGTCAGCACGCCGGCCTTCTCCTCGACGAGGATCTGGCGCGAGCGCACCGGCTTCTCGGGGAACAGGTCCAGTTCCTGCAGCCGGCCGTAGCGGTTCGGAATCAGGTTGATGGCCGCGGTGAGCGCGGCCATCGAGAACGCGGGATTAGCGAAGGGATTCAGCATGGGTCGTGCTCTGCGGGAACTGGCGGACGAGGACGCCGAGCGCCGCCAGCTGCGCGAGGGCAGAAGCGGTCTGTTCGGCGGTGAGGGTGGGGGCGAAGACCAGCGCGCCGCCAAAGACGATCGCGTGACGCGAGACGATCACGCTGCGGCGGCGGAGGCTTTCGCCTCGGGCAACGGTCACCGCTTCGATGAGCACACCAGCCACGTGTTCGCGGCCATCGCTGGCGGCGGGATCGAGGGCGACGATCTCGCCGGTCTCGGTCACGCGACCGACGACGGCGCCGAGCGCGAGGGTCTGCCCGGCGGCGACGATCACTTCGTCGCGCGAGTACAGATTCGGGGCTTCGTACTTGAGCAGGTCGGCGAGGTTGGCCGGTTCGTGCAGGACGGGCATGGCTCAGGCTCCCTGTGGGGTCGTGGCCGCGATGCGCTTGCGCACGGCATCGAGGACGGGATTGGCGGCATTCGCCGCGTTCGTCGCGCCAGGCGTGCCGGTAACCGTGAGGTGCGAGGCGATCTCGACCTGGTCGGCACGCGCCTGCAGCAGCACCTGGCGGACCTGGGCCGCGCTCATGCGCGCGGCGAGGAACTCGGTGGTGCGTTCGGGACAACCGGCGAGCAGGCACAGCTCGGCGATGGCGACGGCCTCTGCCTGCGGATCGGTGGAAGGCGGCGCGACGGATGCGGTCGGCGTCGGCAGCGCGGCGGGTGCGACCGCCGGCACGGCGACCGGTGCGGGCGCAGCAGGTGGCGTGGACGGCGCGGGCGCCGTCTCGGTGGGTGTGGTCATGGACAACTCCGGGGTTGGGGGAAGAGCAAGTCGATTCGGTGAAGCGAGCGGTGCGTGGGAACCGGGCGAACGCCCGTTGAAACCAGGCGAACGCCTGCTGCCGAGGACGGTGGCGAAGTCGGCGAGGGTGGCGTCGAGCGACGCGACGCCATCGGCGAGGCCGGCGGCGAGCGCGTCCTCGCCGAAGTACAGCGCCGCTTCGGTCGCGCGCACGGCGTTGGCGTCGAGGCCGCGCATGGCGGCGACGTGCGCGACGAACAGGGCGTAGAGGCGATCGATTTCCGTTTGCAGCGCGTCGGTCGCCTGCGGCGTCAGCGGGGCATGCGGCGTGGCGTCGTTCTTGTGCGCGCCGGCATACAGCGCGGTCACGCTCAGGCCGTTCTGCGCGTTGCGCACCGACTGGTCGATGTGCAGCGCGATCACGCCGATCGAGCCGACGCCGCCGGTCTGCGCGAGCGTCACGCGCTGTGCGGCGCAGGCCAAGGCGTAGCCCGCAGAAAACGCACTGTCGCCGGCATGCGCCCACACCGGCTTGGCGGCGTTCGCCGCTCGTATCCGCGCACTCAACTCGAAGACACCGCCCGCTTCGCCGCCGGGCGAGTCGATGTCGAGCAGGATGCCCGCGACATCAGGACTCGCGAGCGCCGCGTCGAGGTCCGCCGCGATGCGCGTGTAGGACGTGAGGCCCGAGGCGGCATCGAGTCCGATCGCGCGGCGCACGAGCGTGCCGTGGATCGGAATCACGGCGATACCGGGCGCGGTCGGACCGGGCTCGGCTTCCGCTGCGGTCGGCACGACGACCGGCAACGCCAGTTCGGTCGGCGCCAGTCCGACACGTGGACCGAGCACGGCGAGAATCGTGTCGAGTTTCGCGCGCGCGATCAGCAGCGGCGTCCCGTACACGCGGGACGCCAGGTGGACAAGGGAGGTCATCAATTCGTCTGGGAAGGTGGAGCGGTGTTGGACGGGGTCGAACGACCCTCGTGACGGGGATCGGAGTCGAAGACCAACCCCAGCGCATCGGCGCGGGCGTTGTCGGCGGCGATCTCGCGATCGATGTCCTCGGCGTCGTAGCCGAAGCTGGAGATCGCTTCCGAACGGGAGAGCAGGCCGCCGCGGATCGCCGCGATCATCGCGTCGAACTCCTTCTTCGGATCGACCCATTGCCAGCCCTGCGCGATCCACTTCACCGCGAGGTATTGGCGACGACGCGCGACGCCGCCACGTGCGTAGCCGGGCAGCGTCAGCGCGCCTTCGAGCACCGCCTGCGTCATCCACGCGCGCCACAGCGGGCGACACAGTTGATGGACGATCACGCCGTGCTGGATCGCCTCGCAGCGGCGCCGGAACTCCAGCAATCCTGCACGAATCGACGAGTAGTTCACCTGGGTCAGGTCGCCGGTGAGCATCTCGTAGGTGATGCCCATCGCGGCGGCGACCGCGCGGAACTGCTGGCGCATGAACTCGGCGTAGCTCGATCCGACATCGGCCGGCTGCGAGAACTTCACGTCCTCGCCCGGCTCCAGGAACTGCATCGTTCCCGGCTCCAGGCTCGCCATCGCCACGCCCTGCGCATCGGCCTCGCCTTCGCCCAGCAGCGCATCCTCGGGCGCACCGCGGGTGATGAAGCCCGCGAACATCGCCGCGGTCTTCTTGCGCACCAGTTCGGCATCGTCGTACTGGTCGAGTT
>JBMOOY010000069.1:0-4766 GCA_049324395.1 Pseudomonadota bacterium
CGACCAGGCGCTGCGCCGGCACCGGCCGCGGGCGCGTGTCCGGCGGTGTCCACGGTCCGATCACTGGCCGCAGGTAGGTGGTCGCGGCCATGCCGTCGATGTCCTGCACCAGCGTGAGCGCGAGCGCACCGTCGGTGCGCGTGCCCTCGTCCACCTCCAGCACCCGCACCGGCATGCGCTGCACACCCTTGCGCCGCCAGGACAGCGCGAGCACGTCGCCGCGCTTCACGCCCCACCAGCGGCGGTCGACGGTGAGCTTGATCCGCTGCAGCAGGCTGCTCGCCGCGGCGGTCTCGCGCGCGGCGACGCGCTCGCACAGCGTGCGATTCCATAGCCCCGGCAGCGTGCGCCGGTCGGCGACGACGCGGCCCTGCGCCTGGACGTTCGCCATGTTCTGGAAGGTCGCGGCGAGTTCGAGATTCGTGACGCAATCGCGGCCGAGCACGGTGACTTCGTTCACCGAACCATCGAGCAACGGCGTCTGCCAACTCTCCAGCGCGAGCACGCTGGTTTCATCGAGCAGCGGTAAGGTCGCGACGTCGTAATCCGGCCGGAACAACCGATAGACGAACTGGCCGCGCATCGGATCGAACGCCCACAGCCCACCAACGTGGGTGTTCACCGTCTGCAGGAAATTCCCGATCGAGTCCCCGCGCCGCCAACCGAGGCACAACCCGAACGCCTCGTCGTGCAACTGCTCGGCCGCGCGCAGAAAGCTCTCGCCATCGATCAGGGCGGGATCGAGGCCGCAGCCCCACACCGTGTCGGTCAGGCACTGGTAGTGGATGTGCGCGGCGTTCATGCCACGACCGATGCGCGCGAGCTGCGGCTGCCACACCGGCGTCGACCAGCCCTGCACGAAGCGCCCCCAGCGCTTGGCCCAGAGCTTCAGGTAGGGGTTCATCGCCCCGACCATTCCGCGGTACAGCGTGGTGCAGAGCCCGCGCGCGGCGGGCCACGGTCCCGGCACCTGCTGCTGCAGGTAGGGCACCGGCAGCTGGTCCGGCTCACCCATGCGGATCTGCAACGTGCCGACGAGCCCGCCTTCCTTCTTGTCGCCGCCGAACAATTGCGGGAGGTTGATCGCCAGGGTGCCGCTGCCGGCGCGTTCGCCCTCGAACACGGTCTGCCCGCCGACCTTCACACCCGCGAGGTAATCGTTCGGGCCGATCGACTCGCCCATGTAGAGGTACATGAAATGGCGATAGCCGATCGTCGGCTTGCTCGATTTACCCACGGCGGCGGCTCCACGCGCGCAGGCGCTGCGCGAGGCTTCGATGCGGCGGCGAGACCACGATCGGGCGCAGCGTCGGGATCACGATCGGACGTCGCCGCCAGCGCCCGCGCACGAGGGCGCGCAGATCCAGGCCCCGCAGCGCGTGGAAGACGCCCGCCGCGATGCCGAGGGCGCCGAACGGGCGTTCGCCCGCGATCCAAAACACTGTGCCGGAGACGATCGATGCCACGCAGGCGCACGCGATCCAGCCGCGATAGATCGACTCACGTCCCATCGTGCGCCGCCTCTTCGCGCGCGATGGCGATCACGCGGACGACGAAGGGATCGTCGTGCAGGTGGGGGTGGTCGTCGACGGCGATGCCGTTCTCGCACAGCGCGCGCAGATCGATGGCGTGTTGGCGGCACCACGCCCGAATGCCAGGCGTACAGAGCGGCCCACCGGCCGGATCGATCGCGCGCACGTGCCGAAGGTGAATGCGCATCTCGCGCTTCGACGACGTGCTGTTCGAGGGCGCGCTATTCGACGGCATGATCACTTGCCTCCACTGGCCTTGATCGGCGTGGTGCGCAGGTCGCCGTAGGCGAGGACGTTGGGATCGTCCACCCACACCTCGCCGAAGATCACCATGACCTCGCGGCCCTCTTCGGCGGTCGGCACCGAGAAGTCGGCGAGCGACGGCGGCTTGGTCGATTGCGGCTTGGGCCGCATCGCGATGCTGATGGCGATGGAGAGAATCAGCACGAAGACGTAGACCCACATCGTTGACGGGTTCCTGGGGGCGAGACGCGAGGTACGGAGTGCGGGACGCGCGCAACCGCCGTCCGGCGCGGTGGCGCCGGACGGTGCGTGTGAAAGGGAATTCAGAAGACCGGATCGCTGCCGAAGGGATTGCGCATGCCCTTCAAAGTCTGCTGGCCGCCGTAGTTCAGTTCGTTGCGGAATTTGGGGCAGCCGTTCGGCCCCATCGTGCGATCGCAGCCGGGGAACGCGACGACGCGCGCATCCGGCGCGAGTGCGGCCGGGGTGAGCAGGCGCAGGGTGGCGCCGACGTGGCTGACCACGAAACGGCGTTCGATGCCGAGCGTCGCCGTCCACTGCAGCACGCCGCCGTCGAAGTGGCCGTCGTCGAACGCATCGAACGCGGCCGAGGCGACGGTGTAGCCGGTCGCATCGCTCAGGATCGCGGGGACGGCATGCGCGTCCGGATCGGCATTGCACAGCCCCAACCCTTGGCTGTAGAGCACCAGCGGGCAGTTCGACTGCCAGCTGCGGCGCAGGCCGAGCGTCTCGACGGCGGCGGCGAGCGACTCGCAGCGCAGCTTGGCGACGCTGTGGGTCTCGTCCAGATTGGCGACGTGTCCGGTCCAGCCCAGGCGTACCTGGCCGTCGCGCACCCGCACCCGCTTGAGGTCCAGGCGCAGGCGCAGGCCCGGCGGCACCGGGCGGAACAGGTTCAGCAACGGCAGGTCGAGCGGCGCGGTGATCTGCAGCGCGTTTTTCGCATCCTCCGCCGACTGCACGATCTTCTCGCGCGTCAGCGCGATCGGGGCGTAACGCTGGCCTTCGACGATCGCTTCGCGTTTGGCGTCGGTGTAGCGCCAGTGGTGCAGTCCGATCGAGAAGTCGTACAGCTCGATCTCGCGCGAGAGCAGGCCCATGCGTGCGGACTCAGGGTTCTTCCGCCGGAATCCCGGCGAAGGACACCGCGCAGTCGAGCAGACCATCGCTGTCGGCGTGGTGGCGCAGCTCGACCGTATCGCCCGCGAGCGTGACCAGCGCCATCCAGCACACCAGGCGCACCCGTTCGGGTGTGATCGTTCGACCCAATGCCGCATCCAGTCGCAGGCGTTCGGCGAGATCGCCGTTGGCGAGCGTGAGTTCGCTCGACGCTTCGGTCGCGCGGTAGAAGACCGTGCCGTCGATGAGTTCGATGCGAACGTGGCGACGCCCCGCCTGCTGGCGCAGACTGCGACTGACGCCGCAGGCCGCGACGGTGAGCGTGAGCGCGGTTTCGCCGATCGTTTCGAGTACCTCCAGATCGTCGGTCCAGGTCGGCAACCACAGCGCCTCCGCCCGCCCCTGCAGGCCATAGAGCAGGCCGCGGTGCGCAGCGCGTTCGGCGCGGCCGACCAGCCGCCAGGCGTGCGACTGCGTCGTCCACGCCAGGCCCGACGCATCGTCGACCTGCGTGCGGCCGACGTCGCCATCGAGGAGGTCGAAGCGACGGGCCAGGATCGCGCTCGGGTCACGGGTTTCGTCCGGGCGGTGTTCGAGCACGGGGAACCCGCGATAGCGCGTTGCCGGCAGCGCAGGCGGCCAGTCGCACGCCTCGGTCGCCTCGAAGCGCAGCTGCGTGGACATCAGCCGGTCGGTGTGGCGCCGCAGTTCCGGCGCGTCGGTCAGGCGCGCGGTCCGGCAGGGCATCAGGCGCGTGCCGACCGGCCACGCGCGGCGCGTCGGTGCGCGCAGCGCGATCCGACCGTTCGCGATCTGCGCGACTTCGACCAGTTCGTAGGTCGCCACGTCGCGCCAGAGCATGGCGAGACTGCCGACGGCGAAGTCCAGACCGGTGGCGTCGACCGGGATCTCGACCGCACCTGCCGCCAGCGGCGCACCGAGCCGCCGCGTATCGACGAACACCGGCAGCGCCCACACGCGCGCCGTCCAGTCGAACAGCGCGTGTTCCACCCAGCGGCGTTCGATGCGATCGGCGAGCACCGCGAACTCCCACGACCGATGCGGCGCCTCGCGCAGCGGCGTGCGGGTGACGGTGCCGGCGATGGCGATCTGGACATCGGTGAGCCAGGCGAGCGTTTCGGTCAGCGGCTCAGACCAGTTGGGCGGCAGCGTCCACGCCTGCAGGCGCAGGCCATCGATCCGGATCGACCACGTCGCACCGTCCGCGAAGGTCAGCACCGCAGTTGCGTCGATCACCGGCGGCCCGTCGAGGCCGACCGTCAATGTCAGCACCCGCTCCTGCAGCGGACGCAGCGCCAGCGGCAACGCCCCCGGCGCGACCAGCGTACTGCCGGGATCGCCGTCCAGGCGCAGCGCGGTCAGCGTCCGCGGGACCGTGCGCCAGGCATTCCACACCGCGATCTCGCGGGTCAGCTCGGAGACGACGTTGCCCAGCGACAGCGCGGTCGGCAGGACGTGGACGCGGTCGAACAGATCCTCCGCGAACCGGTGCGCGAGGCGGCCGGTCGCGGGCCAACGCAGCGCGGCCGGCGCCCGAAACGCCCCCGCCCCCGCGACGAGGCTGTCGCGGCGCCAGGCGGCCGGGACGAACGCCCCCTCGCCGAGCGCGTTCAGTTCGATCGAGAGCGCGGGATTGGTCGCGCCGAACAGCCGCGGCGTCGGCGCGATGCCGATCAATCCGGCCATCAGGGCACGTCCCGCAACGCGACGCCGAAGGTGCCGGAATGCTGCGCGCCGATCGGCCAGCCGGCGCCGTTGCGCTGGACCGGGTGGACGGCGTGCAGCGGATAGGCCCGCCAGCGTTCCGGGCCGTAGAGCAGCGGTTGGCTC
>JBMOOY010000070.1:0-220037 GCA_049324395.1 Pseudomonadota bacterium
GCGTCGGCTGTTGCTGCGTCGGCTGTTGCTGCGTCGGCTGTTGCTGCGTCGGCTGTTGCTGCGTCGGCTGCTGCTGCGTCGGCTGCTGCTGCGTCGGCTGCTGCTGGGTCTGACCGATCACACCCAGCTCGGTCAACATCCTGTTGTCGGCCACTCCGGTCACCGGCTGACCATGCTTGCGCTGATAGTCCTCGACAGCCTCACGCGTGCGGCGTCCGAAGTCCTGATCGGGGTTCAGGGGCTTGCCCTCGGCATCGACGGCGCCGGCGGCGATCAGCGCACGCTGGAGTTTCTCGACTTCGGGGCCCTTCTCGCCGAAGCTCAACTTGCCGTCGGCCAACGGCGGATCGGCGGGCTTGGGGAAATTGCCGGAAATCGGCACGAACGTGGGCGGCGCGTTCGTCAGGTTCTCGGTCTGCGCGGGGCGCCGGTCCGTGGTCAAGGTGCCGGCATGCATGTCCTTGATCCACTTGTCGGCCTGGGCGATGTAATTGACGTTCACGTCGAAATGCACGTGATCGGGAAAAGCGTTGGGGTTGCCGTTGTTGTAACCGTGCTGTTTGCCGAGCGACTGACCGTACTCGACGCTCTGGCCGACCTTCAGGTTCGGATCGATCTGCGCATGGCGGATCTGGAACATCGTGTCGCCGGTTTTCGGATCGTTGATGGTGATGACGCCATCGTCGCGATCGATCTTGCCGATCACACCGGCGGCCGGCGACGGAATGGGCACGTTGCCATTCGACAATCCGGGCGCGGTCAGCACCATGTCCTTGCTGACCATATAGTTGCCGCCCGAGGTAAGCACGGCGGTACCGGCGTAATTGCCGAGGATTTCCTCGTTCTCGCCGTTGACGCGCGCATAGACGCGTCCGCTTTCCTGCAGGCGCTTGCTCGGATGGTGATTTTCGAGCTGGCCGTAGTTGGTGACGAGCTCGCTGTTGTTGCCGACGCTTTCGTAGATCGTGATCTTGGCCATGGTAAGTCTCTCCAATAGACTTGAAACATCGTGGGAGGCGGGTCGCGTCGAATGTCGTCTTTATCGGCGCGCTGCCCCGTTCTAATGCCTGTCGCCGCGGAACCTTTCGCTCCGCGGCCGGATTTCACGGACTGGGGGGTTCGGGATCCTGGGTGAGATACCAGCAGCCGTCCTTCCGCTCGAAGCGATAGGAATTGCCCTCGGACATGCCGTACTGATAGCGGACGTTCCGCACGTCGTCGCCCTCGGATTCGATCTTGAGCGGCAGCGCCGCCCGATCCTTCGTGCCTTCGCTGTCGACGAAATGGAACGCCCTGTCGGCATAGACGAGGTTGAAGCCGTCGTACTTCGCGCCGGCCTCGTAGACGAGGACCGTATCGTCGCCGTCCTCTCCGCCGCCGAGCTCGGCCACCTTCACCAGAGGAGACGTGAAGGCGCGCTCGATCTTCTCGTCGGCCGCGAAATCCTGGAGGAAAGCCTCGAAGTCCCCGGACGGGCACGCCGCAGCGGCCGTGGCGGTCGCGACGGTCGACACTTTCCACGACTGCACCGCGACCGAAGCCTCCTCGCCGGGCTTGTTCCAGCGGTCGTAGGGGCCGTAGGTGGTGACGTCGATCCGTGCGCCATCGGCCGCGTTGGCGAACGCCATGTTGCAGTAGCCGTCGCCGCTGCAGCTTTCGACTTCCGGCAGGTCGCCGCAGACGCTCGAACCGCCCCCGGCGTTCTCCCAGCAGGCCGGATCCCGCAGCGGCAACCAGCCCGCATCGAGCAACTGTTTGCGCAGGGTCGCGTAAGGCATGTCCTTGGCGAAGGCGGCGTCGATCGCCGGCTTGGCCTGGGGGGCCTCGACCGCGGTCGTATCGACGGACTTCGCTTCGGCCGGCGTCGTCGCGGCGGGCGCGGCATCGACGCCGGCGCCTCCGGCGCTGCCTGCGGCCGGCGCGGACGGCTTGCAGGCGGTCAGCAGCAGACCGGCGGCGAGGAGCAGGAAGGTCGGAAATCGCATGCGTTCTGTCCTTTGCGTGAAATGAAGATCGGAAACGGGCGGTGTCTTATCGAATCGCGGTCAAACGGTGCGGCCGCGCTCCTGCCGCTGCGCTTCGGCGGCCGGATCCGGCTGCGGCGCGAGCGCGGCGAGTTGCGCGGTGGATCTGGAGACGTCCTGCGACACGAGATCGGCGACGTTCAACGGCAGCAGGCGATGCGCGGGGTCGCGCAGATCGCCGTTGACCGCGAACACGGTATTGGCCGGTCCCGGCACGACGTGATCGACCCGCCCCAGATCGGCGGCGGCGGCGGCGACCAGGATCGAGGCCGCGGCGCGCTGGCGTTGTTCTTCGCTGGCGAAGCCGGGGATGTCCTCGAGCGCGCCGCGCACCGCGCGGAATCGGTCGTGCTGCGGATGTGCGGGATCGGCGACGGACGACGGCGCGGCGTTGTGCGTCCGCTTCTCCGCCGCGAGTTTCATCGGCTCATCGAGGCCGTCGCGATTGCGGCTGATGTCGTGGATGTGGTCGTAATTGCTCACGCCGTTGAAATCGCGATAGGCGCGACCGCCGGTCATCGCTTCACGGGCGCTGTTGTAGCCGACGATGTGCGCGGCCTTGAGGAAACCGGCGACGCGTCCGGGCGATTCGTCGTCGCCGATCACGCCCTGCTCTCGGGCACGCGCGTAGTCCTGTTCGGCGTTGATCCTGAACGCACGGTCCTGCAACTGCGGCGAGCGCAGATAGGCATCGAGGCTGAGGCCGTCCTTCCAGTTGGCGGAATCCTGCAGGAAGGTCGCCATGCCGCCGGACTTCGCCCAGGCCCATTCCGAGCGATGACCGCTCATGGCCTGATCGAGTCTGTCGCGGTCGACGTAGCCGGCTTCGGCCAGGAATTCGGCGCCGGCGCGATAGCGGCCGACGAAGCCGAGGGCATTGACCGCGTCCGGATCGCCGCCACGGCTGAGCGTCATCGCCGTCGAGGCGATGAGTCTGCGGGTGGTCGCGTCGTCCAATGACGCGATGTTGCCCTCCCGGTAGTCGTCGGCAGTGGCCACTGCCTTTTGTCGAATATCAGCCATCAAGCTATCTCCAATGGATATTCAACGGATGTCCTCAGCGCTGGTCAGCTCTCAGGACATCGGGGTTCGATGGGTGGTCCGCCGGGGTCTTCGTCCGGTGCGTGTCTGCGGAACAGGAATGTCGTGCAGCCGGGCGCGCCGGGGCCTCCTTCTTCGTCGACGAAGACTTCCGCATGCAACGGCGCGGCGCCGTCGATGCGGACCAGATAACGGGTGTGTCCGGGCGCGGGCGCGTCGAGCGCGTCCACCGACGACCGGAGCGTGGCGAGTTGACGCCGCAGGATGCCGGCGATGTCGTCGCTGGGATACCACTTGACCACGGCGATCGAATCGACGCCCTCGTCGGCCCGGCCGATCAGGCTGATCCCGGATTCGCCCTCATCGCCTTCGCGCAGATCGCCTTCGCCATCGGGCAGCCAGGTGCGGCCGAACCCGCTCAGCACGAGCGTGCCGTGAAGGATGAGGCGGGAGGCGGACGGGTCGCCGCCATCGGGGACGCTGTCGAGGTCGGGACGCGGGGCGGCATCGCGCCAGTGGACGCCGGCGGTCGTGTCGTAGACCTGCCAGCCGTGGCCGGTGGGACCGGCGAATTTCTGCAGCAGCGCCGCGAGCGCGTTCATCGGCGCGGCCTCGGCGCGGAGCGCGAACGCCCAGGCGCGATCCAGCGCTTCGGCGAGCTCCGGATTCCCGATGCCGGAACGCCAAGCGACGGGCATCGGCAACGCAACGCACGCGGCAGGCGCGAGCGCGTCGTACTGCGGCGATGTCCGGGAAGCTCCCATCTCGGTTTCGCGACCTCCGGTCGGCGCTGCGTCTCCATACGGCCGGGAATGGCCGGAGCGTGGAAACACGCAGTCGGCAGGCTAACAAGTCCGGATGATGGCGGGAAGTGGGGACGGGGCCGCCAGCCGACGGACGGAAGGGAGACCCGAGTGGGCCGCGCCTTCTTCCCGGAAGCCCATGGCCGCATGCCCGACCTCAGTTCCCACCGGCCCGGCGGCACCGCGGAGGCCCTCGACGGGGCTTCGGCGGCGATTCGGAATGCGGAGTACCCACGCCCCCCGTCGGCAGGCGAACCCGACATGCAATGCCTCTCGCCGACCGATCCATGCATCTCCCCCTGTCCGCGACCGTCCGGGACAACGATGCCCCCGGCCGCGCGCGCTGACAACTCCCCGCGACCGACTCCGGTCCGGATCCGACCCCGGATGTCCCGGAAGACCACTGATAGACTGCGGCGGTCCTCCGCCCACTCCACGCACCATGAAAAACGCCGGCATCACCCTGATCGTCGTCGCCGGCCTGGTGGTCGGCATCCTCGCCTACAACGCCCTCAAGCCGGAGCCTTTGCGGCCGCCGACAGCCGCGGAAGTCCGACTCGAAGCCGACGCGCTGCGGGCCGAGGCCGCGAAACAGCATCCGGGCATGGCGCCGAGCGACGCGATGAAGGAAGTGTCCGAGCGCAGAACCCACGAAGCCCTCAACAAGGGCGATGCCGAATATCGCGCCAAGACCGCGGCCAGCGTCTTCTTCGGCGCCTATTTCATGAACACCCGTGCGCGCCCCGCCTACTGCCGCAAGCGCGGCGTCGATCTCTCGGCGTTCGTCTCAGCCTACGACGAGACGCATCGCGCCGAGCTCGATCGCGCCCGTGCGATCTTCCTCAAGGCCGGCCTGACGCCCGAATCGCTGCTCCCGGCCGTGGACAGCGAATTCCAGAAAATGGTCGATCAGGACATGAAGGACTTCGCCTCCGGCGCCGGTGTGCCGCTCGACAGCGTCTGCCCCCTCTTCAATGAAAACGCCAAAATGATCGCGCAGGCGATCGAACTGCCTCCGGAAGTCCGACAGGCGCTGTTCGCGGCCTACTGATCCGCGTGCCGACCGGGCCGTTCGATCAGCCTGCCGTTCGATCGGCTTGCCGTGGCCGCGGACTCTGCCGCTGAGGGCGCTCGACGCGATCGCCGCCGAACGCCGGCCGATGCGCACGCACCGGTTCCGATGAACACGACGCCCCGGGATGGCCGGTTCGCATCGGAAGAGGCCGTCGGAGGTGCGATCATGGGCGCCCGTTCAGCCGCCACCCGCCACGACTCCTCGATCCCGATGACTTCCCTGCGTCTCGCCGTTCTCGCTTTCGCCCTCACCCTGATCGCCGGCTGCGGCGGCCAGACCGCCCGACCGGTCGCGCCTGCACCGGTTCCGAACTCCGCGACACCGGCACCGCCGGTGAAGATCCGGATCGGCATCGCCCTCGGCGGCGGCGCGGCGAAGGGCTTCGCCCACATCGGCGTGATCAAGATGCTCGAAGCCAACGGCTTCAAGCCGGAGGTGGTGTCCGGCACCAGCGCCGGCAGCCTCGTCGGCGCGCTCTACGCCAGCGGCATGGATGCGTTCGCGATGCAGCAGCATGCCGTTGCCCTGGACGAGGCGCGTATCCGCGACGTGACCCTCTTCAACGGCGGCCTCATCCGCGGCCAGAAGCTGCAGGACTACGTCAACGAGATGGTGGGCAGCCGTCCGATCGAGAAGATGCGCAAACCCTTCGCCGCGGTCTCGACCAAGCTGGAAACAGGCGAACGCACGGTGTTCGTCCGCGGCAATACGGGCCAGGCGGTACGCGCCTCGTGCAGCATCCCGGGCGTGTTCGAACCGGTGAAGATCGGCGAGTTCTACTACGTCGACGGCGGCGTGGTCAGCCCGGTCCCCGTCGACGCTGCACGCCAGCTCGGCGCCGACATCGTCATCGCGGTGGACATCTCCACCCGCACCACCGGAGAAACCCCGAAGAACATGCTCGGCGTGGTGAACCAGTCGATCACGATCATGGGCCAGAAACTCGGGGAGCAGGAACTCGCCCGCGCCGATATCGTCATCCGTCCGAAGGTCAACGACATCGGCCCGGCGGATTTCGAGCGCCGCAACGGCGCGATCCTCGAAGGCGAAAAGGCCGCGCTCGCCGCGATGCCGCAGATCCGCGCCAAGATCGCGCAACTGCGCCAGGCGCGCGCCGCGGCGCAGGCCGCCCGGCGCAATCCGCCGCCGGCGATGGACTGCGAGAAGCCCGGCCTGATCGGCGGTCTGCTCGGCAAGGCGCCCGAGTGCCGGCCGCGCGAGAATCGGTCGAATCCGAAATCTCCCTGAACGTCGTTCGCCCCGAACGCGCGAAGCAGGAAAAGACCGGTGATGCCGGCCTTTCCGCGTGGACCGGTCAACGTGGTCAGTCAGTGAGTGAATCGCTGCTGGCCCACGTAGAACGCGCCGACGAGCCCGCTTGCGTCGCATCTGCCCGACGCGAAGTCGGCGAGATCCTGTCGCCGACGCAGCAGATCGCCCAGTCGATGCGGCCCGCCCAGACCCGCCGGGTCCGGCTTGAGGAAGGTCGACGGCGCCGACAAGGTGCCTTCGCCGGTCAGGAACTTCGACAGCACGCTGCTTCGCCCCGGCGTGCGCACGTCGATGTGGACGAAACGCGTGCGATCCGGCGTGTCGCCCATCGCGTCCGACTGATTGTCGCGCGCCTCGCCGCCGTGACAACCGTTGCAGGTGGCGAGCGAGAACTTGTGTCGGACCTCGGCATCCACCGGCCAGCCCTCCGGCGCCATCCAGATCGACCCGTCTTCCACATCGGCCGTGACGGTTGCGCCCGACAATAGCGGCACGACCTCGAACAGACGCGGAGAGTAGCTTGCGGGAACGACATGTCGATCACCGAGAATCTGGGCGCGATGCTCGCCCATGAACGCTCCGAGCGAGGGTTGTCCATTGTAACTTTCATCCGGCGTCTGCGCGGTCGATACCTGCTTCAGCAATGATTCGCCGGGCGGAATCACGAATTGACGCAATTCCCACGGTTCGCCTCTGCCGATGACCAATCCGATTTCGTTGGTACGAATCTGGTTGATCGCGTTGCCGTTGGGCTTCGCCGGCGCGGCGTTCGCGGCGGTGACGCGATCGGTGATCGCTTGCAGTGCGTCGTTGTAGGCCGCGCCCCCCGGCACTGCAGCGCCGAGTGCGACCCACTCGCCGGCGTAATCCTTCGCCGCAGAGCAGCCACGGATCGGCACACCGTATTCGAGGATCACGGTGAACGGCATGGCCGAACATCCTCGGTCCGCATTCCGATCCACGACGCCGAACACGAAGCGCAATTCGCCGCCGTTGCCGCCGTTGCCGCCGCCGTAGACGGCATTGCTGCGCAGATCCAGGCGATTGACGATGGCCAGGAGACGGAAAGGCGCCTTGTCCAGGTCGATGGAACCGTCGGGTTTGCGCCAGGGATCCAGCACCAGCCGATTCATGTCCATCCGCGTGCGAACCGGATGGGTATTGATCCTTCGGAAAGTCGTCCAGTGTTTCAACCAGTTTTCGACGAAAGCCTCCGGCGTCACTCCGGTGCGCGGCGTGTTGGCCATCCGCGTCATCAGGGTCTTGAAGGTCCACGCACCGTCCGGGTTCCCGCGGTCGCCGCAGATGTCGTAGGTCCTGAGAGGATCCTCGATCACGCTGAGGTCGGTGATGGTGAGCACGCGCGCGGGGTCGAGGCTGTCTGCAGGCACACCGATCGTCCCGCGCGGTACGCGAAAGGCGCTGCCGTTCTGCCGTGCGAGGCTCACCAGCTCCGGATCCAGCACATCCAATCGTTCCTCACCGATCATGCTGCGGCCGTCGAAACGCGGCGCGACCGGTTCCTTGTGCCGGGCAAGATCGGCCGCACGGGCTTTCTGTTCCGCAGCGAACCCCTCGAAATCGAACCACACGGTGCCTTCGAAACGCCGCGGGTCCTTCTCGCTGCGCTTGAACACCGACGAGCGCTGGTCGACCTCGATACCGAACGCGTCCGGCAAGGATTCCTCGCCGCCGAACCGCACCGAGAAACGCGCATTCCCCTCCGGATCGTTCGCGAATTCGATCGGGGTGATCTCGACGTCTTCGGCCGGAGGCATGTCCGTCGGTACGGAGGCTTCGAGGGCGTTGTCGACCATGCGACCGCCTGTCGCGGCCTCCTTCGCCGGGCTTTTCACCGGTTCCGCAGAAACCTCCGCCCCCGACGCGAGCGTCGACGCGCCTGCTGCGCCTTCCGGTTCGCAACCCGCGATGCCGAGCAGCAGTGCGGCCGATGCGAGAGCGCAACCCGCTCGCGCGAACAGCGCGCGCATCCGCGATGCATTTGTCTTCATGGCTTCCTTCCATCCCGCAACGGCGCGGACAAGCGATGCGTCGCCTCCGCGATCGCACGGGTCCGCCGTCCGCGCCTGAAGCGGGCCCGGCACAGCGAACGCGGAAACGACGGGAATCTGGCCAATGCGCGGACCCGCCGCCGATCCGGCGAACGGGCCCGCCAACCGCAGAATCTCAGTCGGCGACCGGCGCCGCGGTCGCCGGCGTGAAATCCACGCGCCGGCGCTCGACGACCCGTTCGTTCTCGTAACGGCCTTCGACCAGTTCGTAGCCCATCAGCGCGAAAACGCGATCGCCGACGAAGATCGGGCGCGCATTGCCGTACCAATCGACGCAACTGGCCAGGCAGCCGTCGTCCGGACGCGCGACGCCCCGCGCCGCCAGCGCACCGGCGCGCGTCAACGCCAGGGCGCGATTGCGCAGGAACATCACGGATGCGGTCTCTTCTCCGCGCACGTCCCGACCCAACACCGGCAATCCGACGTAGCCTTCGTCTTCGCCGATCGCTCGATAGAAGAAGCCGTGGCTGCGCGATTCGCCTTGCGCGGCGTTCGCCTGCACGTAGACATCGGCGATCGCCGCACGCTCGCCGAGGCGCAAGGACGTGAAATGCAGGTCCGCTCCGCGGCCGCCGACGAGGATCGCATCCCGCCCCATCGCTTCGATCCGCTCGATGCCATGCCCGGGCTGCAGGCGCTGGAAGCCGGCGTCGCCGGCGTAGCGGATCGCATACGCCGATCCCGGCTTGTCGCGATCGCCCCACGCAGGAGACGCGCCGACCAGCAACCACTCGCCGACGAACCGATTGTTGGCGCCGCTCGCGAATTCGGCGCCCGATCCGAGCAGGCGGTAATGCAGCGCTTCGGCCGCCGCGCTGCCGTCGCCGAACATCGTCAGCGGCACGCGCAACAGCGCGAGCGCACCCGGTCCGCGTTCCGCCGCCCACATCCATTGGCCCTGCGCCTCGGCGCCGACCAGCACGTTCAGATGACCGTCCCGCTCCAGGAACGACAACTGGTCGATCGGCGCACCCCGCGCCTGCATCGCGCGTGGCGCGCTGCCGTCGAGGGGAATGCGGAACACGTCCGACACGCGCGCGCTGCCGTCGGCCTCCCACGACCACGGGTTCGTCCAGACGTAGGCCGCATCGCTCGCGACATAGAAGGTCTGCCCGGGTGCGCCGAGCACCGCGGTCGCGCGGCATTCGAGCGCGCGTTCGGCGAGATCGCAGATCGTGACGGTATGCAGGGCGACGCCGGCGTCGATATCGAGTTCCCGCGGCGCGCGATAGACGCGATCCGCCGGGAGGATGCGGGTGAATTTCGCGTCCTGCGGCAGATCCTTCCGCCAGGGTCGCAGGCCCGGCAGCATGTCGTCGAGATCGTCGCTGCCGAACGAGAGGAACAGCGGCGAATAGAAGATCAACTTGTCGCCGATCAACCGACTGGCGTAGTTGCGCGAGGAGTAATAGTCGTTGCTGCGCAGATGGTAGGTCGCCCGGTAGGCGATGCGTCCGTCGCCGGACAGGTCGAACAGCACCAGTTCGGTGCCGCCGCGCTGGTAGCTGTAGCCGACGACGACGATGGTGTCGTCCGCGACCAGCATTTCGTCGTACCAGGCGCCGCCGGGGTCGATCCCGGGGCCGAAGGCGTCGATCGTCGAGACCGGACGAAGACTGTCGTCGCCGATCTTCACCGTGAACAGACGTCCGCGCCGCAGCACGACGAGATGATCGCCACGGCGCTTGACGATGCCGCCCTCGTCCACGCCGGCGGTCTGGACGTTTGTGATGGATTCGTCTTCCTTCGCCGAGGGGGCCATCGGCGCCGGGGAAGGCGACGGCTCGGCAGGCGCATCGGCGGCGGCATCGGCGGCGGCCATGGGCAATTCCACCGACCGCTGCCGCATGCGCTCGCTGTACCGACGCAATGTCGCCTTCAACTCGGCATCGTCCGCGAATGGCGTCAGCGTGACATCGGCGTCCGCCTGCCGGGCCGGCGTCGGTTTCGACGGAGACTCCGGCATCGTGGTCACGGCGACCCCGGCCGCTGCGAACGCTACCAGCCCTCCCAGCGCGATCCAGCCTCGTCTCATCATCTCGTGTCTCCTGCGTCGAAGGGATGCGGCGAGGCCGCGGACGGCAGACACAACGTGTCGTCGGATCGTCCGGGGTCGAGCGCTCGCCGCAAACATCCGCAAAAACGAAAGGGCCGGCAAGGCCGGCCCTTCGTCACGCGTGTCTCATGGGCGGAACGACCGGGGCTCAGCCCCGGGAATCGCGGCGGCCGCCGGGCCGGCCCTGCCCCTGACCGCGCCCCTGCCCCTGCTTCTGCCCGGTGTGGGCATGGGCGTGCGCGCCGCGATCGGCGGGCTTGCCGTGCGGACGATGCGCCGGCTTGCGCGGCGGACGCTGGCCGCCGGGACGCTGACCGCCCGGACGCGGCGCGCCCGGAGCGTTGCCGTCGAGACGGATCGGACGGCTGGGCTCGTAGCCGTCGATGGTTTCCAGCGCGATGTCCGACTTCAACAGACGCTGGATCTGCCGCAGCAGCGGCGCCTCGTCCGGCGAGACCAGCGAGAGCGCTTCGCCCTGCGCGCCGTTGCGACCGGTACGGCCGATGCGGTGGACGTAGTCCTCGGCGACCATCGGCAGGTCGTGGTTGATCACCAGCGGCAGGTTCGGGATGTCCAGACCGCGCGCGGCCACGTCGGTGGCGACCAGGATGCGGGCCTTGCCGGACTTGAACGCGTTCAGCGCCTTCTGCCGCGCGGCCTGGCTCTTGTTGCCGTGGATCGCCAGCGCCGGCAGGCCGGCGGATTCGAGCTGTTCGGCCAGTCGATTGCAGCCGTGCTTGGTCTTGCCGAAGATCAGCACCTGATCGGCATGTCGCGCGGTGAGGATGTCGATCAGCAGATCGCGCTTGCGCGAACCGTCGACCGGATGCGCGCGATGCGCGATGGTCGCGACGACCGTGTTCTGCGCAGCGACCTGCACCTGCTGCGGATCGCGCATGAATTCCAGCGCCAACTGCTTGATCTGCGCCTCGAACGTGGCCGAGAACAGCAGGGTCTGACGCTCGATCGGCACCCGCGAGAGAATGCGCTTCATCGCCGGCAGGAAGCCCATGTCGAGCATCCGGTCGGCTTCGTCGAGGACCAGGATTTCCACCGCATCGAGCTTCGCGCTGCCCTGCTGCATGTGGTCGATCAGGCGACCGGGCGTGGCGACCAGGATGTCGACGCCGCGACGGAGATTGTCGACCTGTGGGCCCATGCCGGCGCCGCCGAAGATGGTGGTGACGTTGAGACGGAGATATTTGCTGTAGCCGCGGAGGCTGTCGGCGACCTGCACCGCCAGTTCGCGGGTGGGCACCAGAATCAGCGCGCGCGGCTTGCGCGGACCGGTGGCGGGCTTGTTGCCCTCGGTCAGGCGCTGCAGCAGCGGCAGACCGAAGGCGGCGGTCTTGCCGGTGCCGGTCTGGGCGCCGCCGAGCACGTCGCGGCCGGCGAGCACCAGCGGAATGGCTTCTGCCTGGATGGGAGTGGGCGTGGCGTAACCTTGATCGGCGAGCGCACGCAGCAGCGCGGGCGCGAGCCCGAGCGATTCGAAATTCATGGCAATGCTCCAATCGGGCCGCACCGGAATGCGGCGTGTCACTCGGAGCTTTCCAACCGCGCTGCGAGCAAAGGGAAGACGACCCACCCGGTGGCGGACCGTGTTCGGCGCGACGAAAGACGTGCGGAGAAGCTGCGCCGGGTGGCCGCGGAGCGGGCCGGCGTCAGCGGCTGTCGGGAAAACGGACCAGCCGTGCGCGAAACGGGGCGGACTCTACGCGAAAACGATCGAGTCCGCCAGCGAAACTCCCGGCCCGTTCAGGCTGGGGCCCTCTCGTCGGGCGTCAGGGCGCTGTCGCCGTCGACCACCGGCACGTCCAGGTGCAACCCCGGCCGGGCCAGGATCGCCTCGACGCCGTAGGCCTCCCCGATCTCCCCCGCCAGGGCTTCGCGGGCCTTGTCCTCGCCGTGGACGAGGGCCAGCGGAGGACGACCGGCGAACTGCCCGTACCACTCCATCAGCCCATGCTGATCGGTATGCGCGGACAGGCCGCCCACGGTGTGACGCTGGGCGTTCACGCGGACATCGTGGCCGTGGATGCGCACCCACTTGGCGCCGTCGACGATCCGCCGCCCGGTGGTGCCTTCGGCCTGATAGCCGACGAAGACCATGTGCGTCTGCCGCCGATGCAGGCGCTGGCGCATGTGATGCAGGATGCGGCCGGCGTTGGCCATGCCCGAGCCGGCGATGATGATCGCGCCGTTCTCGACCCGGTTGATCGCCATCGACTCGTCCTGGGTTTCGGTGACGCGCAGGTTCGGCAACGTGAACGGATTCGGACGCTCGCGCCAGACCCGCTTCGCCTCGTCGTCGAACAGCGCGTGGTGGCGGTCGTAGACCTCGACGACCTTGGCCGCCATCGGACTGTCGAGGAAGATCCGCCAGCGCGACATCTTCCAATCGTCCCAATGGCGGGCGAACCAGTAGAGCAATTCCTGGGTGCGGCCGACCGCGAAGGCCGGGATGAGCACACAACCGCCGGAGCGCCAGGCGTCGTCGAGAATTTCCTCGAGTTCGCGGATGGTTTCGGCGCGCTCGCGATGCAGGCGATCGCCGTAGGTGGATTCCATCAACACCAGATCGGCGTCGGAGATCGTCGCCGGGTCGCGCAGGATCGGCGTGCCCTTCGGGCCGAGATCGCCGGAGAACACCAGCTTGCGCCCGTCCGCCCACAGCTCGACGCTGCACGACCCGAGAATGTGGCCGGCGTCGCGGAAGGCCATCTCGACGCCCGGGAAAAGTTCGCTGCGCTGGTCGTAGGGCAACGGTCGGACATGGCGCAGGGCCTTGCGCACGTCGTCCTTGGTGTAGAGCGGCACGGCCTCCGGCTGGCCGCGATGGCGATGCCGGTTGGCGCGCATCGCCTCGCCTTCCGCGATGCCGGCGGCGTCCAGCAGCATGATCGGCATCAGGTCCGCGGTCGCGTGCTGGGCGTAGATCGGCCCGTCGAAACCGCGCTTGACCAACAGCGGAATCCGACCGATGTGGTCGATGTGGGCATGGCTGACGATCAGCGCATCGAGTTCGGACGGTTCGAACGGGAACGCATCGGCGTTCCGGGCTTCGGCCTCGGGACTGCCCTGGATCATCCCGCAGTCCATCAGCAGGCGCTTTCCGCCGGCCTCGACCTCGTGCAGGGAGCCGGTGACCTCGCCGGCGGCACCGTGGAATTTCACGCGCATGGTTCAGGACTCTCGATCGGATGCCGACACCATCGCGCAAGACGGGCGCCGGAACAAGAGGAAGGCCCGCTCGCGCGGGCCTTCCGATGCAGTTGCAGCGCAATCGCCGTCGGCTGCGTAGCCCGGATAAGGCCGAAGGCCGCATCCGGGATCTTCGAGAGGCATGCCTCACGTTATGGCGGGCGCGCGTACTGTGCCTAGCAGGCGTGCTCGCTAACCGCCAACTTAAATCCGACAGCAACGGGCTATAGACATTCCGGATCCACCTGATCCATACCAAGCACAAGTATGCACTCCATTGCTGGAATGACTCGACTGAAGGGTAACGGGCCCATATTGATAGAAATCGGTGACTTTACAATCTCCCCCCATGAGAGAATACCCTACAGGGCAGGATGGACTATCGACGATAGTAGTGCGAGATATACCCTTCGATGTTGAAGGCACCTCCAGACACTGCGGTTCGATCGCACTAGGACTTGAAAAGTAACCAACCACATCCGCGACCACGTGAGTCTGAGCATAGCTGTAGATAGTGAATTCATATGTCGCCTGGCTTTGATCCAACCTAACTATGGCAAGGCTGTTTCTAATTTCATTTGTCACGTAATTCGAAGTAGCCGCAACAGGCCTAGTCGCCAGATGCGGATAGGCCGTTATGTATCCCGGCCCGCTAGGCTGCACTACCGTTATGTTGAGAACCGCAGCAGCAAAACTCCCCTTGTCTCCAACATTACAATTCCCAGCATCCCCACCCTGTATCGAAAAGCTGGTCGCATCTGCCAAATCGAAATCACGCACACTATTGGCGGCAATCGGACCACCCGCAATTCGCGTATCGAGAATGCGGCACGGCGTCACCGGCACGTACACCAGGTCCTTGTCCGGATCGCCGAGCGCCTTCGTGCCCGGCGCGGATGCCGAGACCAGCGTTGCCGTTGGCGACGGCGCCGCCAGCAGCGCGTCGTTCATCGCCGTGAAGCTGCGCGCCTCCGCCGCCTTGCGCAACGCCGGCAACGGCGCACGCGCGAAGGCCGGCTCCATCGACGCCGCCCAGCGTCGCGGGTCGGTGCGATACGCCTCCTGCACGTGTCCGCCCCACTTCGCGACGATGCGATAGACCCATTGCGCGCGTTCCGAGCGTGGCTGGCCGCTGCGATCGACCATCGCCGGATCCCGTGCGGACACCGATGCGCTCAGACACAGCGCAAGCGACAGCGCGGCGACCGTGCGCCGCACGAACTTCGAGACTTCCCCCTGCATACAGACCTCCTGTCGTGTTCGAGTGAGGTCCGCGCGATTCCTCCCTGAAGCGCCGCGGACAACGCACTGCCGGACCTCCGGCGGCACGCCCTGCCCTGACGGCGGCGACACCTCCCTGTGCGGCCCTGCCCCTCGCGGACGCCGGAAAGCGGTCGATGGACGAGCGAGAATAATCACGGAAGCGTCGTCGACTCAAATCCATCCATAGACGATTGACGCAACCGAAGATCGACCGGCATCCGATCGACAGCGCATATCGGAAATGCGCATGCCCTGAGGCTTCGAGGATGTTCCCGCAAAAAACGAAAGGGCCCGCTGATGCGGGCCCTTCGTCTCGATCGTGGATGCGATCAGAGTCGACCGGGCGTTCGGCAGCAGCGGGCATAGGCGATGCCATCCACCGTATTGGTGGGATGCTCGTTCTTGAACGCGCAGAAATGCGTCTGCGAAGCTCCGCTGATGAAGGTGCGCGTGGTCACCACGCGACCGTCGAAGTTGCTCATGCTGCAACCGCCACCGGTGATCGTGTATCCCACATCGCAGGTGGGCGTGGACCGCGTGCCGAAGGAGTCTCCGTTGAGGGTGACTGTGGTGGATTCCTTCTCGACGCACTCCAGCGCGGTCGCCTACGGCTCGATGAAATAACCGACGACGTCCGCGACCAGATGGGTCTGGGCGAAGGTGTAGACGGTCATCTCGTTCGCCGATGGGCCCTGGTCGAGCTTGACGATCGCGAGATTGCCGCGGATGTCGCCCGCGGTGTAGTTGACCGTGGCCGCCAGCGGCTGGGTGGTGCCGAAGGGGAAGGCCGTGATGTAGCCCGCGGCGGAAGGGGTGACCACGGTGAAGTTGATCGCCGCCGCCGCGAAGGAACCCGCGGCGCCGACGCCGTTGCAGTTGCTCGCCTCACCTCCCTGGGCAGCGTAACTGCTGATGCTGGTGACGTCGAAGCTGCGCGTCGTATTGCCGGCGATCACGCCGCCGGCCACGCGGGTGTCGATGATCCGGCAGGGCGTGACCGGGACGAACACCAGATCGCTCGCGTCGTCGCCCAACGCCTTGACGGGCGTGGAGAAAGCGCCGCTGTTCATCCCATTGAACAGACCGAGATGGCTGTCGCTGCCCCTCTCGACCAGGAAGGCATCGTTCATGTTCTCGAAGGTCTTGGCCTGAGCGGCGCGCCCGAGGGTATCCAGCGAGGCGCTGGAGAAGATCGGCACCATGTCCATGGCCCAACCGCGCACGTCGCCGCGATAGGCTTCCTGTACGTGATTGCCCCACTTCATGACGATCCGGTGAACGAGCTGGCCGCGCTCGCTGCGTTGTCGTTGCGCCCCAGCGGCATCGGCTTCGGTGGACGTCGAGAGCAGCGGAATCGCGACAGCGAGGCCAACGGCGATGAGAAGCGCTTTCTTCATGAACGTCCCCTTGCAGGAAGTATGGGTTGGACTGCCGGAGACGGATCGCTATCGCTTGCGAACCGTATCTCCGGCTCCAACGCGAATCGGCGCAGCGGAAGGCCACCGTCCCGCCTCCGAACCATGGGGAGACCCGCTCGCCAAACGAATCGAGTACTGCAACCGGGGGCTCGCCCGAGAGCCCCCGATGGTGCGGGTTCACGAGGACATCAATTGAACTTCGGCCGGCAGCAGGTCCTGGACGCACGCAACTGCGCAGTTCCGGAAGAATTGTTCTGCGCCGAGCATGTGCCGTCCGCGAAATAGACGAACGGCATCTGCCAGGTCGACGATTCGCAGTTCGTGGCGGTCTGGGTGTAGGTGGCGGGGCACGCGGGCGCAACGGTGTTCCGGGTGGATCCGGCCGGAACGCTGTCGACCGTATCGCCGGAAGACACGCATTCCAGCGTGGGCGCGCCCGGATTCCGGTAGTAGCCCACGATATCGGCGACGAGATGGGTCTGGGCGAAGGTATAGACGCTGAGTTCGTTCGCCGATGCGCCCTGATCGAGCTTCACGACGGCGAAGTTCCCGCGGATGTCTCCGGCGGTGTAATTGACGGTCGCGGCCAGCGGCTGCGTGGTGCCGAAGGGAAACGCGGTGATGTAGCCCGCGGCCGAAGGCGTCACCACGGTGAAGTTGATCGCGGCCGCCGCGAACGAACCCGCCGCGCCGGCGCCGTTGCAATTCGAAGCGTCCCCGCCCTGGAAACTGTAGTTCGAAACCGCGGTGACATCGAAGCTCCGCGTGGTGTTGGCGGCGATCGCGCCGCCGGCGACGCGGGTATCGATGATGCGACAGGGCGTGATGGGCACGAAGATCAGATCGGTCGCCGCATCGCCGAGGACCTTTTCGGGAACGGTCGTCGAGGCGACGGAGAGCACCGAGGGATTGCCTCCCGGAGCGGACACCAGCAGTTCGTTGTTCATCTGATTGAAGTCGCGCGCATCGGCGGCGCGCTTCAGGGCGTCGATCGGTGCCGTGGAAAAAATCGGGATCATGTCCGTCGCCCAGGCGCGCACGTCGGCGCGATAGGCTTCCTGGACGTGGGGACCCCACTTCATGACGAGACGATGGACCAGTTGCCCACGGAGGCTCCGCTGTTTGTCCGGCGGGGCGGAAAGCGCGGTGGATGCGAACGCCAGCGCCGAGACGGCGAGACCCAGGGCGGCGGCGAAGCGGGTGGTCGTGTTCATTGCGGTCTCCTGCGTGATGAGCGTCGGGACGCCGCTGCGGCCACAACGATCCGTGTCGCCGACATCGCAAGGGCTTGTTGGTGACAACGCCGGATCTCGACGGATCAGGACAAGGCCGCAACGAGGAAGGCCCGCTTGCGCGGGCCTTCCGTCGATCGTGCGGTCCGAACCGGGGCTCAGCGCCCCGGTACGCGACAGCAGACGTTGCCGCCGAAGACCTGCTGGGCCGCGCCCGTGGTGTTCTGCCAGGAGCAGAACGTGGCGTTCCCGGCGGCGTTGGCGTTGTAGCCGCTGCCCTGGCTGTACACCCCGGACGCCGCCGTCCAGCAGTACGGCGTGATCGCGGTGTATCCGGTCGGGCAGTTGGGGTTGTTGAAGAAGTTGATGGCGTTGGCGGCGATGTTGAAGGTCGATACCGATGTCGATACGCAGTTGAGGCTGGTCGCTTCCGGATTGATGAAGTAACCCGTGACATCGGCCACCAGGTGCGTCTGGGCGAAGGTGTAGACGGCCAACTCGTTCGCGTTCGCGGACTGGTCGAGCTTGACGATCGCGAGGTTGCCGCGGATGTCGCCCGCGCCATAGTTCACGGTCGCGGCCAGGGGTTGGCTGGCCAGGTTCGGATAGGCGGTGATATAGCCGGCCGCGTTCGGCGTGACCACGGTGAAGTTGACGACCGCGGCGGCGAATGCGCCGACGTTGCCGATGCCGCAGTTGCTGGCGTCGCCGCCCTGCGCGGCATAGGAAGTGATCGGCGAGGCTTCCTGGGTCACATCGAACGTGCGCGTCGTGTTGGCGGCGATCACGCCGCCGGCGACGCGGGTATCGATGATGCGGCATGGCGTCACCGGGACGAACACCAGATCGTTCGCCGCCTGGCCGAGGGTCTTCTCGGGCGGCGCCAGCGCACCGGAGGCCACCGCGGCGGCGAGATGCGGATAGGTCCGGGTGGCCCCACTGCCGAGCAGGATGTTGTTCATGTCGTCGAAGGTCCGGGCGTCGGCGGCCCGGGTCAGCGTGTCGATGGACACCGAGGCGAAAACGGGCACCATGGCCTTCGCCCATTTGCGCACGTCGGCACGCTGTTTCGTCTGGACGTGCTGTCCCCATTGCATGACGATCCGGTGGACCAGCTTGCCGCGGACCGAACGCTGCCCCATGCCGGAAGCGTCGGCGTCGGTGGACATCGAGAGGAACGGAATCGCAAGCGCGAGACCGGCAGTCATCAGATACGGATGCTTCATGGAATCCCCTGGAATCGTTGGGTGATCCGTTGCGCCATCGACACCCTTCCCCGGGTACCCGCGCAACGGCCCTGCGAACCCACGGACGCCGATCCGGGCGGGTGGTCCGTCGAATCTCTGCGACGCAGCGGGCTCTGCCGGCATAACGCGGAATCGTCGTTTCGACGGCCAACGAGCGCGCGGGCATGACCTTCGACACCGGACCGGCCGGAGGCGAAACGCTACAGTCGCGCGTCGCCTGCCTGCGCCCGGGTTCGCAAACGCGAATCCTTCGCGTTTTCCGACGATCCCACGGGGTCGTCCGGGTCGGCTGGACGAGAGGCGCGGAAGATCGTCGCGGCCGGCCGTTGCGGCAGTGCCCGATCCAGACGCGATCCTCTCGCCACCCGGTCGGCGTCGCCGTCCTTTTCCTCACGCCCTCGGGCCGGAGCCTTCGTGAACACCCAGAATTTCCCGCATTTCGCCCCCCGTGCGTTGGTGCTGTCCCTCGCCATCGCCGCCTCCCTCGCCGCCTGCAAGAAGGACGATGCCGCGCCCGCCGCGGATACCGCCGCAAAGGCCGCAGCGCCGGCGCTGACCCTCGACGAGAGCAAGCTGCCGCCGTTCAACCAGTTCAAGGCCGCCGATCTCGACGCCGCCAAGAACGCCTGCACCGACTTCTCCGGCTTCGTCAACGGCAAGTGGCTGGCGGCCAACGCCATCCCCGGCGACCGGACCTCCTGGGGCGCGTTCGAGATGCTGGACGAGCGCTCGACCGCGGTGCAGCGGCAGCTCGCCGAGCAGGCCGCCGCGATGAAGAACGCCGGCGGCGTCGAGAAGATCGTCGGCGACCTCTGGGCCACCGGCATGGACGAGGCGAAGATCAACGCACAGGGCATCGCGCCGCTGAAGAGCCGCCTCGACGAGATCGACGCGCTCGCCGACGGCGCCGCGGTGGCCGAACACCTGCGCAAGAGCTTCGCGCGCGGCGAGCAGGCGATCTTCGGTTTCGGTCCGAGTCCCGACTTCAAGGATTCGACGATGAACATCGCCTACGTCGCGCAGGCCGGCCTCGGCCTCCCCGACAAGGCCTACTACTTCGACGCCGACAAGAAGGACAAGCTCGACGCCTACGAGCGGCACATCGCGAAGGTGCTCGAACTCTCCGGCATCGCCGCCGCGGACGCCGCCGCGCAGGCCAAGAACGTCGTCGCGTTCGAAAAGCGCCTGGCGAAGGTCTCGAAGTCCAGCGAGGAACTCTCCCGCGACGTGTCGCTGTACTACAACCCGGTATCGATCGAGGACGCCGACAAGAAGACCCCGAACTTCTCGTGGAGCAAGTTCTTCGAAGCGCAGGGCATCGCCGCGCCGAAGATGTTCTCGATGGCGATCCCGGACTTCCACGCCGAGTTCGACAAGATGCTGGCCGACACGCCCGTCGAGCACTGGAAGAGCTACCTGCGCTTCCACACCGTCGACGGCGCTTCGCCCTTCCTCGGCGACGTCTTCGCAGAAGAGAACTTCAACTTCTACCGCAAGACCATGCGCGGCCAGAAGGAACAGCAGCCGCGCTGGAAGCGCGTGCTCGACACCGTCGAGGGCCAGACCGGCGAAGCGCTGGGCCAGATGTACGTGCAGGTGGCGTTCCCGGCGGAATCGAAGAAGCGCATGCAGGAACTGGTGCAGAACCTGCGCGACGCGCTGAAGGTCCGCATCGAGAACCTGACCTGGATGAGCCCGGACACGAAGAAGAAGGCGCTGGAGAAGTGGGCCACCTTCACGCCGAAGATCGGCTATCCCGACAAGTGGCGCGACTGGAACGGCCTGAACACTTCGCGCGACAGCTACATCGGCAACGTGCTCGCCGCGAACGAGTTCAACTACCGCTGGAACCTCGCCAAGATCGGCAAACCGGTGGACAAGACCGAATGGGGCATGAGCCCGCAGACGGTCAACGCCTACTACAACCCGCAGCAGAACGAGATCGTGTTCCCGGCCGCGATCCTGCAGCCGCCGTTCTTCGACGCGAAGGCCGACGATGCCCTGAACTACGGCGGCATCGGCGCGGTGATCGGCCACGAGATGATCCACGGCTACGACGACCAGGGCAGCCGCTTCGGACCGTCCGGCAACTTCGAGAACTGGTGGACCGAAGCCGATTCGAAGGGGTTCATGGGCCTCACCGGCAAGCTCATCGCGCAGTTCGACGCCTACGAGGCGGCGCCCGGCAAGCGCGTCAACGGCAAGCTGACCCTCGGCGAGAACATCGCCGACCTCGGCGGTCTCGCGGTGGCCTACGACGCGTTCAAGCGCGCCTCCGAAGGCAAGACCGACGCGATGGTCGAAGGCCTGCCGCGCGACCAGCGCTTCTTCCTCAACTGGGGCACCGTCTGGCGCCGCAACTTCACTCCGGACGAACTGGCCGTGCGCCTGCAGACCGATCCGCACGCTCCGGCCAATTTCCGCGCGGTCGGCGCCCCGTCGAACCATCCGGCGTTCGCGGAAGCCTTCGCCTGCAAGTCCGGCGACCCGATGATGCGCGAAGGCGACAACCGCATCGCGATCTGGTGATCCTTCGACGCGTCGTCCGACGCGTCGGTTCTGCCCGAAGGCCCGGAGCGATCCGGGCCTTCGGCGTTTCCGGACCGCGCAGGCGCCTCCGCCGCAGGGCGGCTGCATCCGATGCGACGCCCCGGTCGTATCCCTCGGCATGTCCAGCCCAACCGCCGTCGCCCCGCATCCCGGCCGGAGTCGCCGAATCGGCAATGGGGTCGCATTCCCGTTCGCGTCCCCCTTGCCGTTCCCGCGCACGTCCACGAACATGGCCGTCCCTTCGTCCCACGCGCCAGGATTCCGGATGCCCGAATTGCGTTCACAGACCGCCGCACCGGACATTCCGGGGCTGGACGCCCTGCTGCTCGACGTCGCGGCCGGCAGCCGCAATGCGTTCGACACCCTCTACCGCGCCACGTCCTCGCGCCTGTTCGGCATCTGCCTGCGCGTCCTCCCGGACCGCGCCGAAGCCGAGGACGTCCTGCAGGAGGTCTTCGCGACCATCTGGCACAAGGCGCACCAGTTCGATCCGGATCGCGCCAGTCCGATCGCCTGGCTGGCGATGATCGCCCGCAACAAGGCCATCGACCGGCTGCGCGCCCAGCCCGCGCGCGGGGCGCTGGCGCCGATCGAATTCGCCGACGACATCGCCGACACCGGGGCGGGTCCGCTGCAGAACGCGGTGTCCGCCGACGAGCGCGATCGCCTCGAGGCCTGCATGGGCCGGCTCGAAGCGCGTCGACAATCCTTGATCCGGGCGGCGTTCTTCGAAGGCTGCACCTACGAGGAACTCGCGCAGCGGATCGCGTCTCCGCTGGGATCGGTCAAGAGCTGGATCCGTCGCGGTCTGCTGCAGCTGCGGGAGTGCCTGGAAGCATGAACGTCCGGGACATCAACGATCGCGATTTCGAGGGCCAGGAGCCCCCATCGGCCGACCTCTTCGCCGGCGAGTACGTGCTCGGCGTACTCGACGCCGCGCAACGCCGCGAGGCCGAGGCGCGGATCGCCCGCGACCCCGGGTTCGCCCGACTCGTCGCCGACTGGGAGCGGCGCCTGGCGCCGCTGCTGGCCGAATTCGAGGGCGCAGAAGTGCCCGCCCACGTCTGGCCGCGGATCCGCAGTCGACTGGGCTGGCCTGCCCTGGAGGGCGGTCGCGCCGCCTCGACGCCCGCGCCTGCCGAGACGACCGCTCCGAACCGCGGGTTGTGGCAGAACACGGGGTTCTGGAGGGCCGCCACGGGACTGGCCGCCGCCGCGGCGCTGGCCGCCGTCGCGATCGGCCCGCTCGGTCTGCTGCGCGACGCCGACACGCCGGAAGGCCCGGGACCGGTCGCGGTCGAACCGGTCCCGCCCAAACCGCCGGTCGAGGATCCGGATGCGCCGAAACCGGTGACCACCCTCGCCCACGACGACGGCAGCCCGGGCTGGCTGGCTTCGGTCGACACGAAGGCCGGCACCGTATTGATGGTGCCCGTGCCGTCGCCGGCCGACGCCAAGGGCCGGGTGCCGGAACTGTGGCTGATTCCGCCTGGAGAAACGCCGAAGTCGCTCGGTCTGGTCTCCATCGACCGTTCGCACACGGTCGAGGTTCCGAACGAACTCCGCGGTGCGCTGGCGCAAGGCGCGGTCCTGGCGATCACGCTC
Organism: Pseudomonadota bacterium; assembly: GCA_049324395.1. Taxonomy (GTDB): domain Bacteria; phylum Pseudomonadota; class Gammaproteobacteria; order Xanthomonadales; family Xanthomonadaceae; genus Lysobacter_I. The sequence goes on from JBMOOY010000070.1 coordinate 22,863, forward strand.
GAGCCCGCCGGCGGCGCCCCGCAAGGCGTGGCCACCGGTCCGATCATCGCCAAGGGCGACATCCTCACGCTCTGATCGTCCGTCCGCTGCCGCAACACGGCTGAAGCCGGGGCCTTCGGGTCCCGGCTTTTTTCTTGTCCACGGCCCGGACACGACGCGTCCCCGGTCGCGCTGCATCCGGAATGCGTCCCGCTCCGTATTGGATGTTCGACTGCCCTGGAGCGAGACATGCCGGACACCGCCACCCGCCCACGACCGCTCGCCGCGATCGCCCGCTGGTTCGATACCGGCGCCAGCGGGCATGACGGCACCGATGCCGACCGCGACCGCATCGACTGGCTACGCGCCATCCCCTTCCTGGGCATGCACCTGGCGTGCCTGGCGGTGTTCGCGGTCGGCGTGTCCTGGGTCGCGGTGGCGACGGCCCTCCTGCTGTACGCGGTGCGCATGTTCGCGATCACCGGTTTCTACCACCGGTATTTCTCGCACCGCACCTTCCGCACCTCGCGCGCGGTGCAGTTCCTGTTCGCGCTGATCGGCGCGTCCTGCGTGCAGCGGGGCCCGCTGTGGTGGGCGGCGCATCACCGCAATCACCACCGCCACGCCGACACCGAGCGCGATGTGCACTCCCCGGTCGTCCACGGCTTCTGGCGCAGCCACATCGGCTGGTTCCTGACCCGTCACGGGTTCCGCACCGATTGGGAACGCGTTCGCGACCTCGCGCGCTATCCCGAACTGCGCTGGCTCGACCGCTTCGACACGCTCGTGCCGGTGCTGCTGGCGGTGTCGCTGTTCGCGCTCGGCGCGTTGCTCGAACGCGTCGCGCCGCAGCTCGGCACCGATGCCTGGCAGATGCTCGTCTGGGGCTTCTTCGTGTCCACGGTCGCGCTGTTCCACGCCACGGTCACCATCAATTCGCTGGCTCATCGCTTCGGTCGTCGGCGCTTCGAGACCCGCGACGACAGCCGCAACAACTGGTGGCTCGCGCTGCTGACCTTCGGCGAAGGCTGGCACAACAACCATCACTTCTTCCCGGGATCGGCCCGTCAGGGATTCCGCTGGTGGGAGATCGACCTGACCTACTACGGCCTGCGCGCGATGGCGCTGCTGCGCCTGGTCCACGATCTCAAGCCGATCCCGGCCTGGGTCGTCGCGCGCGCGAGGGCCGCCTGATGCGCATCGCCATCGTCGGTTCCGGCATCGCCGGCCTCGCTTCCGCCTGGCTGCTCGCGAAGGACACGCGCCGCGAGGTCGTGCTGTTCGAAGCCGAGGATCGCCTCGGCGGCCACACCCATACCCACGACATCGCACTCGACGATCGCAGGTACGCCGTCGACACCGGCTTCATCGTCCACAATCCGCAGCACTATCCCCTGCTCAACGGATTGTTCGCCGAACTCGGCGTCGCATCGCGACCGACGACCATGAGTTTCTCGGTGCGCGACGAGGCCCGCGGTCTGGAATACAACGCCACCGACCTCGATGCCTTGTTCTGCCAGCGACGCAATCTCGTCTCGCCGCGATTCTGGGGAATGCTCCGCGATCTGTTCCGGTTCTACCGCGAAGCGCCGGCGCTCCTCGACGCGGACGGCGACGGCCCGACCCTCGGCGACTATCTCGACGCCCACGGCTACGGCGCGATGTTCCGCGATGCGCACCTCGTGCCGATGGCCTCGGCGCTGTGGTCGTCGCCGTCGGCCCGCATCCTGTCGTTCCCGGCGAAGTATCTGGTGCGGTTCATGGCCAACCACCAGATGCTGCAGGTCTCCGGCCGTCCGCAATGGCGGGTGGTCGAGGGCGGCTCCTCGCGTTACATCGACGCCCTGCGCGCGCGCTGGCGGGTGCAGGAGCGCACGTCCACGCCGGTACGCATGATCCTGCGCGACGACGACGGCGCGTCCGTGTTTTTCGACGGCGGCGTCGAACGCTTCGATCATGTGGTGCTCGCCTGCCACAGCGATCAGGCGCTGCGTCTGTTGAACGACGCGGATCCCAACGAGCGCGCGATCCTCGGCGCGATGCCCTACCAGGCCAACGACACCGTCCTGCACACCGATGCGCGCCTGCTGCCCCGGAATCGCAAGGCCTGGGCGGCCTGGAACGCGCTGGTGCCGCGCAATCCAGACGATGTCTGCACCGTCAGTTATTGCATGAATCTGCTCCAGGGTCTCGACGCACCGGATCCGTTCGTGGTCACGCTCAACCGCACCGACGCCATCGACCCGGCGAAGATCCTGCGCCGGATGCGCTACCACCATCCGCTGTACAGCCATGCATCGGTCGCCGCGCAGCAACGCCGGCACGAGATCCAGGGGCGTCGCCGCACCTGGTTCGCCGGCGCCTACTGGGGTTGGGGCTTCCACGAGGACGGCATGCGCAGCGCGGTCGAAGTCGCGCGGGGTCTCGGCGTGCGCTGGTCCCCCGCCTCGACCACGGACGCGGCCCGCGCCGACGTCACCGCCGAGAGCGTCGCATGACCGATCGTATCGCCAGTGCGGTCTACGAGGGCACGGTGCGCCATCGGCGGCACGATCCCCAGGCGCACGCCTTCCGCTACCGGATGGCCCAGCTCTATCTCGATCTCGACGAGGTCGACGCGGTCTTCGCGACCTCGCGCCTGTGGTCGTGGAACCGGCGCAATCTCGCCGAGTTCCGGCGCAGCGATTATCTGGGCGACCCTTCGGTGCCGTTGGCCGAGGCGGTGCGCAACCGCGCCGCGGACGTCCTCGGTCGCCGGCCGGACGGGCGCGTGCGGCTGCTGACTCACGCGCGCTATTTCGGTTTCGTGTTCAATCCGGTGAGCTTCTATTACTGCCACGCCGCGAACGGCGACCTCGACTGCATCGTCGCCGAGATCACCAACACCCCGTGGAAGGAACGTCACGCCTACGTGCTGCCGGTCGCCGACGCCGAAACCCATGGCCGCGCCCTGCATTGGCGCTTCGCCAAACGCTTCCACGTGTCGCCGTTCATGGCCATGGATCGCGACTACGCCTGGCGCTTCACGGCGCCGGGCGACGATCTGCACGTGCACATGGACGTCCTGTGCGAGGGTCGCCGCGAATTCGACGCCACTCTGCACCTCCGGCGTCGTCCGCTGGACGCATCCGCCCTCCGCCGCGTGCTGTGGCGTTACCCGCTGATGACCGCGCAGGTCGTCGGTGCGATCCACTGGCAGGCGCTGCGCCTGTGGCTCAAGCGCACCCCAATCCACGACCATCCGACCCGCGCCATTTCCTTCCGAGGTTCACGATGAACGATCTCGCCACCCGCATCGACGATGCCGTTTCCGCCGAATTCGGAACGTTCGATCGCGCGCTCCGCAAGCGCCTGCTCGCGCAGATGGCTCGCCTCCGCCACGGCCGCATCGTGCTCCGCGATGCCCTCGGGGCGGTCGAACTGGGCGAACCGGCCCATGTCGCCACCGATCTGCACGTGCGCATCGACGTCGATTCGCCCGCGTTCTACCGCGCGGTCGCGGCGAACGGCAGCGTCGGCGCCGGCGAGGCGTACATGGACGCGCACTGGCGCTGCGACGACCTCGTCGCGCTCGTCCGCCTGCTGGTGCGCAACCGCGATCTGCTCGACGGCATGGAGACGGGGTTGGCGCGCATCGGCGGCCTGGCGATGAAGGCCTGGCATGCGCTGCGCCGCAACACCCGCGACGGCAGTCGCCGCAACATCGCCGCGCATTACGACCTCGGCAACGATTTCTTCCGTCTGTTCCTCTCGCCGGACCTGATGTATTCCTCGGGCATCTGGGCCGGCGACGAGGACACCCTCGAGGACGCCTCGACCCGCAAGCTCGACCGCATCTGCCGCAAGCTCGACCTCAAGCCGGGCGATCGCGTGATCGAGATCGGCACCGGCTGGGGCGGGTTCGCGGTGCACGCCGCCCGCCACTACGGCTGCCACGTCACCACCACCACGATCTCGAAGGAGCAGCACGCACTGGCCGCGCAGCGGGTGGCGGAAGCCGGACTGCAGGATCGGGTGACGCTGCTGCTGCAGGACTACCGCGACCTCGCCGGCGCCTACGACAAGCTGGTGTCGATCGAGATGATCGAGGCCATCGGCGCGCAGTATCTCGACACGTATTTCGCGAAACTCGGATCCCTGCTCAAGCCCGACGGCCTGGCGCTGGTGCAGGCGATCACCATCGAGGATCACCGCTACGATCAGGCGCTGCGCTCGGTCGATTTCATCAAGCGCCACGTGTTCCCGGGCAGTTTCATTCCGTCGATCGCCGCCATGACCGCCGCCAAGGCCCGCGCCAGCGATCTGGCGTTGATCCAACTGGAGGATTTCGGGCTGTCGTACGCGCGCACGCTCGAAGCCTGGCGCCACCGGTTCCACGCGCGCCTCGCGGACGTGCGTGCGCAGGGCTTCGACGAGCGCTTCGTCGCGATGTGGGATTTCTATCTGGCGTACTGCGAGGGCGGTTTTCGCGAGCGATCCATCGGCGTCGCCCAACTGCTGATGGCCAAGCCCGGCCATCGCACGCCGGCGCCGATGCCGGACCTGCCGAAAACCACCTGCGAGCTGCGCGCATGAACGTCCGGCGCGATCCCGTCTGGTTCAATCTGGTCGGGTATCAGCTGGTTTGGTTCGCGTCGGTGATCGGCGCGGGCCGCGGCCTGTGGTGGGTCGGGGTATCGGCCGCAGCCGCATTCGCGCTCGTGCATCTCGCGGTCTGCCGGCAGACGGCCGTGGAACGCGCCGCGGACTTCCGGCTGCTCGGCGTGGCGATCGCCTGCGGCCTGTTGCTCGACGGGGCTCTCGCGCTCTCGGGGCTCGCGGACTACGCCGCGGACGATCGCGCCTTGCCCGCCGATGGCGCACCGCTGTGGATCCTGTCGATGTGGGCCGCCTTCGCGCTGACCCTGCGGCATTCGATGCGCTTCCTGCTCGGTCGCCCGGCATGGGCGTTCGCGCTGGGCGCCATCGGCGGCCCGCTGGCGTATCTTGGCGCAGCACGGGGCTGGCAGGCGATCGCCTTCGCCGAACCGCGCTGGATGGCGCTCGCCGCGCTCGCCGCCGGCTGGGGTCTCGCCATTCCGTTGTTGACGACGCTCGCGACCCGCTGGTCGCAGGCGCCGGTGTCCTCACCCGCCATCGCCGGGAGCGCACGATGAATCCGCTGTCCTCGAATCTTCCGATGTCGCTCGGCCTGATCTGGGCTCTGGCCGCAGTCATGATGACCTTCGGCTGGCTGTGGCAGAAACGCCGCAGCAACGCCGGCATCGTCGACGTGCTCTGGTCGTTCGGCGTCGGCGGCAGCGCAGCGCTGCTGTGCGCGATCGGCGACGGCGCGCCGTTGCCGCGGATCGTCGGCGGCGTACTCGGCGGGCTGTGGGGCCTGCGTCTCGGCCTGTACCTGTGGCATCGGGTCTCGCGCGAGGACGAGGACGGCCGCTATCGCGCCCTGCGCGCGCGCTGGAACGGCAATCAGCGCAATTTCTTCCTGTTCTTCCAGTTCCAGGCGTTGCTGATCGTGCTGTTCGCGCTGCCGTTCGCAGCCGTCGCGCACAACCCGCAGGCATCGCCGCTGTGGGCAGGGGTCGCGGTGGCCATCTGGCTGTTCGGCGCAGGCGGCGAAGCCGTCGCCGACGCGCAGCTCGCGAAGCATCGCGCCGACCCCGCCAACAAGGGCAAAACCTGCCGGAGCGGCCTGTGGCGCTACTCGCGCCACCCGAACTATTTCTTCGAGTGGACCCAGTGGTTCGCCTACGTCGCGCTCGCGATCGGCTCGCCGTGGTTCGGGCTGGCCTGCGCCGGCCCGGTGGTGATGTTCGTGTTCCTGCGCTGGATCAGCGGCATTCCCTACACCGAGCAACAAGCCCTGCGCACGCGCGGCGACGACTATCGCGAGTACCAGCGCACCACGCCGATGCTGTTCCCGTGGTTCCCCAAGGCTTGAAAGAACGCCGAAACGCCAGCGTTGCAGCGGCAGGAGGATGCGCTGCTCGCGACGAGCGAACGAGTCCGAAGGGGCTCGTTCGATGCCGAAAAAGAATTCAATCCGGAGACGACGCATGACCCAGACTTCCACGCTGCCCGCCGAACTGGCGCAGGACCGTCCCGGCCCCGGCCTGATCGGCCTCGCCGAGCGCGGCTGGATCCCCGACGCCCTGCTGCGCCTGGGCATCCGCCGGCAATGCGCCGACCGCCTGCGGGGCGAGCTCGCCGGCGGCCCCGAAGCGCAGGCCGAACGCTTCAGCCAGCGCATCCGGCAACTGCGCGAAAGCCCGGTCGCGATCCACACCGACGCCGCCAACGCGCAGCACTACGAACTGCCGCCGGCCTTCTTCGACCTGTGCCTCGGCAGGCGACTGAAATACTCCTGCGCGTACTACCCGCGCGGCGACGAAACCCTCGACCAGGCCGAGGAAGCGATGCTCGCGCTGTACGGCGAACGCGCCGAACTCGCCGACGGCCAGCGCATCCTCGAGCTCGGCTGCGGTTGGGGTTCGCTGACGCTGTGGATGGCCGAACGCTATCCGAACGCGCGCATCACCGCCGTGTCGAACTCCCGCCCGCAGCGCGAGCACATCGAGGCGCAATGCCGCGCGCGCGGCTTCGCCAACGTCGAGGTGCTGACCTGCGACGTGAACCGGTTGCAGCTCGCGGAAGGCGAATTCGACCGCTGCGTCTCGATCGAGATGTTCGAGCACATGCGCAACTACGACGCGTTGCTCGGCAACATCGGCGGCTGGCTGAAGCCCGGGGGCAAGCTCTTCGTGCACATCTTCGCCCACCGCACCCTGATGTATCCGTTCGAGACCGCGGGCGAGGACAACTGGATGGGCCGGCATTTCTTCACCGGCGGCCTGATGCCGGCCTCCGACGCCCTGCTGTGGTTCCAGCGCGACCTGCGCATCGAACAGCGCTGGCACGTCGACGGCACCCACTACGAAAAAACCTCCAACCATTGGCTGCGGAACCAGGACGAGAACCGCGAGGCGGTCATGGCGGTCCTGCGCGACGCCTACGGCGAGCTCGCGCCGCTGTGGTTCCAGCGCTGGCGGATGTTCTGGATGGCCTGCGCCGAACTGTTCGGCTACGCCAACGGTCGCGAATGGCTGGTCGCGCACTACCGTTTCGTCCGTCCCGATTGATCGCACGCACCGGAGCCGTCGATGAAGAAGATCCTCGTTGCGTCCCTGCTCGCGCTGACCGGAGTCGCCGCCTTGTTCGCCCTCAACGCCAACGGAAAACCCACCATCCCGCCGGTCGAGAACGTCGAACTGCCGCGATTCATGGGCGACTGGTACGTCATCGCCCACATCCCGACCTTCATCGAGAAGGACGCCTACGACGCGGTGGAATCCTACGCGCTGCGCGAGGACGGCAAGGTGCAGACGACCTATCGCCAGCGCAAGGGCGGCTTCGAGGCGAAGCTCGAGACCATGCGCCCCGTCGGTACCGTCCGCCCCGGCACCGGCAACGCGGTCTGGGGCATGCAGTTCGTCTGGCCGATCAAGGCCGAGTACGTGATCGTGTATCTGGACGAGGGCTACACCCAGACCATCGTCGGCCGGAGCGCCCGCGACTACGTCTGGGTCATGGCGCGGACGCCGACGATCTCCGAAGCGGACTACGCGGCGCATGTCGAACGGCTGAAGTCCCTCGGCTACGACGTGTCGAAACTGCGTCGGGTCCCGCAACGGACGGAAACCGCGGCGTCGTCCGCCCCCTGATCGGACGCCTCGCACCGCCATCGGTGCGATATGCTCGACCGGTCCCCCGAGCGGTCTCTCCCGACGCATGACGAGATTCAGATGGCTGTTCGCGCTGGTCGCCGTCGCGGGTCTGGTGTCGTATTGGCGACACTGGATCCACGAGCAACGGGCCGCCGAAGCCCTGGCGACGAAAGCGCAACGCGAACGACGCGACGCGGCCTGGGGGCGTTCGCCGCATCCCGGGCCGCTGCCCGGTGCGAAGGTGTTCGAGACCGCGCACTACGCCATCACGTCCACCGCCGCCGACGCGGACACGCGACGGGTCGGCGATGCGGTCGAAGCGCTGCATGCCGCGTATGCGCAGGTCTTTCCGACGCGTTCGCCCCGCAGCGACGGGGCTCCGAAGCTGAAGCTCACGCTGTACGCGCACCAGGCGCAGTTCAAGGCCAACAACCGATCGAGCGCGTGGGCAGAAGCCTACTACCTGCGACCGATCTGCTACGCCTATTTTCCGAAGGACGAACCCAGCCCCCATCACTGGATGCTGCATGAGGCGACGCACCAGCTGAACGCCGAAGTCTCCGGTTTCCCCAGATACAAATGGGTGGATGAAGGCCTCGGCACCTATTTCGGCACGAGCCGCTTCGAAGACGGCCGGCTCCGGCCGGGCCGGATCGACCCGGACACCTACCCGGTCTGGCATCTGGCCAACTTCCGGCCGAGCGGCAGTCTCGACGCCGACATCCGCGATGGACGCTGGATCCCCATCGAAGCGCTCATCACCGGCATCGACGCCCCCAGCATCCACGGCAACGTCAACCGCTACTACCTGCAGTACTGGAGCCTCACCCATTTCCTGTTCCACGGCGAAAACGGCCGCTATGCCCCGGGTTACCAGACCGTGATCGCCGAAGGCGGCACGCTGGAGAATTTCCGCAGGTACATCGGCCCGCCCGAGCGCATCGAGCTCGAATGGTATCGCCACTACCGCAGACTGGCCGACGAACACGCACCGAACGACGACAACGACGCAGCGACGCCGGTCGTCCACGTCGGAGGCTGAACGCGGCGCCGGAGCCGCACGGGCCCCGGCGTCGGGCATGGATCAGTTGTCGACCAGTTCGTCGATCAGTTCGTCTCGGTCCGGCAGCAGGGCGCGATCTCCCAGGTCGTGCCGTTGGCATAGACCCCGGAACAGCGTTCGATCTTGGTCGAGCCGGCCGGGCATTCGCCCTTCGCATCGGTGTTGCTGAAACTGACCTTGCCCTGGGTGCCGCCGCTGGGAAGACCGGCCGCCGACACGGTTTCGACCTGCAACGCCGCGCGCCGGGCCGCCGGTTGCGCCTGTCCGCGCTCCGCCTGCGGACGCGCCTGTCCGCCCATGCCGGCGGCCGCGCACTGGAATACGGCCAGCGATCCCAGCAACGCCAACCGGAATGCTTTCGATGATGCGCTTCGCGATGTCATGGTGACGCCCTCCCCTCTGCGATGGGCGCCGTCGACGGTCGCGCCCGACACCTGGAACGTCCGTCGTCGGCGAGGCTCGCCGACAGCGGCAGACAGGCTCCGATCGTCGTGGGGGCGTCGTGGCGGCGACCGGGCCGCCCATGGATGCGATCGTCGGATTACAGCAGCGTGGCCTCCAGCGACACCGGCACCGCAAGCGCGCGCGAGATCACGCAGCCGGCCTTCGCGGCCTGGGCGATCTGTTCGAACTGTTCCGCGGAAATCCCCGGCACCGTGGCGCTGACGATCAGATGCACGCCGGTGACGGTCGGGCCCGGATCCATGCCGGGTTCCATCGTCGCTTCCGCGCGCGTGTCGATGCGCGTGGGCACGAAGCCCGCGCGACCCAGCACCGCGCTCAGCGCCATGCTGAAGCAGCCGGCGTGCGCCGCGGCGAGCAGTTCTTCGGGATTCGTTCCCTTCTCGTCGCCGAAGCGGGTCTTGAACGAGTAATTCTGATCGTCGAACAGACCGCTCTGCGGCGTGCTCATGCCGCCCTTGCCGGTCTGGATGTCGCCCTCCCAGCGGGCGGTCGCGATGCGCTTCAAGGCCATGTCGGCACTCCTGTGTGGGTCCGGCCGAGTCTACGCCGTCGCGGCCTCCGCGGGGGATGCCGCGGACGGGAAATGCGCCTGGGCATGCTCGATGAAGGCCCGGACCTTGGGCGTGAGATAGCGATAGCTCGGGAAGACCGCATGCACCGGCACCGGCGGCCGGGTCCAGCCCGGCAGGATCCGCACCAGCCGACCAGCGGCGACCTCCTCCGCGGCGATGAGTTCGAGATTCTCGGCGATGCCCAACCCTGCGAGCACCGCATCGCGCTGGGCGTAACGACTGTCGACCCGCAGCCGCGGAGCGACATCGGCGAGATCGAGCGATGTCTCGCCGCGCTGCAATCGCAGCGGCATCGGCTTGCCGCCCGGCGCGAAGGCGATCAGATCGTGCGTCGCGAGGTCAGAGGGATGCTGCGGAACACCGCGCCGCTGCAGGTAGGCCGGCGAGGCGTAGAGGCCGTAATGCAGTTCGCCCAGCCGACGCGCGGCCAGCCGCGAATCGGCCAACGGGCCGATGCGGACTGCGAGATCGTAGCCCTCATGCACCAGATCGACGATCCGTGAACTGCTGTCGACCTCGATCGTCAGCTGCGGATGACGCTGCAGCAACGCGCGCACCCAGTCGAAGGCGATCAGCAGTCCGAATTCCAGCGGCACCGTCAGCCGGAGCAGACCGTGCGGTTCGCCGTGCACCGCCTGCGCGGCGCGCTCGGCGTCCTCGACCGCCGCCAGGATCCCGACCCCGCGTTCGAACAGTTCGCGGCCGATCTCGGTCAACCGCAGCGCCCGGGTGGTGCGCTCGAGCAGGCGCACGCCGAGTTCGGCTTCCAGTTCGCTGATCTGGCGGCTGACCCGCGCCTTCTGGGTGCGCAGCACCTCGGCGGCGCGGGTGAAGCTGCCGCTCTGGACCACGGTCACGAAGGCACGCAGGCGGGAAAGCTCCATTGTTGCCGGTTCCGTCAACGGTAGGTCTCGATTCTCTTGATTTATCGAACCCGTCGCAACCCGGAGAGTACGCCCACCGTCCCGAACCGGAGTGCCCGATGAGCCTGCAAGACCCCAACCCCGTCTCTCCCGCCCGCCGCAAGCGCATCGCGATGGTCATCGCGAACCCCGCCACGTCGAGCACCACCGGCTGGCCGGTCGGCTTCTGGTGGAGCGAACTCACCCACCCCTGGCTGGTCTTCGCCGAAGCCGGCTACGAGGTCGAACTGTTCAGCCCCGACGGCGGTCGCTGCGAGGGCGACGGCATGAGCGATCCGAACGACCCCAGCGGCTACAGCAGGACCGATCTGATCAGTCAGGGTTTCCTGCACACGCCCGAGCTGCGGGCGCTGGTCGAGGACACCCGCCCGATCACGGAGATCGACGTCGACGCCTTCGACGCGATCGTCGTCGCCGGCGGCCAGTCGCCGATGTTCTCGTTCGAAACCGCCACCGCGCTGCACGAAACGTTCGCCGCGTTCCACGCCGCGGGCAAGATCGCGGCCGCGCTCTGCCACGGCGTCGCGGTGCTGAAATACGCGAAGACCGCCGACGGCGAATACATCGCGAAAGGCAGGACCGTCACCGGCTTCGCCAACGTCGAGGAAGACTTCGCCGACAACGCGGTGTGGAGCTACAACCTCCTGCCGCGCGACAAGCATCTGATGCCCTGGCGGATCGAGGATGCGATGCGCGGGATCGGCGCCAACTACGTGCAGGCTGGCCTCTGGCGCAGTTTCGCGGTGCGCGACGGCAACCTGATCACCGGCCAGCAGAATTTCTCCGGCGCCGAGACCGCGCGCCTGGTGGTCGAAGCGTTGGGACGCTGACATGGACACCGCACCCGCACGCCTCGAAGGCCGCTGCCACTGCGGCGCGATCCGCGTCGCCGTTCCCGCCGACGCCATCGGCGTGGTCGCCTGCCACTGCGACGACTGCCAGAAACTGCACGGCAACTTCTTCGCGATGCTGGTCGTCGATCGCGAAGCGGTCGCCTGGTCGGGCACCGCCAAACGCGCGCATTACCGCTCGTCGGCGGAGGTCCGGTGCAGCTTCTGCCCGCACTGCGGCAGCCGCATCGCCAAGGAACCCGACGGCTCGCCGAAGCTGCTGCTCGCGACCGGCCTGTTCCCGCGAGACCTGCCGCAACGTCTGATCCGGCATGTCCATGCCGACAGCAAACCCGATTGGTACCCGCTGCCCCCGCTGACGGCATGACGCCCCAGCCAGAACGGAGATCCGCATGACCACCCCGCACATCGCCCTCCTCGGCGCCGGCAACGTCGGTGCCGCCCTCGCCCGCAACCTCGTCGCCCTCGGCGAGCGTGTCCGTTTCGGCGTGCCCGATCCCGACAAATACCGCGACCTCGCCGCCTCGCTCGGCGCGGAGATCGGCAGCGTCGCCGAGGCCATCGACGGCGCCGACATCGCGATCCTCGCCGTGCCCTACGCCGCCGCGCTGGAGATCGCCGACGCCGTCGCCGACTGGAACGGTCGCATCCTGGTCGACGCCACCAACCCGCTCGCGCCGGGCCTCGCCGGACTGACCATCGGCACCACCACCTCGGCTGCGGAACGGATCGCCGAACGCGCCCGCAACGCCCGCGTCGTCAAATGCTTCAACGTCACCGGCGCCGAGAACATGGCCGACCCGCACGCGCTCGCATCCCCGGTCTTCATGCCGGTCGCGGGCGACGACGCCGGCGCCCGCGCGACCACGGTCGCACTCGCCACGCGCATGGGCTTCGACGCGGTCGACGCCGGCCCGCTGCGCGCCGCGCGCTACCTCGAAGCGTTCGCGATGACCTGGATCCACCTCGCCTTCGCCGCCGGCCACGGCCGCGCCTGGGCGTTCTCGCGGACGCAGCGGCGAGGAGGTTGACCATGACGGAGGGCCGCTCGGCGAGTTCATCCCCGGAGCCGATGGTGCCCCTTCCCTTCCGGCGTTTCGGCAGATCGACGCGTCCCGACGACATCGCCGATCCGGCACGGCGCCCCGGAATCGGAGACCCGGAGGGCGGCAGACAGGATGTCTGCCGTTTTTCGACAAGACAGGGAAGTCTTGTCGAAAAATCCCCGCTGCGCATCGGATGGCAGGTGTGAATCGGACCTGAGATGTTTCTTTGGTGACTTTCTTTGCGCCAAAGAAAGTCACCCGCGCTCCAGCGCGGAAAAGATTCCGGGCTTCGTCCGAAAGCCCATCCACCGTTCGCATTTGGGCGCACCGGGCCTGCGATAACGTCGAAACGCAACCGTTTGATCCCCCGACAAAAAGCACAGGACGACGACAGGAGCGTGATCGGGCCGGGATTGATCCGCATCAAACCGGTGTCGCACCGCGGCTTGACCCGCCCGCCCGAACTTCCGATCCTTGACGGGCGCCTCCCGGCGCCCCGCCATGACCGCCCGCCGAGCGCCTGCTCGGACGGCAGGCTCCCCAACGCGGACAGCCATGACGGCTCACCGGAACGCGCGACGGCCCGCGTCCGGGCGCCGCGCGCTCCATCGCTCAGCGAAAGGAGAGTCGGTCATGTCCTACAGCACAGAACAGATCCGCAACCTGGCCCTGGCAGGCCACCCCGGCGCCGGCAAAACAACGCTCTTCGAAGCCCTGCTGCATGCCGGCGGCGCACTCCAGACGGCAGGCACCATCGAGCGCGGGAGCACCGTCTCCGACCACGACCCGATCGAGAAGGAGCGCGGCCATTCCATCGACGCCGCCATCGCCAGCACGGATCACTCGGCGGCGGGTCGAGAACTCGTCCATGTCAATCTGATCGACACCCCCGGTTACCCCGACTTCCGCGGCCCAACCCTGTCGGCATTGGCCGCGGTGGAAACCGTCGCGGTCGTCGTCGACGCCGACACCGGCATCGGCTACGGCACCCGCCGGATGATGGAATACGCCCAGGCGCGCAAACTGTGCCGCGCCATCGTCGTCAACAAGATCGACCACGACGGCGCCGCGCTGGGCCAATTGCTCGACGACCTGCGCGAGACCTTCGGCAACGAAGTGCTGCCGCTGAATCTGCCCGCGAACGGCGGCAAGTCCGTGATCGACTGCTTCGGTCAGAGCGCCGGCGACAGCGATCTCGGCCCGGTCGCCGACTGGCACCAGAAAATCATCGACCAGGTGGTCGAGATCAACGAACAGGTCATGGACCACTTCCTCGAAGTCGGCGAAGAAGGCCTGAGCGGCCAGGAACTGCACGACGCCTTCGAACAATGCCTGCGCGAAGGCCATCTCGTGCCCGTCTGCTTCGTCTCCGCGCGCAGCGGCGCCGGCGTGAAGGAACTGCTCGACATCGCCGAGAAACTCTTCCCGCATCCGGGCGAAGCCAATCCGCCACCGTTCGTGAAGGGTGTGGGCGAAAACGCCACACCGATCGCCTCCACGCCCGATCCCGCCGCCCACGTCATCGCCGACGTGTTCCGCATCGTCAACGACCCCTTCGTCGGCAAGCTCGGCATCTTCCGCGTCTACCAGGGCACGGTGAAGAAGGACACCCAGCTCTTCGTCGACGACGGCAAGAAACCGTTCAAGGTCGCGCACCTGTTCAAGCTCAAGGGCAAGGACCACGTCGAGATCGAACGCGCGGTGCCCGGCGACATCGCCGCCGTCGCCAAGATCGACGAACTGCACTTCGACGCCGTGCTGCACGACAGCCACGACGAAGACCAGATCCATCTCGCCCCGCTCGACTTCCCCAAGCCGATGTTCGGCCTCGCCGTCGAAGCCGCGAGCAAGGGCCACGAGCAGAAACTGTCCATCGCCCTGCACAAACTCGCCGAGGAAGACCCCTGCTTCCACGTCGAACACGAAATCGAGACCAACGAGACCGTGGTCCGCGGCCTCTCCGACCTGCATCTGCGCATCAACCTGCAACGCCTCAAGGACCGCTACGGCGTCGAGGTGAAAACCCGCCCGCCGCGCATCGCCTACCGCGAAACCATTTCCGCCAACGCCGAAGGCCACCACCGCCACAAGAAACAGACCGGCGGCGCCGGCCAGTTCGGCGAAGTCTTCCTCCGCATCGAACCCCTGCCCCGCGGCACCGGTTTCGAATTCCTCGACGAAGTGAAGGGCGGCACCATCCCCGGCCAGTTCATGCCCGCGGTCGAAAAAGGCGTGCGCCAGGTCCTCGCCAGCGGCGCCATTGCCGGTTACCCGCTGCAGGACGTCCGCGTCATCGTCTACGACGGGAAGCATCATCCCGTCGACAGCAAGGAAGTCGCCTTCGTCGCCGCCGGCAAAAAGGCGTTCCTCGACGCCATCGCCAAGGCCCGCCCGCAGGTGCTCGAACCCATCGTCGACCTCGAAGTCGCCGCCCCCGAACATCACATGGGCGACATCAGCGGCGGGTTGTCGTCGAAACGCGCCCGCATCAACGGCACCGATTCACTGCGCGGCGGCGAGATCGTCGTGAAGGCGCAGGTGCCGCTGTCGGAGTTGGAGGGGTATGCGGCGGAGTTGAAGTCCGTGACCGCAGGACGTGGTCGGTATTCGTTGGACTTCAGTCATTACGAGCCGGTGCCGGGGCAGGTGCAGTCGAAGTTGGTGGAGGGTTACAAGCCCAGGCATGAGGAGGAGTAATCAGGCGCCACTGTTCTCACAGGATGCAGGTGGAATCGCCGGTGGCGATTCCGCCAGCCCGGATCGGGCGAAAAGGTTTCGAGTTCATTTTTTCCTGTTGCATATAAATGAATCTGACCACTTTGCCTGCAAGTGCGAAATTTGAAACGTGCGCGGCTATATTCAATAGGCGCGAGCAAGTCGCGCTTATCCGCCTTGCAGCCTATGGGATTCGATCCCAAGCATCTCGGTTTCTAATTTCTCAAAATATAATAAGGGGGAGAACGTGTGGGTCATCAGGAAAATCAGAATCAAAAATTTTAGATCCATAGTTGATGGCGCTTTCTCTCCTGGAAATATATCTTTGATAGTTGGAGAGAATGATGTTGGAAAGTCGAATTACATTCGCGCGCTAAATCTTTTTTTTAATGGGCAAACTGATCCCGGAAGATTTTTCTCATTCAACTCTGATTTTTCAAATAAAGCTATTGTGGGCAAAGGCAAGGCGAAGCAGGTGGAGGTGACGCTTGAGATTCAACCCCCCTCCTCTTTTTCAGATCAAGGCCTGATTGTCTGGAAACGATTCTGGCGGGATGGCGGGGTAGCATTTGATTCTGAGCAATTCTTGCGCATGCCCGGCGGAAAGCCCATACAGTTGAAAAGCAAAGTTGTTCAGTGGTTGAGAGGAATTCGATTCAGGTATGTTCCTGCCATAAAGGGTAGCGATTACTTTGCGGCTCTTATGAGGGAGCTGCATGACACATTGGCTATCACGATTGATAATGAGCTGAGAGCCGCTTCAGCAAGCTTCATAGAAGTGGTTAGGAGTCATACAAAAGGAATTTCCAGCCATTTGTCGGAACACATAAATCTGGATAGTCGACTGCAGTTGCCTGAAAATCTGCGATCACTCTTCGAGGTCTTGGATTTTCAGACAAATTCGGATGGGCATGACTTATCACTCAGGCTGCGTGGCGATGGTATAAAGGTTAGGCATATTCCGGCTGTTTTAAAATTCCTTTCTGACCAGGAGAGGGAGTTGTCGCCCATAGGCAGGCCAAAGCCAACGTCGATATGGGGGTATGAAGAGCCTGAAAATAACTTAGAACTGAAGAAAGCGTTCGAACATGCCGAGGAGATATTTTCCGCTAGGGATTCCGCGCAAATATTTATTACTACACACTCCCCTGCTTTCTATGGGCTTGCGGCTTCGCATGCTAATCATGGCGTTTTAGCTTTTTCTGCAAAGCCTAGCTCCGAGTACGGCACGCAGCTTAAGCAGGTTCATCAAACCCATTTGTCGGCATTTGACGATGAGCTTGGGTTGATGCCCTTGGTTACTCCGTACATCAAGGAAAAAGCCGAAGAGCTAACAAAAGCCAATGCCATGATCGTTGATTTGACTGAAAAATTGCAGAATTCAACAAGGCCGATAATATTGGTTGCCGGGGAAACAGATAAAATCTATATATCTTGCGCTTTGGATATTTTTGATAATGATCTTTATAAGAAAATAGATGTAATTTTCCTCGGTTCTTCAGGCGCTGAAGGCAGCAAGGGCGCGGGCGACTCAAATCTGTTGAGGCTTATTGAGCAGTGGAGAAATAGACCGGAATTGATTGGCAGGAATATTTTTGTCGTTATTGATTGCGATGCTCCAAAATTTCCATTGGACTTGCCAGAAAATATAGTTGTTCACAGACTTAAGCATTTTAATAATTCAGTTGCGAAAATAGGGATAGAGAATCTTTTACCAGAATATGTTTTTACTGAAAAATACTACGACAAGAAGGTCACCAAAAAAGATTACGGCGGGAAAGCCACAATTGAGACTTTGTCGAAAATGAGGTTGTGCAATTCAATATGCAAGGAAGGCGGAGAATTTTATCTTGACCGTTATCGTATTCTCGCAAATTTTATGCACGTAATTATACATGCGAGGAATCACCTTTTTCCCTTTGCATGACTGAAGACCGCATGCACCGCTCCAGAAAAAATTGGCAAAACGGGGCAAAACAGGGGTCAGAGCGAACTTTCTCCAAGCAAAAGCGAGTCATGGCTGTACAAGTTTAGTAATTACCCGACACCCGGGCCTCGGCAGAGGCGGTCACGCGGCGAGTGTGTCGGGTTCGATTTGGCTGTCACCTCCTGCTCGGGAACGATGGGCGGCAGGACCTCGAGCATGAGCGTTTCGCGTAGCGCCTGAGCGGGTGTTCTGCCCCTCAGGCATAGCCCTGATGGCTGCGTTCGAAAAACAGGGGTCAGAGTGAACTTTCTCCAAGCAAAAGCGAGTCATGGCCGCAGCTTGGGCAATTGCGACCCAACTTCATTCCAGCACATGACTCGTTGGGTGCGGAGCACCCAGCCCGCAGGCAATCGGTCGTCCGGAATCAAGTGCCGGAAGCCATTCGCGCTGCTGCCGCGAGTGAAATGCGTGCTTCCAATTCGCACTGGATATCATCATGAAGGATGACGTCGATCCACGACTCGTATTCGGAGAGACCCGGGAATCTTTCCCGGCAGGCGTTGACCAGAGTGCCTGCGACAAAATCCTTGGCGTCACCCAGGGAAATGCCGAAGGTTTTCATGATGAAATAGACGAGAGGGATACACCCCGCGCGGCTGACTTTTCCGCCGAATGCGTCATACGTCTGTCGGATGGTATCGCCCGGACGCACTCCCGAAGCGCGGAGGCCCGAGGCGTAGACGATCTCGTCTTGCAGCAACAAATAGTCCGCTTGTTCGTGCATATATTTGGCACACCCGAAGAATCCGAGGATGGTAACCCATCGAATCGCATGGATGTGATTGCCGAAAAAAGGGTCAGGCGCCTTTTTCAACGCGAATGCGCGCGATGCTGCCTGGGTTCGCCAGTGGCGGCCATGTGACCGCCACCACACAAGACTTCGGGCGTTGTGGCTGCGGTTGCAGCCGGATTCGCGGCGATTCAGGTCGCCGTCGCATGCGCGCGGTGCATTCGTTCCAACGCGGGATCGACCCGGTGCTCCACGTCGAAATGCTGCCGGAGCGCGGCCAAGTGGTGCTCCTTCATCGACACCAATCCGATGACCATCGGGTCGTTTTCGTCCACTCGGAACGGTCGACTGAGGTATCGCACGTCCAGACCGCGGCGGCGATAGACGCTGGTCCAGACTGCGTCGCTCATGATCCCGATCATCGCATCGAAACCGATGCGCACGGCCATGTCGACGTTCGACAGCACCAGCGCATGCAGAATGCGTCGCCGCTCCTCCTTCGACAACCCCGGTGCGACGGCGATGCGCGATCCTTCGTAGATCCGGTTGCTCACCAGGAGCGGCTGGAGCAATTCCACGCCTCGCCAGATCCCGCGCTCGACCGAATCGCGCACCATGTACTGCGCATCCGCGGGCACCAGGCGGAAGCAGCCGAGTATCCGGTCCTCCGCAGGATCCACATAAACGGTATAGATCGCTTTCGGCAGATCGTAGGCATCGTATTCGAACGCATCCTCCGTCACTGCCGGCCGCGCAGGAAAGCTATACACCGGATAACCGCTATCCCAGTAACCGAGCTGCCGGTTGAAAATGCGTTGTCGAAAAGCGAAATATCGGGAATAAAGCGGCGAACCGGTGTGGGCGGCAAATGTATGCAGCATGCGGATCCGTTCTGATCAGGGTTGAATGCAAGGGGCGGCTCCCTTTGCAGTCCGGGCCGCCGATGGGCTTCATGCCTGAAAACATGTAAGCCAAAAAAGTGGGCGCGATGTGGCGCATTTCAGGATCAGAGCGAGATTTTTCGTTCCCGCCGATGTCGAAACGCCGTGACACCTACTTCCGGCGCGATCCGCCTCTCTGTTGCGGCGTCATGATCCTGTCCCGCCGCTTTTTTCGCGGGAACGGGTACGCCCGGACCGGGCCGTTGCCCACGATGGAGAGAAGCAATGCGATTCAGAGACTTGACCTTGCCCGCGTGCGCCCTGGCGTTGATCTGGACGGGGCTGTCCGGACATGCGCGGGCGCAGTCGCCGGACGACACGTTCGTGTTCATGTCCTCGCAACTGTCCTGCCCGCCGGCCAGGCAACAACCCTACTGCTACCTGACCAAACCGCAAGCCGCGGCGAAGGCGGTCGCGGCCCTGCGCGATGCCGGCGCGCGCAACTTCCTGATTCCGTCCGCAACCCTGGACGAGATGATGGTGATCGCCCAAGCGATCGACGATGCCGGACTGAAGTTCTACACCTACGAACACTGGGAATTCGTCGATGCCGTGCGCCCGCAGTACCCCGGGGGAACGTTCGATTGCAGCATCTACACCCGGGATCGCATCGATGCCGAGATCGCTCCGCTGCGCAAGCATTTCCCGAACGCCTATGCCGGTCTCCACTTCACCGACGAGCCGCTGCCGCGCGATCTGGCCAATCTGAGCGCGCAGGCCACGTGTCTACGGAACGATCCGCGAACCGCCGGCATGAAGATCTTCGTCAATCTGCTGCCGATCTATTCCAATCAGATGCAGCCCGGCGGCCCGGCACCGGTGCCGGATGCGATGTCGCCGACGCAGTACGGCGTGAGCTGCGCGGCGGGCGGCATCACCGACCCGACCGCAGCGCAGACGGTGGCGTCGAATCACCTCGCCTATGTGGTCGCCGCCGCGGACAGCATCCGCCCCGATTTCCTGGCGACGAACATCTATGTCTTCGATCATCATCTGGCCCAATGCCCCGCAGGCAGGGAGTTCGTGATGACCGAAGGCATGAGCGCCGTGTCCAACGTCGCGCGCGTCCGCGGCCTGAAACCGGTCGCGTATCTGCAGAATTTCCGCACCGAGGCGCCCCCGTATTCGTTCCATCCCACCAACTTCCACCATCACCGCTGGTACACGAGCTGGTTCTTCGTGTTCGGCGGACGGCAGTTCGCCAACTTCCTGAGCCACGACGACAACACCATCGCCGGCGCCATGCACCACGGCATGCTGACCGCGAGCAACGACAGCCGCGATCTTGCAGTCGATGCGATGAATACGCACGCCTACACCCGACAGATCCAGGAGCAGCTCGGATCGCGGACCCATCATCGCTTCGTGGCGCCGTTCCTCTCGGTCCCGACGGGCGAGCTGATCGGTTGGCTGCCCACGAACCAGATCGTCGCCGGGGAGTACGGGATCAATGCGGACAGCAGCGCGATGGTGTTCTTCGCGCGCCGCAGCATCGACCAGCCGGCGGCATCGACGGTCAGCTTCAACAAGTGGTGGTCACGAGTGGAACGGCTGAACTTCAATACCGGCCAGTGGGAAACGGTGGGCACCAACACCAACTCGACGCAGGTCTCGCTGACCGACTTTCCCGGCGCGCTGTACCGACTATCGATGTCAGCAAGATCTGGCGAAAAATAGTCAGGTTCATTTACAGGCAAGCGCACAAAAATGGAGTGCGAAGGCCGGGGATCGACCCGGCCTCAGCCCGATGGACTCCGTTTGCCGGATGCAGAAGACCCAGCCCGCGGACTGCACGACGAGGCCATCGCCGCATCGTGCCGAAATCCTTGAAACGTGCCGAAACCCGCATGCCGCCTTCGGCGCATGCGCCCGACGTCGTTCATGACCTGCGACTTCGACACGATGCCGTGCGGCGCGCTTCACCTGTCGACCGGCACGATTCAAATCCTCGACAGGAAACCTGAACACGGCCTCCCATGCAGGCGCGACACCCATGCTCTATAGTCGGGATTCCCCCGAAAAGAGCGAACGATCATGGCCAGCGAAGAAGACCGTCGATGGGTTGAAAACACCTTGGGCAGCGGGTTCTACGACGTAACGTCGCAGCCGTCGATTCTCGCGGAACGGCTGACGGATCCGGCCATCACCCCGGAACGCCGCGACTTGCTGCTGCAGACGATGATCCGTTCCGACGAACTGACGTCTGCCTATCTGTTCGGCAACGACACTCATCGCGGGATGCTGTCGAACGACCCGCAGATGGCCGCCGCGCTCGCGAAGGACCAGCGAATCATCGGCGCGGCGCTCGGCGAGGCCCATGCCTCGGGCGCGATCACGACGGAAGACCTGATCCGCCTGGGCGATCTTTCCGGTATCGGTCATCAGCAGGAAAGAGTGGTCGCCCTCCTCCAGCAGGGCGGCGACGCCTCGCGCGACGCCCTGCTCGATGTCGCCAAAACGCTGTCCGAACGCGATCCCGCCGGGGAGCGCGACAGGATGCTCGCGACGACGATCTTCGCCACCGACCCGGAAACGCGCGCCGCGATGGGGCCCGAGAAGGCGCGGGAAGCGTTCGAATCGCTGATCGCCGAAGCCGAGAAGACGCCGTTCGATCCTCATGCGAGCAACGAGGCGCAATCCCGGCAGCGCGGCCAACTGGTGGCGGCGGCGTCGCTTTACGCCGAATACGGCGACGACTTCCTCAAGCACTACACCGGGCAGGATGGCAGGCATGGCGAAAGCGAAACGCTCGCGCGGTTCATGTCGCTGACCGCGCTCGATCCGAATGCGCGCGAGATCAAGATGCCCGACGGCGGCACCGTCGGCGGCGCCGTCGATGCGACCACCGACAAGTTCGCAGCCAAGCTGTTCGAAACCATCAGGGACGAGCCCGACGGGGAGTTGTCGCAGCGCAATGCGATCCGCCAGCTCGGCCGGCTGCATGCGGGTATCACGCTCGCGGAAGACATTGCGGAGCAGCGTCACGCCGATGCGATCAAGCAGGACGCGGCGGTGGCCGACAGGATCTCGGGATACGCCAGGGAACTGGTCGGACTGACGCCGGCCCGCAAGATCCCCGGACTCGACGAGGCCGTGTCCGGACTCGCCGAGGCCGGCATCGCTGCGTCGCAGGATCCGCGCACGCCGCCCGACGCTTCGAGAGACGGACGCAGCTTCGACAGCTACGAGGATGCGCTCGGCGCCATCGAAAAGGCCATCGGGCCGCATGTCAGCGATATCCAGGAAGAATTCAACAGCACGCGTGAAACCGAACTCGACGCGGCGCGCAGCGAATTGAAGGACAAGGGCCTGGTGCTTTCGTCGCTGATGGACGATCGCTCCCATCCCGAACATGCGCGCTATGCGAGCTGCCAGGACGCCTGCGCGCGCGCGAACCTCGGCCTGTCGCCCGCGGATCTCGGCAACGCCGCCGGCGTCCTCGCCGTGAGTTCCAAGGCGGACGGGCTGCCGACGGTGGATCACGCGGTCCTCAGTCGCGACGGCAGCCGGCTGTTCGGCATCGCCGGCGGGCTCGACGACCCATCGCACCTGCGCACGACCGTGGCGTTCGATCCGGCGAGAAAACAGGGCCTGGAGACGAGCACGCAGGAGATGAACCGATTGCTGCTCGCGGAGCAGGCCATGGGCGTATCGCAGGACGTGCGCGCCATCGAGCCGCTGAAGCGGGGCCAGATGGTCTGATCGAACGACCGATCGCGTCACGCCATCGCCGCCGTCCGGCGGCGACGGCGCACGACCGTCGGCTCCCGGACCGACGGCCCGCACGCCCTCGCGGCTTTGTGCCAGTATCGTTGTCGCGACCGTGCGAGGAACGCATGGCGCATCATCCGCCCGCGCGGGATCGCGAGTCGGAACACCGATGCCGCAAGGGCCCGACATGGACAACAGGAGGGGGCCATGAGTGCAGGGAAAGCGCCGCTGACGCGACGCGGGTTTCTGGAGATGGTCGGCGCCGTCGGCGGCGCCGCGGCGGTCTACGAAAGCATGGTCGCGATCGGCATGCTCGCGACGCCGGAGGCCTATGCGGGGCCTCCTGATACCAGCGGGGCGCCGGGCAACGGCAAGCGCGCGATCGTGCTCGGCGGCGGCGTCGCGGGATTGGTCGCGGCCTACCGCTTGAAGCAGGCCGGGTTCCAGGTGGCCGTCTACGAAGCCTCGGACCATCTCGGCGGCCGGAACTTCACCGTCAGTACCGACGCGCGCAAGAAACGCAACGTCATCGTCGAACGATCCCCGAGGGGCGAAACCCGGCAGGCGTGCCGTTTCGCCGGCGATCCCGCGACGCAGTATTTCGAGGCGGGCGCGGGACGGATTCCCTACCACCACATCGCGGTGCTCGAACTGTGCCGCGAACTCGGCGTCGAGCTGGAACCCTACGTCATGGAAACGACGGCGAACCGTTTCCAGACGCAGGAGGCCTTCGACGGCGACCCGGTGGAGAACCGGCGCATCGCCAACGATACCCGCGGCTACATCGCGTCGCTGCTGGCCAAGGCCATCGACCGGCACGCGCTCGACGACCTGCTCAGCGAAAACGACCGGAAGCGACTGCTGAGTCTGCTCGTGCAGTTCGGCAACGTGCGTCCGGATTCGAAGCCGCCGTACGACTACCTGGGATCGACCCGCAGCGGTTATCTCGTCGATCCGGGCGTCGTCGACCCGGGGCAGCGTCCCGATCCGCTCACGCTGGACGCGCTGCTGGATTCGCGATTCTGGGAGCATCGCTTCTATCAGGCGCAGGACTATCTGTGGCAGGCGACCCTGTTCCACCCGAAGGGCGGAATGCAGGCGATCGTCGATGCGGTCGCGGATGCGTTCGGTCGCGCCGAGATCCATACCGGGCACGTCGCGGCGCGCATCGTGAACCGCAGGGATCGGGTCGAGGTGCAGTTCGCCGACGGGAAGCGCGTCGCCGCGGATTACTGCTTCAGCACCGTTCCGCTGCCGCTGCTCGGCGGTCTGCTCGCCGACGGTTTCGACGCGGGTTTCCGCAAGGCGGTATCCAAGGCGAAATTCGCGAATACCTGCAAGGTCGGCTGGCAGGCGGACGGACGCTTCTGGGAGCGGCTGAGCGATGGCGGCCTGCGCAACGGCCCGCAGATCTTCGGCGGCATCAGCTGGATCGACCATCCGATGACCCAGATGTGGTATCCGTCGTCGGGCTACTTCTCGAAAGGTCCGGCGATCCTCACCGGCGCCTACAACTACGATGCGCCGGGCAAACCGATCGCGAAGGACTTCGGCGACCTCCCGCTGGGGGCGCGGCTGGATCTGGCCATGCAGGGCGCGAAGCGACTGCATCCGGAATTCGCGGATCACGTCTCGATCGAGACCGGCCTGTCGATCGCCTGGCAATACGTCCCGCACATCGGCGGCGGTTGGGCGGAATGGGATCCGACCGATCCGGAGCAGGCCGCTGCGTACCGGCGGCTGCTGTCGCCGGACGGGCGATTCTTCGTCGGCGGCGATCAGGTGTCGTATCTGCCGGGATGGCAGGAAGGCGCCGTGTTGTCGGCCTACCACGTGGTCGAGTCGATCATCGGTCGCCGCAAGCCGCTCAAGGCGGCCCGGACGGATCTGCCGGCGCCGGACAGCGCCAGCACGACCGGCGCGTACTGATCGCGGCGCGTTCCGTATCGCGTCGGGACGCGTGGCGGACATGGCGGACGCATCCGGATCGGGATGCGTCCGCGGCCCGGGCGAAGACGGGTCCGTTCGGGTCTGCCGCGCGCGGTCGCGCTTACAGCGACTGCGCCAGTGCGACGGCCTTGCGGATCTTCTCGTCGTTCGGCGTATTCAGATCGGACACGTTGATCTGCACTTCGCTCTGTCCCTTGACGAAGAACAGCGAGGCCATGCCGGTGTTGGTGACGGCGTAGGCGTTCTCGCCCAGGGCCGTCTGCGGCTGGTAGCCGGTCGTCGTGGTCGCGGTCTCGTGGCGCGAGGCGAGGTTGGCCTTGGCCTTGGCCTCGGTCGCGGACGTGGCGACGAAGATCTCGACGGTGTGGGTCGGCGCGTCCTTGGCGAAATCGATGGTGCCCACGCCCGCCCAGTAGACGCAGCGCGAATCCCAGACGTAGCCGCTCATCTGCGGGTCGACCTTCTGGTGGACGTCGAAAGTCAGGTCCGCATAGACCGTCTTCAGCTTTTCCGGCGTCAACGTGGCGCAGGCGTCGACCGGAGTCGCGGCCTTCAGCTGTTCCAGTTCGGAATCCGTGCTCGCGGCCGGCGCAGCCGCGGGCGCGGCGGACTGTTCCGGGGCGGCGGCTCCGGTAGCGGCTTCGTTTCCGGCGGGGGGCGAGCGATCGCACGCGGCCAGACCCAACACCACGACACCAGCCATCACCATCATCGATCGACGCATGTTCCTTCCTCCGTTGCGGGAATTCGCGGGGCGATTCTAAGCCCAACGACGAACGCATCCCGCTCCGGACGCGCCCCGCGACGGGTACCATCGCGGAATCGCCATCCGCATCGCACGCCGGAGATTCCCGCATGACGCGCACCCTGCCCGTTCTGGCGCTCGCCGCCGCACTCGCCGCCTGCAGCGGACCCACGGCCGACGACGCCCCGCAGGCGACGCCGGAACCGTCGACGGCATCGGAAACGCAGGCCGTTCCCGCCGCGCCTGCGGCCGAGGTCGTCGCACCGGCCTCCGTCCGGACGGAGGTCCCCGCGATCGAAACCCTGCTCGCGCCGAACGACACGCTCGCGACCGCGAAGGCGCGGCTCGGCGACGCCAACGTGCGCGAACAGGAACTGGCCGGCGCCGAGGGCGAGACCATCGCAGGCTGGGTGCTGTATCCCGACGACCCGACGCGGACGGCGGAGGTCTTCCTCGACGATGCGAACACGCATCCGGCCCTGCTGCGCATCGGCGCATCGGAAAGCCTCTGGAGGCGCGCGGACGGGATCCGCATGGGCCTGACCAGCGTCGAACTGCAGACCATGAACGGCGGGCCGTTCGCGTTCTATGGCTTTGATTGGGACTACGGCGGAACGATCACCGATTTCCGTGGCGGTCGGCTCGATCGGAAAGGCGCACTACGGGGCGGCCTGACCCTGTGCCCTCCCCAGACCGCTGGCGAGGACTATCCCAGCGGCGAGGGCACGTTCTCGTCCGACGACCCGCGGATGATCGCGAAACCGGCGGTGGTCTGCGAATTCACCGTCCCCATCGGCGACTGAAGCGGCGCCGAAACGCGAACGCCGGCGCGGGGCCGGCGTCCGGGAAGCGGCGATCCGGGCGGGTCAGAACGGAATGTCGTCGTCCGAGAAATCGTCCATCGGCGGCGGATTGTTCGCGGGCGCCTGACGCTGGCCGCCACCGCCACCGTAGTTGCCGCCGCCGCTGCGCTGGCCGCCGCCGTAGCCGCCGCCACCGCCCTCGGAGCGCGGGGCGCGCGCCGGGCGTTCGCTGCCGCCGCCGCCTTCGCCGCGACCGCCGAGCATCTGCATCTCGTCGGCGATGATGTCGGTGAAGTAGCGCTCGACGCCGTCGTTGCCGGTGTACTTGTCGTAGCGGATCGAGCCCTCGACGTAGACCTGCGAACCCTTGCGCAGGTATTCGCCGGCGATTTCGCCGAGCTTGCCGAAGAAGGTGACCCGGTGCCACTCGGTGCGTTCCTGGGTGTTGCCGTCGCGGTCCTTGCGCACGCTGGTGGTCGCCAGCCGGACCTTGGTGACGGCCATGCCGCCCTGGGTGTATTTGGTTTCGGGATCGTCGCCGAGGTTGCCGACCAGGATCACCTTGTTGATGCCGCGTGCCATGAAAGTTCCTGCTGAGTCGCCGGTGGTGGCGATGAACTCTGGATTATAGCCGGGCGTCCCGGAATCGGAATTCTCCCCGTCGCGGGGTCGGGAAACTCCGAATCCGAGGCCCGCCGGGCACTTATAATGGCTGTTCCGCCCGTCTGGACCCCCCATGCAAGCGACCACGGCGCCCGCCACGCTCGATCTGCCGGCCATCCAGGCGCTCGCCGCCCCCGACATGGCGGCGGTCGACGCCCTCATCCGCCGGCGCCTGGGGTCCGATGTGGTCCTGGTGAATCAGGTCGCCGAGCACATCGTCGCCGCCGGCGGCAAACGCCTGCGGCCGATGCTGCTGCTGCTCGCGGCCCGCGCCCTCGGCCATCACGGCCCGGACGCGCATCAGCTCGCGGCGGTGGTCGAGTTCATCCACACCGCGACCCTGCTCCACGACGACGTGGTCGACGAATCGGATCTGCGCCGCGGCCGCAAGACCGCGAACGCCCTGTTCGGCAACGCCGCCAGCGTGCTGGTCGGCGACTTCCTGTATTCGCGCAGTTTCCAGCTGATGGTCGAACTGGAACGGCTGGAAGTGATGAAGATCCTCGCCGACACCACCAACGCGATCGCCGAGGGCGAGGTGCTGCAGCTGCTGCACATCCGCAATCCGGACACCGACGAGCCCGCCTACCTCAAGGTGATCGAGCGCAAGACCGCGGTGCTGTTCGCCGCCGCGACCCGGCTCGGCGCCCTGCTCGCCGGCGCCGACGAGGCCCTGCAGCGACGCCTGCACGACTACGGCATGGCGCTGGGCTACGCCTTCCAGATCGCCGACGACGTGCTCGACTACAGCGCCGACGAAGCGGCGCTGGGCAAGCACCTCGGCGACGATCTCGCCGAGGGCAAGGCCACCCTGCCCCTGATCCACGCGATCCTGCACTCCGACGCCACCGTCCGCGATCGCCTTCGCGCGATCGTCGAGGCCGGCGACGTCGACGCCATGCCCGAGGTGCTGGCGGCGATCGAGGCCAGCGGCGGGATCGGCTACAGCCGCAAGCGCGCGGAGGATTACGCCGATGCGGCGGAACGCGCGCTCGACGGGCTCGACGACAACGACGCGGTCGCGGCCCTGCGCGGTCTGGCCCGTTACGCGGTGCGCCGGGATCGCTGATCCCGTGGGATTCTCCGCAGAAGAACGCGCGACCCTGCTCGCGGTGAAGGGCGTGGGGCCGACCGTGGTCGATCGGCTGGAACGGATCGGCATCGACTCCCTGGCCGTTCTGGCCGAAACCCGCCCCGATGACATCCTGGGCCAGGTCTCGGCGATGCTCGGCGCGACCTGCTGGCGCAACAGCCCGCAGGCGAGATCCGCGATCGTCGGCGCGGTCGAGGCCGCGAAGCGCCACCGCATGTAGCGCCGGCGCAGGCCGGGCGCCGAGGGGGCTTCGGCCCGCAGCTCCTCGAAGGAAAAGCGGGCGCAGCGCCCGCTCTATCCGCGCGACGACCTTCCTGCCGCTTCGCGCCGGGTCTCAATCCCCGAAGCGTTCGTGGAAGAACAAGTTCATCATCGAGAACGCGCGCTTCGCGGCACGCTCGTTGTAGACGCATCCCGGCGGGCTGTTCGCGCTTTCCAGCGCGAAGCAGTGCGCGGCCCCGCTGAAATTCACGAACTGCCAGTCGGCGCCGGCGGCCTTCATTTCGCGCTCGAAACCGGCGATCTGATCCGCCGGAACGTAGGTGTCCTCGGCGCCGTTGAGCACCAGCACGCTCGTTTTCAGCGTGCCCGATTCGGCCGGCAGGGTCGTGTCGAGTCCGCCGTGAAAACTCACCACGCCGGCGATGTCGGCACCGCTGCGCGCGAGTTCCAGCACGGTCTTGCCGCCGAAGCAGAAACCGAACGCACCGATCCGGTTGGTGTCGACCGGGGCCTTCTCGGCTTGGGCGCGCAGGGTATCGAGCGCGGCGGCGGCGCGGGCGCGCAGGGCGGGCAGATCGCGATACATCTTGCCGACCTGGGCGGCGGCGGCCTTGTCGTCGCGCGGGCGAATGCCCTTGCCGTAGACGTCCGCGAGCAGCACCACGTAACCGGCGGCGGCGACCTGTTTCGCCTTCTCGACCGCGGCGGGCGTCACGCCCTTCCAGTCGGGCACCATCACCAGACCCGGGCGCTTGACCGAGGTCGCATCGTTGTAGACGAGATACCCGCTGAAACGCTGCTTGCCGACGCTCCATTCCAGCGGCTTGGCCTGCATCGCGGCCAGCGCGGAAGTCGAGGCCAGCAATGCGACGATCAACAGGAGAAAACGGCTCAGGGCGGAAACGTTCGCCCGACCTTGCTTCGGCATGATCGCACTCCTTTTTCTTGGGGGAATGCGGTCGAGACTACCGCGAAATCGCGACGATTGCCGCCGCCCGTCGGGCGGAACGCTGCGTTCGACCGGACGGACGGCGACGGTACCGGCTTAGGGCGGGATCGGGAGCCGCCCCCGATGCGGATCGGGCCGCCGCCGCCCGGCAGGCGTCGCTCAGTGGACCAGCGAGAAGCCGGACACGTCGCCGAGCGCGATGCGATACAACCCGGCGAGACCGCCGGGCGACTGTCCCGGCGCATGGGTGCGGGCATCGCGCAGGTGCACGAACACCGCTTCGTCCTCCAACGCGTCGCCGGCTTCGTCGTCGTCGCTCTCGTCTTCGGCGGCTTCGTCCTCGCCGGTCTCCTCGTCGCCTTCCGTTTCAAGTTGCAGATAGTCGCGCGTCAGCGCGTGCAGCGACATGTAGCGTTCGTAGCCGATCACCCGGCCGGTGATCAGCATGCCGCCAACCATCAGGGTGACTTCGGTTTCGACCGGGGTCTCTTCCTCGGCAAGGTCGATGATGTGTTCGAGCAACGGATCGTGCATGGGAATCTCCTGAATGCGCATCTTCCGGATGCGGGCGCCGAACGGCGAAGCCGCAAGGATATCGCAGCCGCGTCGCGCGACGGACGACTCAGGCGATGCCGAGCCCCGGAATCGTCGCGATCGCATCCGGGTCGAAACCGGCGAGCGACGCGAAATGCCGTCCGCGTTCGGTGTAATCGCGATACGCGCCGAAACTGGGCGCGCCCGGCGACAGCAGCACCACGCCTTCGTCGCCGAGCGCGGCGCGCGCCCGGGCCACGGCGTCGGCGAGATCGCCGGCCTCGGCGAGCGCGAATCCCGCCTCGCGCGCGATCGGTTCGAGCAGCGCGTGGATCTTCGGCCCGTTCTGCCCCAGCGTGACGATGGCGGACGGCGCCTCGACGCGCATCGCGGCGGCGAATTCCGACCAGTCGATGCCGCGATCGTGCCCGCCCGCGAGCAGCGCGATCCGGCGTCCGCGGAAGCACGCGAGCGCGGCGAGACTGGCGTGCGGCGTCGTGCTGATCGAATCGTTGACGTAGACGATGCCGTCGCGCTCGCCCAGGGTCTGCAACCGGTGCGGCAACGGCTGGAAGCTCGCGGCATGCGGCGCCAACGCCTCGGCGTCCAGGCCCAGCGCCTCGATCGCCGCGAGCACCGCGCAGAGATTGCCGCGGTTGTGTCGGCCCGGCAGCGGCACGTGGGCGGTATCGAACACGGCGCGGTCGCCGCGATGCACCACGTCGCCGCGCAGATGCCAGCCGTCGCGTCGGCCGACGAAACGGACGTCGCTGTCCTGCAGGCGCAGCGCGGCGAGCGTCGGATCCTCGGCGTTGAGGATGGCGATCCGCGGATGCCCGGCGGTGAACAGCGCCAGCTTGTCGACGACGTAACGCATCTCGCTGCCGTGCCAATCGAGATGTTCCGGGAAGATATTGGTCGCGACCGCGATCTCGGGGCGCACCCCGGACGCCGCGACATCGCCGGTCTGGTAACTCGACAGTTCGATCGCCCAGAACTCCGGCGGATCGGCGACGTCGAGCAATTCCACCAGCGGCAGGCCGATGTTGCCGCACAGCGCGGTGCGATGGCCGCCGGCGCGCAGCAGGTGCGCGAGCAGCGCGGTCGTCGTGCTCTTGCCCTTGGTGCCGGTGACGCAGACCGTACGCGCATCGGCGTGTTCCGCGAACCACAGCGCGGTGCCGCCGATGAACCGCGTGCCGTGCTCGGCCGCGGCCAGCGCTTCGGGTTTGTAGGGACTGATGCCCGGCGACTTGATCACGATCTCGAACGCCGACAACCGCTCCGCGGTCGCCTCGGTCTCGATGCGCAGCAGCGGATCGCCGAGGGCCTCCGCGTCCGCGACTTCCGACGCCATGCAGAACAACGTCAGCGGCAACGTCGGCGAGCGGCGACGCAGCGCGCGCCAGGCGGCGCGGCCTTCGCGTGCCCATCCCCAGAGCGCGACGCGCCTGCCTTCGAGCGAAGCGATGTCAGGCCGTGAAGTTCGCACGCAGACGCTCCCACAGCGCGGCCGGGATGCGGTGTTCGTCGTCGAGCGCCAGCAGCGGCGCGATCGGAAGCTCGTCGGCGATCAGCTGCGGCCGGATCTCGCGGGCGAAACGTTCGACGATCTCGTCCTCGCGCCATTCCGGGCGTTCGGCCAGCGCCGCCATCGCCGCGCGCGATTCGCGCCCCTCGCCCACGCACTCGAAGGGCTTGTGGTCGCGGAATTCGAGCAGCGCGTCGTAGCCGGGAATCTGCCCGGCGTCGTCGAGCAGGTTGCGACCGAAGATGCCGACGAGACGCGGTTTCGACATGAACGGCGCCAGCGCCAGGAACACGAAATGGCACTTCGGGCAGACGCCGCACCAGCGGTTCGTCGGGCGTTCGCCGAGAATGTGGAAATTGCGGTTGCAACTGGAGAAATGGGCGTCGTAGCGGTCGCTCTTCGCGAACTGCCGCGCCACCGCCAGCTCGCTGAGCGGGCGCAGCAACGAGTAGTAGTGCAGGTCCGCGGCGACATGGCGCTGGACGTGCTCGCCGAAGGCCTGCTCGAAACCCCAGCCCTTCGACCACTGGTGGTTCACCTCGCCGGTGCCCTCGATGAGACTGCCGTAGCTGGCCGAGCGTTCGTTCGAGAACACGACCTGATCGACGCCGAGCAGGATCGCGGCGAATACGAGGATCGCCGAATTCACCGCGGTCACCGGGATGTGGCCGTTCCACGCGCCCTGGCGGTTGTAGTCGAACAGTTCCGGCGCGAGCTGGCGGCCGAGGTTGAGCGTGGGCAGACCGGTGCGCTCGGCGCAGGCGCGGATCAGCTGCGAGCCGCCGATCCAGGTCACGGTCTGGTCGATGCCGGCGTTGCGCAGGGCCTCGATGCTGACCAGCGAATCCTTGCCGCCGCCGATGGCGACGAGGGCGTGCTCGCGCAGGCCCAGCGATGCGGCCGCCGTCGCCGCGGCGTCGCCCACCGGAAAACGGATCTTCCCGTGCAGGTTCAACCCGTTGCGGTACGCGAACTCGCCCAGACCGTTGACGTACACGCTTTCGAGCAGCGCCGCGGTGTCGGCATCGATGGCGTAGCCCTCGATGCGGATCTCCGGCGGCACCGCGGCCTTGTAGTAGCTCACGCCGGCGATCAGGTGCAGCAGGCGCAGCGCCTGCTCCGCCGCGGCGGCACGGGCAACGTCGAGCGCGGCATCACCATTGAAGAATGGCGCGCCCGGCACGGTCACCGTCTCGACCAGCTCCGGGCCGTCGTCGAAGGCGTAGACCAGTTGCGCGACGCCGGTCTGCGCATCGAAACCGCAGCGGACGAAACGGAAGGCGCGAATCTCGTCGCGTTTGAAATCGGAACTCACGGAACCACCCCTGGGGAAACCGCGAGCGACCAGCGCCTGCGGATGGAACGAACGACGAAGAATTCCATGACGATCGCCGGAACGATACCGACGACGAAGGCGAACAAGGTGTACTCGAAGGCGGTCTCGGCCATTCGCAGAAGACCGACGGGACGCTCGAGCGGCAACAGATACGTATTGAACCGAAGCCATGCCCAGATCGCGACCCACAGCGCCGCGAACAGAGACGGGAACGCCCACAGAACGATGCGGGAGGCGCAGGACAGATCGTCGTATGCGTGGAATCGCTTCGCGCGGGACACCATCAGGCTCGACGCGATGGCCGAGAACATGGCCGGAATCACCGCAAGCGCCAGTGCGTATGCGGCGATGCCGGGGAGATATCGAATTTCGCCGAAGACCAGCAGCATGACGACGACACACGCAGCGGCGACGAGCCCTGCGGCCAACGCACTCCCGACGACGAGCGCAGCGCGACCGGTCACTCGATGACCTCCTCGATCGGCAGCGCCCGCAGGTTGTAGGTATTGGCCATCGCCATGCCGTAGGCGCCGGCGTCCGCGACGAGCAGCACATCGCCTTCGGCGGTGGCTCGGGGCAGCATGCGCGCGCGGCCGAGGACGTCGCTGCTTTCGCAGATCGGGCCGACCACGTCGAAGGCCACCGCATCGGCATCGACGATCCGCGACAGGTTGCGGATGTCGTGGTAGGCGTCGTACATCGCCGGCCGCGCCAGCGCGTTCATGCCGCCGTCGACGCCGACCCGGCGCACGCCGTCCTTCTCGATGGTCTGGGTGACGCGCACCAGCAGCACGCCGGCCTCGGCGACCAGATAGCGACCGGGCTCCACGGCAAGCCGGAAACGCGGATAGGCGGCCTTGATCGCATCGAGGCCATCGCGCCACGCGGCGAGATCGAACGGACGCGCGTCCGGCGTGTACGGCACCGGCAGACCGCCGCCGATGTCGATGACCTCGACCGTGCCGATCTGCTCGCCGAGGCTGGCCAGATCGGCATAGACCTCGCGCCAGTGCGCCGGATTGTCGATACCGCTGCCGAGGTGCGCGTGCAGCGCGACGATCTTCGCGTCGAGCGTCCGCGCTTCGGCGACGAAGGCCTGGACCTTCGCGACCGGCAGGCCGAACTTGGCCTCGGCGCCGCCGGTGCGGACCTTCTCGTGGTGGCCGTCGCCGCGGCCGAGATCCAGCCGCAGCCACAGCGCGCGTCCGCGGAAGGTCTCCGGCCAGCGCTGCAGCGCCTCGACGCTGTCGACGGTGACGTTGACGCCCTTCGAAAGCGCCGCGTCGTACTCGGCGCGCGGCGCGAAGCTCGGCGTGAACAGAACGCGCGACGGATCCAGCCCCGGCAGCGTCGCGAAGACGTGTTCGACCTCGGCCAGCGAAACGCATTCGAAGCCGGACCCCTCGGCCTCCAGTGCGCGCAGGATCGCCGGGTGCGCGTTCGCCTTCAGCGCATAGAACCGCAGGTCGATGGCTGCGGTTTCGCGCAGATCGCGCGCGCGGGCGCGGACGGTCGGCAGATGATAGACGTAGCGCGGCGTGCCGGCGGCGGCGCGGGCCACGAGGTCGGCGGCCGCACCGCGCCACCAGGGCGCGTCGCGTTCGACGCGACCGTGGGCGATCTCCACCCAGCTCGGTCCGAAGACCGCATCGTCCTGCACCGGCATCGCGCCGCTGCGGATCAGTTCGCCGTGCAATTGCGGCAGCAGGCCGTCGGCGTCGGCCTCGTCGACGACGAAGGTCAGGTTGAGATCGTTCGAGGACTGCGAGATCAGATGCACGCGCTCGCGGCCGAAGGTCGCCCACACGTCCGACAGCTTGTGCAGCAGCGAGCGCATGCCGCGGCCGACGAGGGTGATCGCCGCGCAGGGGGCGATCACCTTGACCCGGCAGACTTCGGACAGGTCCGCCGACAGTTCGGCGAGCACGTCGCTGCTGACCAGGTTCTCGCTCGGATCGAGCGATACGGTGACGTTGGTTTCGGACGATCCGATCAGGTCGATCGACAGACCATGGCGCTTGAAGCGTTCGAACACGTCGGCGAGGAAGCCGACCTGCTGCCACATGCCGATGGTTTCCATCGACACCAGAACGATGCCGTTGCGGCGGCTGATCGCCTTCACGCCGGGCACGGTGGCCACGGTCGCGTCGATGCGTGTGCCCGGCAGTTCGTGGCGCTCGGTGTCGAGGATCGCCATGGGCACGCCGGCATCGCGACAGGGCGCGATCGAGCGCGGATGCAGGACCTTCGCGCCGGTGGTGGCGATTTCCTGCGCTTCCGCGTAATCCAGGCGCGCGAGCAGACGCGCGTCCGGCACCTCGCGCGGATTCGCGCTGAACATGCCCGGGACGTCGGTCCAGATCTCGACCCGCTTCGCCTTCAGCAACGCGCCGAAATACGCGGCCGAAGTATCGGAGCCGCCGCGACCGAGGATCGCGGTGCCGCCATCGGCGTGGCGGGCGATGAACCCCTGCGAGATCAACATGCGCGCCGGCTGTCCGGCGAAGCGATCGCGGAAACCGTCTTCGCCGAGGTAGCGGCAATTCACCGACAGCCGCTGCGCCCAGGCGCTGGCATTGGGCAACGACACCGCCGAGAGCCAGTCGCGCGCGTCGCACCAGCCGAAGTCGAGGCCCTGCGCGCGCAGATAGGCGGCGCCCAGCGTGGAGGACAGCAATTCGCCCTGGGCCAGCACCTCGGCCTGCCAGTCGAGCGTCCGCGAGGCCGCGCGCGGGTCCGCGCCGAGCGCGCGCAGCGTCGCGAGGCGTTCGCCGAGAACGTCGTCCGGATCGAGATCGAGTTCGGCGCAGAAGGCGCGATGGCGTTCGACCAGCGCCTCGATGCGGGTCTCGATCTCGCGACCGTCCGCGATCGCCTGGAGTTCGTTGGTGACGCCCGACAGCGCGGACACCACCACGAGGACCCGCGCGCCCTCCTCTTCCGCCCGTTTTTTCGCCAACCGGCCGATCGTGTCCCAGCGGTGACGACGCGACACCGAAGTGCCGCCGAATTTGAGCACGACCCAGACCGGGCCGGCGGAGTGCGTATCGGGCATCGGAGAAAGGAGGAAGGGTTGATAGACTGGGGGAACCGGCGGGGGGGCCGGAACTCCGCATTCTAAGCCACCGGAACCTCCCGACATGATGCCGCTGCGTTATCTGCAAATGGATGTTTTCGCCGACCGCCCGGGCGCCGGCAATCCGTTGGGCGCCGTTCTGGACGGCGAACGGTTCGACACCTCGCGGATGCAGGCCTTCGCGGCCTGGACCAATCTCTCCGAGACCATCTTCCTGCTGCCGCCGACCACCCCGGCGGCCGATTACCGCGTGCGGATCTTCACTCCGCGCCAGGAACTGCCGTTCGCCGGCCATCCGAGCGTCGGCGCCGCCTGGGCGGCGTCGGAAGCCGGACTGGTCTCGCCCGAGAAGATGCAGCTCGTGCAGGAATGCGCCGCCGGCCTGCTGCCGGTGCGGATCGACGCCATCGGCGACATCCGCTTTCCCAACGTGCGCGCGCCGCGGGCACGGCGGATCGGCGGCCCGGAGCTGGCGCCCGCGCTGGCGACGGCGGCCACATCGAACATGCGCCTCGGCGGGCTGGAGCCCGCGCTGTGGGACAACGGCCCGCGCTGGTGGCTGGTCGAACTGGCGGACGCCGAGGCCGTGCGCCACCTGCAGCCCGATCATGCCGCGATCGCTGCGCTCACCGTGGCCACCGGGGCGGTCGGTCTGGCGATCCATGCCGGCGACGAACGCGCAGGTCATCATCTCGTGGTCCGCGCGTTCTGTCCGGCCGACAACATTCCCGAAGATCCGGTGACCGGCAGCGCCCAGGCCGCGATCGCGGCCCGGCTGGCCGCCGCCAACCGCACGCCGGGGCGCGGCGGCCGCTACGTCGGCAGCCAGGGCCGCGAAATGGGTCGCGACGGCCTCGTCCAGGTCAGGATCGACGACGACGGCGAGGTCTGGATCGGCGGACCGGTGCAACCGGTAATCCGGGGGACCGTGCATTGGTGAAGGCGTACCCGAGGCGCGGACCGGCGCGCGCGCCCACGCGCTGGTAATCTGCGCAGCCCCCACTCGCCCCACCCGCCCCGATGACCCAACGCCGCTACGTGCAGGTCGATGTCTTCGCCGACCGCCCCGGTGCCGGCAATCCGCTCGCCGTCGTGCTCGACGCCGATGGCCTGCGCGACGACGAGATGCAGGCGATCGCGAAATGGACGCGTCTGCCGGAAACCACGTTCGTGCTGCCGCCGACCGACGCCGACACCAGCTATCGCATCCGCATGTTCAGTCCGCGGCGCGAAGTGCCGTTCGCCGGTCATCCCAGCGTCGGCACCGCGCATGCGGTCCTCGAGGCCGGGCTCGCGACGCCGAAGGACGGCCTGCTCGTGCAGCACGGCATCGCCGGAAAACTGCCGCTGCGCGTGACCGGAGAGGGTCGCACCCGCACGATCGCCGTGCGCACGCCGCGCGCGAGCGTGCGCGAAACCGCGAACGCCGACGATCCGCGCCTGCGCGATGTCCTCGCCGACCTGCCCCTGGGCGAACTGCCGCCCGCGCTGATGGACGGCGGTCGTCGCTGGTGGCTCGCCGAAATCGAGAGCGAAACCGCGCTGCGCGCCGCGACGCCGCCCTGGGACGCCATCGCCGCCCTCGCCCGGACCACCGACAGCATGGGCCTGTGCGTCTACGCGCGCAGCGACGATCCGGTGTATTACCTCGCCGTTCGCGCCTGGGTCGGCGCGCCGGCGCAGTTCGAGGACGCCGCCTCGGGCGCCGCCAACGCCACCCTCGCCGCCTGGCTGGCCTCGCGCGATGCGCTTCCCGGCGACGGCGGCTTCTATCGGATCAGCCAGGGCCGCGAAGTCGGCCACGACGCGATCATCGAACTCGCCGTCGATGCAGCCGGCGATGTGTGGTCGGGCGGACGGGTGTGCACGGTGGTGCGCGGCGAACTCGACTGGAGGTAAGCGCTCGCGCGACGCTGCCGATCGTCCGACGCCGCGCGCAATCCTCCCGCGCCGACGGCAAGCGCCGCCCAAGGGCGGGCGCCCCCACGCGACGCCGGCCAGCGGACTCAGAATGCGCGCAGGATCGCGACCGCTGTCGACACGGCGCCGAGACCGAGCGCGACGGTCGCGGTCCGGATCGCGTATTCGGACCATTTGAAACGACGATACCGACTCTTGAACTCCGCATCCGCGACTTCGGCGTCGCCCTCCTCGCCTCGCTGGTAGCGTCGCATCGCCTGCAGATGCCAGGACATGCTGTCGGCGGCGAAATAGCGATGCGAGAGCGCCGCCGCGACGCAGAGGCCGAAGGCGATCAGCGCCAATCCGGTCTCGAATCGCACCTTGTCCAGGAGTTCGACGGCGATATGGCCGCCTTCGCTCGGAAGCAGGGCCTTCGAAACCGCGAAACCGATCGCGCTGATGCCGATCAGGCCCAGACGCAGAAGTTCCGCGGAGAAGTCGGTGTACCGTTCGAGCAGGACCATGTCGTATTCGATGGTCCTCTCCGGAATATCGATCAGTCCCAACGATCTGCGCTTCTTCATCGGATCCCCCTGCCGCGCTCCGGTCCGCTCCCGGGAAAGAACGTCGCCGCTGGGCGACTCCGGACACCATGCGCGAGATCGAAATTCACACGAGCTTGCGCAGAACCGCCAGCAATCCGACGTATACGGTCAGGAAACAGGCGCAGACGAAATACAGCATCGACAGTTCGATGTCGTAGTACAGCGAATAGGCGAGGATGGCGCATGGGAACGCGCCGGCGGCGAAGAGCGCGAGACGCCGACGCCACAGCAACAAGAGCGCGGCCGACAGCGTGCACAGCGGCTGCATGACGACAAGCGGTCTCAGCATGACCTCCTGAAGGGGCGAATCTCGACCGATCGCGACATCGACCGCCAGGAGAGAGATGACGTCCAGAAACGCCAGCACATGCAGCGCGCAAAGCAACGCCGGGACTCCGAAGGTGAGCGCATCGAGGAACCAGGCGTTCTGCGACGCGGGTTTGATCAGTACGGACTTCGGCGACGCGTATGGGTTCGTCACCCGAAATGCCCCAAGGGCTTGCCGGCCAGCAGATGCAAATGGATCTGGAACACGGTCTGTCCGCCGTGGTCGTTGCAGTTCATCACGATGCGGTAGCCGTCCTCGGCGAAGCCCTGGGCCTTGGCGTAGTCCGCGGCGGCGACGGCGAGACGGCCGACGATCTCGGCCTGGTCGGGCCGCACGTCGTTGAGCGTCGGGATCGTCACCTTGGGCACGAACAGCACATGCACCGGCGCCTGCGGCGAGATGTCCTTGAAGGCGATGACATGCTCGTCCTCATGCACGATGGTCGCGGGGATCTCGCGGCGGATGATCCTGTGGAAGATGGTGTCCGACATGGCCCTGATTCTCCTGATTCTTCAGATGTCCCGGGCATTGTACTCAGGACGACGGCATCCGTCGGGAGCCTGGCGTCGTCTTGAATCCCCGTGCAGTCGACGACTGGAAGCCTCACGCAAACGACGCCGCCAAGGCGACTCAATCGCGATCGCCGCGCCGACGACATGATCGTCAGGCCGGCCCCGTTCCGGTCCGGAACGGCGGACGGCGCACACGCGCATCGGCGGCACGCCATGCGCGGAAGACGCGCCACCGGCGGAACCCATGCCTGCATGACATACAAGGAAGCCACATGAATCACACGAAGTCGATCGCGGCGACCGCCGCACTCGCGCTGTTCTCCCTCGTCCCGCAATCGCTCGCAGCGCCGCCCGCCTCGGATGCGGGCGCGGAGCTCGACCTGATCCCGCACGAAGTCCTGGTGAAGTTCAGGCCGGGCGCCCGCGTCGCGGATGCGATGACCGCCATTCCAGGACTCGGAATCGAATCGCGGACCTCGAAACTCAGCGTCGCTCGCCTGGTGCCCCACGGTGCGGGCCTGTATCGCCGGGACGAAGCGCGCGCCGCGACCCTGTCCCTGGTCGACCGCCTGCGCGCGCGCCCGGACGTGGAATACGCGCAGCCGAATTACCTGTTCGAGTTGTCGCATACGCCGAACGATTCGCTGTATCCCAATCAGTGGCACTACCCGATGATCCGCCTATCGGAGGCGTGGGACATCACCCGCGGCAACCCCGCGATCAAGATCGCGATCCTCGATACCGGACGGACTTACCATCCCGAATTGGCCGCGAAATGGCTCCCGAACGAGTACAACGCGGATCAGCCCGGCTACAACGCCACCGACCGATCGCGATTCACCCACGGCACGCACGTCGCCGGCATCGCGGCGGCGGCTTCAGGCAACACGACCGGCATCGCGGGCGTCTGTCAGGACTGCGCGCTGCTGAACGTCAAGGTCAGCAGCGTGGTCAACGGACGCACGCGGATCCCGCTGTCGCATGTGATCGCCGGCATCGACTGGGCGATCGCCAACGACGCCGACATCCTGAACATGAGCTTCGAGTTCGGCGAACCCTGCACGCAACTCCGGATGCCCGCGCTGCGGGACGCGATCGCCAGGGCGACCGCCGCGAACATCGTCGCCGTCGCGGCCGCGGGCAACGCGAAATCGCTGGTGGACAACACCTCGCCGGCATCGTGTCCGGGGGTGATTTCCGTCGCGGCGACCGATCGCGACGCCAAATGGCTGTCTTCCTACAGCAACGGCGGCCCCGCCATCGGGATCACGGCTCCGGGCGGCGGCGGCGATCTGCTGCAGAGCGGAACCTCGACGATCTACGGTTCCACGACCGGGAATCCGCGCTGCCCGACCGCGGACGGCCAGGTCTTCCTTCCGAACGCCTACGGCGCCTTGTCGACATGGACCGTGCTCGACGAGGAAAGCACGCCGCAGACGACGCATTGCTATCGCTATCTGTCCGGAACCTCGATGGCGGCGCCGCACGTGGCCGGCACGGTCGGGTTGATGCTGACGGCGAATCCTGCGCTGACCCCGCCGCAGATCGCGTCGATCCTGCAACGGACCGCACGTCCGATGCCGCTGTGCGGGCCGGATTGCGGACCGGGTCTGCTCGACGCCCATGCCGCCGTCGCCGCGGCGCGGAATCTCGCGGGTCCCTGAGCGCCCGGATCGCACCTCTCGCGGGGCGGGCTTCGGCCCGCCCTACTGCGGCATCTCGCTGCGGCTGCCGAACGCGTGCGACAACGTGCCGCGGTCGACGTATTCGAGTTCGCCGCCCAACGGGACGCCATGCGCGAGCCGGGTGGGTTTGACCTTGTGCTGGCGCGCGAGCTGGGCGAGGTAATGCGCGGTGGCCTCGCCTTCGACGGTCGGATTGGTGGCGATGACCAGTTCCTGCACCTCGCCTTCCGCGAGGCGCGCGGCCAGCGCATCGAGGCCGAGTTCGCGCGGGCCGATGCCGTCGAGCGGGCTCAGTCTGCCCTGCAGGATGAAATAGTGGCCGCGGTAGCCCGTCGCCTGTTCGATCGCCAACCGATCGGCGGGCGACTCCACCGCGCACAGCAGATGCGCGTCGCGCGAAGGGCTGACGCAGATCGGGCAGACCGGCGTTTCGCTGAAATCCCGGCAGCGGTCGCAATGACCGATGCGATCGACCGCTTCGGCCAACGCCTGCGACAGTCGCAGTCCGCCCGCGCGATCGCGTTCCAGGACGTGGTAGGCCATCCGCTGCGCGGTCTTCTGGCCTACCCCCGGCAGGATGCGGAAGGCGTCGATGAGTTGTTCGAGGAGGGAAGCGGTCATGCGGTCCGGATGGCGGCGCGGGCCTCGGCCCGCGGTTGGATCCCTCTAGGGCACGGCCACGGCAGCGGCCTGAAGGCCGCGCTGCCGTCTCCAGCCCGCATCAGAACAAGCCCGGAATCTTCATCCCCGGCGGGATCGGCATGCCGGCGGTGGCGCCGGCCATCTTCGCCTGCGATTCGGCGTTGACCTTGTTGACCGCATCGTTGATCGCGGCGGCGATCAGGTCTTCGGTCATCTCGGCGTCGGCCAGGACGCTCGGCTCGATCCGCACCTTGCGGCATTCCATCTTGCCGGTCAGCGTCACGCTGACCATGCCGCCGCCGGCGCTGCCGGTGACTTCGATGTTGGCCAGTTCGGCCTGGGCGCGCTGCAGGTTCTCCTGCATCTTCTGCGCCTGCTGCATGAGTTGGGCGATATTTCCGCGCATGGGGGCGTTCTCTCAGTCTTCGAAGGGGCGGATGGAATCGGGCACGAGTTTCGCGCCCTGCTGGCTCATCAACCGCTGCACGTCGGGATGGGCCATGAAGTTCTCTTCGGCTTCGGCCTGCTTCGCATCGCGCTGGCGCGCGTTGCGCTGGTGCAGGGTCTCGGCATCGGCCGCGCGACCGGTCTCGAATTTCAGCTGCACCGGGCCGCCGAGCTGCGCGCAGAGCGAATCGGTCAACGCCTTGATCAGGCCGGGCAGGCGCAGGTGCTCGTCGTCCGGCGACAGTCCGAGCCGGAACACGCCGTCCGCATAGTCGATGAAGGCCGCATGCGCGGCCAGTTCGCGGGCCGGGCCGCGCAGGCCGCTGGCGGCGATCAGATCGAGCCAATGATCGCTGTCGATCGCACCGACGGGCGCGCCGGCCGTCGACGCGGGCGGCGCCGCCGAGGGCTGCGGCGGAGGCGCGGAGATCTCGATCCGCGGCGAGGCCGCCCGCGTCGCCTCGACGGCAGGCGGTCGGGGCGGTGGCGCCACCGGAACCTCCTGGGCCACGGTGGGCAAGGGACGCGGCGGCGGGCGCGATGGCGCGCTTTCCAGCGCGGCCCGCGCCGCCTCTGGGCCACGGGCGACCGCAGTCGCGGGGCGTTCGACCTGAGCCGCACCGCCCTCCGCGGGACGGAATGCGAGCATGCGCAGCGCCGTCATCTCGAACCCGGCGCGCGGGCTCGGGGCATAGGCGAGGTCCCGTCGCCCCTGCAGCGCCATCTGGTACCACAACTGCACGACTTCGGGCCGCAGGCTGCCGGCGATCGCGTCGATCGCGACGCCATCGCCCTCGATCTCCGCCGCAGGCACCAGCTGCCGCACCTGCACGCGATGCAGGGCCTCGGCCATCGCGTCGAGCACCCCACCCCAATCGGGCGAGAAATCGGCCAGTCCGGCGATCTCGGCGAGCAGCGCCGCGCCGTCGCCGGCGGTCAGCGCGTCGAGCACGGCGCCGACCCGCAGACGATCGACCGTCCCGAGCATCGTCGCGACCCCGGCGTCGGTCAGTGGCGCGGCCTCTCGCCCCTCGGCCGCGGCGCAGGCGCCGGTATAGGCGATGGCCTGATCCAGCAGGGACAGCCCGTCGCGCAGACTGCCATCGGCGGCCTTGGCGAGATGACGGATCGCGCCCGGTTCGGCCGGAATGCCCTCGGCCGCCAGGATCCTCGTCATCTGCCCCTGGATCTGGGGCTCTTCCAGCCGCTTGAGATTGAACTGGAGGCAGCGCGACAGCACCGTGACCGGCAACTTCTGCGGGTCGGTGGTCGCGAGCAGGAATTTCACGTGCCCCGGCGGTTCCTCCAGCGTCTTCAGCAGGGCATTGAAGGCCGACTTCGACAGCATGTGGACTTCGTCGATCAGATAGACCTTCACCCGGCCGCGCGAGGGCATGTACTGCGCGTTGTCGATGACCTCGCGGACGTCGTCCACGCCGGTGTTGCTGGCCGCGTCGATCTCGAGCAGGTCGATGAACCGCCCCGCGTCGATGTCGCGGCAGGCGTTGCACTCGCCGCAGGGTTCGGCCGAAGTCCCGCGCTCGCAATTCAGGGACTTGGCGAAGATCCGGGCGATGGTGGTCTTGCCCACGCCGCGGGTCCCGGTGAACAGGAAGGCGTGGTGGACCCGGCCGGTATCGAGGGCGTTGCTGAGCGCGCGGACCACATGCTCCTGCCCGACCAGTTCGGCGAAACGCTTGGGGCGCCACTTGCGGGCGAGGACGAGGTAGGACATGTCCACATTCTGCCATGCGCGACGCCCCGCCCGGACCCGGGACCGGCTTTCCTTGTCCCCGCTGGGCCGGACGGCTAGAATTGTCGGCCCTGATCGCGGCAGGACGCCGATCCGTCAGGCGATCCGGAGAGGTGTCCGAGTGGTTGAAGGAGCACGCCTGGAAAGTGTGTAAGCGTCTAAACCGCGCTTCGGGGGTTCGAATCCCCCTCTCTCCGCCAGATACGCGAAAGCCCCCGAAAGGGGGCTTTTGCTTATGGGGCGGACAGCAGCGGGTGGAGGAACGCTCCGGGTTCGATGCATCGGCCGGAAAGGGGCATGGAGGGTCCGTGCGAATCCCCTTCCCCGCCAGTTCCGGAAGCCGGCCCGCCGACGGTCTCAATGCCCGCCGTCGCGGCGCGGGTAGACGATCAGGACGACCAGGTCCGTGTCGCCATCCTGGTACAGCGCGTGGGTGCTGCCGGTGCGGGTCAGCATGGCGTCGCCGGCGGACACCGCGTGGACCTTGCCGTCGAGCAGATACAGACCGCGCCCCTCGAGCACGTAGTAGATCTCGTCGTGCGTGTGCTGGTGCAGGCCGATGCCGGCCCCGCGATGCAACGCGCGCTTGCGTACGAACCAGGGCAATTCCGGCGCATCGGCGAACATCGGAAACGCGGTGGTATCGCCGTTGCCGCCATGCGGCGCGGGCTGCGACCGCGCGAGGCCGGCGGTCGCGGTCACGACCGAGGGATGGGGTTGCGTCGCGCGATCGACGAGCGCGGTCGGCCGCGCACCGCAGTCGGTATCGCGCACGAGCGTCGGAGCCAACGCCGGGGCGATGGCGTTCCAGCCGGCGACGACCAGACAGGCCACCGCCGCTGCGCCGCGCTCCCGGAAATGGGTGTCGTCGGTCTGCGGTTGGTCGGGGCTGCGCGCTTCGGGCACATGCATGAAGAACAGTTTCGAGGGCTCGTCGCCGAGCGCGCGCAACCAGTCCATGCTGCTGGCGCCGAGGTCGATCAGACCGATCTTCTCGCGCGCGGCGAGATCGCGCACCGCCTGCGAGTACAGCCCATGGGTATCGAGGAGCTGGCCGCGATCGAACTTGCGCCGGGCGACCGGCGTGATCAGCACCGGC
Source organism: Pseudomonadota bacterium (assembly GCA_049324395.1). GTDB lineage: Bacteria > Pseudomonadota > Gammaproteobacteria > Xanthomonadales > Xanthomonadaceae > Lysobacter_I. The sequence continues at coordinate 67,445 of JBMOOY010000070.1, forward strand.
GTCGCGCCCTTCTCCCGCGCCAGCGCGACGTAGCGCATGAGCCAGGCCGGAAACGCCTCTCCCGGTTCGTTGTAGCGCGCGGGATCCTCGATTTTCTCGTCGTTGTGGCCGAACTGGATCAGCAGCACATCGCCGCGACGCAGATCCTTCGCGATCCCGTCGAGCCAGCCCTGTTCGATGAAACTGCGCGCACTGCGTCCGCTCTGGGCGTGGTTGCGCACCTCCCAGGCGGCAGGATCGAGGAACGACTGCAGTTGCATGCCCCAACCCTGGCGCGGCGCGCGTTCGGGGCCATAGGCGCTGGCGGTGGAATCTCCGGCGATGAACACGCGGCGAGGCGCCAGCTCCGCCCCCTGCGCCGCGCAGGCGAAGAGGCCTCCGAGCAGCCAGGCGAGCGCGAGGCGCATCGCGGCCGCCTCAGCGCGCCAGCCAGCCGCCGTCGACCGGGACGATCGCGCCGTTGACGTAATCGCTGGCGCGACTGGCGAGGAACACCGCCGCGCCCGCGAGATCGGACGGCGTGCCCCAGCGCCCGGCCGGAATGCGGTCGAGGATGGCCTTGCTGCGATCGGCATCGGCGCGCAACTGCGCGGTGTTGTCGGTCGCCATGTAACCGGGCGCGATCGCGTTGACGTTGACGCCCTTCGCGCCCCACTCGTTGGCGAGCAGACGGGTGATGCCGGCGATGCCCGATTTGCTGGCGGTGTACGAGGGCACGCGGATGCCGCCCTGGAACGACAGCATCGAAGCGATGTTCACGATCTTGCCGCCGCCGTTGGCGATGAAGTGGCGCCCCGCGGCCTGGCACAGGAAGAACGCGGACTTGACGTTCACGTTCATCACGTCGTCCCAGTCCTGCTCGGTGAAATCGACCGCATCGGCGCGACGGATGAGTCCCGCGTTGTTGACCAGGATGTCGAAACGGCCGTAGGCGGCGAGCGTTTCGTCGACGATCCGCGGGATCGGTTCGAGGCTGGAGAGATCGGCCCGGATGTCGATGCAGCGACGCCCCAGGGCCCGCGCGCGCGCGGCGGTGTCGGTCGCGGGAGACATGCCGGCCACGGCGATGTCGGCCCCGGCCTCGGCCAGGGCGAGCGCGATGCCCTGCCCCAGACCGGTGTTGCCGCCGGTGATCACGGCGACCTTGCCGGTCAGATCGAACAGAGCGGTGCTCATGCGCGCCTCACTTGAGTTGGCAGATGTCGAGCTGCTGCATGTCGGTGTAGTCGAGGTTCTCGCCGCCCATGGCCCAGATGAAGCCGTAGTTGCGCGTGCCAGAGCCCATGTGGATCGACCACGGCGGCGACACCACGGCCTCCTCGTTGCCGATCACCAGATGACGCATGTCGGCCGGTTCGCCCATGAAGTGCATCACCTTCTGGTCGTCGCCGAGGCCGAAATAGAAATAGACCTCGGAACGACGGTCGTGCAGGTGCGGCGGCATCGTGTTCCAGACGCTGCCGGGCTTGAGCAGGGTGAGGCCGAGCAACAGTTGGCACGACCGGCAGGTCGCCGGGACGATGTACTGGTAGATCGTGCGCTCGTTGGAGGTCTCGAGGGCGCCGCGCTCCAGCGGCACCGCCTGCGCGATCGAGATGTGCTTCGTCTCGTAGCGGGCATGGGCCGGCGTCGAGAACAGATAGAACCGCGCGGGCGCGGAAGGGTCCACGGAGGCGAACGTCACTTCGGCGCTGCCCATCGGGACGTACAGCGCGTCCTTCGGTTTCAGCGTGAAGGCGACGCCGTCGACGGTCACGGTGCCGTCGCCGTCGGCGACGTTCACCACGCCGAGTTCGCGGCGCTCCAGAAAGGGTTTGCCGGCCGCGGAGGCCGGCTGGGTTTGCACGGGCAACGAAAGCGTGGAACGCACCGGCGCGGCGCCGCCGACGACGATGCGTTCGTAATGGGTGTAGTTCAGGCGGACCGCGTCGGCGGCGAACAGGCCGTCGATCAGATAACGCTCGCGGAGTTGTCGGTTGCTGGCGCCGGACATCGAGTCGGGATGGCAGGCGTGGTAGGTCTTCTCGAACATGGCGGCGCCGTCGAAGGGATCGTGTCGGACCGGATGATAGCCGGGTTCTCGGCAATTTGACACCGGTTACCCTGAACATCGTGTTCGACCCGCGAGGGCCCGGGGGCGACAACGCGTTGCGGGAATCAACCTGCCTGGGGCGGCAGGCAGGAATCGCGGGCGACGAGGTGCGGCGTCACCGCCGTCGCCACCCCGCCGGGGCCCATCTCCTGGGCCAGCAGCAGGCCAGCCGCCTGGCGACCGACATCGCGCACCGGCAGACGGATGGTGGTCAGCGCCGGCCAGAGCTGCGAGGCCAGCGGGCTGTCGTCGTAGCCGACGACCGAGAGCTCGGACGGGATCGAAATCCCCATGCGCTGCGCGGCCTTGTAGACGCCGGCCGCCATTTCGTCGTTGCAGGCGAAGATCGCGGTCGGCCGATCCGGTCGCGCCAGCAGTTGCTCGGCGCCGGCCACGCCGGATTCGAAGGTGTAGCCGCCCTCGTAGATGCGCTCGGGCGGCACCGCGATGCCGCGCTTGGCCAACGCATCGAGGAACCCTTCGCCGCGTTCGATGGAGGAGCGGTAGCGCTTCGGACCGGTGATCAGGCCGAGGCGACGGTGTCCCAGCGATTCGAGGTAATTCGCCGCTTCGCCGCCGGCGGTGCGGTCGTGGGTGACCAGCATGCGGCCGGGATCGTCGAGCGGGATCGAGGCGATCCGCACGTAGCGGCAATCGATCGCGCGCAGCGCTTCCGCCAGTTCCTGATCCTCGGACACGCGCGGAATCAGGATCACGCCGTGCAGTTTCTGCTGGAGCACGAAACGGCGGATGCCTTCGATGTAACCGGCGCTCTTGCTGTCGCAGGGATGCACGACCAGCTCGTAGCCGGTGTCGCGCAGCGCATCGAGCACGCCGTACTGCATGTTCACGATGTACTGCGCCGTGGGATTGTCGAAGACCAACCCGATCAGGAAGGACTTCCGGAAGGCGAGTCCGCGCGCCTGCGGATCCGGCGCATAACCATACTCGCGCATCAGCGCATGCACCTTCGCGCGGGTATCGGGTTTGACCAGTGGCGAATCGTTGATCACGCGCGACACGGTCTTCTTCGAGACGCCGGCCAGCCGAGCGATATCGTTGATCGTGGCCTTGCCGTGCGCCGGCGCCTTCGGCGCGCGGTTGGCGTTCGCTGCGGGGGTTTTGGCGGTCATGGCCCGATTATGGCCGAACCGACGGGAATTTGTCCTGTGGGACATTTTCCGGTCGCGGCATCCCGCGTCAGTGCTTCAGCACCGCCGGCAGCCACAACGACAGCGACGGCAGGAAAGTCACCGCCAGCAGCACCAGCAGGGCGGCGAGCCAGAACGGCCAGATCGTGCGCAGGGCCTCGCCGATGCCGATGCGCCCGATCGCGGCGCCGACGAACAGCACCGACCCTACCGGCGGCGTGACCAGCCCGATGCCGCCGGCGAGGATCAGCACCACGCCGAACTGCAGCGGGTCGATGCCGTAGGCCTTCGCGACCGGCAGGAAGATCGGCGTACAGATCAGGATCATCGGCGCCAGGTCCATGAAGGTCCCGAGCGCCAGCAGCACGACCACGATCAACAGCAGGACCATGAGTTTGTCGTGGGCGATCGCGCGCAGCGCATCGACGGTCGCCGCCGGCACTTCGAGATAGGCCAGCAACCAGCCGAACGCGGCGGCGGCGGCGATCACGAAGAGGATCGCGCCGGTCGTGCGCGCGGCGTGGGTCACGGTATCGACGAAGGAAGGCCAGTTGAGCCGGCGATAGGCGACGCCGGCGACCAGCAGTGCGTAGACCACCGCCACCGCAGCGCTTTCCACCGCGGTGAAGATGCCGGCCCGGATCCCGAAGAAGATCAGCGCGACCAGCAGCAGGCCCGGCAAGGCGGCGACGAAACGGCGCAGCAGCACGGCGCCGCCGGGAAAGGCCTCGGTGCCGTAACCGGCACGGCGCGCCAGGACATACGCGGCGATCATCATCGACAGCGTCATCAGGATCGCCGGCAGGATCCCCGCGGCGAACAGATCGACGATCGACACGCCACCGCCTGCGGCCGCGGAGAACAGGATGAGGTTGTGCGAAGGCGGCACCAGCAGCGCGACCAGGGCCGCGGTGATGCTGACGTTGACCGCATAGTCCTTCGCATAGCCGCGCTGGACCATCTGCGGAATCATCGCGCCCCCCACCGCGGACACGTCGGCGATCGCCGAACCCGAGACGCCGCCGAAGAACAGGGAGGACACGATGCTGACCTGACCCAGGCCGCCGCGCATGCGCCCGACCAGCGCGCTGGCGAGGCCGATCAGGCGCTCGGAAATGCCGCCGCGCATCATGATCTCGCCGGCGAGGATGAACAGCGGAATCGCCACCAGCGAAGCGGAGCCGGCGCCGGCGGTGATCTGTTGCACCAACACCAGCGGCGGCAGGTCGATGTAGAACAGCGTCGCCAGCGCGGCCGTCGCCAACGCGAAGGCCACCGGGACGCCGAGCGCCAGCAACAGCGCGAAAACGCCGAAGAGGATCGCGATCGCCATCGTCAGCCGCCCTCCCCGCCTACGGGCCGCGCGATGGCGCGGCCGAGCGCGAAGACGACCATCAGCGCGCCGCCCAGCGCGACCGGCGCATACGACAGGGTCTCCGGGAACGGCGCGCCCGCCGCGCGCACATCGGCACCGGCGAGACACAGCTTCGCGGCCCACCAGGCCAGGATCGCGCCGAGCAACGCGATCAGCGCCTGGGTCGTCACGAACAGCGCGCGCCGCAGCGCCGGCGGCGCCGACTGCACAAGCAGGGTAAAGGCGAAATGCCGATCGTTGTGCACGCCGGCGGCGGCACCGAAGGACATCGCCGCAGTCAACAGCACGAGGGTGACCGGCTCGGTCCAGCCCGGCGAATCGTTCAACACGTAGCGGGCGAAGACCTGCCAGCCCTGCACGAGCACGAGACCGACCAGCGTCGTCGCGGCGATGGCGATCGCGAGGCCCGCCAGACGATCGAGCGGGGTGCGCGGGGGACGGGAATGCGGATCGTTCATCGGACTCTCCTCAGGCCGCGGCGCGGATCGCCGCATGCAGCGCGCGCAGTTCCGGATCGGCCAACAGTTCGCGCACCAGCGGTTCGGCGGCCCGCCGGAACGCGGCGACATCGACCGCATTCGTCTTCACGCCCGCGGCTTCGAGCGCGCTGCGCGCCTCGGTCTCGGACGCATCCCAGGCCTCGCGCATCACCCGCACCGAAGCGCGCGCGGCGTCGGTCAACAGCGCGCGGTCGGAAGGCTTCAGGGCATCGAAGGTCCGCTTCGAGATCAGCAGCGCGTCCGGGGCATACGAATGCCCGCTCCGCGACCAGTAACGCGCGGTTTCGAAGTGGCGACTGGCGTGAAAACTGCGCAGATTGTTCTCTGCGCCGTCGATCAGATGGGTTTCCAGCGCCGAAAACACCTGGCCGTAGGGCAGCGGCGTGGGATTGCCGCCGAGCAGCCGGATCAGCGCGATGAAGATGTCCGACGGCGGTACCCGCAACTTCAGACCGGTCAGATCGCGCGGCGCATGGAGCGGGCGACGCGTGTTGTAGAAACAGCGCGGGCCGCTGTCGTAGAGCGCGAGACCGATCACGCCGCGCGCCTCGAAACCGCGCAGCACCGCCGTCCCCACCCCTCCGTCGTGGACGCGACGCTGGTGCGCGACCGACTCGAACGCGAACGGCATGCACAGCGCCTTCGTCAGCGGGAACGCATTGTTGAGCGCGCCGGTATAGACGCGGGTGAAGTCGATGGCGCCGTTGCGCGCCAATTCGAGCGTGTCGGATTCCCGGCCGAGCTGGCCGGCGTGGTACATGCGCAGACGCAAGCGGCCGGCGGTTTCCCGCTCGAGCGTCTCGCCGAGCCAGCGCACCGCGACGACGGTCGGATAGTCCTTCGGATGCACGTCGGTGGGGGTAAACACGCCCGGCTGGCGCCGATCGCCGGCATCCGCGCCGAACGCCAGCGCCGCGCCCGCGGCGGCCAGCCCCTGCAGCGCGTACCGGCGGCGGCGATCGAAGGGGGGGCTCATGAAGGCTCGATGCATGTCGTCTCCGTCGGCGTGGCCGGAACCGCGAGGACATCGACCTCGCAGAGATCGTCGAACACGATCCGCGCGCGTTGACCCGCAAGGATGTCGTGGATGCCGGTCGCGGCGCCGGTGGACACCCACTGACCGGCGCGCAGCGGCATGCCGCGACGGGCGCAGCGCGCGAGCGCGAAGCGCAGGGCCGCGCACAGCCCGCCCACGATCTCGGCGGCGCCGCCACGCCCGACGACCCGGCCTTCGACCTCGGTCGAACAGCGCAGCGCGCGCTCGCCCGCACCCAATCGCTCCCGCCAACCGGGCACGGCCTCCGCCAGTACCAGGCCGGCATTGTTGCCGAAATCGGAGACCACCACGGCGGGGCCGAGATCGTTGATCCGCGGCAGCGGACTGCCCGCAAATTCGACCCCGAGCCACAGCGCGTCGACCAGAGCGAGCGCTTCCTCCTCCGTCCATGCGCGCTTGCGCGGCGGGGCGTCGGTGCCGAGACGGAACACGAACTCGGCCTCGACCGCGGCGAAGCCGCCGGGAATGACCGGGAAGATCGCGGGGACGCCGCGGGGCGCGGTCTGCACGCGGTCGGCGAAGATCGGGCCAACCAGGCGTTCTTCCCCCATCCGATCCAACCAGACGTCCGGAATCCTGCCGACTTTCCAGCCGGCGATCGGCGCATGCCAGAGGGCGATCGCGGCGTCCTGGCAGGCATAGCCCGCCTCCAGCGTCGCCGGCAGCGCCCCCGGATAGACCGGGAGCGCCTCGGCGTGCAGACGCGCGCGGACCAGCCGCCGCGCGATTTCCCAGCTTTCGGAGTCGTCGCCCACCGCTCTACCGTCCATTCCCGCCGTCGTACCCGGAGATTCGTTCAGGGGAGTTGTATAGGAAACCGGTGTCATTGACAATCGGCAGTGCACGATAAGACCTCCCAGGAGACCCCGGCCATGCCCCTTTCGACCCTCCGGTGCCTTCGCGCCAAGCTCGGACCCCTGCTGCTCGGAGCGGCGCTGTCGTGGGCGGGATTCCCGCATGCGGCGCTCGCCGTCGGTCCGGCGTCGAAGCCGGACACGGCGTCTCGACCGATACCGGCGTTCCCCGGCGCGCAGGGCTGGGCCGCGCAGACTCCGGGCGGCCGCGGCGGCAGGATCATCCGCGTCACCACGCTCGCCGGCGATGGTCCCGGCTCCTTCGTCGAAGCGGTCGGTGCGAAGGGCCCACGGATCGTGGTCTTCGAGGTCGGCGGCGTGATCAACCTCGGCCTGAAGACGGTGAAGATCCGCGAGCCCTACCTCACCATCGCGGGACAGACCGCACCGCAGCCGGGGATCACCCTGATCCGCGGCGGCATCGACATCGCCACCCACGATGTCGTCGTCCGCCACATCCGCGTGCGCCCCGGCGAAGCCGGACAGCCCAAGCGCAGCGGCGTCGACTTCGACGCGATCTCGACCGTCGGCGCCCACGACGTGATCGTCGACCATTGTTCGCTGACCTGGGCGACCGACGAGAACCTCTCCGCATCGGGCCCGCGTTTCGGCGGCGACGATGTCGAACAATGGCGGCAGAACACCTCGCACCGCATCACCTTCAGCAACAACCTGATCGCGGAAGGGCTGGCGCATTCCAGCCACGCCAAGGGCGAACATTCGAAGGGATCGCTGATCCACGACAACGCGCGCGACATCCTGATCGTGGGCAACCTGTACGCGCACAACAACGAGCGCAACCCGATGTTCAAGGGCGGTTCGCAGGGTCTGGTGGTCAACAATCTGATCTACAACCCGGGCCAGCGCGCGGTGCACTACAACCTCGTCGCCGCGGAGTGGGACGGCCACCCCTATCAGGACGGACGCCTGGGGCTGATCGGCAACGTCATGCGCGGCGGACCCGATACGCCGCAGAAGGCGGTGTTCTTCATGTTCGGCGGGTCCGGATGGCTCGATCTGTACATGCACGACAACATCGCCGTGGACCGCATCGGCCAACCGCTGCCGATGCAGGGCAGTTACAGCACCGCTCCGGCCGGCGTGCGCCCCCTCAGGACATCGCCGCCGCTCCCGTTCGGGGTGGCGCCCATCGCGGCGAAGGACGTGCAGGACGCGGTGATCGCCAGCGCCGGCGCACGCCCCTGGGATCGCGACGACATCGACCGCCGGATCCTCGCCGACACGATCGAGGGACGCGGCGGGATCATCGACAGCGAGCAGGAGGTCGGCGGATATCCGACGCATGCGGAAACCCGACAGCCGTTCGTGGAATCCGACTGGAACCTCGCCACGATGGAACCGCTGAAGCCCCTGCCGCGCCGCGAACCGTTGCGCTGACGCCATGGATGCGACGCGGAGACGAGCGTTGCGGGCGGCGATCGCCGCCGCCGGAGTCGCGCTCATGCCCGCATCCGCGAGCGCACGGCCTGCGCCGATCGCGCGGACGCGCAGCGGACGCGTGTCGGGCCTTCGCGATGCGCTGGCGACGCGGCCCGAGATCCTGATTTTCCGCGGAATTCCCTACGGCGCGGATACCGCCGCGTCGCGGTTCCTGCCGCCCCGCCGCGAAGCGCCGTGGCGCGGCGTGCGGGACGCCGACCGCTTCGGTCCATCGGCACCGCAGAGCGGCGCCCTCGACCCGGGTCGAGAGGACTGTCTCGTTCTCAACGTGTGGACGCCGGCGCTGCGGGACGGGGCGAAACGACCCGTGGTCGTCTACCTGCACGGCGGCGCGTACAACACCGGTTCCGGCAGCGATCCGCTTTACGACGGCGTTCGCCTCTGCCGGCGCGGCGACGTCGTGGTCGTCACCGTCAATCACCGGTTGAATCTGTTCGGTTATCTGTTCCTCGGCGAATTCGATTCGCGCTACGCGGACTCGGGCAACGTCGGCCAGTTGGATCTGATCGCCGCGCTGCGCTGGGTGCGCGAGCATGCGGCGGAATTCGGCGGCGACGCCGACAACATCACCCTCTTCGGGCAGTCCGGCGGAGGGGCGAAGATCGCGACACTGATGGCGACGCCGGAAGCCGCCGGACTGTTCCACCGCGCGATGACGATGAGCGGGCAACAGGTGACCGCGGCCGGTCCCCGCGCCGCCGCGCAGCGCGCGCGTCTGTTCCTCGATGCGCTGGGCGTCGCGCCCGAGCGCCTCGATGCGCTGCGCACGCTGTCGATCGACGCCCTGCTGCAGGCCGCCAAGCTTCGCGATCCGTCGCGGGTCGAGGACATGAGCCTGTATTTCGGGCCGGTGCTGGACGGACGCAGTCTGACCCGGCACCCCTTCCATCCCGATGCGCCGCCGCAATCGGCGGGCATTCCGATGATCATCGGCAACACCCGCGACGAAACGCGCGCCTTCCTCGGCAACGATCCGGCGAACCACGCGCTGACCTGGTCGCAGTTGCCCGAACGCCTGCGTCGGCATCAGTACGTCGATCTGCCCGTCGACGACGTGGTCGCGGAGTACCGGCGGCTGTATCCCCACTACACGCCGAGCCAGGTGTTCTTCGCCGCCACCACCGCGGGCCGTTCGTGGCGCGGCGCGGTGCTCGAGGCCGAGGCGCGCGCTCGGCAGGGCGCGCCGACCTGGGTCTATCAGCTCGATTTCCCCTCGCCGCTCGACGACGGCCGCTTCGGCGCGATGCATACGCTCGACATTCCGCTGGTGTTCGACAACATCGGGCAGCCGGGTTCGCGCACGGGCGACGGCGCGGATGCGCAGCGCACCGCCGACGCGATGAGCGATGCGCTGATCGCGTTCGCCCGGAGCGGCGACCCCGACCACCCGGGAATGCCGCATTGGCCGCGCTACGACCTGGAACGTCGCGCGACGATGTTGTTCGACGCGGAGCCACGGGTCGCGGACGACCCCCGCGGCGGCGAACGCCGCCTCTACGAACGCGCCCCGTTCGTCCAGCGCGGCACCTTCTGAAGGCGCCCGCCCCGCGCCACGCCCGCGCTTCGCGGTCGTTTCCGCGAAAAGAAAAAGCGGTGCCGCCCAGAACCGGGAACGGCACCGCCAAGGGGGACGCCAGCGTCTGGCATCGGGGAGGGAATCAGAAGGTGTAGCGCACCCCCACGAAGAACTGTCGACCGGTGTGGTGATAGACCGACGCGCGATCGCCGTTCGAATCGACGTACTGATCGTTGAACTCGTCGGTCAGGTTGATGCCTTCAAGGGTCAGGGTCAGGTGATCGTTGACCGTATAGGTGAACGAAGCGTCGATGTTGAAGGTGTCGCGCTTGCCTTCGACGTCGTTGCCGTTGCGGCCAGGTACCACCTGCAGGTAGTCGTCGCGGTACGAGCCCGAAACGCGAGCGCTGAAGCGCTTGTTCTCGTAGTAGAGCGTCGCGTTGTAGGCGTCCGGAGACAGGTTCACGAGGTTGTCCGTCACGAACAGGCTGCTGGTCGGCGAAATGGCGTAGTCGATCTCGGATTCCACGTGGGTGTAGTTCACGAGCACGCCGAAACCGCTCCACCAACCGGGCAGGAACGTGAAGGGTTGCTGATAGTTGATCTCGAAGCCGCGCAGCGGACCGCCAGGCGTGTTCACCGGCGAGGTGATGTCGAACGGGGTGTCCGCGGGCAGGCCGACGGGCGCCAGCAGCTCGAGCGGCAGACCGGTGGTGTTGTACGGCCGCGTTTCGCGGAGCGTCTGGATGTAGGTGTCGATGTCCTTGTAGAAGAACGCGACGCCGAGCAGCGCATTCTCGGCGAAATACCACTCCGCGGAGAGATCGTAGGTCGTCGCGCGGAACGGATCGAGCATCGGATTGCCGGTGGTGATGGTCCGCAGCGTGGTGTTGACCGTGCCACCGGGATTGAGGCTCGGCAACTGCGGTCTCGCCATCACCTTGGCCGCGCCGAAACGCAGCACGAAATCGTCGCGCAGATCCCAGGCCAGGTTGAGCGAAGGCAGCCAATCTTCGTAGTCGTTCTTCACCACTACTTCGCTGCCGCCGCCGGTGGCGAGGTAGCCGGTGGCCGCCACGTCGGTGGACGCGTAGCGGACGCCGACGTTGCCGCGCAGGCGCCGACCGACGAAGTCGGTGTCGAAGTCCATCTGCAGGTAGCCGCCCTGATCGGTTTCGGTCACCGCGAAGTTGTTGCCGCGGGCGTTGCCCACGGTGATGCTGCCGAGGCGGAAATCGTCGCCGTCGCCCGCCGTTCCCGGCGTCGGATCGCAGTTGCAGTAGATGTTGAACAACCGCGCGATCGCATTGAGATCCGGGATCAGCCAGCCGTTGGCGTTTCCGTTGGGTTGGCCCAGTCCGGAACCGAAGCCGTTGAACGTGCGCGTGATGTCGGCGACGGATACGCCCGCCGGCAGACCGGGCACGCGGGTTTCGTTGGCGCGGCGGAATTCGAAGGTCTCGAACCCGTATTCCTTCCAGACCAGACCGCCCTTGAGCGAGATGGTGTCGTTGACGTCGAAAATCAGATTGAAGCGCGCATTGTCGAAACTGTTGTCCGCGCCGAGCGGCCGGATGCGGATCTCCGACCCGGTGGAATTCGCGGCCGGACTGTTGATCCACTGCCAGGCGGTCGGACTGTTGACGTCGAACGGGTAGGTGATCTGCGGGACGCGGTCGTTGCCGCGGAAATCCCACGAGTAGCCGTCGACGTTCTGGATGTCGAGCGTCACCGTGGTCTGGGTCGGGTTGCGGAATTCGGACTTGGAGGTTCCGGCCTGCGCGTTGAAGCTGAGACGGTCGCTCAGACGCGTCTGCAGATCGAAACCGACCTGCGTGAAGGTGGTGTCGAGCGCGTCGAATCGCGATTCCGAACGCACGTCCACGTTGTTGAACACGCCGTAGACGAGATTGCCGCGCGCATCGACTTCGGCGGCGACGACCTCGGTCTGCGGCTTGCCGCCCTGGGCGGCGGTACGGCTGAAGGAGATCGTTTCGAGGAAGTCTTCCTGGCGCGTCGCCTCCAGCTTGGAATACAGCGCGTCCACCGACAGCGTGGTGTCGTCGTTGATGCGGAACTGGAAGCTGCCGGTCACGCCGGTGCGCTTCTGTTCGTGGGTGAGTCGGCCGTAGCGCGGAAGACGCGGATGGAACACGCCGGAGGCCATCGCGGTGTTGTAGGCGGCGACGTTGGCGGGGGTATTCGCCGGACGCGGGATGCCGGTCGCGCAGTTCGCGGCCGACGAGCCGGGGGCGGTCGACCCCGGCGTCACCCCGACCGGGCTGCAGAATCCGCCGGAGGACGAACTCGGCTCCCAGCGCACGGCGCTGAAGCCTTCCTCCAGCAGCCCGCGCTCGCTGTATGCGAGCGAGAGCGACGCGCCGACGCGACCATCGGCCCAGGTGTTGCTGATCAGCCCCGCGAAGCGCGGATCCCACTCGCCGGAGAGGTCGTTGTAACTCATCTGCCCGTTCACCGTCGCGGTGAACTTGCGATAGTCGAACGGGCGGCCGGTGCGCAGATCGACGGTCGCGCCGAGCGAGCCTTCGTCGACTTCCGCCGACTGGGTCTTGCGCACGGTGAGGTTGTTGAACAATTCGGAGGCGAAGACGTTGAAATCGAAACCGCGGCCGCGGTTCGCGCCGCCGGAGCTGTCGGTACCGCCGGTGGTGGACAGCGCCTCCATGCCGTTCAGCCGCACGCGGGTGAAGTCGGGGCCGAGGCCGCGCACGGTGATCGAGCGACCTTCGCCGGCGTCGCGGTCGATCGACACGCCCGGAATGCGCTGCAGGGACTCCGCGAGGTTCTGATCCGGGAATTTGCCGATATCCTCGGCGACGATGGCGTCGATCTGTTCGGCCGAGTCGCGCTTCTCGTCGAGCGCCTTGATGAGGCTCGCGCGGAAACCGACGACCTGGATCGTGTCGAGTTCGCCGCTCTCGGTCTGGGCCTGACCGGTCTGCCCGGCATCGGTCTGCTGGGCGGCAGCGGCCAATGCGGTCCACTGCAGCGCCAGGCCAATCGAGGCCGCCAGCATGGTAACCGGTGTCTTTTTCTTGCCGTCTTGCCTGTGCATCGACTTCCCCTCTCGCGGAAAATGGGCTTGAACGCGCGATTTCTGCGATGTCCCGGGCGGGTTGCCGAGCCGCTCTGTCGGAGTAAAATGACACCGCTGGCCAAACGCTAGCAAAACCTCGAATCCATTGCATGCTGCACCGCAGCAGCCCCACCCGCCCGAGGCCCCATGACCGATCGGATCGTATGTTTCGGAGAAATCCTGCTCCGCCTGGGCGCCCCGGGGCGGCAGTTGCTCCTGCAGAGCCCCCGTTTCGATGTCCACATCGGCGGCGCCGAGGCCAACGTCGCGGTGTCCCTCGCCCGCTTCGGTCATCGCAGCGAACTGCTCGGCACCGTCTCCGACAATGCCCTGGGCGATGCGGCCCTCGGCGAATTGCGCCGCCATGGCGTCCGCGTCGACGGCGTCCGTCGCGCCGCGGGTCGGATGGGCCTGTACTTCCTGGCCCAGGGGGCGGGATCGCGGCCGAGCGAGGTGCTCTACGACCGCGCCGGCTCGGCGTTCTCGAACGCGAAGGCGACGGATTACGACTGGCCCCGAACGCTGTCGGGCGCGCGCCTGTTCCATATCTCGGGAGTGACGCCGGCCCTCGGCGCCGCATCGGCGGCCGTCGCGATCGACGCCGCGCAGGCCGCGCGCGACGCCGGCGCGCTGGTGTCCTTCGACGGCAATTTCAGGGCCAGGCTCTGGTCGGCCTGGGACAGCGATCCGGGCGCGATCCTGCATGCGCTGGTCGAACGGGCCGATATCGCCTTCGCCGACCACCGCGACATCGGCGTGATCCTGGGCGAAGACGCGAACGCGTCGGCGCACGCCGACGACGAACCCGGCGCGCGCTTCGCCGCCGCCGCCGCACGCGCCTTCGCCGCCTTCCCCCGTCTGCGTCGAATCGCGACCACCGTGCGGGTCCAGGACAGCGTCGACGACCACCGCATGAGCGCGCTCATGGCGACCCGCGAAGGCGAATTGCATGCGACGCCGACGCGCGCGCTGCACGGGATCGTCGACCGCATCGGCGCCGGCGACGCTTTCGCCGCAGGCGTCCTGCACGGTCTGCTGACGGAGATGGCGGACAACGAGAGTCTGCGCTTCGGCCTGGCCGCGGCCGCCCTGAAGCACAGCGTTCCGGGCGATTTCAATCTCGTGTCCGCGGCGGACGTGCATGCCCTGATGCAGGACGAACGCCTGGACGTGCGGCGTTGAGCGCGCACGACGCCCACCGCATCGACGCGCTGTTCGCCGGCGTGGGGGTCGTGCCGGTCCTCACCGTATCGGCGCTCGACGACGCCTTGCCGCTGGCGGAAGCGCTGGTCGGCTCGGGACTGCGGGTGCTCGAAGTCACGCTGCGTACCCCGGTCGCGCTGGCCGCGATCGGCCGGATGCGCGAAGTCCCCGGCGCCATCGTCGGCGCAGGGACCGTGCTCGGCGACGACGATCTCGCCGCGGTGCAGGATGCCGGGGCCGCTTTCGCGATCTCGCCCGGCGCCACCGACGCGCTGTACGCGGCCGCGACGCGCCGCGGATTGCCGCTGCTGCCGGGGATCGCGACCGCCGGCGAGCTGATGCGCGGGCTGGAACACGGCTGGACGCGGTTCAAGTTCTTCCCCGCGGAAGCGAGCGGCGGCCTCGTCGCATTGAAGGGCTTCGCCGGACCGTTCGGGCAGGCCCGCTTCTGTCCGACGGGGGGCATCGACGCCGCGAAAGCACCGGCTTATCTGGCGCAGCCGAACGTCTTCGCGGTCGGCGGATCGTGGATGGTACCCAGCGAACGCGTGCAGGCGAAGGACTGGACCGCGATCGCCGAGATGGCCTCGCACGCGCACAACGCCTGCGGCGGCTGAGCGCAGGACGTCGAACCGACACGCCGTGTTATCATGCGCGGCTGTTCGCTCCCGGCCCGTCGGCATGCCGCGACGGAAGCGACACACCTCCATGGTGGCCCCGTCGGCCCCTCGCGACGCTAGATCGAAAACCCCGCCAGGGCCGGAAGGCAGCAACGGTATCGGTCGATGCGGGTGCCGAGGTCAGCCGGCGGGGCCATCGCCATTCATGGGCTCCGCCCACGAATCCCGAAGCTCGCAACGCAAACCTTGGGCCCCGGCTCGTATTCCCGACCTCCCCGCCCGCTGCGAGCGACCCGCCTCACTCCGGACATCCGGGCCGTTCATCGCAAAGCCCCGCTCCTTCCGGATCGCTCCTCCCTGCTATCCTGCCGCCATGCACGATCCGGTCCGCCACGCACGCGCGTTCGCCGTCGCCGCACACGGCGCGCAGACCTACGGAACGCAGCCCTACGTCGCGCACCTGGATGCGGTCGCCGCGATTCTCGAACCGTTCGGCTCGACCGCGCAGATCGTGGGCTACCTGCACGATACGGTCGAGGACACGGCCGTCACCCGGGACGAGATCGAAGCCCTGTTCGGCGCGCACGTGGCCGGCTGCGTGGCGATCCTCACCGACGAACCCGGACCCGACCGCAAGGCGCGCAAGCGTCTGACCTACGCGAAGATGGCGACGGTCGGCGGCGAATACGAGCTCGCGCTGATCGCGAAGGTCGCCGACCGTCTCGCCAACGTCCGCGCCTGCGTCGACGACGGCGACGAACGGATGCTCGACAAATACCGCGGCGAACACGCGGCGTTCCGTCCCGCGGTGTACCGCGACGGACTGTGCGACGCACTGTGGAACGAACTCGACGCGTTACTGGCGATCGCGTCCTGACGCGCCGACCTCCGGGTCGGGATGCAGCCACGACGCATCGCCCTCGGCGTAGCGCTCGTGTTTCCAGATCGGCACCCGCGCCTTCACTTCGTCGATGATCCAGCGACAAGCGGCGAACGCGGCGTCGCGATGCGCGGCGCTGACGCCGACCCACACCGCAAGGTCGCCGACCGCGAGATCGCCCACGCGATGCACGCAGGCGGCGTCGGCGATCGCGAAACGCTGCAACGCCTCGTCGACGATCTTCGCGCCTTCGGCTTCGGCCAGCGCGACGTAGGCTTCATAGCGCAGGCCGAGCGCGCAGCGGCCATCGTTGTGGTTGCGTACCCAACCTTCGAAACTCGCGTACGCGCCCGCTTCCGCACGCAGCAGCCGCGCGCGCAGCGGCGCGATGTCGAACGGGGCGTCGACGATGGCGAAGCGGGGCCCCATTTCAGCCTCCGCTCACGGGCGGAATGAACGCGACTTCCGCGCCGTCGCCCGGCACCGCGTCCCAGCGCGCGAACGCGCCGTCCATCGCGACCCGCAGCCTTTCGACCGGCAGCGAAAACCCGTGCTTCGCACGCAGCGCCAGATACAAGGCGCGCAGGTCGCCGGCGTGCTCGACCGCTTCGCGTTCGACGCCCGCGGCATCGCGCAGGCTGGCGAAATACAGGACGGTGCAGGACGCCATCAGCCGCGCTCCCCTTCGACCTGTCCGAAGTCGCGCTTGCCGCCGCGTTTGCCGCGCAGTTTCGCCGGGCCGAGTACGATCGCGTGCGACAACGCCTTGCACATGTCGTAGACGGTGAGCGCGGCGACGGTGGCGCCGGTCAAGGCCTCCATCTCGACGCCGGTGCGATGGACCGTGTTCACGGTACAGACGATTTCCAGTTCGCGTTCGCCGCGCCAGTCGACGGCGATACGGATGCCGTCGATCGGCAGCGGATGGCAGAACGGGATGAGCTCGTGGGTGCGCTTCACCGCCATCGTCCCGGCGACGATCGCGGTCTCGACCACCCCACCCTTCGCGCTCTTCAATCCGCTGCGACGCAGTTGCGCGGCGACGTCGGCGGGGAATTTCACCCGGCATTCCGCGGTCGCGACGCGGACACTGGCGGTCTTGGCCGACACGTCGACCATCGCCGGGCGACCGGCGGCGTCGAGGTGGGTGAGTCGTGCTGGCTTCTTCAAACGGCGATTCTCCATCTCAACCCATGACCGGGCACGGGCCGTGCAAACAGGAAGTGGAGCACGCGTCGTCCATTCGGGCGCGCGGCTTTCGACGAGGCATGCAGCAACAGCGGTCGCATCAGCACCAGATCGCCCGCATCGGCCATGCACACGACTTCCTCGTCGCGCTTGTCGATGTCCGCGATCCGGTCCGCGGGCAGCCGCCCCAGCCGATGCGAACCGGGCACGACCCGCAGCGCACCATCGTCGATGCCGCAGGCATCCAGGTGCAGGCGCACGGCAAGGAGGGTCTCGAGCAATGCGACCGGCGGCTGGACGTAATGGCCATCTTCCTTCACCGACCAGCCCGACAGCGCCGGATGGTCGATGCGTTCCGCGACCGGGATCGACAGATCCTGGTGGTACGGCACCTTCCAGTTGCAATCGACATCCTTGCGGAACAGCGTGCACTGCACCGCGACGGCATCCGAAGACAACAGTCCCTGCGCGCACAGCACGTTGCGGATCGGCGCGACGAGCGCGGCACACGCGTCGCGATCGAGCAGATTCCGCGATCCCGCCTCGCCCGCATCGGGCATGGCGTTCGCCGCCAGGGCATCGAGCCCACCCATCGGCAATGCCGATGGAAGACGCAACCAACCCGCTTCCGCCAGCGTCGACGACGACATCCGCTCAACCCCCGACGAGAAACATCTCGACCCGCTTGCGCGGGCGGTCGAAGCCGCCGCGCAGTTCGCTGTAGCGGTCGGCGCGGCCGCGCCACAGGCCTGCGAGTCGCGCGTCGAAGGCGTCGATGTCGGACAACCATGGACGCAGATCGGTGCCTTCCGCGGCGAACAGGCAGGTGTAGAGCCGGCCTTCGGCGGAGACGCGGGCGCGGTGACAATCGCCGCAGAAGGGCTCGGAAATCGAACCGACGAAACCGACTTCGCCCCGACCGTCGTCGAATCCGTACCGTTTCGCCACTTCCCCGCGGTATTGCCGACCCAGCGGATGCAGCGGCCAGCGCGCGTGGATCGCATCGCGCACGTCGGCGGAAGGCACGACTCGGGCGCGGTCCCAGTCGTTGCAGGTGCCGACGTCCATGAACTCGATGTAGCGCACGGTCAGACCGCGCTCCCGGGCGAATCCGGCCAGCGGCAGGATCTGGTCGTCGTTCACGCCCCGCTGGATCACGCAGTTGAGCTTGATCTTCGCGAATCCCGCCGCGCGCGCGGCTTCGATGCCGCGCAGCACGTCTTCCAGCGCGCCGCGCCCACCGGACAGCGCGGCGAATCGAGCGGGATCGAGCGTATCCAGGCTGATCGTGACCCGATGCAGGCCGGCCTCGCGCAGCGCGCCGGCCTGCGCCGCGAGCAGGCTGCCGTTGGTGGTGAGCGCGATGTCGTCGAGTCCGTCGATCGCCGCGAGCCGCGCGATCAGTTCGGGCAGCCGCCGACGCAGCAGCGGTTCGCCGCCGGTGATCCGCAGCTTGCGCACCCCCGCGCGCACGAAGCCGCGGACCAGGCGCTCGATCTCGTCGAACGACAGCCGCGACGCCGCATCGAGCCCGTAGTCGTCCGGCACCCGATCCGCGGGCATGCAGTACGGACAGCGGAAATTGCAGGCCTCGATCACCGACAGGCGCAGGTCGTGCAGCGGACGACCGAGGGCGTCCTGCGGAAGATCACGGGGGCGTGGTGCGGCCTTCATCGGAGGGGAGATACGCGGGTCACGCCGGAAAAGAGGCGGCTCCGGCCGGCGCGGTTGCGTCGCCGGGAACCTCGAACGGCTCCGCACGCGCCGCCGTCGGTTCGGCCAGCGGCAGACATTCGCCGGGATCGGCGACCCGGTATCCGCGCGCCTTCAGTGCCTGGCCCTCGGCAGCGCCGACGTAGTGGTACAGCACGCAGCGTTCGAGCAGTTCGCCGGGATACTCGCGTTCCAGATCCTCGATCCCGCTGTGCGAGGGATTGCCGCGAACGGCGCAGTCGTGGGCGACGAGTTCGCCGGCATCGGCCATCTTCGCCAGCGTTTCGGGAATCGGCCGCGTATCGCCGGTCCAGACCACGCTGCCGCGCAGGCGCAGACCGTAGGCGGTGCGCGGCCAGTGATGGCGCGCCTCGAAGGTCTCCAGACGCACGTCGTCGTGCCAGAACGCGTCCCCGACCGGGATCAGCTGGAACGCGTCCCAGAAATTCGCGCCGCCTTCGGCCAGCACGTTGGGATAGTCGCCGACGCGTCGATGCAGCAGCGGCACGAGGTGCGCAGGCGCGTAGACGCGGGTCCGACCGCGACGCGCGGGATCGAAATAGCCGTCGACGAACAGTCGCTCGAAGCCGGCGACATGATCGAGATGGGTGTGGGTGACGAACAGCGCGCCCGGGGCCTCGCCGTAGTGCGCCAGATACGCCGTGAGACCTTCGGCCCCGCAGTCGATGGTCAGCCACGGTCGTCCGTTGCGTTCGATGGTCGCCATCGCGGATCCCAATTCGACCGAAGACGCGTTGCCGACGCCGTGAAAGCGCAAAGCCCAACTCATGCCGTTCCGCCCGTCCGTTGTCCGCTCGTTCGTGTTCGCGGGATCGTTTCAGGTCCCGCGCTGCCACTGCGCATCGTACGCGCTGCGGAGCGCGGCGTAATCCTTTTCCACCGACTCGACGGGCCGCGCGCCGCGGAGCTTGAGCAAGGAACGATGCAGACGGGCGAGATTGGCCTCGCGCCATGCGGTGGCGGGGATGCGCAGCGCGCTGCGATCGACGTCGATCGCCCAGCCGGTCCCGCGGGCGTCGAACAGCAGGTTGTGGGCGTTGAGATCGGCATGGTCCAGCCCCGCCCGATGCAGCCTGGCGATCAACCGCCCGGCCTGCGCCCAAGGCGCCCCGGCCGCGTCGTCCGCAGCCAGATCGGCCAGCGAGCGCACGTCCCGCAGGCGTTCGAGGAGGATGCCCGCGCGATAGTGCAGTCCCGCGCGCCAGTAGATCGCGGCGATCGGTCGCGGCACCGGCAGACCGCGACGCAGCAGTTCGCGCAGCAGGCGGAACTCCTCGAAGCTGCGGATCCGCGTCGCGCCGCGCCAGACATGGCGATCGCGGCTGAAGCGGGCGGCGAAACCGCCACGCAGGTAATGGCGCAGCACTGCCGGCCCGAAACCGCCCTCGTCCGGGCCGCCTTCGACGAACCAGGCACCGCCGCGTCCGCCGCTGCCGACGGCCTCTGCGCGTGGACCCCACCAGGCCGGATCGAACCAGCCCGGCACCGGCGCTTTCGCGCCGGCTTGCCGCAAACGCTCGGCGTCGAACAGAATCGCTCCTCCCGCCCCCGTTCCGCCCGCATCGCGGAAGGGCATCAGGCTTTCGCTGGCGTCGAAGGCGACCATTGGCCGAGTCTATCAATTGCGCGAGACAACTCCTCAATCCATCTGCCTGCTGCGCCTGTCCGCGCTCGGAGACGTGACCCATGTCCTCCCGCTGGTGCGCACGCTGCGGCGGGCCTGGCCCGGGGTCGCCCTGACCTGGGTCATCGGCAAGGGCGAACGCAAACTGCTCGAAGGCCTGCCGGGCGTGGAATTTCTGGTCTACGACAAGGCCAGCGGGGTAGCGGGCATGCGCGCCCTGCGCCGCGAGCTCGCCGGGCGCCGCTTCGACGCGCTGCTGCAGATGCAGGTGGCCGCGCGCGCGAATCTGCTCTCGGCGTTCCTGCCGGCCAAACGGCGGATCGGCTACGACAGATCCCGCTCCAAGGATCTGCATGGCCTGTTCATCAACGAACGGATCCCGGACCGCCCCGGCATCCACGTGCTCGACGCGATCGGCAGTTTCTGCGAACCGCTCGGGCTGAAACAGACCGAAGTGGTCTGGGACCTGCCGGTCCCGGACGAGGCCCGGGCCTGGGCACGGGCGCAATGGCCGGACGACGGGGTACCGACGCTCGCGATCTCGCCGTGCTCCAGCCACGCGCTGCGCAACTGGCGCAGCGAGCGCTATGCCGCCGTGGCCGACCACGCCCGCGAACGCGGCTGGCGGATCGTCCTGCTCGGCGGCCGCAGCGCGCTGGAGCGCGACACCACCGATGCGATCCTGGCCGCGATGCGGCCCGTCTCCGCCGGGACCGACGTGCTGGATCTCGTCGGCAAGGACACCCTGAAACAGTTGCCGGCTCTGCTCGAACGCGCCGATCTACTGATGACCCCGGATTCGGGCCCCATGCACATCGCCAACGCGATGGGCACGAAGGTGCTGGGCCTCCACGCCGCCAGCAACCCGCGACGCAGCGGCCCCTACTCCGACCTCCGCTACTGCTTGGACCGCTACGACGATGCGGCCCGCAAGTACCGCGGCAAGCCCGCCGCCGAACTGCGCTGGGGCAGCAAGATCGAACACGAAGGCGTGATGGATCTGATCACCGTCGAAGACGGGATCGCGGCGTTCGAGCGTTACGCCTCGCAGCGTTGAGGCGGACGAGGCGCATGGACGAGCGCAGCTACGAACAGACGACCGAGGCCGAGTCGGAACGGCTGCGCCGCGCGAGCGACGACGTGCTGATGCGCATGGGACGCAATCTGTTGGTGTACCAGCGCATCGAGAGGAATCTGAAACAACTCGCTGCGAACCGGCGCCCCTTGACGTTGGGGCCCCGGATCAGGCCCGATGACGTGCGCTCCCAGATCGACGCCAATCGCGCGAAAACGGAACGGCACACCCTCGGACAGCTGCTACCTCTGGCATTCATGGATGCCGACAATTCGGAGGCGAGCGACAGCGAGGATCTCGGACCGATTCGCATGACCATCTCCTCGCGGACGACCTTCGATGACGATCGCCAATTCTTCGAATGGCGGAAGGGATGGCAGGAAGCCCTCGTCGCCACCCGAAACCGTCTTGCGCATGCGTTTCTGGACAACGTCGACATCGAGACCATCGAAGGCTGCGAGCGAGCCGGCAGCGAACTCGATGCGGCCTACGACACCGCGCTGCGCTTGCTGCATTGGCTACGGTCGTGTCTCGATGGTCAAACCGAAGCGATGTTGCTCGGGCTCGAGCACGTCCGTTCGGAGGAGTTCTGGTCGAGCCTTCATTTGCCGCTCTCGTTGAGTGCCTTGGTCGTCGCGCTAGGCACAACAACGGAGCGTCTCGCCCGACCGGACGGCTGGTGCGTCTTCGATCGCGCGGCGCAAGCCGTTCGCGCCGAGCAAGGCGATCTGATCGCCGAAGTCCTCGGTTTGGGCAACTTTCGGACGCTGCAGCATGCCGCTGAAGCGACCGACGCTTTCGCGTGGCGGGAAGAACCAACCCGTAACGGAACACGATGGCTGTTCCGCTGGCAGTCCACCGAATCGCACCTCGGCTGACGAAGTGCCGTGTGCGGCGGCCGGAGGGCCGGTATTCGCAGAGGGGAGCCGCGGTACCGCGCCTCCGGCCGCCGCAGTGCGCCGGAGAGCTCCCGTCAATGCGGATAGGCGGTCAACAGGAAGCAGGTGCCGGGGGCGGTGATGCGCACCACCGCCGTCCATTCGTCGGCCTTCTCGCAGATGTAGTCGGGGCGACCGGGACAGGCCTGCCGGTTCTTTCCGGGCTTGCCCTGGTAGGCGTAGACCGTGGTCCCGATCGTCTTGCCGGCATTGCCGTGCAGCAGATAGTCCCCGGGAGCGCTGGTCTGGAAGAAGGCGCCCTGCTCGCGGAACTCCGTGCCGATCGTGTCGATCAGCGCCTTCATGCCCGACCAACTGCTCGCGGCAGCGCCCGGAAGACAGGCCGTTCCCTGATGACCGCCACGATTCTCGATCCGGCCGATCAGTCCGTTGACGGTCACGTTGACGTGGCAGGCGAGCGTATGGCCGCCGTTCTCTTCCTGGGTGTCGAACCATTCGGTCCATTTGTTGGGCGACGGCGGCGTGCAATCGGCGAACGCCGGCGTCGTGGCGAACAGCAGGGCGGCGAGTACGAGGGGGCGGCAGAACGGGCGCGTCGACATGACGGATCTTCCTTGCGGTGGGCGGGGAAACCGATACCACCAGAAACGTCCGTCTGCCCGACCTGTGAACCGCGAGGACACGCCGCTCATCGGCGGCGGACATCCCCGCATGGGGGCGCTCAGGGCGCCGCGTCGCCCCCGCCCCCGATCCGCAATCGTCGCCAGATCGACAACTGAGTCCGCTGCCGCCGGCGCTCGCGATAGACCGCCGCGACCAGCGCGAGCAGCAGGATCGCGAGCGTCACCGCGATCTGCGGCAGGGTCCAGGTCGGGGCGCGTCCGGCCAGCGCATCCACGGTCACGAACACGAGGCAGGCGGCCGCGCTGTTGCAGGCCAGGCTGCAGAGGACCTTCATCCGGTTCATGACCGCGCGCGCATCCGGATCCATCGCTTCGATGTACTCGCGCAGACGCCGGTCGACATCGTGGAATTCGCCGCTGCCCATGCGCGCGGGATCGCTCAGGCGCAGCCCTTCGTCTCGCTCCAGCCGCTCGGACAAGGCCCGGATCGGCATCGACCATGCCTCGCGCAGCAGCGGCCACACGATGGCCTGTGCGACCGCGTAAACGATGCGCCCGAGCGGACTCAACGCGAGACCGAGCGCGTAAGCGCCGGCGAACCAGGTCGGCAGGGTCAGCTCCGGCGCCTGCGCGCGCAGGGCGTGGAGCCCTTCCGGAAAGCGCAATGCGAGCGCGGTCAGGAGCAGCCCGCCCGGACTGAGCCAGGCGAGCAGATCGTCGTACAGCCAGGAATCCCGCGGCCGGCGTTCTCGCATGCGCGGACGACCGGGATCAGGGCGCCGCGTTGCCCGCGCGGTAGTCCTGGTAGGACTTTTCCTCGACGTAGGCCGAACCCAGCGCGACGTTGATGTCCCTCTTGATCCGGGCGCGCTCGTCGTTCTCGAAATACACGCTGCGGGCGAGGCGGATGAATTCCTCGTCGAAGGCCTGGGCCTTCTCCTTGATGCGGATATCGTCCTCGATGACCCAGAGCCGCTCGTTGACGGCCTTGAGTTCGGCGCGGAGTCGAACGATGTCGTGGCCGGCGGCCGGATGCGCCATCCAGGTCCGCTCCAGCGCCGACAGCTCATTGCGCACGTTGGCCAGCTTGGCCGGATCGGACATCCGCTCGGACTTGATCTGGAGGATGGCGATCTTGTCGAGCAGTTCGCCGAAGGAGACGGGGACGAGGATTTCGGACATGGCGGGACGGGCGGTGGGCGGGGAGACGACGCCAGTGTACGCGCCTTGTCGGCGGACGCCCCAGCCCGTATCATGGCGCCCCCGCAGCGCTGGGCCGAAAGCCCCGTGCAGCAGCCCCTTCCGGAGAGGTGGCAGAGCGGTTGAATGTACCTGACTCGAAATCAGGCGTACGTGAATAGCGTACCGAGGGTTCGAATCCCTCCCTCTCCGCCAGATACGCAAAACGCCCCCTCGTGGGGCGTTTTGCGTATCTGGCAGTGCAGGGTGGACCTGATGAGAACCCCAGGGGTTCGACAAATCGGCAGGATTGCCGATTTGGACGGCGAAGCCGCCCGCAGGGCGAGGCACAGGGATGTGCCGAGTCAATCCCTCCCAAAGACCAAAACGCCCCCTCGTGGGGCGTTTTGCGTATCTGGCGGTGCAGGGTGGACCTGATGAGACCCCCAGGGGTTCGACCGATCGGCAGGACTGCCGGTCAACGCCCCCAGCCGATCCCCAGCGTGACGCTGCGCCCCGCTGCGGGTTCGAAGAACCTCCCGTTGGCTTCGTTGACGATCACGGAACCGACCGCGCGGCGGTCGAAGAGGTTGTCGACACGCAGGAACGCCCGCCAATCCGATGATTTCGAGCGCCAACCCGCGCGCAGGGCGAAACGGGCGTGTCCCGGCGCGGCGTCGGTATTGCGGTCGTCGACCGCGATTCCGCCCGTGGCGCGCGATTCGAGCGCGCCGGACCAGCGTCCGTCGCCGGAACGCCAGGACAGCTCCGCGAACAGATCGGCGCGAGGAATGCCGGGCATCCTGTTGTCGGCCGCGACCGTCCGGGTCTCGTTCTGCACGACGAACCGGAAACCCTCGACGAAACGCGCGTCGACCCAGCTTGCGGCGACGGCGTAACGCCAGTGCGTTCCCAGATCGCCCGAGGCGCCGAATTCCACACCCTCCCGTCGGGTCGCGCCGGCGTTGACGAAACTGGCGCGGCCGCCGCGATTGAGGGCAGGCACGATCTCGTCGCGCACATCGATGCGGTAGACGGCGGCAGTGAGATCGCCGTGCGCGCCGCGCCATCGCCAGCCCGCCTCCACGCTGCGCGCGCGCGAGGCGTCGAGATCGCGGTTGAGTCCGGCGCTGCCGCCGGCGCGATACGCCAGTTCGTTGAGGGTCGGCGCTTCCGCATGTTCGCCGACGTGCGCGTAGAGCGTGCCCGGGACCGAATAAGCCCATTCGACGCCGAACGACCATGCGGTACGCGTGTCGTCGCGACGGCCGCTGTCGTCGCCGTTGGCGAGGAACCGGTCGCGACTGTCGATGCGCTGGCGGGAGGCGCGCACGCCGCCGAGCAGGTCGATGCCGTGCGACAGATCGAGCGAGCCGACCACGGCCGCGTCGACGCTGTCGACGCGATTGCGTTCGTCGCGGCGCAGCCGACCACGCACGCCCACCGTCGGCGCCGACAACGGACCGACGTAGTTCTCGTAACCGCGACGTCTCTCGTCGAGGCGCGAGGCTTCGACCGCGAATTCCAGACGGCCTCGCGGGCCGTCCAGGGTATGGCTCCATTCGAGACCGTCGGACACGCGGGCCAGATCGATGACGCCGCCGGCGCTGCCCGGCGCGGACTGCGCCGCGGGCGGCAGGGCGAGGAACTGTTCGACGCGTCGGTCGCTGCGATAGGCCGACACGCGCATCGTGCCGCGTTCGCGCAGCGCATGGGTCCAGACCGCGCCCCACTGGTCCTCGGCGACGGTCTTGCGGGTATCGAAGCGGCGCGCGACCGGGTCGGTGTCGTCGGGATCCTCCGCGAAGGCGGCTGCGGTCAAGCCGAGCGGATCTTCCGACAGCGGTTGGCGCAGAGCGCTCCAGGTCAGACGCAGTCGGTCGCGTTCGCCCCAGCGCCATTCGCCCTGGGCGCCCGCGTGTTCGCGACGCGCGGCGCTCTGCGGACGAACCCCCTCCGTCGCGAATGCGCCGGCCTGCGCGCGCCAGCGGAAGCGCAGGTCGCGACTCCGACCGTCGATGCGCGCGTTCGCACGGCGCGCGCCGTCGTCGCCCGCCCACGCCTCGATATCGAAAGCGTCGTCGACAGGCATTTCGCTCAGACCGACGATCGCACCGCCCGGCGCGCCGCCGTAACGCAGCGCGAGCGGTCCGCGCAGCGCTTCGATGCGATCGAGCGACGACAGCGGGAAACCCGCCGCTTGCCCCTGCCCGTCCGCGCCGCTGGCCGGAATGCCGTCGACGATCAAGCGCACGCCGCGGATGCCGAAAGTCGAACGTGCGCCGAAGCCGCGGGTCTGGATCTGCAGATCCTGCGCATAGTTGTTGCGATCGAGCGCGGTGAAGCCGGGCACGCGCTGCAGGGCCTCGGAGAGATTCGTCTGCCGCTGGCCGTCGCGCAGGGTGCCCGCGCCGATGCGCGCGACCGAACCCGGCAGCGACGCCGCGGGACGCGGTCGTCCGACGACGTCGATACGGTCGAGTTCTTCTTGGCCCATCGTCTCCTGCGCGAACGCCGGCGGCGCGCACAGCACGCAGGCGGCGAAGAAGACGAGCGGGCGCGACGGCATCATCATGGCTGAATTCTTGCACAGCCACGGGGACACGGAAGCGGCTGCCCGACAACGAAAAAGCGGGCTTTCGCCCGCTTTTTCGACGACGCCGGCATGTCGGTCGCGATCACTCGCCCGACAGACCCTCGCCTTCGGCGACGGCCTTCATCGACAGACGGATGCGGCCCTGCTTGTCGACTTCGAGCACCTTGACCTTGACCACGTCGCCTTCCTTGAGCTTGTCGGACACCTTCTCGACGCGCTCGCTGGAGATCTGCGAAACGTGAACCAGACCGTCCTTGCCCGGCAGGATGGTGACGAACGCGCCGAAGTCCATGATCTTCGCGACCTTGCCTTCGTAGATGCGACCCGGCTCGACGTCCGAGGTGATCTGCTCGATGCGCGCCTTCGCGGCCTGGGCGGCGGCGGCATTCACCGAGGCGATGACGATCGTGCCGTCGTCCTGGATGTCGATCTGGGTGCCGGTTTCCTTGGTGATGCTCTGGATCGTGGCGCCGCCCTTGCCGATCACTTCGCGGATCTTGTCCGGGTGGATCTTCATGGTCAGCAGGCGCGGCGCGAACTCGCTCAGCTCGGCGCGCGGCGAGGTGATCGCCTTGGCCATCTCGCCGAGAATGTGCAGACGGCCGTTCTTCGCCTGGGCGAGCGCGACCTTCATGATCTCTTCGGTGATGCCCTGGATCTTGATGTCCATCTGCAGCGCGGTGATGCCCTGCTCGCTGCCGGCGACCTTGAAATCCATGTCGCCGAGGTGGTCCTCGTCGCCGAGGATGTCGGACAGCACCACGAACGCGCTGTCTTCCTTCACCAGACCCATCGCGATGCCCGCGACCGGGCGCTTGACCGGCACGCCGGCGTCCATCAGCGCGAGCGAGGAGCCGCAGACCGAGGCCATCGACGAGGAACCGTTCGATTCGGTGATTTCGGAGACGACGCGGATGGTGTACGGGAACGCTTCCATGCCCGGCATCATCGCGAGCACGCCGCGCTTGGCGAGGCGACCGTGGCCGATTTCGCGGCGCTTGGGCGCGCCGAAGCGGCCGGTCTCGCCGACCGAGTACGGCGGGAAGTTGTAGTGGAACAGGAAGTGTTCCTTCCACTCGCCGGCGACGTCGTCCATGATCTGGCCGTCGCGCGCGGTGCCCAGCGTGGTGACGACCAGCGCCTGGGTTTCGCCGCGGGTGAACAGCGCCGAGCCGTGGACGCGCGGCAGCACGCCGACCTGGCAGCTGATCGGACGCACGGTGTCGAGCGCGCGGCCGTCGATGCGGATCTTCGATTCGAGGACCGAATCGCGCATGGTGCGGTATTCGAGTTCGCCGAATTCCTTCGACGCTTCGCCCGCGCTCCAGCCATTGGCTTCGATCTGGCCGGCGAGGCCTTCGAGGACCTCCTTCTTCAGCGCCGAGATGGCGTCGCGGCGCTGCAGCTTGTCGCGGATCTGGAAGGCGGCGGCGAGGCGGTCGCCGATGGCGCCCTTCAGCGCGGCGATCAGGGCCTCGTTCTTGGCGGGCGCCTGCCAGTCCCAACGCGGCTTGCCGGCTTCGGCGACCAGCTCGTTGATGGCGTCGATCACGGCCTGCTGCGCCTGATGGCCGAAGACCACCGCGCCGAGCATCACGTCTTCCGACAGCTCCTTGGCTTCGGATTCGACCATCAGCACCGCGTCCTTCGTACCGGCGACGACGAGTTCGAGGTCGGATTCCTTCAGTTCGCTGACCGACGGGTTGAGGATGTACTGGCCGTTCTTGTAACCGACCTTGGCGGCGCCGATCGGGCCCTGGAACGGGCAGCCGGTCAGGGCCAGCGCGGCGGACGCGCCGATCATCGCCGGGATGTCGCCTTCGACTTCCGGGTTCAGCGACACCAGGGTCGCGATGATCTGCACTTCGTTGCGGAATTCTTCGGGGAACAGCGGAC
The DNA here is from genome assembly GCA_049324395.1 of Pseudomonadota bacterium. Classification (GTDB taxonomy): domain Bacteria; phylum Pseudomonadota; class Gammaproteobacteria; order Xanthomonadales; family Xanthomonadaceae; genus Lysobacter_I. The sequence goes on from JBMOOY010000070.1 coordinate 96,065, forward strand.
GGATCGGACGGTCGATCAGTCGGCAGATCAGCGTTTCCTTCTCGGTCGCCCGGCCTTCGCGCTTGAAGAAGCCGCCCGGGATGCGTCCGCCGGCGTAGAACTTCTCCTGGTAATCGACGGTCAGCGGGAAGAAGTCCTGGCCTTCGCGGGCGGACTTGGCGGCGACGGCCGTCACCAGCACCACGGTGCCGTCGACCGACACCATCACTGCGCCGCCGGCCTGGCGGGCGATTTCGCCGGTTTCGAGCACCACTTCATGCCGGCCGTACTGGAAACGCTTGGTCGTTTTTGCCACGTTGGAATTCCTTCAAATCTTGGACGTTGGACCGGACGGGGCCCCTGCCCCGTGCGGGTGGCCGCGGTACGCGGCCGGGATGGCGATGCGGAGTCCTTCCGCGGGGCGCGGGCCCCAAAACAAAGCCGCGGCGCATTGCTGCGCCGCGGCGGGTCTGTTGCTCAACGGCGCAGACCGAGTTTCTCGATCAGGGCCTTGTAACGCTCCGCGTCCTTGCGGTGCAGGTAGTCGAGGAGGCTGCGACGGCGGTTGACCATCTTGAGCAGGCCGCGACGGCTGTGGTGATCCTGCTTGTGCGTCTTGAAGTGTTCGGTGAGCTGCGAGATGCGCGCCGAGAGCAGGGCGACCTGGACTTCCGGCGAACCGGTGTCGTTGGTGCTGCGCTTGTGCGCTTCGATGATCGGTGTGGAATCGATGGACATGATGACCTCTGACGCGGGAACCGCAGGAACGCGGGTCCGGAACGGACCGACAGCGCACCGCGAGGAGCCGCCTGGATGGATGGAAGAAACGAAACTGTCCGGGCAATGTCGAAACCGGGCCGGACAGCAGCGGAATTGTAGCCCGGCGGACGCCCCGGCTCAAGATTCGGGGGATCCGGCCCGCCCCCCCTCCTGCCCTCGTCCCGTCTAGGGATCCCTCGGGGCCGCTGGCGGAGGCATGGGCACGCCTTCCGGACCCGCGTTCATCATCTTCTGCATCATCTGCGCGAACCCTTCCATTTCGCCGCTCATCGCGAGGCGCCAGCCCTGCGGGGTGCGGTTCAGGGTCACGACCTCCATCTGCGTGATGCGCAGGCCCATCGCCTCGGCATGGGCGCGGACGACCAGGTGCGTCCGGTTATCCCCTTCCGGAACGCCCCCCAGCACCCGTTGTTCGCCCAGACTGACCATGCCGCCCATGCCGCCGGCCACGGAACGGATGAATCCGGCGAAGAATTCCGCATCGTTCATCTTCGCGACCTCGGCCGTGGTCCTGCCCGTGCCGAAGAAGGCGGCCGCCAGCCCGTCCCCGCCCTTGCCGTCGAGAAGGGGCTGGAACATGCCGCGAAACCCGCGCAGCGCCTCGGGATCGAACGCTTCCGCCGCCGCAGCCCAGTCGCCCGCGCGCATCCGGGCATAGGCCTCGGTCGCTACCGCCTCAGGCGTCATGTCGGGGGTCAGCGCAGCGGCGGACGCCGACAGGCTCCATGCCGCGGTCAGCGTCAGCGTCAGCGTCAACAGCGATACCGCCGCGCGCCTGCGCAACCTGGACCAGATCGGGGGAATACGCATCGTCAACTCCTCGAGTCGAAAACAGGATGGCGGGGCGGCATTCAACCGCCGGCGGAGACTTCGCGCCGGAACACCCGTTCCGGCTGGAGGCAGCCCGTATCGTCGATCCGGGCCAGCCCACGGGCCCGACCGTCCGGACCGAACACCGCGCATTCGCCCGGGGCCTCATGGTTCAGGCGCAGTCGCTGCCCCTGATCGAAGCGCCGCGCGGCCTCCCCGGTCAGGTCGATCCGCCGATGGCCGACCAGCCCCACCTCCAGCGGCAACAGGCAGGCGTCGAGGCAATGCGGGTCGCGCTCGGCGAGCGCCCGCAGCGATTCCAGCGCCCACATCTTCGGATCGCGGAACGGGTCCACCCACAACCGCCTGAGCTCGGCCACGTGCGCGCCGCAGCCCAGCGCCTCGCCGAGATCGCGGACGAGGCTGCGCACGTAGGTGCCCGAGCCGCATTCGACGTGCAGGCGGAGACGGGGTTCGTCGCCGTCGAGCAGATCCTGCTCGGCGAGCAGTTCGAACGCGTGCACGTCGACCTCGCGCGCCTCGATCTCGATGGTTTCGCCACGGCGCGCCTTGGCGTACAGCGGCTCGCCGCCGCGCTTGAGCGCGGAGTAGATCGGCGGCACCTGGCGGATACGGCCCGTCAGCGCATGCAGCGCGGCGTCGAGGGTGGCGATGTCGTAGCGTTCGACCGTGCGCTCGCGCAACGGCTGGCCTTCGGCGTCGTCGGTGTCGGTGGTGACGCCGAGCCGCGCCACGGTGTCGTAGGCCTTCCGCGAGCCGAGCAGATTCCCGGCGATCTTGGTCGCTTCGCCGAAGCAGATCGGCAGAAGTCCCGTGGCCAGGGGATCGAGGCTGCCGGTATGGCCCGCCTTCTCCGCGCGGAACAGGTGACGCGCGCGCTGCAACGCCTGATTCGAGCTCAAGCCCCCCGGTTTGTCGAGCAGCAGGATGCCGTCGAGCTTGCGGAAGAGGGTCTTCGGGGCCAGGGCCATCGGGGGATGATATGCCGGATTGTGCCGATGTATAGGGCGCGGCATGGGGCACGCGCCAGGCACTCGCCCGAATGCCGGACGCGCAGCCGCGCTCTAGTCTTCGAGATCGAGGTCGCGCAGCAGCGAGTCGATGCGTTCGCCGCGATCGACCGAATCGTCGTAATGGAAATGCAGTTCGGGCGTGTGGCGCATGCGCACCGCGTGCGAAAGTTCGCGGCGAATCTCCGGCGCGAGTTCCTTCAGCCCCTTGAGGGCATCCTTCGCGCGCTCGGCCTGCAACGCGGTGAAGAAGACCTTGGCGTGGGCCATGTCCCGGGTGACCTCGACGTCGGACACGCTGACCGACGGCAGACCGTGTTCCCGCACCATCGCGTGCACGATCGCGCCCAGCTCGCGACGGAGCTGGGCGGAGACGCGGTCGGTGCGATGGAACGACTTCTTCGGCATCGGATGCGTTCGCGCGGGGATCAGAGCGTGCGCTGGACTTCGATGCGCTCGAAGCATTCGATCTGGTCGCCCGGCTTGACGTCGTTGTAGGCCTTGACGCCGATACCGCATTCGGTGCCGTTGCGGACCTCGTCGACGTTCTCCTTGAAGCGACGCAGCGATTCCAGCTCGCCCTCGAAGATGACGGTGTTGTCGCGCAGCACACGGATCGGCTTGTTGCGCTTGACCACGCCCTCGATGACCATCGAGCCGGCGATCGCGCCGAACTTCGAACTGCGGAACACGTCGCGGACCTCGGCGATGCCGATGATCTCTTCGCGCACTTCCTTGCCGAGCAGACCCGACGCGACCTGTTTCACCTGGTCGATGACGTCGTAGATGATCGAGAAGTAGCGGATGTCGAGGTTGTTGGCGTCGATCACCTTGCGCGCGGACGCGTCGGCGCGAACGTTGAAGCCGATGATCGTGGCCTTCGCCGCCAGCGCCGAGTTGGCGTCCGACTCGGTGATGCCGCCGACGCCGGAGACGATGAGGTTGATCCGGATCTGGTCGTTCGACAGGCTGGTGAGCGCCTGGCGCAGCGCTTCGGCCGAACCCTGCACGTCCGCCTTGACCACGAGGTTGAGCGAGAGCTGGCTGCCGCCCTGCCCCATCTGGGCCATGATGTCTTCCATGCGATTGCCGGCCTGGGCGACCAGGCGCGACTCGCGACGCTTGGCGTCGCGCTGCTGGGCGACGTCCTTGGCGAGACGCTCGTCGGCGACGACCACGAAATCGTCGCCGGCATCGGGCACGCCGGACAGGCCGAGCACCTGCACCGGGATCGACGGGCCCGCGCTCTGCACCTGCGAACCGGTTTCGTCGAACAGCGCGCGCACGCGGCCGTACTGCACGCCGCAGACCAGGTAGTCGCCCTTCTGCAGCAGGCCTTCCTGGACCAGCACGGTGGCGACCGGACCCCGGCCCTTGTCGAGCGCGGATTCGATGACCACGCCGGTGGCGCGGCCTTCGGAGACGGCCTTGAGTTCCAGCACTTCGGCCTGCAGCAGCACGGCATCGAGGAGGTTGTCGATGCCGACGCCGGTCTTGGCCGAGACGTCGATGCACTGGGTCTCGCCGCCGAAATCCTCGGCGACGACGCCGTGCGCGAGCAGGTCGTTCTTGACCCGCAGCGGATCGGCGTCGGACTTGTCGATCTTGTTCACCGCGACCACGATCGGCACGCCGGCCGCCTTCGCGTGCTGGATCGCCTCGATCGTCTGCGGCATCACGCCGTCGTCGGCCGCGACCACGAGGATCACGATGTCGGTCAGCTTGGCGCCACGGGCGCGCATCGCGGTGAACGCGGCATGGCCCGGGGTGTCGAGGAAGCTGATCACGCCCTTCGGCGTATCGACGTGATAGGCCCCGATGTGCTGGGTGATGCCGCCCGCTTCGCCGGCGGCGACGCGGGTGCGGCGGATGTAATCGAGCAGCGAGGTCTTGCCGTGGTCGACGTGGCCCATGATGGTGACCACCGGCGGACGCGGCGCCTTCTCGCCCTGCTGGTCCTCGATGTGGGCCAGCAGTTCGGTCTCGGCGTCGTCGCTCTCGGCGCGGATCGCCTTGTGGCCGAGTTCCTCGACCACCAGCACCGCGGTGTCGTGGTCGATGGTCTGGGTGATGGTGGCCATCACGCCCATCTTGAACAGCGCCTTGACCACGTCGCCGCCCTTCAGAGCCAGCTTCTGCGCGAGGTCGGACACGGTGATCGCTTCGCCGATCGCGACTTCGCGGACGACCTTTTCGGTCGGCCGGGTGAAGCCGTGCTGACCGCCGCCGCTGCGGCTCTGCTCGATCTGCCGCTTGGCCTTGGGCTTGGCGCGCGCGCTGGAACGGCGCTCGCGTTCGGCGGTGCTCAGATGCAGCTGGCCGGCGAAACGCGCGGTGGCGTCGTCGTCCTCGACGTCGGAGACCATCGCGTGCGAGCCGCGGTTGGGCTTGTGCTTGTGCGCATTGCGATCGTCGACGCGGGCCGGTTCGGGACGCGCCGGCTTCGGGTGTCCGTGACCGTGGCCATGGCCGCCGGTCTTCGGACGCGCGGCCTGCTCGCCGTCGGCTTCACCGGTCGAGGAAGCCGCGGCGGCCGCGGCTTCGGCGGCGGCGCGAGCGGCCGCTTCATCGGCGACGCGCTTGCGCTCGGCGGCCTCTTCGGCGCGGCGACGGTCTTCCTCGGCGAGGCGCTGTTGTTCCTCGATGTTGCGCTGGCGGGACTCTTCGAGCTTGCGCAGGATTTCGGCGCGCTCGTCGTCCTTCCCGCCGTCGGCGCCCCCCTCCTGCTGCTTGACCAGGGTCACCTTCTTGCGCACGACCACGTCGACCGTGGTCTTGTGGCGGCCGCCGCCGACGGTGATTTCCTGCTTGCGGTTGCGGTTGAGCGTGATCTTCTTCGGCGCGACCGGATCTTCGGCGGCGCTTTCGCTCTTGCCGTGCGAACGCTTGAGGAATCCGAGCAGCTTCAGCTTCTCGGCGCTGGTCACGGTCTGGTCGGGACCGCTGAAGGTCATGCCGGCCTCGGCCAGCTGCTCCAGCAGTTTCTCGACCGGCGTGTTCACCAGTTCGGCCAGCTTGCGGATCGTGGTTTGCTGCGACATTCGGTTTCCGTTTCCAGAGTTGCGGGGCGGCGGGGACCGCTCCCGAACGGGGGGGACTGCGTGGCGTGGATTCTAATCCCGGCGCCTCAGCCTTCGCGCTCCAGGCGGGCGATTTCCTCGGCGCGGGCGGCCAGGATCAGCGCCGCGGCACGAGCCTCGTCCAGACCTTCGATGCCGAACTCGGCCACTTCGTCCGCAGCCAGTTCGCCGAGATCCTCGACCGTGCGCACGCCGTGGGCGGCCAGCGCGAAGGCGGTCTCGTTGTCCATGCCTTCGAGCTGCAGCAGGTCTTCGGTCGGCTGGTGTTCGTCCAGTTCCTCCTCGACCGCCAGCGCCTCGTTCAGCAGCGCGTCGCGGGCGCGGGAGCGGAGTTCCTCGACGATGTCCTCGTCGAAGCCTTCCACCGCCAGCAGCTCGCCGACCGGGACGTAGGCGATTTCCTCGACCGTGCTGAAGCCTTCGGCGACCAGGATGCCGGCGATTTCCTCGTCGACCTCGAGCTTGTCCATGAACAACTGGCGGGCGGCGGTCTGCTCGGCCTCGCTCTTGGCCTGGACCTGATCGGCGGTCATCACGTTCAGCTGCCAACCGGTGAGGCGGCTGGCCAGACGCACGTTCTGGCCGCCCTTGCCGATCGCCTGGGCCAGACGCTCCTCGGCGACGGCGAGATCCATCGAATGCTTGTCTTCGTCGACGATGATCGACTGCACTTCGGCCGGCGCCATCGCATTGATCACGAACTGCGCCGGATTGTCCGACCACAGCACGATGTCGACGCGCTCGCCGTTCAGTTCGTTCGACACGGCCTGGACGCGCGAGCCGCGCATGCCGATGCAGGCGCCGATCGGATCGGTGCGGTTGTCGTAGGCCACCACTGCGATCTTGGCGCGATCGCCCGGGTCGCGGGCGCAGGCCTTGATCTCGACCAGCCCCTGGCCCACTTCCGGCACTTCGAGCTTGAACAGCTCCATCATGAATTCGGGCGCGGCGCGGCTGATGAACAACTGCGGGCCGCGGGGCTCGCTGCGCACGTCGTAGAGATAGCCGCGGACGCGGTCGCCGGCGCGGACGACGTCGCGCGGGATCGCCTTGTCCTTGGGAATGAAGGCTTCGGCGTTGCCGCCGAGATCGACGTAGACGTTGCCGCGCTCGACGCGCTTGACCACGCCGGTCACCAGTTCGCCGACCCGGTCCTTCCAGGCGTCGACGACCTGGTTGCGTTCGGCCTCGCGCACGCGCTGGACGATCACCTGCTTGGCGGCCTGCGCGCCGATGCGGCCGAACTCGGGGTTCTCGATCTGTTCCTCGATGAAATCGCCGACCTCGACGCCCTCGACTTCGTCGACCGCGTCCATCAGCCGGATCTGGCGGTCGGGAGATTCCATCACGACGTCGTCGGCCACCACTTCCCAGCGGCGGAAGGTTTCGTAGCTGCCGTCCTTCGGATTGATCGAGACCCGGGTCAGCACGTCCTGATCCAGGTAGCGCTTCTTGGCCGCAGTGGCCAGCGCCGCCTCGAGGGCTTCGATGATGACCGACTCCGGCACGCCCTTTTCGTTGGCGACCGCGTCGACGACCAGCAACAGTTCCTTGCTCATTCTGTTACGCCTCTAGAACTTTTCGGTGACGTTTCTTCGGATACGTGGGGAGATGTCTTGCATCTCCCCGGTCCGTCCTTTCGGGTCGGACGGCCCCCTCGACTCGAGGGGGCGGGTAAAACGGTGCATCAATCGCGCGGGGCCGGCCGTTTCGCGGGCTTGCCGGCGGGTTTGGCCTTGCCGCCGGGCTTCTTGCCGGGTTTCTCCGGCGCGAGGCCCAGGGCGGCCCAATCGGGCACAAGCCGCGCCTTCTCGATGTTGTCGAAAGCGACCTCGACCCGCTGCGGTTCCGGCTTGGCCTCGACCTCGAACGCGATCCGGTCGCCCTCCACCGCGGCGATCCCGCCCTGGAACCTGCGGCGGCCGTCCTGCGGCAGCTTCAGGGTCACCTTGGCCTGTTCGCCGATGAAGCGCGCGAACTGGGCCGGGGCGAACAGCGGACGATCCACGCCCGGGGACGAGACTTCCAGCGTGTAGTGGCCGCTGATCGGGTCTTCGACGTCGAGCAGGGCCGACACTTCGCGGCTGACCGTCTCGCAATCCTCGATCCCGATCATCCGCGGGGGCTCGGCCGCCGCGTCTTCGGCGGTGGCGTCGATGTAGAGCCGCAACAGCGCGCCGCCCGGCGAGGGCAGGTACTCGACGCCGAGCAGTTCCAGACCGAGCGCCTGAACGGTCGGCGAAAGCAGCGTCGCGATGTCGGTGGCCTTGTCCGCCATGATGTGACTCGCCGTTGTGTCCCGGAACGAAATGATGCGGAAACGAAAAAGGGGCCGCAGGGGCCCCTTGTCCGATACCGCTGGATGTCGGCGTCGAAGCGGAAGCATTCGCTTCGACAAGCCCCGTTTCCGATTCGCGATGGGCCCGGAGGCCGTCCCGCGAATGCGGTTGAACGTGGTAGCGGGGGCAGGATTTGAACCTGCGACCTTCGGGTTATGAGCCCGACGAGCTGCCAGACTGCTCCACCCCGCAGCAGAAGCGGAATTATGGTGACTGACTCGGCGGATTGCAAGCCGTTTTCATCTTCGAGGGCCGGATCCGCATCGTTCGCCCCCGGAATCGCCGCCCCGCCCGGCGAACCGGGCGCAAGAACGTTCAGGCGAACGCCTGTTGGCACCAGGCCATGATCGGGCTCCAGGCCAGACCGAGCACGAGCAGCGCGAGCGCGTTCGCCGCGAACACGAAGCGCAGCGAGAGGTCGTCGCGCTGGACCATCGGCTCGCCTTCGGGTTCGTCGAAGTACATCGCACGGATCACGCGCAGGTAGTAGAACGCGCCGATCACCGCGAACACGATGCCGACGATCGTCAGCCAGATCTGGCCGCCTTCCCAGGCGGCGCGAAGCACCGCGAGCTTGGACCAGAAACCGAGGAACGGCGGCACGCCGGCCAGGGAGGCCATCACGCACAACACCAGGCCCGCCATCCATGGACTGCGGGCGTTCAGGCCCTTGTAGTCGTCGATGCGGTCGGCTTCGAAACCGCGGCGCGACAGCACCACGATCGCGCCGAAGGCCGCGGCCGACATCACCGCGTAGGAAATCGCGTAGAACATCGAGGCGGCATAGCCGACCGCGCCGCCGCCGGACATGCCGAGCAGCAGGAAGCCGACGTGCGACACCGTCGAGTAGGCGAGCATGCGCTTGAGGTTGGTCTGGGCCAGCGCGATCAGATTGCCGAGCACCAGCGAGAGCGCGGCGAGGCCGGAGAGCAGCGTCCGCCACTGTTCGTCGAGCGGACCGACGCCGGCTTCGAGCAGGCGGTAGGCCATCGCGAACGCGGCCAGCTTGGGCGCGGCGCCGATGAACAGCGTGATCGGCGTCGGCGCGCCGTGATAGACGTCGGGCAACCACATGTGGAACGGTGCGGCGCCGAACTTGAAGGCGATGCCGGCGACCATGAAGACCACGCCGGTGATCAGCAGCGCACGCTGCTCGCCGATGTCGAGCGCTGCAGTGGACGCGGCGTCGTGGATCGCGGCCAGATCGAGGCTGCCGGCGGCGCCGTAGACCAGCGACATGCCGTACAGCAGCATGCCCGAGGCGAGCGAGCCGAGCACGAAGTACTTCATCGCCGCTTCGGACGCCAGCGGGCTGTCGCGGTCGATCGCGACCAGCGCGTACGAGCACAGCGCGAGCAGTTCCAGGCCGAGGTAGATCATCACCAGATTGCCGGCCGAGATCAGCAGCATCATGCCGGCGACCGAGAAGAGCATCAGGATCGCGACCTCGCCCTTGTACAGGCCGCGTTCGCGCAGGAACGACCAGACGTAGACCAGCGCGAGCGCGCTCACGACGCAGACGACCCACTTCAACACGTCGGCCATGTCGTCGCGGACGAACATGCCGTTGAGCACGGTGCCCTGCCCGCCCACGTCCATCGCGAGCATGCCGGCGACGACGATCAGGGCGACGATGGACAACGCGTGGACGATGCCGCGCTGGCGATCCGAAACGAATAGGTCGAGCAAGAGCAGCGCGAACGCGGCGCCCACGAGCGTCAGCTCCGGCAGCAGCGGCATCAGGTCGGCGGGGGTGACGGTGATCGGGATCATGGGGCCGGGTGCCTGTTTCGTGACTCAGAGCTTGCTGATCGCCAGCTGGCTGGCGAGCTGGGCGATGGCGGGTTCCATCAGATCGGTGAGCGGCTTGGGGTACACGCCCAGCAGCAGCGTGCCCGCGGCGAACACGCCGAGCACGATCCACTCGCGCGGATTGATGTCCTCGAGTTCGGCCACATGGGCGTTGCCGATCTCGCCGAACACCACGCGCTTGACCAGCCACAGGGTGTACGCAGCGCCGACGATCAGGGTGATCGCGGCGACGAACGCCAGCAGCGGATGCGCCTGGAAGGTGGCGAGCACGACCATGAATTCGCCGACGAAACCGGAGGTGCCCGGCAGGCCGGAATTGGCCATGCCGAACAGCACGAAGAACGCGGCGAACCAAGGCATGGTGTTGGCCACGCCGCCGTAGTCGCGGATCATGCGGCTGTGCATGCGGTCGTAGAGCACGCCGACGCAGGAGAACATCGCGCCGGAGATGAAGCCGTGGGAAATCATCTGCACCATCGCGCCCTGCAGGCCGAGCCGCGCGGCGTTGGCGGCCTGCGGATCGCTGGAATCGCGGATCAGCATGAACGCGATGAACGTGCCCAGGGTCACGAAGCCCATGTGCGAGATCGACGAATAGGCGATCAGCTTCTTCATGTCCTCCTGCACCAGCGCGACCAGGCCGATGTAGACCACCGCGATCAGGCTGAGCGCGATCACCAGCCAGGCGAATTCGTGACTGGCGTCGGGCACGATCGGCAGGTTGAAGCGCAGGAAGCCGTAACCGCCGATCTTCAGCATGATCGCGGCCAGGATCACCGAGCCGCCGGTGGGCGCCTCGACGTGCGCATCGGGCAGCCAGGTGTGGACCGGGAACATCGGCACCTTCACCGCGAACGCGACGAGGAAGGCGAAGAACAGCCACATCTGCTCCCTGGCGTCGAGAGGGAGCGCGTACATGTCGGGCAACTGCCAGCTGCCGGCCTTCAGGTACAGATAGATCAGCCCGACCAGCATGAACACCGAGCCGAGGAAGGTGTACAGGAAGAACTTCACGGACGCGTACACGCGCCGTGGGCCGCCCCACACGCCGATGATGATGAACATCGGGATGAGCATGCCCTCGAAGAACACGTAGAACAGCATCGCGTCGACGGCGGCGAACACGCCGATCATCAGGCCTTCGAGGAACAGGAAGGCGGCGACGTACTGGTTGACGCGCTTGTCGATCGAGCCCCAGGCGCCGATCAGCACCAGCGCGGTCGTCAGCGTGGTCAGCACGATCAGCGCGACCGAAATGCCGTCGACGCCGAGGTGGTACTGGATGTCGTAGGCCGGGATCCACTCGCGCTGTTCCACGAACTGCATGCCGGCGGCGAAATAGTCGAAGCCGGTGAGCAGCGGAACGCTGAGGACGAAGGTCGCCAGGGCCACGGCGAGGGCCAGCCAGCGCGCGGCCTGCGCGCGACGGTTGCCGAGCGCGAGCGCCAGCGCGCCGCCGACGATGGGCAGCCAGATCAGGATGCTGAGGAGAGGCCAGTGTTGCATCGCGATTGGGTATCCGTCGGTTGCGTGTCGGTTAGCGCCAGAACTTGATCAGCACGGCCAGCAGGGCGATCAGGCCGAGAATCATCGCGAAGGCGTAGTGATAGAGATAGCCGGACTGGGTCCTGCGCAGCAGGCCGGAGAACAGATCGACGATCCGGGCGCTGCCGTTGACGAACAGGCCGTCGATGACCTTCTCGTCGTGCTTGCGCGACAGCTTGCCCGCGAGCACGCCGCCGCCGGCGAAACCGCCGATCCACAGGTCGTCCATGCCGTACTTGTTGTTGAGCACGCGCGCGATGAGCGCGAACGGCGGGAAGGCGGCGACCTTCGCCGGCAGATCGGGCTTGATCAGGTACATGTACGTGGCCAGCGCGAAGCCGCCGAAGGCCAGCCAGAACGCGGGGGCCATGAAGCCGTGCAGCGCGAACCGCCACGGGCCGTGCCACATCTCGGCCTTGATCTTCGCCACCACGTCGTGGGCGGCATTGACGTCGATCGCACCGAGGAAGTACGGCAATTGCTCGTGGTGACCGGAGATGTCCGTGCCGAACAACATCGGGCCGACGGTCAGATAGCCGATCAGGATCGACGGCACCGCCAGCAGGATCAACGGCAGCGTGACCACCCAGGGCGATTCGTGCGGCTCGTGCGCGCCGTGACCGTGACCGTGACCGTGACCGTGACCGTGACCGTGACCGTGACCGTGACCGTGACCGTGACCGTGACCGTGACCGTGACCGTGACCGTGACCGTGTTCGTCGTTCGCGTCATCGTGATGCGCGTGGTCGTCGTGCGCGTGCCCGTCGTGACCGTGCTCGCCGTGCGCATTGCGGAAACGCTCCTCGCCGAAATAGGTCATGTACAGCAGGCGGAAGCTGTAGAACGAGGTCACGAACGCGCCGAGCAGCACCGCCCAGTATCCGTAGGTCGCGACCCAGGAGTGCGATTCGTGGGCATGCAGCGCCGCGGCCTCGATGATCGTGTCCTTCGAGTAGAAACCGCTGAAGAACGGCGTGCCCACCAGGGCCAGAGTACCGATGACGCTGGTCCAGAAGGTGATCGGCATGTATTTGCGCAGACCGCCCATCTTGCGCATGTCCTGTTCGTGGTGCATGCCGATGATGACCGAGCCAGCGGCCAGGAACAGCAGCGCTTTGAAGAAGGCGTGCGTCATCAGGTGGTAGACGGCGGCAGAGTACGCCGATACGCCCAGGGCCACGGTCATGTAACCGAGCTGCGACAGCGTCGAATACGCGACGACGCGCTTGATGTCGTTCTGGACGATGCCGATCAGCCCGGTGAAGAACGCCGTTGTCGCACCGACGAAGAGCACGAAACTCAGCGCGGTCTCGGACAGTTCGAACAGCGGCGACATGCGCGCGACCATGAAGATGCCGGCGGTGACCATCGTCGCCGCGTGGATCAGCGCGGAGATCGGCGTCGGGCCTTCCATCGAATCCGGGAGCCAGACGTGCAGCGGCACCTGCGCCGACTTGCCCATCGCGCCGATGAACAGGCAGATGCAGATCAGGGTCGCGACCGACCACTCGCGACCGCTCAGGATCTCGATCGTCTGGCCGCCGCCGATGGTGCTGGAGGCGTTCGCGAACACGGTGGCGTAGTCCAGCGTGCCGAACCAGAACAGCACGCCGGCGATGCCGAGCAGAAACCCGAAGTCGCCGACGCGGTTGACCAGGAACGCCTTCAGGTTGGCGAAGATCGCGCTCGGGCGCTTGAACCAGAACCCAATCAGCAGGTACGACACCAGACCCACCGCTTCCCAGCCGAAGAACAGCTGCAGGAAGTTGTTGCTCATCACCAGCATCAGCATCGAGAACGTGAACAGGCTGATGTAACTGAAGAAGCGCTGGTAGCCGGGATCCTCGGACATGTAGCCAATGGTGTAGACGTGCACCAGCAGCGAAACGAAGGTGACCACCACCATCATCATCGCGGTCAGCTTGTCGATCATGAAGCCGACATGGGCGTCGTAACCGGCGACCTGGAAGAAGGTGTAGAGGTTCTCGTTGAAGGGCGCCGCGCCCTGCAGGAGTTGCCACAGGGTGTAGACCGACAGGGCGCAGCTCGCGGCCACGCCGAGGATCGTCGCGGTGTGCGCGCCCGCGCGTCCGATGCGACGACCGAAGAGGCCGGCGAGGATCGCGCCGAACAGCGGCGCGAGCACCACCGCGATCAGGACCGACTTGGAGATTTCGTGTTCCATACCGGGTGCCGTCAGCCTTTCAGAGTGTCGATTTCGGTCACGTTGATCGTGCGCCGGTTGCGGAACAGGGTGACCAGGATGGCCAGCCCGATGGCGGCCTCCGCGGCGGCCACGGTCAGGATGAAGAACACGAAGATCTGGCCGGCTGCGTCGCCGAGGTGGCGCGAGAAGGCGACGAAATTGACGTTCACGCTGAGCAGCATCAACTCGATCGACATCAGCAGGATGATGACGTTCTTCCGGTTGAGGAAGATGCCGGCGAGGCTGATGCAGAACAGCGCGGCGCCGAGCGCCAGGTAATGCCCGAGGGCGAGCGGTCCGATCACGATTTCACCTCCTCGGCGGCGGCGTCGCCGGCGACGGGACGCTCCGCCGGCATGCTGACCATGCGGACGCGATCCTGGGCGCGAACGCGCGACTGTTCGCTCGGGTTCTGGGTCTTCACGCCGACGCGGCGGCGCAGGGTCAGCATCACCGCAGCGATCACGGCGATGGTGAGGATCACCGCGGCGACCTCGAACGGCAGCATGAAGTCGGTGAACAGCGTGCGCGCGATCCATTCGGTGTTCGACAGGCCCTGCGCGGCGGCCGGATCCTCCGCGAACGCGCTCGCGAGCTCCGCCTTCACGCCGATCAGGGTCAGCATCTCCACCAGCATCACGACCGCGACCAGCAGGCCGAGCGGCAGATAGCGCACGAAGCCCTCCCGCAGCGGCGCGATGTCGATGTCGAGCATCATCACCACGAACAGGAACAGCACCATGACCGCGCCGACGTAGACCAGGATCAGGGCGACGCCGAGGAATTCCGCGCCGGCGAGGATCCAGGTGCAGGCGACGGTGAAGAAGGTCAGCACCAGGCACAGCGCGGCATGCACCGGGTTGCGCACGGTGATCACCGCGCCCGCCGAAATCACGGCGATCGCTGCGAAAACCAGGAATGCGAGAGTGGCGAAGTCCACGGCGGCCCTCAGATGGTGTTTGCTTGGCGGTTCATGCTTGCGGGCGCCGGCTTATCGGTAGCCGGCGTCGGCGGCGCGGCGTTCGGCGATTTCCTTCTCGAGGCGATCGCCGATGGCCAGCAGCTGCGGCTTGGTCACGACGTTCTCGCCGCGCTTCTCGAAGTGGTACTCGTGGATATGGGTTTCCACGATCGAATCGACCGGACAGGACTCCTCGCAGAAACCGCAGAAGATGCACTTGAACAGGTCGATGTCGTAGCGCGTCGTGCGGCGGGTGCCGTCGTCGCGCTGATCCGAGTCGATGGTGATCGCCAGCGCCGGGCAGACCGCTTCGCACAGCTTGCAGGCGATGCAGCGCTCCTCGCCGTTGGGATAGCGACGCAGCGCGTGCAGGCCGCGGAAACGCGGCGACTGCGGGGTCTTTTCCATCGGGTACATCAGCGTGTACTTCGGACGGAAGAGGTACTTGAACGTCAGCGCCATGCCCTGGAACAGCTCCAGCAGCAGCAGGCTCTTGAAGTAGGAGACCATCTTGCCCATCACAGCCCCGCCTCGAACGCCTTGAAGTACACCAGCAGCGCGGTCACGCAGATCCACGCGATGGTGATCGGGATGAACACCTTCCAGCCCAGGCGCATGATCTGGTCGTAGCGGTAGCGCGGGAACGAAGCGCGGAACCAGATGAAGAGACTGGCGAAGACGAACACCTTCATCAGCAGCCACGGCCAGCCGCCCTTCCAGATCCAGTCGACCCACGGCGAGACGTCGGCCGTGATCCAGCCCTGCAGCGGGCTCAGCCAGCCACCGAGGAAGAACAGCGCGGTCAGGAAGCTGACCAGGATCATGTTGGCGTATTCCGCCAGGAAGAACAGCGAGAACTGCGAGCCGGAGTATTCGACCATGTGGCCGGCGACGATTTCCGACTCGCCCTCGACCACGTCGAACGGCGCGCGGTTGGTCTCGGCCACGCCGGAGACGAAATAGACCACGAACAGCGGCAGCAGCGGCAGCCAGAACCACTCGAAGAAGCCCGCGTCGCCCGACTGGGCGACCACGATGTCGGTCAGGTTCAGACTGCCCGCGGCCATCAGCACGCCGACCAGGGCGAAACCCATCGCGATCTCGTAGGAGACGACCTGCGCGGCCGAACGCATCGCGCCGAGGAAGGCATACTTCGAGTTCGAGGCCCAGCCGGCGAGGATGATGCCGTACACGCCCAGGGAGGTCATCGCCAGCAGATACAGCAGACCGGCATTGGCGTTGGAGATCACCATGCGCGCGTCGAACGGCACCACCGCCCAGGCGGCGAACGCCGGCACCAGCGCGATCATCGGCGCGAGAATGTACAGGCCCTTGCTCGCGCTGGACGGCTGCAGGACTTCCTTGAACAGCAGCTTGAACACGTCGGCGAACGCCTGGAGCACGCCCCAGCCGACGTACATCGGGCCGTGGCGAACGTGCATCCAGCCGATGAGCTTGCGTTCCCAGACCACATAGAACGCGACGCTGACGATCACCGGCACGGTGACCGCGAGGATCTTCAGCACGATCCAGAGCAGCGCCCCGGTCGTGCCGTAGGCGAGCAGCCAGTCGCGGAAGCCGTCGAACAACATCTCCATCAGTTCACCCCCGTCACGCGGACGCGACCGCCGCCGAGCGCAGCCGTGGCGCCATGGCCGGATTCGACCCAGGCGGCGCCGCGCGCGACGCGCACGTCGACGACGACCTGCAGGGTCGCGGTGCCGACGCCGTTGTCGACCTTCGCCATCGCGCCGTCGGACAGCGAGGCCGCGGCCGCATCGACCGGATGCAGCGCGATGCGCGGGCCGGCGTTGAGCGGATGCGACTGCAGCGCAGCGGCGCGACGCACCACGCCGTCGACGCGGTAGATGGCCTGCGACACCGCCAGTTCGAGCCCCTCGCCCGCCGCCGCCTGCGCCGGCGATGCGGCGACCGGGACCGCGCGCGGCGCGAGGCCCGCGCGCAGACCGGCGAGATCGGTGAATTCGAAACCGGCGGCATCGAGCGCGGCCCCCAGCGCGCGCAGCACGCGCCAGCCCGGGCGCGCATCGCCCGGCAGCTTGCCGCCGGCCACCGCCCGCTGTTCGCGACCGTCGAGGTTGGTCAGGAGGGCGTCGACTTCGGGCAGCGCGCCGATCGGCAGGATCACGTCGGCGGTCGCGCGGGTCGAACGGCAGGCGAACTGGCTGAACGCCACCACCTTCGCGCCGCCGAGCGCCTTCAGCGCGCGCGCCTGATCGGCGAAATCCAGACCCGGCTCGATGCCGTAGATCACGTAGGCCTTGCGCGCGTCGGCGAGCATCGCCTGCGCATCGCGCGCGCTCGGCAGCACGCCCATGCGAGCGAGGCCGACGGCGTTGGCGCCCTGCGGGATCCGGCACAGCGCGGCGTTGTTGGCCGCGGCGAAGGCAACGGCGGCCTTGCGGATCGACGCGGCGTGGATCGAGTTCTCCGCGACGGCGCCGACGATGACGACCGCGCGCGAGGCCTGGCCGAGCGACACTTCGCCGAGGGTCGTCGCCAGCAGCGACGGCGATACGATCAGTTTCGACGCGGCCTTGAACGTGAAATCGAAATCGACCGGATTGACCACATGGATCTTCGCGCCGCGCTTCGCCGCCTTGTGCAGGCGCTGATGCAGCAGCGGAACTTCGTGGCGAAGGTTCGAGCCGACCAGCACGATCGCGTCGGCGGCTTCGATCTCCGCGACCGGCATGGCGAAGGCTTCGGCGACCGCAGCGTCCGACAGATCGTGCTGGGCGATGCGGTGATCGAGATTGCCCGTGCCGAGCGCGTCGGCGAGGCGCGCGAGCAGCGCGCCCTCCTCGTTCGAGGTCGCCGGGTGCGCGAGCACGCCGAGATCGTCGCCGCGATGGGAACGCAGGATCTCCGCGGCCTTCGCGATGGCTTCGTCCCAGGACGCTTCGCGGAAGGCGTCGCGCGCGTCGCCGTCGGCGACCCGGATCATCGGCTTCAGCGCGCGATCTTCCGCGTACAGGCCCTGATGCGAATAGCGATCGCGGTCCGACAGCCAGCACTCGTTGACCGCTTCGTTGTCGCGCGGCACCGCGCGCAACACGTCGCCGCGGCGCACGTGCACGAACAGATTGCTGCCCAGCGCGTCGTGGTAGCCCAGCGATTCGCGCGCGACCAGTTCCCACGGCCGCGCCTTGAAACGGAAGACCTTGTTGGTTAGCGCCCCGACCGGGCACACGTCGATGACGTTGCCGGACAGTTCGGTGGTCAGGGGCTTGCCGTCGTAGGTGCCGATCTGCAGGTTCTCGCCGCGCTGCATGCCGCCCAGCTCGTAGGTGCCGGCGATGTCCGCGGTGAAGCGCACGCAGCGGGTGCACTGGATGCAGCGGGTCATCTCGGTGGCGACCAGCGGCCCCATGTCCTCGTCGGCGACCGTGCGCTTGCGTTCGACGTAGCGGCTGACCGAGCGGCCGTAGCCCATCGAGACGTCCTGCAGCTCGCATTCGCCGCCCTGATCGCAGATCGGGCAGTCGAGCGGATGGTTGACGAGCAGGAACTCCATCACGTTGCGCTGCGCCTTCAGCGCCTTCTCGTTGCGCGTGAAGATCTTCATGCCGTCGGCGACGGGCGTCGCGCAGGCCGGCTGCGGCTTGGGCATCGGCCGGCCGCCCATCTCGGCGTCGACCAGACACATGCGGCAGTTGGCGGCGATCGGGAGCTTCTCGTGGTAGCAGAAGCGCGGGATCGGAATGCCGGCCTTGTCGGCGGCATGGATGATCATCGAGCCCTTCGGCGCGAACAGCGACTTGCCGTCGATCTCGATGGCGACGTGGCCCTCGGGCACGACCGGCGCGGCGGGCGTCGTGGTCTCGGTGCTCATGCCGCGGCCCTCTCGACGACGGTACCGGCGCGCTGGTCGTCGACCAGGAAACGCTTGTTCACGATCGCGTACTCGAATTCGTTCCAGAAATGACGCAGGAAGCCCTGCACCGGCCACGCCGCGGCTTCGCCGAAGGCGCAGATGGTGTGGCCTTCGATCTGCCCGGCCGCGGCCTTGAGCATGTGCAGATCGTCCATCGTCGCCTGCTTCTCGACGATGCGGGTAAGCATGCGGTACATCCAGCCGGTGCCTTCGCGGCACGGCGTGCATTGGCCGCAGCTTTCCTTGAAATAGAAACGCGCGATGCGCTGACAGGCGCGAACCATGCAGGTGGTCTCGTCCATCACGATCACCGCACCCGATCCGAGGCCCGAACCGGCCTTCTGGATCGAGTCGTAATCCATCGTGCAGGCCATCATCGTCTCCGCCGGCAGCACCGGCATCGACGAGCCGCCCGGAATCACGGCCTTCAGCCTGTGTCCGTTGCGCACGCCCCCGGCCATCTCGAGCAGTTCGGAGAACGGCGTGCCGAGGCGGACCTCGAAGTTGCCCGGATTGGCGACGTGGCCGGAGACCGAGAAGATCTTCGGACCGCCGTTGTTCGGCTTGCCGAGGCCGAGGAACCACTCGGCGCCATTGCGGACGATCGCCGGCACCGACGCGTAGGTCTCGGTGTTGTTGATCGTGGTCGGGCGGCCGTAGAGGCCGAAATTCGCCGGGAACGGCGGCTTGAAGCGCGGCTGGCCCTTCTTGCCTTCCAGCGATTCCATCAGCGCGGTTTCCTCGCCGCAGATGTAGGCGCCCGCGCCGAGCGCGTTGTACAGGTCGATGTCGACGCCGCTGCCGAGGATGTTCTTGCCCAGCCAGCCGTGCTTGTAGGCCTCGGCGGTGGCTTCTTCCAGATGCTCGAACGGCTCGTGGTGGAACTCGCCGCGCAGATAGTTGTAGGCGACCGTGGAGCCGGTCGCGTAGCAGGCGATCGCCATGCCTTCGATCACGGCGTGCGGATTGAAGCGCAGGATGTCGCGATCCTTGCAGGTGCCCGGCTCGGATTCGTCCGAATTGCAGAGGATGTACTTCTGCATGCCGGTGCCCTTGGGCATGAAGCTCCACTTCAAGCCGGTCGGGAACCCCGCGCCGCCGCGGCCGCGCAGGCCGGACGCCTTGACCATGTCGACGATCTGCTCCGGCGGGATCTTCTCTTCGAGGATCTTCCGCAGGGCGCTGTAACCGCCGGTCTTGAGGTAGTTCTCGTACGACCACGGCTTGTCGAAGTGCAGCGTGGTGTAGACGACCTGGTGTTCCTTCGGCGCGGGGCCGACCGGACCGGTCGCATGATGGGAGTCGTGATGCGCCATCTCGTCGCCCGCCTTATTTCAGACCGTCGAGCAGCTCGTCCACCTTCTCGGGCGTGAGCTTCTCGTGGTAATGACCGTTGATGACCATCATCGGCGCGCCGCAGCAGGCGGCCAGGCACTCTTCCTCGCGCTTGAGGAAGACGCGGCCGTCGGCGGTGGATTCGCCGAGCTTGCAGCCGAGCTTCTTCTCGGCGTGCGCGACCAGATCCTCGGCGCCGTTGAGCCAGCAGCTGATATTGGTGCAGAACGCGACGTTGTTGCGACCGACCTGCTCGGTCTCGAACATCGAGTAGAAGGTCGCGACCTCGTAGGCCCACACCGGCGGGATGTCGAGATACTTCGCCACCGCGGCGATCAGTTCGTCGGTCAGCCAGCCCTCGTTCTGCTCCTGCGCGGCGTGCAGCCCCTGGAGCACCGCGGAACGCTTGCGGTCCGGCGGGAATTTCGCCAGCCAATGGTCGATGTGCGCCCGCGTCTTGTCGCTCAACGCGACCATCGGGTCGACGTTGCGGCAGGCTTCGAAATTTCCGGTCGCTTTCATTCTGGTTGCGTCCTCAGCGGTCGATTTCGCCGAACACGATGTCGTAGGTGCCGATCATCGCGACCACGTCGGCCAGCATGTGGCCCTTGACGATCGCGTCCATCGACGACAGGTGGGCGAAGCCCGGCGCGCGCATGTGCAGGCGGAACGGCTTGTTGGCGCCGTCGGAGACCAGATAGCAGCCGAACTCGCCCTTGGGGGCCTCGACCGCGCTGTAGGTCTCGCCGGCCGGCACGCAGTAGCCTTCGCTGAACAGCTTGAAGTGGTGGATCAGCGCTTCCATGTCGTCCTTCATGGACTCGCGCTTCGGCGGGGCGACCTTGTAGTTGTCGACCATAACCGGGCCCGGATTCGCCTTCAGCCACTTCACGCACTGCTTGATGATGCGGTTGGACTGGCGCATCTCGGCGACGCGCACCAGATAACGGTCGTAGCAGTCGCCCTGGACGCCGACCGGGATGTCGAAATCGACCTCTGCGTACTTCGCGTACGGCTGTTTCTTGCGCAGATCCCAGGCGATGCCGGAGCCGCGCAGCATCGGGCCCGTCATGCCCCACGCCAGCGCCTGTTCCGGCGGAATCACGCCGATGCCGACCGTACGCTGCTTCCAGATGCGGTTGTCGGTGAGCAGGGTCTCGTACTCGTCGACGCGGGCCGGGAAGTCGTCGGTGAAGGCGTCGAGGTAATCCAGCATCGAACCTTCGCGCCATTCGTTGAAGCGCTTGAGCTTGCCGCCCTTGCGCCACGGCGATTCGCGGTACTGCGGCATCTTCTCGGGCAGATCGCGATAGACGCCGCCGGGACGGTAGTAGGCCGCGTGCATGCGCGCGCCGGACACCGCTTCGTAGACGTCCATCAGCTCTTCGCGTTCGCGGAAGGCGTACAGGAAGACCGCCATCGCGCCGAGATCGAGCGCGTTCGAGCCGATCCACATCAGGTGGTTCAGGATGCGGGTGATTTCGTCGAACATGGTGCGGATGTACTGCGCGCGCTCCGGCGCCTCGATCCCCATCAGGGTCTCGATCGCGCGCACGTAGGCGTGCTCGTTGCACATCATCGACACGTAGTCGAGACGGTCCATGTAACCGATCGACTGGTTGAACGGCTTGGACTCGGCCAGTTTCTCGGTGCCGCGATGGAGCAGGCCGACGTGAGGATCGGCGCGCTGGACGATTTCGCCGTCCATCTCGAGGATCAGGCGCAGCACGCCGTGCGCGGCCGGGTGCTGCGGGCCGAAATTCAGCGTGTAATTGCGGATTTCCTGCTTCGCTTCGGCGGCGTCGCTGGCGAAGGCTTCGTTGGCGGGTTGCACGGTGCTCATGTTCAGTTCCCCGCCTTGCGGGCCGCCTGCTCGCCGGCGGCGGTGGAGAAACGCGCGTCGTCGCGGATCACGCGCGGCACGCCGACGCGAGGTTCGACCGAGGTCACCGGCTCGTACACCACGCGCTTCTTCTCTTCGTCGTAACGCACTTCGACGTTGCCGATCAGCGGGAAGTCCTTGCGGAACGGATGACCGACGAAGCCGTAGTCGGTGAGGATGCGGCGCAGGTCCGGGTGCCCTTCGAACACGATGCCGAAGAGGTCGAACGCCTCGCGCTCGAACCAGTTGGCGACCGGCCACAGATCCGTCACCGAGGCGACGATCGGCAGATCGTCGTTCGGCGCGAAGGCCTTCACCCGCAGTCGACGGTTGTGCTGCACGGACAGCAGCTGCGCGACCGCGGCGTAGCGGCGCTGCGCGACCGGCTCGATCGCCTGGCCTTCGAAGCTGTCGGATTCGCGGCTCGGCGCTTCGCCGTACTTGAAGCGGCCGACGTTGCGGCCCTCGACGCCGCGACTGAAGCCCTCGGAGGACACGTCGGTGTCCCACTCGTCGCTGCCGTAGCCGAGATAATCGACGCCGCAGAGGTCGATCAGGGACTCGAACCCGAATTCGTCGCGGATCGCGCGGCAGCCGGCGTGCCAGTCGGCGGACGGGAATTCGATGCCGACTTCGCCGCGCGGCTCGGCGACCGAGACGGTCGCGGACGGGAAGCGCGCGCGCAGGCGATCGGCGAAAGCGTGGGCGCCCAGTGCCGTTTCGGAGCCGCTCATCTCAGTAGACACCCTGCTTGTTGTCGCCGAAGTTGGTGCCGCGGCGGATCTTCTTCTGCAGTTGCAGGATGCCGTAGACCAGCGCTTCCGCGGTCGGCGGGCAGCCCGGCACGTAGACGTCGACCGGGACCACGCGGTCGCAACCGCGCACGACGGAGTAGGAATAGTGGTAATAGCCGCCGCCGTTGGCGCAGCTGCCCATCGAGATCACCCACTTGGGGTTGGGCATCTGGTCGTAGACCTTGCGCAGCGCCGGGGCCATCTTGTTGACCAGGGTGCCCGCGACGATCATGACGTCGGACTGGCGCGGCGAGGGGCGGAACACCACGCCGTAACGGTCGAGGTCCAGGCGCGCGGCGCCGGCATGCATCATCTCGACCGCACAGCAGGCCAGACCGAAGGTCATCGGCCACATCGAACCGGTGCGCGCCCAGTTCCACAGCACGTCCATGCTGGTGGTGACGAAGCCGTTCTCAAGCAGCGGATTGCCCTCGGTACCGAGCAGGCTCTCCGGGCGCAGGATATCGTCGACCCGACCTTCGGGGATGGGGTTGTTCGCGAAATCCGCGACTTTCTGGATGGTGTTGATCACGGACATGTCAGCGGACCCATGCGTCGGCGGAAGGAACCGGAAGCGTCATTCCCATTCCAGCGCCCCTTTCTTCCACACGTAGACGAAACCGATCACCAGCAGACCCAGGAACACGCCCATTTCGACGAGGCCGAACACGCCGAGCTCGCGGAACACCAGCGCCCAGGGATAGACGAAGGCGATTTCCAGGTCGAAGACGATGAACAGGATGGCGATGAGGTAGTAGCGCACGTCGAAACGCATGCGCGCGTCCTCGAATGCGTTGAAGCCGCATTCGTAGGGCGAGAGTTTTTCGGGATCCGGACGCTTCGGGCCGAGGAAGTTGCCGATCACGATCAGGGCGATGCCGATGACGGAGGCAACGATCAGAAACAGCAGGGTCGGCAGATATTCGGCCAGCACTCGGGTGTTCTCTCGGCTAGGGTTGTGTCGACGGACCGCCTGTCGCCGGCAATACCGGCATCCGGACCATCCGGCACCGCCGGCAACCGGACCGGCCGGCGCCGCGGCGGCCGCGGCGTTCCCTTGTCGCCGCCCCGAAAAAAACCGCACAGGAACACGTGCGGAGTCTCGCGCGGGCGAGCGTGACGCTGAGGAGCCGGCGACGTGCGCCTGCCGGCGCGCGCGCACCGGATCCGGTGTCGCTGTGTGTCGTCGCGATATGGTGCCCAAGGGGGGACTCGAACCCCCACGACTTGCGTCGCTACCACCTCAAGGTAGTGCGTCTACCAATTCCGCCACCTGGGCATTTCGCGGTTTCGCGCCTGCGGGACGCGAAGCCGGACTATTGTAAAGGATGCGACGCGAAAGTCGCACCCCGTTTCGACGAAAAACCGATGGATTCGCGATCCGGTCTTCGTCTTTCGCCGCAACGCGCACTCGGCGCGAGGGCGACATCGGACGCGGAAGGCCCGCGCCCGGAACCGCATCAACCTCCCTGGGACGCCGGTTTTTCCGGGGCGGCCGCGGGTGCGGGCGTCTCGGATGCGGGCGCCACGGGGACCGTGGTCGCCGGCGCCGGCTGCGTCGCGGCGGGCGGCGCGGCCTGCGGGATGGGCTGCGCGGCCGGAGCCGTCGGCACCGCCGGGGATTTCTGTTCGGGCTTGGGCGTCGCGGTCTGCGACATCACGCCGAGGTCCTGTTCGGACGGCGCCTTCGGCTGACCGCCGTGGGTCGCATACCAGGCCATGAACAGGCTGATGCCGAAGAAGACCACGGCGAGCCACTTGGTCGACTTCGACAGGAAGTTGGAGGCGCCGCGGGCGCCGAACACCGTGGCCGACGCGCCCGCGCCGAAGCCCGAGCCCGCCTGCGCGCCCGCGCCGCGTTGCAACAGGATCAGCGCGATCATGGCGATCGCGACCAGCACGTAAATCACATTGAGGATCAACAGCATCGTTGGCGCCCGTCAGGAATGAGGTGTCCACCGGCGCGTCCGCCCCGGCGCGGACCTGCGGTCAGGCGCGGGCGGCCGCGACGATCGCGAGGAAATCGGCCGCCACCAGCGAGGCGCCGCCGATCAACCCGCCATCCACGTCCGGCTGTGCGAACAGCTCGGCCGCGTTGTCCGGCTTGCAGCTGCCCCCGTACAGGATGGACAGCGAGCCGGCGATTGTAGCATCGCGGGCGGCGACTTCGCCACGAATGAAGGCGTGGACCGCCTGGGCCTGGGCCGGTGTGGCGGTCTTGCCGGTGCCGATCGCCCAGACCGGTTCGTAGGCGATCACCGCCCCGGAAAAGGCCTGCGGGCCGCACAGTTCGAAGATCGCGGCGAGCTGGGTCTCGATCCGGTATTCGGTCTGCCCCGCCTCGCGCTCGTGCAGGGACTCGCCGACGCACAGGATCGGCACCAGTCCGGCGTGCTTGGCGGCCTGGAACTTGCGGGCGACCAGTGCGTCGGTTTCGGCGTGGTACTGGCGGCGCTCGGAATGGCCGACCAGACCGTAGCGGGCGCCGATGTCGACCAGCATCGCGGCGGAGACCTCGCCGGTGAAGGCCCCCTTCTCGTTGGCGCTGACGTCCTGCGCGCCGAACTGGATCGGGTGGCTTTCCGGCCGGCCGCGGAATCGCTCGATCAGTTCGCCCAGGAACGGCAGCGGCGGCAGGATCACGGTATCGACGCCGTGCGCGGGCGCCCCGGCGACGACCGCCTCGACCAGATCGCGGGCGAAGGCCCGGCTGCCGTGCAGTTTCCAGTTGCCGGCGACGATGTTGCGACGCATGACCTGCTCCAGGATCGAAAGGCGACAGGATAGCCGATGGCGGCGGGCGCCGAACCTGCGGGTATGCTTTGACGAAGCACAGCCGCCAGGACAGAGAGCACAGGATGACCTCACAGAAGAACGGATACGCCCTGATCACCGGCGCTTCCAGCGGCATCGGCGCCGCGATCGCGCGCGAATACGCGCGCCGTGGCGTGCCGCTGATCCTGACCGCGCGCCGCGCCGATCGCCTGGAGGCGCTGGCCGCCGAGCTCCGCCCGAAGGTGGATGTCGTGGTGCTGGCCGCGGACCTGGCCGATCCCGCGGCGCCGGCGACCCTCCACGCCGACATCGTCGGGCGCGGCCTGCACGTGGCCCATCTCGTGAACAACGCCGGCTACGGCGTGCCGGGCCGCTATCTCTCGGCGGACTGGAAGACCCATGCCGATTCGCTGCAGGTGATGCTGAACGCGGTCTGCGAGCTGACCTATCGCTTCCTGCCGGCGATGGAAGCGGCGGGCCACGGACGGATCGTCAACGTCGCCTCGCTGGCCGGCCTGGTACCGGCCTCGGCCGGACACACGCTCTACGGCGCGACGAAGGCGTTCCTGATCCGGTTCTCGGAATGCCTCGCGATGGAGAGCGAGGCCAGGGGCGTCCATGTCAGCGCGCTCTGCCCCGGCTTCACCTACACCGAATTCCACGACGTCAACGGCATGCGCGCGCGGGTGTCGAAGCTGCCGAAATGGCTCTGGCTGGACGCCGACAGCGTCGCGCGGATGGGGCTGGATGCGGTCGAACGCGGGCAGCGCCGCTGCGTGACCGGCGGCGCCAACAGGTTCATCGCCGGACTGTCGAAGTATCTGCCCGACGGTCTGGCGCGCGCGCTCGTCGCGGGCCGAAGCAAGGAATTCCGCGACTCGGATTGAACCGCGCGGAGGACCGGTTCCCGGCGATCAGGCGCTTCGGGGCGGCACCAGCACCGCCATGACCCAACCGGCCGCGGCGCCGAGCAACCCCGTCGCCAGACCGATGGGGGCGGCGATCGCCAGTTCGAACGGCCAGAGACCGTGCGACGCGGGATCCTCGATCACATCCCGGAGGATCTTGGCGAGGACCGCCAAGGGCACTCCCGCGCCCGCGACGAAGGCCGCCCAGGACAGTCCGAAGCCGAGGCGCCAGCGCGCGAACAGCGCCGACAGGCCAACCACCCACAGCCCGAAACCGTAGAGCGCGTCGGGCATCTGCGCACCCAGGTCGACGCGGGCGCCGTACGGCAGGAACACCGCGACCGCGCAGACGAGCACCAGCGGAATCGCACGGGAAGGCACCGGCGCCGCGCTGGGCGTCCGGTAGACGGGCTTGTGCATGGGAGCGACTCGGTGGGGGATGCCCGGGGGGCGAACCCGCACTGTCTCACGCTTTCCCGGGCGGCGCGACCGCGGTTCCCGGGATACGCGGTCGCGAATGCGCGAAGGCCGCCTTGCGGCGGCCCTGGCGGTCGATCACTTCAGCTTGATCTCGCGCAGTCGCTCTTCGAGATAGCCCTGGGCGGTGATCGGCTCGGGATAGCGGCTCGGGTTGTCCGCGCTCACGCAGTTCGGCAGCACGTCGATCACGAAATCCGGATTCGGATGCAGGAAGAACGGCGTCGAATACCGCGGCTGGCGCGCCTTGTCGCCCGGCGGATTCACCACGCGATGGGTCGTCGAGGGCAGCACGTGGTTGGTCAGGCGCTGCAGCATGTCGCCGATGTTGACCACGATGGTGTCGGCGTCGGCGGTGTACGGGACCCACTCGCCCTTGCGCGACAGCACCTGCAGGCCTTCGGCCGAGGCGCCCACCAGCAGGGTGATGAGGTTGATGTCCTCGTGCGCCCCGGCGCGCACGTTCGGCACGTCGTCGGTGGTGATCGGCGGGTAATGGATCGGGCGCAGGATCGAGTTGCCGTTGTTGGTCTTGTCGGCGAAGTAGCTCTCCGCCAGACCGAGGTTCAGCGCCAGCGCGGACAGCATGCGCGATCCCAACCCGTCGAGCGCGTCGTACAGCGCGAGCGCGCGGTCGCGGAATTCGGGAATTTCGGTCGGCCACACGTTGGCCGGCATCACGTCCGCGTACTTCTCGTCGCGGACTTCGCGGCCGACATGCCAGAACTCCTTGAGATCGAAGTATTTGGCGCCCTTCGCGGTCTCGACGCCGAACGGGGTGTAGCCGCGGGCGCCGCCGCCGCCGGGGATGTGGTACTGCTTCTTGACCGCTTCGGGCAGCGCGAAGAAACGGACGAAGGCATCGTAGGCGCCGTCGATGATGTCCTGCGGGATGCCGTGACCGCGGATGCCGGCGAACCCCCATTCGCGGTAGGCGGCGCCGAGCTCGGCGACGAAGGCGTCGCGATCGGTGTCGAATCGGCGGATATCGAGGGTCGGGATATAGGGCTTGTCGCTCATGGCCTGCGTCGTCCTGGGGCTGTCGTTCGGAATTCGGTCTGTGCGGCGTCGATTATGGCCCAGCCGCATGCTCGCCGGCGGCGGGCGCGGAAGCATTCTGGGGAAGCGGGGCGGAGCGGGTGTTGATCGCGATCAAGCCGCGCTCAGACCGCAGCACGCACCGCGTCGGCGAGGCGGTCGAGGGTGGATTGCATCAGCGCGGCCTCATCGGCCTCGACCGTCACCCGGACCACCGGCTCGGTGCCGGAAGGCCGCAGGAATGCGCGTCCCCTGCCCTGCACCGCCGACTGGGCCTCGGCCAGCGCGGCCTTGACGCTGTCCGCTTCGGCCGGCCGGCTGCCGGCGGCGATCTTCACGTTGACGGTCTTCTGCGGGACCTTGGCGAAGCCGGCGGTGGCCTGCTGCAGGCTCTGTCCGCGTCGGCACAACACTTCCAATACCTGCAGGGCGCTGACGATGCCGTCGCCGGAGCTGACCCGATCCAGGCACAGCAGATGCCCAGACGTTTCGCCGCCGAGGATGCCGCCCCGTTCGAGCAGCGCCTGATGAACGTAGCGGTCGCCGACTTTCGTGCGCAGGAACTCGATCCCGCGCCCGGCCAGCGCCTTTTCGAGCCCGAAATTGGTCATCAGCGTGCCCACGACCGGACCGCGGAGGCGGCCGCTGGCCTGCCAGTCGGCGGCGAGGACGTAGAGCAGATCGTCGCCGTCGCGGACGACGCCGTCGCTGTCGACGAACATGACCCGATCGCCGTCGCCGTCGAAGGCGATGCCGAGATCGGCATTGGTCTCGCGCACCCGCGCAACCAGGGATTCGGGATGGGTGGAGCCGACGCCGTCGTTGATGTTCAGCCCGTTGGGATCGACGCCGATGGCCTCGACCCGGGCGCCGAGCTCGCGCAGGACCAGGGGGCCGATCTGATAGGTCGCGCCATGGGCGCAGTCGACCACGATGCGCATGCCGCCGAGGTCGAAACGGCGCGGCACCGAACCCTTGCACGCTTCCACGTAGCGGCCGATGGCGTCGCGGGTCCGCACCGCCTTGCCGAGCAGATCCGAGGCGACCGTGGAGAACGGACGGTCGAGCGCGGCCTCGATCGCCAGTTCGGTGGCGTCGTCGAGTTTCTCGCCCTCGGCCGAAAAGAACTTGATGCCGTTGTCGTAATGCGGATTGTGCGACGCGCTGATGACGATGCCGCCGTCGGCGCCGAGCGAGCGGGTCAGGTGCGACACCGCCGGCGTGGGCATCGGCCCCATCAGCTGCACGTCGACGCCGGCCGCGACCAGACCGGCTTCCAGCGCGGCCTCGAACATGTAGTTCGAGATGCGGGTGTCCTTGCCGATCACCACCAGCGGCTTGCGCCACTGCCCGCCCTCGCGCGCATCCGGATGCACGCCCGCCTCGCGCAGCGCGTGACCGTAGGCGTTGCCCAGCCGCAGAACGAAATCCGCGGAGATCGGGCCCTCGCCCACGCGTCCGCGGATGCCGTCGGTGCCGAAATATTTCCTGCTCATCGAGTCACGCCCCCATCGAAATAGTGTCGGATGCCGTCGGAACGGGAAAAACGATCCGACCCCGCCATGCCCGCACGGGCGGGGCGACGCGAACCGGCGACCCGGCATCGTTGCTCGCATGCGCGCGCACGACGCGATCCGGGGAGCGCCCGGCGACGCGCCCGCACACGAACCGATCGCTCAACCTTCCGCCGGCTCTTCCTCCGGCTCCGGCTCCGGCAGCTTCATCATCAGCGCGACCAGATGCGCGATCCGTTCGCGCAGTTCGCGGCGATCGCAGATCTGGTCGACGGTGCCGTGATCGAGGAGGAATTCCGAGCGCTGGAAGCCTTCGGGGAGGGTTTCGCGCACGGTCTGTTCGATCACGCGCGGACCGGCGAAACCGATCAGGGCGCCGGGCTCGGCCATGTTGATGTCGCCGAGCATCGCGAACGACGCGGACACGCCGCCGGTGGTCGGATGGGTCATCACCGAGATGTACGGCAGACCCTTGGCGCGCAGACGGCCCAGGGCGGCCGAGGTCTTGGCCATCTGCATCAGCGAGAACAGGCTCTCGTGCATGCGCGCACCGCCGCTGGCGGAGAAGCACACGAACGGGGCGCCGAGGTCGCAGGCACGTTCGACGCCGCGCGCGAAACGCTCGCCGACCACCGATCCCATCGAGCCGCCCATGAAGGCGAAATCGAACGCGGCGGCGACCATCGGGCGATTGCGCAGCGCGCCTTCCATCACGATCAGCGCGTCGCGCTCGCCGGTGGATTTCTGCGCCGCCTTGATGCGATCGGCGTATTTCTTCTGGTCCTTGAACTTGAGGACGTCGGTCGGACCGAGCTCGCCGGCGATTTCGGTCCCGGCGCCGTTGTCCAGGAACGCCGCCAGCCGGGCGCGGGCGCGGATCGGCATGTGGAAGGCGCACTTCGGGCAGACCTCGAGGTTGTCCTCCAGTTCCTGCCGGTACAGCACGGCGCCGCAGCCGTCGCATTTCTCCCACAGCCCCTCGGGCACGCTGCGTTTCCGGGAAATTCCGCTTTCCGTGCGGATGCGCGCAGGCATCAGTTTCTTCAGCCAGGACATGCGTTCGTGTGTCGCCTCAGGAAGTGATCGGACGACGCGGACGGGCATCCGGCCCGCCGCGCTCAGCACGTCAGTCTAACAAGAGAACCTCGGGACGGTCCGTTCGCCGGCGCATGGTCGGGCGACCGGCCGGGATGCGGGGTCGAGCGATGGAATCGGACCTCAGGACCGGGCCGTGCGCCGGCCGCGATGCGCTCAGCCCGCGTCCAGCGCGGCCCGCAGGGGCGCCAGGAAGGCCCGGGCGCGGGCGGCGGCATCGTCGACGTCGGCGGCGTCGGCGAGGGCCGACACCAGGGCGCTGCCGACCACCACCCCCTCGGCCGCCCGGCCCATGGCCGCGGCGCTGGCGGCGTCCTTGATGCCGAATCCGGCCACCACCGGCACCCCGGCGCGGGCGCGGATCGACGCCAGATGGGCGCCGGCGTCGCCCGTATCGAGGCGATCGGCGCCGGTCACGCCGGCGTAGCTGACGTAGTAGAGATAGCCCTCGGCGTCCGCGCAGAGCCGGTCCATGCGCGCATCGGGGGTGGTCGGCGAGGCCAGCAGGATCAACCGCAGGTCGCGGGCGCGCATCGCCGCGCGCAGCTCGCCGGCTTCCTCCGGCGGCAGATCGACCACCAACAGACCGTCGACGCCCGCCGCGGCGGCCTCGGCGGCGAAGCGCGCGTAGCCGCGGATCTCGACCGGATTGAGGTATCCCATCAGCACCACCGGCGTTTCGGCGTCGGTCTCGCGGAAGGCGCGCACCGCCTCGAACACGAACGACAGTCCCGCCCCGCGGGCCAGCGCGCGCTCCGAGCTGCGCTGGATCGTCGGACCGTCGGCCATCGGGTCGGAGAACGGCACGCCCAGTTCGATCACGTCGGCCCCGGCCGCGACCAGCGCGTGCATCACCGGCACCGTGGCCTCCTTCGAGGGATCGCCGGCGGTGATGAAGGGCACGAGGACCTTGCGGCCGGCGGATTGCAGTCGGGAAAAGCGGGTGTCGATGCGGTTCATGGATTCGCTTGCAAGGAGGCGACGGGATCGCCCGCACGGCGGGCTGTCGGGCTGAATCAGTTCGCAGAGGATGGCGGGATCTTTTGCAGGCGCTCCCAGACCGCTTCGATGATCTTCATGGACGCGTCGTCGGGGTGGCAAGACTCGCCATCGCATGCCGCCCTGAGCAGCGCGTGATTTCCGCGCCACAATCCCAATTCGTTGCGGATGCCGGTTCCCCAGCCGTGGTGGTAACGGATGAGATCGTTCCGAGACTGCGATCGGACCGAATTGCGATCCTCGACGGACAGACCCTCGATGATGTCGTCGACAGCGCGCTCCAGAGTTCGTGGCCAGGTGAGACTCTCGCGGGCCGTGCTTGCGCGAATGTCGATCCACTCGCGATCCGGTTCGAGCAACGATCGCCGGCACCGCGCATACCAGGCGTCGACCGACTTCAGATCCGTGCGTGCCTCCTCGACATCCTCGATGGCGGCCACACGCTCGAAGGCGTTCAGCAACTCGATCGCCCCACAGGGCTTGTCGGCGAGTGGATCGTCGGAAGATCGGGCCGAAGTGGAGATCGGCGCGCACAGCAACGCCGACGCAAGCACCGACATCAGGCATCGGAGCGCAGCGTTCAAAACACGATCCCCTCGCGGGCCGCGACCGTATGCACGTCCTTGTCGCCACGACCGGACAGGTTGCACAGGACGATGCCGTCCCTGGGCAACTCGCGGGCGAGTTTCATCGCCTGCGCCACGGCATGACTGGATTCGAGCGCCGGCAGGATGCCTTCGGTCCTCGCCAGCAGATGGAACGCTTCCATCGCCTCGGCGTCGGTCACGCCGACGTAATCGGCGCGACCGCGATCCTTCAGGAACGCGTGTTCGGGACCGACGCCGGGATAGTCGAGGCCCGCGGAAATCGAGTGGGTTTCGATGATCTGGCCGTCGTCGTCGCAGAGCACGTAGGTGCGGTTGCCGTGCAGCACGCCGGGCCGTCCCGCGGCCAACGATGCGGCATGATGGCCGGTGGCGATGCCCTCGCCCGCCGCCTCGGCGCCGACCAGGCGCACGTCGGCGTCGTTGAGGAAGGCGTGGAAGATGCCGATCGCGTTGCTGCCGCCGCCGACGCAGGCGGTGATCGCATCCGGCAGGCGACCGTACTCGGCGAGCATCTGCGCGCGCGCCTCGCGGCCGACCACGGCGTTGAAGTCGCGGACCATGCGCGGATACGGGTCGGGGCCGGCGACGGTACCGATGATGTAGAAGGTGTTGTGGACGTTCGTCACCCAGTCGCGCATCGCTTCGTTGAGCGCGTCCTTGAGCGTGGCCGAACCGCTGGTCACCGGCACCACGGTCGCGCCGAGCAGCTTCATGCGGTAGACGTTGATCTTCTGGCGCTCGATGTCGGTGGCGCCCATGTACACCACGCATTCCAGGCCCAGCCGCGCGGCGACCGTGGCGCTGGCGACGCCGTGCTGGCCGGCGCCGGTCTCGGCGATGATCCGCGGCTTGCCCATGCGGCTGGCGAGCAGCGCCTGACCGATGGTGTTGTTGATCTTGTGCGCGCCGGTGTGGTTCAGGTCCTCGCGCTTGAGCAGGATGCGGGCGCCGCCGACGTGGGCGCTCAGCCGTTCCGCGTGATAGATCGGACTGGGCCGGCCGACGTAGTGCTTGAGGTCCTTCTCGAGCGCGGCGATGAAGGCGGGATCGACCCGGGCCGCGTCGTAGGCCGCAGCCAGTTCCTGCAGCGGGCCGATCAGGGTCTCGGCGACGAAGCGACCGCCGAAACGGTCGAAATGGCCCTCGGCATCGGGAAAGGCATTGAAGTCGGTCTGGTTCGGGTCGGGCTTGTCGAGCATGGGTCGGTCGCCGGGTCGCTGATTCCTTACTTTATCGCAATCGTATACGCTGCATAATCCAAAAAATCAGACCAATCCGTCAGGAAATCTCACGCTTCGTGGCCCGCGACCTGCCCCCGCTCAACGCCCTGCGCGCCTTCGAGGCCGTGGCTCGTCTCGACGGCGTCGGCCGTGCGGCGGAGGAACTGCACGTCACCCACGGTGCGATCAGCCGCCAGTTGCGGACGCTGGAGGATGCGCTCGGCGCACCGTTGTTCGTGCGCCAGGGTCGCGGCCTGGCGCTGACGCCGCTGGGGCGCCGGCTGCACGAGGCCGCCGCCGGGGCCTTCGACCCATTGCGTGCGGCGTGGGCGGATCTGCAACGCGCGCCGCAGCCGGCGACCCTGGTGCTGGGCTGTCCGGGAAGCGTGCTGGCGCGCTGGATGATCCCCCGCATGGACCGACTGGCGCGGGAGTGCCCCGATCTGCAGTTGCATCTCTCCGCCCGCGAAACCGCGCCGGACGCGCAGCTCACCGGGCTCGACGCGGCCCTGCTGATCGCCGGCCCGCCGTGGCCGTCGGACTGGCAGGTGCATGCCCTCGCCCCGGAACGCATCGGTCCCGTGCTGAGCCCGCGCTGGCCGGGGGCCGACCGGCTGGCGGCATCGCCCCCGGACGCGCTGCTGGCACAAACGCTCCTGCACACCGCGTCCCGCCCGCAGGCCTGGGGCACCTGGGCCGCGCGCGCGGGCCTCGACCCGGATCGTCTGCGCATGGGCACCGGCTTCGAACATCTGTACTACCTGCTCGAAGCCGCGGTCGCCGGGCTCGGCATCGCGATCGCGCCGCAGCAGCTCGTCGCCGACGACCTCGCCAGCGGTCGCCTGATCGCGCCGTGGGGCTTCGTCGACACCGACGCGCAATGGGCGCTGTGCGCCTCGCGGCGGCGGACCGACCCGAAGATCGTGCGGCTGGCGGACTGGTTGCGTTCGGCGCTGGCCTGAGACGCCGGCGCGCTCAGGCGGCGCTGTCGCCGGCGCGATGCCGGGCGCTGTTCGCAAGAATCAGGGCGAGCACTGTCGAGGCATCGGCCTCCAGCCCCGACAGATTGAGATTGAGCCCCGAAAAGCCCAGCGCGCGATTCGCGGCCACCAGCCTGCGTTGCAGCGGCGGCAATTTCGCCACCCACTGCGCTTCGTCGCGAAGAATCAGACAGACGAAGTCCTGACGGTGGATCGAAGCCGAATAGGCGTCTTCGATGTCGCTCCAGGGGATCCGGCCCACCCGCAGGGTGCGATCGAACACGCCGACGTCGTCGAGGATCAGTCGCGGACGGCGGTCGACGATCTGCCACACGAACGTCAGCGCGCAGGCGCCGAAGAACAGGATGCAGAGGATCGCGACCGATCGCGCATCGTCGTCGCCGGCGACGAGCAGGAAGGCACCGAGGGCGACGAAACCGCAGGCGAGCAGCAGCAGGGCCCAATACCGCAGTCGCGCGGGATACAACGCGATGGCGCCCTCGCCGCGCATGGCGCCGCCGTCGAGATGCCGCGTCATGCGATGTCCTCGTCGGCGCGACGCACGCGCTCGACGAATCGCCGCATCCGCTGCGGGTCCTTGATCCCCGGCGCCGATTCGATGCCGCTGGAGACATCCACGCCCCAGCAACCGGTGGCGCGGATCGCATCGAAGACGTTGTCCGGATGCAACCCGCCGGCGAGCAGCCAAGGCCGGGCGCAGTCGCGCGGGATGCGCGACCAGTCGAAGGCATGGCCGCTGCCGCCGGCCTCGCCCGCGGCATGGCTGTCGAAGAGGAAGCCGGCGGCCTGCGGAAAGCGCAGCGCCAACCCGCCGCTCTCGGCGACGGCGTCGCCGCCCATCGCCACGGCCTTGAGATACGGCAGGCCGAACGCCGCGCAGAAAGCGTCGTCCTCGCCGCCGTGGAACTGCAGGACCGTCGGACGCACCGCATCGACGACCTCGCGCACCGTCGCCGCATCGTTGTCCATGAACAGCGCGACGCCGGCGACGAACGGGGCGAGCGCCGCGCGCAGCGTCGCCGCCTGCGCCGGCGAGACGCGGCGTCTGCTGCGTTCGGCGAAGACGAACCCGACCGCATCGACGCCGAGCGCGCAGGCCGCGGCCACATCCTCGATGCGGGTCAGCCCGCAGAACTTGATCCGGGTACGGTACGGGCGCGACGCGGGCTCAGACATCGAACAGCACCTCTTCCGGCAGCGGCCATTCGCGCGGATAGCGCGGACCGACGAAGACCAGTCCCTGCGCCGGCGCGGTCGGTCCCGCGAGCGTGCGATCGCGCGCGTCGAGCACCTCGGAGATCCAGGCTTCCGGGCGTTCGCCGGCGCCGACTTCCAGCAGCGAGCCGACCATGTTGCGCACCTGATGGTGCAGGAAGGCGTTCGCCTGCACCGCGAACGTCACGATATCGCCGTCGCGGGACACGTCGAGGCGCTGCAGTTCGCGGCGCGCATGCGCGGCCTGGCAATGCACGGTGCGGAAGGCGGAGAAATCGCGCTCGCCGAGGAGTCGCTGCGCGGCGCGATGCATGGCGGCCGCATCCAGCGGCCTGCGCTCCCAGCCCAGCCACTGGCGGCCCAACGCCGGACGGACCTGGTGATTGAGCAGTCGATAGCGATAGCGACGGGCCCTGGCCGAGAAGCGCGCGTTGAACGCTTCGGGCACCGGCGCGCACCAGCGGATGCGCATCGACGGCGGCAGCCGCGCGGTGGTGCCGAGCGTCCAGCCGCGCGGTTCGCGGGCGGCGTCGCTGTCGAAATGCACGACCTGGCATTCGGCATGCACGCCGGCATCGGTACGTCCCGCACAGACGGTTTCGACCGTATGCGCGGCGACGCTCGAGAGCGCTTCCTCCAGCGTCGCCTGCAGGGTCGGGGGACCGCCGGCTTCGCCGTGGGCGGTCAGCCGTTGCCAGCCGTGGAAGTCGCTGCCGTCGTATTCGACGCCGAGGGCGTAACGCATCGGGGCATCGCCGAGGCCGGAACCCTCAGCCCAGGTCCTGCAGCAGTTGTTCCGCCTGGCGGCGCACGTCGACGGTGTCGCCGCGCGTGGCCACTTCCTGCAGCAGGCTGCGCGCGGTGTCGCGATCGCCCATGTCGAGGTAGGCCTTGGCGAGATCCAGCCGTCCCTGTCCCGGCGGCGCGGCGTTCAGCGGCGCGACCTCGGCGCCGCCCGCGTGCCACGTCGGCACCGCGCGGGTCGGCGCCGCCGGTTTCGACGGTTCCGGCTCGGACGGCTTGGCGAGGCGATTCCAGGCCGGTTCCGCGGGTTCGGGGTCGGCGGCGACCTCGGGCCCGGCGTCGGGCGAAGACGCTGCGATGTCGTCCACGAACGCACCTTCGTCCTGCGCGTCGGCCTTCGGCACCGCGGCGGCGAGGGTCGCGATATCGCGGCGCACGGGCGCCGCGGCGGGCGCGGCCGCGCGACGGCGCAACCACCACACCGCGAGCAGCGCGATGGTCACAAGCCCGGCGGCGATGCCGATCCAAGGGCCGAGCCCGGACATCGACGCTCCGGCCGGCGGCGCGGCCGCCTGTGTGGTCGCGAGTTTCTGCTGCGCTGCGGCCAACTCGCTGTCCTTCAGCGCGATCAGTTGGTTCTGCTTCTGCTGCAGTTGTTCCAGCTCGGCGACGCGAGCCTTGAGTTCCTGCACCTCGGCTTCGCGGGCCGCCAGGGTTTCCTGGTTCTGCTGCTGCAGTTCCTGTTGTCGCAACATGTCGCCCTCACCGCCGGCGCTGACGCCGGAACGCGTTCCCGCCCGATTCGCGCGACTCGCGGAGGGCGGCATGATTTCGAGACGCGCCTGGGCCGTCGCGCGCGCGGTGCCGGCGGGACGCGCGGCCGCGGTCGGCGATGCCGTCGTCGCTTCGCCGACGGGCGCGCCGACCACCGCCGGCGGCTGCGGCAGCGCACGACCGGCGCCGCGCCACTGCGCGGCCTGTTCGCGAACCACCAGCGCCGCCTCGTCCGGGGTGTAACGGGCGATGCCGGCGTCGTCGGGGATACGCAGCACCGCGCCGGCCCTGAGCCGGTTGGCGTTGCCGTCGATGAAGGCCTCGGGATTCGCGCGCAGCAGCGCGACGATGGTCTGGTCGAGGCTGAAACCGCGATCGAGACTCGCAGCGATACCGCCGAGGGTTTCGCCCGGGCGCACCACGCGGGTATCGCCACCCGCGGTCACGTCGACCGGGATGGCGGTCGCGGCGGGCTGCTCCGGCGCGGGCAGCGGATCGGGGGCCAGCGGCACGGCAACCGGCGCCGATGCGGTCAGCGGATCGGCCGGCGTGGCGGGCGTCTGCTCGCCCGGACGCAGCGGCACGGGCGTCGGCGCGGCATCGGCGAGGGGATTCGGCGGAGGCGCCTCCGGACGCACGATGGCGTTGCCGGCGTCGACGGTGGCTTCCTGGATGGGCGGCTGCGCCGGGGCGGCCGCGGTCTGCGGCGTATCGAGCAGGGCCGAATATTCGCGCACCAGCCGGCCCTGCCCCCAGTCCACTTCGAGGAGGAAGGTCAGCAGAGGTTGCTGCACCGGCGCCGCGCTCGTGACCCGGACCACGGGGCGGCCACGGGCGTCGAGCGCCACCGCGAACTGCAGGTCGGAGACGATGCCCTGCGGCGGCGCGAGCCCGATCCGGGCGAAGGTATCGGGCGAGGCGAGTCGCGCCTGCAACTGCTCCAGTTCGGCCGAATCGTTGGAAATGATCGGAATTTCGGCCAGCAGCGGCTGGTCGCGCTGGGACAGCACCCGGATCTGGCCCAGTCCGAGCGCCCACGCGGACAGCGGCGACACCAGGGCCGCCACTGCGAGTAGAACGCTAACTGTGATCCGCAAGTGTTTGATCACGCTTGTCCCCCGAGCACACCCGGAGACTGTAGCCGGCTCTCCGGGTGATGCGCAACGTCCGCGGTCAGCCCTCGGCCGCCACCAGCTCGGCGACCTGCACCGCGTTCAGGGCCGCGCCCTTGCGGATATTGTCCGACACGATCCACAGATTGACCCCCCTCGGGTGCGAGAGGTCGTCGCGGATCCGGCCCACGAAGACCGGGTCTTGGCCGGAGGCGTGGCCGACCGGCGTCGGGTAGCCGCCCGGCTTGCGCTCGTCGACCACGACCACGCCGGGCGCCCGTTCGAGCAGGGCCCGGACCGCGTCGGCGGAGATCTTCTCGCGGGTCTCGACGTTCACCGCCTCGGAATGGCCGTAGAACACCGGGACCCG
This sequence comes from Pseudomonadota bacterium, assembly GCA_049324395.1. Classification (GTDB taxonomy): domain Bacteria; phylum Pseudomonadota; class Gammaproteobacteria; order Xanthomonadales; family Xanthomonadaceae; genus Lysobacter_I. Next base: position 134,367 of record JBMOOY010000070.1, read on the forward strand.
GACCGCGGTCGGATTCACCTGGATGCGGTCGTCGCCGAGGATCTTGCGGGTTTCCCAGACCAGCTTCATCTCTTCCTTGGTGAAGCCGTTGTCCAGGAAGTCGTCGATGTGCGGGATCAGGTTGAAGGCGATCTGCGCCTGGAAACGCTCCGGCACGACGTCCTGGAAGTTGAGCAGGGCGGCGGTCTGCTTGCCCAGTTCCTCCAAGCCCGAACGACCGGCGCCCGACACCGACTGGTAGGTCGCGACGTTGATGCGCTCGATGCCCGCGGCGTCGTGGATCGGCTTGAGCGCCACCACCATCTGCATCGTCGAGCAATTCGGATTCGCGATGATCCCGCGCGGGCGGTTCTTCGCCTGCTCCGGATTGACCTCGCTGACCACCAGCGGCACGTCGTCGTCGTAACGGAAGGCCGAGGAGTTGTCGATCACCACCGCGCCGGCGGCGGCGAATTTCGGCGCATATTCCTTCGAGATCGAACCGCCGGCAGAGAACAGCGCGATGTCCACGCCGGTCGGATCGAACGTGGCCAGATCGCGCACCATCACTTCGTCGTCGCCGAACTTCACGTACTCGCCGGCCGAGCGTTCGCTCGCCAGCGCGATCACTTCGCTCGCCGGAAACTTCCGCTCGGCGAGGATCGACAGCATCACCTCGCCCACGGCGCCCGTCGCGCCGACCACCGCCACCTTGAATCGCTTGCTCATTCGTTTCACCTGTGTGCTGCTGTGGGAGCGGCGGAAGCCGCGATCAGGCCGCTGCCATGTCCGGATCGCGGCTTCCGCCGCTCCCACAAGGGAATGTGGTTGTATGCCTGCGTTGCTGTACCGCTGCGGCGCGTCGCTGCCCGTGGGGGCGGAACCGGCGACGGGCCGCTATCGTTTCGTGTCGTTGCCGGTGGTCGCGGGAATTCGCGGCGAGACTTCGCCGACGTCGCCGCACTGCGCGCGATGGCGCAGCGCCTGGTCCATCAGCACCAGCGCCATCATCGCTTCGCAGATGGGCGTGGCGCGGATGCCGACGCAGGGGTCGTGGCGGCCGGTGGTGATCACCTCGACCTCCTCGCCCAGCACGTTCAGTCCGCGCCCGGGCAGGCGCAGGCTGGACGTCGGCTTGAACGCCACCGAGCACACCACCTGCTGACCGCTGCTGATGCCGCCCAGGATGCCGCCGGCGTGATTGGACAGGAAGCCGTCGCGGGTCATCTCGTCGCGATGGAACGAGCCTTTCTGCGCCACCGCATCGAAACCGTCGCCGATCTCCACGCCCTTCACGGCGTTGATCGACATCATCGCCGCGGCCAGATCGCCGTCGAGCTTGCCGTAGATCGGCTCGCCCCAGCCCGGCGGCACGCCGTCGGCGACCACGGTCACGCGCGCGCCGACCGAATCGCCGGACTTGCGCAACGCATCCATGTAGGCCTCGAGCGCCGGCACCTGCGCGACGATCGGCCAGAAGAACGGGTTGTCCTCGACCGCGTTCCAGTCGAACGCGCCGAGCGCGTCGTCCGGCCGCAGTTCGCCGAGCTGCGAGAGATGGCCGCGCACGCGCACGCCGTGGCGTTCGGCCAGCCATTTCTTGGCGATCACCGCCGCGGCGACGCGCATCGTGGTCTCGCGCGCGCTGCTGCGACCGCCGCCGCGCGGGTCGCGGTGGCCGTACTTCTGCCAGTAGGTGTAATCGGCATGCGCCGGGCGGAACTGCGCGGCGATGTCGTTGTAATCCTTGCTACGCGCGTCGGTGTTGCGGATCAGCAGCGCAACGGGAGTTCCGGTGGTGCGGCCTTCGTACACGCCGCTGAGGATCTCGACCGCGTCGGTCTCGCGACGCTGCGAGGTGTGGCGGCTGCGACCGGTGGCGCGGCGTTCGAGATCGTGGGCGAATTCGTCCGCCGAGATCGCCAGCCCGGGCGGGCAACCGTCGATCACGCAACCGATCGCCGGCCCGTGCGACTCGCCGAAGGTGGTGACGCGAAGCAGTTGGCCGAAGGTGTTGCTCAAGCGCGCCCTCAGAACAGTCCGGCGGGCGCGGACCCGCGCGCCGCGGGGTCGCGCGCGTCCGCGAGTTGGCGGATGCGGCCGTGGTAGGTGACCAGATCGCGGCATTCGACCACGAACACGCCCATCTGCCCGACCTTGAACTCGATCCAGGCCAGCGGCAGTTCCGGCAGCAGTCGGTTCAATGCGCGCTCGGATTCGCCGACCTCGCAGATCAGCAGGCCGTCCTCGGTCAGATGCAGGGGCGCGTCCCGGAGGATGCGCAGCGCCAGATCGAGGCCGTCGTCGCCGGCGCGCAGGCCGAGTTCCGGCTCGTAGGAGTATTCCTTCGGGAGGGCGTCGGTTTCGGCGTTGGTGACGTAGGGCGGATTGGTGACGATGAGATCGTAGTGCTCGCCCTGCAGACCGGAGAACAGGTCCGATTTGACGAAACGGACGTTGTCCGCGTGCAGCCGCTCCCTGTTTTCGCCGGCCAGCGCCAGCGCGTCGTCGCTGATGTCGACGCCGTCGACGTGCCAGTCGGGGTTGTGGTGGCCCATGGCGATGGCGATGCAGCCGGAACCGGTGCAGAGGTCCAGCGCGCGACGCACCTCGCGACCGCCGAGCCAGGGCTCGAAGCCGGCCTCGATCAGCTCGGCGATCGGCGAACGCGGCACCAGGGCGCGACGGTCGGTCTTGAAACTGAGCCCCGCGAACCAGGCCTCGCCGGTGAGATAGGCGGCCGGGATGCGTTCCTCGATCCGTCGCAGGAACAACTTCAGCACGTCTTCCTTCTCGGCCAGCGTGACCCGGGACTGGCCGTAGACCGGCGGCAGGTCGTGCGGCAGGTGCAAGGCATGCAGGACGAGCTGGGTGGCCTCGTCGAGGGCGTTGTCGTAGCTGTGGCCGAAGGTCAGCCCGGCCGCGTTGAAGCGGCTGGCGCCATACCGGATCAGGTCGATGATCGTCTGCAACTCGTCGGTCATGGCGGGCGTCGGGCGGGATCTTTCGCGGGCGTGACCGCAAAGTATAGCGGTCGCGCGGTTATCATGGCCGATCCGCCGGCCATCCTTCCGGCGATAAGCCCAGAACCGACGGCGATGTTCAACCGCACCACCCTCCTCATCCTGCTGGTGGCCCTGGCCACCGGCGCCGGCCTGTGGGCCGCCGAATTCGTCTTCGATCGCCGCGCGCCCGCCGGCCCCGAACTCCAGACCGTCCGCCGACTGTCGACGCCGCGCGAACTGCCGGCGTTCTCGCTGCGGCAATCCGACCGCACCGAACTGGTCCCGGGCGAACTGCGCGGCCACTGGACCGTGGTCTTCCTCGGCTTCACGTTCTGCCCGGATGTGTGCCCGACCACCCTCGCGGAACTGGCCAAGGCGCAGAAGCGCTGGTCCGCGCTCCCCGAAAGCACCCGCCCGCGCGTGCTGTTCGTGTCGGTGGACCCGGAACGCGACACCATCGAGAAGATCGGCGAATACGCCCACGGTTTCCATCGCGACACCCTCGCCGCGACCGCCGACATCCCGACCCTCGAAGCCTTCGCCCGGTCGCTGTCGCTGGTCTTCGCCAAGGTCCCGCTGGGGAGCGACGCGCCGGCCGACCAGTACACGATCGACCACTCCGCGGCCCTGGTCGTGCTCGACCCGCAGGGCCGGATGGCCGGCGTGATCCAGCCGCCGCTGGATCCCGAGGCCATCGCCCGCGACCTGATCGCGCTCACCGAATCGACGAGAAGCGGGGCTTCGCGCTGATGGGTCCGGTCACCGCCCTCACCTACGTCCTCCCGCACCGGCTGCTGTCGTCGCTGGCGCGCCGGCTGGCCTATTCGCGCAATCGTGCGGTCAAGCAATGGCTGATCGACACCGTGACCCGCAAGTTCGGCGTCGATCTGTCCGAAGCCGCCGAACCCGACCCCACCGCCTACCCGACCTTCAACGCCTTCTTCACCCGCGCCCTCAGGCCGGGCGCCCGGACGGCGGACGCGGATCCGCGCAGCCTGACGATGCCCGCCGACGGCCACATCAGCCAGTGCGGCGAGATCGTCGAAGGGCGCATCTTCCAGGCCAAGGGCCGCGGGTTCACCGCCGCGGAACTGCTCGGCGACGCCGAAGCCGCGAAGCCCTTCGCCGACGGGCTGTTCGCCACGGTCTATCTTTCGCCGCGCGACTATCACCGCATCCACATGCCCTGGACCGGAACGCTGCGCGAGACCGTGCATGTGCCGGGCCGCCTGTTCAGCGTCGGCACCGACGCCGTCGCCTCGGTGCCGGGACTGTTCGCGCGCAACGAACGTCTGGTCTGCCACTTCGACACCGATTTCGGTCCGATGTGCCTGGTGATGGTCGGCGCCTTGCTCGTCTCCGGCGTCGAAACCGTGTGGAGCGGCGTGGAAATCCCCGCCTACGGCGACCGCATCGCGCGCAAGGACTACCGCGATCGCGGCATCGTGCTGGAGCGGTTCGCCGAGATGGCGCGCTTCAACTACGGCTCCACCGTGATCGTGCTGTTGCCGAAGGGCGTCGCCGCCCTGGCCGCCGACCTCGCACCGGAATCCCCCGTTCGTTTGGGCCAGCGCCTGGGTCTGCTGGGCTGATGGCACGGGCGTGGGCGCTCGCCATCGTCGCCGGCCTGTGGCTGGCGGCCCGCACCCCCGACGCGCACGCTGAAATCGTCTGGCATCGCCAGGCCTGCGCCGCGCCACGACGGATGGATATCCGCGTCGAGCTCGATCGCGTACCGCTGCATCGTGCCGTCTGGTCGCTGTGCCGTGTGCAGCGCGACGACGCGATCCATCCGCCGCAGCAGGAGATCGTCGAGTTCGATGCGCGCCGCATGCGCCGACGTCTGGGACTCGACCCGCGTTCGCCGCTGGAAGGCAACCTGTGGGAAGCGGGCATGGAAGGCAGCGGAATCGTGCTCGGCGTCTCGTTGGACGATGGGAAACGCGTCCATCTCAATACGCTGCTGTGGATCGTCGTCACGAAACGCCAACGACACGATCTCGGCAACGGCCTGGTCGTGACGACCGCACCGTTGCCCTGAGCGCGCGACCCTGTCGGTTGTGACAGCCGCATCGCCATTGATTCGGCACCGCGGCTTCACGTAAGTTGAAGACACGCAGGTTGTCTGCGCGCAGGCGAAAGGCACGCAGATTGAAGACACGCGCCGTCGCGACACGGCGCAGCCGAAGGATCACGGCACGCTCCGCCAGGGAGCGCACACACAGGGAGCGCAGCATGAGTCGTACAGGCACGATCGCCGTCATCGACCCCGAACAAGGCGCGGCGGCGATCCGCACCGCCGAAGGCGAATACACCATCGTCGAGATCGATCCCGACTGGGCGCTCGGCATCGGCGATCGCATCGCCTGGGACAACGACGACGGCCTCGGCTTCGAGACCTACCGCAACGAAAGCAGGAGCGCCGACGGCGATGTATTCGTGCAGAATCACTACGTCGACGAGAAAACGATGCGCCTGCAGTTCCCGGGCTGATCGCCTCAATCCGCCGTCTGCGCGAGCGCGATCTCGCGCCGCGGAGGCGCACCGAACAGGCGGCGATACTCGCGACTGAAGTGCGATGGGCTTTCGTAGCCCACGCGATGCGCCGCGGCGGCCGCGTCGAGACCGTCGGCCAGCATCAGTCGACGCGCTTCCTGCAGGCGAAGACGTTTCTGGAACTGCAGCGGCGACATCGCAGTCACCTCGCGGAAGCGCTCGTACAGGGTCGACGCGCTCATGTGCGCGACCTCGGCCAACGCGTCGATGCGAAGCGGCTCGGCATAACGCTCGCGCAGCAATGCGATCGCCCGGCCCACGCGACGGGCCTGGCCGTCGCCGCGGCAGAGCGCGCGCAACCTCGGACCGAGCGCGCCGGTCAGCAGGCGGAAGTGGATCTCGCGCATCGCCAGCGGCGCCAGAACTCCAGCCGCATCGGGTTCGTCGACCAGACGCAGCAACCGCAGCACGGCGTCCAGCAGGGCCGGCGACGTCTCCGCGATCATCAGCGCCCGCCCCGCCTCGGTGGACGATGCATCCTCGACCTGCGGGGAGAGGTCCTCCACGATCCGCGCGTCGAGATCGATGCGCAGGCAGAGGTAGGGCCGTTCGGGCGAGGCTTCGACGATACGACCGGTGATCGGCAGGCTGGTCGACACGATCAGGCAATGCATCGGGTCGTAGACGTAGGTCGCGCCGTCGAATTGGGCGTGCTTGCGCCCCTGCACGACGATGCAGACCGAAGGGTGATAGACCGCCGGCAACGGTTGCGACGGCGCGCTGGCGCGGATCGCGGCCACGCCCGCCAAGGGGGTATCGTGAACGCCGTCGCCGTCCCCGATTCCGGCAAGCCTGATCGCGAGTTCCTCGAGGACCGGCGCATGGAGGTTCGGTGGCGAGGACATGGCGTTTCCCGGGCGGAGGCGACGGATCGCATTATCCGCGCCGGCGGGAACGTGCGGCGCGACACGCGCCCGCTCCGGAGCATCGGGCAAGGATCGGCGAGATTCGCGATAACCGCCGCGCGGCCCCGGCCGTAAGGTGTCCCCCTCCCCAGCGCACCGGAGTTTCCGCATGAACGCTTCCCTCCCCCGCCGCACCCTGGGCCGTCAGGGTCCGGTCGTCTCCGCCATCGGCCTCGGCTGTATGGGCATGTCCGATTTCTACGGCCCGAGCGAAGCCTCGACCAACCTCGCCGTCTTGCATCACGCGCTCGACATCGGCGTGAATTTCCTCGACACCGCCGACATGTACGGCGTCGGCCCGGAGGGCATGGGCGAGAACGAACGCCTGCTCGCGCAGATCCTGCGGACGCGCCGCGACGAGGTCGTGCTCGCGACGAAATTCGGCAACGTCCGCGGCGCCGACGGCGCGTTTCTCGGGATCGACGGACGCCCGGAGTACGTCGCTGCGGCGTGCGATGCGAGCCTGCGCCGGCTCGGCGTGGATCACATCGACCTGTATTACCAGCATCGCGTCGATCGCACGGTCCCGATCGAGGACACCGTCGGTGCGATGGCGCGATTGGTCGAGGCCGGCAAGGTGCGGCACCTCGGTCTGTCCGAGGCCTCCGCCGCGACGCTGCGCCGCGCCGCAGCGATACATCCGATCGCCGCCCTGCAGACCGAATACTCGCTCTGGACCCGTGACGTCGAAGTCGAGATCCTGCCGACCTGCCGCGCGCTGGGGATCGGCTTCGTCGCCTATAGTCCGTTGGGTCGCGGTTTCCTGACCGGCGCGATCGCCACCGCCGACACGCTGGCCGACAACGACTGGCGCCGGCAGAATCCGCGTTTCCAGGCCGAGAACGCGGCGCGCAATCGCGCGCTGGTCGACGCCGTGTCCGCGATCGCGGGCGCCCGCGGCTGGACGCCGGCGCAGTTGGCGCTGGCCTGGCTGCTGGATCGCGGCGATGACATCGTGCCGATCCCGGGCACTCGGCGCATCGCCCGGCTCGACGAGAACGCGGGCGCGACGCGGATCGTTCTCGGGGTCGAGGAACGCTCGGCGATCGAGGTCGCGCTGGCGGCGCATGCCATCGCCGGCACGCGCTATCCGGAAACGTCGATGGCCAGTCTCGACGGCTGATGCGGGGGGCAATCTGCGGGAGTCGACGTTCGGGGGCGCGACCTCGAACGCCCGACCCGCGGGCTACACTCCTGCATCGAGTCCCGCGATGCAGGAGCCCCGCATGTCCCGCGTTCTTCGCAGTCTGCTCGTCGTCGGCGCCATCGCGTGTCTCGTCTGGATCTATTTCGCACCGCACCTGACCGTCCACGCGATGCATCGCGCCGCCGTGCGCGGGGATGCCGCGGCGCTGGCCCGCCATGTCGACTTCCCCGCGGTGCGCGAGGACCTCAAGGCGCAGTTCGCGGAGGCCGCCGCGGCGCGTCTGGGCGGAGACGGCAGCGGCGGCTGGCGCGATGTCGGCGCCGCGCTCGCGACCGCGGCGGCGGCGCCGGCCATCGACGGGCTCGTCTCGGAAACATCGCTGGGCGTCCTGTTCGCAGGGCGAGACATCGCCCGCACCGCATTCGATCCGTCGCCGTCGCCACGCGCGTCGTCCGGCGCACCGACCGCGAATGCGTCCGCGCACGCCTGGAACCCGACGATGGCCTACGCGGACGCGTCGACCTTCACCGCCACCTTCGATCTGGACGGCGACCCGTCGCGGCCGGTCACCCTGATCTTCAAACGCCAGCGGTTGTTGTGGTGGAAGCTGTCGGCGATCCGTCTGCCTCCGCGCTCGCGCTGAGGTCGCGTCGTCGCAACGTCAACGTCCGTTCCAGCGCGTCTTCGATGCGCGCCGACAGCGCCGGCGCGCACGCGGCGGCGGCGGCATCGAAACTGCGTGCGGCATGCTGCGAGTACGCCGACAGCGCCGCACGACAGGCCGCCGCATCGCCGAGCAAGGCGGCGCGTACGGCGTCGAGCCGGCACTGCAATTCCGGCACGTACCAGCGCAGGCGAGCCGGTATCGCGCAGATCTCCAGAGGTTCGGGCCGGACATCCGCGATGGCCTCGCAGAAAGCGGCCTCCGCCCGAAGCAACGACATCAGATCGCCCAATCCGGCGCGTTCGGCCGCGGTCATCGACGCGAAACGGGCCTCGAACCCGCGGACCGCCTCCGCGGCCGCCGACCAATCGCCGCGGTTGCGCGCGGCGACCAGACGCCACCAGTCCGCGAAGAACGGCATCGGCGGCGGCCCCCGCTCGAGCGCGTCGATATCGGCCTGCGGCAAATCCTCGGCCCGGACGCCCGAAAAACACAGACCGTTCAGGCGCATCAGCACGATGCCCGGATCGTCCTCCGGAATGCCTCGCCACCACCGCAGCAGGGAAGCGCCGTCGCTGGCGTATCCGCATTCCATCGAAGGCACGAGGCTGGCCAGACCGGGGGCCGCCTGCACCGCGGCGAAGCCGATCAGAAGATCCCGCCACGGCTGCGATTCGGCGAACCACGCGATCGCCAGCGCAGCGGCCGCGCAGAGCAGATTGGCCAGCGGCCCGGCGGCGATGAACGTCATGAACGCACGCCTGCCGGGGAATCCCGCGAGCGGATAGGCGACGACGAAGCCGAGCGGTTGTTTCCCCGCACGCGACCAGCGCACCGACCAGCCGTCGCGCCGGCGGATGAATTCGAAACCGAACAGACGGCCATTGGCGACCGTCAAACCCACGCGATCCGCCGCCAGCGCATGCGCGCCTTCGTGGATCGCGACGGCGAATACGAAGATCGCCGCGATGGACACCATCGCCATCGCCCCCGGAAGCGCGACGTCGAAACCGGCCAGGCCGCTCTTCAGGAAGGCGTGCGCGGCACCGATCCCCGCTCCGTACAACACGATCCCGAGCATGGACGCCGCATGCTGGCGCCAACCGACGGAGGGTCCGTCCTGCTTCGATGCGCCGGACACCGCCGCATCATCGCGAACGCGATGCGAAGGCCGCTCAGCTGCCACAGCCCTGCAGCTTGATCCGCTGCCCTGGCCTGACCGTGTAGCGCGGAGCCTTGAGCGCGTTCGCCTTGGCCAGTTCGGCGATCCGGCAATCGTAGCGACGTGCGATCGACATCAGGGTGTCGCCGCGCTCGACGCGATGCTGGCGCGCGGGCTTCGGTTTCGCCGGCGCGGCGGGCTTGTCCTCGACGGGCGCGGTGGCGGGCGCGGCCGTGCCGTCCTCGCCGGTCGCGGTCGCGACCACCGTTTCGATCGCGCCCACGCGCACGATCGCCGAATTCGGATCGCTGTCGACCAGTTGTTTCGCGAGTTCGGCGCGCTCGCCCTGCACGCAATGGCGCTGGTAGAGACCGGCGATCTTCACGGTGCCGTTGAGCGTGGTGCCGCTCGGGATCCAGGCATCGGCTTCGTAACGCGGGTTCAGATTGCGGAGCGCACGCATGAACCCGTCGCGGGTGCCGCCGTTGCCGAGGCAGATCGTCAGCTCGTAGATCGAGGCCGGACGCGCCAACCGGAACGCCGTCGGCTTGGCGTCGATCTTCGGGAAGGTCAGACCGTATTCCTTGGGATGCAGGTACAGCCAGGCCGCCGCGATGACCATCGGGACGTAGTCCTTGGTTTCCGCCGGGAACTGGTTGTAGACGTCCTCGTCCCAGAAACTGCGCCCGCCGCTGGCGCGATGCACGCGCAGCGCGCGGCCTTCGCCGCCGTTGTAGGCGGCCAGCCACAGTTCGATGTTGTTGCCGAATTCCGCATAACGTTCGTTGAGATAGGCCGCGGCGGCGTCGGCCGACATGCGCGGGTCGTAGCGGGTGTCGAAACCGGTCCCGTCCGGGCCGAGACCGAAGCGACGGCCGGTGGCGGGCATGAACTGCAGCAGGCCGACCGCGCCGGCGCGGGAGCCGATATGCACGCGGCCGGTGGATTCCTTCGCCATGATCCCGAACAGCAGCGCCTCGGGCAGGCCGCTGCGCTGGAAGGACGGCGACATCATGTGGCGGAGATACTGGTAGTTCTCGTGGCTGTCGATCAGCGAAGCGCGCATGTCGGTGAGCCAGCGGCGGATACCGGCCTGCACCGCGGGATTCATCCGCACCATGTTCACGAACCGCTGCCCGTCGGCGCTGAGCAGCGAGGCCGCCTGGGCCGAGGGCGGGACATCGGCGGTGGCGATCTCGGTGTCGATGCCCGGGATCTCCTCGCCTCCGGTCGGCTCGCCGGCCGCGCGGGCGTCGACGTCCGACTTGAGCAGGCGCTTGTAGGTCGTCATGAGCTGCGAGATCGGGCAGCCCTTGACCTTCAGGCAATCGGCGATCGTGTCCTCCATGTCCTCGAGCGCGGCATTGCTTTCGGACAGGCCGGACGGATCGTTGTTCCCGACCTTCACCAAGGCCTCCCGGTAGCGGGTCTCGGCGACGGTCATGCGGTGCTTGAACGCTTCCAACTCGCGCTCGCGCTTGGTCTGGGCGGCCGCCTCGTGGGCGGGCACGGCGGAGAGAATGCAGGCCGCGAGCAGCGGGAGGACGGCGGAACGGCGGGCGAAACCCCCGCGAAATGCTGCGAATCGGGACATGAACAGCAACATGGAAACGACGTGGGCCTGCAGGGTAGCCCCGGGGCGCCGGTGGGGCAACCCGCGGAGGTCATGCCGCGGAGGTCATGCCGCCGCTCGCGCGAGACCGGGCGCTCGGCCACGGCACGGGCCGTCCCGCAGCCGCTCGATCCCGAATAGAATCCGTCGATCCCTCACGAGACCCCTGCATGGACCCCATCCTGGTCGGCAAATCCGTCACCACCGAGACCGGCGGCAATGTGCATCTGCTGCCGAAGTTCGGCAATCGCCACGGACTGGTCGCCGGTGCCACCGGAACCGGCAAGACCGTGACCCTGATGACCCTCGCCGAGGGCTTCTCGCGGATCGGCGTCCCGGTGTTCCTGGCCGACGTGAAGGGGGACGTGGCCGGACTCGCCGCCGCCGGCAGCATGAACGAGAAGATCCAGCAGCGGCTCGCGCTGATGGGCAACCCCGAGTACCGCAACGAGGCCAACCCGGTGGTGTTCTGGGACCTCTACGGCAAGCTCGGCCATCCCGTGCGGACCACGGTCAGCGAGATGGGGCCGACCCTGCTCGGTCGCATCCTCGAACTGAACGACACCCAGGGCGGCGTGCTCGACATCGTGTTCAAGCTGGCCGACGACCGCGGCCTGCTGCTGCTCGACCTGGAGGACCTGCGCGCCCTGCTCGGCCTGGTCGCCGAGGAGCGCAAGGACATCTCGACCAGCTATGGCCTGGTCAGCACCCAGTCGATCGGCGCGATCCAGCGCGCCCTGCTGCGTCTGGAACAGGAAGGCGCGGAGATGTTCTTCGGGGAACCGGCGCTCGAACTCCCGGATCTGATGCGCACCATCACCGACGGCCGCGGCGTCATCAACATCCTCGCCGCCGACCAGCTGATCCTGAAACCGAAGCTGTATTCGAGCTTCCTGCTGTGGCTGCTGTCGGAACTGTTCGAGAACCTGCCCGAAGTCGGCGACCTGGACAAACCCAAACTCGTGTTCGTGTTCGACGAAGCGCATCTGCTGTTCGACGACGCGCCGCCGGCGCTGCAGCAGCGGATCGAACAGGTCGTGCGCATCATCCGCTCCAAGGGCGTGGGCGTGTACTTCTGCTCGCAGTTCCCCGACGACGTGCCGGACGAGATCCTCGGCCAGCTCGGCAACCGCTTCCAGCACGCCCTGCGCGCGTTCACGCCGCGCGACCAGAAGGCGGTCAAGACCGCCGCACAGACCTTCGTGGCCAACCCCGCACTGGATGTCGCCAAGGCCATCGCCGAACTGGGCACCGGCGAGGCGCTGGTCTCGACGCTGCAGGACAAGGGCATCCCGATGCCGGTCGAACGCACCCTGATCGCGCCGCCGCGCTGCCGGATGGGCGCGATCGCCGAGGCCGAACGCGCCCAGGTCCGCGCCGGCAGCCCGGTCGGCGGCAAGTACGACACCCGCATCGACCGCGAGTCCGCCGCCGAGATGCTGGCGAAGAAGGCGGAAGCGGTCGCCGAGAAAACCCAGGCGCCGCCCGCGCGCACCCGCGCCCAGGACGATGCAGAGGAAGGCGGTTTCGGCCAGTCCGTGAAGGACGCCATGTTCGGCACCAAACGACGCCAGGGCATGGTCGAAACCATGGCCAAGCAGACCGCGCGCACGGTCGGCAGCCAGATCGGCCGGCAGATCGTCCGCGGTCTGCTCGGCAGCATCTTCGGCGGCCGGCGCTGACGCCGTCCGTCTCTCCCATCCCCCACCCACTCCACCCTGTCCACCGAGATCCCGACGATGACCCCAAGGAAGTCCGCACCGCTCCTCTGCTCCGCCCTGCTGGTCGCCCTCTTCGCCACCGGCTGCAAGCAGGATGCCGCCGAAGAAGCCGAAGCCGCGAGCACCGACGCCGCCGAGGCGACCGCCGACACCGCGACGGTCGAACCCGCGGCCGACGCCAAGGTCGCCGAACCCGTCGTCGCGCCGACCCCGGTCCCCGGCACCGACGCCGCGATCATCGAGGAAAAGGCCAGCCCGACCGCCGCCGCGCCGGCCTTCGACGCCAAGGCCTTCGAGGGCAGCTACGCCGCCGGCGATACCGCGCTGGAAGTCACCGCCGACGGCATGTTCGCGCTGAGCAAGGGCGGCAGCACGGTCGAAGGCACCTGGACCCTGCAGCCCGACGGCAAGACCGTCACGCTGGACCCCGACAGCAAGAGCGATACCGACCGCAGCCTCGAAGTCGTGTCCAAGGACAGCGTGAAGCTCGACGGCGCCACCCTCGCCCGCAAGCAGTAAGCCTCGCCGCAGGCAGCGCAGATGTCGCGTTGGCGCCCGCCGCCCGAGAAGAGCACGGCCCTCGTCACCCGCGAGGGCCATGCCCGATTGAAGGCCGAGCTCGACGATCTGTGGCGCGTGCGTCGCCCGGAAGTGGTCAAGGCCCTCGCCGCGGCCGCGGCCGAGGGCGACCGCTCCGAGAACGCCGAATACACGTACCGCAAGAAACAGCTCGGCGAGATCGACCGCCGCGTGCGCTATCTGTCGAAGCGCCTGGAAACGCTGCGGGTCGTCGACACCGCGCCGACCGATCCCGACGCCGTGTTCTTCGGCGCCACGGTCGAACTGGAGCACGCGCTCAGCGGCGAGACCAGCCGCTACCGCATCGTCGGTCCCGACGAAACCGACGCGAAACTCGGCTGGATCAGCATCGACTCGCCGCTGGCGCGGGCGATGCTCAAGAAACGGGTCGACGACGAGTTCGAAGCCCTGCTGCCCGGCGGATCGCACCGATTCTTCATCGTCGCGGTCGAGTACGGGTGATCTCCGGCGCGACTCGGGCGCCGACCTCCGCTCGAGTGGTGCCGTGAACAGCGCAGGACGTGCTGGCCGCACGACAACGCTTCGGGCGTTGTACGCTGGGACGAGGCTCCCCTCCGGACGAGCCGTCGAAGGAGCGACCATGGCGACCCCGTACGATGGCATCCATGCGCTCCAGTCCCGGCTGTTTGCGGCACTTGCGATGGAGGCCCTCGCCTACGACCCGGAACGCAGCCTCCTGCTCGGCATGCAGGCGCTCGATGCGACGCTGCGGCACGACGAACCCACGGAATTCGCCGCCGACGAAGCCTTGCGCGAAGCGCTGTGGCGGTCGCGACTGCGTCGCGCCCTCAGGTACGACGCCGCGGACGGGTCGCCCAGCTGCGCGGCCTGGAACCACGACGGCACCCGTCTCGTCGTGGGCTCGAAGCTCGGCCCGATCGTGCTCTGGGACGCCGCGAGCGGCGAACGGGTGTGGACAAGCGGCGCATCGCGGCCGTCGTATTGCATCGCCTGGAGCCCCGATGGCACCCGGATCGCCGTTGGCGGTCTGGGCAAAGACGTCGTCGTGTTGAATGCCGCCGACGGTACGCTGTTGAAGACGATCGCGACCAACGGCGGCACCGGACTGGCTTTCGGCCCGGATGGACGTCGCCTCGCGATTCAAACCCTCGATACCGGCGGCGTCTGGGACATCGAGACCGGGGCGCGACTGTTCGCGCTCGGCGGCGCATCGCTGGCGAATCTCGCCTGGAGCCCCGACGGCACACGCATCGCCACCTGCACGCAGGGCATTCGACTCTGGGACGCGGAGACCGGGGCGTCGCTCTCGTCGCTGGGCCCCGAACGCGACGTGCTGAGCGTCGACTGGAGCCCCGACGGCACGCGACTGGCCGCCGGCTGCAGGACGCATTGCGAAGTCTGGGACATCGCCAGCGGCACGCAGCGCATGACGACGGGCGCATTCGCGCTGAGCGGCGGCATCGCTACCTGGAGTCCCGATGGCGCACGATTGGCCAAACGGGGCGAGGGCGATACCGCCACGATCCACGCTGCGGACGATGGCCGCGTGTTGCTGACCTTGAGAGGCCAGTTCGCCGACGATGGTTTCTACGCGCTGCCGCACGGCATTTCCCTGGCATGGCACCCGGACGGCACGCGATTGGCGATCGGCCCGGGAACGAACGGACCGCCTTTGGGCACGGTGGCGGCGTCGGGCGACACCGATGCCCGGCGAACGGCATACCGCAGCGTGAAAATCTGGGACGTGCGGCCCGACGATCTCTTCGACGGCGATCTCTGCCTCGCATCGGTTCAGCCGCACACGGTGCTCGACGCGGCATGGAGCCCCGATGGCGGGCGCATCGCGATCTCCACCGAGGACGCCGTCGTCGTCCTCGAC
The DNA here is from genome assembly GCA_049324395.1 of Pseudomonadota bacterium. Lineage (GTDB taxonomy): Bacteria > Pseudomonadota > Gammaproteobacteria > Xanthomonadales > Xanthomonadaceae > Lysobacter_I. The sequence continues at coordinate 149,558 of JBMOOY010000070.1, forward strand.
GCCGACAGCGGCCTGCCATGGCGGCGATTTCCTTCGCAGGCGGACGATGACACGCACGCGCTCCATTGGAGTCCCGACGGGGTCTGGCTGGCGACGAGCGACATCGCCCCCTCGGGCGACCCGCATCGCATCACGCGCCTCTGGCACGTGGCCGACGGCGAGGCGTTGACGACGCTTCCCGCCGCCGCACCGCTCGCGGTCGGCGCCCTGCGACTTCCGAGCTGGAGCGCAGACGGACAGCGTCTGGCCGCGCTTGCGGGCGATGGGCGATTGCACGCGTGGGACATGCGCACCCGGCAACACGTGTCGAGTTTCGAGGACGGGTCGGGCGTGACCCGGCTGGCGCTCAGCCCGGACGGCACGCGATTGGCCACAAGCACGCTCGACGATGCGGCGATTCGCATCCTGGACGTCGAGAGCGGGCATGTGTCGATCGTCCTCGGCTCCACCGTCCCCTTCGACGGCACGGAGAATGCCCGGTACCACTTCGCAGTCGATGGATTGGCCTGGTCTCCCGACGGCCGACGGCTCGTCGCGATCGCCATCGACGCCGTCACGACATGGGACATCGCCAGCGGCGCGCCGGTGGCGACCTTCGCGAACGTGAAGGGCTATCCGGACCTCAGCGTGCGATCGTATCCGGACGAAAAGTACTTCGAATTCACGACAGACCGGTCGCGACTGGTCCTGCTGGCGATCTTCGGAACCCAGACCACGCACGGTGTCGTCGGCATACCCGCTGGAGGAACCGTCGCGGCCTTTCGGGATACGGAGAGCGGCCAGTCGCTGCCCGAGCCGGACTTCATGCGATTCGAGAATTTCATGGTCCGGAAGGACCTCAGGCCGAATGTGATCCGATGGCGTCCGGATGGGCGACAGTCGGCATCGGCCATGCAGATGTCCAACAGACTCTACGACGGCCCGCAGCGCTCCGCCTGGGGCGACATCGACCGCTCCGTGCGGGTGACCGACACGGCGACCGGTCGCGAGGCGCTCGCAGTGGGGCGCGTCGAGATCGACGGGATGGCTTGGCGGCCGGACGGGAAACGCCTGGCCTGCTGGCGCGGCAATCGCCTGGAGATCCATCCGACCGATCCGCACGAGCTCATGGCGCTCGCCCGCACCAGGGTCACCCGCAACTTCACCTTCGACGAATGTCTGCGCTATTTCCACGGCGAAGACCCGCCGCCGATTCCCTGAGGACAGGCGGCCATCGCTCCCGGCGAAAAGGCCAAGCCGCGACTGCCGGGACTCGGCTGCATCGGGTGTAGGATGCCGGGACCGACTCGTTTGGAGCATGGCCATGCGCCTCCGGAATCGCCTTCCCGCCCTCTTCGTCGCCGCCGTCTTCGCCTGTCTGCCCGTGCTCGCATCGGCGGCGGACCAGGCGCCGCCCCCCAAACCGCACCTGCTCGACCGCTTCAAGGCGCTCGCCGGCGAATGGAGCGGCGAAGGCCTCGACGGCAATTCGATGCCCGGCGCGAGCGTGAGCTACACCGTCACCGCCGGCGGCAACGCGGTCGAGGAACTGCTGTTCCCCGGCACGTCGCATGAAATGCGCACGCTCTACGTGCGCGACGGCGACGACGTGGTGCTGGTGCACTTCTGCGCCAGCGGCAACCATCCGAAGATGCGCGCCCGGGAAGAGCGCGATGGCCGCATCGTGTTCGACTTCGACGGCGCGGTGAATTTCGATCCGGCCAAGGCCGGGCACATGCACGACGCCAGCTTCACCTTCGTCGGCCCGGACGAACTGCGCACCCGCTGGCAGTTCTGGCAGGGCGGCCAGCCCGCCGAACACGTCGCCAACCTGCATCTGAAGCGGGTGAAGATCGAACCGACCGAACTGGTCGATCCGCCGCGCTGATCGACGGACGCCTCGCGGAGGCCGGCCGACGCATGTCGACCGGCCCATACCCTCATCGCCGCGAGGTCAGCCGCCGAGCCCCAGCGTATCCGCGGGATCGGGCGTGTCCTCCATCCAGATCGGCGTCGTCGACACCCGGCTGTGCTTCGGCGGCTGATCGACGTAGACGTCCCCTTCGATCTTCGAGACCGTCGTGACCCGCGCGCCGGTCAGGCGATTGGTGCTGATCGAGACCGAATCGTGCTGGTTGGTGCGGCTGTAGTAAGCGAGGTCCTCGCCGATCAGTCGCATGCGCCGCTGCTTCGGGTCGTAGCGGAACCGATGCAGCGACTGGATCGCGGATGTCCCGCCGGCGAGATCCTCGACCACCAGCACGCCCTTCTTCGCCGACAGCGACGCGCTGCCCAGCGGCGCGGGATCCATCGCCATCTCGCCGGCCGGGTCGTAATCGACATCGACATCGGTCTGGTAACCGACCATCACCTTGAGGATCCGGCGCTCGTTGCCGCGCAGGACGAAGGCCGAATCCCGCAAACCGTCGCCGGTAAAATCGACGTCCAGTCGCACCTCGACCTGCGCTTCCTCGGCGTCGGGCAGATACGAACGCAACGTCTCCTCCTCCAGCAACGCCGGCTGGGGGCGATCGCCTGCCAGCGACGGCGTCGCCGCGGCAAGCAGGATGGACAACGACAGGCACAACAGTCTGATCGACATCGCGGCATCCGCCCGGGCATCAGGCCCGGATCGTAACCGACAACGCAGAATTCCGTGGGATCGGGACATTGGCGCTTTCGGCGACGACAGCGTCGTCAAACCGGCGCCGGATACACCCGTCCCGCACGCACCGGCTGAAAACAATCGGCGGTGGCGTAGAAGACCGCGTCCTGGTCCGGATACCAGCCGGGAATCCCGGCCAGCGGCAGGGGGCGCAGTTCGAGCGGGTCGTTCAGCGCGGCCCCGTCGCGAATCGCGCTCGCGACGATCTCGACGCAGGTCGCGTCGTCGTGTTCGCCCTGCACCACCAGCGTCTTGCCGACCATGAACAACGCCGGCACCAGCGCCATTTCGAGCAGGGCGTGGCCGATCACGGCGGCGACGGCGATGTCGCCGTTGCGCCAGGCATCGGCGCGTTCGCGAAAGAGCGCCGGCCAGTCGTGACGGTCCCACAGCGGCAGCAGCGAGGGATCGCGCAGGCGCACGATCACGCCGGCCTCGTCGAACTGCGTCAGCGCGTACTGCGCGCGATTGCGCTCGCACGGGCCCATCGTCGCGATGTGCGCGCACTGACGGGCGTTGAAGGCGCGCTTGAGCAAGGGATGGCGGCACCAGACCGCCGCGTTGAACAGGTCGTGCCAATTCTCCGAACGGGTGGCGATGCGCCCGCCGGCGATCCGGGTTTCGTAGTGCAGGCCATCGTCGAGCAGCGCCGTGTCCTGCGCCACGAAACGACGATCCGCGAGCGGCATCGCCGCATTCAACGCATCGACGGGGGGCCAGCCGGGCGCACGGAACCAGTCGGCGAAGGCTTCGTACCCCGCGAACACCGGATGATCGAAGACGCGCGGATCCACGGCGTCTCGCGAAGGGGCGTTGAAACGGCGTTTGGCCATCGCCGCCGGATCAATCCTCGAACGACACTTCGCCGTACAGGTCGTGCTCGTCGCTGCCCATGATCTCGACGTCGACGAACTCGCCCGGTTTCAGACCGGCCTCGAAGCCGTTCTGGATCTGCACCAGACCGTCGATCTCGGGCGCATCGGCCATCGAACGCGCGATCGCGAGCTCGCCGTCGATCGCATCGACCAAGCAGCACTGCACGGTGCCGACCTTGTCGGCGAGTTTGGCTTCAGAGATCGCGGCCTGGCGCTCCATGAAGCGCGCGAGACGCGCCTGCTTCACCGCTTCGGGCACCGGATCGGGCAACGCGTTGGCGGCGGCGCCCTCCACCGGCGAATAGGCGAACGCGCCGACGCGGTCGAGCTGCGCTTCGTCGAGGAAATCGAGGAGTTCCTCGAACTCCCGCTCGGTCTCGCCGGGAAAACCGACGATGAAGGTGCTGCGGATCGCGATGTCCGGGCAGATGTCGCGCCAGCGCTGGATGCGCTCCAGCGTCTTGTCGACCGCGCCAGGACGCTTCATCAGCTTCAGCACGCGCGGGCTGGCGTGCTGGAACGGAATGTCGAGATACGGCAGCAGCTTCCCTTCCGCCATCAGCGGCACGATCTCGTCGACGTGCGGATACGGATAGACATAGTGCAGGCGCGTCCAGACACCGAGTTCGGACAGGCCTTCGCACAGGGCCTTCATCCGCGTCTGGTAGGTCCTGCCGCGCCAGACGTGCTCGGCGTACTTCACGTCCACGCCGTAGGCGCTCGTGTCCTGCGAGATGACCAGCAGTTCCTTCACCCCGCCCATCGCCAGTTTTTCGGCTTCGCGCAGCACCTGGTCGACCGGACGCGACACGAGGTCGCCGCGCATCGACGGGATGATGCAGAAGCTGCAGCGATGGTTGCAGCCTTCGGAAATCTTCAGGTAGGCGTAGTGTTTCGGCGTGAGTTTGATCCCGACATCGTTGTCGTCGGGACGGCGCGGCAGCAGATCGGTGAACGGGTTGTGCGACGGCGGCGCGGCCCGGTACACGGCCTGCATCACGCTGCCGTAGTCCTGCGGCCCGGTGATCGCCAGCACGTCCGGATGCGCCTCGCGGATCTGCTCGGGACGCTTGCCCAGGCAACCGGTGACGATGACCTTGCCGTTCTCGGCCATGGCCTCGCCGATGGCGTCCAGCGATTCGGCGACCGCCGAGTCGATGAAACCGCAGGTGTTGACCACCACCACGTCGGCGTCGTCGTAGGTCTGGACGATGTCGTAGCCCTCGACCTTGAGCTGGGTGAGGATGCGTTCGGAATCGACCAAGGCCTTGGGGCAGCCGAGGCTGACGAAGCCGATCTTGCGGCCGTTGCTGGGTTCTGTGGCGGACATGGGCGCGGGGAAAGGAGCCGTCGGACGGGCCCCGGACGATGAAGAGCGGACCGCGCAGTATACCGTCCGATCCGGTCTGCCCGGTCGGCGCGCGCAGGGGTAGGATGAACGCCTCCGGCAACCGCGAGCATGCGCATGGGCGACTGGATTCCCCTGACGACCCCCGAAGGCCCCGTTCAGGCCTGGCTGGCCCGCCCCGTGGCGCCGCCCAAGGGCGCGGTCGTGGTGATCCAGGAGATCTTCGGGGTGAATCCGCACATCCGTGCCGTGACCGACCGTTTCGCCGAAGCCGGGTTCACCGCGATGGCGCCCGCGCTGTTCGATCTGGTCCGTCCGGGCACCGAATTGCGCTACGACGAGGCCGGCACGATCCGCGGACGCGATTACGCACAGGACCTCGGCTTCGAGCGCGCGCTCAGGGTGATCGGCGCTTCCGCCCGCTGGCTGCGCGAGTCGGGCCATCGCGTCGGCGCGGTCGGTTTCTGCTGGGGCGGGACCCTCGCGATGCTGGCCAACACACGGCTGCATCTGCCTTCGGTCACCTATTACGGCGGGCGCAGCGTCCCGTTCCTCGGCGAGCCGGCCACCGAGCCCATGTTGTTCCACTTCGGGGAACACGACCGGCTGATCCCGCCCGAGGACGTGCAGAAGCATCGCCTGCACCATCCCGAAGCGGAGATCCACGTCTACCCCGCGGGACACGGATTCAACTGCGACGAACGCGCCGACTACGATGCCGATTGCTCGGCGCTGGCCTGGGCGCGCACCACCGCGTTCCTCACGGAGCATCTGCGATGAGCCGACATTCGCACGCCGCGCCGACCGGCTGGCACCTGCATCCGCAGCTGGCCGACGACACCCATCCGCTCGCGCACTGGCCGCTGTGCGAGGTCCGGCTGATGGACGATGCCAACCATCCGTGGCTGATCCTGGTGCCGCGGATGGAGAACGCGACCGAGATCACCGACCTCGATGCGGACCGACAGGCGGAGCTGATGCGGGAAGTCGATCGGGCCTGCCGCGCGCTGCAGGCGGCGGTGAAGCCGCACAAACTCAACGTGGCCGCCCTGGGCAACGTGGTGCCGCAGTTGCACGTGCATGTCATCGCGCGCTTTCGCGACGACATCGCCTGGCCGCGTCCGGTCTGGGGCACCGCGACCGCGCAGCCCTATTCGCCGGAACAGCTGGTCGAACGGGTCGAAATCCTGCGCTCGGCGCTCTCGGCGTGAGATCCGTCTTGCTGTCCCAATGCCGTGCCCGATGCAGGACGATCGCGAGCGGATGACGGCGACGCATTGCGAGCCGCTCGCCGACGATGCCCTGCTCCTGCATTTCGGCGCGGGAACCCCACCCATCGATCCCGCAGCCAACGCCCGCGTCCATCGCGCCGTCGCGCGCATCCGCGCCGCCGGACTGCCCTGGTTGCGCGATCTCGTCCCGGCCTTCGCCTCGCTCGCGGTGTTCTTCGATCCCGACGCCATCGACGCGGATGCGGCGCGGCGCCGGCTCGATGTCTTGCTCGACAGCGCCACGATGGCGGACGAAGACGGCGCTCCCGCGCCGTGCATCGAGATTCCGGTCGTCTACGGCGGCAGCTTCGGCGAGGACCTCGATGCCGCGGCAGCGGCACTGGGCCTGACGCCGGACGCGCTGGTCGCACGCCACAGCGCCGCGATCTATACCGTGGCCATGATCGGTTTCGCGCCGGGCTTTCCGTATCTGTCGGGACTCGATCCCGCGCTCGCCCTGCCCCGCCTGCCCACGCCGCGCACGCGCGTGCCCGCGGGCAGTGTCGCCATCGGCGGCGCCCAGACCGGCATCTATCCGCACGAAAGCCCCGGCGGCTGGCGCCTGCTCGGACGCACGCCGCTGCGGCTGTTCGATCCGACCCGCGCGACGCCCTCGCTGCTCGCGCCCGGCGATCGCGTACGGTTCCGGCCGATCCCGGCCGAGGATTTCGACGGCGCGGACGCATGGGCATGACCTTGCGGGTGCTCGCAGCGGGCGCATCGACCACCGTGCAGGATCGCGGCCGCGAGGGCTGGCGCCATCTCGGCGTGGCGCGCGGCGGCGCGCTCGACCCGACGCAGGCGACGCTCGCGAATCGCCTCGTCGGCAATCCCGCGGACGCGGCCGTGCTCGAGATCGCCATGCGCGGTCCGACCCTGGGCTTCGACGCGCCGTTGCGCATCGCCCTCTGCGGCGCGCGCATCGACGCCGCGTTCGTCGCCGTCGACGGGACGCGCCACCCGGTCCCCTGCGCTCGCCCGGTCGCCCTGCCCGCGGGAACGCTCGCGCTGGGTACGATCCGGCACGGCCTGCGCGCCTGGCTCGCGGTCGGCGGCGGCATCGACGTTCCGCGCGTGCTCGGCGGCCGCGGGACCGATCTGCGCGGCGGTTTCGGCGGATTCGAAGGTCGCGCGCTGCAGGTCGGCGATCGCGTGCCGGTCGGCGCCTGCGCTCCGCCGCGGGTCGGCGTTGCGCCGGAAGCGCCCCGTTGGTGGATCGCGCTCGACCCGGAACCGTCGGACGCCATGGTCGTGCGCTACGTCCCCTCCTCCCATGCCCTCGCCTTGCCCTTGTCGCGCGGCGCGTGGCGGGTCGATCCGCGCAGCGATCGCCAGGGGCTGCGCTGCGCCGGCACGCCCCTCGACAACGACCCGCAGAACCTGCTGTCGGCGCCGGTCGCGCCCGGCACGATCCAACTGCCGCCGGATGGCCGTCCCATCGTCCTGCTCGCGGACGCGCAGACCGTCGGCGGCTACCCGCGATTGGGTCACGTCGTCGCGGCCGATCTGCATCGGCTCGCGCAGGCCCGCGCGGGCGACGCGCTGCGCTTCGAACCGGTCGACATCGCCGATGCGGCGATGGCCCTGCAGCGAAGAAACGCGGAGGTCGCGCGACTAGAATGGGCCATCGACCTGATGTCGCCGGAGACGGGCATTCGATGCGCATGATCCTGCCTGCCGTTCTGCCGCGCTTCCGTCGCCCGAGGGCGATCCCCGACGGCCGCGCCGACGAGTCCGCCCATCGCACGGGCGGAACGCGATTCGAAGGCATGCGGCTGGAACCGGCCGAGGCATGAACGCGAACCTCCGGACGCGACCCGCCATGCACACCATCGACCTCAACTGCGATCTCGGCGAAGGCTGCGGCAGCGATGCGGCGATCGTGCCGTTGATCTCGTCGGCGAACGTGTCGTGCGGCGCGCATGCGGGCGACGACGCCACCATCGCCGAAACCCTGCGCCTGTGCGCGACGCACGGGGTGACCGTCGGCGCGCATCCCGGCTACGCCGATCGCGAGCATTTCGGTCGCCGCGAAACCGGGCAGTCGCCGCAGGAGATCTCGACCTTGTTGCGCGAACAGATCGAGCGCTTCCTGGCGTTGGCCGGCGCACAGGGCATCGCGGTGCGCCACGTCAAACTCCACGGCGCGTTCTACAACCGCGCCGCGCGCGATGTCGAGGTCGCCGCGGCGGTGGCGCGGACGGTGCAACGGATCGACCCGGCGCTGCGGCTGGTCGGACTGTCGGGCTCCGAGATGCTGAACATCGCCCGCACCCTGGGCATGCGCGTCGCGCACGAGGTGTTTCCGGATCGCGGCTACGACCCCGAGGGCCGTCTGCTGCCGCGCGAGCGTGACGGCGCGGTGATCGCATCTCCCGAAGCGGTGGCCGAACGCGCCTTCCTGCTGGCGGCGCTCGGCCTGACGCGGGACGAGCGCGGGCGTCCGCTGATGCTGCGTGCGGATACGCTCTGCATGCACGGCGATCGCGCCGATGCGGTCGCGGTCGCGCAGGCGGTGCGCGCGCGCCTGCAGCGTTTCGACGTCGCCGTCGTCGCGCTGGACTGACCCATGCAAACCGCACTCGCCGACGCCGCGCTCGTCGACTATTGGCCCCTGATCGGCGTGGCCGCCGTGATCCTCGGTTTCGTCCTGCGCCTCAATCCCGCGCTGGTCGTGGTCGCGGCCGGCTTCATCACCGGGCTGACCGCGAAGCTCTCGCCGCTGGAAGTGCTGGACATTCTCGGCAAGGCCTTCACCGAGAAACGGTTCCTGCTGCTGTTCCTGCTCACCCTGCCCGTGATCGGACTCCTCGAGCGGCACGGGCTGAAGGAACACACCCAGGCCTGGATCGCGCGATTGCGCGGCGCCACCATGACCCGGTTGCTTACGCTTTATCTGTTCCTGCGCCAGGCGCTGTCGGCGCTGGGACTGACCAGCGTCGGCGGGCATCCGCAGACGGTGCGCCCGCTGGTCGCGCCGATGGCCGAAGGCGCCGCGGAGGCGCGCCACGGCGCGCTCCCGGACGAGGAACGGGAGCGCATCCGCGCGATGGCCGCCGGCACCGACAACGTGGGTCTGTTCTTCGGCGAGGACATCTTCATCGCGTTCGGCGCGGTGCTGCTCATCCAGGCGTTCTTCGCCGATCACGGCCGCCAGCTCGAACCGCTGCACATCGCGCTGTGGGGCATTCCCACCGCGATCTGCGCCTTCGTCATCCACGCCGGGCGCCTGCATCGCTTCGAGCGCCGGCTGGCCGTGCGCATGCGCGCCGCGAACGCCCGCGCGCACGCCGATGCGCGACCGCCCGCCGAGGGCGAGTCATGATCACCCTGCAGGCGGTGTACTGGCTGCTGGGCGGGTACCTCGCGCTGCTGGCCTGGCGCGGCTGGCGCGACACCGGCAACCCGCGCCGGCACACCACCGCGCTGTTCTGGGCGCTGTTGTCCCTGCTGCTGTTCGCGGCCGAGCGGATGCCGGTGCGCGTCGTCGGTGTCTGCGTGGTGGCGCTGGTGCTGCTGGCCGGATTCGGCGGGCTGCGCATGGGACGCTACCCGGAAAGCACGACCGAGGAGAAACGCCTCGACGCGACCCGCTTCGGCCATCGGTTGTTCCTGCCCGCCCTGCTGATCCCGGCCCTGACCCTCGTCGGCACGTTGACCGCGAAACATCTCGAATACGGCGGGAAGCCGCTGTTCGACAGCGCCAACACCGCGACCCTCACCTCGCTCGCGACGGCCTGCGTCGTCGCGCTGATCGCCGCGTGCGCGATGACGCGGCAGACGCCGAACGCCGCGGTCGAGCAATCGCGACGGCTGGTCGACGCCATCGGCTGGGCGGCGCTGCTGCCGTTGTTGCTGGCCACGCTCGGCAGCGTGTTCGAGGCGGCCGGCGTCGGCCAGGCGGTCTCGGGCGTCGTGCGCGCGATGATCCCGGTCGACAACGCGCTGTTCGTCGTCGTCGCGTATGCGGTGGGCATGGCCGCGTTTACCATCGTCATGGGCAACGCGTTCGCGGCGTTCCCGGTGATGACCGCCGGCATCGGCCTCCCGCTGCTGGTGGAATTGCACGGCGCCGATGCGGCGTCGATGGCCGCGATCGGCATGCTCTCCGGTTACTGCGGCACGCTGATGACGCCGATGGCGGCGAATTTCAACCTCGTGCCGGCGGCGCTGCTGGAGTTGAAGGACCCCTACGGCGTGATCCGCGCGCAATGGCGCACCGGCGCCCTGCTCCTGCTGTGCAACATCGTCCTGATGTACGTCATCGTGTTCCGCTGAACACGCTCCCGCCGAAGCCTCTCCCACTGAAGCCGCTCTCACTGAAGCCGCGCATGCGAACGCTCCGTCCACGCACCGTCCTGCTCACCGGTTTCGACCCGTTCGGGGGCGACACCGTGAATCCCAGTTGGCTCGCGGTCGAACGCCTGCACGACCGCATGGTGGCCGGTCATCGCATCGAAAGCCTGCAACTGCCGACATCGTTCGCGCGGGCGCCGCGATCGCTGCGCACCGCGATCCGGCGACATCGGCCTTCGCTGGTGCTGTGCGCGGGCCAGGCCGGTGGCCGTCCGGCGATCTCGCTGGAACGGGTCGCGATCAATCTGATCGACGCGCGCATCGGCGACAACGACGGTGCGCAGCCGGTGGATGCGCCGGTGGTGCGCGGCGGACCCGCGGCGTATTTCTCGACCCTGCCGATCAAGGCGATGCGCGCCGAGCTGTCGGCGGCGGGCATCGGCGCGGACATCTCGCACACGGCCGGCACGTTCGTGTGCAACCAGGTGTTCTATGCCCTCATGGACACGCTGTCGAAGATGCCGACCCCGCGTCCGCGCGGCGGCTTCGTGCATGTCCCCTTCCTTCCGGAACAGGTCGAAACCCTGCCCGGCATGCCGTCGATGCCGCTCGAGACGATCGTCGCCGGCCTGCGGATCGCGATCGCCACCGCACTGACGACCCGGCGCGATCGCCGCGTCGTCGGCGGCGCCACCCACTGACGCGACTCAGGCGTCGCCGAACCACTGCGGATAGTTGCGCCAACGGCCCACCGAACGCGGATGCACGGGTTGGCGCACCTGCCAACGGCTGAGGGTCTGCACGGTGCGCCCGCTTTCGTGGAAGGCCAGACAACGCGCATCCCAGGACAGGCCCGCGAAGTCGATCAGCCGGCGGATCTGCGCCTCGGTGTCGGCGACGATGGTTTCGTAGCCGAATTCGAGGATCGGCAGCGGCGACACCGCCTGCCAGTGACGCATCAACCGCTCCTGTTGCGCGATCACGAACGCGATGTCGTCGAGATCGGTCGCGTAGGTGGCCGACGGCGCGAAGCTCTCGCTGTAGATCGACAGCGCGATATCGCGCGGATCGCGCCGGCACCAGACGATGCGCGCATCCGCGAACAGCATCGCGATCAGACCGACGTGGAGGAAGTTGTACGGCTGTTTGTCGACGAGGCGGCGAGCGTCGTCGGGGGCGCCGCGCGCCGCGAGCGCCAGATAGCTTCGCGCCCGTGCGCGCAGCGCGTCCGGATCGAGCCGGGCGGCGTCCTGCGGCCAGCGCAGGCCGGTGGCGTCGGGGAGGGCCTCCGCGATCGACACGATGCCGGTCAGTTCGCCGCAGCCGTGTCCCTGCGGGTGCGCCGCGACGATCTGCTCGACCAACGTCGTTCCGCTGCGCGGCATGCCGACCACGAACAGCGGACGCTCGTCGTGCAGGGCGGCGCGATGCAGGCTCGCGAGCGTGTCGACGTCGAACGTCGCGATCGCCGCATCGACCTGCGCGGCGAAACGCTCGCGTTCGAAACCGCCGTCGAGCGCGCGGCGCAACGCGTTGGCTTCGGTCCAGTGCCGCGCGGCGTCGGCGTATTCGCCCAGCGCGTCGCGACGCTTGCCCAGCGTGTGATGCAGGAACGCGCGCTGTTGCCCGGGAACGCCCGCGGTCGCGGCCAGCGCTTCGGCGCGCTGCACCAGCGTCGTCGGGGCGGCGGTGCGATCGAGCGCGATCAGCGATCCCAGCGGGTCGGCCCACTCCGGGCGCAGGTCGTGGGCGCGCACGTAGGCCGTGCGCGCGGCGTCGGCGTCGCCGAGATCCTCCTGCACCCAGCCCAGTTCCTGCCACAGCAGCGGATCGTCGGGAAAGCGCGCCAGCGCCTCGCGCGCGACGGCCAGCGCGTCCGCGGCCGCGCCGAGACGACGCCGGCACTGCGAACGACGCAGGCACAGCACGGCATCCGCAGACGCCGGCGGCACGGCGAGCGCGTCGAAGAGCGCCAGCGCCTCGGCGTGATGCTCGAGCGCGTATTCGGTCTCGGCCAGCGCACGGGCGATCTGCGGATGTCCGGGGGCCAGCGCGTGCGCGCGGCGCATCGGCGCCAGCGCCTCGGCATCGCGCTGCGTCCCGTACAGGGTCATGCCGAGGAGATACCAGGCCTCGACGAACCCGGGCCGCAGTTCGGCGGCGCGGCGGAAGGACGCGATGGCCTCGTCGATGCGCATGGCCGAGGCCAACACCTGGCCGTATTCCAGATGCAGTTCCGGCGCGTCCGGAACCAGCTCGAGCGCGCGCCGCATCGCGGACAGCGCCACGGCCTGTTGCCCGGTGCTCTGCGCCAGCACCGCCTGCGCCCGATGCACGGCCGCTTCGCCGGGGTGGTCGCGAAGCAGCGGCTCCAGCGCCTGCGCCGCCTGCAACGGTTGCGACCGGCGCAGGGATTCGTAGACGCGCTGCAGGCCTTCCGCGACCGCGTTCATCCGCGGAATTCCGTGGGTCGCGCGGCCGACTCGCCGGGGATCAACGCAGCTTCACCACGCGGGTGCCGGCGATGAGGTCGTGGCCGCAGCGACGATCGTCGCGGAAGATCAGGAGCACGTTCACGATCGACAACAGCGGACCGACGAAAGGCAGTGCGCTCACGCCCTGCATCGGCAGGTAGCGCAAGGCGATCAACCGGCCGAACGGAGCCCGCGCACCGTCGAGGCCGACGATCTGCAGCTTCATCACCCGCTTGCCCCAGGTCTGCGCGGTCGCGTACAGCGGATAGCCCTGCACGACGAAGAACAGCAGCAGACCGATGCCGCTCCACAGCAGGTTGGTGGCGAGCGAAGGCTTCTCGCCGGTCATGGCGGTCTGCATCATCGTCTCGAAGTAGCCGCCCAGGAACATCACCGGCACCAGCACCGCGAGCGCGATCACCGTGTCGATGATGGCGGCCGCCAGGCGCTCGCCGCGATCGGCCAGATCGGCGTCCTGGGCGGCGCGTACGGTGTCGGCGATCCGCGATTCGGGGGCGCTGTAGGGATTCTGTTCGTCCACGCGTGTTTTCTCCGTGAAGATCGGGAAGGGATCAGGTCCGCGGCAGGGTCACGCCCGTCTGCCCCTGGTATTTGCCGCCGCGGTCCTTGTAGGAGGTCTCGCAGACTTCGTCGGACTGGAAGAACAGCATCTGCGCCACGCCCTCGTTGGCGTAGATGCGCGCCGGCAGCGGGGTGGTGTTGCTGAACTCGAGGGTGACGTGCCCTTCCCATTCCGGTTCGAGCGGCGTGACGTTGACGATGATGCCGCAGCGCGCGTAGGTGCTCTTGCCGAGGCAGACCACGAGCACGTCGCGCGGAATGCGGAAGTATTCGACCGTGCGCGCCAGCGCGAAGGAATTCGGCGGGATGATGCAGACGTCGGACTGGATGTCGACGAAGCTGTTCGGATCGAAGGCCTTCGGATCGACGATGGTCGAGTTGATGTTGGTGAAGACCTTGAACTCGCGCGCGCAGCGCACGTCGTAGCCGTAGCTGGAGGTACCGTAACTGACGATCCGGTGGCCGTCGGCGGCATGCTTGACCTGACCGGGCTCGAACGGCTCGATCATGCCGTGTTGTTCGGCCATCCGGCGGATCCAGCGGTCGCTCTTGATGCTCATGTCGGGAGTGTTCCGGGCCTGTGGCCCGTCCTGGGGGCGGAAGAGGCCGACATTCTACGGGATCGCCCCTTCCCGGGTCCCGGAAGGACGAAGGCCCGGCGATGCCGGGCCTTCGTGGACGCGTCTGCGATGTCGGCTCAGAAGCCGCTGGCGTTGAGCCGGCCGTTGCTGACCACCTTGCCGTTGCAGGATGCGGTCGGGACGACGCTGCCCATGATCGCGGCCTTGATGTCCGCGGCGCCGGCGCCCGGATGCGAGGACGCGTACAGCGCCGCCGCGCCGGTGACGTGCGGGGTGGCCATCGAGGTGCCGCTGTAGCTGGCGTAGCCCGACACGAGGGCGCCCTTCGAGCTGACCGGCACCGTCGAGTAGACGGCCGAACCCGGGGCGCAGAGGTCGACCGTGGTCGCGCCGTAGCTGGAGAACGAGCTCATCGCGCCGGTGCTGGTGATCGAAGCGACCGCGATCACGTTCGGGTTCGGATATTCGGCCGGGTAGCAGCTCGAACCGCTGTCGCAGTTGAACGCGTCGTTGCCGGCCGCCGCGATGAACAGGATGCCCGCGTCGTTGGCGCGGCCGATCGCGTCCTGCAGCGCCTGCGAGAAACCGCCGCCGCCCCAGGAATTGTTGGTCGCGACGATGTTCAGCCCGTGACGGGTCTTGAGGTCGGTGAAGTAGTCCACCGCCTTGATCGCGTTGGCCGTGGTGCCGCCGCGACGACCGAGGAACCGGCCGGAGATCAGCTTCACGCCGCTCCAGCACACGCCGGCCACGCCGGTGCCGTTGCCGCCGACGCCGGCGATGGTGCCGGAGACGTGCGTGCCGTGATCGTCGTTGGCGCCGCCCGAGTTGATGTTGTTGCTGTTGCCGTCGAAATCCCAGCCGCGGACGTCGTCGACGTAGCCGTTGCCGTCGTTGTCGACGCCGTCGGCCGGATCGTAGGGGTTGGTCCAGATGTTGGCCGCCAGATCCGTGTGGTTGTAGTAGATGCCTTCGTCGATCACGCCGACCAGCACGCCGCTGCAGCTGGTGTGTCCGGCGGCCCAGGCCTCGGCGGCCTGCGAACCGTACTGGTTGGCCGGCGAACTCGCATCGCCGTACATGCCCCAGAGCTGGCCACCGGTGTAGTAGGTGTCGTTCGAGGTCGCCGAGTGCTCGTAGATCCAGTTCGGTTCGGCGTATTCGACGTTGGGATTGGCAGACAGCACGCGCACCGTGTCGGCGAGGTCGGCGCCGGCCGGCAGGCGCATCAGCGCGGTTTCGCCCCGACCGCCGCGCCCCCGGCGCAGGGTATCGAGCTTCTGCGCGCCGAGACCGCGGCGGACGGTGTCCTGGTCGGCGGCGGCGGTGCCGTCGCGGAACTTGACGATGAGTTCGCCCGA
This sequence comes from Pseudomonadota bacterium, assembly GCA_049324395.1. Lineage (GTDB taxonomy): Bacteria > Pseudomonadota > Gammaproteobacteria > Xanthomonadales > Xanthomonadaceae > Lysobacter_I. The sequence continues at coordinate 164,990 of JBMOOY010000070.1, forward strand.
TTCATGGGCGCGACCGGCGTTGAGGCCGGCGATGACCGCATCCGGGCGACCGCCCGCGAACGCGACGGAAGACAGGCCCAGCGACGCGACGATGGCGGTGGCGAGAGCGGCACGACGAACGATTCGATCCATTTGCGCAGAATCCCCCTGAAGTTGTCGACACGAAAAACGGCGGGGATTCCGGTTCCACCGGGAACCCGCCCCGCCGCGGCGCGCAGCAACGTATACGTTCGTCGTCGGGCGACGCACGCCGCATCGCAACATCGCCGACGAACGGTGTTTTCAGGGCGAATCCGGGTCCGGCCGCTTGATCGAGCCGGTCGATCCGGACGCCGTTTTCGATGCAGACGGTCTCTCGAAGCGCCGCCTCAGACCAGGTTCGCGTCGATCCCCGCACGCACCCGCGGGCGCTTCCCGAGCTCCTCCAACAGCCGCTTCGCGACGTGGCGGTAGGCCTCGGCCACCGGCGAGGTCGGCGCGGCCCGCACGACCGGGGCGCCGGCGTCGCCCTGCTCGCGGATCGCGATGTCCAGCGGCAGCGACCCCAGCAGCGGCACGCCGTACTGCGCCGCCATGCGCTCGCCGCCGCCGGCGCCGAACAGAGGTTCGACATGGCCGCAGTTCGAACAGACGTGCTGGGCCATGTTCTCGATCAGGCCGAGCACCGGCACATGCACCTTCTCGAACATCCGCAGGGCCTTGCGCGCGTCGAGGGTGGCCACCTCCTGCGGGGTGGTCACGATCACCGCGCCGGCGACCGGGATCTTCTGGGCCAGGGTCAACTGGATGTCGCCGGTGCCAGGGGGCAGATCGACGACCAGCAGGTCCAGCCCCTCGCCGTCGTCCCCGCCCCAGCGGGTGTCGTTCAGCAACTGGGTCAGGGCCGAGGTGGCCATCGGCCCGCGCCAGATCATCGGCGTGTCCTGCTCGACCAGGAAGCCGATCGACATCGTTTCGACGCCGTGCGCGCGCATCGGCACGATGGACTTGCCGTCCGGGCTGTCCGGTCGGCCGGAGAGCCCCAGCATCGTCGGGATGCTCGGACCATAGATATCGGCATCCAGGAGGCCGACCCGGGCGCCCAGATCGGCCAACGCGACCGCAAGGTTGACCGCGGTCGTGGATTTGCCCACGCCGCCCTTGCCCGATCCGACGGCGACGATGTTCCGGATGCGCGGCAGGGGCGCGAGCGGAGGCTGAACGGCATGCGAGGGAAGTCTGAACGAAGTGTCGTGGGTGCTCATGCCCGCATTGTCGCCTCCCCGCCCCGGCCGGACCAGCCTGAACGGAGCATTCCTCGACATACGGATGCGAAGGTTTTGCGTTTCCATGTCGGAAGCGATTTCCGGGGCATCCTCACATGACAAAGCCGTTAAAGCCGTGTTAAGTTCCGATGGTAGACGACAGGGGGCCTTTCTGCCGTCTCGCTTTCGTTAACGACTTGCAACCGGGGAAATCCATGACTTCACGCAACCCGCGCCGCCTGCGGCGCAGCCAACTGACCTCCGCCATCCTGGCGACGTTCCTGATCTCGGGCATGGCCTTCGCTCAGGACAGCGGCAACAACGAAGACGATCAGGACGACAACCAGCAGACCAGCAGCCAACAGCAGCAGAGCCTCGACAAGATCGAGGTCGTCGGCAGCCGCATCAAGCGCGCCGAGGTCGAAGGCCCGTCGCCGGTCACCGTCATCACTGCCGACCAGTTGCAGAAAGAGGGCTTCGTCACCGTTTACGACGCGCTCGAAACGATTACCCAGAACGGCGGCAGCATCCAGAACGAACTGAACTCGGCTGGCGGCTTCACGCCGAACGGGAGCCCGGTCAATCTGCGCGGCCTCGGCCCGGGCCGTACGCTGCTGCTGATCAACGGCCGTCGCGCCGCCGACTATCCGTTCCCGTACAACGGCCAGAGCAACTTCCAGAACTTCGGCAACGTGCCGACTGCGGCCGTCGAGCGCATCGAAATCCTGAGCGGCGGCGCATCTGCGATCTACGGCTCCGATGCCGTGGCGGGCGTGATCAACGTGGTTCTGCGCAAGAACTACGAAGGCGACATCCTCAAGCTTCGCACCGGCACCACGACCACCGGCGGCGGCGACTTCGGCGATCTGCAGTGGGTGGGCGGAAAGACCGGCGACGCATGGAGTCTCACCTACGCGCTTCAGTACTTCAACGACGAACCCATGTACGCCTACCAGCGCGACTTCATGGATTCCCGCGAAGACAATCCGCTCCCGAACGCCGTTCTGGGGAACCAGCCGGTCAGCACCCTCCGCATCAACCGCGTCGGCTTGCCGGCGAACACGCCGAATACCTTCATCGCCCCGCCGACCGGCGCGTGCTCGCGCTTCGACGACGAATACGTCGACTGGACCTTCCGGGCCGTCAGCACGTCGACCGGCTTGCCTTACACGCAAGGCAACGCATGCGGTTACTGGAAGGATGTCGGCTACCAGTCGATCGGCAACGGCAACAACGACCTTTCCGGCTACCTCTACGGCAACTACCAGTTCAACAACGGCATGGAGGCCTGGGCCAGCCTGATGGGCTACCACTCCAAGTCCGAACTGACCGGCGGCGTGGAGTTCTTCGGCGGTCCGCACCTCGACGGCGTGGGCACGGTCGGAACATTCTTCGCCACCAACCCGGGTATCAACGGCAACGTACAGATTCAGCGCATCTTCACGCCGCAGGAATACGGCGGCATCGAAGGCACGCATCAGAAATTCACCGAGAAGTCGCTGGACTTCGCTTTCGGTCTGCGCGGCACTTTCGCCGAACGTTTCGACTGGGATCTGATGCTCGGTCGCGCCGACTACTGGGCCGATCGCACCCGCCCGCGTCTCGACGGCTCGGCGATCACCGACTGGTTCCTTGGCCCGCGCCTGAACACCACGGGCACCCCGCGCTACCTGATCAATCTCGACCGCTTCTATCGCCCGCTGACGCCGCAGGAATATCGCAACCTGTCGACCATCCTCAAGTACGAATCGCATTCCTGGGTGACCCAGGGCAGTTTCGTGGTGAGCGGCGACCTGTTCGAACTGCCGGCCGGCCCGGTCGGTTTCGCCGCCGTGGTTGAAGGCACCCAGCAGGGCTACGAGCTCAACTCGCCCGACGACATCCTGCCGACGAATCGTCTGGCCTATAACCTGACGGGCACGAACGGCGGCGGCGATCGAGATCGCTATGCGATCGGCGCCGAATTGAGCATCCCCGTGCTCGACTCGCTGAAGATGAGCCTGGCCGCTCGCTACGACAAGTACGACGACATCACCAACGTCGACGACGCCCGTACCTGGGCCGCGGGCCTCGAATGGCGTCCCTTCGACTCGTTGCTCGTCCGCGGCAACTACAGCACGAGCTTCAAAGCCCCCGACATGCATTACGTGTACAACGAGGGCAGCGGCAGCTTCGGCAATGCCCTCGACACCTTCCGCTGCCTGTCGACCGGCGGCTATGCGACGTTGCCGCCGAACCCGCCGGTCGGCGCCACCGCCTGCAGCGGCACCACCTTCGTCTATTCGGTGTTCGCGACCAGCCGAGGCGAGCCGACGCTGGAAGAGGAAACCGGTGAATCGTGGACCGCTGGCTTCGTGTGGGACATCACCGACAGCCTCTCGCTGTCCGCCGACTACTACAACATCGTGCTGGAAGGCGCGGTCGCCAACCTGTCCTCGACTTTCATCCTCGACAACGAAGCCGGTTGCCGCACGGGTTTGACCCGTACGCGCCAACCGTTCCAGTTCGCCCCCGGCTCGGCCTTCTGTCAGGAGATCACCAGCCGAGTCACGCGTAGCCCGGCGCCCGGCGAACCCACCGACCGGATCACCGGCGTTCGCAGTGGCCCGGTGAACCAGTCGTTCCAGCGCGTCGCCGGCGTCGATACGGCCGTGAATTACCGTCTGGACACCGATCGCTTCGGTCGCTTCAACTGGCGCGTCGAGTGGTCCTACACCCACAAGAACGAGCTCCAGACCTTCGCGACCGACCCGATCCAGACCGATTGGCGCGACGATCCGGGCAACTTCGACTTCCGCAGCCGCATCCGCGCCTCGATGGCCTGGAGCAAGGGCGACTGGAACACCAACGTGTTCATGTCGCGCTACGGCAGTCTGCCGAACTGGCAGGAAACGGGTCGCGTCGCTCCGTACTTCCTGTGGAACGCCAACGTCAGCAAGAAGATCACGGACAAGATGGTCGTCAGCCTCTTCGTCAACAACATCTTCAACAAGTTCCATCCGGATGACGACGGCTTCAACAGCTACCCGTACTTCTGGCGCGCCTACAGCCCGGTCGGCCGCGAGATCTCGGCCCAGCTGCAGTACAAGTTCAACTGATCTCCAGCGTTGCCCGCAACACGAAAGAGCCCGGCGAAAGCCGGGTTCTTTCTTTTCGGGGCAATCGTATTTTCTCCGACAAGCGGAAACAGCGATTACATGTGCTCGAGCATCCGCCGGACCGCCTCGCGCTTGCGCTGCGGGGCTAGCGTTTTACCCCGAAGCCGCGGGCACACACTGGGGCAACAAGCGTTACCTGTGCATGGATGAGTTGTTCAAACGCGACACCCTCACGACCGTCGCAGCGTGAGAACGCGGGGCCACTGCCTCGGAAATGTGCGAAAAATCGTTGCGTTATCCTATCGCCTGAGGGGCAGAACACCCGCTCAGGCGCTTCGCGAAGCGCTCGCGATCGAGACCCTGCCGCCTGTCGTCCCAGAGACGGAGGTGACAGCCGAAAACGAACCCGACACACTCGCCGCGTAACCGCCTCTGCCGAGGCCCGGGTGTCGGGTAATTACCCAACTTGTACAGGCCTCCGGGATTCCCGGGGCGGTTCAATTTCGATTTTGAGATAGGTTCTAAACTTGCACACCCCGTTTTTCCTCTCTCATGACGATTGACTACCCAGCTCAATCTTGATAGCAACGTCATTCATAACTGAATACTCGCATGAAAACAAACAGCAGAGATTAGCAATTCTAATCACATGATCCTGCTCAAGGCCGTCGAGGAACACTTCGATGCCAACATTGAGTCTCTCCCATGAAACATACACATCCGCGGATGAGTCAATCCACATCTGCACCCCCAAGCATGCTTCATATTTAATCTTAGAGAGCGAGTCAATCGAAACTGGATTTGCATCTTTATCGAAAACCACAACACTACCGGAAACCGGATTTCTCTCCGAAAGGCCGGATTGCACGAGATAATTCAGAAATGGAGCAATAAACGAACCGTCAATATGACCTATTTCGACATAGTTGATTTTCATTTCGAATCCTTGAACGTTCTGACATTATCTCTCCCAATCACTTTGCGCGCGTAGTCGATGATTTCCTTGGGGGTTCCTTCCTCAAAGTAAGCCCTTACGCCAACCCCTCGTTCCGCGGCTATGGCATTATAAATCCTCAACATTCTCCCTAAGTTACCTTTATTCCGTGCCTTGGCCGCTCCACCAACAGCAACCAAATCACCATTCGCAGCTGTAACATCAATGTCCGTTGTCCCGTATCCTTGAACAGTAACTCTTTCGCCAGAAACACGACCGCCGACAAGTCTAGCGACATATCTCTCTCTAATTTTTCCAAGCTCATAACGAGCAGGCCCCGACATAGAGCGCAAATTACCACCCCTGAACCCGAGCCCACGGGATGCAAGGGACATCGCAGTTGCGATATACGTCAGATTTTCTTCCCAACTCCGCTCCCGACTGAGTTCAAAAGCGAGCTGCCTCTCCACTAGCTGCTTAGTACTGATTCGCCTATCTGACGAAGACGTACCCCAGTCAAGGTATGGAATGTTGGTAGGCGGTATCCATACATCGTCACGTGACTGCCGCCCATCCGGATCCACAAACTTGTGCGGGCTGTTGTTCGCATACCAATACCGATTAAAATTCGAGCCCGGCTTCTCATAAGCCGTCACTGGATCGACCGACAAGAACCTCCCCACCGACTGATCGTAATACCGCTGCTGCATATAGGTGAGGCCAGTCGCCCCGTCCATCACATGCCCGGTGTAACCGATGCCACTGCGCGTCGGATTGCCGATGATCGCGCCCCACGGCTCGTAGTCCATGCGCTCCGTGACTTGACCCGCGGCATTCGTCACCGCCACCGGGCTGCCCAGCGCGTCGGTGTGCTGGTACTTCGTCGCCAGCACCGCATTGCTCGGCCACGCGTGGTCGATCGTCGCGATGATGCTGCCGGCCAGATACACGTTCTCGTGGGTCTGCTGCGCCTGGTTGTCCGGGCCGCCCCAGTCGCTGGAGAACAGCATCTGACCGCCCTGGCTGTACTGCCACAGCGTGGTCTTGCCGTTGTCCGAGGTCGTCTGCACGCGGCGACCCAGGCCGTCGTAGCGGTAGGTCTCCTTGCCGTTCGCTCGACGCAGACGATTGCCGTAGTCGAAGTCGTAGGTCTGGCCGTTCTTGTTCCACAGGTTGCCCTGCGGGTCGTAGTCCAGACCGACCACCGTCGCACCCGCGGTGTTGCGGATGCTCATCAGCCGGTTCTGGCTGTCGTACACGTAATCCGCGTAGTCCTTCACCCCCGCCAGCTTCCACGATTCGAGGTTGTCCAACACGTCGTAGGTCATGCGGTGCCAGTGATCGCCGCCGAAGCTCGCCGAGCCCGCCGCAGTCAGGCGGTCGAGATTGTCGTAGCTCAGCCAACGGCTGTAGTTGTCGCCGCGCGCCAGATCCCAGATGTTGGTGACGTTGCCATTGGCGTCGTAGTTGTAGGTGAAGTCGTTCACCCCGCCGCTGCTGGTGACGCGCGACGGCAACTGCCGCACATTCTGTTGCATCGTGTGCACGATGCCGTTGCCGTAGGTGAAATGCTTCAACGCGCCGTTCGGATAGTACTGCGCGCCGCTGGCGTAAGCGCCGGCCTTGGTCGCCTGACCCAGCGGGTTCGGCGCATAGTCCACCGTCAGTCCGGTCGGGTAGGTCTGCGACGCCAAATGACCGTAGGCGTTGTAGGCGTAGCCGATCGTCCACGTGTACCAGGGCGACGCACCGTTGTACTGGGTAATCGACTCGCCGGTCAGCAGGCGGCGCTTGTTGTAGGTGTAGGCCATCACCACGGGCTCGGTGTTGCCGGTGCCGTTGTACGTGGTGATGCTGGCGGGCAAGCCGTCCGGGGTGTAGGTCAGCGCCTGATTGCCGCGGCCGTCCGGGAACAGCAGCTGGCTGAGACGGTTGCGTGTGTCGTACGTACGCGAGACCTTGCGACCCGAAGTACCGGCCGGAGTGCGGCTGCAGGCTGCCGTGTCCGCGTAGTCGCCACCGGTCAGGCCGGCGGCCGTCCAGTCCACGTTGCCAGCCGCGTCGTACTCGGTCACGGTCGCGCCGGTCTCCGGCTCGATCGTCTTGCACAGTTGGGCGTAGACGTCATAGACATAACGACGCGTCGCCGACAGCGTGTTCGCGGCATTGCGCTGGGTCAATGTCAGCGGCCAACCGAACTGCGGATGACGCTGGATCTGGATGACCTTGCCTTCCGGCTGCTCGCTGAGGATCGGCAGGTCGTAACCCGGCTGATCCCAGGCCATGAAGCTGGTCGTGACCTGCTGGCCGCGCGGGTTCGTGACTCGGGTGCGCAGGCCGGACAGATACTCGGTGGTCGTCGCCAATGGCTGCACACCCAGTTCGCTGTCCTGTTCCACGCGCACGACGCGGTCCAATGCGTCGTAGAACGTGCGCGTGCCGATGGCGCCGGGGATCAGATCCGAGGTCGGGTAGGACTGGAAACTGACCCGACTATTGCTGTCGTACTCGGTGCGGGTCGAGCGTAGCGTGCTTGCGACATTGGCCTGGTCGTAATCGTGGACCAGCACCGGCTGCCACAGCGCATTCAGGTACGTGACCGTGACATGGTCGCCAGTGCCCTGCACTTGCCGCCACTGGCCGGTCGATACGCCCGCCGGTTTCCAGTCCGTGTCGGTCAGCGCCCGGAACTCCGACCAGGTCGTGTGATAGGCGGTGGCGCCACCGGCGAGCGTGTCGCCCGTCGGGTAAACCGTGCTGGCGAGCCTGCCCATGGCGTCGTAGCCGTAGCCGGTGACGAACCCGTTCTCGTCGGTGATCGACGTGATCCAGCCGTTGTCGTCGACCGTAGCGGACTCGGTCGCGCCGCCCGGATGCGAGATGAGTCGAGGAATGCCGCCCTTCCAGTTGGAGAAGGCGGTGACGTTACCGCGACCGTCGGCGACGGTGGCGAGCGTACCGTCCGTGTTGTAGGTCATCGTTTGCTGCAACTTGCCGAATTTTTTCGTCCACACAGGCAGTGCCTGCGCGTTGTATCCGACCTCGGATTCGACCAGACCGGTTTCGACATTGGTCACGTGCCTCTGCTGCCCGACAACCCATCGCGTCAGATCATCGTGGTACTCCGTAAGATTGGTCGTCGGCGCTCCGTAGGGACTCGACTTCCGAACCTTCGTCGGGCGTGCCAATGCGTCGAAACAATAAGCCCCGGCACCACTGCACAATGGAATCTCACTGACGAAAGAACTTCCAGACTCCCTGATTTCCGTCGAAGTCCAAGGCATCAGAAGACCTTCGATCGGGTCTGATGTGAACGCCCACCCGACTCGACGCGCGAACAGTTGTGTCGTCGTATTCGCGCCATCAAGATACTGATGCAACACATGCCGCACGAGTACACCCTGGGCACTGATCACCTGCTCTTCGAGCAGTTTGCCTTCGTTCACGCCGTACACGACGCCGTAGCGTTTGCGGACCTTGTCGCCAGAAGGCAGAACGATTTCCGTCCAGCGACCAGTCGAATCCAGGCAACCTCCACCTGCACAGGGATCCTGATCGCAGGTAGGCCCATCGGGCTGACCAGTGAAATGATTGATCAAGCCGCAGTATTGGTAAGTTTCGACCAAATACGAATACTGGGTGACCCTTGACGAAAGCCCATGACCGGTGGTCGTCAGCCGAGACAAGGACAACACCGGATATGCGTTTGTGTCCATCATGTGCGCATAGCCGGAAATACTGGCTGACGCCTCGTCGGGCTCTGTTGGCGTTTCCCATTCCGACTGAACCGAACTCATGAACTCGGATGCGCAAACCGCTTCATTCTGGCTGTACTGAGGATCATTCGTCGGCCCTGCCGCTGCGATGCATGATTTGTAATCACGAATTGCGCGACGAAGAACATCCTCATTGTGCCGATTCGGCGGCAGCAACCAGCTATTGAGGCGGACCTGATGATCGAAGTAATCGACTACGCACCGGTATGGAACCCTGCTTCTCGAAAAAATGCTGTTCGTAAAGCTGAATTCACCGCGCATCCCACTTGGATGTTCGACCACGAACGAAGCACCACCGACGTACTCTGAAAAAGATGGCGCAGCCAGGCATTGCTCACTGGGGCTGAACGATTCGATCTGGATGCTTTCTCCATCGTACTCGGGGCGAGGCTGATAGGTTCCAAACGACGAATACGCCCATTTTGAACCATCGGGGTTGACCACTCTAGCCAGGTGCCCGTTCGCCAACTCATACTGCCACTGCCTACCATTCGCTGTTGCGACATAACCGTTCTGCGTGGATTGGATGACGATCTGACGCCCATCGCTGCCGGTCACTGAAGAAAGCTGCCCGGCGCCATACTGGAAATCGACAGAATTCCCGTAGCGATCCTCGATCCGAGTCGCAAGCATGAAAACCCGCTTCCGCGGCATGCTGTAGCCCGTTACGGTTTTCGGACCCTTGCGAAGAATCGGTGCAGTACGTTCAACAGGATAATCGAAGTAATAGCGCGTTCCATCCGCCAGATGGACGACGAAGCCCTCCCCCGGCGCACCATTCTTGATCGACGACAGGCAGGAGACACGCCCCGACTCTCCGACAACCCACGGATAGGTCCTTCCATCCGTTGGATTGGCGTGATTGTTGGCATGCTTCAACATCAGCCCTTCGAAGACGCCGGGTATGTGGACGCGATAGCCGTGAGACACTTCACCGGACGAAAAGATCGTGCCCTCCACTTTTGGGGGCGCAACGATCGAGCATCGCTTGTAGCGATTCGGGCTCGTCGAAATGTCCACCGACCAGCCATACAGACTCGAAACAGTGGTTTCGATGTACGGGACATCGATGTCCCAGTTCCCAAGCCCACCGAGCTCTTCCTGGATGTATCGAGGCTCGATCGGCAGTCGCCGCCCGAGTCGCACCGGCAGCGCATTGTTGCCCGGCAAATCGATATCCACCACCGAGAACACGGTATTTCCGGTCGCATCGTTGACCGACTCTCCGAACGCGCCACTGTCGAGCGCCGAAACAGAGGTCGCAGCCTTGATCTTTTCGCCGTACTCGGACGGCAAGGAAACCGCCTGCGCCATCAACTGGATTGGCAAGACGAGCCCTAGGGCGAGAAACAGAACGGTAATCTTGGTACGCATCTTGAGGGTCCTGGGGGTCGCTCGCATCCGGCGAGGAAATGGGTTCCGGCCCGGTCCCGGGCTGGCAGGGGATTCTGTTTGAGGGCTTGCACCCGGGCAAGCACGGCCGTCACGCCTCGACCATACGGCAGGGCCGTCTCGCCCATCGAGACGCCCTTCCATACCCCTCCGGATGCGGTATAAAGACGTGCCCCGGGGCGGTTCCCGCCGACCGGGCCACGACCACAGATCACGAACACAGATCGACGCCCTGGGAGGGGAACATGCGCATCAAATCCATCATCGCTCTGCTCGCGTTGCCCTTGCTGGCCGCGGCGTTCCACGCCTCGGCCGAGAATCCCTCGCCGATCGGCCGCTGGAAGACGCTGGACGACAAGACCGGCAAGCCGATGACGATCACCGAGATCTACGAGGCCAAGAACGGCACGCTCGCGGCCAAGATCGTCGAGAACCTCGGGCTGCCCCCGACCTGCGCCGACTGCAGCGACCCGTACAAGGGCAAACCGATCGTCGGCCTGGTCACCCTCTGGAACCTCAAGCCCATCGCCGGCGGCTGGGGCGGCGGTCAGGGCTACAAGCCCTCCGAGGACCGCAAGTTCAAGGTCAAGATGGTGAAGCTCAGCGCCGACGGCAACACGCTGACGGTGACCGGCTGCGTCGCGGTGTTCTGCCGCGATGGCGAGTGGAAGCGGGTGAAGTGATCCCGCTCCGTTGATGCGTTGCGCGAGACGGCCCGGCGACGGGCCGTCTCCGTTTCAGTCCATCGTTTCAGTCCATCGTTTCCGGCCACCGCTTCTGCCCGGAGTTCCCGGAAGTCGTTCCCGCCTGTCGTTTCCGCCTGCGACCGGAGCCCGCCGATGCGCCGTTTTCTGTCCTGTCTCTTCCTCCTCTGCTGCCTCCTGCCCGCTTCCGCCTTCGCCCAGCACACGCCGGTCGGTCGCTGGCGCAGCATCGACGACGCCACCGGCCAACCCAAGGCGGTGATCGAGATCGCCGAGTCCGCGAACGGCACGCTGTCGGCGAAGATCGTCCAGCTCCTCGACACCAAGGACGGCCCCAATCCCCTGTGCGACGAGTGCCGCGGCGCGCGGCACAACAAGCCGATCCTGGGCATGACCATCGCCTGGGACCTGAAGCGACAGGGCAAGGTCTGGTCCGGCGGCCGCATCCTCGACCCGGAGAACGGCAAGGAATACTCGGTGAAGATGACGCCGATCGCGGGCGGCAGAAAGCTGGAGGTCCGGGGCTTCCTGGGCGTCGCACTGCTCGGACGAACCCAGGTCTGGCTGCGGGAATAGCCTTCCGGCCCACGCCCCGCGACCGGGAGCGCGGACCGGCCATGCCATAATCGCCGACCGTCTCCACGCCGTCCCGCGCCATGTCCCGTTCCGTGCTCGTCACCAATGCCCTGCCCTACGCCAACGGCCAGATCCACCTCGGCCATCTGGTGGGCTACATCCAGGCCGACATCTGGGTGCGGGCGCGGCGAATGAGCGGGGACACGGTGCATTTCGTCTGCGCCGACGACACCCACGGCACCCCGATCATGCTCGCGGCCGAAAAGGCCGGGGTCACGCCCGAGGCCTTCATCGCCGAAGTCCAGGCCGCGCACGAGCGCGATTTCGAGGCCTTCGGCGTCGCCTTCAATCACTACGACTCGACGAATTCGCCCGGAAACCGGACGATGACCGAGACGATCTACGCGAGGCTCGACGCCGCCGGCCACATCGGCCGCCGCTCGGTGCAGCAGTTCTACGATCCGGCCAAGGGCATGTTCCTGCCCGACCGCTACATCAAGGGCATCTGCCCGAACTGCGGCAGCGCCGATCAGTACGGCGACAACTGCGAAGTCTGCGGCGCCACCTACGCGCCGACCGAGCTGAAGGAGCCGCGTTCGGTGCTGAGCGGCGAAACGCCGGAACTGCGCGAATCCGAGCATTTCTTCTTCGAACTGGGCCGGTTCTCCGATTTCCTCCGCGGCTGGTTGTCCGAAGACGTCGCCGTTCCCGGCGTGAAGGCCAAGCTGCAGGAATGGCTGGACGCCGAAGGCGGCCTGCGTCCGTGGGACATCTCCCGCGATGCGCCCTACTTCGGTTTCGAGATCCCGGGCGCGCCCGGCAAGTATTTCTACGTCTGGCTGGACGCGCCGATCGGCTATCTCAGCAGCTTCAGGGCGCTGTGCGACGCGAAGGGGTACGACTTCGACGCGTTCACGAAGGCCGGCAGCGATGCCGAGATGCACCACTTCATCGGCAAGGACATCGTGAACTTCCACGGTCTCTTCTGGCCGGCGGTGCTGCAGGGGTCCGGCTTTCGGACGCCGACGCGGTTGCATGTGAACGGGTATCTGACCGTCGACGGCGCAAAGATGTCGAAATCGCGCGGCACATTCGTGATGGCGAAGACCTACATCGATGCCGGCCTCCCGCCAGAGGCGCTGCGCTATTACTACGCGGCCAAATCGTCCGGCGGCGTGGACGATCTCGATCTGAATCTCGGCGACTTCGTCGCGCGGGTGAACAGCGATCTAGTCGGAAAGTTCGTGAATATCGCGAGCCGCTGTGCAAAGTTACTGGAGATTCACTTCGACAACATTCTTGGCCCCGCGTACTGGTCCTCCAATTGCACAGTCGAGCCTGTCGATAAAAATGCCGACTGGATTGAAAAAGCCAAGGACACGTTCGCTCAATGCACAGCGATACTTCAGCACAATGTTCAAAGCGGCTATGCAACTGATAATTTTGCAAAAGCGATGAACGCCGTCATGAGAGCCGCGGATAGGGCTAACGAATACATCGCCGAAGAAGCGCCTTGGGCACTCGCCAAAGATCCTTCACAAAAGGAAAGGCTCCATCTCGTACTCACCACCGGCCTGAATCTGTTCGCCTCTTTGGCACGAGCACTTAAGCCTGTCATGCCAAAGATCTCGGAACGCGTTGAAATTTATTTCGGACTGCATCCCGGCGCATTCTCCTCCCTCGACTTTTTCTCTGCAGAATTTCACCTGCAATCAAGAAAAATCAGCAGTTACGCCCCGCTATTCACCCGAATCGACCCGAAACAGATCGACGCCATGACCGAAGCTTCGAAGGAATCGCTGCAACCCACCGCACCCACCGCACCCGCCGCGCCGGCGAAAGCCGACACCGGCGCGACGAAGCCCGCCGCACCGGCCAAGGCCGAGGCGCCGAAGACCGATTCCGCGCAGCCCGCCCACATCGCCATCGACGACTTCGCCAAGCTCGATCTGCGCATCGGCAAGGTGCTGGCGTGCGAATTCGTCGAGGGCTCGGACAAGCTGCTGCGCTTCGAGCTCGACGCCGGCGAACTCGGCAAGCGCCAGATCTTCTCGGGCATCCGCGGCAGTTACGGCGAGCCCGGGAAACTGGTGGGCCGCAACGTCGTCTTCATCGCCAATCTCGCGCCGCGCAAGATGCGCTTCGGCGTGAGCGAGGGCATGATCCTCTCCGCCGGTTTCGACGGCGGCGCGCTCGCCCTGCTCGATGCCGACAGCGGCGCGCAGCCGGGCATGCCGGTGCGCTGAGGCCGCGCCGACTTCCGACCCACCACGCCACGGGAGCTCCACGATGTCCATGCCGCGTCCGTCGTTCCTGCGTTCACTGTTTACGCTCTGCCTCGCCATCGCGACGACGGCCTGCAGCAGCCTGTCGTCGGGCGACGGCGAAACGTCGAAGGCCGAGGCCCCGACGCCCGCGCAACCCGCGGAACCTCGCCCGATCGGCGGCGACCGCGATGCGCACGGGTGCCCCGTGGCCGCCGGGTACACGTGGTGCGAGCGAGAGCGCGTCTGCGTGCGCCCGTGGGAGCTGGCGCGTGAGAAGGGCTTCGACAACACCGCCGACGGATTCGCGGCCTACTGCGCGGCGCCGCGCACGCCCTGACGCCGCGCGCAGCGCTGCGAAGACGATTCCCGCGTCCTTCGCCTCCGCATCGCCCACGAAACCGCCGTCCGTGAGCCCCGACCTCGTCGAACGCCTCGATCGCCTGCTGCCGCAGACCCAATGCGGGCAGTGCGGTTTTGCGGGTTGCCGTCCCTACGCCGAGGCGATGGCCCGCGGCGAAGCGGACGTCGACCACTGCCCGCCCGGCGGCGATGCCGGCGCGCGCGCGCTGGCGCATGCGCTCGGCGTGCCCGCGCGCCCCTACGACCGCTCGCGCGGCGCGTACGCAGCGACGCCGCCGGTCGCGGTGATCGTCGAGGCCGACTGCATCGGCTGCACGAAATGCATCCAGGCCTGTCCGGTCGACGCCATCGTCGGCGCCGCCAAGCACATGCATACGGTGATCGAACCGCTGTGCACCGGCTGCGAGCTGTGCCTCCCGGCCTGTCCGGTCGATTGCATCGTGCTGGAACCGGCGATCGAAGGCGTCGCGGCATGACTTATCGCTCGCTCGACGCCGAAGCGATCATCGCCACCTGCGCACGACTGCACGCGCGCATCGGCGAACGCTTCCCCGGCGCCGGCCTGTCGAAGGTCGCGGTCGAACTGCTGGCCGAAGCGCGCGAGACCACGACGCGGATCGCCGACATCCGCCGCCCGAACTGGTGGATCCGCGGCGCCTCCGGCGTCGCCCTGCTGGCGATGCTGGGCCTGCTCGGCGCGCTGGCCGCCACCGCGACCGCGCCGACCTCGCGGCTCGAACTGTTCCCGCTGCTGCAGGTGATCGAATCCGCGATCAACGACGTGATCTTCCTCGGCATCGCGGTGTTCTTCCTGAGCACGCTCGAAACCCGGATCAAGCGCCGCAAATCGCTGCGCGCGCTGCACCAGCTGCGCAGCCTCGCGCACGTCATCGACATGCACCAGCTGACCAAGGATCCGGAACACCTGATGTCGCCGGAACGGGACACGCCGTCGTCGCCGGAACGCCGGCTCGACCGCTTCCAGCTCGCGCGTTATCTCGACTACTGCACCGAGATGCTGGCGATCATCAGCAAGATCGCCGCGCTGCACGCGCAGGATCTCGACGACCCGCAGGTGCTCGGTGCGGTCAACGACATCCAGGCGCTGACCGCCGGGCTGTCGTCGAACATCGGGCAGAAGATCGTCATCCTCGACAATCTGCGGATGCGCGACGCGACCGGCTGAACGTCCGGCCGCCGGAGAAGCGCGCTCAGCCCAGACGCGGGCCGTGCGCGGGTTCGGACAGCGCCTGTTGCACGGACTGCCCCGACTGCGCGGGCGTCCGCTGCGCGATCATCTCGCCGAGACTCTGCGCCACGGGCTGACGCGCGGCGATGGTGGCATCCACGGACGCGTGGAAATACGGCTCGCGGTCCTGGTTCGGCATGTACATCGCGAACACGCGCGGCCCGCCGGCACCCGGATCGGCGACCATCACGCGGTCGACCTGGCGCACGCTCGGATCGCGATCGACCTCGCGCAGCAACGCACCGGCGATGTTGCGGGTGGCCTCGCCGTCCCAGCGGCCGTCGTGGGACACCGCCGTGGCGATCGTGTCGAAGTCGGTGCGGCGACGTCCGTCGAGGCGTTCGACCGGGTCGAGCGCGCCGACGCCGTCCGCACCGTAACCCTCTGCACCGTAACCGTCCGCATCCGGCCCCTTGCCCGGTTTGCCGGTCTTGCCGGGGGGCGTCTTGCCCGGATCCTGCTTTGCCGGCGTTTCCTGCTTGTCCTGCGTCTTGTCGACGACCGGATCGAACGTCTTCTTCACCGGCACGCCGGTGCTGGTGTCGTAGTAGACGAAGGGCTTGCCGTTGGGCAGCTTGAGATAGGGTTCGAGCTGCTTTTCCTCGAGGCCGAGAGCTTTCATGTTCAGGTGCACCGCCGGCACCGGAGCGCCCTTGGCTTCCATGCTCGCGCGGAAGTGCGACTCCAGCCCGATCACGCGATTCAGCCGGTCGGCCACGTAATGATTGCGGTAATCCTGGTCGCGGTGCTCACCGAGACGCGTGCTGCCTGCGGACTGATCGAAGTACTGCTTGCCCATGGCGGCGATGTTCGCGGGGGTCTCGGCCATCGAGAAATCCTCCGCCAGCGCATAGCCCTTCCGCAGCGCGTAGGCGGCGCCGGGACCTTCGCCGGTCTTCTGGACGACGACCGACATCATTTCCGGCGCCGCCTCGTACAACTCGGCCAGCGATTTCACGCCACCCTTTTTGTGCAGAGCGGACACCGTCGCGTTGAAGCCGGCGATCTCCGCGCGCGCCTCGTTCTCCCGTTCGCCGGCGATGTAACGCTTGAATTCGTCGGTGTAGTCGTGCGGAACCAAACGGCTGAACTTGCCCGGGTCCGCGAACGTGTAGTCGCCGAATTGCTTCTCGATGTCGGCGTCCACCTTCTGCCGGAGCGCCAGCACCTCGTTGCGACCCAGCGCATGGCGCGCCTCGTGGCCGAGCGAGTAGATCGCATTGTTGACCCAGGTCGGATCGTTGTTGGCGATCGCGACCCGCTCCATCGGCATGCAGATGGTCTTGTCGTGCATGCGGTAACTGTAGTTGCCCCAGTCGTCGGCGGCGAAAGCGAAGCCTTCCAGCTTTCCTTCCTTCACCGCTTCGACCAGCATCTCCTTGAGCTTCGGAGAACCGTTGATGATGTTCGCGAAGTTGTTGCCCGGCGTGATGGAGCCGGTGCGCGCCTCGAACGCCGCCTGATGGCGCTCGATCATGGCCTGGAGTTTCTCTTCGGGAGTGGGATCGTGCGCAGCCGGCTGCGTCCCTGCAGGGAGTGTCGTCATTCGATTCGGAGGAGGTTGGAAACGGAGGCCCGGATGCCGGCGGATGCGGGGCCATCGCCCATCAGCGTCCCCCGGAGCGGGGCGTCATGATCGCATATCGTGACCGAGCGCACATCCTTGCGTACGCCGTGGACCGGTGGACGGATCAGCGCTCCGCGCAGGCCGAACAGACGCGCTCGACCTTGTAGCCCCGGGCGCGCAGCTTCTCGACCACGCCGTCCTCGCCGAGCAGGTGCAGGGTGCCGACCACGACCAGCACATCCTTGTCGCCCTCGGCCTGCAGCATCCCTTGCAGCTTGGGCACCCACGCGTCGTTGCGGGCGATGTTGATGCGGCGATACAGGTCGGGATAGGTCTTGCGCAGGTCGCCGGCCATGCCGTTCCACAGCGCGGTCTGGTCGCCGCGGCGCCAGGCCGCATGCAGTGCCTCGATCTGGGCCCGGGCGTTCTCGGCGTCGTGCAGCGATTCCTCCAGGAACTGCAGCTGTTCCTCGCGACCCATGCCGTCGAAGATCGCGATCTGCTCGCTGCCTCGCTCCAGGCCGGTCGCCGGCTTCGACGCTTCGGCCGCGCGACGGATCATGTGCATGTCGAGGCCGATCTGCGGGTCGAGTCCGAGCTTGTTCATCTCGACGATGGAGATGGTGAGTCCGACGAACCAGGGTTCGAACATCTGCAGCGCCTGCGGCGGCAGGCCCATCTTCTGCAGGGAATCGGCGTTGGCCGACACCCAGGCCTCGAGTTTCGCCGCCGTCGGCGCCGGCAGATCGCTGTTCAGCGTGGTGCCGTCCCTGCGCAGCGCGGCCTGCCCCATCGCCATGCCCAACTGCGGCGACGTCATCTCCTCCGGCGACAGCTCCAGCACCAGGGACTCGGCATCGGCGAAGGCGCGCTCGACGTCGGCCGAAAGCGGATAGTCCTCCGGCTTGAGCATGTGGAAGGAGCCGAGCAGGTACAGCGTGTTGTCCGCATCGGAAACCGTCCACAGCAGCGGCACCGGCGGCGCGAGCTCGGCGCGGCGCGCATGATCCGCGGCGGCGGCCGCGGCCACGGTGAGCACGACGGCGACGATCAGGCCGGTGACGAGGCGGGAAATGCGCATGGGACTCCAGAAATACAGGGCTTAGTGGACGCGGAAGGTTCAGCGCTTGGCGGGGTAACGCTTCTCGCCCGCGGTGATCGCCAGATCGAGCCGGTTCTGGTTCGGCGGCAGCGGACAGGTGGCGAACTGGGT
The DNA here is from genome assembly GCA_049324395.1 of Pseudomonadota bacterium. Classification (GTDB taxonomy): domain Bacteria; phylum Pseudomonadota; class Gammaproteobacteria; order Xanthomonadales; family Xanthomonadaceae; genus Lysobacter_I. The sequence continues at coordinate 183,370 of JBMOOY010000070.1, forward strand.
GAAAGCGCAGGGCGGATTGTAGGCGCGATTGAAATCGATCACGACCTTGCCGTCCGCGCCGGGTTTCGGCACGTCGAGGTAGCGTCCGGCGCCGTAGCTGTCGTGGCCGCTGGTGCGGTCGGCGATGATCAGCATCAGGCTGTCGCCGCCCTGGTCCAGCGCTTCGATGCGGAAGGTCCTGCCGTCGCGTTCGAATTCGAGCGCACCGGGATTCGGAGTGTTCTCGGTGGTGCCGATGATGCTGACGATCGGCAGCGTGGTGCCGGCCGGATGCGGCACGAACTTCGCCTCGATCCGCCAGCTGCGATCCGGTGGCCAGTAGTCGATGGGCGCGAAGTTCACGCGGGTCGGCGCGTCGGCGTGCTTGACCCTGAGCGCGCGGTTGCCGGCGCGTTCGATCACCGTCATCCGGCCCTTGCCCTCGTCGAATCCGACCACGCTCGGCGCGCCGGCGCTGTCGTCCTTCAACTCGACGCGCCCCTTGAGCGGTTCGCCGTCGAGGGTGAGCGCGACGCCGCTCTCGGGCGTGAAGAACACCTTGCCGCCGTCGCGGGTCACCATGCCCATCGACTCGGGTCCGAAGGCGAGGCGGATGCCGCTGCGCGCCCCGCTGCCGATGTAATGCGACTTCAGGGTCAGCCAGTGCAGGCCGACGAGGCTGGTCCAGCCGTCTTCCGCGGTGAGCTTGTCCTGGCGCTGCATCCGCCAGAGATTCTCGTCGGAGAGATAGCGGGCTTCCTCTTCGCTCATCGGAGCCTTTTCCTCCGGTGTCGCGTCCTTGCCGCAGCCGAAGAGCGCCGGCAGGACGGCCGTCGCGAAGACCGCGCCGCGAAGCCAACGAAACCAGGTCTTTCGATTCAACGACGCACGATGCATGTTCAACGCCCCCTCAGGAACCAGCGATCGATCTCGCCCAGCGTGAATTTCGCCCAGGTCGGGCGGCCATGATTGCATTGTCCGGAACGTTCCGTGATTTCCATCTCGCGCAGCAGCGCGTTCATTTCCGGCAGGCTCAACCGGCGATTGGCCCGCACGGCGCCGTGGCAGGCCATGGTCGCCAGCAGTTCGTCGCGCGCGCCGGCGACGCGACGGGTCGCCCCGTGTTCGACGAGATCCCCGATCACGTCGCGGAACAACGCCTCGATATCGCCGTCGGCCAGCAGCGCCGGCACGCCGCGCAGGGTCAGGCCCTGCGGACCGCTGCGGGTGACCTCGAAGCCCAGCGCGCCCAGCGTGTCCGCTTCGCGCTCGGCGGTTTCGGCCTCGCGTTCGGAGACCGCGATCGTCTGCGGTACCAGCAGCGGCTGCATGCGCACGCCGATGCCGTCGTGCGCCGCTTTCAGCTTTTCGTAACCGATGCGTTCGTGGGCGGCGTGCATGTCGACCACGATCAGACCATCCGCGGTTTCGCTGAGGATGTAGATGCCGTGCAACTGCGCCACCGCATAGCCCAAGGGCGGCGCCTCGCCCTCGCGCGCTTCCGGCAGCGGACGCTGCGCCGGTTGCGGCGAGTTCGCCGCGCCGTACAGCGCGGCGTAGGCGGCGCGGGTTTCGTCCACGCGCAGACCGAGTCCGCCCTGCGGCATCGGCCGATCCCACATGCGGACAGGCGGCTGCGATTGCGCGGGGAACGCCATGCGGCCTTCGCCCGCGGCGGCGATCGCATGCGTGCCCGGGGCAGCCATGCCCATGTCTTCCGCACCCGCCATGTCCGCGCCGATCGCATCCGCGGACACGCCGGCGCGGGTCCCGGACAACGCCGCCTGCAGCGTGCGGTAGACGAAATCGTGGATCGCGCGCCCGTCGCGGAAGCGCACCTCGTGCTTGGCCGGATGCACGTTGACGTCGACCCGGCGCGGATCGACGTCCAGGAACAGCACGTACGCCGGCTGCCGACCATGGAACAGCACGTCGGCGTAAGCCTGCTTCGCCGCGTGCGCGATGCTGCGATCGCGCACCGCGCGGCCGTTGACGAACAGGTACTGCTGGTCGGCGCTCGCGCGCGAGTAGACCGGCTGCGCGATCCACCCGCGCAGGCGGATCAGACTGCCGGTCTCGGTGGACAACGGCCCCTCGCGCTCGACCAGCAGCGCGTGCTTCAGGAACTCCTCGCCGAGCGTCTCGTTGAGTCTGTCGCCCGAGAAGAGTCCACCACCGTCGTGCTTGTAGCGGCGCAGCGGCTTGCCGTTGTGGCTGACGCGCAGTTCGACGTCGGGACGCGCCAGCGCGAGCTGACGCAGCCATTCCTCGATGTGCCCGAGTTCGGTGCGCTCCGCGCGCAGGAATTTGCGCCGCGCCGGCACGTTGTAGAAGAGATCGCGCACCTCGACCGTGGTGCCCGAAGGCAGAGGCTTCGGCGCAGGCTCGCCGACGCGCCCCCCATCGACGCCGAGCGCGGTGCCGCGATCGTCGTCGCCGCGTCGCGACGCGATACTGAAGCGGCTGACCGACGCGATCGACGGCAGGGCCTCGCCGCGGAACCCCAGCGTCGCCACCGCCTCGAGATCGTCGAGCGACGCGATCTTGCTGGTGGCATGACGCTGCACCGCGAGCGCGAGCTCTTCGGGCGCGATGCCGCCGCCATCGTCGCGTACGCGGATCAGGCGCACGCCGCCCTCCTCCAGGTCGATGTCGATCCGGCGCGCGCCCGCGTCGATCGCGTTCTCGACCAGTTCCTTGACCACGGATGCGGGGCGCTCGATCACTTCGCCTGCGGCGATCTGATTGACGAGGGTGTCGGGAAGCTGGCGGATGGTCACGTCGGAATCGCGTCGGGGGCCACGGGCATCGCGGGAACGTCCGCGATCGCAGGTACGAAAGGAACCGCGATGATACTGCCCGGCCCGGATCCACGCAGGCACCGACACCGCGTTTTCGCGCGACGCCGGTGGTGAAGCAGGTGCGCCCCGCCCCCGGGGCCTAGGGACTGCCGCCGGTCGCGATGGCCTTCGGCGCGGCGGATTTCGGCGCCACGACGGGCGCCGCACTGGCGACGACGGTCGCTTCGGCGGCGCGGGCCCGAACGGCGTACAGCGTGCCCGGAGGCGGCTGGCGGGTGAAGTACGTGTCGACGCCTTCCAGCACCGCACGGGCCAGGGCGCGCTGATAGGCCGGATCGGTCAGGCGACGCTCCTCGTCCGGATTCGAGATGAAGGCGGTCTCGACCAGCATCGCCGGCATGTCCGAGGTGCGCAGCACCGCGAAGTTGGCGCGCTCGATGTGCGGCTTGTGGTTGAAACCGATGTCCTTCAGGCCCGAAAGCACGTGGCCGGCCGCATCCTCGGACGCCTTCATCTGCCCGCTCTGGGTGAGATCGAGCAAGACCGAAGCGAGGGTGTTATCCGGCGCGCGCGCGCCGGCGCCGCCGATCAGATCGGCCGCGTTTTCCTTGTCCGCCAGCCAGCGCGCCCGCTGCGAGGACGCACCGCGCAGCGACAGCACGTACACCGACGAGCCGCGCGCGGCGCGGTTCTCGGCCGCATCGGCATGAATCGAGATGAAGATGTCGGCCTTGGCCTGGCGCGCCAGTTGAGTGCGTCGGGTCAGCGGCAGGAACATGTCGGAATCGCGGGTCAGCACCGCCTTCAGGCCCGGGGTCGCATTGACCTGACGCGCGAGTTCGCGGGCGATCGCAAGGGTCACGTCCTTCTCGCGCTTGCCGGTCGGTCCGATGGCACCGGGATCCTGACCGCCGTGGCCGGCGTCGATGGCGACGATCAGCGGCCGGGTGCCCGCGCGCAGATCGCGCAGCCCGCGACCGGCAGGAACGGCGGCATCCGACAGCGGCGCCGCGGGCTTCGCCTGCGGATCGACCGACGGAACGGCGGGCTTGTCGGCCGACGCGGGCGTGGACGAAGCCGCGACCGCAGAGGACGCGGACGGGACCGGAACCTGCCGCGGTGCCGCCGTCTTGTCGACAACGACGGCCGGACCGGTCGGCGTTGCGCCCGGTGCGGCGGGATTCTGCGGCGGCATCGCGGCAGCGACGGTCGCGGTCGAAGCCGGCACGCCGGCGGACGGCGCGGCGACGTTCGGGCGAGCGCCACTGCCCGGCCATTCGAGCACCAGACGGACACCTTCGGCGCCACGCTCCAATCGGGGCAGCGGTTTCACCGGCGCAGCGAGGTCGAACACGATGCGGGTGGTGCCCGGGGCGGGCTGTCCGCGGCGGACCGAACGGATCATTCCGACCGGCGCCGGTAGTTGCAGCGTCGCTGCCGGTACGGTCTCCGGGAGGTCGACGACAAAGCGGTCGGGGTTGGGCAGGCTGAGCGTGCGGAAGGCGACATCGCCCTGCAGATGCAGTTCGGCGCGGGTGCCGCCGGCACCTTCGATCAGCTGCAAATCCCTGATTTCGTTGGCTTGCGCAAGATTCCAGCAGAGCGCCGCCAGCAGGGCGGCGCCCAGAATGACCTGCTGTACGGTGGTCCCCTTCACGCGCATGGACGCTAGTCAACCACCAGCCGGGGATTTTATCAAGCACTTTTCCCTTAATAATCCGTAACCTGCCGGAACTTCCTGTTCTCCGGGATCAGCTAGGGGGCGCAACTCCCTGCCCTGCCGTCAACCGGTCGATCCAGGCTTGTCCAACCGGACCGAGCGGTGTCAGCACGCAGCGCCGGCCCTCGCCGTCGATCGCCAGCGCCACCCGCAGGTCCGGCGCCGGCAGGGCATCGCCACCGCGCTCGGGCCATTCGACCAGCCACAGCCGGGCGTCGGCGTCGTCCAGGCCCAGGAATTCCAGCTCGGCGCCGTCGCCGATCCGGTAGAGATCGAGATGCAGGGCTTCGCCGCCGGTCGCGAGCGGATAACGCTCGACAAGGGTGTAGGTCGGGCTTCGGATCGCGCCCTGCACGCCCAAGGCCCGCAGCCAACCGCGCGCGAGCGTGGATTTGCCTGCGCCCAGATCGCCCTGCAGATGCACGACCGCGGGCATCGGCGCGCTCGCCGCCAGGGCCTGCGCGAGCGCTTCGGTGGCCTGCGCATCGGCGAGATGCGACACGACTTCGGTCATGCGCGCCCGGTCCGGCCTGCGGGAACGGGATTCGAGAGCCGACGCAGATGCGGGAACAGATCCGAGGGCAACAACCCGCGTTCGCCGCCGCCGTCGTGCGCGGCGGCATCGCCTGCGGCCGCATGCAACAGCGATGCGCAGACAGCCGCCTCGAATGGAGATGCGCCCTGCGCCAACAGGCCCGCGACCGCACCGGTCAGGACGTCGCCCATGCCGCCCGTGGCCATGCCCGGATTGCCGGCGTCGACGATCACGGGAATTTCACCGGGCGCGGCGACCACCGTACCGGCGCCCTTGAGCGTCGTCGCGCAGCCGTAACGGCCGATCAGACGACGCGCGGACTGCAGGCGATCGCGTTCGACGTCCGTCGTCGCGATTCCGAGCAGACGTGCGGCCTCGCCGGGATGCGGCGTCAACACCGCCTGCGGCATCGTCTCGGCGTCGCGGCGCGCGATCGCATTCAACGCATCGGCGTCGAACACCGCGGGTTTTCCGGATTCGAGCGCGGCGTACAGCATCGCGGCGCCCCACTCGCCGGTGCCGAGCCCGGGACCGACCGCAAGGACATCGGCGCGGTCGAGCATCGGTCGCAGCGCGTCGGCGTCGTCGACCGCACGCGCCATCGTTTCGGGACGACGCGCGAGCAGCACCGGCACGTGTTCGGCGCGGGTGGCGGCGCTGACCAGTCCGGCCCCGACCCGATGCGCGGCCTCCGCGCACAACGCGAGCGCGCCGCCGTATCCGAGATCCCCGCCGATGCAGAGCGCATGACCGAAATGTCCCTTGTGCGCATCGCGACGCCGCGGCGGGAACCAGTGCGCGAGATCCGCCGCGCACGCGATGCGCGCCGCCGGTTCGAGATCGTCGAACACATGCTCGGCCAATCCCAACGTATCGACGACCCGTTCGCCCGCTGCGGCGCGCCCCGCCCCGGTGTAGAGGCCGGGCTTGCCGGCGATGAACGTGAGAGTGACCGTCGCACGCACCGACAACCCATGGTCGTCGCCCGAATCGGCATCGACGCCGGAAGGCACGTCCAGCGCCAGGATCGGCGCGGGATTGTCGTGATTCAACGCGGAGACCGCGTCCGCGGCGGCGCCTTCCAGCGCGCGCTGAAGACCGATGCCGAACAGGGCATCGACCCAGACATCGGCCTGCGGCAGGGCGTCGTCGGACTCGAACCGCGCGACCTCGCCGCCGGCCTGCAGATAGACGTCCGCCGCACGCTGCGCGGCGCCGGTCCGGATTTCGTCGTCGAGGCGCAACACGAACGGATGCCGCCCGGAGGCGCGCGCCAGTTCCGCCAGCACGTAACCGTCGCCGCCGTTGTTGCCGGGGCCGCAGAGAATGCCGATCCGGTGCGCCTGCGGCCAGCGATCCAGCAGCAGGCGCCAGGCAGCCAGCCCGGCCCGGGCCATCAGATCGTCTTCGTCGAGCTCGAACCGGTCCATCGCGACCCGTTCCGCGGCACGCACCGCGGCGCCGCGATAGACCCTGGGCAAAGCGTGGAGTGAGGCGATGCGCATGCCCGGATTCTATACTCCCGAACGTGACCGCCGACTCCGACATCGATCTCATCGCGCTCGCCGGGCGGATCAAGACGCTCGCGGCGGAAGCCGGTTTCGGCCGCTGCGGCATCTCCGGGGTCGAACTGGGCGAAGACGAGGCCCACCTGCGCGACTGGCTGGCCCAGGGGCTGCACGGCTCGATGCGCTGGATGGCCGACCACGGCGTCAAGCGCAGCCGACCCGCGGACCTGGTGCCGGGCACGCTGCGGGTGATTTCGGTCGGTTTGGACTACGGCCGCGATCCGGACGAGGCCTGGGCCACGCTCGACGACGGCGAACGCGCCTACGTCGCGCGCTACGCATTGGGGCGCGACTACCACAAGCTGATGCGCAACCGGCTGCAGAAGCTCGCGGACCGCGTCGCCGCGGACATCGGTCCGTTCGGATATCGCGTGTTCGTCGATTCGGCGCCGGTACTCGAACGCGCGCTGGCCCGCAACGCCGGGCTGGGCTGGATCGGCAAGCACACCTGCCTGATCGACCGGGACGGCGGTTCGTGGTTCTTCCTGGGCGAGCTCTACGTCGATCTTCCGCTGCCGGTCGATCCGCCTGCCACCGCGCACTGCGGCACCTGCACGCGCTGCATCGAGATCTGTCCGACGCAGGCGATCGTCGCGCCCTACCGGCTGGACGCGCGCCGCTGCATCGCCTATCTCACCATCGAGCACGAGGGGGCGATCGACGAAGACCTGCGACCGCTGATCGGCAATCGGATCTTCGGCTGCGACGACTGCCAGCTGATCTGCCCCTGGAACAAATTCGCGAAACGCACCGACGAGCCGGACTTCCGCGCCCGCAACGATCTCGATCGCGCCACGTTGGCGGAGCTGTTCGCCTGGACGGAAGCGGAGTTCCTGCAGCGCACGGAAGGCTCGCCGATCCGCCGCAGCGGCTACGCGCGCTGGCTGCGCAATCTCGCGGTCGCGCTGGGCAACGCGCCGACGACGCCGGAAACGATCGCCGCGCTGGAATCGCGGCGCGACATCGACGACGACGCGTTCGACAGCGCAATGGTACGCGAACACATCGCGTGGGCGCTGGCCCGGCATACGCGGCAAGCGTAGCGCGTGCTTCGCCCGGCGCGCGCTTCACGCCGCGCCATCGACATGAAATCGGACGGAGCCCTCAGGCGGAGCGGTTGCGGATCTCGTCGAGCAGCGTCCGCGTCACCGGGTCGTCCGCTTCGCTCTGTCCGCGCAATGCGGGCAACAGTTTGTTCGCGACCTGCTTGCCCAGTTCGACCCCGAACTGATCGAAGGCGTTGATGCCCCACAACACCGACTGCAGATAGACGCTGTGCTCGTACAGCGCGATCAGCGCGCCCAGCGATTCGGGGGTCAGCGCGTCGAGCAGAAGCAGCGTGCTGGGACGATTGCCGGCATAGGCGCGATGCGGGTCGTCGCTGGCCTGACCGTTCGCGAAGGCCTCGGTCTGCGCGAGCAGGTTCGCCAGCAACGCGGCATGGTTCTCGTCGTGCGCGTGATCGGCGCGGATCGTGCCGATGAAATCCGCGGGCACGATCTGCGTTCCCTGATGCAGCGCCTGGAAGAAACTGTGCTGGGTGTCGGTGCCCGCCCCGCCCCACCACACCGGCACCGTGTGGCCCGCGGGCGGCGCGCCGTCGAGCCGCACCGACTTGCCGAGGCTCTCCATCACCAACTGCTGCAGGTAGTTCGGCAGAAGGCGCAAGCGCTCATCGTAGGGCAGCACGGCGTGGCTGCCGGCATGCATCGCGTTGCGGTTCCAGATCGCGGTCAACGCATGCCAGACCGCGAGGTTGTCGCGCAGCGACGCGTTCAGTACGTGCGCGTCCATCTCCGCCGCGCCGGCGAGCAGACGCTCGAAACCGCCCATGCCGATCGCCAACGCGATCGGGAAGCCCACCGCCGACCACAGCGAATAGCGTCCGCCGACCCAATCCCACATCGGCAGGATGCGGCTCGCGTCGATGCCGAAATCGGCGGCGCGGGCGACGTTGGCGCTGACCGCGTAGACACGATCGTCGGCGCCGAGCCAATCCCGCACCACGCGGCCGTTGAGCAGGGTTTCCTGCGTGCCGAAAGTCTTGGAGATCAGCACCGCCGCGGTACGCGCGGGATCGAGCGGCGCCAGCGCGCGACGCACCGCGCTGCCGTCGACGTTGGAGACGAAATGCACGCGCAGACCGTCGGCGTCGTGCCCGAGCGCATCGGCGACCAGGCGCGGGCCGAGATCGGAGCCGCCGATGCCGACGCTGACGACATCGGTGATGCCCTCGGCACGGATGCGCTCGACCAGGGTCGCCATCCGGGCGCGTGCGGCGCGCGCCTGCGCCGAGGCTTCGCGTGCGGTATCGCTGTCGGACAGATCGCCGCGCAGCGCGGTATGCAGGGCGGCCCGGCCTTCGGTCGCGTTGACCGGGTGTCCGGCGAACAGCCGGCGTACGGCGGATTCGAGATCCGCGCGGTCGGCCAGCGCGAACAGCGCATCGAGCGCCTCACGGTCGTAATGCTGGCGGGCGAAGCTGGCGTAGAGCGGCCCGACGCGCAGCGCGAAATCGCGCGGCCGGTGCAGATCCTCGGCGATCAGTCGGGCGATCGGCGTCTTCCGCAGGCGTTCCGCGTGCGGTTGCAGGGCGTCGAAGTCGATGCTGGAAGGCTGTGACATGCGGGCGGGTCGGAGGCGTACGGAACGAACCCGGGCATCTTGCCAGATGCGAGCGGCCATCCCGCGCCGATGCGGCCTGCAAACGAAACCAGCGCGCCGGGGCCGCGCGGCGGTCGCCGCCGCTCAGCCCAGCGCGAATTCCAGATTGTCGATCAGACGGGTGCGGCCGAGTCGCGCCGCGATCAGCGCCACCCGCGGGCCCGGCACGGCGTAACCGGCGGGCTCGATGTCGGGCTCGGCGAGATCGGGCGTGCGGATCGCGGCGTAGTCCACCGAGAAACCGACCTCTTCCAGACGCAGCGCGGCGCCGGCCTCGACCGAGGTCCGGGACGCGCCGGCCTGCAACTGGGCGCGCATGTCCAGCAGCGTGCGATGGATCTCGGCGGCGACGACGCGATCGTCGGCGGAGAGATACTGGTTGCGCGAACTCATCGCCAGCCCGTCGGGCTCGCGCACGATCTCGCCGCGCAGCAGCGCGAGCGGATAGGCCAGATCGGTGACCATCTGCTGGATCACCGCCAACTGCTGGTAATCCTTCTTCCCGAACGCGGCGACGTCGGGCTGCACCTGATTGAACAGGCGCGCGACCACCGTGCAGACGCCGTCGAAATGCCCGGGGCGATGCGCGCCTTCGAGCACGTCGGCCACGCCGGGCACGCGCATGCGCACCGCAAGGTCGACGCCGAAGGGATACATGCCTTCGACCGTCGGCAGCCACAACGCATCGCAACCCGCGGCCTCGAGCCCGCTGGTGTCGGCTTCGGGCGTTCGCGGGTAGCGGGTGAAGTCCTCGTTCGGTCCGAACTGGGTCGGATTCACGAACACGCTGGAAATCACGCGATCCGCATGCCGGCGCGCCAGCGCGACCAGCGAGTAGTGGCCCGCGTGCAGATTGCCCATGGTCGGCACGAAGCCGATGCGCAGCCCCTCGCGACGCCAGCCGAGGATGCGTTCGCGCAGATGCCGCAGTTCGGTGATGGTTTCGATCATGGGGTTCGCAGAATGATGTGGATAACGTGCGGCGCGCATCAACCGGCGAGAATCTCGACCCAGTCGACATGCACCCAGCCCCATGCGCAGGGGCCGCGGTAGACGGTCTCTTCCGGCACCGGGCTGCCGACGCCGCAGTCGATCGAGTCCTGCCCCTTGCGCGAATAGACGATGGCGAACCATTTTCCGTCCTCCGATTCGCCGCAGACGAAGAAGGTATCGCCTTCGCGCAGACGGTCGCGCATCGCGTACCGCGCGCCCGGGCCGCTGCGCACGGCGAGGAATCCGTCGCCGCCGGGTTTCAGCCCGGATACGGCCGCCCAACTGCCGCAGGCGTCGAGGTCCTGGTGGTGTCCGACGCGGACCGGGACTTCGGCGGGCGATGGCTGCGCGGCCGTGCCGACGAGCGGCGACAGCGAGAGGATCGCGAGTCCCGCAAGGCTTGCGCGGCGAATGGCGTTCACTGGTAGGCATGCTCCGCATCGGGGAACGAGCCGTCGCGGACCGCGGCGCAGTACGCCTGGACCGCACCGGCGACCGAACCGCCGTCGGCGAGGAAATCCTTGACGAATTTCGGTCGACGATGACCACCGTCGAGGCCGAGGAAATCGTGCAGCACGAGCACCTGGCCGTCGCAGTGCGGGCCGGCGCCGATGCCGATGGTCGGGATCGGGCTGGCCGCGGTCACTGCCTGCGCCAGCGCCGACGGCACGCATTCGAGCACCAGCAACGCCGCGCCGGCCTCGGCCACCGCGAGCGCATCCTCGCGCAGTTTCGCCGCGGCGCGTTCCTCGCGACCCTGCACCTTGAAGCCGCCGAAGCGCAGCACCGACTGCGGCGTGAGACCGAGGTGGCCGGCGACCGGGATCTCGCGCTCGACGAGATACCGGATGGCGTCGAGCTTGTGCGGCCCGGCGCCTTCGAGCTTGACCATCTGCGCGCCGGCCTGCAGCAGCCGGGTCGCGGCGTCGAGCGCGCGCCCGGGCGTCGCGTCCGCCTGGAACGGCAGATCGGCGATCAGCAGGGTGCGCTTCAGATGGGTGGCGACCGCCGCGGTGTGGTACGCGATATCGTCCACTGTGACCGGGAGGGTCGATCCCTCGCCCTTGACCACCATCCCGAGCGAATCGCCGACCAGGATCAGGTCGACGCCGTTGCGATCGAGCACGCGACCGAAGACCGCGTCGTAGGCGGTCAGCATCGCCAATTTGCGGCCCTCGCGCTTCGCATCGGCGAGCGCGGGCACGGTCCAGGGCTTGTCTTCTTGGAGGGCCATGTGCGTCCAGTATGTGGCCGAAGGGAAGAGGCCTGAGGCCGCCTAGCCTAGCAGGTTGCCGACGCGGCTTTGCGCACTCTCAGCGTTCCGCGAATGGCGAGATCCCGAATGGCGCGATTCCGGCCCTTTCGACCCCGGACAGCGCCCGCCGGGCGCTGCCGTGTCCCGGGATCGCGATGTCGTCGACCAGGTCCAGCAGCGGCACCAGCGCGAATGCGCGCTTATGCAGGTGCGGGTGCGGCAGCCGCAGGCCGGGCTCGTCGATCGCGACATCGCCGTAGAGCAGAATGTCCAGATCCAGCGTGCGCGGCCCCCAGCGATCGCTGCCGTCGGCGGCCCGGCTGCGGCCGTATTCGCGCTCGATTCCGAGCAGTTCGTCGAGCAACGCGCGCGGAGGCAGCGCGGTTTCGATGGCGACCGCCGCGTTGAGGAAATCGGGCTGCTGCTTCTGCCCCCAGGCCGGAGTCCGATAGAACCGCGACACCCCGAGAAAGCGGCTGCGCGGCACCGTCATCAGCCGATGCACCGCCGCGCGCAGGATTTCGGCGCTGTCGCCGACGTTGCCGCCCAAACCGATGTAGGCGACCACCGGGTCGCGCCGTCGACTCATCGCAGCCCCCTGTGCGCCGCGGTCAATGTCCGACCGCAGCGGGTCGGCGGCGACGGCGGCGGCGCGGTCCGCGCGATTCGGTCGCCTCGTCGTCCTCGCCCTGCTGCGCGCGCGCGACGGTCACCGCCAGCGCATGATCCGGATCGCGCTGCGCTTCGGCCCAGAACGCGATATCGGCGGCGTGGCTGTCGGACGCGACTTGCCGCAATTGCAGGAAATCGAACGCCGCCCGGAACCGAGGTTGCGCCAGCAGACGAACCACGCGCTTGCGCTGCCGCTGGGCGAAACGCCCCTGCAGCAACCAGATTTCCTGCATCGGCAGCGAGAAGCGGCGCGGCAACGCGACGGTCTCGACCTGATGCAGCGTGACCCGGTCGGCGGCGCGACGTTCGGCTTCGGCCGCATGCACGCCCTGCGCCTGCAGCATCGCCAGGCTGCGGCAGTAGGCCGGCCACAGCAGCAGCGCGAACAGGAAGGCCGGCGACACCGGTTCGTCGGCGGCGATGCGCGCATCGGTCGCGCGCAGGCCCTCGATCAGCATTCTGCGCAGCGCTCCGCTGCGATTGGAGGACAACGCCGCGGCGCTTTCCGGCAACAGCGCCGGCAACAGACCGTGCGCTTCCAGGCCCAGGAAACTGGCTTCGGCATGCCCCGACAGGAACAGCTTCAGGCATTCCTCGAACAACCGCGCCGGCGAGGCCTCCTGCAGCAGCGAGGCCAGCCGCGGGATCGGCTCGGCGCTGGCCGGGTCGATGGTGAAACGCAGCTTGGCCGCGAGCCGCACGGCGCGCAGCATGCGCACCGGATCCTCGCGATAGCGGGTCTCCGGGTCGCCGATGAGCTTCAGCACCCGGTTGTTGACGTCCTCGAAACCGCCGACGTAATCGCGCACCGAAAAATCGGAGATCGCGTAATACAGCGCGTTGGCGGTGAAGTCGCGCCGGATCGCGTCGTCCTCGATGCTGCCGTAGACGTTGTCGCGCAGCACCCGGCCGTCTTCGCCGGTTTCCCGGTCGCCGCTGCCGTCGTCGCTGTTGGCGCGGAAGGTCGCCACTTCGATGATCTCCCGCCCGTAGACCACGTGGGCCAGACGGAAGCGGCGACCGATCAGCCGACAGTTGCGGAACAGATGTTTGACCTGCTCCGGCGTGGCGTCGGTGGCCACGTCGAAATCCTTGGGATGCTCGCCCAGCAGCAGGTCGCGGACCGCGCCGCCGACCAGGAACGCGCCGTAACCGGCCTCGTGGAGGCGATAGAGCACGCGCAACGCGCTCGGACTGATGTCCTTGCGGGAAATGGCGTGCTGATCGCGGGGAATGGTGCGCGGCGCGGTCGGCAAGTGCGTGGTATCGGTCATCGAGACGAGGCGTCGGAGTGCTGGCGGAGGAGATTGGCGAAGTCGTCGGGGGACCGGCTATACTAGCAGGCCTGTCGGCATTGCCCGCCCCTCCCCGCCCTCCCGGCGCCGGGCATCGCGATGCCGACATCCGTTTTCCGGAGTTTCATGCTCCCTTCGTCTAGAGGCCCAGGACGTGGCCCTCTCAAGGCTAAAACACGGGTTCGAATCCCGTAGGGAGCGCCAAACAAAAGCCCACGCGAAAGCGTGGGCTTTTCGTTTTCGCGCGCCCGAAGGGTTCGAACCGCGGGTTCGACACCGCCGCCGGGAGCGGAGGTGGACGGCCGAAGGCCGCCCGAAGGGCACGGCACACGGACGTGCCGTGTCCATCCCGTAGGGAGCGCCAAACAAAAGCCCACGCGAAAGCGTGGGCTTTTCGTTTTCGCGCGCCCGAAGGGGTCGAACCGCGGGTTCGACACCGCCACCGGGAGTGGAGGTGGACAGCCGGGAACCGACCCGGCCGGCTTCGCCTGCCGGCCGCCTCGCCTTACACTATCGCCCTGTCGCTTCCAGGGTCGGAATCATGCCTTTCGTCGTCACCGAAAACTGCATCAAGTGCAAGTACACCGATTGCGTGGAGGTCTGCCCGGTCGATTGCTTCCACGAGGGGCCGAACTTCCTGGTGATCGACCCGGACGAGTGCATCGACTGCACGCTCTGCGAGCCGGAATGCCCGATCAACGCGATCTACCCCGAGGACGATGTCCCGGCCGGTCAGGAAGGCTTCGTTGCGCTGAACCGGGAACTGTCGGGCCTGTGGCCGGTGATCACCGCGCGCAAGGACCCGCTGGCGGACGCCAAGGAATGGGAAGGCAAGCCGGACAAGCTCCCGCTGCTGGAACGCTGAGCGCGCGTTCGATCGAACGCGATCCGGTCGAACGCGCGCCCATCGGGCGCTCCCGTCGGGACACGGGTTGGGGCACGGTTCGATCGCAACGAAAAAGGGCGCCGACGGCGCCCTTTTTCGTTTTTCGGTCGCGGGACTCACTGGCCGCCGAGCGCCGCCTTCAACGAAGCGATCAGACGGGCCGCGCCGTCGTTGTCGGCGGGGAGACCGCGCGGATCGACCGCCGAGACCGTGCTGCGCCCCTCGGCTTCGGTGATGCGGATCAGGAACTTTTGACCCTGGTAGTCGACGTCGTAGGCGCCGAGCACCTGGGCGCGACTGGCGATGGCGACGTCCGGGGTGGCGGCCAAGGCTTCGCCGACACGGGCGAAGACCGAAGCGCGATCGCCGGAAACACTGAAACCGAGGGTGCGGCCGGCCGGCGTCGGGGCCGACAGCGAGGACCGGGTCACCGAACCGCTCGCGGTGGTCGCGAGGCTGCGCTCGGCCTCGCCGGCATCGAAGGACGGCGGGAACTCCAGCGGACGCTGGGATTCCTCGACGGCGTAATAGTCTTTTTTGCGGAACCAGCTGCAGCCCGAAGCGCCGAGCACGGCGGCGGACAACGCGACGAGCAACGCGGCGGTCGCGGCGCGCGACAGGGCGTGACGGAGGTTCTGGCGGATCGGGGACATGGGATCTCCTGGGGAAAACGGTGCGGGCGAAGGGCCCATGGATATTCGGTGTTGGGACGACGGTGGACCGCGGCTTACGCGGCCCGAGACCGGCGTTCGACTTCGGCGATGCGCGCGGCGATCGCATCGGCCGTCGCCGCGTGGGTTTCGGACAGCGAGGTCAGCGGCAGGCGCAGACCGTGGCCCATGCCCTGGCGGGCGAGAATCGCCTTGACCGGGATCGGATTGGGCTCGATGCCCATGAAATCGAAGATCGGCTGCAACTCGGCGTCGAGGGCCTCGGCCTCCGCACGACGACCGGTGCGCGCCAGATCGCAGAGGCGACGCATCGCGGCCGGCAGCGCGTTCGAAGCCACCGAGATCACGCCGTCGGCGCCCGCCAGCATGGCGCGCGCCGCGGTCGGATCGTCGCCCGAGAGAATGGCGAAGGCCGGCGAGCGGAGGCCCAGCAGTTCGGTCATGCGCTCGGGCTCGGCGCGGGCTTCCTTGATCGCCACGATGCGGGGATGCGGGGCCAGTTCGGCGACCGTCGCCGGCAGCAGATCACAACCGGTGCGGCCGGGCACGTTGTAGAGCACGACCGGCAATGCATCGTCGTCGGCCACGGCGCGGTAATGGGCGAGCAGCCCGGTCTGGGTCGGACGCACGTATGGCGGCGTGACCACCAGCGCGGCGTCCGCGCCGCAGTCCGCGGCGCGACGGGTCAAGGCGATGGTCTTGGCGGTGTTGGACAGCCCGGTACCGGCCAGTACAGGGATCCGTTTCGCCGCCAGCGCCACCGCGCGACGGAGCAACGTCTCGTACTCGTCGTCGCCGAGCGCGTTGGCCTCGCCGGTCGAACCGGCCACCACCACCGCCTGGGTGCCGGAATCGATCTGCGACTGCAGCAGACGATCCCACGCGGAAAAATCGAGATCGCCGGACGCCGTGAACGGCGTGGCCAGCGCGGTGATGCTGCCGGACAGATGCACGCGGATGCCTTGGGAATGCCTATAGGTGTTCGGGGAAGGCGGCCCCGGACGCGACGCCCGGAACCGACCGACGGATGTTACTTGGGAAGGTCTGAACACTCCATCCTTCGCGCATGCCACGGCCGCCGGGCCTTCCGACGGACCCGACGGATGCCTCCACCGCCGGCATCATGGGAATCAACCACTTGCGCTCGCGGCAGCGTGCCGTTCGCACGACCGACCGCGTTCATCTTGCGGCCCGTATCCGCGGCCCCTATGCTGGCGCGAAGTCCCCGGCGCGCTGCGCACGGCGGAACCACGCTACATCCACTCGCTTCATTTTTCTCCGCGCGGACGCCACCTTGACCGATCCTTCCTCTGCCGCCCGGCCTGCGCCGAACGAGAACTACCTGCTGATCAACGCCTACACGACGCATCCGCAGTCCCCGCTGTTGTCGGTGACGCGGCGGATCGCCGACAGCGGCTGCAACCTCGTCGACGCGCGCCTGTCCACCGTCGGCCGCGACGTCTCGGTGACCGCGCTGGCGATGGGCCCCTGGGACGCCATCGCCAAACTCGAGGCGATGCTGACCCGTCTCGAACGCGAGGAAGGCTTCAAGCTGATCTGGTACCGCACCGGCCCCAAGCCGATGCAGTCCAATCTGCTGCCGTACGTGGTCGAAGTGGTCGCCGCCGACAAACCCGGCATCCTCTATCAACTGGCCGACTTCTTCGACCGGCAGGGCATCACCATCGAAAGTCTGCATTGCGCGCGTTACCGCGCGATGCAGACCGGCGCGGACATGTTCTCGGCCCAGGTCACCATCGGCGTGCCGGCGGACATGCACATCGCGGCGTTGCGCGACGATTTCCTCGAGTTCTGCGACCATCTGAATCTCGACGCGATCATGGACCCGATGAAATTCTGAGGAAGAACGATGTCGTACGCACTGGGATTCATGGCCTTCGCCTTCGTCATCATCCTGATGGGACAGGTGAACGAATTGAAGAAACGCGTCGCAACGCTGGAGGCCCTGCAGGATCGACCGCAGCCTCCCGCGGAAGCCCTTCAGGATCGACCGCAGGACCCCGCATGAGCGCCAAGCGCCTGCCCAAGGCCACCCTCACCCTTCCGCTTGCGCTCTCCACCGGCGAAACCGCCACGCTCGCCGACCACGCCGGCCGCTGGCTGGCGCTGTATTTCTATCCGAAGGATTCGACCCCCGGCTGCACCACCGAGGGCCTCGAGTTCAACGCCCTGCTGCCGAAGTTCGCCAAGCTCGGCTGCGACGTACTCGGGGTTTCGCGCGACTCGATCAAATCGCACCAGAATTTCTGCGCCAAGCAGGGATTCGGGTTCGCGCTCGTCAGCGACGGCGACGAGGCGCTGTGCAACGCCTTCGGGGTGATCGGCGAAAAGAACATGTACGGCAAGAAAGTGCTGGGCGTGGTCCGCAGCACCTTCCTGATCGACCCCGAAGGCCGGATCGCGGCCGAGTGGCGCGGCGTCAAGGTCGCCGGCCACGCCCAGGCCGTGCTCGACGCGCTGAAGGCGGCTCAGGGCCAGTGATCGTCTCCTCCGCGACATCGACGCGCCGCCCCGCCCCGCGGGCCGCGGCGGCCGTCCGCTGTCCGTCGTTCCGCACCGGGCGGCCCGAAGGCCGCTCCGCGCATCGTCCTTTCACTTTCTCCAGCATCGGTACACCGACCGCATGATGACCAAAGGCAAACGCATCTACGTTCTCGACACCAACGTGCTGATGCACGACCCGACCGCGCTGTTCAAATTCGAGGAGCACGACGTCTACCTGCCGATGCAGGTGATCGAGGAACTGGACAACGCCAAGAAAGGCACGTCCGAAGCCAGCCGCAATGCGCGCCAGGTCAGCCGTTTCATCAACGAGCTCATCGAAACCCACGGCACCGACAAGATCACCACCGGGTTGACGCTGACCCGTCCGAAGGGCCTGCAACTGCGCGCGGCCGACAGCATCGGCAAACTGCGCTTCCAGACCGGCAGCTTCGACTCGGCGAAGAAGTTCGGCGCCGTGATGCCGGACAACCAGATCCTCGGCGCGATCCTGATGCTGCAGGAGACCGAAGCCGGCGCGCCGGTGGTCTTCGTCTCCAAGGACATCAACCTGCGGATCAAGGCCTCGATCGCCGGCATCGCCTCCGAGGATTACGAGAACGATCGCGCGCTCGACGACTTCAGCCTGCTCTACACCGGCGTCGCGCCGTTGCCGGAGGATTTCTGGCAGCGCCACGGCAACGACCTCAAGTCGTGGACCGAGAAGGGCCGCACGTTCTACGAATTCTCGCGCGAGGGCGACGAGGAGTGGTTCCCGAACCAGTTCCTCTATCTGCCCGGCGACGAGGAGGCGGAAATGCGCGTGACCCGCGTCGACGGCGACCGCATCACCGTGCAGATCGTCGACGACTACCGCAGCCACCAGCATGCGGTCTGGGGCATCGCCGCCCGCAACCGCGAGCAGAACTTCGCGCTCAACGCGCTGATGGACCCGGACATCGACTTCGTCACCCTGCTCGGCACCGCCGGCACCGGCAAGACCCTGCTCGCGCTCGCGGCGGGCCTGGCGCAGACGATGGACCAGCAGCGCTACCGCGAGATCATCATGACCCGCGCGACCGTGAGCGTCGGCGAGGACATCGGCTTCCTGCCCGGTACCGAGGAGGAAAAGATGACGCCGTGGATGGGCGCGCTGACCGACAACCTCGAAGTGCTGATGCCGAACAACGCCGACGGCGGCAGTTGGGGCCGCGCCGCGACCAACGATCTGCTCGCTTCGCGGATCAAGATCCGATCGCTGAACTTCATGCGCGGGCGTACCTTCCTCACCCGCTGGCTGATCCTCGACGAGGCGCAGAACCTCACGCCGAAACAGATGAAGACGCTGATCACCCGCGCCGGTCCGGGCACCAAGATCGTGTGTCTGGGCAACGTCGAACAGATCGACACGCCCTATCTCACCGAAACGACCTCCGGCCTGACCTACGCCGTCGACCGTTTCAAGGGTTGGGCGCACAGCGCGCACATCACTCTCAAGCGCGGCGAGCGCTCGCGACTGGCGGATTTCGCGTCGGAGGTGCTCTGATCTCCCCGAGCCTTCGCCCATGATCGGCATCAGACCGCTCGCACCCGACGATGCGGAGGCCCTGCTCGCCGCGGTCCGCGCCTCGCTGCCCACGCTGTCGCAATGGCTGCCGTGGGCGACGCCGGACTACGACTTGGCGCGCGCCGCGGGATGGATCGCGCACTGCATCGCCGCGCGCGAGGCCGAAACCGAATACCACTTCGGCGTATTCGACGCGGACACCGGCGCGCTGCTCGGCGGTGTGGGCCTGAATCACCGCATCCGCGCCTATCGTTCCGCGCACCTGGGCTACTGGGTCGCCGACGCCGCGCGCGGTCGCGGCGTGGCCGTGGCGGCGGCGCGACAGGCGGCGCGCTTCGGTTTCGACGCGCTGGCCCTGCAACGGATCTCGATCCTCGTGCAGCCCGGGAACCGCGCGAGCCTGCGGGTGGCGGCCAAGCTCGACGCGGTCTGCGAGGGCGTGGCGCGCGATGCCCTCGTCGTCCGCGAGGCGGCGCACGATGCGATGGTCTTCTCGCTGCTGCCGGCGGATCTGGGGCCAATGCGCTGATTTTGATGTTTGAAACATCATTTGTAATGTTTTTGATTTGATCTTGTACGCTTGATGCATGGATAATGAGGGCTCCTGTCCGGGAGTCCCTGCATGATCACTGCAGCCCAGATGCGCGCCGCACGCGCCCTGCTCGGCATCGACCAGCGCCAACTCGCGGAACTGTCGGGCGTTTCGCTGCCCACCATCCAGCGGATGGAAGCCAGCGTCGGCCATGTCCGCGGCGTGGTCGGCACCCTCACCAAGATCGTCGCCGCCTTCGAGACCGCAGGCGTGGAACTCATCGGCGACGACCAGCCGAGCCAGGCGCGCGGCCGCGGCGTCCGCCTGAAGGAGAGCGGGCGATGAAGGCCGGAGGCGCGCGCGGCCTGCTGCGCGAGTTCGTTCCCAAGAGCGTCGTCGTGCTGCGCGAAGGCTACGGAGCGCGCGAACTGCGCGCCGATGCCATCGCCGGTCTCACCGTGGCCATCGTCGCGCTGCCGCTGGCGATGGCGCTGGCGATCGCCAGCGGCGCCGCGCCGGAAAAAGGCCTCCACACCGCGATCGTCGCCGGCTTCCTGATCTCCGCCCTCGGCGGTTCGCGGGTGCAGATCGGCGGGCCGACCGCGGCCTTCATTCCGGTGGTGTTCTCGATCATCCAGCAGTTCGGCTACGGCGGACTGATCCTCTGCACGCTGCTCGCCGGCCTCATGCTGATCGCCGCCGGCCTGATGCGCCTGGGCACGCTGATGAAGTACATGCCGCAGCCGGTCATCACCGGCTTCACCGCCGGGATCGCGGTCGGCATCTTCTCCAGCCAGATCAAGGACGCGCTGGGGCTGCGGATCGAGCAGGTGCCGGCGGAATTCCTGCCGCGCCTGGCCGCCTACGCGGAACACATCGCCACCGCGCAACCGGCGGCGATCGCACTGACCGCGCTCGGACTGTTCGCGATCCTGGCCCTGCGGCGCTGGCGCCCGACCTGGCCCGGATTCCTGATCGCGCTGCTGCTGTGCACCGCGGCATGCACCGCGTTCGGCATGCCGGCGGACACCATCGGCAGTCGTTTCGGCGGATTGCCGTCGGCGTTGCCGAGCTTCGATATCCCGCACATCCCCTTCGAACGCACCCGCGAGCTGCTGCCGGGCGCCTTCACCATCGCGTTCCTCGCCGGCGTCGAATCGCTGCTGTCCGCGGTGGTCGCCGACGGCATGACCGGCGGCCGGCATCGCTCGAACATGGAACTGGTCGCGCAGGGCGTGGCGAACTCCGCCTCGGCGCTGTTCGGCGGGCTGCCCGCCACCGGCGCGATCGCGCGCACCGCCACCAACATCCGCGCCGGCGCGCGCACGCCGGTGGCCGGCATGGTGCATGCGGGCTTCCTGCTGCTGTTCATGCTGCTGCTCGCGCCGCTGATGCGCTACGTGCCGCTGGCCGGGCTGGCGGCGATCCTGCTCGTCGTGGCCTGGAACATCAGCGAAGTCGAGGCGTTCCGGCACACGCTGTCGGCGCCGAAAGGCGATCGGCTGGTGCTGCTGCTCACTTTCTTCCTGACCGTATTCTTCGACCTGACGATCGCGATCGAGGTCGGCGTCGTCGTCGCCGCGTTCGTATTCATGTTCCGCATGGCCGAAGCCGTCGAGATCCAGTCCGGCCTGCGCATGCCGGAGGGCGACGACGAAGGCGGCGCCGATCCGACCCAGCGCGCGCGCCTGCCTGCGGGCGTCGAAGCGTTCCAGATCAGCGGACCGCTGTTCTTCGGCGCGGCGAATCGGCTCGACGATCTGCTCGATCAGTTCAGGGTCGCGCCGAAAGTCTTCATCCTGCGCATGCGGCTGGTACCGGTCATCGACGCCAGCGGCGTGCATGCGCTGAAAACGCTGCTCGAGCGCTGCCGGCGACGCGGGATCGTCCTGGTCGTTTCCGGCCTGCAGTCGCAACCGCGTCGCGTACTCGCGCAGATGCGCCTGCAGCCGCACGAGGAAGCGCTGCACATCGTTCCGGACTTCGATTCCGCGCTGCGACTGGCCGAAGCATTGATCGCGGGCACCGCCACGCGCGATCTCGCGTCGTGAGCGTCCTCGCGGCACGCGCCGATTGGTGGTCGCTATCGGAAGTCGGAGGCTGCCCGCACGATATCTATCGCGAATCCGACGATCTTGACCGGATCGCCGCTTCGGTCAGAATCTGCGCATGACCGCATCCCTTTCCCTGCTCGCGAACGCATCCCGCCCGGTCTCCGCCCTCACCGTCGCCGGCTCGGATTCCGGCGGCGGCGCAGGCATCCAGGCCGACCTCAAGACCTTCGCCGCGCATCGCGTGCACGGGCTCAGCGCCATCGCGGCGCTGACCGCGCAGCACACGCGGGGCGTCACCGCGGTGGAAGTGCCGTCGACCGCCTTCCTGCAGGCGCAGATCGCAGCTTCGTTCGACGATTTCGAGGTCGCCTCGGTCAAGATCGGCATGCTCGCGAACGCAGAAGTGATCGAAGCCGTGGTCGAGGCGATGGAGCGGCATTTCCCGCCGCACATCGTCCTCGATCCGGTGATGATCGCGACCTCGGGCGCCAGACTGCTCGCCGACGACGCCGTGGACGCCCTCCGTCGTCGACTGCTGCCGATGGCGACCGTCCTCACGCCCAACCTGCCGGAGGCCGAAACGTTGCTCGGCCGTTCGATTCCGGATCTCGATGCGATGCGCGCGGCCTGCGACGACCTGCTGGACCTCGGTCCCGGCGCGGTGCTGCTCAAGGGCGGACACCTCGCCGGCGGCGACGAGGTCGTGGATCTGTTCGCGCAGCGTCGCGACACTGGCGGCCGTCTGCATCGCGAGATCCGTCATCCGCGCCTCGACGTGAACGCGCACGGCACGGGCTGCACGCTCGCCGCCGCGATCGCCGCACAGCTCGCGCTCGGCACGCCGCTGCTGGATGCCTCGCGCGCCGCGGCGGAATACGTCCATCGCGCGCTGCGCCTCGGCTGCCGGCCGGGCCGCAGCGAGGTCCTGGTCCTGGATCACTTCGGCGCCGCCCAGCTGTCCTGAGCCGCCGCGACCGGCGCTTCAGCCGGCCACGTAGCCGTCCGGGTTGGTCGACTGCCAACGCCAGGCGTCGCGGCACATCGCATCGACATCGAGCTCCGCACGCCAGCCGAGCAGACGTTCGGCGCGCGCGGGATCGGCATAGACCTCGGCCACGTCGCCCGCACGACGACCGACGATCCGGTAAGGCACCTCGCGTCCGCTCGCCGACTCGAACGCGCGCACCAGTTGCAGCACGCTGATGCCGCGACCGACGCCGAGATTGAGGACGACGTGGCCGCGCACGCCGTCGAGGCGTTCCAGCGCGTGGGCGTGCGCACGGGCGAGGTCCATCACGTGGATGTAGTCGCGCACGCCGGTGCCGTCGACCGTCGGCCAGTCGCCGCCGAAGACCTGCAGACAATCCCGCTTCCCGACCGCGACCTGGCAGACGTAGGGCATCAGGTTGTTGGGGACGCCGTTCGGGGATTCGCCGATGCGGCCGGAGGGATGCGCCCCGACCGGATTGAAATAGCGCAGGCTGATCGCCTGCAACGCAGGATCGGCGGCGCAGACGTCGCCGATCAGCTCCTCCATCACCAGCTTGGTCCGGCCATAGGGATTGGTGGCCGACAGCGCCGCGTCCTCGTCGATCGGCACGCGTTCCGGTTCGCCGTAGACCGTGGCCGAGGAGCTGAACACCAGTCGCCGCACGTCCGCCGCGCGCATCGCCCGCAGCAGCGAGATCGTCCCGGCGATGTTGTTGTCGAAATACTCGAGCGGCTTCTCGCAGGACTCGCCCACGGCCTTCAACGCGGCGAAATGGACGACGGCCTCGAAGCGACCCGCGGCCAGCAATGCGGTCATCGCGTCGGTATCGCGCACGTCGATGCGGTGATGTTCGAGCGGGCGTCCGATCAAGCCGGCCAGGCGCTCCAGCACCACCGGCGAACTGTTGCAGAAATTGTCGACCACGACCGGGTCGTGGCCGCGTTCGGCCAGCACGACGCAGGCATGACTTCCGATGTAACCGGCACCGCCGCAGACGAGAACGCGCATGGAACCTCGGGATTCGTGGAGGGAAGACATCGGACGTGGAAACGGGGAATCCCGCGCATCGCGGCAATCCGCGCAGGCCGACGAGCGTTCGACGCGGGATTCCGGCGTGGGCGTCCGCCCTCGCTGCACCCCATGCCGCTCCACCCCATGCCGCCCCGCTCCGCTTGCCCTGCTCCGCTTGCCCCGATCTGGCCGGAACCGCGCGGTTTCCGCGTGGATTCTGCCGACGCCGATCGGGGGGATCGCTGTCCGCAGGCCATGTCCATGGCCCGGACGCCATGCTACCGCATCCCTCCTTCCCGACCTCTCCGGCCCCTGCCGGCCGGTCGGGACGTGCGCGACTGGTAGAATTTCCCCTTTCACGAACTCCGGACCACCGCACGATGCAGGCCGCACCCACCGCCCGACAGGACTTCAGTCTCGACAACGTCCGTATCGCCATCATCGGACTGGGCTATGTCGGCCTGCCGCTGGCCGCCTCGTTCGGCAAGCGCTATCCGGTCGTCGGTTTCGACATCGACGCAGGACGCGTGGACGAACTGCGTCGTTTCCATGATCGCACCCTCGAAACCAGCGAGGACGATCTGCGCGCCGCCACCGGGTTGACCTTCAGCTGCGACGCGCAGGAGCTCGAGGGCTGCAACGTCTTCATCGTCACCGTGCCGACGCCGATCGACGCGTACAAGCGGCCCGACCTGCGTCCGTTGGAGTCGGCCAGCCGCACCGTCGGCCGCGCGATCCGCAGGGGCGGCATCGCGATCTACGAATCGACGGTCTATCCCGGCGCCACCGAAGAGGCCTGCGTGCCGATCGTCGAGCGCGAATCGGGCCTGAAATTCAACGTCGATTTCTTCGCCGGTTACAGCCCCGAGCGCATCAACCCCGGCGATCACCAGCACCGGCTCGAAACGATCATGAAAGTGACTTCTGGTTCCACGCCCGAAGTCGCCGATTTCGTCGACGCGCTGTACGCCAGCATCATCACCGCCGGTACCCACAAGGCCAGCAGCCTCCGCGTGGCCGAAGCCGCCAAGGTCATCGAGAACATCCAGCGCGACGTCAACATCGCGCTGATCAACGAACTGGCCCTGATCTTCCATCGTCTCGGCATCGACACCCACGAAGTCCTGGCCGCCTCGGGCACCAAGTGGAACTTCCTGCCGTTCAAGCCCGGCCTGGTCGGCGGCCACTGCATCGGCGTGGACCCGTACTATCTGACCCACAAGGCGCAGCAGATCGGCTACCACCCCGACGTGATCCTCGCCGGGCGCCGGATCAACGACGGCATGGGCCAGCACGTCGCCCAGTGCACGATCAAGGCCATGGCCCAGCGCGGCCTGCCGACCGCGAACGCGAAGGTGCTGGTCCTCGGCCTGGCGTTCAAGGAGAACTGCCCCGACCTGCGCAACACCCGCGTGGTCGACATCCTCGACGAGCTGCGTCGCTACAACGTGCAGGTCGACGTCCACGACCCCTGGGTCGATGCCCCGCTCGCGCACGAGGAATATGGTCTGCGCATGACCGACGCCCCGGACGCCGGCGCCTACGACGCGGTGATCCTCGCCGTCGCCCATCGCGAATTCGCCGAACTCGGCGTCGAGGGCATCCGCCGCTTCGGCAAACCCGACGCAGTGGTGTTCGATGTGAAGGGCGTGCTGCCGCGGGACCGGGTGGACGGCAGGCTCTAAGCGCCTCACCGCTCCCCGAACCCATCGTCATCCCCGCGCAGGCGGGAATGACGTTCGCCTGCGTTCAAGGCAGACCTCGAACGTGAGGGCGACCGTTGTCCCCATCGAACGCATTCACGCCTAAAATTGCGGTACTCGCACCGCTCGGACGTTCCCCATGCGCATCCTCGTCACCGGCGCCGCCGGTTTCATCGGCTCCAGGCTCACCGAGCGACTCATCGCCCGCGGCGACGAGGTCCTGGGCTACGACAATCTCAACGACTATTACGACCCGACGCTGAAGGACGCGCGCCTCGCCCGGCTCACGCCGTTGCCGGGTTTCTCGTTCGTGAAGGGCTCGCTGGAGGACCGCGAAACGCTGGAGGCCGCGTTCGACGCCTTCAAGCCGCAGCGCGTCGTCAATCTCGCCGCACAGGCCGGCGTGCGCTATTCGCTCGAGAACCCGCGCGCCTACATCGACAGCAACATCGTCGGCTTCCTGCACATCCTCGAAGCCTGCCGCCATCGCGGCGTCGAGCATCTGGTCTATGCCTCGTCGAGTTCGGTCTACGGCGCCAACCGCAAGCTGCCGTTCGCGGTCGAGGACAGCGTGGACCATCCGGTCAGCCTGTACGCCGCCAGCAAGAAATCCAACGAACTGATGGCGCACACCTACAGCCACCTGTTCGGCCTGCCGACCACCGGCCTGCGCTTCTTCACGGTCTACGGCCCCTGGGGCCGACCGGACATGGCGCTGTTCCTGTTCACCCGGAAGATCCTCGCCGGCGAGCCCATCGACGTGTTCAACCACGGCAAGCACACCCGCGACTTCACCTATATCGACGACATCGTCGAAGGCGTGATCCGCACCCTCGATCGCGTCCCGGGTCCGGATCCGACCCACGACCCGCTGCATCCCACGCCCGCCACGTCCTCCGCCCCGTACCGCGTCTACAACATCGGCAACAATCAGCCGGTGGAGTTGCTGCGCTACATCGAAGTGCTGGAGGACTGCCTCGACCGCAAGGCGGAAAAGCGCCTGCTGCCGCTGCAACCGGGCGATGTGCCCGACACCTACGCCGATGTCTCCGCCCTCACCCGCGATACCGGCTACTCGCCGTCGACGCCGATCGAAGTCGGCGTGAGGAATTTCGTGGAATGGTATCGGGCGTTTTACTCAGTGTAGCTACTGCGTTAACGCAGGCCGGCAATGAATATGTTCCAAATCGACTCAATAAACCATGCCCCGTTATTTCAGTCTCTAAATTCCTTTTCATCTTGACCCCCAAAGTCAAGGCAACAATGCTTCCTCATTGCAGATCGACCAACCTGCAACATTTCGCAGGTTAGATCGTTCCGACGGACAACTACATAATGCATCACTCATGAACAAGTGAGACACACTGATGGCCAGAACAGAAGAAGTCTTCAGTATTTTCTTGGCATCTCCCGGAGATGTCGCCGAAGAGAGAAATCGTCTGGCCGAATTTGTTTCGCGTTGGAATACCACTTGGGGCCGGCACCAAGGCGTGCGA
This sequence comes from Pseudomonadota bacterium, assembly GCA_049324395.1. Lineage (GTDB taxonomy): Bacteria > Pseudomonadota > Gammaproteobacteria > Xanthomonadales > Xanthomonadaceae > Lysobacter_I. The sequence goes on from JBMOOY010000070.1 coordinate 210,265, forward strand.
CTCGAACTCATCCGATGGGAAGATGATGCATATCCAGGAATTGGGCTCGACGCTCAAGATGTGATCAACAACCAGATTCCGCAAGACTATGATTTATTTGTCGGAATAATGTGGTCACGGTTCGGAACTCCCACGGATAGATCCGGGTCCGGAACTGAAGAAGAGTTTTTTAGAGCACTGGAAAGATATAAGCTCGACACGAGCAGTATCAACATACTCTTTTACTTTAAGGACACCCCCATACCGCCCAGCAAGATTAATGCCGATCAAATATCAAAAGTCATCCAATTCAAGGAAAAACTAAGATCTATCGGCCTACTCACCTGGGACTTTTCTGATACGGATGATTTCGAGAAACTCGTCCAACTACATGTAACACGGTATCTTCAAAACAGAAAACCGAAAACCGCCACAGAATCAATCAACAACCTTGCCTACACCAATTCATCCGAGCAACCGACAATCCCCTCAAAGAACGACGATTACGAAGAATCTCAAGACTATGGATACCTCGATTCCATCGAGGAATTTTCGGCGCACTCTGAGAACATTTCTGAAATTGTAGAAAAAATAACAGCAGCTCAAGTCGAGCTCGCAGAAAAAATTACAGCAATCACAAGTGAAATTTCTTCCTATCGGCGGAGCGATACTGTTATTTCGCATGGAAATTTTCGCAACACAATCGCAAGAGCAGCAGAAGAAATGACAAAGCACTCTGACCTTGTGGATACCGAAATCCCGCAGTTCCATTTATCCATGGAAGGCAGCATGAGATCTCTTGTCAAAGTGATAACCGTCACTGCAGAACTTTATCCAGACAAGATTGAACCCGCCAGAAAACAAGCCGTTCTCCTGCTTGAAAATCTGATAAAAGCTCGATCCTCAATTGAGGAGTATCGAGACGTTACTGCAGAACTCCCTCGTCTGACTAAAGAATTAAACTACGGCAAGCGAAGGCTTGTTGCAGCTTTGCAAAAATTCATCGACGAAATCGCAAACGGGGAAAATTTACTCAAACAATCTATTTCTATTATCAATGAGTTACAAGCACAATGACTCGCCCAACAGGATTCAACAAGTAACATCACGCTGAACATCACAACACATGCTGCACCGCCGGCAGATACTTCTCAAGCGACCCCGTATTCACCGCCACCACGCGCTCTCCACGTTTGAGCAGGCCGCGGTCAAGCAACTGCGGGATCGCGGCGAGGCAGGCGGCGCCTTCGGGCGAGATCCACCAGCGTTTGTCGCGCCAGACGCGCTGGAGTTCGGCGGCGGTGTCGGCTTCGCTCACCGCGACCGCGGCGCCACCGCTGCGTCGGATGATCTCCAGCACCTTGAAATGCCCCACCCCGCCGGGCACGTTCAGGCCGACACTGAGCGTGCTGCCGGCCTCGACCGCGGTGGTGTCGTCGGCCCCCGACTCAAAGGCGCGTACCAGCGGCGGCGTGACTTCGCTTTGCACGCAGAGCATGCGCGGACGGCGGTCGTCGATCAGCCCCAGCGCCTGCAGTTCGTCCCAGCCCTTCCACATGCCGAGCACGCCGGTGCCGCCGCCGGTGGGATAGATCACGGCATCCGGCAGCGACCAGCGCGTTTCGCCGGGCGCGGGTTCGGCCAGTTCCAGACCGAGCGATTTCTTGCCTTCGATCCGCCAGCCCGGTTCCTGGAACGTGGCGACCGAAAAGTAGCCTTGGGGAATGTAGCGCTGCTTGAGGAAGGCGCCCGCCTCGCGGATGGTCGGACCGACCAGTTCGAGCTTTACCCGATCCGGATGGCGCAGAGCCGCAGCCGCGACATTGCCGAGGATCGGCATCGGCGTGTCGTCGGGTATCGCCACGACCACCGATAACCCACCGGCCAGGGCATAGTGCGTCAGCGAATCGCAGGCGTTGCCCTGCGTGGGCACCGCGAGCTTCGACAAGCCCAGCCGGCGCGCCTGTGCGACCACCATCGCCATGCCGCGGTCCTTGAAACTGCGGGTCGGATTCGCCCCCCAGCCGGGATGCGCCGCCCCCTCCTCCTTGATCCTCAACGCGACGCCGGCCGCCGATGCGACCGGATGATCGAGATAGTCGAGCAGCGGCGTGTGCCCTTCACCGAGCGCGACGATGTGGCGCGCATCGTCCGGATCGGCGATGTCGAGCGCCATCAGCGCGCCGAAGCGCCACAGATCCCGTCGTCTCGGGTCGTACCAGGCCGCATCGGGCTTCTCGACAGCGAGACGTTCGAGATTGAGCACCATTTCGACCGGACGGCCATCGACCGGATCGAGATTCATCGGCATGTCGGCCGGATATTCACGGCCGGAGGCGACACCGCGCAGGCAGCGAACGTAGGACATCGGCGGTTTTCCGCTTCATCGGAGAATGGCCCGATGGTAGCCGGGCCGGCACCGACACGACAGCGACATGCGCCTGCGGCAAGATCGGCCGTCCCCCGACCGACCACTCGCATGTCGAAATCGACCTTCCTCGCGCTCGTGCTGCTCGTCGCCATGTCAGGATGCGCGGGATCCCCCACCCCGCACGAGCGCGTTTCGATGTCCTCGACCCCGGCCCTCGTCATCGGTCATCGCGGCGCCAGCGCGCTCCGTCCGGAGCACACGCTGGAAGCCTATCGGAAGGCGATCGAGGACGGCGCCGATCTGATCGAGCCGGATCTGGTCAGCACGCGCGATGGGGTCCTGGTGGCGCGGCACGAGAACGAGATCTCCGGAACGACCGACGTGGCGTCGCGGCCGGAGTTCGCCGCGCGCAGGACGACGAAGCTTGTGGATGGGGAACGTGTCGAGGGCTGGTTCAGCGAGGATTTCACGCTCGCCGAGCTGAAGACGTTGCGCGCCCGGGAACGCCTGCCGCAGCTGCGCTCGACCGCCTACGACGGTCTTTACGCGATTCCGACGTTCGACGAGGTCGTCGCGCTCGCCGCGGAAGCGTCGACGCTGCGCGGACGCCCGATCGGTCTCGCCCCGGAAATCAAGCATCCGACGTATTTCGCGGATCTCGGTCTGGCGATGGAGGAACGTCTCCTCGCGAGCCTGCGCGCGCATCCGCATACGCGCACGGCGCCGGTCCTGATCCAGTCGTTCGAGATCGCGAACCTGCGCGTGCTGCGGGCCCGGATCGGTCGCGATTCCAACCTCCGGCTGCTGCAACTGCTGGGCGCCCCGGACGAACGTCCCTACGACGCGGTCGTCGCCGGACGCGCCATCCGCTACGGCGACATGATGCGGGCGGAGGGACTGCGCGAGATCGCGACCTATGCCGACGCCATCGGCCCGGCCTACCGCGATCTCGACGCAACGGCGGGCCGCAGCCGCCTGATCCAGGACGCGCATGCCGCAGGGGTGCAGGTCGTCGTCTACACCTTCCGACCGGAAAATCATTTCCTCGGCGATTACGCGGACGACTCCGGGCCGGCCGCGCGCCACGATGCCGGGGCGATCGCGCTGATCCGCGATCACCTCGCGCTCGGCATCGACGCCTTCTTCACCGACGATCCGGCATTGGGCCGGCGCGCGGTCGACGGCGATTGAACGCCGATCACCGCGCGCCGCATCGACAGCCTGCGCGTCTCAGGCGCGGGTCAGGCCGTGCCCGCCGACCGGCTGGGTGACGATGTGGCTCTCGAAACCCGCGATGATGGGTCGCGCCTTCGCGATCGCATCCTTCACCTGCGGCAACGACAGCGACGCCTTGTGGCTCGTTTCGCTGTCCCAGACTTCGGTGATCCAGACGCCATCGGGGTCGGCGGGGTCGCGGGCCACCACGTAGCTGAGGCAGCCCGGCATGCCGGAGACGCTTTCGAGCAGAATCGCGATCAACGCTTCGCGCTGGCCCGCAGCAGCCTTCATTTTTCCGATCAAACCGTGCATGGGGAACGCTCCGGAAGTCGTGATGGAGGTGGCGCATCCAGGCATTGCCGCCGCAGGGACGAGCGCGCCGGCGACGCGCAGAAGATCGCGTCGCGAACGGGGGGCCATGTCGATGGCGTCGGAGTGCCCGTCGTACGCCCCGGCGCGATCGCAAGCAGCAGCGTCAGGCAGCGACCGCACAGCCACCTGCCTTGACCACCCGCGTGTTCGAGGCGGGATACTTCGACAACAGGTGCGCCGGACGAATGGGCCTCGCCACGAACTCTCCGCCGCAGTTCGGGCATCTGCCGTACAGGACGGTCTCGGCGCAGGTCGCGCAAAACGTGCATTCGAAGCTGCAGATCACGGCCTCGGTGGCGTCCGGCGGCAGATCCCGGTCGCAGCACTCGCAGTTGGGGCGGAGTTGGAGCATAGGCACCTTCCGTCGGCTGGATGCGGGACTGATCGGCTTTATACGCAAAAAAACCGGAAACCCCCATCCCTGGGGCTTTCCGGCATGCGGCGCTGCCGGCGAGCGGCGCCGCGGGTGCGATGCGGGTTTGGGGCCCCGCACCGCCGATGCGCCGTCCATGACGCATCGTTGGGGGTTGGCCTCCGGCCCGGACAAGAGCGGCGGAGGGTGCTTCGGGGGCGGGCCGTCCACTGACGAGGTTTTCGGGCCCGCCCCGTCTGCATCAATCGTGTCGCGATGGGACGATGCGATCGGTCGTCGACATCACTCTTCGAGATCAATCTTCAAGATCGGCATCGTCGTCTTCGCCGCGCGGGGCGTCCTCGGCCACGAAGCGGGCACGCAGCGCCGCTTCGAGCTTGGCGGCGACGGCCGGGTTCTCCTTGAGGTACTGGCGGGCGTTTTCCTTGCCCTGGCCGATGCGTTCTCCGTCGTAGCCGTACCAGGCGCCCGACTTCTCGACCAGCTTGGCGTCGACGCCCATGTCGATCAGCTCGCCTTCGCGGCTGATGCCTTCGCCGTAGAGAATTTCGGTGACGACCTGCTTGAACGGGGGTGCGAGCTTGTTCTTGACGACCTTGATCTTGGTCTGGTTGCCGATGATCTCATCGCCCTTCTTGATGCTGCCGATGCGACGGATGTCCAGGCGCACCGAGGCGTAGAACTTCAGCGCGTTGCCGCCGGTGGTGGTTTCCGGGCTCTGGCCGGGCATCATCACGCCGATCTTCATGCGCAGCTGATTGATGAAGATGACCAGGCAGTTGCTGCGCTTGATGTTGCCGGTGAGCTTACGCAGGGCCTGGCTCATCAGGCGCGCCTGCAGGCCCGGAAGCTGGTCGCCCATTTCGCCTTCGATTTCGGCCTTCGGCGTGAGCGCGGCGACCGAGTCGATCACGACCACGTCGACCGCGTTCGAGCGGACCAGCATATCGGCGATTTCCAGCGCCTGTTCACCGGTGTCGGGCTGCGACAGCAGCAGTTCGTCGATGTTGACGCCGAGCTTCTGCGCGTAGATCGGGTCGAGCGCGTGCTCGGCGTCGATGAAGGCGGCGGTGCCGCCGGCCTTCTGGCATTCGGCGATGGCCTGCAGGGTGAGCGTGGTCTTGCCGGAGGATTCCGGGCCGTAGATTTCGACGACACGCCCCTTGGGAAGGCCGCCGATGCCCAGCGCGATGTCGAGCATCAGCGAACCGGTGCCGATGGCTTCGACCACCTCGACCGGGCGATCGCCCATGCGCATGACGGAGCCCTTGCCGAACTGCTTGTCGATCTGGCTCAGGGCGGCGGAAAGGGCGCGCTTCTTGTTCTCGTCCATCGTGGAATCCTCGTCAGTGAAAGTGTGTGTCTGGAGTGGGCGCAGGTTACGGACGCTCCGTCGCAAAACCTGCGACGCCCTGAAATCTATTCGCGCGAAGCGCTGCGAGGGATCGGGAAACCGCACGGCCGGATGTAGGAATTCGCCGCATCGTGGAAGACGGGCGCATCAGCGATTCGGCCGGACGAGGCCGCAGTACAGGCCTTCGATGCTGAAATCCTGATCGGGCAGGACGTCGATCGGAGCATGGCTGGGATTGCGCGGCAGCAGGCGGATACGGTCCTTGCCGATCTTCAGCAGCTTCACCGTGATCTCGTCGTCGATGCGGGCGACGACGATCTGGCCGGAGCGGGCTTCGCTGGTGCGATAGACGCCGATCAGATCGCCTTCGAAGATGCCCTCGTCGATCATCGAATCGCCCTTCACCTTCAGGAGGTAATTCGGCGCCGGCGAGAACAGGGCCCGGTCGAGCAGGACGTAATCGTGGGAGCTGCCGTCGTCCGAACGCAGGTCGGCGCCGATCGGCAGGCCGGCGGCGACCCGTCCCAGCACCGGCAGGCGCAGGGCGTCGTCGGGCAGCGCGACCGTGGGCGCCTGATCGAGGGCATCGTTGGCGGCTTCCTGCACCAGGCGGATCCCTCGCGCCTGCCCCGGCACGCGGCGGATGACGCCGGCCTGCTCCAGGGCATCGAGGTGGTACTGGGCGGCGCGGACGCCCTTGAACCCCATCGCGTGGGCGATTTCGGTCTGCGAGGGGGGCACCCCATCGGCGGCGATGCGCTCGGCGATCAGGGCGAGGATGGCTTGCTGGGTATCGGTCAGGTCCATGGTTAGTAGTATTACTACTAACGACCCATGGCGTCAACGCTCACCGCTCCTGTCCCGCCGCCGCCCGCCCTCGGAGAGGATGAGCGCCTCAGACGGTGCCGATCAGCGTCTCGAGGCCGCGCAGCGCCGCGGCGACGGTCTGGCGGCGCACCGCATCGCGGTCGCCGTCGAAATGGAACAACTGGGCATGGGCGTAGCCGCCGCGGCGTTTCCAGCCGATCCAGACCGTGCCGACGGGTTTGTCGGGCGCACCGCCGCCGGGGCCCGCGATGCCGGTGACCGCCACGGCGATGCTCGCGCCGGCGTGGATCAGGGCGCCGGAGACCATCTCGACGACGGTGTCGCGACTGACCGCGCCATGGTGTTCGAGCGTTTCGGGTCGCACGCCGAGCATGGCCTGTTTGGCCTCGTAGCTGTAGGCGACCATGCCGCAGTCGAACCAGTCCGACGAGCCCGCGATGTCGGTGACGGTCTTGGCGATCCAGCCGCCGGTGCAGCTCTCGGCGGTGACGAGAGTGTGGCGGGCGCTGCGGAAGCGCTGCCCGAGGATCTCGGCGAGCGCCCGCAATTCGGCGTCGGAGGGAATCGTCATGCGATACGGATCCATGGAAGCGGCGCCTGCCGCCCTGTCGGCATGATACGGCACCGGGTCCGGCCATCGGCCCCGGCAAAGCCGACGGCCCGCGCGCGGCGGGCCGTCGGTGGAACGCGCAACCGCGGCCGGATCACGGCTTGGCGGGCGCCTGTGCAGCGGTCGTCGCCGCCGGCAATACGCATTTGCCGTTCTGCGAAGAGAACAGATCGCCGCAGATGTGGCTGACGTCGGGCTGGTCGTTCACGTCGAAGTTGTGGCAGGTGAAACAGTTCTGGGTGTTGGACTCGAAGAAGCTCTCCATCGTCATGTTCGCGAGATACAGCGAACCGCGCTGATTCGCCTGATCGGTGCTGCTCTGCCCGTTCTTGGTCCACAGCGCGCCGACCAGTTCGTAGTTCTTCCACACCGACATCGGGTTGTCCGCGCCCAGCTTGCTCAACATGCCGTCGGGCCCGACCAGCTGCGCGTTGAGCTGGACGATCGCTTCGCGGTTGGACTTGTTGTCGTTCTGGCCGGTCATGTCGCCCGGGGCGTTGCCGTAGGCGTACTGGCGGCAGATGTTGTTCGGCGTGCCGGTCGGCGGCGGCGGCGGATTGCCGCTGACCGTCGCGGTATTGAAGTTGAACGAGGCGCAGGCGGCGTTCGGCGGGCCCGGATTCGGATTGGGATTCGCGGTCAGGCATTGCGCCGCGTCGTTGCTGGCCAGCGACCAGCCGGAGGCCGGCATCGGGCTCGAACCGTCGCAGAGCGGCGCGTTGGTCTTGTGCTCGAACGTGGCCCAGATCATCTCCGGATGATTCTTGGTCCAGTTGACGATGTGGAAGCCGACCAGGCCGAGCGTCACCTTCGTCGGCGCCAATTGATCGTTGCCGCTGGCCATCGGCACTTCGGCCTCCATCATGAAATACGAAGGATCGGGCTTGGGCAGGACCTTCCAGGCCACTTTCAGCTCCATCGTGCCTTCCGCGAACTGGCTGCCGGTGGAATTGCACTCCGCGTCCGAATACCAGACGGAGTAATACAGCACGTTGCCGTTCTGGTCGTACAGCGCGCTGCCGTCGGCCTGTTCCTCCTCGAAATCCTGCGGCTTGGTGTCGCGGACGGACAGCAGTTTCGCCGCGCTCGCACGTCCGGTGAGTTTCGGCTTGCTGCACTGGCCGCTGCCGCCCTCTGGATCGCGCAGCCGGTTGGTCTCGAACACGCGCTCGCCCGGCGAGGTCGACGACGGCGACACCTGAGCGAGGAACCATTGCCACGAGAACTGGTAGAAATCGCAGAAGGTCTCGGCCGACGCGATTTCCGAAGGCGGATTCGGACTGCTGATCCAGCTCTCGCTGGCCTGGCAGGTCGACGGCGCCGGCGCCGCCACGGCGGCCACTTCGGGTTTCGGCGCGGGCTCTTCGGTCTTGGAGCCGCAACCGGCGAGCGCCAGCGACAGCGCGATCGTCAGGGTGGACACGGCAGCGAGACCGCTGGACGTGGCCTGCCCGCGATGCGCGCGGCCACGGGAAGGATGCGAATTCGACAGCAGGGACATAGCACTCTCTCCTAGAACATGACCCATGTCTGCGGAGTCCGCGATGCGGACTTCCGTCCGTATCGGGCGACGAGCGCGATGGACGTCCGTTGCCCGAATGCCTGCGCCGCACGGACGATCCGACGTCCGCGGGCGCTCGATTCCGATGTGATGCGCCGGGCGGGAACGCGCCGGCATGATTCCCCGTCGGGGAGCATGCGCCCGCGGGAGCGGCTCCGCAACCTGTCCGATCCGACGGCCCCACGCCGTCGCGCCCGCCGCAAAAAGCCGACGGCCCGCGCGAGGCGGGCCGTCGGGAAACGCGAACGTGGAGAACTCAGTACTTCAGTCGGAACGTCAGACCGTAGGTACGCGGAGCGCCGAGGAAGGCGTTCCACGAGCCGGTCTGCAGCGGGGTGTCGATCGCGACCTGGTAGTACTCGGCATTGGTCAGGTTCTGCGACCACAGCTCCAGGCTCCAACGGTCGTTCTGCGAACCGATGGTGAAGCGGGCATTGGCCAGGGTGTAGGCGTCCTGCTGCTTCTGCGGATCGAGATCGGAGCCGGTGTTGTAGTCCGACATGTACTTGGCGCCGATGTGCGCGCCGGCCTTGAGACTGCCGATATCCCAGTCGTAACCGACCGACGCCGTGGCCGACCACTTCGGCGCGAAGCTCGGACGACTGCCCGGCAACAGGGCCAGATCGGCATCCGGCAGCGGATCGTCGCCGTACTCGGTGTCGGCGTAGGTCAGGCCGCTCTGCACCATCCAGCCGCCGGTCTGCCACAGCAGTTCGGCGTCGAGGCCCTGCGAGGTCACCTTCGGAATCGAACGGACGACGAAGCTCGTGCCGAGGAAGCTGTTGAGCTGGAAGTCCGAGTACTCCTGGTGGAACAGGGTCGCGTTGAGCAGCAGGTTGCCGCCCAGCCAGGTAGTCTTGGTGCCCAGTTCGAAGCTGTCGACGAACTCGGCCGGGAACGAGGTGTCGTTCACCGGCACGATGCCGGACGTACCGCTGGACAGACCGGTGTTGGACTGGACGCGATCGAGGTTGAAACCGCCGGCCTTGTAGCCGCGCGCGGCCGAGAAATAGGCCATGACGCGCTCGTTGAAGCGGTAGGCGGCCTTGAACGTGCCCGACCACTCCTTCTCCTCGCGCTCCTGCTCGGTGATGCGGCCGTTGTGGC
>JBMOOY010000071.1:0-4605 GCA_049324395.1 Pseudomonadota bacterium
GTCATCGGATCGAGCCCGGGGAGATCGAGGCGGTGTTGTTGCAGCATCCGCGGGTATCGCAGGCGGCGGTGGTGGCGCAGCGGACGGCGCGGGGCGACAGACAGCTCGCCGCCTTCGTCGTCCTCGCTCCTTCGCAGGGCGACGACGATCGCGTCGATCCGATCCGAACGCTGGCGGCGCATCTGGCCGAACATCTCCCCGCGCACCTGAATCCGGCGAGCATTCACGCGTTCGACGCGCTGCCGCTCGACCCTTTCGATCGCGTCGACCGCGAGGCCTTGTGCGATCCTGCCGGGAACGATGCGGCCGCGTCGCTCGAAAACGCCGACGACGGCCGACTCGAAGCGATCGCCCGGATCGTGGAGGGCGTCCTGGGGATGCCGGTGCCCGACGCCGATGCGCGATTGCTCGATCTCGGCGCCGACTCGGTCGCGATGATCCGCATCGCGAACGAAATCGAAGAAATGTTCGGCCATCGTCCAGGGCTCGAATTCCTGTTCCAGAACCCCTCCCTGCGCGATCTCGGCAACGATCTGTCCGCAGCGCTGGGCCCAGAATTCCGCGCCGAGGATGGCGCTCGCGGTGAATGGTCATGAACATCCTGTCGATCAATTTCAATCACGACGGCGCCGCCGCGCTGCTCAAGGACGGTCGGATCGCCGGCTACGTCAGCACGGAGCGCATGTCGCGGCGGAAGAAACACCCCGGGGTTCGCGCCTGCGACATCGAGAACCTGCTCGATCAGGCGCAGGTTGAACTGCGCGAGATCGACCAGGTGCTGCTGCTGAATCTCAACAACATGGATTCCCCCGAGGTCGTCCAGCTCCACGGCACCAATTTCAAGGAGACATGGCCCGATTTCTGGATCGACGGCACCTACAGCCGCATTCGCCTGATGGGCGTCGAACTGCCGTGCGCGGTGATGCATCACTTCAGCCACCATGCGATGCATTCCGCCGCGGCGTACTTCCATTCGCCGTTCGAATCGGCGGTGTCCTTCGCCTGCGATCCGGTCGGCGCGCACGCGTTCTTCATGGACGGCACGCGGCAGGTCCCCGTGCCGACCTATCGCCATCTCGTGGCGCCACGCGTCTACGATCGCGTTTCCGCCGCGCTCTTCGGCACCGGTCTGATCGGCGCGGGAAAGCTGATGGGATTGGCGCCTTACGGCGAGGACGATCGCGCCATCGACTACGATGCGCTGCTCGGGATGCACTATCGGGACGCCTACGACCTGCTGGTCGAACAGACGCGCGACGACATCGTCGAAGTGCCGGCCGCCGACGGTTCGCCGCTCAACGCGACCTTGGCCTTCCACGCGCAGGTCCTGCTCGAGCGCGAGCTGTCCCGGGTGTTCGACGAACTCCACGAGACCTGTCAGGCCCACGGCATCGCGCCGAATCTCTGCCTGTCCGGCGGGACCGCGCTCAATTCGGTCGCCAACCAGCGCTGCTTCGAACGCTCGCGCTTCCGCGACCTCTATCTCTATCCGGCTTGCGGCGACGACGGTACCCCGGTCGGCGCCGCCCTGATCTCCTGGCATATCTTCATGGGACAGCCCCGGATCCGTCGGGGCAACCGCGAGGCGATGTACTCCTGCCGGACCTACGACGACATGATTCCCGAGGTGCTGGCGCGCTATGCGAACCGGATCTCCGTCGAGACGTGCGACGACCACGAGGCGGCCGCCGCGCGGATGATCGCCGACGGTCGGGTCGTCGGCTGGTTCCAGGGCGCCAGCGAGATCGGTCCGCGCGCGCTCGGCAATCGCTCGATCCTGGCCGATCCGAGACGCCCGGAAATGAAGGATCACCTCAATCGCACGATCAAACAGCGCGAACTGTTCCGGCCGTTCGCACCGTCGATCCTGCGCGAGCACGCGATGGAGTGGTTCGGCATCGAGGAGAGTCCGTTCATGCTCCGGGTCGCGCCGGTACGCAAGGATACGGTGCCCGCGATCACCCACGTCGACGGCACCACCCGGTTCCAGACCGTCGACGCATCCGACAATCCGGCCTACCACCGGCTGATCTCCGCATTCCATGCGCTGACCGGCGTCCCGCTGGTGCTCAACACCTCCTTCAACGGCAAGGGGGAGCCGATCGTGGAAACCCCCGAAGACGCGATCGAGTGCATGCTGAGCAACAAATTGGATGCGGTGGTGTTTCCGCACCGGATCGTGCGTCCGGCGCAGATTTCCGATGGCCGGACGGAAGCCTGAACGAGACTTGATCGCGCGCCCGGCGATCTGTTAAAACTGAGCGGCAAGCAACGGGCGATTCGCCGGCGGCATCCGAAAGGAATGCTGTCCGATCACAGGTAGTGTCGACGAAGCGACGAGAGGGATGCCATGTCAGACAACGATGACGATCTGATCTATCGCGTGGTGGTCAACCACGAAGAACAATACTCGATCTGGCCGGTGAACCGGGACATCCCCGCAGGATGGCGGGACGTAGGCAAGCAGGGAACCAAGGCCGTTTGCCTGGAGTACATCGGCGAAGTCTGGACCGACATGCGTCCGCTCAGTCTGCGGAAACACATGGAAGAACTGGCGCGGAATCCGCCGGCCGCAGAGCCCGTCGCCGGCATCGAGGAAGAATCCCCTCCGCTGTACCAGCGGCTGGCGGATGGTCGGCACCCGGTGCGTTTCGTATCCCGCCCGGAAACCAGCGTCGGCGCCCTTCGCCAATCGATCGATCGCGGCTATGTGCATATCCTGTTTCCCGAGACGAAGGGCGGCACCGAACTCGGCGTCCGCATCGATCCCGCGGCGACGGACACCAGCAAGGCGGACTTCGCGGCCGCTTCGGGCGAAGTCACGCTGAGCGGTACGCTCGTGCTCGACGGCGCGCGCGTCGAGTGCAATGCCCGACTCGATCTTGCCACCTTGAAGGGCGAGGGCCATCTGCGGCTGCTGAGCTAGCCGGCCGCAGCCTGCGCCCGGCGCGAGGTCCGAACATGCGGCAGGGAAGAGCGCCGCCCGCACGTCGCCGCGGCGCCCACCGGGATCCGCGTGCACCGATGTGCGGACGACATCGATCGGTTGCGCGTCGCTTCGAGGCATGCGCGACCGCATCGTCCCTCTCCATGCCGTTCGGCCGGCGGCGCACCCGCGTGCCGTTCGAAAAAGGATCGAATCGGTGGTCGTGACCAGGCCGACCGAGCCCATCCCGGTTGCGGATCGCACTCGGCCGCTGCGGGCCTCGCTCGCCCAGCAGCGGCTGTGGTTTCTCTGCGGTCTCCAGGGTGCCGGGCGTGCCTACCACATCCATAGCGGACTCCGTCTCAGGGGCGTGCTGCGGCCGGATGCCCTTGCCGAAGCGCTGGATCTCATCGTGGCGCGTCATGAGGCCCTGCGTACGACCTTCCTGCAACGGGACGGTACGGCCTACCAGTCGATCCACGACCCGATGCGCATGGCGTTGCGGCGCGACGATCTCGAAGCGCTCGCGGATCCGTCCGAGCGACTGCTGGCGATCGTCGACGAGGAGGCGCGGGAGCCGTTCGATCTCGAACGGGGGCCGCTGATCCGCGCCAGACTGGTGCGCGTTGCGGCGGAGGATCATCTGCTGCTGGTCACGATGCATCACATCGTCTCGGACGCGTGGTCCATGGGCATCCTCACGCGCGAGATCGGCATCCTGTACCACGCACGGCTCCAGGGGCGCGAGAACCCGCTTCCGCCGCTCCGCATCCAGTATGCGGACCACGCAGAATGGCAGCGGCGCAGACTCGAAGGCGACGCATCGCAACGACAGCTCGAATACTGGCGCGAGACGCTCGCCGGCGCGCCGACGACGATCGAACTGCCGAGCGACAGGCCGCGGCCGCGACGACAGGACTATCGCGGCGGCAGCGTGGATGTCCGCTTCGACGCACGGCTCGGTGCCGCGCTCAAATCCCTCGCCCGGGACCATGGCGTTTCGCTGTTCACCGTGATGCTCGCAGGATGGGGTGCGCTCCTGTCCCGCCTCTCCGGTCAGCGCTCCGTGCTCGTCGGCAGCCCCGTCGCGAATCGCTCCAGGAAGGAGCTCGAGGGCCTGATCGGCTTCTTCGTCAACATGCTGGCCCTGCGGATCGATCTCGAACCCGCAACGACCGTTTCCGCGCTGTTGCGCCTGATCGGCGAGCGCGCGCTGCGCGCGCAGCAACATTCGGACGTTCCGTTCGAGCAGGTGGTCGAGGCGCTCAAACCCCCGCGCAGCCTCGCTCACAGTCCATTGTTCCAGACGATCCTGTCCTGGCAGAACGCTCCCGGCGCGCAGCCGGGCCTGCCCGGCCTGTCGATCGAACCGATGGGCGTTCCGAACGATACCGCCCAGTTCGATCTCGCGTTGTCGATCGGCGAAACCGGCGATCGCATCGTGGGCACGCTGTCCTACGCCACGGCCTTGTTCGAACGCGATACGGTCCTGAGATTCCTCGAGCACTGGCGCGAGTTGCTCGAAGGCATGGCGCGCGATCCGGGCGCCCCGGTGTCCTCGTTGAGCCTGTTGTCGCCGCCGGAGCGCGAGCGGTTGCTGACGGGGTTCAACGCGACGGCGCGTGCGTACGCGGGTCCGGCGCTGGTGCACGGGTTGTTCGAGGCGCAGGTGCGACGCA